>CAVXVG010000024.1:0-76608 GCA_963765145.1 Parachlamydiales bacterium
AGGCACAGAAACAGCCTGCACCATCTTTTTAGCAATTTCATGCAGGTGGTTTGGATCTTTTAAGAGGCTTGAACCTGCCCCTCTGCCTGTCACAGTGTTTGAAGGGCATCCACAATTGAGATCGATCCTTTTTGCCCCTCTGGCTTCCATTTCTCGTGCCATATCGGCCATTGAATCGGGATCAGACCCCATCAGCTGGGCCGCAAGAGGGATTGGAGCAATTTAGTCCGATTCATACTGGACAGCAGGCTTTTCACATGGGCATTGGTGGGGACACAGAGAAAATCTCGGACGCCTTCATCAAAACCCCCAATCGAAACCATGGCTTTTCAAAAACACCGATCGCCCACCCCTTCCATAGGCGCTAGGATCAAAAACGGGCAACCCTTTGAGTTTTTAGGTAATAACCCCATCATAGAACCAAATATTATAACCTTTTTTGGGAAATATTTACAGTCAACTCTTGCGTCATTTTATCTTTCGGAGTAATGTGGACCCTTTCAACCTAAAAAAAAGAAGGAATTTACCCTTGTCCTACCGTTCTCTTTTATTATCGCTCGTTTTGGGTTCAACAGCCCTAGTAGCGAACGAATATGTATACGATGATGCATACGACAGCTGCTGCTGTGAAGATCAACCCCGTTTTTTGGTAAGAGGTGAATACCTTATATTCCAAACAACATGGGATCAACCTCACTACGTTCTATCAGCAACTGACAATTTTTCGATGGCGAGCACTATCCTCTTGCTAATAGACACATCAACAACCCACCTTTTAAATCTGGGTTCCGTGTAGAAGCTGCCTACTTAATGCCAGAATGCCCAACAGATCTCGACTTGAGATTTACATGGCTTCAATCTAGCCACACCACCACTTTTGCAGGTCCTGTATTATGGGTAACAAAAGGATTTCCTGGAGATGGCACTCAAAGCGGCGAAGACACCCCATTTGATGGCGTTGTCCAAGATAGCTTCAACATCATTTCTCGGCGGAGATTTCACTTTTAACCGTATACACCCTGGTTGCTGCGGCGAAAACATGACCTTTTTGGTTGGGCTTCACTTTGCCTATGTCAAATTTAAAGAAGACCACTTGAGCACAGGTTCCTACTCAACCGATGATGGAGCTGCATTTGTTTCAAACAACTTGCGTAACACTTCCCGTTTCTGGGGTATTGGGCCACAATTTGGTGTGGATTATAGACACGACTTCTTTTCACACGGTGATGGAAGCTTAACATTTGTAGCCAACGCAAGAGCTGCATTATTGGCCAGCAACACTAAAGCCTGCCTTAATGATGTTACCACTAGAACAGGCCCTCTTGGGTTGTCAATCAAAAATGACACCTACTGGAGAGTTACACCTGCTTTTGATGCAAGACTTGGATTTAGCAGCAGCTTTGATTGCTTCTGCCTCGCAGGCACTGTCGAGTTTGGATATGAGATGCTCTATTACAGCAACGTTATAGACAACATCTTAGGCTATGATGTTGCATACGCCGGCGACACTATGGATCTTTATAGCAATTTAAATGCTCAAGGACCATACGTAGCTGTCAATCTAGCTTTCTAGTCAGTTAGCTTCTTAGCTTTCTCACAAAAGGCGGCCTCATTTTCAATGAGGTCGCCTTTTTATTTTACAGATTTGCTATATGCAAAATTTAAAATCGAGGAAAGCTTATGTCGAAAAAAAGGTTGGAAGGAAAAGTAGCTGTGATCACAGGTGCCGCGCGCGGCATTGGCCGAGCAACAGCTATCGCTTTTGCAGAGGAAGGGGCTCATGTCATCGGAATGGACATTTGCAAGGTTGTCTCTCCCCGTTTTGGAGTGAAAGGATCAAACAAAGAAGAGCTAGAAGAAACCGGTAGGCTTGTCCAACAGGCCGGCACCCGTTTTCATCCGATTGTCCTCGATCAACGCGATTTTAAAGCGCTTCAAAAGGCGGCTGGTGAAATTGAAAACGTGTTCGGAGGTATCGATATCCTCTTTGCAAATGCCGGAGTACAAGGCTTTGCCTCTCTTTTAAAGATGGAAGATGAAGATTGGCATACACAAATCGATGTCAATTTAACGGGTACTGCCAATGTAATCCGCGTTTTTGCTCCTTTCCTTGTAAAAAGAGGGGGAGGGAAATCATTGTCACCTCTTCAACACAAGGAAGGCATGGGATGAGAGAGGGGTCGGCTTATTCGGCCTCCAAATGGGGCATTATCGGTTTAATGAAGTCAGCTGCATTGGAACTTGGCCCCTATGGTATTACTGTCAATGCGGTCGTTCCTGGACTGATCGACACCCCGCTGACCCGGCATAAAGAGCGGTATGAACAAGTTTTAGATGAGGCCCACAAAAAGGTCGATCTATCACAAGAAGAGGGCGAGGCTAAAAAAATCCTGCAAGGGAGAACTCCTCTGAGTGTCCCTTGGATCCAGCCTGAAGCGGTTGCCTCCGTCGTCACTTTTCTGGCCTCTAATGCAGCAGACATGGTATCTGGCGCAACCTACGATGTCACTGCGGGAGACAGCGCCCACAATTCAGCTTGAAGTTAAACTGTTATTTTGAAATGAATGGCTTGAACATGAAACCTTAAGGAACGTCTAGTGGCTCTTGCTCATCAAGAAACAGTCGAATGGCTCGATACCGTTTGGAACACCCTTGCTACATCGATTAAACAAGCAAATGAGCAGCTTTTGCAAAACGAAGCACCGCACATTCATCAAGAAATGTCCGAACTGATCGAAGAGCTCGTTGGGGGATTCAAGTTAACCTGCGAAGAATTAAAGAAACTGCACCCTGAAGCCTCTATCGAATTTAACCAATGGGTTTTAGAGAATGGAGATCTTTTAGATCAGCTTTTAAAAGACGAACAAAACGAAATCATTCCTTACAAATTTCTTCAGTATCTATTTTACGCAGGGCAAAGCTTTTACCTAGCAAACGATTTTATGAAGGGGCAACTGGCCTTTCGCCTGTTAACATTGCTATGCCCCCAAAATGGAGATTTTTATCTATGGCTGGGCTTTTGCCAACAGGCTCAAAAACGGTCTTTGCCTGCCCTATTGTCATTTTCCATTGCACATGTTTTGTTGCCTGAAAACCCATTTATCACCTTTCACATTGCCGAATGTTGGATGATGATGAAAAGATGGGATGAAATGAAAACAACCCTTACTACCTGCCTCGAAAAAGTACAGGACAATCCGTTTCTCTTTCCACTTAAAGTCAAATGTTCAGAGGAATTGGCTATCCTGCCTTCTTTAATGTCCGGCAAAGTCGTTACCCCCTCATTCACACACTTCCCGTTGAAAATTTCGCCAAAAGATGGCATCCAGAAGGCATTTTTAGATAGAGAAGAAAAGTTTCCGCCGATTCCACCGAATGCTAAGGAAAAAATAGAAGAAACATTAATAACGTTGGCCAATTCAATAGACATTGAAAAAAATGGCACCTTTTTTTCGAGGCACTTTGTACAAAAAGGGGCGCAAGGAATTGTTTGGGGGTTTATTCCTTTTTCAGATTCGCAACGCAATGCAAAGCTTTTCTTTTTTGGTATTTTATTTCTGGGTGGAAAAATTTCTGCGGCGCACAAATTGGTTGCAGAGGTTCCCTCGCATACTCCTGTCAGTGTTGCTTATCGTTTAGCTTCGTTCTTTGAAAATAACGATGAAACCATCGGAGAGACCATCGTCAAATATTTTTATGTTTGTGATGCTAAAAGACAGCTGGTCACCAATCAGGTGATGAAAAACCCAAATTATGGCTCAACAGAGCGGCCCTATGAAGAAGATCGGGATAAGGCAGACGTTCGGGCCAGCCGATTCCTCCAAAAAGACATCGTTGGTAAATCGTTGTTGGATTTTGGATGCAATGAAGGGTTTGTCTTATTTGCCTGCCAAACCTTAGGCGCACGCTCGATCACCGGCATTGATCTGTCTCGTAGGTGCATTGAAAATGCAAATATAATGGTAGAGGAAAAACAGATCCCCAATGCTCAATTTCTTGCTGGAGACATGGAAAATAGCGCCTTCTTATCGTCTATTCCACAGGCAGACACAGTCTTTTTACTCGCCATTTTAGACACCTCCTACTTTGTCAATAAAACTGCCATACTTTCGCGAGTCTCTCAATTTGCAAAAAATGTCCTCTACTACGAAGGGCACCTATTTACTCCTAGCCATGTTCCGAAGATGTACGATCTTTTGGTCTCTACCAACTTCACCCGTTTTGAATATCTCGGAACGTTTGAAAGGCGTCCTCTGATCCGCTGCAGCCGCGAAATCTTCACTCAAGAGCAAATTCCTCCCGGAGCTGTCACATCTGATGCAAGTGATGCCGAATTGCTTAACGCCTCCGAAATCTACCTATTCACCGACAGCGACAAAAACCCCCCTTTCAGCATCAAGTGCCGCCTCATCCAATTTGTGAAAAGGTAAGAAGCATTTCTCCACCTGAACTACCCTTGCCCATGCCCTTGCCCTTGCCCTTGCCCTTGCCCGAATGTTTCTTAGTAAAAACCATTATAAATTAGTGTCTAAGATGGCTTTTACTTAAAATTCGGGCAAGGGCACGGGCAAGGGCGAGGGATTGCTTCAGGGAAAAAATTTTATTCTGTAAAGGACATGGCGGAGGAGAGGATGGCCTGCAGGAACCTTGGGATGATCGAAATCGCCCTCTAGATCACGCGTCATCCCAAGTTTTTCCATCACACGGATCGAACGTTTGTTTCGAGGAACTGTAATAGCGACCACCTCTTGAAGACCAAATGTCGTAAAAGCTTCTTTCAAAACCGACGTAGCAGCTTCAGTAGCATACCCATGCCCCCAAGCAGTTGAGGCAAGTCTCCATCCAATCTCAACGCAAGGGGTGAAGTGAGAGACAAAAGCTGGAACATTGAGACCGACAAAACCGATGCATTGAGATGTTTCTTTTACGACGCAAGCATACAACCCAAAACCGTGGGTTTTAAAATGGCGCTTAAACGTTTCTACTAAAGCCCTAGCCTCTTCTTCAGTTAAGGGCTTTAACAAATGTTGCATCACCAACGGATCTTGATTGATCGCAACAAAAGGAGGGATGTCTCTGTCTTCCCATTCTCTTAATATGAGCCGATCGGTCTCTATTTTCATCCTATCCTTTAAAGTCGCTGGATCGTTTCAATCCAACCTTGCTGTTCCTGAGAAAGCTGAAGATGCTTTCTGTAATAGGTATCAGCTTTCCCTTCCAATTCACTATAGTCCGGTTCCACGACGCTATGAGTTTGGGCATATTCAAGAAAAAGACCTGTTTCCTCCTCCCTCCGATGAATGTCATTGAAACGCTGTGCTTTTTTGAAGCTATAAAAAGGGCTGCTTCTTCTTCAGGTTGAAGGATTGTTTTATTCGACTTAACCATCAAAATACAATCGACCAGGTGTGAAGTTAATACGAGTCTTTTGATTTTTTCTAAGTTATAAGCTTTTATCGCTGGCAACGGACTATCAATCCCATCGATTTGACCATCCTGTATGGCTTTTGGCAAATCATGTAGAGAAATAGGAATAGGATGTGTACCCAAAGATTTAGCCACTTGAGCCCAAGCCTCTCCCTTCGGCATCCTTAATGCAAAATCTTCACTTTGGAACTGTTTTTCACCGATTTCGGCTAAATGTCTGGTTCCGATGTAGATTACAGAAAGGATCGTAATGCCCAATTTTTCTGAAACAAGGTTGCAAAACTCTAGCCAAAAACTTGTTTCCTCCACAACTCTGCGCAAATGCTCATAATCTTTGATCAAATAAGCTCTTGATAAAGCATTAAATGGTTCGCCTAAGTCAGAAAACGAAAGAGTCGCTAGATCAAGATCTCTCTTTGAAGGGCTGCCAGCTCTTCACCCTGCTTGTATAGTTTTCCCCCGCACACAACATTTACCTTCACATGAGGCAACTGCTCTTCAACTTTTTGTGCTAATAGGTTGGCGCTCTTTGTTGTCCAACTTGCTTCAGCAGATGGAATAGAAAACCTTAACGTAATCGACATCGAAACCCTTCTATTTAAAAATTTATACAAATTATAGCAGTTTTAACTATTTCAAACTGTCCATTCTTCTGCGAAGCGTTTGAAGAGCTAAACGCTATCGCGTGGAAAAATTTTGTTGGGATTTAGGATAAACAAGCTTTAGAATTGTTCTTTATATTGGGAAAAATATGTCATTGAAATTCTTCAATTTGCTTTTAGTTATTACAACAGGCCTATTTGGAACACTTTACTCTGATGATTGCAAAAAGGACGACAGTGACAAAAAGAAGAGGACTGCGATGACAAGGACGACGATGACAAAGAGGAAGAAAAACCTCGGAGAGCATTGCCAGCCCCCTTCCTTCTCCTCCATTTCCTTCCGGCGAATTTCAAGGCTACCCATTAATCGGGGTTCCCCCAGATGACTCTGTCTATCCCCTGATGAAGATTATCTACAGCAAACCTTGCGGAGATCTGATCAAAGAAAGTCGGATCAAAGCATATGGCTGGGTGAATTTCTCAGCGAATCTCTCTAACTGTAAATCTTCCAACTCGCCGATGTCTTATTGGTTGGTGCCCAATAGTGCACAACTCGACCAATTTGTCTTAAGGGTAGAGCGTCAGGTTGATTCAGTCCAAACTAGCCACATCGATGTAGGCTTCCGTTCCACCATTTTAGTAGGTATCGACTATCGGTACATGACGGGAGGTGGATGGACAAGCGATCAATTGCTTAAGCACAACTACCTCTACGGCTATGATTTCACTGAACAATACGTTGATGTGTACTTCCCTAAGGTATTTCAGGGGATGATTGTTCGTACAGGAAGGTGGATTGCCTGCCCGGACATCGAAACTCAGTTTGCACCTGACAACTATATGGGAAGCCACTCCATCCTTTTTACCTTTGACACCTACACACAGACAGGCGTAATGTTCACCGCCATGCTGAACAAATATTGGACTATTCAGGCCTGCGCCCATTCAGGAACAGATATGGCTCCCTGGTATAAAGGGGCTGTTTTAACCGGGATGTTCGGGGTCCGTTGGGTCTCTTGTGATAATATGGACTCTATTTACTTGGTTTTAAACTCGATCAACGGGGCCAAGTTTCGTCGTTTCCAACAGTATGGTCAGCCGATGGGTCATGATAACTTCAACTACCTCGTAGGTACTTGGCAACATAAGTTTTCTGATGCTGTCCACACCAAAACCGAAAGCTATGTCATGTGGCAAAGAGATGCTGTTCTCAGCGGAACACCAAGCGCAGGTCCTGTCAGATCTTTTGGAGGAGGGGGAGGCATTGGCCCCGATATCCCTGGCACATCATGGACCTACGGAGTGGTAAACTACACCATGTTTATGCTTTCAAAATGCGACTTTGTCACTTTACGAAATGAGTATTGGAGAGATGTAAGCGGCGAGCGGTCAGATTTTGCAGGCTCTTATACCAGTCACGCCTTCGGTTGGACTCACAATTTTAATGACATTTTCCAAATACGACCAGAAATTGGCTATTACCGCAATTGGAACCAACCTGCCTTTGACCTAGGAAGAAAAAGAGGACTCTTCATGGTTGCCGCCGACTTCACCGCCCGCTACTAACCGCTACATTTAACGGGATGAACAGGCATATGCATCAACCTAAGACATGTTGGTTGTAACATAAGAATAACAGGGTGAACAGGATGAACAAGATAAGCTCCGCCAACAAAAAAGCGATTGTTTTAGTAAAAATGAAATGAAGAATTGATTAGGTCTGGTATCTGTTACATTGGAGTCAAAGCATTTTCTTCTTGTTGCTTTTACCAATTTAGAATAGCACTAGGCGAAGTTTATCCTGTTCATCCTGTTCACCCTGTTAAATTTACAGGATGTTTTTCCATAGTTGATGCTCAGCTTTTCCAGAAAGAGGTCTTCTTCTTCTGAAAGATTTAAATGAAAATTATTCTGAGTCTTCTAGTTCTGCCAACTGCTGATCAATTGCTTTTAGAGAAATTTTCTTAACCTTCCCTTGTTTAGCCTGCTCCAAACCTTTCATTAAAGATGCATGAGCTTTTGGGTTTTCATAGATCCAATGACCATTATTAGAAGCAGAGAGGGCGGCGTAAAAACGCACACATCCCATGGACGCCGCCGCCGGGCGGTGTGGACGAAGAGCAAAGATATCGACCCCCTTGACCGGAGTAGAGTATGGATCTAATCGGGCCACAGGGCGTGTAAAAAGTTGAAAAATATCCTCCATTCCACCGTTGATGTCCCCGCCAACATAATTAGCGTTATATTGCTCGAGTTGTGCCGGTGAAAAGGTGTTTTTAGCCAAAATACAATCTTTGAACCCTGGAGCCATCTCCTCGATTTGGTCTTCAATTTGGCTTGTCATATCGACTGTAGATCCGTTAGGAACATGGCAATAAGCCCAAGCGATCTGTTTGCCTTTTGGTGCTCTCGTAGGGTCAAAAAGTGTTGGTTGCGTCACAATGATGAAGCTCTTTTTGGGATTCTTCCCTTCCGATACTTCCCTTTCAGAGGCGGCAATCTCTTTCAAAGTTCCCCCAAGATGAACCGTTCCTGCCTGACTACAAAGAGGGTCTTTCCAAGGAATTGGGTTGCTTAAAGCCCAATCGATCTTAAACACCCCGGGGCCATAGCTAAAACGTTCTAACCTTTTGCGATATCCGGAAGGGAATTGATCTCCCATGATGTTTAACAATGTTTTGGGCGAGATATCAAAAAGAACTGTTTTAGCAGAAGGTAATTGTTGGAAATGAGCCATAGGCATATCGACGATAACTTCTCCTCCCAACTTCTTAAAATGGTCCAAGAGCGCATTGGCCAAGTTTTGTGTGCCCCCTTCAACGAGAGGCCATCCAACTCCATGTCCTAAAAAGCCAAGAACAAGCCCAAAAGCCGATGTGACAAGTTTATTAAGCGGCAAATTGGCATGTGCAGCAAGCCCTGCAAAAAGGCTCTGAGTGGTTTCTTCTTTAAACAACAACCGCGCCAACCATTCGGCGCTTGGAAGGCCATAGAGGCCAAAACGGGCCATGACTAAAGGGTGACGAGGAAAATGAAGCGGAGCTAAAATGTCAGAGATCAACCCTTTCCATTGGTTGACAAAAGGTTGCATCAGCCTTTGATAAGCCTTTGCATCTACACCGACCACCGTTTCTTCTATAGACCGTTTAAGAAAAGCTGTTTTTTGATTCAGGAAAGGGTGCGCTAAGGGGATAGTGGGCTCTATCCACTTGAGCTTTAGGTCCAGCTTTCTAAAGAAAGGGGAAGCTAAAGCCAGCGGATGGATCGTCGAGCAAACATCATGGACAAACCCCGGAATGGTGAGTTCTGCCGAACGCATCCCACCTCCGATTGTCTTTTTTGCTTCAATCAGCAAAACAGACTGCCCCATTTCTGCAAGTGTGATAGCTGCCGACAAACCGTTTGGGCCAGAACCGACAACCACTGTGCATCGTACTTTGTCGGTTCTGGCCCAAACGGTTTGTCGGCAGCTGTCACGAGCTAGAAATGGGGCAGTCTGTTTTGCTGATTGAAGCAAAAAAGACAATCGGAGGTGGGAGTGCGTTCGGCAGGGTATTTTCCGGGGTTTGTCCATGATGTTTGCTCGACGATCCATCCGCCTGGCTTTAGCTTCCCCTTTCTCTTAGAGAGAGCTGGACCTAAAGCTCAAGTGGATAGAGCCCAGCTATCCCCTTAGCGGGCCCTTTTCTGAATCAAAAAACAGCTTTTCTTAAACGGTCTATAGAAGAAACGGAGTCATGTAGATGCAAAGGCTTATCAAAGGCTGATGCAACCTTTTGTCAACCAATGGAAAGGGTTGATCTCTGACATTTTAGCTCCGCTTCATTTTCCTCGTCACCCTTTAGTCATGGCCCGTTTTGGCCTCTATGGCCTTCCAAGCGCGAAATGGCTAGCGCGGTTGTATTTTAAAGAAAAAGTTCTCAGAGCCTTTTTGGGGGGCTTGCTGCAGTGTCAATTTGCCGCTTGACAACTTGTATCATCGGCTTTTGGGCTTGTTCTAAACACTTTTAGGACATGGAGTTGGATGGCCTGGGGAAGGGACACAAAACTTGGCCAATGCGCTCTTGGACCATTTAAAATTTGGGAGGAGAAGTTATGGTCAATAAAACTGTGCTCATTTCCAACAATTACCTTCTGCTAAAACAGTTCTTTTTGATATCTCGCCCAAAACATTGTTAAACATCATGGGAGATCGATTCCCTTCCGGATATCGCGAAAAGATTTAGACGTTTTAGCTATGGCCCCCGGGGGATCTTAGTTCGATTGGGCTTTAAGCAGCCAATATATTGGAAAGACCCTCTTTGTAGTCGGGCTGGAACGGTTCATCTTGGGGGAACTTTGAAAGAGATTACGGCCTCTGAAAGGGAAGTATCGGAAGGGAAGAATCCCAAAAGAAGCTTCATCATTGTGACGCAACCAACACTTTTTGACCCTTCGAGAGCACCAAAAGGCAAACAAGATCGCTTGGGCTTATTGCCATGTTCCTAACGGATCTACATCTGAAGACCAAATCGAGGAGATGGCTCCAGGTTTCAAAGATTGTATTTTGGCTAAAAACACTTTTTCACCGGCACAACTCGAGCAATATAACGCTAATTATGTTGGCGGGATATCAACGGTGGAATGGAGGATATTTTTCCAACTTTTTACACGCCCTGTGGCCCGATTAGATCCATACTCTACTCCAGTCAAGGGGGTCTATCTTTGCTCTTCGTCCACACCGCCCGGCGGCGAGTGTGGTTTTTACAACACCCTCCTCTGCTTCTAATAATGGTCATTGGATCTATGAAAACCCAAAAGCTCATCCATCTTTAATGAAAGGTTTGGAGCAGGCTAAACAAGGGAAGGTTAGAAATTTATCTAAAAGCAATTGATCAGCAGTTGGCAGAACTAGAAACTCAGAATAATTTTCATTTAAATATTACAAAAGAAGACCTCTTTCTGGAAAAGTTAAGCATCAACTATGGAAAAACGTCCTGTAAATTTAACAGGGTGAACAGGATGAACAGGATAAACTTGGCCTAGTGCTATTCTAAATTGGTAAAAGCAACAAGAAAGAAAATGCTTTTGACTCCAATGTAACAGATACCAGACCTAATCAATTCTTCATTTCATTTTTAAAACGCTTTTTTGTTGGCGGAGCTTATCTTGTTCATCCTGTTCACCCTGTTATTCTTATGTTACAACCAACATGCTAGGTTGATGCATATGCCTGTTCATCCCGTTAAATGTAGCAGTAGCGAGTGAGGAACCATGAAGAGTCCCTGTTTTTCTTCCTAGGTCAAAGGCAGGTTCACGAATTCAGGTAATAGCCAATTTCTGGTCGTATTTGGAAAATGTCATTAAAATTGTGCATCCAAACCGAAGGCATGAGCTGGTATAAGAGCCTGCAAAATCTGACCGCTCGCCGCTTACATCTCTCCAATACTCATTTTCATTAAAGTGACAAAGTCGCATTTTTTTGAAAACCTAAACATCATCCTGTTACCACTCCGTAGTTCCATGAATGTGCCAGGGTGCTATCGGGGCCAATCGCCTCCCCCTCCTCCAAAAGATCTGACAGGACCTGCGCTTGGTGTTCCGCTGAGAACAGCATCTCTTTGCCACATAGCATAGCTTTCGGGTTTTTGGTGTGGACAGCATCAGAAAACTTATGTTGCCAAGGAGGCTCCCTACAGAGGTAGTTGAAGTTATCATCATCAGCGCTGACCATACTGTTGGAAACGACGAAACCGGTCATTTCATCGAGTTTAAAACCAAGAAATAGAGTCCATATTATCACAAGAAAACTAGACGGACCGCCGAACATCCCCGGTTAAAACAGCCCCTTTTATACAGGGAGCCATATCTGTTCCTGAATGGGCGCAGGCCTGAATAGTCCAATATTTGTTCAGCATGGCGGTGAACATTACGCCTGTCTGTGTGTAGGTGTCAAAGGTAAAAAGGATGCAGTGGCTTCCCATATAGTTGTCAGGTGCAAACTGAGTTTCGATGTCCGGGCAGGCAATCCACCTTCCTGTACGAACAATCATCCCCTGAAATACCTTAGGGAAGTAACAACAACGTATTGTTCAGTGAAATCATAGCGGTAAAGGTAGTTGTGCTTAAGCAATTGATCGCTTGTCCATCCACCTCCCGTCATGTACCGATAGTCGATACCTACTAAAATGGTGGAACGGAACCCTACATCGATGTGGGTAGTTTGGACTGAATCAACCTGACGCTCTACCCTTAAGACAAATTGGTCGAGTTGTGCACTATTGGGCACCAACCAATAAGACATCGGCGAGTTGGAATATTTACAGTTATAGAGATTCGCTGAGAAATTCACCCAGCCATATGCTTTGATCCGACTTTCTTCGATCAGATCTCCGCAAGGTTTGCTGTAGATAATCTTCATCAGGGGATAGACAGAGTCATCTGGGGGAACCCCGATTAATGGGTAGCCTTGAAAATTCGCCGGAAGGAAATGGAGGAGAAGGAAGGGGGCTGGCAATGCTCTCCGAGGTTTTTCTTCCTCTTTGTCATCGTCGTCCTTGTCATCGCAGTCCTCTTCTTTTTGTCAGTGTCGTCCTTTTTCCAATGGTCAGAGTAAAGTGTTCCAAATAGGCCTGTTGTAATAACTAAAAGCAAATTGAAGAATTTCAATGACATATTTTTCCCAATATAAAGAACAATTCTAAAGCTGTTTATCCTAAATCCCAACAAAATTTTTCCACGCGATAGCTTGAGCTCTTAAAACGCTTCGCAGAAGAATGGACAGTTTGAAATAGTTAAAACTGCTATAATTTGTATAAATTTTTAAATAGAAGGGTTTCGATGTCGATTACGTTAAGGTTTTCTATTCCATCTGCTGAAGCAAGTTGGACAACAAAGAGCGCCAACCTATTAGCACAAAAAGTTGAAGAGCAGTTGCCTCATGTGAAGGTAAATGTTGTGTGCGGGAAAACTATACAAGCAGGGTGAAGAGCTGGCAGCCCTTCAAAAGAGAGATCTTGATCTAGCGACTCTTTCGTTTTCTGACTTAGGCGAACCATTTAATGCTTTATAAGAGCTTATTTGATCAAAGATTATGAGCATTTGCGCAGAGTTGTGGAGGATACAAGTTTTTGGCTAGAGTTTTGCAACCTTGTTTCAGAAAAATTGGGCATTACGATCCTTTCTGTAATCTACATCGAACCAGACATTTAGCCGAAATCGGTGAAAAACAGTTCCAAAGTGAAGATTTTGCATTAAGGATGCCGAAGGGAGAGGCTTGGGCTCAAGTGGCTAAATCTTTGGGTACACATCCTATTCCTATTTCTCTACATGATTTGCCAAAAGCCATACAGGATGGTCAAATCGATGGGATTGATAGTCCGTTGCCAGCGATAAAAGCTTATAACTTAGAAAAAATCAAAAGACTCGTATTAACTTCACACCTGGTCGATTGTATTTTGATGGTTAAGTCGAATAAAACAATCCTTCAACCTGAAGAAGAAGCAGCCCTTTTTATAGCTTCAAAAGAAGCACAGCGTTTCAATGACATTCATCGGAGGGAGGAGGAAACAGGTCTTTTTCTTGAATATGCCCAAACTCATAGCGTCGTGGAACCGGACTATAGTGAATTGGAAGGGAAAGCTGATACCTATTACAGAAAGCATCTTCAGCTTTCTCAGGAACAGCAAGGTTGGATTGAAACGATCCAGCGACTTTAAAGGATAGGATGAAAATAAAGACCGATTGGCTCATATTAAGAGAATGGGAAGACAGAGACATCCCTCCTTTTGTTGCGATCAATCAAGATCCGTTGGTGATGCAACATTTGTTAAAGCCCTTAACTGAAGAGGCTAGGGCTTTAGTAGAAACGTTTAGGCGCCATTTTAAAACCCACGGTTTTGGGTTGTATGCTTGCGTCGTAAAAGAAACATCTCAATGCATCGGTTTTGTCGGTCTCAATGTTCCAGCTTTTGTCTCTCACTTCACCCCTTGCGTTGAGATTGGATGGAGACTTGCCTCAACTGCTTGGGGGCATGGGTATGCTACTGAAGCTGCTACGTCGGTTTTGAAAGAAGCTTTTACGACATTTGGTCTTCAAGAGGTGGTCGCTATTACAGTTCCTCGAAACAAACGTTCGATCCGTGTGATGGAAAAAACTTGGGATGACGCGTGATCGAAGGCGATTTCGATCATCCCAAGGTTCCTCGCAGGCCATCCTCTCCTCCGCCATGTCCTTTACAGAATAAAATTTTTTCCCTGAAGCAATCCCTTGCCCTTGCCCGTGCCCTTGCCCGAATTTTAAGTAAAAGCCATCTTAGACACTAATTTATAATGGTTTTTACTAAGAAACATTCGGGCAAGGGCAAGGGCAAGGGCAAGGGCATGGGCAAGGGTAGTTCAGGTGGAGAAATGCTTCTTACCTTTTCACAAATTGGATGAGGCGGCACTTGATGCTGAAAGGGGGGTTTTTGTCGCTGTCGGTGAATAGGTAGATTTCGGAGGCGTTAAGCAATTCGGCATCACTTGCATCAGATGTGACAGCTCCGGGAGGAATTTGCTCTTGAGTGAAGATTTCGCGGCTGCAGCGGATCAGAGGACGCCTTTCAAACGTTCCGAGATATTCAAAACGGGTGAAGTTGGTAGAGACCAAAAGATCGTACATCTTCGGAACATGGCTAGGAGTAAATAGGTGCCCTCGTAGTAGAGGACATTTTTTGCAAATTGAGAGACTCGCGAAAGTATGGCAGTTTTATTGACAAAGTAGGAGGTGTCTAAAATGGCGAGTAAAAAGACTGTGTCTGCCTGTGGAATAGACGATAAGAAGGCGCTATTTTCCATGTCTCCAACAAGAAATTGAGCATTGGGGATCTGTTTTTCCTCTACCATTATATTTGCATTTTCAATGCACCTACGAGACAGATCAATGCCGGTGATCGAGCGTGCGCCTAAGGTTTGGCAGGCAAATAAGACAAACCCTTCATTGCATCCAAAATCCAACAACGATTTACCAACGATGTCTTTTTGGAGGAATCGGCTGGCCCGAACGTCTGCCTTATCCCGATCTTCTTCATAGGGCCGCTCTGTTGAGCCATAATTTGGGTTTTTCATCACCTGATTGGTGACCAGCTGTCTTTTAGCATCACAAACATAAAAATATTTGACGATGGTCTCTCCGATGGTTTCATCGTTATTTTCAAAGAACGAAGCTAAACGATAAGCAACACTGACAGGAGTATGCGAGGGAACCTCTGCAACCAATTTGTGCGCCGCAGAAATTTTTCCACCCAGAAATAAAATACCAAAAAAGAAAAGCTTTGCATTGCGTTGCGAATCTGAAAAAGGAATAAACCCCCAAACAATTCCTTGCGCCCCTTTTTGTACAAAGTGCCTCGAAAAAAAGGTGCCATTTTTTTCAATGTCTATTGAATTGGCCAACGTTATTAATGTTTCTTCTATTTTTTCCTTAGCATTCGGTGGAATCGGCGGAAACTTTTCTTCTCTATCTAAAAATGCCTTCTGGATGCCATCTTTTGGCGAAATTTTCAACGGGAAGTGTGTGAATGAGGGGTAACGACTTTGCCGGACATTAAAGAAGGCAGGATAGCCAATTCCTCTGAACATTTGACTTTAAGTGGAAAGAGAAACGGATTGTCCTGTACTTTTTCGAGGCAGGTAGTAAGGGTTGTTTTCATTTGATCCCATCTTTTCATCATCATCCAACATTCGGCAATGTGAAAGGTGATAAATGGGTTTTCAGGCAACAAAACATGTGCAATGGAAAATGACAATAGGGCAGGCAAAGACCGTTTTTTGAGCCTGTTGGCAAAAGCCCAGCCATAGATAAAAATCTCCATTTTGGGGGCATAGCAATGTTAACAGGCGAAAGGCCAGTTGCCCCTTCATAAAATCGTTTGCTAGGTAAAAGCTTTGCCCTGCGTAAAATAGATACTGAAGAAATTTGTAAGGAATGATTTCGTTTTGTTCGTCTTTTAAAAGCTGATCTAAAAGATCTCCATTCTCTAAAACCCATTGGTTTAATTCGATAGAGGCTTCAGGGTGCAGTTTCTTTAATTCTTCGCAGGTTAACTTGAATCCCCCAACGAGCTCTTCGATCAGTTCGGACATTTCTTGATGAATGTGCGGTGCTTCGTTTTGCAAAAGCTGCTCATTTGCTTGTTTAATCGATGTAGCAAGGGTGTTCCAAACGGTATCGAGCCATTCGACTGTTTCTTGATGAGCAAGAGCCACTAGACGTTCCTTAAGGTTTCATGTTCAAGCCATTCATTTCAAAATAACAGTTTAACTTCAAGCTGAATTGTGGGCGCTGTCTCCCGCAGTGACATCGTAGGTTGCGCCAGATACCATGTCTGCTGCATTAGAGGCCAGAAAAGTGACGACGGAGGCAACCGCTTCAGGCTGGATCGAAGGGACACTCAGAGGAGTTCTCCCTTGCAGGATTTTTTTAGCCTCGCCCTCTTCTTGTGATAGATCGACCTTTTTGTGGGCCTCATCTAAAACTTGTTCATACCGCTCTTTATGCCGGGTCAGCGGGGTGTCGATCAGTCCAGGAACGACCGCATTGACAGTAATACCATAGGGGCCAAGTTCCAATGCAGCTGACTTCATTAAACCGATAATGCCCCATTTGGAGGCCGAATAAGCCGACCCCTCTCTCATCCCATGCCTACCTTGGGTTGAAGAGGTAACAATGATTCTCCCTCCCCCCCTTTTTACAAGATAGGGAGCAAAAACGCGGATCGCATTGGCTGTGCCTGTTAAATTGACATCGATTTGTGTATGCCAATCTTCATCTTCCATCTTTAAAAGAGATGCAAAGCCCTGTACGCCGGCATTTGCAAAGAGGATATCAATGCCTCCGAACATGCCTTCAATTTCAAGAGCCGCCTTTTGAAGCGCTTTAAAATCGCGTTGATCGAGGACAATCGGATGAAAACGAGTTCCGGCCTGTTGGACGAGCCTTCCGGTTTCTTCTAGCTCTTCTTTGTTTGATCCTTTCACTCCAAAACGGGGAGAGACAACCTTGCAAATGTCCATTCCGATGACATGAGCCCCTTCCTCTGCAAAAGCGATAGCTGTTGCTCGGCCAATGCCGCGCGCGGCACCTGTGATCACAGCTACTTTTCCTTCCAACCTTTTTTTCGACATAAGCTTTCCTCGATTTTAAATTTTGCATATAGCAAATCTGTAAAATAAAAAGGCGACCTCATTGAAAATGAGGCCGCCTTTTGTGAGAAAGCTAAGAAGCTAACTGACTAGAAAGCTAGATTGACAGCTACGTATGGTCCTTGAGCATTTAAATTGCTATAAAGATCCATAGTGTCGCCGGCGTATGCAACATCATAGCCTAAGATGTTGTCTATAACGTTGCTGTAATAGAGCATCTCATATCCAAACTCGACAGTGCCTGCGAGGCAGAAGCAATCAAAGCTGCTGCTAAATCCAAGTCTTGCATCAAAAGCAGGTGTAACTCTCCAGTAGGTGTCATTTTTGATTGACAACCCAAGAGGGCCTGTTCTAGTGGTAACATCATTAAGGCAGGCTTTAGTGTTGCTGGCCAATAATGCAGCTCTTGCGTTGGCTACAAATGTTAAGCTTCCATCACCGTGTGAAAAGAAGTCGTGTCTATAATCCACACCAAATTGTGGCCCAATACCCCAGAAACGGGAAGTGTTACGCAAGTTGTTTGAAACAAATGCAGCTCCATCATCGGTTGAGTAGGAACCTGTGCTCAAGTGGTCTTCTTTAAATTTGACATAGGCAAAGTGAAGCCCAACCAAAAAGGTCATGTTTTCGCCGCAGCAACCAGGGTGTATACGGTTAAAAGTGAAATCTCCGCCGTAGTAATGGATGTTGAAGCTATCTTGGACAACGCCATCAAATGGGGTGTCTTCGCCGCTTTGAGCGCCATCTCCAGGAAATCCTTTTGTTACCCATAATACAGGACCTGCAAAAGTGGTGGTGTGGCTAGATTGAAGCCATGTAAATCTCAAGTCGAGATCTGTTGGGCATTCTGGCATTAAGTAGGCAGCTTCTACACGGAACCCAGATTTAAAAGGTGGGTTGTTGATGTGTCTATTAGCAAGAGGATAGTGCTCGCCATCGAAAAAATTGTCAGTTGCTGATAGAACGTAGTGAGGTTGATCCCATGTTGTTTGGAATATAAGGTATTCACCTCTTACCAAAAAACGGGGTTGATCTTCACAGCAGCAGCTGTCGTATGCATCATCGTATACATATTCGTTCGCTACTAGGGCTGTTGAACCCAAAACGAGCGATAATAAAAGAGAACGGTAGGACAAGGGTAAATTCCTTCTTTTTTTTAGGTTGAAAGGGTCCACATTACTCCGAAAGATAAAATGACGCAAGAGTTGACTGTAAATATTTCCCAAAAAAGGTTATAATATTTGGTTCTATGATGAGCTTATTACCTAAAAACTCAAAGGGTTGCCCGTTTTTGATCCTAGCGCCTATGGAAGGGGTGGGCGATCGGTGTTTTCGAAAAGCGATGGCTTCGATTGGAGGTTTTGATGAAGGGGTCCGAGATTTTCTCCGTGTCCCCACCAATGCCCATGTGAAAAGCCTAGCTGTCCAGTATGAATCGGACGAAATTGCTCCAATCCCTCTTGCGGCCCAGCTGATGGGGTCTGATCCCGATTTAATGGCCGATATGGCACGAGAAATGGAAGCCAGAGGGGCAAAAAGGATCGATCTCAATTGTGGATGCCCTTCAAACACTGTGACAGGCAGAGGGGCAGGTTCAAGCCTCTTAAAAGATCCAAACCACCTGCATGAAATTGCTAAAAAGATGGTGCAGGCTGTTTCTGTGCCTGTGACAGCCAAGCTCCGTTCCGGTTTTGAAGATACCTCTTTGTTTAAAGAGAATTTACTTGCGGCACAAGAAAGTGGCATTGCTTACCTTACCCTTCATCCTAGAACAAAAGTAGAAGGATATGGCCCACCTGCAAATTGGGACTTGATTGCAGAAGCAAAAAAGACATTAAAAATCCCCGTTGTAGGCAATGGAGATATTTTGACTGTTGAGCATGCCTTGAAGATGTTGAAACATACAGGTTGCGACGCCCTCATGATTGGCCGAGGCAGTGTGATCAATCCGTTCATCTTTCACCAGATCAAAGGTCATTTTGCAGGAGAACCGTATCACCTTCAGTGGGACAAGCTGGTCACCTATTTTACAGTATATCTTTCTGAAATAGGGGAAGAGATGGCCGAGCGGTCAAAAATCAATAAGATGAAACAGTTATTCGGTTTTTTCTTCAAAGGCAATGAAGCCTTATTAGCTAAAAGAGACCTTATTTTAAGGTCCTCTTTTAACTCGATCCAGGAGTGTGTTGAATTTACTCTTCCTCAATTACAAGAGGGATTTCTCTAATTGCCTTTAACCAGCAGGAGCTAAATAAAAGTCCTCCTTGGTGCTCTCCATAGCCGATTCCTTTGATTCCATTCAGGATCGCCTTGATATCCTCATGTTCTTGTTGAAACAGAGCGACGTCTTTCATCGCCTCTTCGAGCTTTTTTTCTTGATCAAGAGCATTCAACTTCTCTTCAGGAGTTGTTTCTTGGTTAGGAATAGGGCGAAGTCGGGTAATACCTGTTTGCGTCGATGCTTGAAAAAAGGAAGGGATAGGCTCCTCTTTAAGAGGTCCGAAGGCATAGAGATAAACAGCTCTGGCTGCTAAGAAAGAGAAAATATCTGGGTCATTTTCTTCCATCATATCTTTAGTGTCAGGTGTGAGTTGACCATCAGCAAGAAAGTGGGTCTTGATAAATTCGACCCCTTCATTCACCTCTTTATCAATATCTGCAGTCAGGTTTCTCAACCTTCCGATGAGCGTCGCCGGTTGAACATCAAAGGTTTCACCGATTCCTTCAGGAAGGCCACTCATCAATAGAGCAATCTGGCCCCTGTGCTCCTCGCGAAAGTATTTTTGGTCGAGAGTCTTGCTGAGCGAATCAACAACTTCGCCTGTAGGAATGCGTATTCCTGCAAATATAGAAGCGATCGCTATCAGACCACCAAAAGCCTTAAAAGATGTTTTCGCAATCGCTGCATAGGGGCTTGTATCAACAGCATGACGCGCGAATGACTCATTTGTGCATATGTTTACTAAGCGGAGATTAAACCCAAAGCAATTGCATACATTCCAGGAGACAGTGAAATGGCTGCTTTCCAAAAGCTTTAGTAATAGATGGCAGGGTCTTTTGGTCCATGGCAAAGTGCAAGCTGCGGGTAACAGCAATACTCCGCAAGCTATTCCTTCAACTAAGGAAACGACGACTAGCAGTGCCGATCCAATTTCTGCAACGACAGCTCTGCCGATCAGAAGATGACGATCGTAAGGTTGTTCCTCTTGAAGCACCCAATTTTCCTCACTGCCGTGGGGGTTGCGAAACAACATAAGTTGAGTCGTTAACTGACTTGAAAAACAGGTTGTAGGGGTTGAAAGGCTGGCCATAGAAGAATAATCTCGAAAAAAAAGACTATATTACTATAGCTTCAAATTTTTATAAACAAAACTTTGATTGAACCGAATCGATTTTTCTGGTAAATTCGAATAATTATTTAATTTTTTCTCTAGGAAATGTGATGAAAGGACAAGCTACCTTTTAAGGTCCTCTTTTAACTAGATCCAGGAGTGTGTGGAGTTTGCCCTTCCTAAGCTGCAGGAAGGGTTGTAACGTTGTTCCACATAGTCCTTATTTCCGCTTTGCACAAGGCCGCTCGTTCCCTTTCAGATCTATCTGAGAAATTTCTGAAAATTTGGCTCATCATATTGCAATGGCTCCGAACAAAAAGTAAGCTGTCATAGGAAGTTATAAGGATGAAGTGAGAGGTTGACTGTACTCCTGTGAATATCAAGATTTCAGTGAGCTTGAAAAGGCTGATCGACTTCATTGCAGCGGTGACATAAGGAATAGGAGGCAATAATAAGGTTACAATCTTTTGGGCAATAGCTGTATAGACTAAAACTTTTATTCTATTGTTGAAGACATACTTATTAAGGTCTAACAAGCTATTCCCAGCCCGGATTATCTGAAGGGGGGTATTGTTAATGAGGATGGGCATAGCATAGCCGGTAGCCTTTACAATCCTGCCATAAGATGTTGATGACAGTTTTGCTGCTCCATAGCAAGCTGCAACAGATACGACCAGCTTAAAAAGAGAGGAGCCCGTTATGTTAGCTATTGCATTTGAGAGCCTAATCAGGATGACTTTTTTCCAGGCCGGATAGGAAGACCTCTTTTGAAAGAGGCGTCGGTCTTCAAAAATTTGGAAGAGCTCTTTTGAGTTGGTGGCATAAGTGCATTCAAAAAAAGAAATTAAATATTGCTCTCTCTTTGTTAAAGTGGATGCGAATTGATGTCTTGGGTTTTTCACATTTAGCTTATCTAAAGCCAGAGCTGCTTTTTGTTCTTGAACCTCTAAAGACGAATTTTCATTAATAATTGTGTGGAAAGGAGCAAGATCAATATCTTTAATAAACCCTCGGGCTTCAAACTGTGGTAATAATATACGGTGAGAAACAACCAGCCACTCTAGAAGAGGCAGTGGAATGCCGGTTTCATGCATCTGGTCAACATTGAATAAGCGGAAAAAATCGCTTTCTCTCAATTGGTCTTGATAGCCTTCTAATGCTACCTTAATGTCTAATTTCCCCTCTAAAATCCTTACGATGGTATCGCTTTCTAATGGAGCAATGGCTTGGATTTTTTTAACTTTTTCAAGCTCACTTAATTTGGCCGTTAAAGCAGCTGTATCAAGAGGTGCTTCATCTACAATGGCCGTTTTGAGTTGTTGTATTAAGGCGACGCCCAACTGGTTGGATAGCAATGGATATAGAGCGGCTTTTTCAGCACGGTTCCATTTTTTTTCACCCTGCCCATAAATCATCTCTTCGATTAGCTTGGTCCAATCATCCCGCTTGTCGTCTGTAGTTTTGGATAAGTTCTCTAGTGCATTAGGTAAGTGCGACTGTGCAAAGGCGACGAATGCTTGGATTCTACTGACCTGTTCTGAGGAATCGATTGTCATTGAAATAACTTCGGTAATCTTTTGAATGTGTGCTTGAGAGACAGGATAGGCCTCCTTGTTCCATTCTCTAGCATGGCTCTTGATCCAATCGATGATCTGTTCGCGGAAAATGGCCGATTTTTTGGCTTTTGCTTGGATCTGTGCAAGAATGAATTCGACCGTATATTTTTTAAAGAAGCGGTTTAGATAAATGTTAGTATCCAGAGGAGTGGAGAGATGTTCAACAACGTTTTCAGTCCCAGGGATGGCTAATAACCGCCCTAAAGAGGCCATGTAGTTGGTATATTTGTGAGTGTCGGTTCCAAAAGATGCAGCTTCTGAATCGGCTATTTTTTTTCTTCCATAGGCGAGGGTTTCAATCAAATTGTCTTCTAAGGTTTCTGATGAGCCGATTCCTTCTTCATAGAGGCGGTAATAGGTCCCCATGGCATCTCCCATGTAGCGAGCCCCACACCATCCTCCGGCTATGGCCAGGTCGATTACAACACGATCTCGGTCTTCTAAGAAGTTCAGGTACTGTTCTTTCTTCAGATCACTATAGTTATCTGTTTCAGCTCCATTGCTATCGATAAAATCTTGCAGAGCTTTCGTGACTCTGTATAAGGAGAGTCGGGTAGCAGCCTCTATTTGTCCGTAGAAGGCAAAAAGGGCTACCGTATCATATCCTTTAGGTGTCCCTAGAAAAGCGGTTCTCTTCTTAATGTCGTCGATATACTTTTCTAAATCTTTTTCCAATTTAGCTTGCCCACCATTTTTTGCAGGATCTCTATAACCAAGCTTTTCAGGCTGGGTAAAATTGATCTGTTTAAAGTGGGTGGCCAGTAAATCGACTTTAATGTCAGGGGGAACTTTTGAATCATCAAGAGCCAACTGTTTTGTTCTGATATGGCTCATATCCAATTGACCCGCCGAATAACGTTCTAAGTGGCCTGTTCCTTGGTGAGCGTTCGAATAAATTCGATACGTTGTTGCCAATGCACTGTATCCCATGCCCAATATCCAAAGGGCTATTTTGAAGACAGCTAAATGGACATTTTCCGGAAGGTTGATGTCATAAGGGCCATAATAGCCAAGAACAACGTACCTAAAAGAGGCGCCTGAACTGGCAAGGGTAAAATAAACCGCTTTTGCAAAAGCAAGTGTTAGATCATGCAAAGATTGGGTGGCAAGAAGGGTGATTTGTTGAATTTGCTGATGTGTCGTAAGGACTTTGATCTCTTTTGTCCGATCGAACTGTCTAAAATCAACCGAAAATTCAGGTGTAGTTGCTGTTGGTTGAATGAATTGAATTGTGATTGGATTTAGAGGAATTGCCATAGATTAATAACCTATTAAAAAACAAAATATTACCACAGCTTCAAATTTTTATAAACAAAACTTTGATTGAACCGAATCGATTTTTCTGGTAAATTCGAATAATTATTTAATTTTTTCTCTAGGAAATGTGATGAAAGGACAAGCTGCCTCTCTCGAGGTTCAATCCTCCTCTTTGTGGACGACAGGCCTTGCCCTTTTTTCGATGTTTTTTGGAGCCGGCAACCTGATATTTCCCCTATTGATTGGCCAATCTGTAGGAGAAAATGGGTGGTATGCCATCGGTGGTCTTGGGATCACGGCTGTTCTTGTTCCTTTTTTAGGGCTTGCCGGGATGGTGTTGTTTGACGGAGATATCCACCGCTTTTTTGGCAGGTTGGGAAAAGCTCCCGGTTGGACCCTTTTGTTATTATTGCAGTTGATTTTAGGCCCTTTTGGTGTGATTCCACGGTTGGTCACCTTGATGTACGCGATGGCAAAGCCCTATCTTTTCCAACTCTCTTTGCCTGCCTTTAGTGTCGTTTGTGCTGTCGCGATTTTTCTTTTCAGTTTCCAGAGGCAAAGATTGATGAGTTTATTAGGGGGAGTGTTGACCCCGATTTTGCTTCTTTCTCTTGCTGCACTTCTCTACTTTGGTTTGACGGAGCCCTCTACATTGAACCCTGTTTCGCCTACAGCTTCGAACAGTTTTTTTGAAGGGTTGTTGGGCGGTTACAATACGATGGATTTAATCGCGGCTTTTCTTTTTGCCACTGTTGTATTGCCCCACTTTAAAAAAGAGGCAATGAGTCAAGGCCGTTCGGTTCTGCAAAAGATTTTGTACTCCAGTTTAATTGCCGCCGGCCTCCTTTTTTTAACTTACATAGGGCTTGCCACCGTTTCTTCGATGCATGGCTGGTCGTTGGAATCTTCCATTCCTCAAGAAGAGTTATTAGCCGCTATCGCAACTAAATTACTAGGGCCTATAGGGGCGCTTCTTGCAGCCATGGCTGTGATCACCGCTTGCCTGACTACAGCGATGACACTTTCCTCCATTTTTGCCGACTATCTTCAAAAAGATCTGTTAAAACAGAAGATTGGATCTACTCAAGCCCTTGCTTTGACCCTTCTGATCACAACTCTTTTTGCCAATTTAGGTTTTAGCGGCATTGCTGCCTTTTTAGGGCCGATTTTGCAAATCTGCTATCCAGGCCTCATTGTCTTGACCTTGTTCAACATTCTCCACCATTTCTATGGCATCCGAACAGTCAAGCTGCCAGTCTTTGTCACCTTCGCCTGTTCTGCCGCCTTCTACTTCATTGTTTAAAAGAGGTTGTGAAAAACTCTGAATCAGGAACATGATCGCCCTCACGAAAGGCGTTTCTCATGTTCAACAGAGTCTGTTTTTTGGTCCTCATCTTGGGTGCTCTTGCAGCTGAAGAAGAGAGGATTGCCCACTTTGAAGGGTCTCCATCCGGTATAGCTGCAGGATGGGTCAATGTGATCTCAGGATCTATTGTCCATCAAGAAACCGACCTGATCATTCCGGGAATTGAACCGCTTCAAATCTCTCGATCGCCTCTTTATGCGCCAGGCTATTTCCCCAAAGATAAGGTAAAAGAGAGCTGGAATTTCTCTTTTAAAGAAACTCTTCAACGGCAAATGGATAATGGAAGAGAGAATCTGGTTGTACACCAAGGTTCTCAAGAGCTGCTCAGTTTTAAAAATGGCGATCCCCATAATCCTGAAAAGAGGTTTTTTAAATCATCGGATCATCCAAGAGGATATACTAACCAAGCTGCAGGACCTCGACCAACTGGACAAACCGCTTTAAAAAACTATTGGGTGAATCGGGGCTCTCCTCACTGGATGACTCTTACTTCAGGGTCTGGGGAAGTGAGAGACTATCAGGGCAATCCTGCTCAATCGTCCAAAAAAGATGTTTGGCTGCCTTTAAAAGAGGTTATAAAGCCAAACGGCTTTCGCTACTTCATTGGATATGACCGGAACAATGAAAAACAAGGGGTCACCTTAAAAACTCCAAGTGGAAGAGAGGTGGCTTTCTATCTTGCTGACGACAAGGGAGATGCCCTTTCCATCACATCATTTGATGACCGTTCTGTCCAATATCAATTCCAAAAAATGGGTGGAAGAAATGGATCGACGTTTAGGTTTTTAAAAGGGGTAGAAAGAAGCGATAGCCCCTCCGTTCAGTATGAATATGTCACAGACGATCTTCAAAATGGGCAACTCAAAAAAATCCAATATCCTGAAGACCGCGCCATCTCGTTTCAGTATTGGAACAGCAATAGCGAAAAAAACAACCGCTCTAGTCTTAAGGTTAAGACCCTTTATCAACCTGCAGGGACAAATTCAACCCCAATTGCAACACACACTTTTGCCTACTACACCAAAGATAAAGAGAGAAGTGGCTGGACCGATGTCATCGACTTCGAAGGTAACAAAGATGTTTACCTGTTTGATGCCGACTATCGGCTGCGAGAGGTCAGAAACTACAAAGGGTTGTCAGAAAAGCACTTTGTGGAAACATTTTTTTGGGACAAAGAGGGGCAACTGACTTTATCTGCCTTGTCAGATGGTCACGACAACCCTCTCCGCGCAAAATCGTATGGCTATTCGGATAAGAGAGGCAATGCGACTGAAGAAAGGGAGTTTGGAAATCTAACAGGAGAGGGAAAAGCCCTCCCACAAATAGATCATAACGGCCATTTTAACCAAAGTGGATTAGAAAGTTACGGCTCCTATTTTGACTATTCGAACGATAAAAACCTTCTTGTAAAAGAGCGACATGAAAATGGGATCACTATCCTCTGTAGCTATAAGGAGGGGACTAATCTTGTCGCGGAGAAGAAAACATTTGCTCATGAATTTTGTGTAAAAAGCGAAACATTTACTTATGACGGAGAGCACCGTCTTATTGAAACAACTGAGGATGACGGTGAACGAAAAACCATCGTCCGCTTAGCCCCACTCGAAAGGCCTTTTGGCTATCCCCAAGAGAAAAAGATCATTGGCTGGAGCCAGGAGACCGGAGAGGTTTTTCTAGAGTCTTATCACTACACTTACAATGTACGCGGCGATATTACCTCAGAAGAAAAACGGGACAGCCAAGGAAGATCGGTTTATAAAATCGAGCGGACCTATGACGGACATGGCAACTGCACTCAAGAAAAAAACGCAGTTGGCGATATCATTAGACGGCTATTTGACCTCAACGACAACTGCATCCGAGAAGAAGGGCCTCGTGTTGGCCTTGTCAAAACATTCAGCTACGACTGGATGAATCGATGCACTCAGGAAACGGTTACCTACCTAGGTGAAGTTACCAAAAGAGACCATGCGTATAACAAGCGAGGGAATAGAACCTCAACTGTGGATCCTTTTGGACAGATCACCCGGTTCACAGTTGATCGTTTCGGAAATCAGGTCCGTATCGAGTTGCCCCCCGTTCTTGTGGATGGCATAGAAAAAATACCGGTGATCCAACAAAGCTTTGACCATTTCGGAAATGTTCTGACTGCTACCGACCCGCTGGGGTACACCACACAGAAAAAGTACACTTCACGAAACAAACCCTGCTTTATTGAACACCCTGATGGGACCTCCGAACATTTTCTCTACACCCGTGATGGCCACCTTTCCCAAACCATCGATCAAGAAGAGGTTAAAACACGTTATCACTGGGATCCTTTAGGAAGGCTTCAGGCCAAAGAGACGCCCTTTGGCATAGAATATTTCCATTACAAAGGGATGTTGCTCGAGCGCTCCTTCGACCTAGCAGGTGTAGAAACCCATTACAAATATGACCCATTTGGAAGGTTAACTGAGACCAGATGCGGCAACCGCAAAGAGACGATTGTATACGATGTTTATGGATACCCTGGTCGTAAAAGCTATTACGAAGAAGATCGGCTACTGAAAACAGATGTGACCTGTTATGACGCACTGAAAAGGGTGGTTGAAACCTATGTGGAAGACCCAACAGGTGCCATATTCTGCCCTAAACGGTTTGAATATGATGGTGCTGGCAACTGCATTGTCGAATGGGATGACGCTGCAAAAACAGTCAAAACTTACGACGGCGAAAACCGTGTAGTTAAGCTGGTAGACCCGTTAGGAAATGTCTACCAGATCGATTATCGAAAGGGTTCTGTTCTTGAAAAAACGGTCATCGATCCTTTAGGGCAAAAGGTTGTCACTCTTTACAATACGCATGGGAAAGAGGCGAAAATCTCCCATTTTGACAACTTCGGCATTGAGCTGTCGTCGAAAACCCTCTTCTACAACCTTGCAGGCCATCTCGAAAAAGAGGAGACCAAAGCTGATGGGGTTCTACAAACCCTGCTTTATCAACGCGATTCGATGGGAAGAGTCATCGCCTTAATAGAACCTCTTCGAAAAATCACAACAAGCAAATACACCTCAGGTAAGCTTGCTGTTTTGACCAAGCCTGATGGAGTGCAATTACTTCACACGTATGATCGAGGCAGACTTGCGAGCTTGAAAAGTTCTGATGGCAAACTGGCCTATACCTATTCTTACTCTCCTCGAGGAGAGCTTTTGGAGGTTTTAGATGAATTGACAGGCTTTTGCTCGAGACAAGCGTTTTCTATCCATGGGGATTTAGTAGAAGAGGCGTTGCCAACAGGGCAAACCATCAACTATCAACACGACGGACTTGGGCGTATCATTTCTTACCGGCTTCCGGACGGTGGAGAAGTTGCCATGGAGCACAATGCCATCGTAGCAACATCCATTACCCGTTATGATCAAAAGAAAAATCTTCTTTATACGCATGCTTATACATCTTTTAATCAACGGGGAGATGTTGAAGAACAGCAATTGATCGGGACTGCCGGAAAAATCAACTGTACTTTTGATGAGATGTACCAACTGAAAGGGGCTGTTCATCCACGCTACAAGCAAGAAGAGTTGATGTATGATGCGGTAGGAAATCTTCTTTCGTATCGCTTGAATGGAGAAAGCTATCGCTTTTCTTATGATAGCCTCTACCAACTGACAGAAGAAAAAGGGCATTCCTATTCTTTCGATGCCCTTCATAACAGACGGTCAAAAGATGAGGATCTCTACCAACTCAATGAACTAAATCAACTGACAGCTGCCGGTGCCTATCATTACACTTACGACCCCAATGGGAATTTGATCCAAGCTGACAACGGACATGAAACCTTACGATTTGGGTATGACCCTCTTAACCGTCTGATTTTTATTCAAAAAGGGGAACATCAAGTCCACTTCAAATACGATCCATTTAATAGACGGATTTCACAAAATGGAAAGCCCTTCTACTTTTTTGGTCATCAAGAGATTGGAGATGAGCGATCGCTTCGTATTTTGGGTTTAGGTCTTGGAGCCGATGTTGGAGCAGCTGTAGCCCTTGAGCTCGATGGGCAGATTTACGCTCCTCTTCACGACCATAACGGTAGCATCACAGCCCTTCTCGACCTTGAGGGCAATCTAGTCGAAGAGTGGAGCTACACTGCCTTTGGTGAGCAAATTGGCACCACCTCATCTCCTTGGACCTTTTCTTCGAAACGGCACAATCCGCTCACAGGCTGGCTCTCCTTTGGTCGGCGTGATTATGACCCGGAAACAGGCCGTTGGACCACCCCAGACCCCCTCGGCTTTGCCGACGGCCCCAACCTCTATGCCTATGTCTCCAACCGCCCCCTCACCCACCGCGACCCGTTAGGCCTCTTCGAGATTCCTTCAGTCCAAGGACCGCCATATATAACCGAATGGGTTCCTCAAAACCACAATGGAAGCTTTCCTCAGGTCCGTTTTTTCCAAGATTTTGAAGCGATGGCAGGTCAATATCAAGGGAATGGAGAGAGATCCAGCATCTTTTCTGTTGGCCATGTAGAAGTGCCAAATAGGGGTGTCGGTTTTATGCCTGGGATCTTAAACGATAAAAAAGGGACTTCTGAGTCTAGCAATTACATTTCGACTCTAATTGGAGGTGTTAAACTGGATGTGTACCATAACAGTACCCATGGTGTTGGACTCGATCTTGCTGAGTGTGATTTTGGGAAAAAGAATATCGCAACGACACCTGTACAACTTCTCCATAGAGGGTGGAGCGATTTTTTCGCGAAAAACCCCAACGGCTATTATCTCATGTACTGCCACAGCCAAGGGGCGATCCATGTAATGAATGCCCTCATCACTTTTGACAGAGAATTAGCCAAACGGATTCAAGTTGTTGCAATTGCCCCCGGCGCCTATATTTATGAGCAATCGTGTGGGAGCGTTGTGCATTATAGAGCTAAGTCGTCGTTAAGAGACCCCATAGCCCATGGCAGTGATAAGCCTGGAGCCATCAGAGAAGCCGAAACAATCAGAGAGGTTGCATCGCATTGGGATGCCCCTTACCTTGACCATACCATTCTCAGTCCGACCTATAAGAGACCCATACAGATTGAAGCAAGAAAATTCTTTGGAAACAGGTGGTAAATGAGTATTATTTTAATTCTAATGTTTAGTCTTTTTAATTCTAATCCTCCTGATACATACCGACATCCTGAGCATATAAAAGTTGCTCATGCCATCCAGAATGAAGTAGGAGATCGCCTTGAAAAGCGCCACAAAATGGAAAATATAGGTCAATGTGGAGCTTTATTTGACAAGATTAATGGCCTTGGCTTTAGGTTTCAGGCGATAGGGCCTAAAACTAAAGAAGAGTTGCGAGGAATATTAGTTGACTGCACTGAGGAATTGGTAAATGCAGTAAACCAAACTGAAGGCATTGCTCAGCATCTTGGTTCTTACCCATTTTCTTTTGACAAGGTCGATCTAGCTATTTTTTTAAATGATGATCGGGGCTATGAAATTCATTATCCTTCGTATGGTGTAGTTGGTATTACCCAAGGAGTATTGCATTATCACACTGATGAAAAAGGAGGAATGGGGTACAAAACTACCGAATCTGAAAGCTATGAAGAGGCTTTAAAGGTACTTGGCAGGTAACTTCGCAAAGCGTTTGGAGTGCTAAACTCCTGTTTAGCTTTGACTTATCAGTGAAAGTGAAAGCTAAACAGGAGTTTAGCACTCCAAACGCTTCGCGAAAAAAATTGAATCTAGCTCGTAAAACCTGGAATTGACATTCATGATTTTCATCTTATTTTTGTTGCTTAGCTTTTTTAATTCTAATCCTCCTGATACGTATCAAACTCCAATGCATATAAAAGTTGCTGACTCGATTCAGGAGGCGGTGGGAGACCGCCTTGCAGCGCGTCATAAAATGAAACTCATAGGCCAATCTGGGGCTCTGTTTGGAACAATCAATGAGCTCGGTTTTAGATTCCAGATCACTGGACCTAAAACTAAAGAAGAATTGCGGGAAATATTAGTTGATTGTACTGAAGAACTGGTCAATGCGGTCAACCAAACTGAAGGAATTAGTCAATACCTCCCTTCATACCCATTTACCATAGAACAAGCAGACATTGATGTTTTTCTGTATGACGAACAAAATGGCGATCTCATTTACCCTCTATATTGCACGGCAGGCATAAATCAAGGACGTTTGCAATTTTACACCGTTGATAAATACGGAATGGGGTATAAAACGAGAGAATCTGAAAGCTATGAAGAGGCTTTAAAGGCGCTTGGCAGGTAACCTCGCAACGCGTTTGGAGTGCTAAACTCCTGTTTAGCTTTGACTTGTCAGTGAAAGTGAAAGCGCAACAAGAGTTGCGCACTCCAAACGCTTCGCGAAAAAAATTGAATCTAGCTCGTAAAACCTGGAATTGACATTCATGATTTTCATCTTATTTTTGTTGCTTAGTTTTTTTAATTCTAATCCTCCTGATACGTATCAAACTCCAATGCATATAAAAGTTGCTGACTCGATTCAGGAGGCGGTGGGAGACCGCCTTGCAGCGCGTCACCAAATGGAAAATATAGGTCAATGCGGAGCTCTATTTGACAAGATTAATAGTCTTGGATTTAGATTCCAGATCACTGGACCTAAAACTAAAGAAGAATTGCGGGAAATATTAGTTGATTGTACTGAAGATTTGGTCAATGCAGTGAACCAAACTGAAGGGATTAGCCAATATCTTCCCTCTTACCCATTTACCATAGAACAAGCGGACATTGCTATTTTTCTGCGAGACAAACAAAATGGCGATCTCATTTACCCTCTATATTGCACGGCAGGCATAAATCAAGGACGCTTGCAATTTTACACCGTTGATAAATACGGAATGGGATACAAAACGAGAGAATCTGAAAGCTATGAAGAGGCTTTAAAGGCGCTTGGCAGGTAACCTCGCAACGCGTTTGGAGTGCTAAACTCCTGTTTAGCTTTGACTTGTCAGTGAAAGTGAAAGCGCAACAAGAGTTGCGCACTCCAAACGCTTCGCGAAAAAAATTGAATCTAGCTCGTAAAACCTGGAATTGAAATTCATGATTTTCATCTGATAAGGTAGGTATTGGTATTTTCCTGCGTGACAAGGAGAACGGTGATATTCTTTTTCCTCTATATTGCGCAGCAGGTATATGTCATGGAGAGTTGGGATATTTCACGCGCGACAAGGCTGGAATGGGTTACAAAACGACCGAATACGAAAGCTATGAAGAGGCTTTAAAGGTACTTGGCAGGTAACTTCGCAAAGCGTTTGGAGTGCTAAACTCCTGTTTAGCTTTGACTTATCAGTGAAAGTGAAAGCTAAACGGGCTCAGGAGCACTCCAAACGCTTCGCGGATGGGTAATGTTGCTTTAATTGGGGAAAGAAGATGCCGTTGAAAATGTATGAAGAGCCAATGTCTGGCGTGAAACAGATTGTGGCGATTGCTGCTGGAAAAGGGGGAGTGGGGAAGTCGACTGTGACGGTTGGGCTGGCTCATGCTCTGGTGGCAATGGGTTTTCGGGTGGGAATTCTGGATGCAGACGTCTATGGCCCTTCGATTCGAAAAATGGTTGGGGATGGAGAGCTGCCCTATAAGGAGGGAGACAAGCTGTTTCCGGCCATGGCAAACGGGATAAAAGTGATGTCGATGGCCTTTTTCCGGAAGGATGGGCAGGCCGATGCGGTTCGGGCTCCTGTTGCAAGCAGTATCGTGACCCAGTTTTTAAAAGAGATACAGTGGGGGCAGCTTGATTTTCTCCTGATCGACTTTCCACCCGGCACAGGCGATATCCAATTGACCCTCTGTCAGCAGGCTAAATTGAGGGGCGCCGTAATGGTGACAACCCCTCAGGAAGTGGCTGTCATGGATGTGAGAAAGGCGATTAACCTATTCCAAAAAGTACACGTGCCGATTTTAGGGATTGTCGAGAACATGAGTTATTACCTTGTGAACCAAACACCTCATTATTTGTTTGGTCAGGGAGGGGGAAAACGGTTAGCGAATGAGGTATCAGTTCCCCTTTTAGCTGACATTCCGATCGATCCAGAAATAGGCAAAGCCATGGAAGAAGGAAGGTCTTTTTCTCACACCTCTTTTGTCACGTTGGCTAAACTCTTGGTTGGACAAACTGCAGAACGTCATGCGATCTCGTTTTACCAGAAGGATCGACACCACTTAGTCGTCGAATGGGAAAATGGAGTGCCAGAAACATACCGTTTTGCAGATCTACAAAAACGTTGTCCATGCGCTGCTTGCGACAAACCCTTAGTCGATGAAGAGGTCGGTGCGACCTCTGTGGAAGCAGTTGGCCGTTATGCCTTGAAAATCAAATTCACTTCCGGCTGCTCAAGCGGCCTCTATCCTTTTGAGTTTCTGCATAGTTTGCGTTAGTTAAGCATCTTTGTATTTCGCGAAGCGTTTGGAGTGCTAAACTCCTGTTTAGCTTTCATTTTTCACTGATAAGTCAAAGCTAAACAGGAGTTTAGCACTCCAAACGCTTCGCGAAAAAAACTCCCTCTTGATTCGTATTCGAGAATCGGGAATAAAGGAATTTTTATGTCCGATTATGACTCGCTCTACCTTTATTTAGGTTTCATCGCCTTAGTGACACTTCTTGTTGTCTCTCTTTCTGCCCTTTTTCCTGCCAGAAAAAACAAGGTGAAGTCGATGCCTTACGAATCGGGCATGTTGACTCAAACCCATCTATTGCAAGAGCGATTCCCCCTTCAACACTATCTTGTCGGCCTGATTTTCTTGATATTAGATGTTGAGGTTGTGTTCCTTTATCCGTGGGCTGTTGTAGGCAAATCGATCGGAGCTTTTGCTTTTTGGGAAATGGCCTTTTTTTTAGTCGCCCTTTTAGTTGGGTTTACCTACGTTTGGAAAAAAGGAGGGTTAAAATGGGAATGACACCGAAAGAAAAATCGCCATTCTTAGTGGCGCCACTCGGTAAATTGATCAATTGGATGAGGGCCAACTCGTTATGGCCGGCTCAATTTGGTCTGGCATGCTGCGCCATCGAAATGATGTCGACAGCAGGCTCTCGTTATGACATGGCCCGCTTTGGAATGGAGGTATTTCGCGCATCGCCAAGACAAAGCGATGTGATGATTGTCGCCGGTCGCTTAAGCCAAAAAATGGCCCCTGTTTTAGAGACCGTTTACGACCAGATGTTAGAGCCAAAATGGATCGTGGCAATGGGAGACTGCGCCTCAACGGGCGGCATTTACAACAATTATGCCGTCGTCCCTGTCGATCGTGTCGTGCCGAAAGTCGATGTCTATGTGGCAGGATGTCCACCTCGTCCTGAGGCCCTTTTAAATGGGCTGATTTTATTGCAAAAGAAGATCAAAAAAGATGACAACCTCTTTGGGTGGCATGAAAGTACTTGAAGTAAAGAAAGAGGGCTTAATTGATCTGCTGACATCATTAAAAAATGAAGGCTATGCAGTTTTGATCGATCAAACAGCTACCGATTACATCACAGAAACAAAAGTTCACTATCTTCTCCGTAATCCGGCCACTAATGAAAGAGTGCGAGTGGTTGTAGTCATAATGAGAGGGGAAAAATTGCCTACAGTTACCGATCTGTGGCCTGGTGCTAATTGGTATGAAAGAGAGCTGTACGATATGTTTGGAGTCGGTTTTTTAGGCCATCCCGATTTGAAGCGGATCTTAATGCCCGACAATTGGGAAGGTCATCCGATGCGTCGCGACTATCCTCTCATGGAAGAACCTGTTCAGTTTAAACATGGGGTAGAACCCAAATGTCCTTCGGAGATCATTCCTCATGTTAAATGATCTGCACGACGATATCTTAGAGTTGAATCTCGGGCCGCAACACCCTTCGACCCATGGTGTCTTGAGGCTAAAGCTTCGTTTAAAAGGGGAAGAGGTTGTTTCTGCCGAACCTGTCATCGGTTATTTGCATACTGGCATCGAAAAAGAGTGTGAAACAAGAACCTACATGCAGGTCTTCACCCTTGTCGATCGGATCGATTACCTCTCAGGCCCTGCGGAAGAGCAAGGGTATGCGGGCACTGTTGAGCAGTTGATGGGGTTGCAAGTGCCAGAGCGTGCGCAGCACATTCGGGTGATATTGCTAGAGCTTGCCCGGATTGCAAGCCACTTAGTGTGGATTGGGACAAGCGCGCTTGAGCTGAACATGTCTTCCATCTACATGTATGCCTTTGCAGAAAGGGAAAAGATACTCGATCTGTTTGAAGAGATGTCGGGTGCCAGGATGTTTCCCTCCTGTTGGCGTGTCGGAGGGCTTGCCTACGATTTAGACCCCCATTTTGAAGAGAATACCAGGCGGTTTTTGAAAGATTTTCCACGGACATGGAAAGATTTAGATGCCCTGTTAACCGACAATTATGTCTGGCGTACACGTCTTGAAGGAGTCGCAATCATCGATAAAAAGCTGTGCGAAGCCTACATGTGCACAGGGCCTGTGATCCGCGGCGCAGGTGTTCCATATGATATCCGTAAAGTCTATCCCTATTTAACCTACAACGAATACTCCTTTGATATTCCGACACAACCAGAGGGGGATGCTTTTGCCCGCTACATGGTACGGATGGAAGAGATGAAAGTAAGCGCCTCTATCGTAGAGCAGGCACTCGGCAAATTGAAGCCGGGCCCCGTCATTGTCGACGACCGAAAAGTAGCGCTTCCTCCAAGGAGAGAGTTGGTGCGGAGTATGGAGGCGGTGATCCATCAGTTTAAGTTGGTCAGCTCCGGGATCCATCCTCCTGTAGGTGAAGTCTACAGCTGTGTTGAGTCGGCAAGAGGGGAAATTGGCTACTATCTGGTTAGCGACGGAAGCAATAAGCCTTACCGTGTCAGGGTACGCTCTCCCTCTTTTCCTCACATTCAAGTTCTCAAAGAGGTATTAAAGGGGTATTTGCTTTCAGATGTCGTAGTGGCCATTGCCAGTGTCGATCCAATTTTGGGAGATGTAGACCGATGAAAAATGAAATCAAAGAAGCCATTCTTCAACTGCAAAAAAAATACCCAGAAAGCCGGTCAGCGCTGATTCCTGCCCTCCATTTAGCCCAAGAGGAATTTGGCTATCTACCCGAAGCCATTCAGCAAGAGGTGGCCGATCTGTTTGGTATTGCTTTGAACGAAGTGAACGCCGTCGTGACTTTCTACGATATGTTCTTTACCAAACCTGTCGGAAAACACCTGATTCATGTGTGTAAAAATGCCTCTTGTATGCTACGAGGAAGCGATCCTCTTTTAAAAAAGATGTGCGAAAAGCTCAATATCCAACCGGGTGAGACAACTGCAGACGGTCAGTTCACCGTCCTTCCTTCCGAATGCCTTGGCGCCTGCGACCGTGCCCCCATGATGATCGTCAATGAAGAGGTTGTAGGGCCCGTCAAAGAAGAAGAGATCGACCAGATCCTTAGGGAGGCTAAACAGCAAGTGTGAGATGCTTACCTTTGGTGGGGTGGTTATAACAATGAGCGTAGGCTATTTAAGCGCTCCTTAACTTGATGCCAAGTTGGATATTTTCCAAAGCATAGTATGCGGCACTGCTTTTCGAATTCTGAGGAAATCATCTCTTCCAATTCTCCTGAGGGAAATAAGGCGTCGCTTTTTGAGAATCTCATGTCAGGTGGTGGTATGTAACTTGCTTTGAAAAATTCACTGCTGACACTGTCGTAATCAATCTTAATTGTCTCATATTCACTAGACCGAAGCATGTCATGAACTTCTAGACGCTCCGCTAAGCAATATAAATCATAGTAATGGCGAGCATATCCACCAATCCCTATTCCAGATCTTTTAAATGTTTCAACTTTGGCATGGATAGCAAACATCTTTTCTACAAAGGTTCGCCGAAAGTGCAACAGCCGCATCTCAAACGGCTCCTCATCCTCTGCTCCAAGACTAATGTCTGTTTCATGAAGGAATTGCCCCACATAGGATTGCAGTTTTATGGTGTTAGTAGGTTCTTTGCCACTTGCAGTGCCGACTTCAACAAGCACGCGATTGCGAATTTCCCCAGCTCCGGCAAACTTTTGAGGGTATTCGAAATGGTCAGCACGTCCAAAACCACCAATAGTTTGACTTTCCTCCTCGATAAACTTCAGCCTGGGATGTTTTTCAATAGCTTGTCGCAGGCTCTTTAACTCACGATTAATGGCGTTTTTTCCTAAGCGAGGATCAAAAGCCATCGGGTCAAAAAAAATATCAATGTCTTCAGAAAATCTTTGTATGAGGTCCCACCCTTTCGAAAGGCTTGTCCCACCTTTAAAAAGTACCTTGTCTCCAACGGTCTGATTGATAACGCGCAATGCTTCAGTTACGTAGTAGTCCTTTTCGATCATAGCTTCACGCATGCCCAACAAGCTAAAATGCTCTGTAGCACGAGTGATGGCCTGCTCAAAATCTTCGTGTTCAAATAGCTTCATGAAGATTCCGCTCCTTTGCTTGCCACTGTTTAGCATATTTTAAAGCTGATAAATTACCAAAATCAAACCTAGAAAGTGGGTTAAGGCTTTTTCTCAGATAACGAAGTTGTTGCTCAGAGCGTCCAAGTTGTTGTCCTATTGCACCAAAAATTGCGCGAACGCGAGGCGGTTCTAATATAGCAACTTTAAGAAGGCGGTCGAATTGCGCTGATTCACGAAAGCACTCGAGTAACTTACTAACCGTACCATTGGATGAGAGTTCACTAGTCAACCCACGGTTGCGAATGAAATCTAGAATGGCTGCATCTCTAGAAGAAAGTTTTTGCCATGCCTCAGGACGCCTAGTGTGTATGATAGTATCTTTTCCAACGATTTGACGAGGCAGGCTGAGTCCTGTTGTAGCTATCTCTATTCTTGCTGGGTTCTGCGAGCTAAACCCGAGCAAATTTGCTGCTGCATGCCCTGCAGGAAAGACTTTTCTGCCGGATATGGGTAAGGCACGGATCAAATTACTACTAACTGTGCTTTGTCCAAATACGGTTGGCCTTGGCCTATAGTATAAGCCTTTACCAATACGCTGAATAATTCCTTTGCGAGATAGACGAGATAATGCTTGCGCTGTTGCAGTAAATGATAACTTTTCAAAGTCAGCTAAGCGCCAAACTCTCTCTCCTTCTGCTTCAATGCGAAGAAGGACTTTTTCAGCAATGCTTCTTGCTGGTCTAGTTTTCTTTCCTTTATCTCTCATATCAATTCTGATTTTGCCCCAGTCGGGTTATAGTGTCAAGTTTTTCAGCAAAAAAACATGACATAACTGCAATGATTAACAAGTGTAACCAGTTTGATTTAAGGTGCTTTAACTGTTTAATGTTAGATGTAGTCGAAGTGTTAACTGATTCCACGAATCCTCGTAGATATTGGTCGGATCTTAAATCTCAAATCGCTAATTTTGAGGGCTTTGATCAGTTGTACGAAAAAATCGTACAGTTGAAATTAGTGGCTCAAGATGGAAAAATGCGAGAAACCGACACGGTATTTCGTGTCATTCAATCGATTCTTTCACCAAAAGCGGAACCTTTGGAGTTCTGCTGTGAAATGTGAAACTCCCTCTTGATTCATATTCGAGAGTCAAACATCTGAAGAAAGAAGACCTTCATTGAGTTCGCTCTGTCTATGACTTCTAAGCGGGAAACTGTTTGGAAACTGTATTTTTCCAAACCATCTTTCAAACCGGCCGGTTGATAATTCTTCTTCCTGATCACTATCTTCGGTTGGCCGAGGGGATAAGCTCGGTAAGCAGTTTCTGCATTTTGCAATCAGATCATCTGATTGCGGATCCAAAGGATCAGGAGCGTCTGCCGATTCTTTTATCATCAGGACAAACTCCTCTAGATAGCGACCATCCTTACCAATGAAACGGATCGTGTACTTACCAGGTTTGGTTGGAGTGCCTTCCAGTCGGTTATCGGTGTAGCTCAAGCCTTTAGGAAGCAACTCTCCTTGCGCTAAGGGGTGGTTATTTTGAAAGGCCCTTACTTCTTTGATTCGAGCTTCATCAATAGTAATTGCTCTTTCGTATCTCTCATTAACAACTGTTCGTTCTGTTGCTTTTCTGTATTTTTTTGTCAGAAAATAGTTCCAGATCAAATGCCGCTTTTGGATGGCGCCAAATAGTGAAATACCCACAGAGCCGACAGTTAAGCTTGTTTTGAGGAAAAATGCCCAAAAGGACTCTCCGGTAACAAATAAATCAAAAGTTGTCTTCGCGCTTCCGGTGCCATCTCGGGCAAAAACTTCTATTTTATAGGTTCGGCTAGCAAAGGCATCGGTATCAAACCAATCGGGTGTTCCTGAAAGGTCTTTTTTTACCGGGTCCCAACGGAGCCAACCGGGTAAAGGAAGTCCTCCTGCTAGATAGACAGAAATTTCGAGTTCATCGCCATTCGCATCAAAAAAGGTATTTGCAGGTATTGGGTAGACAAACGGCTTGTCAACCTCCGCAACCCCATCCAGGAGAGGATTTAATACAATGGGAGGATAGTTGGTTGAGTCGACAACAGCAAAAGAAAAAGTGTCGATAGCAAAAGCCCCTAGGGGGTCGTATGCTCGGACGCTGATCCGTAAACTTTGAGGCTCGGGCGGTGTGCCCGAAAATGTTCTCGTTGCGGAATCAAAAAGCATCCAGGCAGGGATTGGATCGCCGGATTCTAAAGCCACTTCATACCTTAAAAGATCATCGGATCCATCCGGATCTGTGAAGGTATTGGCAGAAAATGTGTAAGAAAAATACTCGCCAGCATTGACCTTTTGGTCGGGGATTTCCCTGTTCACAAGCGGCGGGTTATTATTAGATGAGCTGAGCACCGTGATATCGAATCGAGTAGAGACTTTTTCACCGAAGGGATCAACTGCGGTTACAACTACGGCTAAGGTTCCACCCATTGTCGGCAAACCTGAAAACGTTCTTGTAGCCGGATCAAAGCTAAGCCAATTAGGAAGAGGTCCGCTCGACGAACTTGCAGAAAGGGATAAAGTTTGTCCATCCACATCGTAAAAAGTGTTGGTATTGATTGTCGCTCTAAACTCTATTCCCACACTTGCAAGTTTGCTATCGATTGGATTGAGGACAATCGGCGGGCTATTTGGAACAGTGATCGAAAACTGAGCGGTTGCTTTCCCTCCATATCCATCCTCCGCTATCAATTCAATTTGATAATTCGCAAAGCCAAAAGGGGTGCCATAGAACCGTCTTAAAGCTGAATCTAAGGCTAACCAGCCTGGAAGCACTTCGCTGCCGACTAATCTTGCTCGATACGAGATCGTATCTAAGTCTAAATCGACGAAAGTGTCTGCTGGAAAGGCATACTCAAAAAATTGACCTGTATAGGCAGTTTGATTACCTAAGGGGTTTTCGAGGAGTGGGGGACGATCAGGAACTTCGATATTGAAAGATGCAGTTACAGTTTTCCCATACCCATTATCGGCTTTGACTTGAATTTGATAGACGTTTTGATCTCCTGAAAATGGTGTCCCATGAAATGTTAAAGTTAAAGGATCGAATTGCAACCAATCGGGTAATGACATTCCACCAATTAGAGTTGCAGTGTATGTGAAGGGTGAATTCGGGTAATCAAAAGTATTAGGATCAAGAGTAAACAACAAAGACGAACCGACATAGACAGTCTGTTTGGGAATCGAGTTGACTGCAATAGATCCCACGTTGATGGGAAGCTTAGCAACCGCTTCATGACCTCCGCTATCTTTAGCGACGACATCAAGCAATTGTAACCCTCGGTCAGAAGAACTAGGTCTACCGGACAACACTCTTTTTGCGACATCTACACTCTTATAACCGCTTGCACGTTCAGCAACAAATAAGGTGTTTCCTTTTAAATCCAATTTTACGTTAGTCCCATCACTTAAAATGTTCGCGGAAGCAGCTTCAACAACTGGGTTTGAAGGGGAGTTTAAATTAATGACTCTGATTGTATTCTTATCATATGCATAAACTAAATTTCCTAAGATAGATACTGCTGTAAGCTGGAGACTTCTAAGAGGAACTCCTTCAATAAAAGGATTGTTTTTATTGGAAATATTGATGAGCAACAAACCATTGTACGTTTGAGCAATGCAGGCGTAATCGCCATTGACATCAATATCCAAGGGCACATCAAGTTGAGTAGTTAAAGAGCTTTTTAAAGTCGGATTTTTCGGATTTGTAATATCATAAATAAACAGAAGTTGAGCATTATTTGAGTGTCCAGTTAAATATATGTAGTTCCCATCAACTTTTATTAGTGGACTAGAAAGACCCTGGTATATTCCTGCAACTTGTTGCATATTTGAAGGGTTACTAATGTCAAAGATTTTAATATCATCGCTCCCCACTAATCCTCCACCAACTAGAAAAGCATAATCACCTTGGATCTCTAGATCATTAGCATTAATGGAATTCCTCGACATAATCTTTGGATTTGCTGGATCACTTATGTCTACGGATGTAAATGTTGAAGACCCTAAATACGCATAATCGCCAGCAACTTTAATATATATACAATTGCCAAGCGAATTCAACTCGCTCACCAATATCGGTTGAGAATCAATACTTATATTTACAATACTTAAACCCCTGCTAGTCGCTAAATAGGCGTAGTCTCCTTGAATAAACAGATCTGTCACTATATTATTTAAATAAAAAGTGCTTGATAACTGCGGGGCAGACGACTTAAATGACAACCAATTAGGAAGAGAGGAATTATTTGCTGTTTGTGCGGAAATTAAAAGATTCCCATCCGGGTTAGAAGCGTCTTGGAAGGTCTCCAGGACATCTATCTCTAAATTTAAAGATTGCCCGCTGTTTAGGTCTTCTGTAATCAATGGATTCAATACAGAAACATCTCTTTTTTGAATCCTATGTCTGGTGAATCTTGAAGTCGCATTTTGATCTAGCCGGGTTTCCTCGACACTATGAATGTCACTGACCGGATAGGCGTCAGCTCCACGGATTAATGACAAAAATGCACTTCCTAATGCATGCAAAGACGCATGCTCTTTATGGCCTGTTGCCAAACTTGCCAAGTAGGCTGTTGCTGCATTGATCACAACCGGTTGTGCATGATATCGGCTCAAGATCCCTTCAACAAACCCTTCTTTAGGAGCTGCAGGAGCCTCTATAGAGTGCAATCTCACGATAGGAAGATCTTTAAACTCTTTTTGATCTATTAAAACAAATTCATCGCCTTGTTGATGATATGTCGCTTTTTGTACAAAACTTGAACCATCATCAAAATGTTCCCTCTTTGTCAAAGTCATCCGAGCATCACTTTTTACAGTGGTAAACTCAAATTTCCTCTCTTGGTCTTCTACAAGTCGGCTGTAGGTGTCGCTCTGATCATCAAAGTGGAATTTATCCGTGAAAGAGGTCCCCTCATACTCATAACTTCGGGAAAAACCTCGACTTTGCCACTGAACATTTCTTAGTTGATCGGCAATATCTCCCATCCCGTTTTCTGCACGCACTTCTGCAAGTTCGATGACCTTTGCCTGGAGAGAGGGGCTTCTTGCCATCTCAATCAGCTCATCTGTGCTTAGAAAATTATCCTGAACAAGTTGCAGAGCCCTTTTTTGTTCCAATTCAGCCAGCTGATGACTCTGTCCCCAAGAAGCTAATAAAGGACCTGACAAGCTTAGATAGCCTATGAAAAGGCCTCCAAAAAAACGCCATTTCTCATCGTTAACTTCTTCTTGGGGTGTTTGTGCGAATTGATAATATCTCTTCAGGTAGAGGTCTGCCTTTTGATGAGCATGATCGCCTTTAAAGACTCGCTCGGAATCATCTGGCAAGTTCAAGACAACATTTCCCTGTTGTTCTCTCAGCATTCCCTGTAAATTCAAATCCTTTTTTAGGTCTTCAAACTTTTCCCCTTTCCAACGTCTGCCGATTTTCCCATACTCGATCATCTCCATCTGAGAGATTTTTTTGACTAGATACTCAGATACCGCAGCTTCCCAAAGCTTTCTGCTGTCCCGGCTTTTCCCCTCTTGAATAACCACAGGGTGCATCTTCTCATTGATTGCACGAAAAGCAAATCGCCCTTGTTTGTTCTTGAGGAGCTCTAAAATCGTATAACTCTCTTTTGTAGAGGCAAGGGCATTTCCCTCTTTTTTCAGTTGTGTGATGACTTCACTCACCGATTTTGGTTTTAAATCGGGCAGCAAACTGCAAAGCGCCCTTGTTGACCCATCTAAAACATCAAAAAATGCACCAAAAACAGCATCAAAAATAGCACCGGAACTACTTAACAAATTCGGAATCGAAGAATCGTTGTTATTATTTCTTAAAGCATTGGAAGTGAAAAAATTAACAGACATATTCAATACCGTTTGAAATTGGGCAGACATTATACGAGATTTTTAATCGCTTAGCAAATTGTCGAACTTTGAAGGATTTAGAGATGGTCTCTGCGTGGCCTATCGACTTTTGTATCACAGCAATACTCGATTGAGCTTATCCTGCCTATCTTCCTGTTCTCCTAACGTTACAACAAAAAATTGTTAGATTTTTGCAACAAGGCCGTGATTTGGTATAAGTTTGAAGGAAACTTAATCCGGTCTTTCTACTGATGTCAAATCGTTCAACTCTCCTTCCTCCTGTAACCCTTTCTTTGGTTCCTACACCAGCCTCTTCGTTGATTTTGAGGCAAAGTCCTTCGCAAACGACAGAAAAGTCCAAATGGATTTTTGTAAAGGTTTGCGGTAGTTGCAACAAGGAAAGCCCTAGCTTTAATTGCTCCCGTTGTAAGGAGATTAGTTATTGTAATGAGAAGTGCCAAAGCGCAGCGTGGAAAACGCATAAAGAATTTTGCCTCCCGCATGGCATTTCAAACCCTTTTGGAGGGAGTCGAGCTGACCTTAAAAAATTGGTGGCTCCACCACCTCATGATGATGAGTTCGTTTGCCAGTTCAAAGATGAAAATGGGGTTATTTCCCTTTTGACGCAAAAGGAGTTCAAGGAAATGACAGGGAAGAATTACGCGCGTCATTTTAGTGCATCTGTCCCAAGCATTATAGCATGGCAGAAGATGGCCCCTGCTCCTATTCCTCAGTACCGAGATGAGCTTCAGCGCCTACTTATGCCCACGGATGAAGAGATCAAAGCGTTTCATGCAAGGGGCCCCTCAATACTTAGGCTAAAAAACGAACCCTCCATGGGGGGATTTGGGGTAGTTGCGGGCGAAAAGATTCCGAGAAGGTCGGTCTTTTGTTACTATTCCGGTGAGATAAAATATCCTTCAAGTTCGGGGAAAAAAGATTACGCAACATCTATGTACGCTATGGATCCTGTCGATGCATCAAAAGATGCAGGATTAATAGCTTTTGCCAACGACGGTCCTCCAAATTTCGTCTTTGCGTCGATCCCTAACTGCAAGGGGGTCCCTGAGGCTATTGTTGCTTTTGCCATCAAAGACATTGAAGAAGGGGAACAATTATGGACTCAATATGGAGGGGGACATCCGTTGACGTCTGAGGTTTATCGCATTGCTCCTGAAAAATTCGAAGAATTAAAACAACATTGCTCAACCGGAAAATTTTATGAGAAATTTTCCACGGCGGAGGATCTTCTCCTCTTTTTATACATATATGGAACAAGAAGTGTTTTTTTTCGCCTGCATCTAGAAAAGGCGTTAAATACTCAACAAACAAGGGATTTACTTCCCCATAGAATCCCTCAAGAACGGACACAAGATTTGATTGAACTCAGCTTAATATTAAGGGCAACAGAACACATTTTATCCTTTAACGATAGTCGGTTGACTAAAGAGGTTCTTATGTTTTCAACAATGTTTAGAACGTCAACGTTTATCAAATTGTTATCTCTTCTTGGAAAGGAAAAAAAATTAACAGCCCATAAAATGGAAGCATATAAACGTCTTGGAGATATCCTGAATAAGCTTTATCTTTTTACCTATCAAAAACATTATGGCAGCCCTATAACTCTGAAGGGAGATGAAATAAAACAACAATTCTCAACATTGCCTACCTATTTAAAAGAAGCGTTCCCTGGCCTTATATCTTCCTTTATTAGGGAGTGTATCAAAGAGAATTTAGTTGAAGAAAGAGATAGGCTCTATTTGCTATCTGTTGAACTTTTCGGTGAAGAGGGTAGCAGGAAAAATGTAGTTAAAGAAACGGAGGAGATGCTCCATTCGATACTTACTCTACTTAGTTCCCAGGGAGTTACAACGAAAGAGGCTTGATCAAATAAACGCGATCACTTTCATGAAGCCATAACGTCTTGCGCTTCGAGGCAGAGAAACTCCCTCTTGATTCGTATTTAAGACCCAGGAATTAAGGGGTTAGCATTTGACCGAATGGGACGATGTCTGCAAAAAAACCCTCAGCTATAATCTCTTCATCTACGCCATTTACATGGATTAATATAGGACGAATAGAGATTCCTCCTCGTACATCAAGGTTGGAAATTTTTTGTTCTACTTCTTTGATGATGCCTATTTGGATTGGGTGTTTCGAAAATTTAATTTCGCACACATAAAGTGTGTTGTACTTCGTCTGGATCATGTAATCAATTTGGCAGCCGGATTTATGTTTTGTTGCCTTCTGAAAATAAGGACCATCACATAAAATTTCACTTGGATGGATGTGAAGAAGGTCATAAAGGACATTGCGATTCTGTATGACAAGGTTTTCAAATTGAAGGCCCACCACTGTTTCCCAGTTTGAGCTCAACCCGATTGGGCGGTCTTGAAATGATCCTCGCAAAATACTTTCTTTGTTTGGCGCAATGTATTTTAGATAAAAACGAATGTAATTGTCGGAAATGGTGAGTTGGCTCAGCTTGGAACTTTTTGCTTTTTTTAAGCTCCATGTGTGAGATTTTTTGAGAAAGCCAGCTGCTATCAGATCGTTGAGGTATTGGCTGATTGAGCCACCCTTGGTCACTGAGAGCCCTTCGCAAATTTCTTCAAGAGTTGCATGTGGGCTTGAGCTTAAATATTCTAATATCTTCCGATAAGTCTCGTTCTTTCTGGAGAATAAATCGTGAAAAATTTGATCAAATTCACGGAATAGAAGCCCTTCAGGAGTAAAACAGAGTTGGCGAATGAGTTCTTCAGCATTGATACCGGGAATGATATTCTCCAGGTAGCGGGGAACGCCACCTGTTACAGACAATATTTTGAACTTCTCATAGGCAGAAATATTTTTCATCTGTTTACCCCAGAACTGACTGCATTCGGAAAGGCTTAGCTCTCCCAAAGAAATGACCAGGTCGATTCTTCCAACAAAACCGGTGCTGCTTAATATGTTTTTATCTATCCATGAAGAAACAGAACCGCAAACGATTAAAATGAGCTGCGGATTTTTTTTAAAATATTGGTCCCAAGCAGTTTTTAATTTTCCAAGGAAAGTGGGGTCTTTCATGCCCATCCAAGAAATTTCGTCCAATGAGATGATGACCTGACCTTTTTGAGTATGATGAGCCAAGTGCCAAAAAAGATCTCCCCAGTCTTTACAGTAAGGTGTGGGTATACGGAAAATTCGCCCAAGTTGACGGGCAAATTCATCTCGCTGATCCTGAGCTTTTATTTTGGGATTTGGGGGTAGGCCGGAAAAAAAGACAAAATTGATATTTTCTGCAAATTTTTCTATGAGTCGGCTTTTGCCAATACGGCGTCGACCTTTGATGACCACAAAGCTGGCTATGTTTTTTTTCCACAATCCATTCAAGCTTTCTAGTTCTTTTTTGCGGCCTACAAACATAAAGTCACCTCTTATTACCTTTCACAAAATATCATTTTTATTATTTTGGTGCAAGATGACATAGTCGTACGTCTATCACCAAATATAACTTTTGTCTTTTTTGTGAAAGATTGTAGGCCCGTGCATCTATCCCCAACTGATCACTTTCATGAAGCCATAACGTCTTGCGCTTGAGCCAGAGAAACTCCCTCTTGGATCTTCTCTTTTTTGGGATCAATTTTAGGAGGAGAGTCAAAAGGCTCTTGTAGACGAATATTGCGGCCATTCCTTCTGAGCGGTTAGGTAATGCATGGAAAAAATTTAGATTAAGGTCTTTTAATCATAAGAGAAACCACCCCCACCCTACACCCACCTAGGGAGAAGGTCCGAAATCTGTTCAGGCGTAAACTTTCCATCCCAGCCCATACTGGTGATGTATAACTCGACCGAAAGACGTAAGTCCAAAATTTTTTCTGATGCATTTCGAATCACCCGAAGATGACAGAATAAAGCGATCCAATGAGCCATTGTTTGAAATGGAAGCTCGGATAAACTTTCTTGAGTTAATTTTTTTAATTTAGCCTTTTCTCTTTCGTAAAATTTAGGGAAAAATGGAAGATCAGCTGGAAACTCTATCCACTCGGGATCATAGATGGCTGGAAGATCAACCCCATTAAAAGAAGTAACAAATGTTGCGCCCTCTTCAATCGACAAAGGTGTTTCCTGGTCGATATCCTCTAATCGCCTTAAAAATACATCCAAGGTCTGTTTAGTAAGTTCTAGATTATTTGAAAATCCAAGAGAGAGAAATTCAAAGATTTGTTCCTTCGTAAAATCCTCGTTATGAATGAGCGCCCATCTCGTCAAACCTTCAAATCCATTTTTAAGACGGCTCACAAAGCTCCACCTCTTGCCCATTTTTTTTAAGGAAGAGGTCACATCCGACAAAATCTGAACAGTTAAAGAATCAGGTTCGCTAGCTATTTTGTCTAGTACGCAGCCGACTATAACTACAACGGCTGCTATAGTTGGCCCATCAAAATCGATTATTTTACTAAGCGCATGCAGCAGTTCAAGGCTCTCATCAAAAGAAAATAACCGTTTAACGTCATCGTTGTGAAGAACATGATTTAGTACAAGATAACGATTGAAAAAGTTCACTAAGAAATTTTTTGTACAGCAGGAACGACTCCAGATTTCTCTATATTTCCAATTTTGTCTTGCAAGAAAGAGAATAACCTTCCTCTGAAAAGAGGGGCTGAGACTTTCCTGAATCATTGCCATATGATCCAGTATGTGAACGCTTATTTCTCTATACTTCTTTTCAGTAAATGGGGTATTGAGCTCTGCCAAATGCTTTAAAACATTAAAATAGAATTCAGCACGCACTTCATAGTCATCGTCCTCTTTGAGGCTAAGTAAAGGGGTCATGTTATTAATTGCAGACATCCAATTATCATAAGGATGATTCGACCTTGTCAGAAAAGTGGCTATTTTACTCCACAACTTTGGATCTCTCTGACGAGAGGAGTCAATATATCGGGCAAGTTCATTACAGGTCCCTCCCCATTTGACGTTTTCATTTTCCCAAGGTAACGCTTGAGTTGGTGCTGCAAAATATTTTCGAATGACCCTCTGAGCCAATATTCGCAACTCTTTGTTTACTTTAAGACACTTTAAAAGATCGGAGGGAGATAAGAATTGAAGAATGTTTTCCCACACTTCTAAAGGAAAAGTGTCAGGAGGAACTCTTTCTTTTGGCACTAGAGCATTTGAAGGCTCAAGGTTTGTAATGGGTAGATCACTAGAGGGCAAAACCGGAGGCTCAGGCTGTGTTGTCTTACAGCTAATACATAAAGGATACAACCATGCGATCAAGGAGGCGGTTATTGCGCAAGGCGCTACGCTTTTAGCAGAAAACACAAACAACGCGAATGTTGAAGTTGCAGCAATCGATGCAATGGCAAGTTTCGAGATTCTTTCCAAACATGGATCTAATCCAGGCCGATATAAAGCCTGCTCAACTGTAGGTAATTTTAAACCGAATATCTGCATAAACCACTAATTTAAATAAATATTATACAAAAAATTCAATTACTCAACAAGATGCTTGAGGGAAAAAGGTTTTTAATTAAAATTGAGGAGATAGTTAAGAGCAAGTGACTTGGTCCCAACGGATCATCTGATTTCCGGCAATATCCTCTTTAGCTTTAAATTTGTCTAAATTTTCATAGGCGGAAGCAGGCATGGCTCCTTCAAGGTGGGGGGGGAGGGTCGTAACATTGCTAATTGTGAGAGATTCTCCTTCATGAAGCTTTTAGCTCTGAAAGAAGGTTCAGAAAATTCTCACATCGCGTTAATAATTAACTGAATACGAAAATTAATCGACAGATCGATTAATTTTTTGTTTTTTTAATCGACAGAATGCTGTCTATTTAGAATTAAGGCGCAGGGGCAAACAAGCATTCTATTATAAACAAGCGCAAGAAGTCGACTTTGTAATCACAGAATTGGGAAAACCTTTAGATGCAATACAAGTGTGTTACTCCGATCTTGAGGACCAAGAAACGCGTAATCGCGAGATCAATGCTCTGCTAGAATGTTTGCAGGTTCTAAAACTTCCATCGGGAAAAATCTTAACGCTTTCTTTGGAAGATGTTCTCTTTAAGGAGGGGAAAACGATTCATCTCATCCCTCTCTATCAATGGCTGAATTCAACCGCTCAACTTTGAGTAACTTTATTCTCTCTTGATTCGTATTCGGGAATCGTGAATAAAAGAATTTCTTGGGGGTTTGTAAAACATGGGTGAGATGCGGGTTTTGATGGCTCATGTGGATGATCCTGATCAGATCAAGATCGACACCTACCTCAAAAACGGGGGGTATCAGGCGATAAAAAAAGAGATAGCCCCTGCAGATCTTGTCGAAATGGTGAAGCAGTCGGGATTGAGAGGACGGGGAGGAGCCGGTTTTGTCACGGGAGCCAAGTGGGGCTTTATTCCAAAAGAGGCAAAAGTTCGTTATTTGGTCTGCAACGCTGATGAAAGCGAGCCGGGGACATTTAAAGATCGGTTGTTGATGGAGCGCGATCCTCACCAGTTGATTGAAGGGATCATCTTGGCTTGTAGGGCGATTGAGTCAAAACATGCATTTATCTATTGCCGCGGCGAATATTTCAAGGCGCTTAAAATTCTTAATAAAGCTGTAGAAGAGGCAAAAGAGAAAGGCTTTTTGGGAGACTTGCAGATTGTGGTCCACCCGGGAGCCGGAGCTTACATTGCCGGTGAAGAAACGGCGCAACTCAATTCGTTGGAAGGATACCGTGCTACACCCCGTTTAAAACCCCCTTTCCCTGCAGTAAAAGGGTTGTATGGTCAACCAACTGTGATCAACAATGTAGAAACTTTGTGTAATGTGGTGCACATTGTTAATCGAGGAGCCGAATGGTTCCAAAGCATCGGCAAACCCAAAAATACAGGGACTAAAATCTTTCAGGTCAGTGGGCAGATTGCAAAGCCCGGTTGTTATGAATTTCCCCTTGGGGTCTCCTTAAGGGAAGTTTTGGATACGGCAGGAGGAATGTTGCCCGGCCGCACCTTTAAAGCTTGCTATCCAGGTGGCTCTTCCTGTTCGTTACTAACAGCAAAAGATATCGATATTGCGATGGATTTTGAGACTTTGGCAGCTCGAAAATCGGCTTTAGGAACTGCCTCAATCATTGTGATGGATGACACCGCCAATATGGTGAAAGTGGCCCATCGGTTGATGGAATTCTATCAAAATGAATCGTGTGGTAAATGTACTCCTTGCCGCGAGGGAACCCGTTGGGTCGTTCAAATTTTGGCCCGGATTGAGGCAGGAGGGGGCACTTACGACGATTTAAAAACGATCGATCGGGTGTGCAAAAGTATGGCAGAGACCTCTTTTTGCCCATTAGCTGTGGGGGCAGCGCCGCCCATTGTCAGCGCTGTGGAAGAGTTTAGAGATGAATTTGAAGCTGAAATCAAAAGAAATCCCGATGCCCATCAACTGCCGCCCATGAAAGTGGCTTACCCTTACTTGAGGGTGCTATGACAGAAGAGATGATCAACCTGACCATAGATGGGAAATCGGCTTCAGTACCGAAAGGGACGACCGTTTATCACGCCTGCAAGGATATGGGAATCGATCTTCCGATTTTTTGTTATCAAGATCGGATGCCCCCTTTTGGCGCATGCAGAGTATGTTTGGTAGAAGTTGAAAAGACGCCAAAACTCCAAACTTCGTGTACCTTACAGGCAGCTGAAGGAATGGTTGTGAAGACCCAGGCTGATAAAGCTGTTCAAGGACGTGAGGAGATCCTCGAATTTCTCCTCATCAACCATCCGCTCGATTGTCCGATCTGCGACAAGGGGGGAGAGTGCCCTTTACAAGACCAGACAGAGAAGTTTGGCCCCGGAAAAAGCCACTTTTTCGAAGAAAAAAGGCACTTCACAAAGCCTCTTCCGCTTGGTCCTGTTTTGATGCTCGATCGGGAGCGGTGCGTTGTCTGTGCCCGCTGTACCCGATTTGGAGACATCGTGGCAGGGGACCATGCTCTAGAATTCATCGACAGAGGGTTTAAAACAGAGGTGGGCACGCCTAACGGAGGCCCGGTAGAATCTAAATTTATTGGAAATACGATTGAAATTTGTCCTGTTGGTGCATTGACAAGCCAGGTCTACCGTTTTCGCGCTCGCCCATGGGATAATCGCCACACCCCAAGCGCCTGCACATTGTGCCCTGTGGGTTGCAGTTTGACTTTAGAAGAGCGAGATGGAGAAATTGTTAGGACCCAATCGTACGAAAACAAGGCGCTCAATGACATGTGGCTGTGCGATAAGGGGTGGTTTGGCTACGAATTTATCATGGATTCACAGCGGTTAAAAACACCGCTGATCAGACGAAATGGAAAGCTTGAAGAGGCATCATGGGAAGAGGCGCTGTTCCTGATCGCCTCAAAAATGGAAACCTATCGACCCCATGGAAAGATTGCTGGATGGGGTGGAAATCCTTTGACAGTAGAGGAAAATTACCTTTTCCAAAAACTGATGAGAACGGTGTGTGATGTCAATCACGTCGATCACAGGATTGGGATGCCTCTGTTTAACCAGGCCGAAGAGGGATTGCCGGCAGGAATGGAGATCTCGATTGGTTCATGTGTTGATTTGAAGACCATCTACCTTTTTGGTGTCGATATCACAGAAGAATTTCCTGTTATTTGGTTGCGCTTGAAAGAGGCGATTAATAAGGGGGCCAGAGTGATCTTCGCCGGCCATTATGCTCCTGAAATAGCTAAACACCTTTCGGAAGTCTATCTCCATCCTCCGGGAGAAGAGATCGAGGCAATCCAACGGTATCTGAAGGATGGGCATGGAGAGGGCGCCATTTTTGTCGGCTCTCAATACCTCTCTTCGCTGAATCGTGGATCTATTTTGTCTGAGTTATTAAAACGGCGCAGCACCTTATCACTTAACCTTCTGGAAGGGCGTGGCAATAGCATGGGAGCTCGTCTTGCAGGGATGAGGCCCGATCTTGGCCCGCTGAATAAGTCGCTTGAGCGCCATGGGCTAAACTTTTTACAAGTGGCACATGAATCGGCTGAAAAAGGATGGGACCTTCTGCATGTGGCAGGGGCTAACCCTGCTTTAAAACTGTCTGCCGATCTCTGGAAAAAAGTTAGAGAAAAGACCGACTTCATCGTTGTACAAGATCTTTTCTTAACAGAAACGGCGCGCGAGGCTGATGTCGTATTGCCAACCCTTTCTTATGTAGAAAAAGAGGGGCACTTCATCAACATCGAAAAACGGGTGCAAAAACTTCGGCCCGGCAAAGACCTTCCAAAAGGGTTGAAAAGCGACGGAGAGATTTTTGTGTTGCTGGCCGAACGATTAGGTCACACGATTCCAATCGATGAACAATTTTCAAAGATTTTCACCCTTGAAAGACTTCCAAACCTCTATCCCGCTTCTATTGAGGCGAAACAGCAAAAAATAGAGGGAGACCTTTTAGCCACTTTTGCCCATGCCCTGTTTGATGAAGGGGTGAGGATGGAGCACAACAAACACCTCATCCAAATGGCAAAAGTTCCTAAAATCCGCATACACCCAAAAGAGGGAGCCAAACGGCAGATCCAAGAGGGTGAATGGGTCAAAATCAATGGGGTCAAAGGCCAAGTCCAGCTAGATGAAACGGTCTCTTTCAATACGGTTGTTTTGCCTTTAGGATTTAAAAGTTTTTCTGTTTTTGATGTAGAAAATAACCTAAAGAATGGTTTAAAGATCACCCTTGAGAGGATTTCAACATGATCGAAGTTCTCATCAAAGGGTTGATTTTAGTGATGGTCTTATTTGGGGCAGCTGCATACATGACCTTCATTGAAAGGGTGGTCTTGGCATTGTTTCAATTAAGGTTAGGGCCCAACCGTGTAGGGCCTTTTGGTCTTCTTCAGCCCATTGCAGACGGGATTAAACTACTAACCAAAGAACGATTTCAACCTGCCAATATCGATGCCTTTACCTATTGGTTGGCCCCTAGTATCTCTTTGTTTGTTGCTTTGGCGGTATTTGCTTTTATCCCTTTTGGTGGGACGGTCCATCTGTTTGGGCAAGAGATTCAATTGCAGATAGCTGATGTCAATAGCGGCATTTTACTTTTATTGGCGATCTCTTCCTTAGCAGTGTATGGGGTTGTTTTAGCAGGATGGTCTTCTAACAATCGCTATTCATTGCTCGGGGGTTTGAGAGGAACAGCGCAGTTGATCAGCTTTGAAATTCCGATGGGGATTTCTTTGCTGACTGTCATTCTTTCTGTCGGGACATTAAGTCTGCCAGAGATTGTAGAGGCTCAAAGAGGGCATTGGTTGATCTGGAGCAACCCGATCAGCTTTCTGATCTACCTGATCACCTCGTTTGCAGAAACGAACAGAGCCCCTTTTGACCTGCCTGAAGCTGAGCAAGAATTGACAGCCGGATACCACACCGAATATGGAGGGATGAAATTTGCCATGTTCTTCTTAGGAGAGTATGTCAATATTTTGGTCGTCTCTTCGATTGCAGTGACCCTCTTTTTTGGAGGGTGGCTTGGCCCCTACGATTGGCCTGTGATCTGGTTTGTTCTGAAAGTGGCTGTGATCGTGTTTTTCTTCATGTGGGTGCGAGCCACTTTGCCTCGCTTTCGGTATGACCAGCTCATGTCATTTAGTTGGAAAGTGCTGATACCTATTTCTGTGATCAATTTGATCGTGACGGCCTTTTTCTTGCTGGTGGTAAAATGAAAAAGCGATTGTATCAAGTTTGGATCTACCTAAAAGGGTTATTGATCGTGATGAAGTATGCTTTTAAAAAGCCGATCACCATCCAATATCCTGAAGAGAGAAGAGTATTGCCCCCTCGGTCGAGAGGCCGCCACTATTTAACCAAATGGGACTGATGGGTATGAGCGGTGTGTGGGGTGTGAATTGTGCGCTATTGTATGCCCATCCCAAGCGATCTATGTGAGGCCGGCCCAAAATGAACCGGGCCATGCCCATTCCCACGGCGAGCGGTACGCCTCTGACTTTCAAATCAATATGCTACGGTGTATCTATTGCGGAATGTGTGAAGAGGCTTGCCCAACCGGTGCCATCATTTTGAGCGGCGAATACGAACTATCGGGCTATACAAGAGAAGATCTGATTTTTACGAAAGAAAAGCTGACAGAAAAATATCCTGGCGAGTCGGGCAGAGACCCGAAAAGGGAGATTTAATCATGTTAGCAGAGGTTGTTTTTGGATCGGTTGCTGTGTTGTCAGCGCTAGGGGTTATTTTAGTTAAAAAGCCGGTATATGCCGGGTTATCTTTTCTACTGACATTGTTGATGCTGTCCGGTCTCTATTTGCAACTGTCGGCTCAGTTCATCGCAGCGATGCAAATCTTGGTCTATGCAGGGGCCATCTTGGTGATTTTTATGTTTGTGATCATTTTATTCCAAGATGCGCACGCACAAATTGAAAAATTCAAAGCCGGAACTTCTCGTGTTTTAGTAGGAGTGTCGGCCCTATTATTTATCCTGTCGATCGGTTTTATTGCACAACAGATGGTGCTTCCTCAAAAGTCAGAGACTGTTTCTGACACATTTGGAACGGTCCAGTCGCTGGGGTCGGCCCTTTTTACCGACTATTTTTTTCCATTTGAGGCTATAACGCCTCTTTTTTTGGTGGCCATTGTGGGAGCTGTTTACCTGGGGAAAAGAGAATGACACTGCCTGTTTTAATTAGCTTTGCCCTATTTACGATTGGCCTGATAGGCGTATTGACCAAGCGGAACACGTTGATCTTTTTCTTGTCGATCGAACTGATGTTGAACAGTGCCAATCTTCTTTTTGTCACCTTTGCACGTCAATGGGACAACTCTGTCGGCTTAGTCTGGGTCTTTTTTGTCCTCGTCGTCGCAGCTGTAGAGGCAGCCGTCGGCTTGGCCATCCTCATCCATCTCTTCCGAAAAAAACAAGTTGTCGACATCGACCAATACAACGTCCTCAAAGGGTAATTGGCGGGTAAGCGTCGTCTAAGCCCCAGGTTGAATTGACGATTGCCATTTGTCATTGTTTTCCCAAAAGAGGAGACAAAGTCATGTCTAGAAGAAGCGCGAGGGCTCGATGGGACCCATCATTCAGAAGTTCAACGATTCAGGAAAAAGTGCAAAGCAATGGGCAGAAGAGCAAGGCATTTCTTACCAATCTCTCATTCTTTGGAAAAGAAAACTCAAAGAACCGCTTGCTTTTGTAAACAAAAGACGAGAGCTGATGAAGGTAATCTACTTCGATGGCGATGGTCTTGCGATTTGGGCAAAGAGACTTGAAAAGGGTCGTTTTGGTAGACATCTAAGTTCATCTCCACTCATGGATCGGAGGAGCTTTTTGATGCTTTTAGAAGGTGTAATACCAAGAAGAATGAATCGACGTTACAAGCATTCTTAAGGGCGATTTTTCTTTGATTTCATAGAGAGAAAATGGTACCATTTTCTATCCCCTCTATGAAGAGATGAGGAAACAGGTGTTACAAAGTGGTGCTCTCTGGATGGATGAAACACCTCTCGATATGCAATCAAAAGGGAAAGGCTCTCTACACCAAGGGTATATGTGGACGATGTGTGGTGGAGAAAAAGCCCCTTACCTGTTCTACCGCTTCTTCAAAAACAGAAAGCATCAAAACGTTGAAACGCTCCTAGGAGATTACACGGGCCTCCTTCACACAGACAAATATGAGGCTTATCTTAAACAAGCCAAGAAAGAGGAGATTATATGGTGCCCTTGTTGGGCTCACATCCGTAGGAAGTTCATCGAAGCTGAAACGAAAGATCCTCTCCGAGACTGGATCTTAGAGAAGATCCAGTCTCTCTTTTTATTAGAGAGACGAGCCTGGGAATCTTCTCCAGAAGAACGGCTTGAGATCCGTTTACAGGAAGAGGTGCCGATTATCGATGAGTTAATCGATAAAGTTAAAGAGAAGCTCATCAAAGGCCAACTTCTTCCGAAATCAAAATTAAGAGAGGCTCTTGGCTACTTCTGCAGCCTGATCCCTTATCTAAAGAACTACACTAACCACCCCGAAGCTCGTTTAGACAACAATGTTGCTGAAAAGAGCCATTCGTCCACTTGCCATCGGCCGGAAGAACTGGTTGTTCGTTGGAAGTGAAGGAGGTGCTGAAGCTGCAGCAGTAGCGTTATCTCTCATCCAGACCTGCCGTTCACTTAATATCAATCCTCGAGACTACCTGGAGGATGTAATGAGAAGGCTTCTAGACCATCCAGCAAACAAACTAAGCGAACTTTTACCCGATAACTGGGCTAAATCTAAACAAATAATCCCCGTCGCTCGCTAAAGCGAGCTTCCGGTCAGGGGGGGGCGGCCGCCCCCCCCTGACGCCGTGCTGTCAAGCACGTGCGGAATATTTTTAAAACAACCTGTACCTCATCGGATGCTTGATAACCTTCGTTAGCCCAATATAGCGAAGGTAATCCCTTCTTTAGATCAACCTGGGGCTTAGACGACGCTTACATTGGCGGAAACACTTCACGCATGCGTGAAAGGGGAGCCGGGCGCATTCGGGTTTTGCCCTAACGGACCGATCATAGGCCTGGAAGGCCGACCTGTGAAAGCCCAGCGCCGAAGGCCTGGGTTATGGATGCACAATAAAATTGGAGTCCTGAAGGGACGACATCACATGTTATAAAAAATACTTTTCGTCATATTTGATCTTAGCTCTCTTGAGAAATGAGACAAATTCATCTTGAAAAGAGACTGTTTTATGATGTTCTTTTTGAGAGGCAATATAGTTTATTGCTTTATCTATAGATGGTCTTGCAACAGAAAATGTCCCATAGCCACTTTGCCATGCGAAATCTTTATAAAAAACACCTTTAGTCTTGATCCATCGCGAAGACCCAGATTTTATTTCAGAGATTAATTTGCTGATTGTAATTGTTCTGCTTAAGGCTAATAAAACATGAATGTGATCTGTCGTCCCATTGATTTGAATAAGTGGACAGTTAAGGTTTTTGCAAATTGCTGTTATGTAAGAATATAATTCTTCTTCAATGATAGGCTGAAGCCATTGTTTTCGTCCCTTCGTGGTAAAAACAATGTGTAAAACAACATCGGCCAACGATTGTGACATGTTTGTTTTTCGGGGTTGTGTCGTCCCTTCAGGACTCCAATTTTATTGTGCACTCATACCCAGGCCTTCGGCGCTGGGCTTTCACAGGTCGGCCTTCCAGGCCTTTAACCAGATCATTACACCCGTTCGGATAATATTTGGCTAGACCTGCACCGAAGTGTTTTCATTTGTGGTAATCTTTTTTTTGTTTACAAAAAGGGCGGGAGTTTCGAATGTGGGGGATTATGGTTTTTGCGCTTTTTCTTCCCCTTTTTGGGTTTATTCTATTGCTGTTGACCTATCGGGTGATCGGGAATAGGTGGGCAGGCTACATTGGGTGCTCAACTATTTTTCTTTCGTTTGCCACCTTTTTGACTCTACTGGCCCAAAATGGGGGGCCTACAGTAGTTACCCTATTTGAATGGATCCATGTAGGGAAAGTGAATGCCGATTTTACCTTGGTGCTCGATCATCTGTCGCTCTTGATGACTTTGATCATCACGGGAATCGGTTTTCTCATCCATGTCTACTCGATCGGCTACATGGACCATGAAAGAGATGTAGTCCGCTACTTTGCCTGCATGAACTTTTTCGTTTTTTCGATGTTATTATTAGTGTTAGCAGGCGATTTGTTAGTTCTGTTCATTGGCTGGGAAGGGGTGGGGCTTGCCTCGTATCTTTTAATCGGCTTTTGGTATGAGCAGAAAAAAGCGGCTCAAGCTGCTACCAAAGCTTTTGTCATCAACAGGATCGGTGACTGTGGGTTTTTGCTTGCCCTTCTGTTGACCTACACCTTGTTTGGGACTAGCAACATCGCCGAAGTGTCAAAATTGGCCATCGCAGGACCGATGGTGACGGTGTTGACACTGCTCTTTTTTATGGGCGCTGTAGGAAAGTCAGCACAGCTGCCTCTGTATACTTGGCTGCCAGATGCGATGGCCGGCCCAACGCCGGTTTCAGCGCTCATCCACGCAGCGACCATGGTGACTGCAGGTGTGTACCTTGTCGTCAGAATGCATGAGGTCTATCTGTTGGCGCCGATTACGTTGCAAATCGTAGGAGTGGTGGGGGGAGTCACCTCTCTATATGCCTCCTTGTGCGCTTTGGGGCAAACCGACTTGAAAAGAGTGTTGGCCTACTCAACTGTCAGCCAACTGGGGTTAATGTTTTTAGCCTGTGGGATTGGCGCTTTTTATTCGGCCATGTTCCATTTAACCGCTCATGCCTTTGTGAAGGCGCTGTTGTTCTTATCGGCTGGCAATGTTGTTCACATGCTCGGTGGGGCAACAGAGATGAGCCAAATGGGGCGCTTGTCTAAAGTTTTCACTAAAACCCATTGGCTTTTCTTGATCGGAGCAATTGCCTTGGCAGGTATTCCTCCTTTAGTGACCTTTTTCAGCAAAGATATGATTTTGGAAGAGGAGATTCTGACCGGTCACGATGTTCTCTACTTCATTGCGCTTGCCGCCTCTATTTTGACAGGGGTTTACCTCATCCGCGCCTACTGTTTAACCTTCTTAGGGAAAGGGGAAGAGCAAGGAAAAGAAGCCCCTTGGATCATGCTAACGCCGGTCATTGTTTTGGCCTTCTTAACAGTATTTGGGGGGTTCCTCGGTTACAGTTCAACGACGCTGCCTCCATTAGAGGCGTTTTTGCAAATGATAGGTTTAACCCCTTTAGAGCTAGAATTCGGACATGGATTCCCAATCTCTTTAGATTTATTGATCGCTGTTCTTGGTTGTACTTTAGGTGTGCTTCTCACTTTTTGGGTCTACACTCGCCACAAAGATGCACTTGGAAATAACTTAGCAATACTCCGCCGCTCCTTCTATGTCGACGAGATCTATTGGGCAGTTGTTGCCGTTCCTTTGCGCTGGTTTGCAAACTTGATTGCTTATGTATTTGAACCCAAAGTCATTGGAGGGTCTGCTCGGCTGTTAGCAAACGGAACTCAAGATGCAGCTATCAGAGTTCAGCGGGTGCAAAATGGTCAAATCCGCTCGTACGTGGCTTGGATGGCCCTCGGCATCGTATTGCTATTTGTGTTATGGGTGTTTTGATGTTGTATCTGTTAATCCCCTTTTTTTTATCGGCCTTTTCGGCGGTGGTCCGTTTAAGCAAGTCTGTTGCCTTTGTGTTAAGTTTAATTCCGCTCTTTCTATTGCTCTATGGAGTTGAATTGGATGTGTCGTACAACTGGTTTCCACCCCTTTCGATCCATTTTCATTTGCACGCAGATGCTTTGTCAAAAGTCTTTCTTTATCTAACTGCTCTTGTGATCCCGTTTAGTATTTTGGCGGTGAGAAGAGAAAGTCGCCTTTACTTCCCTTTTGTTTTTCTTCTGCAAGGGCTGTTGATCGGTTTTTTCACGGCAAGGGATTTGGTGCTTTTCACCCTCTTTTGGGAATCGATCATCTTGCCTCTCTATTTTATCATCAATTTGTGGGGTGGAGATAACCGTAAAAAAGCGGCTATGCAGTTTCTTCTCTACATGATTGCAGGTTCTTTCCTGATGGTAGCTGCAGTGCTGTCTGTCTATTTGACGGTGGGCACATTCGACATGGATCAGTTATCGAAAATCACCCCTGCAGCTTGGGTTGCCTTCGCTTTTTTCTTAGCGTTTGCGGTAAAAACGCCCCTTTTCCCTTTCCATGCTTGGTTGCCGGAGGCCTATACACAAGCTTCTACCTCAGGTTCAATTCTACTCGCTGCCATCTTGTCGAAAGCCGGTATCTATGGATTCATCCGAATTGGGTTGGAGATTTTTCCACACTATTTGAACGTCTGGAGTTCGGTGTTGCTTGCCCTGGCCATCGTAGGGGTTTTTTGGGGAGCGCTTGCTGCATGGAGGCAACGAGATTTTAAACGGTTGATTGCCTACTCTAGCTTTTCCCACGTGAACTTCATTTTAGTGGGCCTTTTTGTCTGGAACGAAACAGCCGAAGTTGGAAGTGTTCTTCAAGCGTTTAACCATGGCATTACGATCACTGCCCTCTTTCTGGTGTCTGGGTGGTTAGAAGTCCGATTGGGAACGACTAAGATGGATGGTATCTCCGGAGTGGCAAACTACCTTCCCCAGCTTTGCTGGCTCACACTCTTTTTTGTCCTCTCGTCGGTCGCATTACCAGGGATGAATAATTTTGTAGGGGAGTTGCTCATCTTTTTTGGGCTATTTAGCTTCAATAAATGGTTGGCTGCTCTCTTAAGTATCACTGTCGTCCTGTCTGTCGTCTACATGTTGCGGTGGATGCAGAAGGTTTATTTTCAAGAGGCAACCCCTTTACAACCAACCTATAGAGATATCCGCTGGAAGGAATGGCTCATAGCCCTTCCGTTGATCCTGTTGATCCTTTGGGTTGGCCTTTACCCAACACCACTTTTAAAAGAGATTGAGCCTTATGAATATTTCTCTAGAATGGACTGACCTTGCAGCCATAAGCCCGCTCTTGATCCTCTTTATCGGTGGATTATTGGTGTTGTTATGTGCCACGTTTGAGAAGAAGTACATTGAGTGGATCACTTCTGCTGTTCTTGTGCTGGCCATCATGTCTGCTTGGGTGGCTCCTGCGTCTGTTCATCCTTTATTAATCCGTTGGCTTGCGTTTGATTCCTTGGCCCGTCAATTCACCCTCTTTTTTCTTTCGATTGGGCTTGCAGCTACCTTTCTTGCTTCGTCCTTTTTTAGGACCTTTCCAACAGTAAAAGGAGAATATTTCTTTTTGCTCCTTTCAGCACTGTTCGGATTGGTTTTAATTGGCTCTTCTGCCGATTTTTTAACCCTTTTTATTGGGATTGAAACCCTCTCGCTTTCGTTATACGTTCTTTGCGGTTACATGAAGGGGTGGATTTTTTCGGCAGAGTCAGCGATGAAATACTTCTTGTTGGGGTCGCTTGCGGCAGCTTTTTTATTGTATGGGATTGCCCTTGTTTACGGGGCGACAGGGACGACCCAATTTGCCGCTTTGCAGGGGGCAGCCAAAGATTCAACCCTCTTTTTAGCAGGCATGGTATTTATTACCTTTGCCCTTTGTTTTGAGATTGCAGCCGTTCCGTTCCATTTTTGGGCTCCTGATGTTTATGCGGGGGCTGCCACACCGGTGACGGCCTTTATGGCGGTGGGGACAAAAGTGGGCGCCTTTGCTGCCCTTGTACGTGTGTTTATCGAAACATTGCCCCACTTTGATCCTTTATGGAGTCAGGGGATGGCCTTGATTGCAGTTTTAACCCTGCTTTATTCAACCTTTTGGCCATTCGACAAACAGAGATGAGGCGATTTTTTGCCTATTCCGGGATTTCTCATGCGGGCTTTCTGCTTCTGCCTCTTTTAGTCGGCACACCCGAAGCTGAAAAAGCGCTCCTTTACTATCTGGTTGTCTACTCGATCGCAACGCTTGGTTCTTTTGCCGTGCTCTCGTTTTTAGACAACGAAAAGGGGGTAAACTTAAACAGCGTCAAAGGGCTATTCCGTCGTTCTCCCTGGCTTGCCGCTCTCTTTTCGCTTTGTCTGATTACTCTTGCGGGCATCCCTCCAACTGTCGGCTTTTTTGCTAAGTTTTATATTTTTAAAATAACCTTTCAGGCTGGCTACACGGCCCTTGTCATCATCGCCTTGCTTACGACAATTATTTCTGCCTACTACTATCTACGGATCATTGCCTTCATGTTTGCAGATGCACCTGCGGAGTTATCGCCACCCACAACACGCTATCCATCTGTTATCGTTGGTGTTATCTCTTTCTTGAGCTTGATATTATTTTCATTTCTTCCATCGTTGATTAGTTTTTATTGAAATAAGCATCTGTTAATTCAACATGTTGATTATAAACAAGTCTTTTGATGGCTTGAGAATCTGCTTTTAAATGCTACGGCCGGATATCTATCTATAGTACAGTTGGAATAATCTCTTGTTAAAAAAATACTTTACATGCAATCTGCGATTTTAACAAGAGAAAGATTATGAACTACCGCAGCCATGGCATGATTTCATTTTTTGGCTTAAGCATGCTTTTAGGGACACATTTTGTCTCAGCAGAAGACGTCATTATTGTTCCGACAATAAGGCAGACAGAGTCAAGGGGGCTTGGGTATGAACATGGATATACAACACTTGAGGTGTTTGCATTTCCAGAGCCTTATACAGACGAGTTTATTCCTTTTGTCGATCTATTAGGGCACCATTTTGATAATGGACGATGGGCGGCAGACATCGGTATTGGTTCTAGATATTTCTATTCAAAATGGGACATGGCATTTGGTGGAAACGTTTATTATGACTACCTAGAATCAAAGCATGGCATTTTTCAACAAATTGGTGTTGGCGCTGAATTGTTAACCGAGTGTTTCAATGTAACAATCAACGGTTACATTCCTGTCGGCAATGGGTTTGGAAAAGACAGGACACGTGTTTTTGATAACTTCATTGGTAATTATGTTATCACTCAACATAATCGGCATACCTCGATGAGTGGGATGGATGCAGAAGTTGAGGCTATTCTTTATCGAAAAGGGTTTTTCGAATTCTGGGGGGCTGCAGGAGTCTACTATCTCACCGATTCTCGTGACTTTTTTGGTCAAAAGCAAAATTGCACCGGGGGCGAATTTCGCCTTGAAGCTGACTTTGGAGAGTACGTTGCAATAGAGGCTTTGTGTACGACGGACAAAATTTTCCATACCCGTGTTCAGGGAAGAATTTCTCTTACCGTCCCTTTTGATGTGTTCATACCTGGCACGTGGGACTACTGCTCTCGAGAATGTCAAGATTGTTGCTGGTTGGAAAGGATGTACATGAGACAACCTCGTCGTCACGAAATTGTCCCAATAAACGGTCATTGCTGTTACACAACCAATTACTAGTTACAGAGGAATGCCTTGCCCATGCTCGATAAGAGCACGGGCAAGAGTTTTTACATCGTTAAAAATCAACCATTAGAGGCAAATAAACTTCGATGTTTTTTTCGACTCGATCTCGAATGTAATCAGGAATAGCCTCTTTTTCCAATATCCACTTTGAAGCTAAATACGCCTCTCTCATATGCCCCTCTTGATAAGCACAAAGGGAATAATAGAGTAAGAAATAGTAATCATAAATACCATGATCCACAAATAGGGTATCGGTTGTCTTTTTTAAACCGAGCGCAAGTTTGCCTATCCTATATCCTTCAGCAAAGTTCCCATGCTTCCAGTGGTACAACATGGCGAAGTAAAGAGGTTCTACACGGTTAGGTCTATAGCGGTAGGCAGCTTTATAGGCATTGATGACTTCGTTTTCTTCATGGCCTAACTCTTCTTTTAAAAGGGCAATTTGTAAAAGAGACCAAAAGACCTCTTGGTCCCACCCACGCATTTTTACTCGCTTTTCGTACGTTTTGATAGCCTCTTCTTTTTCTCCTGCATCTCTATAGCTTTGGGCAAGGTAAAAAACATATCGATTGTGGTTTGGCTTTGTTTCCAGTGCCTGTTTTAAGACTTCGATGTCTTTCTTAAATTTTTCAGGGTCTTGAGAGCGTGCTCCTCCACCACCTACAAGGTAGGTGATTCCATTCAGAACATCAGAAGTTTTGCCCCACAGAGGTCCAATGGCTTCGTGTAAAACATCTTCCCATCTCCATTCTAGACCTGTTTTGATCAATTCTGGTCTTTTATGTCTCATATTTGCATGCTTGACAGTGATGTAATAAAAGTCTTTATCCATCACTTCCGGAAAATAAAAATTGTTGTCTGTTACGTACAAATCATCCGCATCTAAAAACAGGATATAATCTGCCGTACCTTTGGCAAGTTCAAGAGCTTCGTTTCGATTGTGCTCAAAATTTTTCCACGGCCTTTCGTGCAATTCTCCGGGGATATCTGACATAAAATCTCGTATGATTTCTCGAGTCTCATCGGTTGAGCCTGTATCGACAATCACCCAATAATCGATGAGTGGTTTGGCAGATTCTAAGCACCGTCTAATCAGCTCACTTTCGTTTTTCACGATCATGTTGAGGCAAATTGTTTTGTCTCTTGCTGAAAGTGAGCTGAAGAAAAATAGCAGCAGTAAAATAGATAGCTTTCGCATCGTGTTCCTTTCGGTTGCATTTGTTTTATGAAAAATTAACAGATTAAGGAAGAATGCCTTAAGTCAAATAATTGCTTTCATTCCAAATTTGGTTTAGATTCTATCTTTAGTCATTTTTGGCTTACAAGTTGGAATTTTTAACAAAAGAAGCTCGTATGGGTTTTTCCCGATTATTTGTTGCTGCTATTGCGCTTATTGCTAACGCAGGCGCTTATGCGGAACCGCTAGCAAAGTGGTCTTCCCATGAAGATGCATTTTACGACGTACAAAACAGAGATTACGTCGAAGGGGCTGTAGAACTTGTGGTGGACGGCTTACAGCCGCTTTCACTGCAACGCCACTACAACGTCAAAAACCCTCTTTCAGATAGAGGAACTGGAGAATGGAGCTTGGCTCCACAATCTTTTTTGATTTTAGGGCAATCTAATGATGACTCGTGGAATTCAGGTCTGTTAACTTACGGTTTTGCAGGAGAAAGCTCTGGAGAAATTGTCTCTTATAGTGGCGTAAGGTTAGCAACAGGCATCAGCGAAAACCCTTTAACACCAGAACTTGCATCCGAATCATCAGAAGGCAATGTATTGCACTGCAAAGGGGATCTTTGTGTCATATCTACAGCTGTTGGTGGCAAAAGGGTTTACAGAAGGGTAGATCAATTGTCTCCTGTCATGGTAGGTGAAAGGCTTATTGAAAATATTAGCCAGTCTGTCTCATCGCCAGAGTACTATCGTCTTATCCATGAATTGGACAATGGAGATAACCGAGCTTATTTTTATGATGCAAAAGGGGATCTACAAACGATTTCAACCGATACTGGTTGGGTTCAGTTTGAGCATGCCAAAAACGAAGATAGCTATGTCATCAAAGCTTCTACAAACGATCAAAAAAACGCTGAGTACAGCTTTGCTCCTCTCGTTACAGAGAATGGAAAAGTTGTCCATGTTTTGGCATCAGTCACAGGTTCAAATATCGAGCCGACTTCTTACCATTACATCAATCACAATGATGCTACTCTTTTAGATAGAAAAGTTGTGGGAGATAGAACTATCGAAATCGTTTACGACATTGACGGTGATGCTTCAGCCCTTATAGAAAATGGAGAATTTGTTGCGGCATTTGATGCCCCACGCCAACGAGGAGGATTGGAATCGCTTTTATCTAACCATAAAGCAAATTGCAGATCTCCTATTCAAGGTCCTCCAGGGCCTCCAGGACCGGCTGGAGTACCAGGATCAATGGGCGCTACAGGAGCGACAGGTGCAACAGGGGCATCAGGATCAACGGGTGCTACAGGAGCGACAGGCGCAACTGGAAGCGATGGAGCTATTGGTCCGACAGGGCCGACTGGAGCCACAGGAACTACAGGGGCGACAGGTGCAACTGGAAGCGATGGAGCTATTGGTCCTCCAGGGCCAACTGGAGCCACAGGAGCCACAGGAGCGACAGGTGCAACTGGAAGCGATGGAGCTATTGGTCCGACAGGGCCGACTGGAGCCAACGGAGAAAACGGTGCTAATGGAGCCAATGGAGACAACGGAGCGACAGGCGCAACTGGTGCGACTGGTCCTACTGGTGCAACAGGAGCGACTGGCCCTACAGGAGCGACCGGCACAGCAGGAACCGATGGCGCGACTGGTGCAACTGGCCCTACTGGAGCGACAGGCACAGCAGGAACCGATGGTGCGACTGGCGTAACTGGTGCAACAGGAGCAACTGGCGGAACTGGCCCTACAGGTGCAACGGGAGCAACTGGTGGAACTGGTCCTACTGGTGCGACTGGCACCGGTGGCGCAACAGGAGCGACAGGCGCAACCGGCCCTACTGGTGCGACCGGTGCTACTGCAACCATTGCTTGGCTCAATACTTATACTGATACTCTCTCAGTAACTATTGGAATAGGTACAACACCTTTACCTTTTGGTGCCTCTGTTAATACAACAACAGATGGATCTGGTGACATCACCATAACTCCCGATGGAGAAACTATCACCTTTGTAGTTCCCGGAACGTATTTGATAGAATATGTTTCCCCGTCTGCAACTGCTGGGATAGTCGGTTCGAATCTTACATTTACCTTGAATGGCACAGCTTTTGGACCAACTCCATCTCTAGGAGTTGCTGGAGCATCAACTGTTTTACAAACAATTATCGTTGTTTCTTCAGCTAATAACACGCTAGGAGTTGAGCTTCAGGGGCTTGTCAGTGCTGGTGTGCTTAATGGTTCGGTTTCTACAAATATTATGAAAATCGACTAGAAGAATATTATTTAGTTGCTTGAATCTGGCCACGCTTTTAAAAAGGCGTGGCTTTTTTTTGTCTTAGTGTTCATTTTCGTCTTTATGGTCTCGATTAATTTATATCCCTTACAAATAGTAGGATCGGTCTTCATGACCTCTTTTGGCCTGTCGCACGGAAGAGAGGGGCTTCAACTATTGATCAAAAATGGATGGAAGGCCACCCCCCTTTTTCATGAAGCCATGCAAGCTAAAAGCGATTTTGGTGACATAGGCGAGCTTTTACAAATGTTCCCCTACTTTTGGTCATCCAGAACAGCCAGTAAATTCAAAGTTGCAAAAGAGGGTGGACAGTTTTTAGTCTTTGAAGAAAAAAATCGAAAAGGAGTAACAGGGTTTGGTTATGACCTCTCGTTTCGCCCGATCAAAGCTGTGGGGAATATTTTTGGTACAATGGCCTGTTTCCACACGGCAGCTAGGGTGGGTGCACAATTTTTTAGACCCTCGTTAAAAGTGGGAGATGGCTCCTCGTTTCGTGTAGTTGAGCATAGTGCCAAGGCTTTACATCACCTGAACTACATGCTTCATTTGAAGCAAGATCAATCGAGATCATTTACAAAAGGGCTTTTAAATATGTCAGCAGAGGTTTTGCTGGCAGCCTATTATTACACCAAAAATCCTTGGGTAGGTTTCGTAGGAGGAGGCACTCATCTTCTTGCTAACGCTTTTGCCGATATACGGAAGGAGGCCAAGTTGTATCACAAAAAATGGATAGAGAAAATGGGAGAATCATCTATTGAAGATAGCCGATCGCTGGAAGGCAAGTTTGTGGACAGGCTTTTTAACACCACTTATCTGGTCGATTCTCTTTACGATGTGGAACAATATGCCCGAACGTTGACTTGTATCAATGGTTTTGCCGATTCAGCGAGTTACCTATTTGGTTTAAATAAACATCCGAGTTTTTCTTATGTTGTTTCTGCAATAGGTGGGATGAGCTGTTTAATGACTCCTAAGCACGTCCAATATTGGACAGCTCCAAAGTTAGGGGAAAAGAAGATCCACACATTATTTGTCGTGGCCTGCTTACAGCTCGCTGGTGTTTTCGATACCTTCTTTTTCTTCAATGAAACAAAAGTCATCCAAATTTCTCGTCATATGGGCAAGATGTTGGTTTTTAAAAGTGTTTTAGTTGGTGCTTCATCTGTGGTAGCCCTTTGGAGTTATTTCCAAGAATGGAAAAACCCAAAACTATCTTCGTCTGACAAAGAAGGTTTGATATTAAACGGAATTAACTCGGCTGCGAAAGCACCCATGGTTGCCCAAGGTGCCTTCAAGCACTACGGTTATACGATTCCTAAAATCGCATTGGTCTTCATCGGCACTACACTTGGCGTAGACAATGTCGCCCGCCACCTTTTTTGGCAAAGTCTAACTGTTGCCAAAAAAACAAACACAGAAAACAAACTAGCCTCCCAACCCTCTCTCTCTACCGACAGGCAAGTTCTCGCCCAAAAGCTTTACTTTTGAACAGGCAGCAAAAGCATATCTAAGGCAAAAAAGGGAACAGGATCCACCTACGGTGGGCAGGATAAAATCGCCTAGCTTTACTTTCTTTTTATTTCGCAACGCGTTTGGAGTGCTAAACTCCTGTTTAGCTTTCACTTTTACTGAGAAGTCAAAGCTAAACAGGAGTTTAGCACTCCAAACGCTTCGCGATTAGATGTTTGTGGTGAGTTGTGCGGAGAATAAATGGGCTAATCTCCGCATGCTTTGCGGAGATTAGCCTTGTTTGTGCGGAGATTAGATGCTATTCTTATGGAATAGGGGGTAGTGATGTATATTTACGAGGTCAGGGGCTGGCCAAATTTTGAGTGGGATCGAGAGGCGGTCGGAGAATGGCTGATCCAACTGCGCCATCAGCAAGGCCGCTTGCTGGGGAGGATGGAATCGATTGGATTTGGTTTAAGAGAGGAGACTGTTTTAAAAACCTTAACCGAAGATGTCGTTAAATCAAGCGAGATTGAAGGAGAGATTTTAGATCAATCTCAAGTCCGCTCATCTGTTGCACGTCACCTTGGGATTGAGCGTGCAGCACTGGACGTTGTTGATAGGAATGTTGATGGGGTCGTTGAGATGTTGCTTGATGCGACATTGAGGTACGACATGCCTTTGACTAAAAAAAGGATATTGAATTGGCACACTTCTTTATTCCCTTTTAAACGTAGCGGTTTTACGGATATTAGGACCGGGGCTTGGCGTGTTGGCCCTGTCCAGGTTGTCTCTGGAAGGATGGGAGATGAGACCGTTCACTTTGAGGGGCCTCCGGCCGATCGTGTTGATCATGAAATGGAGCTCTTTCTAAATTGGTTAAACAGCGCAACAACAATAGACCCCGTTTTAAAAGCGGCTCTTGCTCATCTTTGGTTTGTAACTATTCATCCGTTTGAAGATGGCAATGGACGGATCGGCCGTGCAGTAGCAGATCTGTTACTTGCCCGTTCTGAAAAAAGTTCGAACCGGTTCTATAGTCTATCGGCTCAAATCCAAAAGGAGAGAAAGCACTATTACGCAATCTTAGAACAAACCCAGAAAGGGGGATTAGATGTTACCCCGTGGATCAAATGGTTTTTTAACTGTCTTGGAAGGGCAATCGAAAATGCTTCTTCCACTTTAGATGTTGTTATGTACAAGGCGCAGTTTTGGGAATCTTGCGCAGAAGCTACGTTGAATGAAAGGCAGAAGAAGGTGATCAACCTGATGCTGGATGGTTTTGACGGGAAGCTAACCACGTCAAAATGGGCAAAGATAGCGAAATGCTCTCAGGATACAGCCTACAGGGATATTCTTGATCTTTTAGATAAAGGGATATTGGTTAAAAATCCGGAGGGGGGGCGCAGCAGCAGTTATTCTCTTAAAAGCGAACGGTGAGGCCGGCGGTGAGGCCCTGAGTCCAGGTGTTCGATTGGTTGAAGCGAAAGAGGGGGTCGGGGGTGCCGGTGGGTGATGGGGCAGCAGCAGGAGCGCCGAATGGTACGGGGCCAGGGCCTGTGCCAACAGTAGCGTGAGAGGCATTTGCGAGTGCAGTAAGTGTGGTATTGATGTTACGGTCCATCTGGTTGCCAGGGCGGACGACACGGTTAAGCCAGAAAAAACGGTAACCGACGGTGAGCTCTAAAAAGGAGAAGAGGTGATAGCCCAAGCGGATGTTGGCTTCAAGGGTGGTAGCAAAAATTCGGTGGTCAAAGGTGCCGATGTTGGAGGATTGAGCAAAAACACCCCCGGGAAGGAGGTCTGAAGCTGTTCCTGAAGTAAGAAAAAGAGGTTGCCGCCAGCTGTTTGGCTTGTACCGTGGATGGAAACCCGTTCGTTCGTTACGCCGATGCCAAGTTTGATCCCTGTTTCAATAGAACCATTCCATTTTTCAAAAAGAGTTTTAAAGCCAATCGTTCCGCCGACAAAGTTGTTGTCGGTTTTAAATGTATCTTGAAAGTTATAGAAGTTGGAACCAAAAGGTGAGCCAACAGCTGTGTGGGTGGCCCCTTGAAAAGTGAGGGATTCTTTCAGTTGGATCCATTCTATTCCAATCGAACCGTCTAGCTCAAAACAGCCGTTTGTTCCGACAACATAGATGTAGTCGAGTTCTGCCCCTTGGAATTGGTGAGAGACGGCTAAATGAAATAATCCTTCGAAACCAGCCATTCCGCCGATCGGGCCCGGCAAGATGAAAACGGTTTGCCCAGCTATCCCGTTCAACCCAAAAACACCTGTCGTGTCAAAAATGGGGACTGCAAAATTGGGGCTGCCTATTTCTCCTGAAGTAAAAAAGTTTTTGTTCTGGGTGTAGGTCGGCATCAGAAAATAATTGGCCTCAAATCCTGCTCCACACTCTGGAAACATCCAAGTGCCTACATCAATTCGAAAACCATTTTGCCATTGGGAAGAGAGGGTTTGTTGCCCAAGAAGAGTTCTGGTGTTGGGTTGTCCAATAGCTCCTGGAATGGGGTCAACAAAAGAGGCGGTTGTAACCAAAGGAATAGGCAGAGAGGTCTCTTTTGAAGTCCACCCCAAATATTCAACTTCAACCCAACAATCATTGGCTGACAGAAGGGAGGGTATCGCTAAAAATAACCCTTTAAACAACTGTCTTAGCATGTAAAAACCCTCTTTACTCTAAAGAGGCACTTGCAAAAATGGGCCAATCTGCTTTTCCGTCTTTTCGAAAAAAATGTGCTTGTTTTCGATTCGGCTAACCCGCAAGGGGTTAGGCCTCACCTCCAAACAAGCATTTTTTCCAAAAATCCTGAAAAATCAGGTTTGGCCGATTTCTGCAAGCACCTCTAAAGAGGGTGTATAGAAGAATTTAGATTTGGCGCAAAGAATCTTTTTGATGGGACAGAAGTTTTCGCTTTCCAATGATTCCGATCAGCATAGACATTGCAATCGCAACTCCAATGGTAATCGGTGGTAAGTAGACAGTTGCGGCCTTCAGAGTGCCAAAGGCTATTAACAACGATTGGACAATGAACGATCCCGACCCGGCAATCAGAGGGACGATGATGATTTCTGCCCACGCTTTGGTCGAGAAACGGTTAGCCTTTGGTAAAGAAAGGTAGCCGATTTGCAAAACCGGGAACAAAAAAGCAGAGGATAATGTCGCTAAAAGCACCTGGTTGATCACGATGAATTCGGCAGTAAATATATTTAAAAGATGAAGGACATAAGAGAGAGCGATCGATTGAGAGACGATCAAAGGAGGTGTTAACACAGCTAATTGCCACCCTTTTTTCTTTAAGAGCCAGTAACCGAGATAGGCGACAGGGATGGTGAGGGTTAAAACACCTATGCCAATGATGAGAGGGTAATTAGAAAACCAAGCAGGTGTCCCGTCTTTTGGTAAGGCCTTGATAAAAGTTCTCATCAAGGTTGACATCAGGGTAAAGGCCCCAAAAGCAAAGCCAAAAATAACGGGAGTGAAGATTGTTGAAGGCTCAGGCTTTTCTTGAGGATCTTCTTCCCATCGCTCTAGAGGGAGTTTTTTGCAGACTGACCTAAAAACAAAAAGGGTCGCAATAAGAGAGACGATCGAACCCAAGATTAGAAGCCTAGATGTTCCTAAAGCTGTTCCAAAGAAGGAAGGGGGCGTTAATAAAAGACCGGAGAAAATGGCCAATGGAATGTAGTATTTCATCCCTTCGGATAGTTTAGTGATCTGGTTGATCACACCCCAAACCACAACGGTCAGGAGGCCTGGCTTAACAACGCTTAAAAGGAAAAAAGTAAGAAAGCCCTGCCAGTTAGCAAGAAGGGTGTTTAGGTAAAAAGTAAGATCGGCACTAGGGGCCAGTTCTGCCTTAATTACAGGAGTTGGGAGAAAGAGCAGAAGGGTTTGTCCTGCTACAAAAAATAAGATGAGAGGGGCAAACCAAGAGCGGATCTGTTTTCGGGCAGAAAGGACGATAAAAACAACAAAACAGACGGTCGCTAAAATGGATGCAGAGGTACGGCAGGCTGTTGTACCTAAAAGTGCTTCGATCGATGGGTCGTTATGCGCATAACTTTGCGCTGCGGAATTGAAGAAAAAAGTGCTGACGCCGACTAACAATAGAAGGACAACGAATGGGAGTAGGAGATTTTTATAAAAATAACCGTCTTCAGTTCTGTTGGTTTGTGCCATGATTTCCTCAAATAAATTAAAGAGAGAATAATATTAGTTTGCTTCTCATTCAGTCAATTTTTTAATTCGCCCCAGCGTTTGGAAATATAGCATTCATCTAGGAAGAGACTCTTGCCCCTCTGATCATGAAGTAACATGATGTCAATCGTTTAACATGATTAGTAGACGGAGTAGTCATCTCGGAAAAATCATCTTAAAAATTTAACAGGGTGAACAGGATGAACAGGATAAGCTCCGCCTACAAAAAGCAGTTGTTTCGGTGAAAACAACAAAAAAAGTTGATCATCTATAAAAACTAACAAGGCTTAGCATTCTTTTCTTTTTGCCTTTTCCACTTTAGGATAGCTTTAGGCGGAGCTTATCCTGTTCACCCTGTTAAATTTTTAAGGTGCTTTTCCCTAAGGCTTGTTAATTCTTGAAAGTGGTGGTCATTTTGTCGACGACGTCGGTGACACCTTTTGTCTTTCTGGCAATTTTGGCAATTTTCTTCTTCTCTTTTTCCCCTTTGACTTGGCCGGTCAAAGTGACAACACCATCGTTGATTGAAACCTGCACACTTCGGCCATAGCTGGAGATATCATGATTGTTTTGAATGGCAGTTCTTACTTGGGCCCCTACCTCGCTGTCTGTCGAGAAGGCTGCGAGGAGTGAGGAAAAAAGCAGTATGCAAACAAAAGAATGCATCGGTTACCCCTTTTGGCGGCTTTCAAATAAAAACCAGACTCTCCGTTCCGTTTCATCTAAGAAAACTTCAAGTAAACTCGCTGTTGCCACATCTTCTTCTTTTTCACAGACTTTGTGGACTTTCAGAAGGTGGGCGGCAAAGCTTTTATTGTCATTATAGAGCCGCCGTAACATCTCTTCCGGCGGTACGAATGCATCGTTATCGTCTGCAAGTGTTTGATATTTGCTGATTTCGCCTATCGAGTGGAGCGTTAACCCTCCAAGCTTTCGTCCCCTTTCTGCCAGAACATCGACCATAGCAAAAATTTGTTCAGCCTGCTCGTCGAATAAGAGGTGATAGTCTCTAAAATGGGGGCCTGATAGGTGCCAATGGAAATTTTTTGTTTTCACATAGAGGGCAAACGTATCGGCAACCAAAGGTTTTAACGCTTCGATGACTGGGGTATTGTCCTTTGAGGGATGTTCGTTGACAACCGCCAAAGTTGGGGGGATAGCATCTGTTTTCATATTCTCTACCCATAAAATAATAGGAGATCTTTTTCAATGCTCATTTGCTTGTCAGGGAAATGCATTTGAGCTAGGCTTTTCGTTTTTAACCGGAGCTGTAGATGTCCCATATTGATATTACTGATTTAAGCGATAGATTCGATCTTCTCGCTAATGTTGATTATTCTATTAATCTCAAAAACGATTCAATCGGATTGTCCGAAGCCAATAAAATTGCCGGTTTATTAAATGGCCGCAAGGTGACGAACTTAACTCTTAGAGAGACCCAAATAAGTGATGAAGCTCTAGAAGTGATTGCTAAAGCCCTAGAAAAGGTCAGCAATACCATCTATATTTACTTGGACGAGAACAATATAGATGATGTGGGTGCTAGTGTATTAGCGAAAGCGCTGAAAAATAAAAACGTTAGAACGTTGAGTTTAAACAATAATCGCATTTCAGATGCTGGGGCTATTTGTCTTGCAGCCTCATTACACAACAATAAAGATTTAGCTTTATCTCTAACAAAAAACAAAATTGGAGCTATTGGTGCAGAAGCTCTGGTTAAAGCCTGGTCGTATCATTCTTATACTAGCCTCATTGACCTCTCTGATAACAACATAGGAAATGAGGGGGCTAAAAAAATCGCCCTTGCTTTAAAGGACCACCCAGGTAAGATCAAAACTCTTTGGCTACGTCGTAATGAGATAGGTTTAGAAGGAGATAAAGCCCTGGCTGAGCACCTTCCATCTTCTGTAAAAGAGGTTGTTTATCGGACTAAAAAGGTCAATTTTGCAGAATTTAGCCAAAAACATCCCTACTTAGCCGCTTTTACGACACTCTTTACTCTCGGAATAGCTCCCTTTATGAAATTTGATGAGGACATTGAAGGATTAATTCATCAAAGAACAGCAAGATAAACAAAAAACTTTACGTTGATTCTCTGATTTTGTTAAAATGATAGGGTGACTATAAAAAACGTTTCTACTTTTTTTAGAAGGTGCTTTTTTTTCGCCCTTTTTATGGCAGGTGTGACTGTCTTTGAGGAATGGGAAGAGGAACACCGTTCTGAAAGGCTCATGCAAGAGCCTCTTCGCAAGGAAGCGTAGAATTTTGATTGCTTGCGGCTTGCCCGTTTAAGTACTCTACTCCTTATTTTTCGGAGTCGCATTCTTTTGAAATACCTGATTTTTCTTCTTTTTCCCCTGATTTGTATGGGATTGCCTCACAAAGCAGTGACTTTTGGCGAAGGGGGCAGGCTTGGGGATAACATCTTAGACTATACTCATGCCAAATGGATCTCCTATAAGTGGGGCATCCCTCTACTGTTCTACAATTTCGAATATTCAGATCAGTTTGTTTTTTCTGATGCCGAACAGCACCTCACCAACGAAAGCAAGAGTGGGTATGTGACAAAAGTATTAACCGACTTTTCACAACTTTCTGAATCAGTTGACGTGGATACGCTATATCAAATAGGCCATGTCCCTGATGCGTACGAAGAATATACTTTTCTTGGGGCTTATGGCCTCTATATCCCTGTCGATTGGTCAGACAAAATTTTTCGAGACATGATGAGAGGCTTGATTGTTCCAAAGGAGAAATTAAGCTTAATAGAGCCGCCGCCAGGGATGGTTTCGGTTGCAATCCACTATAGAGATGGGGGAGGGTTTGGTTGGGACACCGATTCTATGAAAAGAGGGTTGCCTCTCCGCTTTCCACATATTAGTTACTATATCAAGCAGTTAAAAAGACTGACTGTTTTGGTGGGAAGGCAGCAATTATATGTTCAATTGTTTACAGATCATCCAGATCCGGAATCTATTAGAAAGCAATTCAAAGCAGCCTTTCCACAAAGTAATATCGAGTTTCATTGCAGGCAAAGCGGTAACCGCCATGATGCCAATGTGCTTGAAGATATGTTTTCAATGACCAATTTTGATTGCTTGATACGTCCGATGTCTCACTATTCGATGACAGCATCACATCTAAAAGACTTTAAAATTGAATTTTATCCCACCGGAGGTCATTGGGAAGAGAAAGGATTCATTATAGACAAAGTCGAGCTCATTGAAAGAGCTAGATGGGACAAAACGCTCAAGCGGTGGATCCCCAAAAACAATACCCGCATCTCGTTTTAAAAATAAACGTGCGCCTGCCGAATTTAAAACGTGCCCCTGCCCTTGCCCGAAAAAATTGTTGGTAAGAGCGTCGTATATTTTGCCTAAACAGTTTTTAAGTTGAAAATCGGGCAAGGGCAAGGGCAGACAAGGGCAAGTTATCTTTTATCAATGAATTTAACCTGTGAAGCATTTGGTAGCTGAAACAGGTAATAAGCATCCCAGAGAGATTTGTGATAGTTGTTATGTCCCCCATCGCTTCCATAGACAGACCAAGTGGTTCCTTTAGAATTGGCTTGCTGTATGTTTTTGACAAATAGGTCGTCGTCTCGATTGGGTATGACCTCGTCTGGGTATTGGAAATTGATTAAAATTTTGTAAGACAAGCCTGTCAGCCCGTTTAGAGAATCAATCGGTCTTAAACGGTTCATCCGGTATCGGTCGGCAAGGACCCGATCCATTTGGCTTCCACCTTTTACAGCAGCAATTTCATCGATCGATTTGAGAGGGGCATCTAAAATGATCGACCCTTTTTGCAACGCCTGAGATATCTTTTGTTTCATTTCAAGATTGATCCCAATCGCTTGTAAATCTTTGTCATAATCTTTTTTGTTCAACACAGCCAGAACGTTAACAACAGCTCCGCCTCCTGCAGAGAACCCGTATAGGCTGATTCTTTCTGCGCCATTTACAACCAGCTGTTTCAACAGGTAAAGAGGGGGTAAAATTTCTTGGATAGTGCCGAAAGCGGTTTGATAAGCATTGAAATTTTCATTTGAAATATTAGCGTCGGGGAAGTTGAAAGAGATGATGTGATCTTGAATGCATTTGTTTTCGCGCAAGATTCCGCCTAGTTGGCAATCATGTCCAAAACCGTGGAAAACCACTAAGGGATCGGCATTGGGGTTGTAGGCTGGAAACACTCGGGCCCTTAAAAGGTAAGGGAACGGGGTCGGTCCGCCCAAGGCTTTTTGTAATTGCTGCGTGTTGATAGCAGCAAGATGACCGGAAAAGAATAAGAAGAGCAGGAGAAAATTTTTCATGAGCCCGATTTTAAAGGAAAAACTCAAATTTTTGTATGTTTTTTGAATGCGCAAGACCGGGTCTACTACCAATCGATAAGTTTTCAAGCAAAACCATTTTAGAGTGTCCTTTACACAGGGATTTTGTCTCGTAAGAATAGAGCAATTTTCGATCGATTTTCAGATGTCGTTTTTTTATTGTTGTGCGAAATTCGGGGGTTC
>CAVXVG010000025.1:0-34028 GCA_963765145.1 Parachlamydiales bacterium
AACCAAGGTGCCCTTGAAGGGGTATACAAATTATCTGCAATACAAAATGAGAAGGGGAAGTGGGACTATCGGTTCAAATTGTCCGAACAGCTTCACAAAATCTCGAACCCAGGGTTTTTGCAGGTAAGGCGTTACTATAAAGATAAAAAGCCGATCGCAGATTTGATTTATGATGAATGGACAACCCTTGAAGAACAGCCCATTTTATGCGATCTGGTCGATCCAACAAAGACCAAAAAGCTCTCTAAAACATTGACCTCTGTCGATCTGTTGCAACCGATTTTTAGAGCGGGAAAATGTGTCTATACCTCCCCTTCCCTCCAAGAGATCCAAAAAATCGGGAAAAACAACCTAGCCGAGTTCCCAAGCGAGATCAAACGCTTTGTTAACCCCGATCTTTACTTAGTGGGTTTTAAAAAAACTATCATGAGCATAGACTATCATTAATCAGGGACATTCGCAGTAAGCGAATGGGAAATGGCATGACTGCGCTTATATTAGTAGATATTCAAAACGATTTTTTGCCAGGGGGTGCCCTTGCTGTTCCTAAGGGAGATGAGATTCTTGTGGCAGTGGAAAAGGCTATTCAAATGCATTTCAAGTTAAAAATTGCCTCAGTTGATGATCACCCAAAAGGTCATATCAGCTTTGCATCGACACACCACAAAAAAGTGGGCGAGCGTGTAGTCAATCAAATCCTATGGCCAGATCACTGCATTCATGGAACCAAAGGGGCAGAACTTAGTGTAGACACTGCCAAATTGGACAAAATTGTCAGGAAAGGAACTGACCCATCTATCGATAGTTACAGTGCCTTTTACGACAATCACAGGCAAAAATCGACTGGACTTTCAGAATTTCTTAAAAGTAAAGGGATCAGAAGAATCGCCATTGGTGGCCTTGCCACCGATTATTGCGTTCTTTGGAGTGTTTTAGATGCCCTTGCAGAAGGGTTCGAAGTTGACGTCATTCAAGAAGCGTGTCGTGGCATCAACATGAAAGAAGGTGATGTCACGACAGCTTTTAAACAAATGGAAAAAGGGGGTGCCCGCCTTTTCCCAACTGTTACTTCTTATCGATCTTTGATTTAGAGTTGCATGAGCAGCTATTTGAGCAACCGCAGCAGCAACAGCAGCAACCAACTAGATCCCAAATGGCTAGTAAACCGAAGATCACCAAGCCGATATAGCTTGCAGCCTCTGGTACCACGTTGGTTCCAATGATGATAGGAAATGGGTTGATCACTCTGTAAAGATGGACCAGGGCAAGTAAAAGAAAAACAAGCCCAGAAACGATTAGACGTGCCTTGTGCATAGAAAAAACCTCTTTTAAGTTATAAAGTCACCCTAAAGGTTTTTACTAAGATGGTCAAGAGGGTACGTAAATCATTTATCCTAAGGCGCGAAGCGTTTGGAGTGCTCTACGCCCGTTTAGCTTTCACTTTTTAGTGATAAGTGAAAGCTAAACAGGAGTTTAGCACTCCAAACGCTTCGCGAAAATGTTATTATTTCTTACTGCTTTCAAACTGTAATAATTGGGCTTTTAGGTCTGACCCAAAGGCATATTGACCAACCCGCCGGCTTTTGGCACTACACGGTGGCAAGGCAGAAGAAACGGATAGGGGTTTTTGGCCATTGCAGTTCCCACAGCTCTTGCCGATTTACACCCAATACGATCTGCAAGCTCTTGATAAGTGATCGTTTCTCCCCAGGGTATATCTAACAAGGCCAAATTAGCCTTTTTCATAAACTCGGTCGGAAAGACAAATTTCTCCACCGGCAAACCAATCGGTTTTTTTGCCGCATAAGCTTTCAACCATTTTTCAAGCCACTCTTGCTCTAAATGGTTCGGCAGTTTCACAATCAAAGGTTTTAATGAGTCATACATGGGCATATGGTGCGGTGATTACGCTTGGGTCAAAGGTTTTCCAGAAAAGATAACAGAAGGGAACATCTTTTTCATCTTGACCGATCCGTATGGAAAAAGAACGGTCATCGAAAGGCATCTCAATGGCCATTTTAAAAAATTGATTCACGACTCGAGTCTTTTCGACTACCGGAAGCTAAATCCCAGAGAAAAACTGGGGTGGTCACGCGAAGAACTCCACGCCGACCAGTTCCTCATACGAGATCGAGACCATACCCCCGTTTTGATCGAACATCACACTTTTGTAGAAAATAAACCGCGAGAATGCCGCTACTTCTCGCCCCACCTGCTTCCTCTCGGCCACCAGAAAATCTTTTACACCACTTTAGGAGACCCCTTTAACGGCGTCACCCTCTACGACCCTCTCGATAAAGTCGTCTTAGTCAAAAAATATGCCCTTCTCCCCGACGGCACATTTGGCGACCTCCTCGATGGCTAAAAATTGGCCAGCCTAGTAGAATATTTCTTTTATTTTCGGAGACAAACATGGAAGCTGGTTCAGTCACATCATTCACACCGCAAGTACCCTCACTCGTCCGCAGTTTTAACTACACCTTCTCTGGAAAATGTGCTGACCTTTTTGAAACCCATGTCGCCGGAAAAATAGAACACACTATAGGAGCCACTGCACTGAAAGTGGGTCGTGTGGTGGTTTACAACACCCTTTGGTTGCTAGCTCACATCGAGCAAAGCCTTTCGCGTAAAAACCACGCTCACCTCATCGCGTTTTTCTCCGATATGATGGCCGCTTCTCGCCTACTTCCTTTAAATACCGAACGACTTGTGAAGTGCCTAAACCATTTAGATCAGCTTAACTTAGCACCAGAGGGGAAACAGAGGATAGCCCAACTGATTTTGGATCAGATTGTGCCCGCCAAGCTAAGTAAAGATTTACTATTGGATCTCATGGTATTTTTAGGAAACGAGTCAGAAAAACAGCGCTCCTACCCTAAATTCATCCAAAATTGCTTCGAGCGATTGGATGAATTGAGATGGGGAAATAATCTACTTACAGGCACTGAAGCCTACCATCTTCTTTTCCCCATCTTGCAATTCTGCAAAAATGATACTAAAGACGACTTTAGGATCTCAGAATGTCTTTGGATAATTGAAAATAGTGAGTCTCAATTTTCTGAACAAGAGCTTCTTTCTCTTTTCTTTGCATTAATAGACTCTCGGAGAGAGTCGGCTGACCTGCGCCAAAACATCTTTCTTCCCCTTATCAAGTGGTTACCAAAGCATCTAACGCCCCTTACCTTCGATGAATGTTGCCAGCTATTGCCATTAGCTCTTCTTGATTATAAACATCATCTGAGGGCCGAGCTATTTTATCAAATTACTAGTCGCCTTCAGAACAAAGATTGTTCCATCACTCCCGAGCAGGCGGCAAACTTTTTAATTGAGCTAAGATTTCTCACGAGGAACATGGATGTTGATTTTTCAAAGCTTACGCCCGTTCTTGTAGAGTACTGGGAAAAAGAAGTAGCGCAATTAGAGACCATGAACGCTCAAGAACTTGTTGAGTTCATCAAATTACAATATCAACTGATTTACGCTCCATATGCTTTAAAGAACGGCTATTCACATAAGACTTTCGACAATGACAACATATCGAGTGCCATCATTCGCAGAATGTCTTCATTAAATAAGCAGTTTACCCTTGAGCAAATAGGAGAGTGCCTCCCTCGTATTTCTTATTCCCTGCAGGAGGATCCGGTGTGGATGACTGAAATTAATGTTGCACTGCAAATTGAGCAGACAGTCTCTTGTGCCTCGATGTTTAACATCCTGCGACAATCCACAAGCCCGAGCCGCAATTCTTCCTGGTCTCTTCCAAACTATGAAGTGCAACCATTGCTTCCGCTTATAAAAGCTCAACTTTTAAAAGAGAGGACGGTTACAGGCCAAGAGTCAGCAGCCTGCATTGGCCTTCTTCTCTACATCCACGCTAATGGCCTTGGGGATGAGGAATGCTCTAAAATTGCAAAAGAGATCGTCCTACCTGTCCCGCTTCCAGATTTTTTAACTAGTAGCTATCGCGCAATTAACTTCTTTGAAAATGAACAACTCAACAGAGTCCACCTTTTTCTCTCAAAGCTCTTTCCACAAAACCACCCACAAAGGCAAGAAGTTTTAGAAGTTTACCCCTTCCATTCAAATTTATAGGCAATTCGTCAGAAGCACCGATACACGATAAACGCCCGAAGGGTATTTATTTTGACCATTGGTTGACTCGAGGATTTCTCTCTCGCAAGTTTCTAAAAGGCTCGACCCCTGCAATAAGGGCTTGGTGTTCACCATCGGCAACTTCTTGGGGAAAACTCTCCTCGATGGCTAAAAATCACTTCGCCCCATAGAATATTTCTTTTCTTTTGGAGAACAAAAATGTCCGTAGTTGATTCAGTCACGTCATTCGCACCTCAAATATCCCCATTCGTTCGCAGTTTTAACAACACCTATTCGGGGAAATGCGCTGCTCTTTTTGAAAGCCATGTCGCCGGAAAAATAGAACACACTATGGGAGCCGCAGCACTGAAAATGGGTCGTGTGGTGGTTTACAACACCCTTTGGTTGCTAGCTCACATCGAGCAAAGCCTTTCGCGTAAAAACCACGCTCACCTCATCGCGTTTTTCGCCGATATGGTGGCCGCTTCTCGCCTGCTCCCTTTAAACGCCGAACGGCTTGTGAAGTTCCTAAGCCATTTCGATCAGCTTAACTTAGCACCAGAGGGGAAACAGAGGTTGGCTCAACTAGACAAAGACTTGCTCTTAAAAGTTATGATATTTTTAGGAAAGGAGTTAGCAGAAAAACAGCGTTCTTATCCTGAGTTCACAAAGCGTTGCCTTTTGCAGTTTGAACAATTGAAAACCAGTAAAAATCCTTGCTCTGGTGGCGAGGCTTATCAGTTTATTTTCCCCATCTTGCAACTCCAAAAAGATGACATTTCTGTCGGCTTGAATATCTCGGAATGCCTAAGGAGAATGGGCGATGATGAACGGGCGGGGAAAGTAACATTTTCCGAACAGGAACGCCTTGCACTTTTCTTTGCTTTAGAGGAATCTTGCGGCGAACGGACTATTCCCTATCTAGACCCTTACATTTTTTCTCCCCTCATTAACTGGTTACCAACGGAGATTGGGTCCTTCAACCTTGACCAACTCTTACAGCTATTGTCATTAGTGCGCATGCAGAGCAGTGACGGTCGCTCTCTCTCTTCTCCTATCATTAACGAGATAGCTACTCTTGTTCAAAAAGCCCCCCTAACTCCGGAACAAGGAGAAAAACTTTTAACGTACTTACCCCCACAAAATATATTCGCCACCCCTATAAATCTTCGAAATGCCTTTACACACTGTTGGGATAACTCATTGAAGCTGTTAGACACCATGAAATCACAGGAGCTTGTTGCACTCATTAAATTCCAATATCAGCTGTGTAACTCCCAACATCCAAGTCAATTGCCCCAATATTTTGATAATGATCAAACATCGGAAAAAATCCTTACAAAGATGCGCTCATTAATCACATCGTTTACCCTCGAACAGATAGGAGAATGCCTTCCTCTTCTTCCTGAGAAAAAACAGGATAAGCTAATCGAGATCTGCTTAACTCAAACAAAGCTTGCTCTACAATCTGAGCAGTTAGTCTCTTGTGTTTCGATGCTTAACATGTTGCGACAATCCGCAAGATACGGCCGCCCTTTCTGCTGGTCTCTTCCAGACGATCAAGCACAACTATTGCTTCCTCAAATGAAATCTCAACTTTTAAAAGAGAGGTCATTTACAGTCCAAGAGTCTGCAGCCTGCATCGGGCTTCTCCTCTATATTTACGCTTACGATCTCGTGGACGAGGGATGCCTGAAAATTGTGAAAGCGATCGAGCTACCCAACCCGCTTCCCGACTTTCTAACTAACTACCATCAAGCGATAGTCTTCTCTGAGGAGGAACAAGCAAACAGAGCCCACAAATTTCTGTCAGAACTCCTTCCAGAAGACCACACGATGAGAGAAAAAGTTTTAGATAATTACTTCTTCGATTCGAATTTATAGGCGTTCGCGAAGCGTTTGGAGTGCTAAACGGCCTTGTTGCATAATTGTTCACTTTATTCCTGTAGCCTTACAGGCTACCTAATTTATTTTCCAACTTAACCCGGGGCGTTGCCCACGGGCTGTTGCAATTTTGGCCTTTCAGGCCTGTGAAAACGTGTATAGAGATTTTCCGGCTGAAAGCCGGATAGTTGCAACAGCCTGTGGGCAACGCCCCAGGTTAAGGTAGAAAATAAAGATAGCAGTCTGTAGGGCTGCCGGAAACTCGAAAGATCTCGAGGCAATTACACAATAAGGCCGTGCTCCTGAGCCCGTTTAGCTTTCACTTTCACTGATAAGTCAAAGCTAAACAGGCTCAGGAGCCTCCAAACGCTAGCGCGAATTCAAAATTCGCAGCCTGCAATCAGCGTTTGGTGTTCTCGATCGACCACCTCTTGGGGCAAAGTGTCCTCTTTCCCTCTGTAAACAAAGTGGAAAGTCACATTTTGTTTGTCGACCCCGAGTTTGTCGCTTGTAAAAATGGATTTCAGTGAAAAGCTTTCCAGATGGAGAGGCCTTGCTTTGAGTATGGCCTTTTCAAGCCGCTCGTAGCTAATCGCTTTGTCTAATGTGACAGTCCAGTCTCTTGTCGAGGAAGGGAAAATTGGAAGAGGAGTCATCCTCTCTCTGGATTTCTGCAAGGGGTAAAGCTCGTGCAGACTCAATTCTATCAAATAGATCCGATGGGGGTAGTCCAGCTTTCTCAAGATCGCCGGATGGACCTCTCCAAGAACACCTAACAAGCATTCCCCTACCATCATTGCAGCTTGTCTTTCCGGATGGAACAAAGAATGATTATGAGGTTTATAGGTCACTTCCGGAAGGTTCATCCCCTCAAAAAACGCTTCCGACACCCCTTTGAGGTCAAAAAAATCGATTCCTTCTTCTGCGGCGGCCCAACTTTTTGGGTGTCTCTGCCCTGTCATTAAGACCGCGGCCATCAACTCCTCTTTCATTTGCCCATCTCGCTTGAAATGGATTTTTCCTACTTCAAAACTAGAAAGATCATGGTTGCCTTTGTCGTAGTTATGCAACGCGCACATCAAAAGACCCGGCAGTAAAGATGGTCTTAAAACAGAAAGTTCTACCGAACTTGGGTTAACCACATGAACCGGTTCCCCCGGCATTTCGGTCCGATTTAGGATAAGTGATAACTTTTTAGGATCGATGAGGTCGCAACACATCCATTCTTGCAGCCCTAACGACAATAAATTTTTACGGGCTTCCCTTTCCAACAAGAATACGGGGGCATTTGGGATGGTCGAAAGGGAAAATTGGGCCTCTTTCTTAGGCAAATTTTCAAGGCCAAAAATTTTTGCGACCTCTTCAATCAGATCAATCTCTTCATTGACGTCGTTTCGGTAGGAAGGGGGAACAACTGTGAAAGCCTCTTTTCCATCCCAGGTGAACTTCATATCAAGGCTTTTGAAAATGTTGCCAATCTGGTCTACACCTAAGTGCAGGCCTAACATTGACTCGATCCGCGCTAAGCGACAAATGATCTTTTTTGGTTGAAAGACGATATGTTCGATCTTAACGGTTTCTGACAACCCTTCTGCCCCCGCTATTTCTTCTAAAAGCATCACAGCACGATCAAGAGCAGCTGTCACTCCAAGAGGGTCGATTCCCCGCTCAAACCGTTTAGAGGCTTCAGTCGAAAGGCCAAGCTCCTTAGCCTGCTTCCGGACCACACTTGGTTTAAAGTGAGCGGCCTCTATAATGATTTCGGTCGTTTCCGGGGTCACACTCCCCTTTTCTGCTCCAATAACGCCAGCTAAAGCCAATACTTTTTCTTGGTCTGCAATCACAAGGTGATGGGGTAACAGGGTGTAACTTTTCCCATCCAGCGCTGTAAATGTTTCCCCAACTTTGGCAAAACGGACATCGATCCCTTTGACGATCTCTTTTGCATCAAAGGCATGAAGGGGCTGCCCAAGCTCCATCATCACAAAGTTCATCACGTCGACGATCAAATTGATGGGTTGCAAACCACACTGCTCAAGCCTTTTCTTTAGCCAAGAAGGGCTCTCTTTCGACCGAATGCCCTTTACCCGTCTTGCAGAGTAGAGAGGAACGGTGTGATGAACGGTTAAATCAAGACCAAAGGGGGTGTCACCTTTTGGTGGCAGGTGTTGGATAACTGGAGGTGTAAAAGGGGCATCGACCACAGCTTTTAGCTCTCGCACCACTCCGAGCATGCACCAGGCATGGCCCAAATTGGGGGTCAAAGAGATCTCAAAAACCTTTTCGCCACCTTCATCATGGATCTTATCGACCTCAATGCCCAGCTGTGTCAGTTTTTCAGCTATCTCTTCGGGGGTTTCTTTGACAGGTAAGTGGAGTTGTATCCAAGAAAGTGGTAAGCGCATACCCCAAGAGTTTAATAGAGAAACCCTAGAAGGAAAAGGGGAATTTCGTTCTTTAATGGGAGAAGGATATCATCCTTCACGAGATATGAAGGTTCTTTTAACTCTTTCAATTGGTCGGAAGTTTTATTTTTTCCCCCAATTTCAAAAATTGTCTGACGTGTTCTGTAATCGGCTTGCTTGGAATAGAAAATTTCAGTTCCGCTATTTTGGAGCGATTGGATAAAAAATAGCTCTCTCTCAATTCCTTTAGAAGGGTTTTGACCTAAGTATTGCTGCAGGGTATGGATCAAATTGGTGTTATTTAAAAGGATTTTTGCGGGTTTTCTTAAGAGCGGACCTCCCCCTTCAAAAGGTCTCATTTCTCTGATCAAGCCAACCGCGGCCAAAATAGAGACATAATGTTCGACTGTCTTAGAATCGATCCCCAAATTTTTGGCTAAACAGTGCGTATTAAGCTCTCCCGGCGGTATGGAGGCAAGATAGGTCAAAAGCTGCTTAAAATAGTGTAGATTTGGGGTTTTTAAATTGTAATAGTTAGCGATGTCCTCAAACACTGTTTTATCAATGACTCTTGAGACTTTTTCATAGTAAGAGTGGGGATCTTCAAAAACAAAGGGGTAGTAACCCATTTTTAAAAAATCTGCAAAATGAGGAAGGATTCTTTCGACGCCTTTTAACTGCTTCAAAGAACCGGCCGTATCTTCCAATATCTCCTGCAGTGGAATCGGCTTTAGATCCGAACCCATCGTAAAGTTAAGATATTCCCTAAAAGAAAGCCCATGTAGACGAAATAATTTGGCTCGTCGAGACAGGTCATGGCTATCCTCTATCAGATCTAGCATAGAACTGCCGGAAAACACGATTTTTAGAGAAGGAAATGCGTCGTAGAGGTTTTTTAACTCTTGATTCCACCCGTGGTATTTATGGATTTCATCTATAAAAACGATTTGATACCCCTCCACTAAATGAAGGTCACTAACAAATTTCAAGAGGGTCGTTTGTTGAAAATAGATGAGATCGGCAGAGAAATAAAAACTTTTACCCTCTTTAGAAAGCTCATTCTTAATGTATTGCAACAATAGAGTCGTCTTCCCAACACCGCGAGGCCCGACAAGGCCGGTCAATCGATTTCTTAAGTTAAAAAACGGGTAAAGATACCGAAAATGGGGAAAGGTGACACTTTCGAGTAGTCGATGAAAAGTTTCTTGGATGAATCGGCACATATGGAGTGTACTCCCAATTTTTGCCCATTAATTTGGAGTGTACTCCAAATTGGCTAATTTGTCACGGCAGCAAATTGTTTATGTGAAGGGATATCACCAAAAAAACCCTTTGACAATTCTAATATTGACCGACTTGCGATCGTTCAACCGCGAGAGCTTTCGCGTTTGTCAGAATGGGATTTTCAACTAGAGGATTAACTGCTTTATGATGCAATTAATTGAGTTCTTCAAGAAAATAAGAACGGAAAGAGGCTATCTATGAAAAAAATTTATCACCCAATCCCCCTCGGAGAAGTAACCCTGTTTTGTCAAAAACATTATATCGAAAAAATGTCTCTATTTGGGTCAGTTTTAACCCCACAGTTTGGGCCAAAAAGCGATGTGGATTTCCTGGTTAAATTTAATAGAAATCACATTCCAAGCCTTTTCGATGTTGTAGATATGCAGGAAGAGCTTTGCCAAATTGTTGGTCGCCCGATTGATTTGGTCACCGAGAAAAGTCTCAGCCATTTTTTTCGTGAAGAAGTTCTGAACCAAGCTTTGAATATCTATGAGAAACCGTGACCACGCTCGCTTGGGCCACATGCTTGAAAGTGCTCAAGCTATCTAAGCTATATTCAAGGGAAAAGGCGTCAAGATCTTGATCAAGATAGACTTCTACGCGCAGCCATTACAAGAGAATTCGAAATTTTAGGTGAGGCCGCTAATCAGATTTCTGAAAATACAAAGAAATGTTTTCCAAACATCCCTTGGAAACAAATCATTGGGATGAGAAATCAGTTAATCCATGTTTATTTTGAGATAGACTACGAAATTGTCTGGGAAACAGCTTCAAAAGAACTCCCTCAGCTATCTTTAATGCTAGAAAAAGCAATTCAAAATCTTTTAACGTAATCCATTGAATGGGAGCTAGATGGATTAATTTGGAGTGTACTCCAAATGGACTAATTTGTCACGGCAGCAAATCTTTTATGCGAAAGGAGATCGCCAAAAAAACCTTTGTGGACACGGCTTTTGACAAGCTCGATCTCGTCATCGATCACATCGAGGAAATAGAGCTTATGCTGCAGCTGGATTTGCATAGGGAAAAGGTCTCTAACGGAGGCCTTTTTGTCCAAGATATTCAGTGAAAGCTTGTGGAGTTGATCCTTTTCTACCCGAATTTCCTCTTGTAGCTTCTTTTTTTCTTCTTTTAGGAGGGCAATTTCCTCCTTTTGCTCAGCTACCCATGCCTTCTCTTCTTTCACTGTTGGATTGACAACCAAAAAAAGTGCACATAAATAACTAATCATTTTCGTCCTTTTTTAAAGAAGTGGAAAACTAATGATACCATATTTTCGACTAAAAATCGAGCAGTTGAGGGATGGTGACATATTACATTAACCAAGAAGGACTTGTCGAATCTTTATTATAATTTTAAAAGAAAGAGAGATAATATTTACTTAAAAGGAGAAAATGCCATGTCTACAAATGCAATTACGGGGAATAGGCAGGGGCACTCTAAACCCACACCTCACGAGACGCTCTCTACCGGACTTTTAGCTCTTACCACGTGTATTGCTCTTCTGACCAATTTCTCATCCTTTCGACAAAACGCCTCTGTCGCTCTTCGCTCACTAGCCCTTATGTCTTCTTTGATCAAATTAAAGAATAATTGGGCAAAAGAAGGAAATGCAGGAAAAACGGCACAGATTGCAAAAGTTTTCGCAGTCGCTTTAGGATTGGCTGGAATCAAAAAAGCCTCCGTTCCCTTAATTAAAGCTTCTGTTATAGCCAATATCGCTACTCATATCTTTGAAATGGGAAATGCTTTTTATCAGAAAGAATATCTCAAAGGCAGCAGCCACTTACTGTCGACCACTTTAGACACCTCAGTTTTAGCAGCTCTTACGACGTCATCCCCTGTTGTCAAAGCGTTGTCATTTTATACTAATCTGGCAGCCATGGTGTTTTTTGCTATCAATGAGGCCGCGCTCTTTGATAAAAAAATAAAAGAGCATGCGTCCTCTCCCATACCACCATTACATCACTGCATTCAAATGGTCTGTTATGGGATTTTGGCAGCTAACAGCTGTGTCAACCTAATCACAACACTCCCTTACAAAACAAAAAAAGTCCTATCCGGACATTTTTCAGGCACAAACAATCAAACAAGCGACTTAACTATCTATGGTAGTAAAGGGAAGGTGCAACAAGTCGTTAAACCTGGAGGGTCGTACTCTTTTGACATAAAAGGTCAGGCACAACTATTGGCAGTACGTCTTATTAAGGGAAGACCTCGCGGTTTTCGGCTCAAAGCAACATCTATTGACACAGCAATTACTTATGAAAAGCCCTCTTTAACTGCAGGTCAATTTGCCACCTTCCCTGTCGGAAGGAATGTGATTGTCACGGGCAACCTCGAAGGACTCAATGAATAAGTAAGAAAATATGAAACAGAGAAGAAAATAAAAAAGGGCGGGTAAAACCCGCCCTTTTCGCATGAAATTGTGTTCGTAATTCTAACGTTTAGAGAATTGGAACCGCTTACGTGCGCCTTTGAGGCCGTATTTTTTACGTTCACGCTTACGTGGGTCACGTGTAAGGAACCCTTTTGTCTTGAGATCTGTACGACGCTCGCCTTCTTCACCTACAAGAGCACGTGCAATGCCGAGACGAGTTGCAATCACTTGCCCTTCAATCCCACCACCACGAACCGTAACGATAAGGTCGTAGGTTCCGACTTTGTCGATCTCTTTAATAGGAGCTAAGATGGTGTCTCTTTGAATGGCCAGAGGAAAGTAGACTTCAAATGCTTTACCATTCACTTTAACTTGACCGTTGCCTGGACGGAGTCTAACCGAAGCTACAGCTGTTTTTCTACGGCCTACGCCGATCGTTTCTGTGATCATATTTTACCTTATAGCTCGACGGGGATAGGATTTTGTGCCTGAAGATCATGTTTGTCACCTGCGAAGAGGCGAAGACGTGTCATTTGGCGAGGAGTCAGCCTGTTAGAAGGCATCATGCCATTAACAGCCCGTCTTAAAATTTCAGTTGGATGTTTTTGCCGCATCACTTTGTATGGAATCTCTTTCATCCCACCGATCCAGCCGGTATATTCGCGGTAGATCTTTTGAGCAGGCTTTGCGCCTGTGAGGTGGACATCCCCGGAGTTCAGGACAATAACGCCATCACCACAGTCGGTAGATGGAGTATAGTCTGGGCGGTGTTTACCACGCAGCACTTTGGCAATTTCACACGCCAAACGGCCTAACGTCTTGCCAGAGGCATCGATTAAAAACCACTTAACTGGACGCGTGTTCGGCTTAAGAAGTGTCGTTTTGTTTTGTTTACTTTGTTCGCTCATAATAAATACTAGAATACACCAGAAACTGCAAGAAGCATACCGCTTACTCGATTTTTTGCATAGCTTGAACTACGATCTCCTGTCCATGGGCCTTATTCTTCCCGTGGATCACCAGCACGCTAAACAGTGCTGCAATCACTAAAAGACCAACTCCCCCATGGTAAAGGCGGAATTTAGCAGGAGATGGCAACGAGCCTCCGGCCACCCCTTTTTCAATAGCCGAACCAAGTAAAAGATCGATCACGATCAATAAAACAGAGGCAGTCAACTTCATATGGAGCCAGCCAAGCGACTTACCCAAGTCGGCCATCGTCAATAAAATCGCTCCAAATGAAAGGGCCAGCACTAAAGAGGGCAACCCCACAAAGAGGTACATCCGACGAAGTAAAGGAAGCAGCTCTCCCATCGCTCCGCTTGATAGTTTTTTTCGATAACCAAGAAGGCGAGTGAGGGCAAGAAGGTTCCCAATCCAGATCAAGAGAAAGAGAAGGTGGAGAAGTTTGATGTATTCCATAAAATTAGCTAACATTAACGCTAAAAATCTGACAGACCGCAAGAAAAAAATGGTAAAAAAACCCAATCCCCAATCTTTTTACATCCGCACCTATGGCTGCCAGATGAACGAGCTCGACAGCGACCTTATGGCCGGCGTCCTGCAAGAAAGAGGGCTGATCCGAAAAGATAATGAAGATGATGCCGACCTACTCCTCTACAACACCTGCTCCGTTCGTGATCTTGCAGAGAGAAAAGTGATGGGCAAGCTGGGCAGAATGGGGCGCCGTAAACACAACAATAAAATCATTGGTGTGACCGGCTGCATGGCCAATAACAAAAAGGAAAGTCTGTTCTCCAAGCTCCCAAACATCGATTTTATCTTGGGAACCAACAATATCCATGACCTAAACCCAGTACTCGACGAACTGTTAGGAACAGGAGAACAACAGATCCGAACAGATGGCACCTTCACTCACGAACTCGACTATTCAGTCGTTGACCGGGCCGACCCCCTAAAAGCCTATGTGACCATCATCCGTGGCTGCGACAAGTACTGCACCTATTGCATCGTCCCCTACACCAGAGGCCCCGAGGTCTCGCGAGAGCCAAAAAGTATCGTCGACGAATGTCGCGAACTTGTAGCCAAAGGGACCAAAGAAATCACCCTTTTGGGCCAAAACGTCAATAGCTACGGAAAAGACAAACCTGAATGGGGTGTTTTATTTCATGATCTATTGTACCAATTGGATCAAATCCCCGGCCTTGAAAGGGTCCGGTTCATGACGTCCCACCCTTGCGACATCTCATTAGAGCTGATGCAAGCGGTCAGAGATCTCCCCTCACTTTGCGAACTGGTCCACTTCCCTATCCAAGCAGGCTCCAACCGGATTTTGAAGAAAATGCACCGGATGTACACCAAGGAAGAATACTTCGAAAAAGTAGCCACACTGCGCAGTTTAGTGCCCAATGTCTCGCTTGGAACCGACATCATCGTTGGCTTCCCGACTGAAACAGAAGCAGAATTTGAAGAAACCTACCAAGCTATTGAAGAGATCGGCTTTTCGGTCTCTTTCATCTATGCCTATAGCCCAAGAAAAGGGACGCCTGCAACCCGTTGGGCGGACGATGTGCCCGATGCTGAAAAACAGCGCCGCCTCCAAAGGCTGATGGCCCTGCAAGAGATGTTCTACATTAAAGACCGTGAAAACATGCTCGGCACCACCATAGAGGTGCTTGTTGAGAAACGAAACGCCAAAGAAAGTCAGTACCTAAAAGGGCTTACACGCTGCTGGAAAAACGTTTTATTTGCCGGCGACGATAATCTCATCGGCACTTTGCAAAAAGTAAACGTCCACTCGATCTCGCACCACACCCTAATTGGAAACAAAGAATAAGTCTTGCTTGAAAAAGATCGCCCAATATGATATCAATAAGATATCATATTGATATCACTCAAAAGAGAGTCCTATGGAAAAAAGACAAGAGCAAAAAACTCAAGATTTCCTCATTCGAGGAGTCCCAGCAGATGTACTAAATCTCCTGCAACAATTAGCCAAAGAAAATCATAGAAGCAAAACCCAAGAGGCCATCGTCATTCTATCTGAAGGTGTAAAAATGCGCAGCGGGACTGTGAAACAGCCAAAACCTTTTGCATGGAAAACGAAAATAAGCAATGAATTCATACAGAAAGCGATTGACGAAGGTAGAGAATGATTATTGCCGACACATGCCTTGTCGTCCATTTATTCAATGAGACTGAACTCACTGAAAAAGCGCAAGAAATCTTAGCCATTGATCCAGAATGGATTCTCCCCACTCTCTGGCGTGAAGAATATGCAAATGTTCTTTCTAAAAAAGCGAGGAAAGAACAAAAGGAATCTTCTGAGGTCATTGAATTTCTGACTTTCACAATAAACGAACTAAAACACTGCGAACATCATGTAGAAATCCAAAAAGCCCTCCAAATCTCAATAGAAAAAAAGATTAGCGTGTATGACGCTCACTTTATTGCACTTGCCGAACGCTTCCGAGAGCCTATGATCACAGAAGATCAGGAAGTCATTAAAAAATGCCCTGCAATAGCAATGAGAATGGAAGATTTCATCCTTCATCACAAAACAAAGAAATCTAGGGTCGTTTCCAGAAAAAACACTCAATAGCATCTTGCATGACCGCAATCCCCTGGGCACGAGCAGAGATCGGCTGCTTTTTGACATTTAAATCAGTTTAGACTAGTTTAAATTATAGACCAGTTTAAATGGAGAGGAACTATGCGTCAGTTCGGAGCCTTTGAGGCAAAAACACATTTTTCAGAGCTGCTTGCAGAGGTCATCAGTGGAGAAAGAATTGTAATTACCAAGCATGGGAAACAGGTCGCGATGATCGTTCCTTATATCCAAGAAGAAACGGACTCTATCCAAGACGCCATAGAGTCAATAAAAAAACTTAGAAAAGGGACAACCCTAGGAAAAGGACTTTCCATCAGAAAGATGATGGAGGAGGGAAGAGCATGAAAAATAGTGGGTATGATTTTGTGCTCGACTGCTCAGTCACAATGGCTTGGTGCTTTGAAGACGAGGGAAATGAAAAAACAATGGACGTTCTACAAGCACTCAAATCTTCTAAAGCAATAGTCCCCTCCCTTTGGCCGCTTGAAGTTTCTAATGTTTTGCTGATTGCAGGACGCAAAAAAAGGGTAACAGAACTACAGGCAGCAAGATTCATCGATGCCTTGGCCTCATTACCCATTGTTGTGGATCAAACAACTGCCTCAAAAGCGATGCACTCTATTTTTTTATTAGCAAAAAAAACAGACCTCACTGTTTACGATGCAGCCTATTTAGAGTTAGCCATTCGAGAAGAAATACCCCTCGTTACTCTCGATGCTCAATTGATAAAAGCTAGCAAAAAGATGGGTGTACCTGCTTTTTCATATTAAGCGGTAATTCCTAATCGTATATTTGTAGGTGCTTTTCTTAAATTTTTGGTTTCGCCACACTCCTTGCAATTTAAATCTAAGGAAAAATCATGAGCAGTCTTTTTGGAGTAAATCCATCTTTAACCCCTCAAACTTCTGGGGGAACGCCTTCTTACACTAAGTTAACCAAAGTGGAAGTCTTTGCTGAGCTAAAAAAAAATATCTGCTCGGTAACAATAGATGGGACTAAGTCAAGTGGCTTCTTTCTCAGCAATGATGTTGCGATTTCCACCTTCCATTCTGCCACCGGAATGTTCATGCATCACCATACGAACGGCAAGGTATCGGTTGATAATGAAGCCATTTCTGTCCGATATGACGGAGAAGGCTCTGCGGGTTCTGTTTACTATGCGGATCATGAACCTAAAGATATGCTCGAGAAGTCGATGCAACTCGATTTGTTAGGCATTAAGGTGGAAAACACGAAGGACAAGAAGGTTTTTCCACTGATCGACTTTGAATTGAAAGAGGGGATGACTGTCTATTATGGCGGATTTCCGCTCTCTCAAAATGTTGTTACTCTGCACAAAGGGACAATTTCTTCCATTGACTCGACAAAAGATGGTGTAAACTATTTCACAGTTGACGGAACCGTGGTTCCAGGAAATTCTGGAGGACCTGTTTTAGTTCAAAAAGATTATGAGCTATATCTTGCAGGCGTGATGGTGGCTGAGGTGGCAGATCTGAGACCCGGAGTTTCATCCAAGGAGTTCGACTTTTAGTTTCTTAGCGGATCAAGATTCCCTCGGGGATCAAGATGAGATGGAATATAGTGACGGAACTTTTCAAACATTCTCCAGAGATCAACAGATGATGCAGGCCATTCTGCAGATTCAAAAAAACATCTCCACAGGCATAGGCAAGGCTATTGACGCTAGAGCCATTCAACTTTTATTCGATAAGAAAGTTGGTCCAATACACGCAAAAGACTCTGCAGATGATATTCAAGTTGGAAAAAAGAAAGACGCTGTCCGAAGGACTTATGGGGAAACAGCCTCTAACTGCTCTAAATACAGAGAATTAGCGGCTAGCGGAAAAGGACCAAGAGCGATCCGCGTAAACATTGATGGTAAACCCAAAGAGTATAAGGTTAAAAATCCGCATCAAGGAAAAAACTACAACAAATACCAAGGAAATTTTTATTTAGCAGCTGCTGAGGCAATCGAGGCCGCCTATTTAAAAAACAGCAGCACATTCGTTCCCACCCTTGTATTCAACTTTGATTCTGATCAGCATGAATTGGAGACAAGGTAATTAAATGACTTCTGCTCTTTTTACCTATTCTCCTATTCGGTTAGTTCAGCGAACTTGCGAAGACCTGCAACTCGGAGTTTTTTGGAAAGCCGGAGAGGGGCTCATTGGTCGGATCGAGCAATTGCATGGCTTCAAGGATGTCCCTCTTAAAGGGCTTCAAACACATATTCCAACCTCCGAGCTTCGAAGAATTTACAAAGTATTGCAAGAGGGGACGCTAACCTGGAATGGCAGCGCAATTGTTTTTCATCGCAAACTCGGGTTACGTGGAGGCGGAGACCAAGAGCTGGATATTCCTGCCCTTTCTGCTCCCCAACCGGTTGCATTCACCTCAAACAAAAGTGTAGCTTCTCCTCAAAGCATACCTTGCTTGACAGGTGACTTTGTTGAAAGAAAAGAGCTCGTGGGAGAGTTAGAAAGAGGCCTTTTGCATCAAGGCTTTAAGCAAGGATCAACGCTTAAAGCCCGCTTGCTCTATGGAAAGGGCGGGATGGGAAAAAGCGAGCTTGCCGTCCATTTTGCAGAAAAACATCAACAAAAATTTTCCTGTATTTGGTGCTTTGATTTAAGCAAAAACGACTTGTACTTTGAATATCAGATGCTTGCCGATGAATTAGGATTAGCGCGCATCGAGAAGGAAGATTTAAAAAGTTTGCGCACAAGGGTGCACCGCAAACTCGAGCGAGAAACGCAAAAACCTTGGCTTTTTGTTTTTGACAATGTCGAAAGAAAAATCGGGGTGGATGAATATCCTGCAAGAGGTGGCTCCCTACTCATGACCTCTCAAGATCGATCTGTCTGGGACAATCGAGGGGGAAAGGATTCGCGGTTGAAAACTTCACTAAAATGGAGGCAACTGAGCTTGCTAAAAAGACGCTCGGAGGAAGGCCTCTTGATGAACTCGAGCTTTTGCTAGACAATTGGGGGTATTTTCCTTTCGCCATCCATCAAGTCTTGAGATACATCGCAAGCGATCCCGGAATGACGATCAAAAAGTACAGAGAGATCTTTCCAAACCCTTTGGATGGGGCCATATCAGAACAGGAAAGATACAAAAAAGCCCTCCAAACGGTATGGCAGCCGGCAATTGAAAAATTGGAGTTTGAAAATCCTCAGGCGCTCCGCTGGCTTGAGCTTTGCGCTTTCATGGCCTCAAATGGAATCCCTGAAAGCCTGCTTTTAGCTTCACTTGATGGGGACGAAGCTGTTTTAACGCGTATTCGTGCATCGATTGCTAAATTTTCACTAGCTAAATACTCGTTCCAAGAAAAGAGTTTTTCCCTACACAAACTTTTCCAGCAAGTTTTAAGACAAAGGGAAAATGATTTAGAAATATGCTTTCAGCTCCTTGAATTGTTTGCTAAAGAATGGAACTTTGACTTTGAAAAAAGTGAAACATGGGAAAAAGCCAATGAGTATTTTGTGCACCTAGAAGAGCTATCTTCACATTTCAGTTCTGCAGGTTATGACAATCCGCTATTGCTCAATTATGTGGGCGATTTCGCACTGAAAATGCGTTATGACTTTGAGAAAGCTTTTCAGTGCCTTGAAAAAGCTGCAGCCATTTTACGCATCCTGCCTGAGTGCCAAATGCAGCTTTGCACTGTGTTACATGGGCTTGGCTTAGTGAAATCGGGCCAAGGTGATGAGCGAGCAGCTATAGATTATTATGTGGAGGCGGTCGAAATTAGCAAGGCCATTGACAGCTCCTTTTGCTTGGCTTTTGTGAAAACAGTTTAGGAGAAGCTTATAGAGTGCTGGGAGAGTTGGACCTTGCTATGGAGCATCACCTAAACGCGCTTTCGGCAAGAAGCAAGGTCGCCGAAGAGTTCCCAGGTTCTTTAGCAAAAAGCTACAGCAATATTGGTCTTGTTTACCGCGAGCTTGGGCAGTTCGATGCAGCCATTAAGCACTTTGAGGAAGCCATCGTCATTTCAAAAAAAGCTTTCGGTGACAACCATTTTCATATTGGAACTATCTTAAAAAATATAGGCAACGTCTATTGGGACCAAGGCGTCTTTCCTCTGGCAGAGGCTAAATTCAGAGAAGCATTAGCCATGCATCTAACAGCTTTTCAAACGGAGGATCATCCCGAAGTTGCCATAACAAAAATGAGTGTGGCCCAATCTTGCTTTCAGCAAGAAAAGCTTGAAGATGCAAAAGAGCTTTTAGACCAAGTCCTTCCAGTGCTTATTTCAACTTTTGGAGAACATCATCATCAAGTAGGAACTTGCCGTACGAACCTTTCGAATGTTCTTGCCAAACAAGACAAGCTGAAGGAAGCCTATGATGAGGCTGAGCTTGCTTTGGTGATTTTCAGTAACGCTTTTGGTGAACAACATGTTGAGTATGGGTTTGCTTTATGCTCTAAAGGCGCAGCTAGTCTCTTTTCAAGCCGCATAGATGAAGCAATCACTTGTTATGAAAAGGCAGAAGCAATTTTTAAAAAATCGAATAAAAAATCGATCCATATTTCGAGCGGTCAAAATTTAGGGGTTGCCTACGCATTGAAAGGAGAAAAGCTTTGTAGAAAGGGTGATTATGATCCGGCGTTAGATTATCTTAATCGTGCAATGAAGATACCGGAATTTAAAGATGAGCAACCGTTTGAGTATGCAAGAGCTTTAGACTTGCGAGGGTCTGTCATCTCAAACAAAGGGGATTTAAAAAAAGCATTCGACGATTATGGAAGTGCTGCAAAGATTTTCTCTAGCAGAGCCACCAGAAGCGACAGACAGACTTTGTTTTATGGGTGCAATCAGCTCAATCTAGCTTGTGCATGTATACATCAAAAGAAAAAGCCCGCAGATGTTTTAAAACATCTAAACTTGGCCTACAATGCCTTCAAAAAGGGTTTTGGAAAAGAACATACTAAAACCCTTGAGTTGTCAAAGCAAATCCAAAATTACAAGCGAACAGGCAGTTTTGATCATGAGGCGCTAAATGGATAAGTTTTGTCAAAAGAGCCACTTGCAAAATTCGAATAGTTGGTTTTTCTCTAGAAAATAGGTCCGAAGGACCGAAATATGAAAGCCCAGCGCCGAAGGCCTGGGTTACAAATGTGAAATATAATTGGAGTCCTGAAAGGACGGCATAATTGCCTTCTAGACTATTTATAGAACAGGATATGTCGTCCCTTCAGGACTCCAATTTCTATTTGCAACTCTTACCCAGGCCTTCGGCGCTGGGCTTTCATAATTTCGGCCCTTGCGGGCCTATTTTAAGCTTAACCTGATTTTTGCAAGTGGCTCAAAAGGCTAAGTTACTGCATTCCCCAAATTAAGGCTGCAAGATTGGTTTCTTGAAGCGTCTTCTGAACGGAAAAATAAAGATTGGTGTAGTTGCGTCAAGAATCTGGGTCTGGCTCCTTTTCAAGACTCTTCGCCTATTTCAAGTGCTTTTAAAAAACACCTCGTTGCCTTCGTGAACTTCTCTTGATTGTAGTAAGCCGCTCCCAACTGGCTATACATTCTAGATAGATCTTCCCGCCCTTTATCGGTAGTGCCATATGTTTTGACCCTAATCTTTAATGACTGGTAAGACACTGAGCGGCTAAAACCCAATTCTTTTGCCGTTCATAGACGTGATAGAGGTGATAGAAGCTATTGCCTACATCAGGGCTCTCCTCTCCGCCAACTTTCTTGTAAATATCAAGAGCTTTATTGTGAAATGTGATCGCTTTTGAAAACTCCCCTGCGTCATCGTAGGCTAGCCCTAAGTGATTTTGGGCGACTGCGATGCGAGTGTGGTCTTTTTTGTAGAGCTTTTCCAAGATAGCATGGCCTTCCTCAAGAGACCCTAATTGCTTGCAGAGGCTCCCCTTTCTCTCTATATGTATCACCTAAATTGATTAGGCTGTCCGTTATGTTTGGGCCTTCCTCCCCGAGACGCCTTCTGATGGCTAGGCTTTCCTCTGTGGAGTTCAATTGCTTTTGGAAAATCCTTTTGAGCTGCATAGATAAGGCCCAAGTTATTCAAGGTATGAGCAACACTTGCGCCTTCTTCTTTGAGATCCTTTTTGACCTCAAGGCTCCGCTCATAAAACCTCATTGCTTGAGCAAGATCCCCTTGGGCATAATAGTCAGTACCTAAGTTGTTCAAAGCGGCGCCAATCATCTGCTCATCTCGCTGGAATCTTTTCGTAGACTTCAAGACTATTTGTATGCCAATCAATCGCCTCCGGGTAATTTTTTTGAGTTTGGTAAACTGTGCCCAAGTTATTCATAAAGGCAGCGGCACTAGGACATTCCTCCCCAAAAGCCTTTTTACTAATCTCTAGACCTTGTTTATAATAACCAAGCGATCGCTCAAGATCAATTTCTAGACTGCTTGAATATTCCCCTAGGCCGTTCAACAGATAGATTAAGCCGCCCATCTCATTTTGGCTGTAGGTGCAGCGTAAAGCAAGATGAAGCCCTTCACTTATTGAAGCCGTCCAGTCCCCTAATTCATCCACAAACCAGGCAAAATGGCCTTTTTCTTTTGCTACAACTGAGCAAAAAGCGGCAACATGAGGGAAAAGCATCTTGGCTTTCTCCCAAGTTTTTGGGTCTTCAATTTTAAATTGCCAATCTTTTTTCAGACGATTTAACAGCGTTCTTAGGCTGGCCTTCTTTTCATGCGGAGATTGTTGATCCCGAACAACCAACTGGATTAATCGATGGATGGAATAACTCTCATTTGAAAGGCTTTTCAATAGGCTAAATTCACTTAATCTTCGAAGAAGTCGGTTGAGGATAAGCTGAGATTGTCCTTCTGAGGCAAACAGGCTTTTTGGAATGTGATCAGGAGCAACGTAAGCTGCAAGAGAAAGAAGCTCAAAAGCACCAGGAGTTCCCTGTTGGATTTTATCCATCGAGATTTTCCAGGTCGTTGCAACTGTGTAGGGATAATTTTCAGGCGCCTTTTCTTCTTTCCAAAGTGCAGACCTTTCTTTGTAAAAAAGCAAGAGATACTCGGTAAAAGATGTGTTTGTCTGTTGCATGTAGGCTCCTGCCTGCATAAGAGCAAGAGGAAGATAGCCAAGTTCTTCTGCAAGAGTATACCCGCCTTTTAAGTCGCTGTGCCCCGTGATGGTTTTAAGAAGCTCGAGAGCGTCGCCTGGAGAGAGCAGAGGAACAGGCAGATCCCATTGTGAGTGAGGATTGCGCGAAGTAATGAGAATAGTTTTTTCTCCCGGAGGAAAATAGCCTTTAAGCTTGTCCGGTTCGTCTGCATTATCAAAAATGAGGAGACATCGACCTTTGTCGGTAACCCATGCTTGAACTTTTTGTAAAACGTCTTCAGGCTTATCCTCAGGTTTGATCAGTTTGAGCTGTTCACCTAAGTCTCGATAACTTCTCTGGGGATCTTCTCCTGAAAGCCACCAAACAAATGGATATTCCTTTTGATGCTCATAGGCATATCGGAGCGCCAAGCTCGATTTTCCTATCCCTCCATCCCCGAAAGGACCACGACTTGTCCATCTTGAACTCTTTCTTCGACCCCCTTTAAAAGATCCTCTCTTCCGATGAAAAACGGGTCTTTAGAAGGTAGTTGATAGGTTTTCAGCGAAATGCCGGGGACCTCCCCTAAGCTTGCCACTTTTCGAACGCCTACCGGTTGTGGCTGCTTAAAAATGGGAAGGGAGATCCCTTCAATTTCTTCGATTTGTACCGACGCCTGAGAAACAGGCAAAAGGCTGCTGGCAGTACACCCTACAGGTAAACCGGTGTTTTGAGAAATGCGATTAGACATAATTGCAGCCTAATCTACCAAACTGGATTGGTCCTTTAATAGGAAAAAGCAATTACTTTCGCGCAGCACTTTATAAGCAGCTTTTGACTGGCAAAGTGTGAGATTCAGAATGAAATTCAGCGTTTTTTACGGGGCCGTGCCTGATTTTTCGGCACAGCTAGGGAGTGTGCCGGAAAATCGCATTCGCCTAGGTGTTTTCTTCTAAAAATGCTTCATCTTCTTCAAAGCCGTGCTCTTCAAGAAACGCGTTAAATGCATTGTTTACTTCTTCTTGAGATGCTCGAGTAAGAGGCTCTAAACGATCTCTTAATCCTCGACCTCTTCCACGCTTCTGACATCCATAGCATAGCTGCATTCGATATAGCTTCTATGGAGGGTAGATCAAGACCAAGCAAATGTCTTTTTAAATTTTCAGCTTTTCCTGATGTGAGAAGAGAAGCAGCTAACAAGTTGTCAACAAAATCTTTAATAACATTTTCTCTTACCTCAATGCTAAACGAGTCGCCATTAACAAGCATTCCTGCCACAAATTTTCTTTTCTGCTCTTGAGAAAGGACATTTCTGGCAGCATTAATAAATTCCTCTTTCATTTGATCAGGTTCTACTTGAAAAGTGCTAGAGACGAGAATATCTTGTACCTGATGCTGATTCACCTCAATTCCCATTTGAGACATCGAATGGACTAGCATCCCTGTTGCCAAGCTGTTTGTTGTAATAACCTTATCTAAGTTACTTTAAAAATACATATAGAATGCATGTAAAAAAGGCGCGCAGAGACGCAAAGAAGTTTTCAGGTCCGGATACGCAGTGTTTATTTTTACTGGATTTCGATGCGACCACAGGAGGGGGGGATGTCTTGGAGGCCGACCGAATGGAGGACAAGTGAATGACCTACGATTGAATCGGAACCTGAAAGATAGATCCCTTCTAGGGTGGAGGCAATGGTTGCCTTACCTTCCGGGGATGCCTCAAATTCGGCTAATTCGACGATGGCAAGAGAAGAGTCACAGCCTTGAGTCGGAATCGGATTAAAGTGGGCACCGGCCGCTTTCTTGAGGATGGCAGAGCACCCTTCGGCATGCAGTTGCAAGACATGACGACCGGGGGCAAGCCCCTCGAAAGAGCCATCCAGAGTGACGACGCCCTCTTGCCGCTCGGACAGGAGCACCTCTCCCTTCCCTGAAGGAGAAATCAAGTGGGAAATAGCTGTTGTTGCAATGCAGATAAAATAAAACATTAAACTCTCACTTTATACCAATCGTAAGCGCGTGAAAGCGCCCGAGATTCAAAGATCTTCGAATCTACCACCATCCCTAAACTATAGCAATAGTTGGCAGCAAATGTACATTTTATAGGCGGCTTTTGGTGGGGGGAACAAAGTGGGAAGCGTATTTTTCTTCCATGAGCTGCCTTGCAGCCTCTTTCTCCCTGTTATAGCTGATCACTTGCTCAAAGGAAGTTTCCGGCTCTTTGGTTGTATTTAAGTTTTTGTAAAAAGTGTCGCTTGCTTCTAGCTTGTCAAATAGGTGGTGGGGGTCGCTTTTTAATGCACGAACGAAGCGCCCCAATTCCTCTTTAGACAGATATTTAAAAATATAAAGCTCTGATGGGTCGATGCTATTTGGATCCGCATTCCTTAATTTTTGAAGTTCTGAAAAAATGGGTTTTGCAATATAGATTTTCTCAATATTTTGGTGGCCGACGGTGTCATAGAGCGCGTAGTGAGTAGATCCTTTCTCTCTTTGCTGTCTAACTCTCCGCTTTTGTATGGCCTGATTGACATAATCCCCTTTGATGACAATGAAAGCACCCAATTCGCCAACGTAACTTTGCACATACTGTTTATCGAGAGCACAAAAGATTTGCCCAACCTTTGCCCATGTCCCAGAATCTGCACTAGCTTTCGTCAATTCGCTATCGCCAGCCCCTCTTTCAAAAAGATCTAACAATCCATCAAGAGCACGTGTATCTCCTTTCCTACCATTAATCCCTCGAAAAACAAAAGATCCGTTAGGCAAGTAGAGAGGGTCAAAATAGCGAACGCCTTTATCCTTAATGGTTTCTAGGCTAGATTGAAACGCCGAGAGAGCACGCAGCTTATCCGGCCTGCGTTCGTAGAATTCTTTAAAGAGCTTAGGAATATCTTCATTTTGGAGATTGATCTCAGCCAAGAGATCCAGCATTCTTCTTTTGATCACCCCCCTATTCTCATGCAAATGAAGAGGGAGAGCACTAAAGAGATCAGAAATCTCCATATATTACCTTCTTTCTTCTCCTTCATCATGTTGCGCATAACGGTCCCAAAGCGGTCCTTTGATCACATTCCAAGCACTTAAGAGCGCTGGTTCATATTTTATTGTTGACAACACTTTAGCCAAGGAAAATTTCATCTCACCTGGAGTGCTCTCTCTTTTCATAAGAGGAATAAGAAAGTCTAGAATCTCCCGGTCCTCAATTTTCGAAGCATCGTAAGAATAGAGACCAAGTGCATGTATAAACGCATTTAAAACAGTAGGGTCGGCCCGACCGTTACTTACCAACGTCTTAAATATTTCAAAGATCCCGCTCCGATATTGACTTTTTAAACGGGCAAAGTCGAGCTCCGAAAGAGCTAAAACAGCTTCCCCTAGAACATGCTCCATTTCACGATGGTCATTCCCGCTCGTAGAAATCCAAAGGGAAAAAATCAGATTGAGAAGATGGGTTTCATCAGCATCTGGATCGTGAAGGATTTGGGTTTTCTTTAATAAGGTCAGGGCGCTTTTAAGAACTGGTGCTGCCACCCTCCCACCGCTAGCATGTTTTAACAATTCACTGACCAATTGCAACCCTTTTCTGTCTCTGAACAAAACAAAACCATTCAACAACCATTGCTGCTCTTCTACAGGTAAAGATAAAAATTGATCAACGGTCTCCGGCATTCGCGTTTTTTTATCATCTAAAAATTGGTCTTCAACATCTTTTATATCATCACAATTTTGTATAGCCACTAACAGTTTATTGAATATTTCGTTATTTTTCTCGTCGCCATTGCCTGGGTTGCATGAGTGAAGAATGAGATGTAACACTCTTCTCATCAATTCGCTAGAAATGTGCAATTTATGGTTCATTTTAATGGATTCTAATATACAAGATACATCATACAAGCCACTGTAATCGGGTAAAGATGACATATCTAGCCGTTGCTTAGCAGCAAACCTCTTAACAGAAAAGCAATAATCTAAGCACACATCAATAAAAGAATTTAAATCGGCATTGTCAATAATCCGCTCTTGGAAGTTCTTAGAACAAAAGTTGAGGACTAATAACAAGCTGATCTTGCGGCTCTCTTCTGACCCCAATTGCTCAGACCCATGATACGGCGTATTCATCCACCGTACATCTTCTGATTCAACATATTTCTTTCCGGATGGCGTATTTAACCATGAGGCTATCCCTTTGTAGATAGGCGCCTCAATAAAGGGCTCTAAACAACGCAACAATCCATCTGTCCCTTGAAAATCAAGAAATCGATTATTATATACTAAACGGTAGGCAATACTTAATCCGTCTGTATCTACTCCCAATGCGATGATTTTTTGGATATTATCTATTGAAACATAAGGTGAATCGCTACAATACTCAACTAAAAGATCCGTAGGCGCATTCAACCATTCTTTGACATTTTCTTTATTCAAATGTTTAGCCATCTCAAAAAATTTATCCACACTTTCTAGAGGCCCATCACGTGATATTTCAACAAAGAGTCTGCGAAAAAAAACGCGCTGCGAACCTTTTGGAACTGAATTAAACAGGCTTAACATCAATTTTTCATCGCCAACTGTCGCACCATCTCTAAGAAACTTTGCAAAAAAACTAATCTCCAAAGAACTATGAAAATTGTACGAATAAAAACTAAAATCACCTAATTGCTCTACATTTAAAATAGGAGAAAACAACTCGACAATTCGTTCTTCTGAAAACCCAGGAATACTTAAGGCCTCTTTAAATAACGCATAAGCTGCTTGCCCCCCGTTTATTTTCTCCTTCTCTGCAGAAACTACAATTTTTCTTATCGCATCTTTGAGCACATCCTCAACCAAAGCAAATTGTGAGGAAGAACTTTGGGACTTTGGAAACATCTGGGCTCGGAGTTTTGCACATGGGCATCTGTTCCCACCAAATCTCTGAGATGAAGCTGCTCAATGTCTTTAATAGCAAGCATCTCAGAGTTAGGAGCTTTAGAAGCTAAAGCAGATTGCAAGTGGTTCCAGATTTCCAATTCCGAACTTATTTGCTTGTCCAGAGGATCGATCTGCCCAAAAGGCTGACCATTCCACCAAGAAACTAAATAATTAAAAATCCCTGCCATGGTTTTATATTCAAATAAAACCATTAATTTAATGTTAATTACCTCGCGAAGCGTTTGGAATTATTGCAATTTGATGGGGGCGCAGGAGGGCCTTCTTGGCCCACGGGATAGTGGACTAAGTAGTGGCCGATTAAGGTAAAATTGCCTTTACTCCGCAGCGCGTTTGGAGTGCTAAACGACCTTGTTGCGTAATTAAGTTTAATTTGGACAAATATTGTAGCTTAGGCTTTAGCCTGAGCTCGTTACCACGGGTTTTAACCCGTTGCAGTGATTGCAGGTTAAAACCTGCAAAAACAAGCTCAGACTAAAGTCTAAGCTACATTTCTTAAAACGTATATTTTATAGGCGGCTTTTGGTGGGGGAAACAAAGTGGGAAGCGTATTTTTCTTCCATGAGCTGCCTTGCAGCCTCTTTCTCCCTGTTATGGCTGATCACTTGCTCAAAGGAAGTTTCCGGCTCTTTGGTTGTATTTAAGTTTTTGTAAAAGGTGTCGCTTGCTTCTAGCTTGTCAAATAGGTGGTGGGGGTCGCTTTTTAATGCACGAACGAAGCGCCCCAATTCCTCTTTAGACATGTGTCTAAAAATGGAAAGCTCTGATGGGTCGATACTATTTGGATTCCGCATTCCTTAACTTTTGAAGTTCTGAAAAAATGGGTTTTGCAATATAGATTTTCTCAATATTTTGGTGGCTGACGGTGTCATAGAGAACGTAGTGAGTAGATCCTGCTTCTCTTTGTTGCCTTACTCTTCGCTTTTGTATGGCCTGGTTGACATAGTCCCCTTTGATGACAATGAAAGCACCTAATTCGCCAACATAATCTTTCACGTAGTGTTTATCCAGGGCACAAAAGATTTGCCCCATCTTTGCCCATGTCCCCGAATCTGCACTAGCTTTCGTCAACTCGCTATCGCCAGCCCCCCTCTCAAAAAGATCCAACAATCCATCAAGGGCACGTGTATCTCCTTTCTTCCTATTAATCCCCCTAAATACAAAAGATCCTTTAGGCAAGTAGAGGGGGTCAAAATAACGCACACCGCCTAATGGCATAACTTCCAGGCTAGATTGAAACTTCGAGAGCGCACGTAACTTGTCCGGGTTACGTTCATAGAACTCTTTAAAGAGCGCAGGAAGGTCTTTGTCTTTGAGATTAAGTTCAGCAAGAAGATCTAGTATTCTTCTCTTTATCACTCCTCTATTCTCATGCAAATGAAAAGGGAGAAAATTATAGAGATCAAAACTCCCACGCATCACCTTCCTCTCTTCTCCTTCTTCGTGTCGTGCATAACGATCCCAAAGCGGGCTTTTGATCACATCCCAGGCACTTAAGAGCCCCGGTTCGTACTTGATGGTGGCTAACATCTTAGCTAAAGAAAATTTCATCTCAAGTGAGGTACTTTCTTTTTTCATAAGAGGAATAAGGAAATCTAGTATTTCCCGATCCTCTATTTTAGAAGCATCATAAGAATAGAGACCCAATGCCTGCACAAATACATTTAAGATAGAAGGATCAGCCCGACCACTATTCACCAACGTCTTAAATATTTCGAAAATCCCACTCCGGTATTGGCTCTTTAAACGAACAAAGTCGAGCTCGGAAAGAGCTAAAACAGCTTCGCTTAGGATGTGCTCAGTTTCGCGATGATTGCTTTCCTCCGTAGAAATCCAAAGGGAAAAAATCAGATTGAGAAGATGGGTTTCATCAGCATCTGGATCGTGAAGGATTTGGGTTTTTTTTAACAACGTCAGAGCACTTTTAAGAACCGGAGCCGCTACCTTCCCACCCCCAGCTTGCTTTAACAGCTCGCTCACCAATTGCAAGCCTTTTCTGTCTCTGAACAAAACAAAACCCGTCATGAGATGCTGTTGATCTTGAACCGGTAGAGATAAAAATTGATCAATAGTTTCCGGGATTTGTTTCTTTCCTTTATTCAAAAAATAATCTTCAACATCTTTTATGTCGTCGCAATTTTGTATTGCAACTAATGAAACATTGTAGTCTTTAATCCTTTCTCCGTGACACGATTCGATGAGATCCAGTACTCTTGCAAGCAACTCACCAGAAAGCTTCAATCTTTGATTCATTTTTATGGCATTTAACGCATCAATCGATAATAATTTACGCCCACTACGGCTAAAAAAATAATCTAAATAAACATCAATAAACGAATTGACATGGTCATCATCGCGAATTCTTTCTTCGAAATTATCAAAAAAATCGTAGATCAATTCCATACTCGCATAGCGCGTAGCTTCTGACACCAGGTATTTGTTCTTATTAGCACAGAAGGCTTCCATCTTGTGGGCAGTTTTATCACCGAGGCATTTTAAACATTCAATAAATTCAACTATTCCTATAGATTTGAGTAAATCTCGACGTCTTTTCAAGTAAGATAAACAATATTCCATTGTGTAAGACGACTTATAATCTTTTGTTGAATCTATGATTTTTTGAAGATTCTTCGATGAAGAATGAGGTGAAGTGCAATAATTTACTAAAACATTATCCGAATCCGAATTAATCCATCCTCCATCTAAAGAAAGAGACATCTCTAAAAATCTATGCATTCTTTCCGGTGACAGCTGACTTTGTGCTCCAAAGAATACTTTCATTAAAAAAATACGACGTGAATCTTCAGGAACTAATTTAATAAGATTAAACAACAAATCACTTTTACCACCTGTCACATCATCTAACAGCAAATGTACAAAAAAATAAACACCGGAAATCGAATCACGATCAAGATATTCATTAAATTTAGTTATTATAGGCGAAAAAAGTTTGGCAATTTTTTCTTCCGGAAATCCAGGAATCTTTAAGACTTCTTTAAACAGAGCAAGCGCGGCATTGTCTGTATGAACCGAAGCTACAATTCTCGTTATTACATTTTCGATGACATCCTCAACCAAAGAAAATTCTGAGGAAGAACTTTGGGACTTTGGAAACATTTGGGCTCGAAGTTTTTGTATGTGGGCATCTGTTCCAACAAAACCGCCAAGATGAAGCTGTTGAATGTCCTTAGCAGCAAGCTCATCAGAGTTAACACGGCGGGAATTTAAAACGGATTGCAAATGCTTCCAGATTTTCAATTCGGAACTGATTTGTTTGTCTAAGGGGTCGATCTGCCCAAAAGGCTGACCATTCCACCAAGAAACTAAATAATTAAAAATCCCTGCCATGGTTTTATATTCAAATAAAACCATTAATTTAACATTAATTACCTCGGGAAGCCGATAATTAAGTCGGTACCTAGGGCGTTGGATCTAAGGCGATTTCGCTCTCAAAAAATTAAGGTAGAAATTGCCTTTACTCCGCAGCGCGTTTGGAGTTACTATGTGGATATAGGGCATAGAGCTTGAGAATGAACCCCCTCACATTTAGGTTGTTGTTTCTAACCACAAACAATCTAAGAGGGGGGCTCTATGGTAGACTATACAGGCCAATCCATTTTTATTGGGATTGACGTCCATAAGAAAACTTACAGTGTAACTGCCATCTTTGATGGCACGCTCATAAAGAGGGATAAAATGGCTGCTTGTCCTCAGAAGTTAATAGAATACTGTCAGAGGTTCTTCCCTAATGCTAAGATTTTTAGCGCCTATGAAGCTGGCTTTTGCGGGTTTGGTCTTCATCGCCAATTGGTAAAAAGTGGTATCCATAACATCGTTGTACATGCCGCCTCTATCGAGGTTAAAGCAAGAGATAGAGTGAAGACTGACAAACGTGATTCTTTAAAAATCGCAACGCACCTGTCGCGTAACCAGCTAGAGTGCATCCATATTCCATCACCAGAAAGAGAAGCGACTCGGCATATATCAAGGCTGAGAGAAAAGTTTGTTCGGGATAAAACTCGCCTGGGAGTACAGATAAAAGCTTTCATGAACTTGAATGGGCTGCTTGCTTATGACGATGAAAAAAGAGTGAACCGGAAATGGATCTCAATTTTGCTAGGTGAACTTAAAGATGATTCCGATGGATCGTTTTACCTAAGAATGATGGCCTCTAGATGGGTAGAGCTAGATGAAAGAATAACAGAGGTTGAAAAGAGACTACATGTCCAGGCTGATAATGATTGGGAACTGGAGAGAATTTATCGAAGCGTGCCAGGTATAGGTCCAATAGTCAGCCGAACACTAATCAACGAACTTGGAGATATGTCGCAATTTAAGAACGACAGGTCGTTATACAGTTTTACAGGCTTAACCCCTCAGGAATATTCATCAGGGGAGCATGTAAGGCAAGGGCACATTAGTCGCCAGGGTCGACCAGTGCTGAGAAAGATACTAGTGCAAGCTGCATGGAGAGCAATCAAGGAAGATGAGGCTCTAGCTGAAGTATTTGAGAGGATTAGCCAAAGGACAGGAAAGAAAAAGGCAATAGTGGGCATGGCAAGACGGTTAATAGGGATAATTCGAGCTTGTTTACGAGAAAAAAGGGAGTATGTATGGAGAAGAGGAACAATAAATAACATTGTTCGACCAACAGTTAAGAAACGTGTCACAGCCCTGTAGATGCGCACTTGCGGCTGCGAGAGCAGGCCGTGTTTTGGAGTTTAGGGTGTGACTTTTATTAAAAGCGTTTCGGAAGAGTAGCTTGTGGAGTCTCTGATGAGATGGTCACGAATAGCAGATTGAGCCTTTGAGCTTTAAGAGCAATGTTAGTCTGAAAAAAATTAAGGCGATGAACTTGCCGGGTTTTGTGCTGTCAAAATTATGGTTTTAAGGGGTTTATTAAGAAAAATAAGCCATTAATTTTACATGTTTTAAGTTGATGACATACTGGTTAAAATAGGCGTGAGAGCAGGTTTTTGACAACAATCTGAGGTGGGACTTGCAAAAATATCCACATAGCAGTGCTAAACGGCGTTGTTGCACAATGCAGAATCGAAGCAAATAAGTGAATTTTAAAGGTTTAAACCACAGAGAACACAGAGATCACAGAGAGAGTGTAAAAATGAAACCATGCTTTGGCAATATTTTTAAGCCTATTCAGGTTTTCCGACTCTCCTCTGTGGTCTCTGTGCTCTCTGTGGTTAATCTTTTATAATCAGAGCCTTAAATAAAAATGAATTGTGCAACAACGCCGTGCTAAACTCCTGTTTAGCTTTGACTTATCAGTGAAAAGTGAAAGCTAAACAGGAGTTTAGCACGGCGTTGTTGCACGATACCCCTGACACGCTGCTAAAAGGCATGTCAAAAAAAAATGCATGAAGTAATCTGTTTTCGACTAAAAAAAGGGAAACTACTTCATGCAAGCTAGCGCAAACTATCAAATTCGCAACTGGGCCGATTATAACAAAGCTCTGATCCAAAGGGGAAGCATAACTATTTGGATCGAGGAAAACGCTCTAGGAAAGTGGCTGTCTCATAAACATACAAAATCTGCTGGAAGACCGGAGACATACTCAGATGACGCCATCCTGATGTTGTTGGTTTTAAGGGAGCGATTCAACCTAACATTGAGAAGTCTGCAAGGTTTTGCCGCATCCATATTCTTGCTAATGAGGTTATTTCTAACAATTCCTTGTTATTCACAAATCTGCCGAAGAGCAAAGACTCTCCATAAGAGCATTAAACGCCTAAGTAATGGGCCTGCCAGGCACATTATTTTAGATTCTACCGGCCTTAAGGTGCATGGAGAGGGAGAATGGAAAGTTAGGACTCACGGCAAAAGTAAACGACGTATTTGGAGAAATTTCATATTGCGATTGACGCTGAAACACAAGATATAGTTGTTTGCGAATTAACAGATCATAGTACTGGAGAGGCAGAGCCAGCAGTAAGGATGCTCGACAAGATCCGAGGGAAAATAGATACGGTGCGTGGAGATGGTGCTTATGACCCAAATGTAGTGAGGGAGAAAATACATCAAAAAGGGGCCAGAGCCATTATTCCTCCACCAAGACACGCAAGGATTAAGGGAGCCAAAGAAGGATGGGTAAAGGATCGAGATACAGACATAGCGAGAATACATGCTCTGGGGGATAGAGATACTGGTAGGCGACCCTGGAAAGAGGAAGTTGAGTATTACAAAAGGTCATTAGTAGAGACTTCCATGTTTCGAGTAAAAACGATGTTGGGTGATGAACTAAAATCACGCACATTAGAGACTCAACGCACTGAAGCGTTTTGCAAGTGCCTAGTAATCAATAAAATGAATAGTCTAGGAATGCCGAAGGGCGTTTGGGTAAAAAAATAAATTAGGATAGAAAAAGACCTTGTAAGGGGGTCGAAAATTGTTTTACTTAATTGTGCAACAGGGCC
>CAVXVG010000026.1:0-291285 GCA_963765145.1 Parachlamydiales bacterium
CTTTGACTTTTTATTTCTTCTATTGTTTCTGTTACTTAATAATGGTTTCTTAGACATGATCGGTTACTTCTTCTACACTCTTTTCTCCATTTGCCAGTTTCTATAATTTTGCTACAAAAAAACCATCCATGTTATGAATATGAGGATAGATTCTCTTTGTAAGTTTCAATGATGGATGGAATCTCTTTGTTTTGTGTTTTGTTAAACCTGGTTCACCTATTTCAAGACCAGTCTCTACTAATTTAACATATCTTGTCTTCAATGCGTAATCAATAACCCATTCATTCTCTTCAACTGTTATCGAGCATGTAGAATAACTATAAATTGTTCAATTGGTTTATATAAGTATATTTATCATACACTATATATCCTCCAGTTTTAGAATTTGGATTGACTGCATCAATTGCTGCTTTGATCAATTCTTTTTATAAATGACTTAATTTCTTAATGTCGGCGTAAGTCTATATTATCAATATAAATATATTAAATATTACTTTTTGAGTTTTTATACTAGGATCTCTACTTATGACTCCTATTCCACTACAAGGTGCATCTAATAAAACTCTATCCATTCCTTAGAATGCTTTACCAATCTTTTTGCCATCATAATTTGTTATCACTGTATTTGTGACTCCCAATCTATGTAAGTTAGCCTATAAACTTTTAAGTCTTTCTTTTTTTAAATCGTTAGCAATTAAAACTCCAGTATTCTTCATTAATTGAGCAATATAAGTAGTTTTTCCACCAGGTGCAGCTGCCATATCTAATATTTTTTCATTTAAAGATGGTGCTAAAGCCATTACAGGTAGAAAAGAACTTGCACTTTAGAGAATATAATGGCCAGCTAAGTATTCAGGAGTAGCTCCAATAGGTACTTAAGAATCAAATATTACGAGACCAACTTTAGTCCAATCAGCAATAGGATCTAAATTAACACCTCTTTAAATTAAAGCTTTTGCTAAATCTTTTCTCTTTGTTTTAAGAGTATTTGTTCTAATAGTTAAAGGTCTTTATGTTTCATTTGCTTCTATGAATTCAAATGCTTCACTTGGTGCAAATAAATCAAGAATTATCTCTACCAACTCAAGATTATAATCATATGCTTATGATAAATCTTATGCAAACTCTGTCATATATGATGATTTAGATCTATTTTCATCACGTAACTCTTTAAAATTTGATAACACCTTCACTGTCTCTCTGATCCTCATTTGAATAATTCCTAGATCTTCTTTGTTGAGTAGATCATTAATGACTTTATCTCTTTTAGCTTCCTAAAGATTAACATATAAGAATTGGAAGAAATATTAAAAATATATACAATGTTAGTTTCAATTGCTTATTCATTCATATCTTATGAATTAACATCATCTAATTCGTTTTATGCTTCATCTTCTTAATTGTTAGCGTCTGATATCTCTTCATCTTAGAGTTATTCTGAATCTTAATCAGAAAGTCTTGTTAAGAATCTTCCTCTTAACTTGAACTCATTTTTAATTTTAAGTATTTAATATCACTAAAAATACTATTTTATTATCTCTTCTTTTATTTTAAGGGGTTTTGGGGTTTTGGGTCGATGTTCACAACGACTACTGTGACCCGGAGCTTGGCTATGAAGATTTTCCCGTTTTATTCTCCAATTTGCCAAAGAAGGCGAGCTAGTTTCCGGAGGAGAAATTTCTCCTTTTTAGCTTCTCTGGATAAATCTGACGTCATCAAAAAATATTCGTACCAGTCAAACAGCGGTATTTGTTTTGAGATTTCACCTCATTCGCATCACTTCGTTAGTCCTGTTGAGGGGGAGCGCAACAGCCTGATTATGTATCTTTGGAAAACTGATAGCAAATACGATGGGGTCGGGAGTGGAAATTTTGAGATCTCAGAAATTCCTCTTCGCCCTTATTCTGCATTTGTTCAGAAACTCCACCCTCTCTTACCCTCTTTCGGCCAATGTCGAATATCCTCTTATTTCTCATGGGGTTAAAATCGTGTGTACGCACAAGGCTAAAGTCTTTTCAAAAGACACTTAATTCCCTTGAAGAGTGGTGTAAGCAGTTTGAATTTTATTCCTTGACAGAAGCGCAGATGGCTTTATCTATATCGCTTCAAATCCAAGAGCGTCTTCGCCTAGTGAATAGCGTAGACCATTCTCATAACCCTCACGAACAGGAGTTCAGGGGAGCTTCTGGGGTACCCGGCTTGTTGTTGCCGCAAAATCGCAGAGGTTGGAGAGATGCAGATTCATGCATTTGAAGATTGGCTTATCCACCCAACCGTTCAATGGTCCTTTTAAGCTTATTAATCCTTATGTGTATAGGCAAGGAAAAGCCTTCATCAGCCACGTCCCCTGCCCTCTACATCTTCCTACGTACTCGCTAGACCTATCTAAGAGGGTTGCCCCCATTTTCTCTCATCCCGCACCAACATGAGAGCGTTTTAAGACCCTGGATGGATGAACTGAGTAGGTCCATGAGGAACTGTTGGTGTTTGGGGTCAGGCCCAGGGTCTTTACCTATTAGATCAACACCCTAGGCCTGATCCCTCAATACTGTGACCCCATACTCCTCTTTTACAATCGGTACATACGGCCTACATCAAAAAATAATATGGTAATGAGAGTTATGAGTCTTATTTCCGAGTGGCAAGACAGGTACAATAAAGCAGAGGCATCACTAACTTCTGGCTTGATGAAACGTTCTGCGGAAGAGCGGAAAACGAACTCACGCCGCAAAAAGAAGAAGCGCGTAAAGAACACAAACCAACGCCTTTTGCAAGCTAATGCTCTCCGATGGTCGGGAGCTCCTATGCCAATCTCCTGTCGATGGGAGCAATCTGGCATGAATGGAGAGAGGAATAAATTTTTGAAGTTCCAGCCTAGCGCGTTGCTTTGATAAAAAAGTGCTCTTTTTTAGTTAGGCGGTTATCGCACCTAGTGACAAGCTTGGACTCTCCAGTAGAATAGTTCTATTCTTTAATTTTTTCTAAAAGTGAAAGCTAAACAGGAGTTTAGCACTCCAAACGTTTCGCGAGAGGATAGCGGCAGTCGGATTTGAACCAACGACCCACGGATTATGATTCCGTATGTTCCCTATTTTTCACAATATAGTACAGCCTGACCTGGCTTGATTCAGCCTGCTCAGTCTTTAACTCCATGCTCAATTGATCTATTTCAAGCAGGCTCTTGCTTGGCCTGGCCTCTGACAAAAATCCTGACATTTAAGTTATTTAAAAACTTTTTGACTTAAAAATTATTATTTGCATGTGTATTATTTTTTTTAAAAATAATTTAAAATTTAAATTAGTTGAGCATGATTGTGAAAGATGCAGTCTGCCCATGTCTGCCAAATGCAGAGAATGAAAGAATTTATAGGTTTAAAACAATGACTATAGAAGTCGACAAAAAATTAGATTGGGTGGCGCTTACCAAGTGGAAAGAACACTTTCGGTATCCCAGTCAGGGCACTATGCGCAATATTACGGCAAGACGAGAAGAAAATGGAGCGGGTGCATTCCTTTCCATGGTCAATGGACGTTTTTATGTAAACGTAGAGAAATTTCATCAATGGATGGAAAAGCAATCTCAGTTTCGGAGGAGTAATGGTTAATACTCCAACACCTTCGGATTTTACAAAGGTGTACGAGCTGTATGCGCTTGTTAAAAAGGACCCAAGCGTATACCGCATAGCTGCCCTTTTCAAAAACATACTCTACTCCTTCGGTTATGGACACTGCGAAGGAGCAGAGCTGTATAGATTGATTGAAAGCAACAAGAGATAAATTTAATGCCTGTCGAGTTACCGCTTGACGGGCCTTAATATATAAGGTTTTACACAAGTGAATGCTAATACCCCTATTTTAACACAACATGCAGATATTTTGTCTGCTATTCCTGATGAGCACTACGAAGCTTCAGCTATGCAGCGTGCTCGAGAGATTGAAGAACAGCTTGAAGATGAGCAACTGTCACAAGATGAAAAAGAGCTGCGGCCTAAGGGCTACTATACTATCAACGACAGCTTAATGTACCAGCCAGAGGGGACAGGTGATGATGGCCCTCCGGCTCCTATTTTTATCAGTTCAAGGCTAGATGTCACAGCCTGTACTCGAAACGATGTCAGCGAAGAACATGGAAGGCTCTTGGAATTTGATGACATTGATGGTTTCCGTCACAGGTGGTCAATGCCGATGGAACTTCTTGCTGGAGATGGGACTGCTTACAGGGAACAGTTACTTTCTCTCGGTTTGAGAATAGCCCCAGGCTCTAAGGCAAGGCAGCTTCTCAATTTTTACATACAATCATCAAATCCTAAGGCTAGGGCTCGCTGTGTAAGCCGGACAGGATGGCATAAGACTAGTTTTGTTTTACCTGATGAAACGATCGGTTCTGATGAAACAATCAGTGGTAGTGGCAAGGAGCGAATCATTTTACAAACAACATCTCTCAATTCCTCAGATTATTTAATTGCAGGGACGTTGGATGAATGGAAAGAAAAGGTGGCTTCATTGTGCAAAGGAAATAGCCGTCTTGTTTTTAGTGTGAGTGTTGCCTTTGCAGCCCCTTTGTTAAATCTGTTGGGTATAGAAAGTGGTGGCTTTCATTTTCGGGGAGCCAGCTCTACGGGAAAAACAACAGCCCTATACGTTGGGGCCTCTGTTTGGGGAGGTAAAGAATATGTCCAAAGATGGAGGGCAACTACAAATGGAATAGAGGCTTTAGCAGCAAGTCATAATGATGCCCTGCTATGTCTCGATGAGTTATCTCAAGTCGATTCAAATATGGCAGGGGAAATTGCCTATATGTTGGCTAATGGTACGGGTAAGGCTCGGGCTGATCGTCGTGGCAATTCCAGAAAAGTAGCTTCATGGAAAGTATTGTTTTTATCCACTGGTGAAATCAGCTTATCAGACCATATGGTTGAAGCAGGGAAGAGGGCAAAAGCTGGGCAGGAAGTTAGAATGGTCGATATTCCTGCTGTAACCGATGGATATGGGCTATTTGAATACTTGCATGGCTATCCCAATGGGGCTGCTTTTTCTCAGGCTTTGATCCAAGCAAGCAACGCTTTTCATGGTACTTCCGCAAGAGCTTTCTTGAAGTGTCTGATAGAAGACCTCGAAGCAAATGTCTCTACGATTAAAAATGCCATGGATCTATTTATGAAAGCCCTTGTTTCTGATGGTGATGATGGTCAAGTTTATAGGGTGGCGCGCCGATTTGCTTTGGTTGGAGCGGCAGGCGAGTTAGCAACTTCCTTTGGAATAACTGGATGGGATAAAGGAGATGCCCTTCTTAGTGCTGAAGCTTGTTTCATTGATTGGCTTGAAGGACGCGGAGGTACAGGGTCACAAGAAGAGCAAGCTATTTTAAATCAGTTGAGACGTTTTTTTGAGCTCCATGGAGATAGTCGCTTTGCTCTTTGGGATGCACCTCCTAACTCCAAAACAAACAATCGTGCTGGATTTCGAAGAATAGAGGCTGATGGAAGTACGAGTTACTTTGTTCTATCGCAAGTTTTCAAGGAAGAGGTTGCAGCGGGCTTTGATTACAAGCAAGTATGCAAAGTAGCCTTGAAATACAAGCTTCTGGTGCCCGCGACAAACGGTGAATTTAATCGGAGTGAAAAACTTCCAGACATTGGGAGTCAGCGATGCTATCGATTCAGGTCAACAGGGTTGGAGGATGCCGATGATTCATCCAAGAAATCTTAAAAATGAGCACGCTTCATTTCTGCTTGTGGAAAGTGTGGAATCTGTGGAGAGGACCTGTGAAACATGTCCTCATATAGATAAAGGGGGAGGTGGAAACGTCTGGAAAGTTTCCACAAAATCGCTGATGCGAAGTGTGGAAGCTGTGGAAAAGAGAAGGGGTTATCTCCTTTTTCCACGATTTCCACGAAAATTAATCGATTGTTTGTGGAAGGTGCTATGATGAGCAATCAATTGACTATTAATGGGTTACATGGGCTTCCACAAGATCCACGACTTCCACAGTGTGGAGCGATCTTGCTTGATTTAGTTGAAGAATTTGGTCTTCAGCCAAAGCGTACCTCATCAACAAATGGGGGGGAATATCATTCAGCTTGCCCCTTTTGTGGAGAGGGTGATGATCGCTTCATGTTTTGGCCATCACAAAATCGATATTGGTGCCGTCGATGCGATAAAAAAGGTGATGCCATCCAGTTTTGTCGTGACGCCTTGAAAATGGATTATCGTTCTGCTTGTGAAAAAGTGGGAGTAGAACCAAAGGCTTCTTCTCATAGGCTTCTTCGGGTTCAATCTAAACCGAAGTTCGTTCCAAAAGTTGCCAAGCTTTCTCCTGTGCTATGGAATGAAAAAGCTAAAGAATTCGTTCGCATTAGCCATCAGAATCTACTTAGAAACCCTAATGCCTTAAAACACTTGCTCGATAGAAAATTTACCCTCGACACCATTAAAAAATTCTCCTTGGGGTGGAATCCATCGGACAGAAATCTCCCATTTTCTGAGTGGGGATTGCCCCCTGATGAGGCAGATAAAGAAAAGAAATTGTGGCTGCCCAAAGGCTTCGTGATTCCAACTATCCAGGAAGGCACAGTCATTAAGCTGAAGGTTCGTAGGCTCAACTACGAGAAAGATAAGATACAAAGAAAGTATGTGGTTGTTTCTGGAAGCATGTCATGTTTGTCTTTGTATGGGAAAATAGAAACTCAGTCGGTAGTGGTAGTGGAGTCTGAATTTGACGCCATGCTCATCCAACAAGCAGCGGGCGATCTTTGTTGCTGCATAGCGCTTGGCGGAGTCGCAAATGAGCCCGATCATCTGACGGACCAGCTATTAAAGGGGTTTCCACAGATCTTATATTGCCCAGACTTTGATGATGCGGGGAAAAAGAGCTACAAATTTTGGAAATCAACCTATTCTCAGGTGAGATGTTGGCCTGCTCCAGAAGGTAAAAGCCCAGGTGATGCCATAAAACAGGGAATTGATCTAAGAAGTTGGATCATTTCGGGCTTAAAAAGGGTCTCTGTTTAGGTCGGGAAGGTGCTTCTGTTAAAATGCAAATGAATGATTAAAGGTAAAAAACGTTATGAGCAAGACAAAATCTGACAAAAATGGACTAACAGACAAACAACTAAAGGCGCTTCCCCACTTAGTCGCTGCTTCGTCCGAAGGAGAGGGGTGTAAAAAGGCGAATATTGCCCGTCAAACTTACTACGATTGGCTGAAGATCCCCGCTTTTCGTGATGAGTTAAGTCGATTACGCAGCTCAATTGTTGAGGATGCTGTAGAGGCTTTGAAGGCACATACAACTAAAGCTGTTGACACACTAGTAAAGCTCTTAGATGTAGACCATCCAGCCCTACAAAGAAATGTTGCTAATGACATCCTTGGCCATGTGGCTAAGTACAAGGAGTTGCAAGAGCTCGAACAAAGAATTGAAATTATCGAAGCTAGAAGTAGCTTCTAACCAAAGGAAAGAAAGAATGTATATTGAAACGCGTGTTAAAAAGTTGGAAAAAATAATAATGGGAAATAAAGCCCTTTGGGCGGTCTTCACCATCGGCAATTATCCCGATGCTGCAGAAGAAGAAGCGGCTAGGCGCCAAATACTGGATGCTCATCTTGCCGATGGCAACCCACACCCCACACATTGCCTATATGTGAACGAAGTCCCTAGTCAAGTGAAGGTGACTTTGCCTGAGCAATTCTTATACTCATTCACGCCCATAGCGACTGGTCGCTAACCGAGTAAGATGGGAGGAAATTCAATCTTATTGTAAATTTTTCCGATAGAGCTTGATCCCTCGGCCATGTATATCTGTAAATTTTACAACATCTAATTTTCTTATTTTTAATTGACTGTCTATTTCGACCTTAAAGCTTATAAAAGCTCGTAATATCTGGTTTGGTTGGGGGTAAGGGGGAGCTATATTAAACTCTGCACAAAGTACAGCTGTTATCGTTGAATCATTGTTTAATTTATAATTTGCTGCGCGAAATTTGAAGAAATACTCCCCTTTTCCAGCAATAAATCTTGGTTTGATTGTTAAATTTTTTCTGGTCCAATTTAGAGTTTCCTCCTCCAGTTTATCAACGGGTGGGTGAAAAATCTTCACTATCTCGGGATTTTTAGCATTTACGATTTTAGCGCACTGATCGAAGTCATGCATTAATAAATCTCCTTGATCATTTAGGCCTTGGAAGCTTTGGTGTTTATCCCCGTGAGGAATTACTTGTATGCCTTGATCTTTTGACCAGGTGAATCCCTTGCAGCAGCCTTTAAATTCGAAAGAACCACCCACTAACCCAAAGTTATTGATTTTCAGCAGGCAATTAAACTGGAAGTAGTCGGATTTTTCATTGTAGCGTTGATGAAATTTGATAAGGTGAGGATCGGATTCCAAGATTTTATGAACGTCCGCAATAACTTCGAAACCACTTATTGGGCTCCAATGCCAGGCCATGTGGTCTATTGAACGTTTTTCTTCATTGAGAAAAAAAGCTATCCCCACAGCTTCGCCTCTAGAATTCTTGTCATGTACTAGAAATGAATGCTCTTCTAAAGAATTAAATGGTTTCCCAACCAGTTTTGCTAAGTCGGAAGCTTGGAGTGGACGTTGAGTAATTTTTGGTGGTTCCAAGGCTTGATTTCCTGCTAATATGGCTCTTTTCTCTAAAGGAGCTAATTGGTTCTCCTTGTTTGCCAAAGTAATTAAGGCTGCCTGGGAGATCCGGTTGTCTTCTTGACTTAGCGCTTGCATATTGGGGTTTAAGTCACGATGAACTATTCCGGCGTAATAATCGGATTCAAAAATTTCAACTCTATCTACTTTCGACATAAAAACTTCTTATTTAATTTGTTGTTAAACTATACCGCATATTTGTATTATATTGTGAAAAATTTAAATAGGTCTGATTTTAAATGGCTGTTGATTTTGAAAGAATTAATTATGAACCCATTGAGCGTTACTACGTAGACGGTAAAAGTCCGGCAGTTGCTAACTCCACAAAGGCTGCTGGGTCTGGAGTTGAAGGTAGGGTTCATGTCGAGGGGGTGCAGCGATTAAAAGTGGTCTCCTTAGAGAATGAGCCATTAGACACGCCTTTTGAAATAACCAAAATATTAATTAAATATAGCAATAATCCAGATGGGCTTCCTCCTTTGTTGTATGCAATCAAACGCAATGATTTCACTGCTGTAAAAATAATGTTGAAGTACGGTGCCGATCCACACACGAGAGCGCTTTGCTCGATTTATTGGGGACAACCGGGAACCCCAATGGAATATGCATGCGCCTATTCAACAGTCGAAATGGTTTCAATTTTTCTCGAATCTGGAGTAACTGCCGAATCATCACCAAGTGGCAATCAAGTAATAAACTCCCCTTTTTTAGTTGCGACGGCATTTAACAACATCCATGTCCTTAATTTTCTTATCTCGATCGGTTTTGAAAAATCTATTTCACAATCGACTTTGAATTGGGCGCTTTATACAGCTGCTATGAAAGAGTACACCACAGTTGTCGAAATTTTATTAAAGAATGGTGCAAATCCTCTTGATCCACTACCTACGTTTCGGAATAAGTGTTGTTGGCAGTTGTTATCGTCCAACGTCGGGATTTTGGCGCTATTCATTAAATGCGGCTTTGTCAATGTAGATTTTAATGAAATTGTTCAAGGTTCTCCTTTATACCATCGCTTCATTGATAGTTCTGAAGTAAATGAAGTGTTTACGCTTTTGTTTGAAAAAGGGAAATTGAATTTGGATGCCAAAGACTCACACGGTTGCACAATAGTTCATCGAGCTGTTGAGAGAGGAAATGTTTTATTGCTGGATTGGTTGGTAAAAGCAGGTGCTGATCTAAATATTAAAAATAATGCTGGTAGGGCGCCTCTGACGATAGCAAAAGAGGTGCGCCAAGAATTAGTTTGCTATTTGATCGAAAAGGGGGCCAATTGGATTGCTGTTTGAGGCTAAAAGCTCTCCGCATAGCCGTTGCCTATCAAAATGACCTAGGAGGCGAGTGGCTCATCAATTTGCGCAATTTCAGTACAAGCTGATGCTTCCCCAATAAACTTCTTGGCTGCATCTTCCATTATTCCTGCCAAATGCTCTTTACTTTGGTGAGTGTATCGGTAGGTCATCCGCAAATCTTTATGTCCTAGAATTTCGGCGATATCGCGTTGGTTAGCTCCGCTCATGTGTAGGAAACTGCCACAAGAGTGTCTTAGATCGTGAAATTTGAAATCGATGATTTCGGCTCTTTTGAGGGCAAATTGCCAGGCCGTTCGAATGTCGAGGTATCGATCTAAGTTGAGGCTGGGGAAAACGTTGTAAGTTAGGTCAATGATTGTTTCGTTTTCAAATATAATTTTTAGCACTTGTTCCGCGAGGCCAATCATAGGAATGTATCTTGTTGTTCCGTTTTTGGTTTCTCGTAAAACGATTAGCTTTTTCTCGAAGTCAATGTCTCGCCACTGAAGTCCTAGCAGTTCTCCGCGCCTCATTCCTGAGCAAAGGGCTAAAACAACTATCGAATAAAGATAAGTGTTCCGACTTTCCTTGCAGGCGGCTAAAAGTCTTTTGCATTCATCTTCTGATAAGAAGCGGTCTCTAGAATTGGACACTGAGGGTTTGCGAATCAGTTTGACAGGGTTTTTTTCGATCCAGTGCCAATCCTTAATTGCTGTTTCAAATAGAGTCGAAAGGGAGCTTAGGTAGCGGACAACAGTAGCTGGGGCTCTTTTTTTGCCTTTGTGTGAGGGCTCTTTGAGTAGTTTATCCCTGCCTTCAGTGATTACGCTTAGGGGTACTTCGTTTAAGTTGAGGTGGCCTATTTGGTCTTTCCACCACAGAAGGTGTTGCTCTACGTTGCGAGCATTTTTTGGTTTTTGGGGGAGAACGTCAGAGATGTATTTGTCGATGGCGTGGGACAACTTCCGGTTCTTCAGGGTTTCCTTAGAGACCAAACCTTTGTCTATCTCGTAGCGTGTGGTGCGCCCCCATTTTACTGCCTCTTTTTCTGAAGAGAAGGTTTTTGACTTATAGAATTTCTTACCATCACGCCAAACTTCGATGATAATTTGGCAGCGGTCGTTGCCATTTTTGTCTTTTCGATGGCGAATGTGGCCGATCTTGTTCATAATTGCATGATTGAGAATGGGTTCTTATAAAATTAGATGATACCAAATGGCTAGCTTCAAAACAAGTAGCGGAGTGTCAATCCGCAACATGTATGCCTAAAAATGAGTGAATTTACAAGGTAGATAGTGTTTGGTTGAATTCAATTATGCTGAAATGTCAGGGATATTGTCAGGATGTCCTCTGGTTTAAAATAAAAAACATGACTGTTTTCGTAGAATGAAGAATGTTATTGATCATATAGGTGGAATCTAAAATTTAGGCTCCCCTGGTCTGTCCAATAAGGTAAAAACCCCCAATGTGTTTTATGCCTAAAGGGGAGGTGTGATAATTGGAACGAATATACAAGTAGGCTTCATCAAAAAGCTGCAAGAGGTCGGAAAAGATATTTTGTGTGGTGATTCTTTCCAAAGTACAAGAGTCAACGTATGGATCGTCCAAGTAGATAGCCAACACACTTTTGTTGAATCTGGTCTTGAAATCACGGTACTCCTTATTTACTTCTTTTTCTTTTATCCGTTCTTGGATTTTTGATAGAAGTCCTTGGACGTAGGAATCGCCTGTAAACCTTTCTGATAAAGCGGAAGACGATGGGGCATTGGGGTCATAAAGCCCAGATTTATTGAGAAAGATGGCTACTTTGTTTTTATCATTGGATTTTTTTGCGGAGTCATCAGTCCTCATGGCTGAAGTGACTTCTACGCCTATGAGCTGTCCTTTTTGTGTATGAATGATTCCGTCAGGAGATTCTGATTTTTTAAAGGAAGCAACTCCTTCTTCTTGGTCTATTTTTTTCCTGAATTCATCAAGCACCATCTCTTCTGTTGCTTTGCTGTAATCACTTGGCATCCCACACCTCCATAAATAAACAAGATAGCACAAACCCATGGAATCCTGACAAAAGTTCTGACATAATGCCTGTGAAGGTTGTTTTGGAGGAGGAAGGGGCAGCAAGAGTTGCTGAAGTAGAGTGAGTTATGTGAGAAGAAAGGGATAGCGGCAGTCGGATTTGAACCAACGACCCACGGATTATGATTCCGTTGCTCTAACCAACTGAGCTATGCCGCCGTAGAATAAAAATTGAGGAAATTGCAGGTCTTGCAATTTCCTCTGAATAGCGGGGGGAGGATTCGAACCTCCGACCTTTGGGTTATGAGCCCAACGAGCTAACCCCTGCTCCACCCCGCGGCAAGGTTGTGATCAATACTCTATACTAGGTGAGTCTTTTAGGTAAACAAAATGATGAGAAGGGTGAAAAAAGCAAAGCTTGAGAAGAGGAAAGCGTGAGTGTAAAGACTGTAGCACCCGTAAAGAAAATTTCTAAAAAGGGGAGTTAGGATGAGGACAAAGCCGCCCCATTCGGGGTAAGAGAAAAGAATGAGAAGAAGGGAAAAGGCAATCCCGGTGAGAAGAGTCCATTTGACAGTCGTGATCATGAAAGGGCCCCCCATAGCATTCGAAGACCCATTAAGAGGACAAAACCTGAAAAAAGAATTCTGATAAAGTTTTTGGAAACATATTTTAGTAAGTAAGCACCGGCAAAGGAGCCTAAGAGGATAGCCGGTATGAGAGCTGTGATGAGTTGAGGGTTCATGTAACCCTTTTCCCAATAGATCCACCCACTTGCTGCAGCAGTCATGCCGATGATCGAGCTGGATGTGGCGGTTGCAATGATAAGAGGCAGCCCCATGAGCCGTTCAAAGATGACAACATTGAATACACCGGAGCCAATGCCAAGCAGACCCGATAATACCCCTCCTATCATCATCAAAAACCATCCTAGAAAAGGGTGATGGACCTCCATCTTCTGCCCCTCGTAGACATAAGAAAAATCGATGGGAGACTTATAGCCCGGCTTGAAAACTTTGGGGAGGGGAGGGCCGCGAAAACCCTGGTAGGCAGAATAGAAAAGGACGAAAGAAAAGATAAGGGCAATGGCCTTTGTTGGCACTAAAGCTGCAATGGTAGCCCCAAAGATGGCTCCAAGAACAGACCCTGTTTCTAAAAAGATGCCTAAATGGATGTGGGTAAGCTTTCGGGGAAGAAGAGTAGCTGTTGTGGCGATCGAAGTAGCGATGACAGATAATAAGCTTGCCCCCACAGCATACAGGAGGGGCACATCAAACCCGTACAGAAGGAGGGGGACGATGATCAAACCCCCTCCAAGTCCCGACATAGAGCCTAACAATCCTGCAAAAAAGGAGGCAATGAACAGGATAAAAGACTCTGAGAACATATTAGAACAGGTAAGTTAGCTCCACCTTACCGGCGCTGCTCGCATAGTGGCTTCCATATAGGCCTTCAAAGTCGAAAGCCAAGTCGAAGCCAAAGGCGCCTGTAAGTAAGAGATTGACTGATGCAGAAACCAAGTTCTGCCTTGGAAATAGGCCTCCGACAGTAAAATTGCAGCCATTCCCTGTGAAGTTAGCAACTGTGCTGTGGCCAATGAAACGGAGTTCTTTAACAAAACCAACTCGAACATCGCCGGTAATCACTCCACAATGGATAACGGGTTGGATAAACCCTACACCAAAGCCAAGTTCAGGTCGTAGGAAGTCGCTGCTATTACCATGGACTGACAGATTGGTTGCACCACCACCTATTTCGTTAAAAGGTTCTCTTTTCACGAAGAGGTAGTCTAAATTGCCATAGGAGATGGCAAAAAAGTTGCGGCAGAAGATCTCCTGTTTGGAAATCATGCCGATATGGGTAGTGTAGAGTGTTGAATTGTTTGTATACGAAATCGATTTGACAATCGGTGTGGTAAAGGTCTCAATTGGGAAAGGGGTATTGATAGGAAGAGGCACTTCTGTGGATGGGCCTATGAAAATAGCACGCTCTCCTCTTGCCACGTTCCGTGTGTAGCTTGCAAAAGCATCAACCATGAAGGGGAACATGTACCATGTGCCTCCAATAAAGCCGGTGTAGCTCTCGATATTGGCGTTGGCGCCTTTAACATCTGTCCAATGCATTTTGCTTTTGGCATATGCAAATCCGGCTGATGCAAGTCCATTATTTGGTAATAAAACATCAAAGCCGGTGACCACTCCGTTGAAGTTATCTTTATAGCCGCTAAAAGCTTGACCATCTTTTAGCTTGTGCTGCTGAATTTCTTCTCCGTAGAAGGCTGTCCAGATGCCGCCTTGAAAGCAGTTATCAAATTGTCTGTCAAACCCGTGTTGGGTATAGATATTTCTGACCCTCTCTCCGACCGATTCTTCAGCGTAGAAGATAGCGTTGTAAATACCAGGATCAAATTGCTCAAAAGCTGTCCCGATTTCAGAAGTCGATAGGCCGTTTAAAATGTTTAAATCTGCCTGTAATTCAGGAGTGATATTTGTTATCAACGAGTCAAAGCAGACTCCGATGTTATGGATGTTACCGACCGCGATGATGTTAGCAAACGGCACTTCGCTGACTGTCAGTTTCACTGTGTGACGGTCGTATCGAACCGTAACTGGAAAACGAGCAGAGCCAGCTGAGATAGGTAAGAATCTACCTGTTACAAACCCTGTAGCATCGACGATGGTATAGGTCATCGGTAAATAGGGGTTTAAGATAGGCAAGAGGGTCGATCCTGGAAGGATTGAAACGTTACCTGTTGAAGCAAGATTGCTATAAGGCGATCCATTCAGAAGCACTTTGAACGTTGAACCATTTTCAAAAGTGGTTTTGGTGGTGGTTAATGTGCCGGTGGGGTTGCCGGCAGCCAATGTGCCAAACACATCCACTGTGCTGACTGTACCGATTCCGCTTAAAGTTGCTCCCGAGGAAACAGTGGTTGCACTATTGGGCAAAGTCCCATCAATTTCAAGAGTACCTGCTGTAACAAGGGTGGGACCCGTATAGGTGTTTGCGCCAGTTAAAATAATCGTGCCTGCACCGCTTTTGATAAAACCCGAGGGCGCATCTGAAATGGGAGAGGTGATTGTCGTTACTGTCTGAGGATCTGCAATAAACGTTGTTGTCATGAGCAACACGATACTGGGATTTGAGAGGAAAGAGCTGCAAGTGAACTCTACATTTCCGCCGTCAAAAGTGATAGGACCTGTTCCTAGGGGATTGATTCCACAGAGCTGGATTAAACCTGCATCGATAAAAGATGGACCGGAAAAACTAGGGCTGCTGCCATTGATACCCAACGTTCCAGAGCCAAGTTTTGTAAAGCTACCCGCACCCGAAATTGAACCGGTAAGAGACGAAGTAGTCCCTGCATCGGTGGTGATTGAACCGCTTGTGGCGAATACTAAGTTGTTGGGGAGGATAGTGCTGCAAGTGATTTCCAAATCACCCCCGTTGAAAGTAATATTTCCTACGCCAAGTGGGCTTGAACCGCAAATTTCAACATTGCCTCCATCGAGGTTGGTTCCCCCTTGATAACTGTTGGTCCCAGTAATGATGAGGGTGCCAGGACCAGGAAGTGTCAATCCTCCAGGACCAGAAATTGTTCCTGCTAGTGTATTGACAGCTCCATCTGCACCAATGACCCCTCCATTAGCACTAAGATTAATAGAATTGGAAAAATGTTGACCTGTGCCAAGCAGGACAAGAGCGCCACCATTGATTCCAACGGGTCCGGTTCCTAAATCTGCTGCGGTGGTAACCCCAAGTCCTGCGGAATTGATGTTAATCCCGCCGGAAAAAGCGGCATTATGACTTCCGGATAACTGCAATGCCCCTGTTCCTAAAAGAGAGAGGGGAGTTGTGCCAGAAAGAGTTCCGGTCCAAGTGGTGAGACCGGTGTCTAATTGTAAGTTTCCGCCGCCTACACCTAACGCTAAATTATTGGTATAAGTCTGACCGGCAGTGGTTAGCTCAAGCGTTCCAGAGTTAGAAAGATTGATGGTACCTGTTCCGATGTTGGCAGGGCTTGCTGTTTGGACAGTCGCCTGATTGATGTAAAAACCACCGGAGAAAGCACCATTTGCGCCTGTTAACGCTAAAGTCCCTGTATCTTGGATGCCAAGAGGAGAGCTCCCTGAAATGACCCCGGACCACGTATTGGTTGTGGAAGGGTCTAAAATGATAGAACCGCCAAAAGGACTTGTTGTGGTCGACGGATCAACAGCTATAGTGTTGGTGTAGGTTGATCCAGTACCTGTCAATTCTAAGTTGCCGCCCGAACCAGAAAAGGTTAGTGCTCCTGTCCCAAGGTTTGCCGGAGAAGGAGTTTGCAATGTTCCTTGGTTGAACGTGATTGCTGGGGCACCGGTTGTGGGCCCATTGAGGGTGATAATCCCGTTTTCTGATCCCGTTGTAAGCCCAACACTATAGCTTGAGCCTGTTCCTGTGATGCCGCCCGCTAAGGAATTGGTTGTTCCTGTATCTGCGATGATGGCATTGGGCGTAGTTCCTAAAATGAGATTATTGTTAATCGTCGAGTTTGCAATGAATTCAAGGTTAGCGCCGTTCATTGTCACTGTGTTGGCAGCAGCTCCAAAAGGGCTAGTGCCGGAGACTTGCATGGTGAGATTGGCCAAATCGACGGTGTTGCCTGCTCCGACAGTGAAGGTGTTAGCTCCTGTCAATTGCGTCACACTCGATGCTCCGGATCCTTGAAAGGTAACTTTCCCGGTGTTGCCACTCCGATCTTTGATCACACCGGAGAAAGTCCCTGTGGTTCCGGCTGTAGCTGTAAATGTAGGGGTAGAATTTGTATCTATTGAGATTGTATTGGGTGCCGTGGTATTGCCAGTTACCCTTGTCGAAGGAGAGGTTCCTGTCAGAATGTAAGTGGCAGATGCTCCGCCCAAAGGGCTTGTCCCTGCAATGGAGAGCGGCTGACTTGTATTGATCCACGTTCCTGTAAAGCCGTTGCTGTTAGTTGTGGGTGTCAGCGATAGACTGCCGGCAGTGGCACTATAGTTGACAGTTGCAGCACCACTTAGAGAGCCAGAAAAAGTACTTGCTCCAGCTTGTGCGACAAGGGCTACATTGTTTTGAAAGTTGATAGGGTTCGACAGGGTGTTTGCAGCTGTTAAATGCCAAGCGGTTGTTGTTCCGCCCAAAGTCAATGTGCCTGTTCCAAAGGGATTGGTTCCAGAGCTCTGCAAGGTGATGACTGTTGAAAGGGTGGGTGCAGAGTAGGTGTTTGGTCCGGATGTTGGGGCTACAGCAATGGTTGTGCCCTCTAATAGAAGTTGGGTAGCACTGCCTGAGATAGGGCCAGTTAAAGTGATGCCAGCGCTAGACGCATTTACAGTCGGACTGCTACCTGAAACAGTGATTGGGTTATTCAAGTTGAGGGCAGATCCTATAGACTTTACAGTTCCAATAAGGTTCACGGTTTGACCGGCCGTTATGCTGCCATTGGCTTGCAGCCCCAAAGTAGTATTAGGATCAATCGTGACGGTGCCTATCGTGTTTGAGGTGCCGGTTAAATTGACTTGGCCATTGCCAGCGATGACTAGCGGTCCTCCGCCACTCACAATTCCGCTGATGCCATATATTACACCTGAATTGGTAGAGATGGTGTTGTTGCTTGCAGTGCTTAGGTTAAAAGCACGTGTCGCTGAAGTACTTGCAGTGACTAATAAGGTGGGTGAAGAGGTTCCTTGAAAGTACACTGTTCCAGAGCCGTTAGTCACATTGCCCAATTGTGCATCTTGACTAATCGAGAGCGTTGCGGGGCCAATAATAGCGGTAGAACCTGTGTAATTGGCTCCATTAGGAGAATCGGTATTGGTTAATGTCAAAGTGCCAGGCCCAGATACTGTGAGACCTCCCACTGTCCAAGGAACGCTGCTGTTGGAACGTTGGTTGCCATCTCCTGCTAAATTGACGCTGGCTGCACTGATAGTGCTGAAAGTGTAGTTAAACTGTGCCCCAGAGGTAATGAAGACGTCTTGGCCGTAGCCTAAGCCATTTGTAGCGGCAATTGCACCAGGTCCTGTTCCTCCTGGTATTCCTGCACTACCGCCTACAGCCGAATTGTCGGAAAAAGTGGCGTCAGTTAATGATAAAGTGGTTGCTGCTCCATTATAGGCATTGTCCACGTAGAAGACTCCGCCAAAGCTAGCTCCACCGCCTCCTGCGCCTCCGCCTATCATGCCTAGCCCCGTATTGAATGCACTTCCACCAATACCACCCCCATATCCACCGCTCGCACTAGAGATAACTCCTACAAAAGCGTTTTGCGATCCCTGGCCACCTCCACCAGCCCCAAAACCACCGGTACCTCCACTGCCGCGAAAGCCGGTGCCGCCGCCTGTGCCTCCTTCGCCGCCTCCGCCTCCACCTCCGTATGTACCCCCATTCCCGCCATCTCCGGTGATACCTTCTGGGACCGTCTCTCCGGCACTTCCTCCGCCGCCACCGCCGCCGCCGCCAAAATAGGGTGCTGCAGTTCCATTGGTGCTAGATCCTCCGACTGGAGGCCCAAGTGATGTACCTGGTTCAAAAGTAGCGTTAGAGGCGCCTCCGCCTCCACCACCGCAAACAGCAGACCCTCCTGCACCCTGAGGGGTTATGTCGCCTTGATTGCTTGGTGGGCCGAAGCTGGTTGCTCCTCCCCCGCCTTGGTTGCCAGTGCCATTTCTTCCATTATAATTTGGATAAACTGCCCCAGAACCTGGATTAGAGCCTCCATCTCCACCACTTGCATAAACAGGTGGAGCAGGGGGTGTGGTTGCGTTAGGGATAGTTGGGGGGGAACCACTTTGGCTAGGAGATGCCCCTCCGCCTCCTGCTCCTCCTCCCTGCGGTACCCCTGCATCATAAGATTCAGTAACCGATCCGCCATTAAAGCTGCTTGTTGTTGGTGTGCCCCCCCCACCCCCAGAGCCTCCTATGACAGCTTTGGCCGGATTTGTTCCTGAAGTCCCTCCATCGCCTCCGGGGCCTGCCCCTCCATTACCTCCACAGGAATAGAATTGGGTTACTGAGGCTGTACTTCCACCCATTCCACCTATAGCGCTGTTCCCAGTATAGGTCATACTACTGGCCGTATAAGTGGTGCCAGGAGAAACGTACATCACACCACCAAGAGCAGGACTTCCGCCGCCGCCGCCGGCACCATTTGGTAGTCCTGTTCCGCCTCCGTTCGAGCCGTTTCTTGTCGAGTTAATGATTGTCAAATTTTGACTGATAATTTGATTTGGAGGTTGGAGGCAATCAAGAGGAAACACTTGGTATTTGCCTTGTCCGTTGATCACAGAAGGCTCTGGACCCATTCCAATAAATGTAATGGAAGAAGAGATGAGCGGCAACGTGGCTTGTAAATTGATCGACGTGTTGTTGGGCAATAAAATGATGCTGGGGCTTGAGTCTTGATTTGCCATTAAGATAGCGTTTCGAAGGGTGCCTGCACCTCCATTGATTGCATTTGGATCATCTGAAGTATCGGTGACATTGAAGGTGCCCGCACTGACAGGTGACGCAAAACAAAGAAGGGTTAAAAAGAGGGGAGTGAGAAGCTTTCTTTTCCTAGAGGGCAAAAGCTCCATTTCTTCAAAGTGGCAATTTCCTAAAAGGCAATTTTTGCTGTGTTTCTTTTCGAGTTCTTTACGCATCTCTAGTCCAATCAATTGTCTTTTTTTACACTGTTCGAGAATATGGCGAAAGTTCTTTTTCGTCGATCCAAATGTGCTGTTACGATTGGTATTATGCACAAGTTTTAAACGTGCCCTTGCCCCTGCCCGTGCCCTTGCCCGAATTCTTAATTAAGGGATTTTTTTTGCCTTATTGTTTAAGCAAAAATGGAGTTAAAAATTTTTTCGGGCACGGGCAAGGGCAAGGTTAGATTTGGACAACGGCCCTGTTAGAAGGCGTAGAGGAATTCCATTTTTCCTGTTGTCTCTGCGTAGCGGCCCCAATAGGCCCCTTTAACATCGAATGAAAGGTCAACACCAGAAACTCCGTTGATCAGGATATGCAGAGAAGGGCAAATCAAACCATTGTTCTGAAACAATCCATCGACAGAGAACATGCAGCTGCTTCCAACAAAGTTGCTGTTTAAGTTTCTGCCGGAGAATCGAAATTCTTTGATGAAGCTGATCCGGAAATCGATAAGGAGGTTTCCTTGGCCGGCAACAGAAGTGTAATAACCTATGCCCGTTCCAATCTCTGGCAAAAGCAAGTCGCTTGTTTGCGCATGGATATTGAGATTTAAAGAGCCTGCCCCCGTTTCTGTAAAAGGATGTTGAGAAACGAAAAGATAATCGAAATTACCAAAGGCTAAAGTGAAAATGGTGGTGTTAGGTATTGGTATGGTTGAAAGTACGCCCAAATGTCCTGTGAAGACAGAAGATTGATTTTGGTATTGGATGTGTTTGTTGATGGCCGGGTAAGAAACAGGTGTCAACTGCACTGAAACTCCGGCAGGAACGTAAATGTCTCTTGAACCTGTCACATCGTTATAGGTGTAACTTCCGTACAGATCGAACACCGCTGGGTTTGAAAAGGTTGTCATGCCAATGAAGCCGGTATAGCTGTTCATACTAGCTAAAGCAGTATTAGCATCAGACCAGCGAAGTTGGCTTCTTGTAAAAGAACCTCCTGCAGAAACAACGGCACTTCCTACCCATCTATCAATACCTGCAACAGCTCCGTAAATTGTATCTTTGTAACCAGATAAGGCCTGACCTCCTCCTGCATTTTCTTGATCGATCCTTCCGGCAAAAACATCTGACCAGAGACCACCTAAGAATTGAGGGTCAAACTGCCGATCGTAAGAATGGCGTGAGAAAATCCAACGTGTGGTTTGTGCCGCATATTGTTGTGCTAGCACTAACACATTGTACAACGAAGGGTCGAGCTGGTTAAAAGCTGATTCAATCTGGGCTTGAGTAAGGTTATTTAAAGTGCTTAGATCGGCAATAAGATCGGGTGCGGTGGGGTTGGCAGTGAGTTGGTCGAAACAAAACCCTATATTTTGTAAATTCCCTCTAGGAAGCAGGCCTGAGAAAGGGATTTCATTGAAGTTCAATGTGACCGTATGAGGTGTATAAGTCACCGTCAGGGGGAATCGGGCAGTTCCGACAGGTACATTTGTGAATGTTCCTGAAACAGCTCCTGACGCGTTGATGACCGTGTAGGAAGATTGTGTTACGTTCATGATATTTGCTAATAAAGAAGTACCGGTGCCAATCGATACATTTCCATTAGCTTGCAAAGCGCTAAAGTTTGGGCCGTTGATGGTGGTGGCAAAATTAGATCCATCTTCTAATGTGACACCGCCTGACGTTAAAGTGCCTGTCGGATTTCCGGGTGCCACTGTGCCAAACACATCTAAGGCAGTTGTAGTCCCTGTGCCGCTGATGGTGGCGCCGGCACTAACCAGTGTTGTTGTTGCGCTGCCAGACAATGTTCCGTTGACTTGCAATGTCCCTTGTGTCACGGAAGTAGCGCCCAAATAGGTGTTATTCCCATTGTAAACAAGAGTGCCTGTTCCATTTTTCACAACAGTAGCAGCAGCGTTTCCTGAAATAGAGGGGGTGATAATAGCAGTGACGCCGGGATCGACTGTAAGGGTGGTGGGTGCAGTCAATGTAAAGCTTGAATTTCCAAGTGTGGTGTTACCAATAAATTCCAAGGCTCCGCCAGAAAGGTTCAAAGGGCCCAACCCAAAAGCAGTGCTTCCGGCAATGCGGACAAGGCCAGTTAAAAGATTGGTTGTGCCAAGGTAAGTACCATTTCCAATCAACGTTAATGTACCGTTGCCAGCTTTAGTAAAGCCTCCAGGCCCGCTTAAGTTGCCTGTGAAGGTACTGCTAGTGCCAGAATCGATCGTAATCGTGGGTGAAGAGTTGAAGATTTGAGCGTTGGGAAGAGTTGAGCTACAGGTCACCTCTATATTTCCACCATTGTATTGGATGGAACCTGTGCCAAGAGGGCCACTGCCACAGACTTGTAATAAACCTCCGTTAAGCAACGTGCCACCTTGATACGAGCTATTATTAGTAATGATCAAAGTGCCGGGTCCATCATAAGTTAACGAACCTACTCCGCCGATGGGGCCTGTCAAAGAAGTGCCAGTGGCAGTCGTTTCAATCACCCCTCCACCTGCATCCATAAAGAGGTTATTTGGGTAAGCACTGGCTGTGAGACCAGTTAAATCTAGTACCGCTTGATTTTGTAAATGGATATCGCCGGTTCCTAAAAGAGCAGGGGATCCAGCTGTAAGCGTTGAAGCGTTAACGTAAAAGGTAGAAGTGTTGCCTGCTTTAGTGAGATTCAGAGTACCTCCGCCAATGACTTGAAGGGGAGAGCCGACGATTGTTCCACCCCAATTATTGTTTGTCCCACTATTGAGTAACAGGGTTCCTCCCCAGGGAGAAGCTGAAAGGGATGGATTGACAGTGATGTTATCTGCAAATGCCGGACTTAGATTACTTCCTGTCACTTGTAAGGTGCCCCCATTGAAGGTAATGGGCGATGGTGTGGCAGAATTACTTAAATAGGTTGGCCCTTGCACGGACAAGGTGCCGGTGTTGAGTTGGATAGTTCCGGTGACTGTATTGTTGTTATTGGCTAAGACAATGGTGCCTGTTTGGTTGCCAGCTGGTGTTCCTACAGAATATCCGGCCGTTCCGGTGAGTTGACCTGTGATGGTTGTTGTAGTATTTGCATCAGGTAGAAGGACGGCTCCGAGTGCGCTAAATGTAAGAGAGTTATTCAACGTGCCACTATAGGCACCTCCTGGAGTCAAAAACTCCAAAGTTGCAGGGCCTTGAAAATTGAGTGTAGCATCGCCCAAAATGCCTGTGGGTGAAGATGTTGCCGGATTGTTGGCAGTCACTTGCATTGTGATGCTGTTATCTAAATTGAGAGTTCCTCCAATAGTACTATTAGCGTTAGTAAATCGAACGGTTCCCGACCCATTGAAGGTCGTAGTAGGTGTCCCAGTAAGTACTCCGGTAATTGTGGTAAAAGACCCTGAAGGTGCATTAAAGACAGTGCTTGATGCCACTGCCACTGTTCCGTTTCCAATCAAAGTATTCGCACCGGAAAAATTGAGTGTGCCGCCATTGAATTCTAATTCACCAACCCCTAATGGATTGGTACCAGAAACGGTAAGGTTGCCTTGATCCATGGCAAAGATACCGGTATAGCTTGTGTTATTAGTGCTCGGTGAAATAAGCAAAGTGCTTCCACCCGTCCCATTGTAAGTGATATTCCCAGACCCTGAAAAAGGCCCTGTCATTTGGCTTGAACCCGAAGTTGTATTAAGATTCAATGTGTTGAAAAAGCTTATTGGGTTGGGGAGGGTTGTTGCACTTGTTAAGGTTAAATTGTCGGGGTTGCTGACTTGAAGAGTAGCGACTCCCAACGGATTGCTTCCTGATAAGAAAACATTCTCGTTTGACAACACAACAGTGCCATTGAGTGATGTTGTTGCGTTTGCGGTGACGACAAAATTGCCGCCTGTTCCTAAAGTAACGGTTCCTGCACCTGAAAGAGGACCGGTCAGCGTTAAACTTGTAGCGCCGGGAGTAATGGTGCCATTTCCGGTGAAAATGTAAGGCCTAGTGCTAACATAGGTGGCAGGAGTAAATGTGAGAGTGCCTTGATTAAAAGTCACAGGGGCTGTCGCCGCACCTAAATTATTGTCAGCGCTGATGGTCACAGCGCTGCCATTCGAGATGGTTGTGCCGCCGGTATAGGTATTAGCATTTGTAAAGGTCGCAGATGTGTCGCTAATGATCAGCGAACCTGTAGAGGTGCCATCTTGCAGAAGGGAATTGACGACCAGATTCACACCATCAAAAAGTGTTGTTGTCCCACTTAAACTCCAGACGCGTCCCGCTCCAAATGTTGTAGTTGCTCCGGAAAGATCAATGGTCGTGTTATTTCCTAAGTTTAGGGTGTTTGTTGGGGCGCCAAGTGCCCCATCTGCTGCAATCTCTAAAGTGACATTGTTTCCTATATTGAGAGGGCAAAGATAATTGGCAGAGTTGTTAAGGAATTGGATTGTTGCGCTTGTAAGAGCTGATGTGGGGGCAATCGCTGCAAAAATACCACCCGACGTTGGGCTGACAAGTCCACCGGACCTTGCATTTGGGTCTCCATCCAAATTCAATGAGATCGAATTAACGTTATTGAATGAGATGTTGACGGTACCTCCTGTTGTTACAAAAATGTCCTGTCCAAGCCCTGATCCAGGCTGTGCATTATTGATTTCACTGGTACCAAAACCAGCTGCTCCAGGTGTAACAGTGTTATTGTTGAAACTGACGTCAGTTAAATTAAGGATGGCCCCGGTCGTGGTGCCAATTCCACCGTCCACAAAAAAGGCTCCCCCCATAGCTGCTCCGCCACCACCACCACCTCCGTTAATTTGGCCAAGGCCTCCGTTTCCGCCACCGTAACCTCCAGGGGCCATAAGTGCAGCACCTTCGCCTCCAGTATTGCCTTGGCCTCCTCCCCCTCCTCCAAAACCTCCCGTTCCACCAAAGCCAGTCGTCGTTCCATCGCCGAATGCGCCACCGCCGCCACCTCCGGCAAAGGCGCCGGCATTTCCTCCCGATCCTGCAGTATTGAAAGTGCTATTGGCTCCACCACCACCGCCACCTCCTGCGTAAAGTGTCCCTAAGGTGGTACTTCCCCCATTCGCAGGCGGAGTTGAACTATTTGAAGCTCCTCCCCCACCACCACCGACTTGGTTTGGAGCTAAAGCAACTGGAGTCGTTCCTCCACCGCTTCCGGCCAGACCGCCCGATGATAGTCCGCCACCACCACCGCCTGACGTTCCCGTTCCTGTTCCACCGTCTTGAGAAAGGGACGTTCCTCCTGTTCCCGCCGTTCCGACACTTCCTTGAGCCCCCGCTCCTCCATCGTTGCCGGAAGAGGAAGCGCCTGAAGCTTGGTCTGAACCGCCCCCACCCCCACCAGCACTCGCTCCGTTACCGCCTGCAAAGCCGGTAGAAGTTAGGCTGCCACCTCCGCCTCCGCCAGCTCCCGTTGTAAATCCGTTTGCATTCCCTCCGGCTCCTCCAGCTCCAGCGCCCCCGCCACCAGCAGTTAGGGCATTAGTAGTTTGATTAGTACTACCTCCACTTCCCCCAGTGGCTGTATTATTTTGAAAAGTTACGCTTGTGAAGCTCATCTGTTGACCAGGAGCAAGATAGAGGCTTCCCCCTACACCGGGGCTACCGCCACCAGCGCCACCGGTACCTCCTGCGAATCCTCCTGCAAATCCTGTGGCTGCAAAATTTTGTATGATGAGATTTTCAACGTTGAGAGGTGGGCTTTTTGAAAGAGCAGGGTTTATAAAAAGAAGACGCGATAAATGTTGTCCATCCAGGACAGTGGGGCTTTCTACAGATCCTCTGATGGTTATTGGGGAGGCCGAATTCATGTACAGCGGCCCATTCAGGACAAGTTTTGCTCCGCTTGGTAGTAGGATAAGGCTTGGCTTTGAATCTTGGTTGGCCGAAAGGATGGAGTTTCTCAAACTGCCTGCGCCACCATCTTGTGAGGTCGTCACAGCATAGGTTCCGGCTGCTAGGGGAGTAGAAAAAGCAAGAAGGGTCAATAAAAGAGACAGCCGATTTTTTCTTGGACGTTGTGGAGCTATCTCCTCAATGAAGTGGTGATCGTTTAGAAAATCTCTCAGCTGTTTCGTTTTCATTTTTTCCGTTCCCGTTTCCATTCCAATTAAAATAAATAAGTAAGTTCAATTTTCCCTTCATTTTCACTGTAGCGATTGCCAAAAGAGCCGCTATAGTTGAAGGCCACATCAAATCCGAGCGAACTTGATATCCCAAAGCGGACTGTGGGCCTTACCAAGGTATGGTGAGGTTGTATCCCTTTCACATGAAAGATGCAATCATTGTCTACAAAACTTGCTTTGGTTTTTTGTCCTTGGAAGCGGAACATCCCTACATAGGCGACATCCACTTCAATGAAAGCTTTTTCTCCACTTAAGATCGAACCTGCATAGCCACAGCCAATACCAGATTCCGGCCGTAAAAGGTCTGCTGTTTTTTCTTGAACCTGAAGGCTTAAAACGCCCCCATTTTGTTCTGTAAATTCTTGTTGCTTAATCCATAGGTAATCGATGTCTAAGTAAGCCAAAAGATAAAAAGGCGTGTGGTTAACAAATTGCTTAGAGATACCGCCAAGATGGGCTGTGTAACATTCTCCATCGCCCTTGAATGTCAACTTTCGATCGATTGGTGTAGTGCTAGCAGCTGGAAACGGGGAGCCCGCAGTTGGCAAGTTTGGCTCAATGAAAATCGAACGAGAGCCTTTTGCCGCATGCAGTGTATAACTTCCATATGCATCTACGATGAGGTTTGTGGTTAACCAAGAGGCCCCAATATAACCTGTGTAACTATCGATAGTGCTTTTGGTAGGGGCATGGCTCCAATTCACACGGCTTCTTGCGTACGAAAAACCGGCACTTGCTATTAGATCGGGGTCTAAAAATCGGTCAAATCCTAACAAAAATCCACTAAAAACATCGTCGTAACCGCTTCTTGAAGGAATCGGATCAAACGAATCTTGGTGTACCTTTTCTCCGAAGAAGGTGACAAACATATCGTTTAAAAATTCTGGGTCGTAAACCCGCTCGTAGATGTGCTGTGTATAGGTGTTTCTCACTTTTTCAGAAACCGATTCTTCTGCAAAAGATAGCACATTGTAAACCGACGGATCTAATTGACTAAAAGCAGCTGGTAATTGACCCACTGTCAAAGAATTCAATGTGTCTAGAACACTGATCATATCGGGTGTTTGATTGAGGGCAGCCTGATCGAAGCAGGCTGCAATATTTTGCAGATTCCCTGAACGTAACAGTTTGGCGTAGGGGACGAAGCTTACATCTAACAATACTGCTTGAGGCAAATAGAGCGTTGAAATAGTTAAACGAGGTGTTTGATAAAACAGAGGGGCAAATTGACCTGTTACCGAGCCTTCAAGCGACTGCACGACAACGTACTGACCTGCAAAGGTTGGGTCAATTGTAGCGACGAGGCGCGCTGTTGGATCGATCGTTACATCTCCGACGGACAGCAAATTGCTTCTATTTGTCCGATCGGCCAACACTTGAAGAGTTGAATTTGGATGGAAGATCACATTACCGGCTGTCAAAGTGCCTACACCATTTCCAGGAGATACAGTGCCTGAGACATTCAGCGTGTTTGTCATGGTACCGGTTCCGTGCAAGGTTGTACCTGCATGGACAAACACGTGGCTCATCAAGGAGCCATTTAAGACAAAAGCCCCACTTGAGATGTTCGTTGGTCCTGAATAACCGCTGATTCCATTGAATACAAGTGTTCCCAAACCTGTTTTAGTTAGCCCTACATGACCAATTCCTGCTGCATTCCCATTTAGCGTGGTTGTTCCGGCTTCGGTGTGAATGGTTCCGTTTTCTGCTAAAAGGAGGGTATTAGGCAGATTTGTGTTGCCTGTCAGCACAAGGTGTCCATTGGATTTCAAAATGATGACGCCCTTTCCAAGAGGTGCATTTCCAGCTGTGACAAGTGTTCCCGAAGTTAAAGTTGTTGGGCCGGTGAAGTGGGTGTTGTTGGTGCTGAAGACAGTTAAAGTTCCGCCGCCATCCAACATGAATCCACCGGATCCGGAAAGAGGGCCTGAAAAGACAGCTGTGTTATTGAGTAATAGATGGGCGGCTTTGTTAAAAGCGAGAGGCCCTGAAAAAGCACTTGGACCAGTTAGTGTGATGTGTCCGCCGTTGAAGTTAACAGGGCCTGCTCCTAGCGGGTTAGTTCCGGTTGTTTGGATTATGATACCACCTGTAACGGTAGTTCCTCCCGTATGGAGATTTGAATCTGTCAGATTCAAAGTGCCTTTACCATTGTAGGTGAGGTGACCTGAACCTGTAATGTTGCTTGAAAGCGTGTTTAAGGCGCCTGTCTGCACGATCGTGCCTCCATGCCCATCAAGCCTCATTGGATTGGAGTAGGTGGCTGAGGTGCTATTTAAAGTGAGGAGTCCGCCATTAAAGAGAATATCTCGACCATTCAATTGATTTGGGCTGCTGAGTTTAAGGTTGGCGCCAGTTTGTATGCCAAAAGTCCCTGTAAAAGTAGAAGTGTCTACATAGGTTAGATCAACTGTGCCTATATCGCCCTCATTCTGCCTTCCAGTTATTGCTAAAAAGCCGTTTCCTGAAATAGAGCTTGGTCCGTTTGCCGAAAAGCGAGAGCTTGTGCCTGCTTCGAGGATAACAGTTCCGCCTGCTTCATTAACGACAAGTTTTATAGGTGTCGCGAAAGGAAGGCTGGCTAGAAGTGCTAGAGCTCCTCCATGAAAGTTGACTGTGCCGGCTCTACCAAGGCCATCAATCTGATCAGTGGCTAGAGTGCCGCTGACTAAGTTCCATTCTCCTGTATAGCTAGAGTTCTGTCCTAAGAGATTAAGGATACTGCCGGCTCCTTCAAGAGTTATCGGACTATTGCCATTAATACTACCTGTAATCGTATTGACCGATTGGTTGGTCATTTGGATGGTGGCGCCGTTATTGAAAGTAAATCCGTTAGGGTAGTTTCCTGCTCCTGTGAAGGAAATCTCGCCGCCTTCATAATAGAACTGATTTGATGAGTCACCAAGTGGGTTTTGCCCGGAAGTTTGGATCATTCCACCATCTTGTAGATAAAATCCGCCTGCAAAGAAGTTTCCGTCAGAACTGTCTAAAATGAGAGAACCTGGACCGCTGAAACTAAAGGGTGCGCTTGCTTTAAGTTGCCCTGTCAGTCTAGTAGTTGCTCCTGATGGAATGACAATGGGTTCTTGCCCAGCAGCGACTCCTAATAGATCAATGCCATTTGATAAATGCGTTGTGCTGTTGGCCGGAAAACTTAGAACTCCTCCAAAAATAGTGATCTGCCCTGTGCCGAGAGGCTGTCTGCCAGAGACGTTTAGAACCCCGCTATCAATTTGCACCCCACCTTTGAAATGTGTCCCTGCGTCATTTGTAATTGTTAAAAAACTACTTTTATCTGCTCCACCAAAGATGAGGGTGCCGGAACCTAGTATAGGGCCAGAAAGTGTGTTCGTAGTCCCACTGCCAGACCTAATTGTTCCGTTGAAGGGAAGGTGAATAGCATTAGAATACATATCACTGCCAACTAAATGGAGGACCGAATTGCCATTGTCGACAAAGGTAATTGGCCCAGCTTTAAAGGATTGGTTAGTGATTGCCTCTTCTGCAGACAGTTGGTTACTTACAAGGCAGCACAAAGTGAGAAGAAAAGGGGATGCAACCTTCTTTGCTTTCTTAAACGGATCTAGATCACCCCCGCTCATAAGAAGAGAGAGAGGTTGGAATCGAGTCGAAGTGACGTGTATTTGTTTTCTTTTGCTCATAGTTTAAAAAAGGTAAGTGAGTTCCAGTTGTCCGCCGTTGTCGACATAGTGGGATCCAAAAATCCCTGTGTAGTTAAGTGATAGACTAAAATTATAGAGATTCGCTGCCCCAATTTCGATGGAGGTCGTTACAAAATTTTGTTGGGGGAACAGGCCATAAAGCTGGAATTGGCACGCATCGCCTGCAAATGTTGTAGGGGTTCCACGGCCTGAAAAACGGAATTCATGGACATACCCGATGGTTGCATTTGCAAAGAAGTTGTTCATTTCGTAGGCCGAAAATAGATACCCAATTCCAATTCCTACCTCTGGACGTAAGAGGTCGCTTGTTTTGGATCGGAGAGCCATGTCGAGAACGCCTCCACCTTTTTCTTCAAACGTGTCTTGGCTTACGACAAAGTAGTCAAGATTTGCAAAAGAGAGGAAAGAAAAGCCAGCTTGCAATGGATCAGCATACAATCCGCCTAAGTGAAAGGTGCCGCTGTCAGCATGGCTTGTCTCATATAACTTCCGATCGATGCTTGCCCCAAACATTTCGAATGGAATGTGGCTGTTAACAGGGGGTGTAATTAAGTTGGTTGGAGAAATGTAGATTTTTCTGTGGCCACGAGCTTCGTGATAGGTATAGCTCATGTAACCATCGACAGAAAACTTTTGTCCAAACCAAGTGGAACCAAGAAACCCGGTATAGCTTTTGACACCGCTTGAGGCATTCACCTGATTCCAATTGGCTGCACTATGGCCATATGAAAAACCTCCGGTGACTAATAGGTGATTTAAAGCCCACCCGTCAATACCGGTTACAAACCCTGTTAGGTGGTTATCATATCCACTTTGTCCTCTATCGTTGCCCAATCTGTGTTGGTGGATGCTTTCACCAAAACCTGTTCCCCAAACTGACCACAAGGCATCTCCCTCGAAACGTCTGTTTTGTGAGTGAGAGGTGTAAATGGCTCTTGTCCTATACATGACCGCTTCTTCTACATAGGTAATGGCATTGTAAAAAGAGGTGTCAAATTGAGCAAAGGCAGACTCTAGAGCTGATGGAGGCAGAAGGTAAATGACTGCTGATACAGCCGTTAGATCGGAAGAAGTTGGAAGCGTGGCAAAACATTCTGCAATGTTGAGCGCATTGCCTCTTGGTAGTAGAGCACTAAACGGAGTTTGAGTGACCGACAGCAAGATCGAATCGGAATTTTGAATCAATCGAACTGGAAAAAGAGCTGTACCGGAATAACCGAGTATAAATTGAGACCCTGAAACAAGGCCTTGAGCAATGGTGTAAGTTTTTGGCAAAAATGGATCGAGAAATGGATCTAAAATCGCATTTGGCATGATGGTAATAGAAGTTGTATCAAGCATGCTTGTTAAAGAACCATCGGCAGTTGGTCTGAATACAGATCCACCTTGAAAGGTCACCTGTTGCGCATGCAAAGTGCCTGTAGAGTTGCTGTCGCCAGGTCGTAAAACTCCGATGACATTCACGTCCCCGACGTTACCGGTCCCTTTTAAAATAGCGCTTGGGTTGATGGTGATAGGACTTGAAGTTAAAGAACCATCCACCACCAATTGACCCTTCGCTATTGTTGTAGCACCTGTTAAAGAGCTGGAGCCTGAAAGAACAACTGTTCCTTCACCCTCTTTTACAAAGTTTCCACCGCCGGATAATTTTCCACCTAATTTAGCAGTTATTCCTCTAGGTGTGGTGATCGTTGTGCCGGCAACGAAAGAGATGTCAGGATTCAAAAGACCATTGTCGATCCATTCTAAGCTTCCACCATTCAAAACAACAGATCCGGTTCCCAACGGGCTTGGTCCAGACACTTGTAAAATCCCATTCGAAAGAAAGGTTCCTTCACTGTAAGAGTTATTACCGGTAATGACTGTTGTGCCAAGCGAGTTTAAAGTCAGGGCACCAGCACCCGAAATGTGACCAGTAAAGATACCTACAACATGGCTTGCAGAGTTAATGACACCATTGGAGTTTATTTGGATAGGTCCAGTGAATGTTGTTTTTCCAAGTAGGTCGAAATGGCCACCATTCAACGTAAAAAGACCTGTTCCAAGTGGGTTAAAGCCTTGAACGTGTAAATTTCCACTGTCCAATGTGACGCCACCTGCAAAGGTATTATTTCCCACAACGGCAAGAGTTCCATTGCCAGAGTGTGTAAATCCACCCGGGCCAAACAGAAGTCCGGTTAGGGTATTACTTGTTGCATTTGCAGAAGAAATGGTTGAGTGGGATGCAAAAGTCATCGGCTGCGAGTAAGTGTCGCTGCCTATTAAATGCAGAGCGCTGCCCGAATTGAAAATGACATTGCCAGAACCTAATTGATGGCTTTCACTGCTAGTCAGTGTTGTGTTTGTAAGGGTGATACCACCTGAAAACGAGCTGTTATCAGCAGATAATCTAAAATCACCCGGACCTTGCAACGTTAAACGTTCGGGGCCTGACAAAGAGCCTGAAAAGGCGTTTGTTGTAGCTGTTGCACTAGAAACGATCGTCCCCTTATTGGCCATGATCAAAGGATTGCTATAGCTTGATCCTGTCATCAGGTTTAAAAAGCTTGTGCATCCGGCACTGTTCGTAGAGAAGGTGACAGAGCCTGTTCCCAATGTTCCTGAATCACCGAGTTGAAGGGTAGTTCCCTTTAGGATGGTGTTTCCATAACTTGCAGGAGCAGTGAGGGCCAGAGTCCCTCCGTTTCCATTCGTGTCTACAAGGGTCAATGTTCCTGCGCCTGTGACTTGGCTAGAAATAGTTGTTGTGCCTGTAGGCAATTGAATGGTGCCGTTTCCGTCCAGTGTAAAAGTACGTTCTGAGAATGCCACCGGCGAAGACAAAATAAGCGTTCCGTTACCGGTGGAGAAAGTAAAGGGGCTTGCAGATAGGCCTAAATTATTATCCGAGTCAACAATTACGGTTGCTCCATCAACGAGAACAGTTCCCCCCGATTGTGTGTTGTCCGCTGTCAAAATGACCGCGCCGGGTCCGGAAAAAGCCAAACTTCCGAGCCCTGAAACTGGACCTGAAATCGTGCTAGAAGTAGAAGGTGCAAGGGTAATGGTCTGATTGCCTGCTAAATCGATAGCATTGGCATAACGGCCGTCTTTAACAAACTGTAAGGAACCTCCGACTGTACTTCAACGTTCCGGTTCCCAATGGATTGGTTCCAGATGTTTGTATCGTTCCAGCCTCAAAACTGGTTCCATCAGCGTAGGTGTTGTTTGATAAAACAAGCGTTCCGTCAGGACTATTGAATAACAAACCACCGGAACCGGATAAACCACCTGTGAATGTAGCTGTATGGCCACTGCCTACAAGTATAGGGCTATTGGCGAGGTCAAAGACCACAGGATTAGAGAAGGAACTGTTGCCAGTCACTTCAAGGCTGCCCCCATTCCATCTAATTTGTCCAGGCCCTATTGGGTTGATGCCACTCAACTGCAATGTTCCACCGGCAAGAGTGATTGCGCCTTTGAAGCCTTTGCCATTGGTCAGTGCAAGGGAACCAGACCCATTTAGTTCAAAAGGAGTGTATCCTGTAAATGCCCCTATAATGGCATTAGAGCCTCCACTTAAACTGATGGTTGAAAGGCCGGAGGAAAGGGCAATGTTATTTGTAAAAGTGTCACTGCCAGATAGATTTAAGGTGGAGCCGTTCAAGAAAATAGAACCGGTTCCCAATTGGCTTTGATCGGCAGCGCTCAAGACCACGCCATTGCCTACGGTAAAGCCGCCTGCATAATTTTCGTTGTTTCCTGCTAAAACAAGCTGTCCGCCATCAGACCCAGTAATGTGTAGAGCTGAGCCTGAAAGGATCCCGCTCCATGTGTTGGTCGAAGAGCCTACATTTAAAAGGGCTGAACGTACTGCTAGCGCTTGATTGAAAGTGCTGCTGCCCGTTAGATGAAGCTCTCCTTTTGCCATAGCAATAGAGGCGCCCCCTAAATTTGAACTGTCTTCTACTTGCAGAGATCCAGATATTACAGTGATGAGCCCTGTGTAGTCTGTATTGTTTCCTGATAGCTGTACGGTGCCGGGGCCTGCAAAGTCAATGTTGCCTGAGCTTGTGTTGATATTTCCAGAGAAGGCGCTTGTGCCAGATTGTGCAGTGATAGTTGTCGTCGGAGCATTGGCAGTCCAGCTGTTGGCATAGGCTCCATCTCCTGTTAGAACAAGGTTTGTGCCGTCGAGGATGACAGTGCCAACTCCTATTGGATTTGTTCCCGATGTTTTAAGTGTGCCGGACTGAAGGTCAAATGTTCCGCTAAAGGGTGTGTTTGTGCCTGTTAACTGCAATGTTCCTGGGCCCTGATAAGCAATTGTAGTGGTGTTATTTCCATTAATAATACCTGCATGGGTGCTTGTAGAGCCATTATCTGCTTCAATGGTTAATGATGATTGATTAGCAAGATACAAATCGTTACTAAAGATTGCGCCACGGTCAAGGAGATGGAGAGTGCCTTGATCAAAATGAAGAGGGCTATTTGAAAGGGAGTTGGTGCCCAATATACCTAATGTGGCCCCATTGACTTGCGTTTGACCAGAGAACGTGTTGTCGCTGCTTGTGACGTGGACAGCACCCGGACCGTTGATTGTGAGAAGTGCACTTCCTTCGATCAAGGTAGATGGGCCAAATTTACTAACAGTTCCTGTATGGGTTTGTAAGGTGACAGGACCATTTAAAGTCACCGAGCGGTTTTTATAAGTACCGCTGCCAACAAACTCAAGAGAGTCATTGAGTGTGAGGTCTCCGACGCCGAAAGGGTTAGTTCCAGATGATTGGAGGGCAGTCGCGCTAATATCGCCAGTGTAAGAGGTGTTGTTCTTAGTAGGGGTAAAAGCTAATTTTCCTTCTTTAGATGTTGCCTGAATGGCTCCAGATCCACTTAAAGATCCGGTCAATGCGCTATTTCCTGAAGTTGCTGTCATAGCGACCGAGTTTGCAGCATGGATGACACTCGGAAGATTGGTTGACGCAAAACCTATCTGCGAAGCCGAAGGACCAATTTCAAGAGTAGATGAGGGGCCGATGGGTTGATCACCAGAGAAGTTTAATTGGGCAATATTGTTTAACAGGGTTCCTGAATAGGTTGTCGAACTGTTTGCACTGATTGTCGCAGTGCCTTTACCTTCAAATTCTAGTTGTGCAGTTCCGGTGATAGGGCCAGAGAAACTTGCGCTAGAAGAGGGATCGATAACGATCTGACCGTTGCCTAAAATATTGGTTAGACGAGCGGTATTGAGTGAAGAACCTGATTTGGAGACATGAATACTTGCTACTGAGTCAGATGATGAGTTGGGCAAAAAGGTGATGGGCCCAGTTGCTGCCCCAAAACTTTCATCGCCACTCAATGGGTAGACAGTTGCCCCTGGGCTAATTTCTGTTCCACCTGAATAGGTGTTTGCAGTTGAGGGTTTTAACCTATAATCGCCAGTTCCGGAAAGGGTCACTTTTCCTGGAGTTTCTCCATCTTGAATCAATCCTGTGGCTTGGAATTCAGCATTGTTTTTGAATGTGCCTTGCCCTGAAATAGTAATAGTTCTTGCTGTGGTCAAGTTGTCAGACTGTAAAGTACCCCCATTTAGGTGAATAGGGTTAGAGGCCAAGCCTAAATCTTGATCCGAATGAAAAGCTAAAGTACTGCCAGAGCCAACAGTCACTGTTCCTGAATAATTTCTATTTCCAGGCCCAGCTGGAAGGGTTAAAGTGCCTGTCCCATTGACGTTGAGACCGCCCGAAGATAGTGATGCTGCGCCCGGCGCGCGAGCACCTCCATCGCCCCACAGATCAATTGTGGGATTTGTGTTGGTCATGTTGACAGTCAAAGTAGAGCCTGCTGTCATGAAAACGTCTTGTCCTAGACCGTGTCCAGAAGAGGCTTGCTCGATGCCGTTGGTTCCGCCTTTGCCCCCTTCAGCCCTGTTCGAGCTAAAACGGCAATCATTTAAGACGACAGTGACGGCTTCAAGAGGGGTGGTACCCGAATCTAAGTAGAAGGTACCTCCAAGGCCAGCACCACCGCCGCCACCACCACCATAGACCAAACCTTCTGAAGTTTGGACAATCGCTCCTTGCCCACCACCAAAACCAGCGGTGGCAGCCGCAGCGGTTGAATAAGGGCCCGAACCGCCACCACCACCCCCAAATCCACCAGCGCCGCCAGCGCCAGATGATGTTGAAGCTGTTGCAGAGCCACCGCCACCACCACCACTGTAGACGCCGCCAGTGCCTCCATTTCCGGAAGCAGTTTTGCTATGGCCACCACCGCCGCCGCCACCACCACCATATGTGTAAACACCTGTAGGGGAGTTACTATTCCCTCCATGCGAAGAACCAGCTACTTTGTCGCTTGTGCTTCCAGAACCGCCGCCACCGCCACCTTGGGCTGAATGTTCGCCGTTACTGACTTCATAGTTTTTATTCAAAACAAAATGGCCGCCAGCACCGCCTCTATCGGCAGTTTCAGAAGAGGTTCCTTCGGCTCCGATAAAATTGGCTAGGTTTGGGGGGAAAGAGGGGTTAATAGGTGGAGGCACATGCTGTCCGCTCACATGGTTTGAGGCTCCTCCGCCTCCACCAAAGCTTTCAGTGGAACCGCCCGGAGCAGAGTTCTCAGATTTTCCTCGAGGAATTCCCCCTCCACCACCGCCACCGCCGCCATAGCCACCGTTTGTACTACCTTCGGCGATCACGTTGGCAGTTTCACCATTTCCTCCGGCTCCATTCGGTCCGGCACCACCTCCACCGCCCTCAACAAACTTTCCAGAACCTGCAGGAGAGCCGGTATAATTGAAAGTTCCATCGCCTCCCGCACCCCCTTGAACTGAGTTGTTAGAAAAAGTGGTATTAGAGTAGGTCGTAGTTCCAGTGCCAGGGCTGATATAAGCAAAGCCACCTAACGCAGCGCCTCCGCCTCCGCCTGCTGCCCCATTACCACCCGAGGAGCCTTGTGTGGAGAAGTTCTGAAAAGTGACGTTTGCAATGTTTAAGTTCTTAGAAACTGCCCCAGCGGCATATTTATTTTGACCATCAATGACAGCAGGTTTATCACCGCCCCCAATGATTTTGAGTCCTTCTGCCGATATGGGGGGAAGAGAACTTTTTAACTGAATCGGCTGAGTGGTTTTGATGACAATCGTATGTTGTTGATTGGGTTTCTTTTGGGCCCTTCTAATGGCATCGCGGAACGTTCCGGCGCGAGGAGCTTCTTTTAAATGCTCTGCATAATCGCCGGCATTCGTCACATAGAAAACATCACTTGAGGCTGCTTGTGGTGCAGCAAGGGCAAGTAAAGTTAGGAGAAGGGGACAAGTTTGCGACTCGCTAAATAAATCTCGCAGAGAGGGTTTAGGAGCTGTTTTTTCTTTCCGTTTTGATCCGATTCGATGACCCATTTTTCCCCAAGTCCTGATAACAACATTGTGTGGAGAATAGGACATCCCTCCTTTTTTTCACACGATTTTGAATGAAGCCAACTCCGAGTCGACCGCAGCAGCGCCCGCGACCGAAGCTCGCGAAGCAAGAACTGATGGACGGATCATCATAGATGAGTAAAGAAGCAATCGACAGAAGCGTCGTAAGCGTCGTCTGAGTGCTTACTCCGATCGTATCAGAGCCGATTTAATCTGAGAAAAGGTCTTCCGAAGCTTTTTTTAATCGCCAATAACTTCTTGAATCGGACGGTTTAAAGCGTCGTATAGAATCTTTTTCGATGAGCCATTAGGGAGGATAATCTGTGCCAATCCATGAGCATTATTATACCTATAGTGGGTCACTCCTCCTTCAGCGTCGATGATTTTGGTAAGGTTATAGTTCTCATCGTATTCTAAAATGGTTTCATATCCGTTGGCATCTTTAATCCAAATCAAATTGCCAACTTCATCGTAGTTATAGCTGACGTGACCCACTGGACTCGATATTTCTATGACTTGATCTCGTTCATTATAGGTATATTCGAATCTCCCTTCTGTATCGTCAATACTGCACAACCTTGATCGGTTATCAAATTTTCTTCGAATTTTATATCCATATGGATCAGAGATTTCTGTTAATCTTCCTTCAACGTTATATGAAAAGAGCTTTGCCAACTCATTTCCCTTTTTAATCGCTGTCACGGTTCCTGTCTGGTCGTCAATCTCATATTCAACTGCTTCAATGGGCTCATAATGAAAGGTAGTTTGGCCAGAAGTAAGATCTTCACTTATTAAATAGCCGTAGGGAAAAAAGCTCTTAAGCCGCCCTTTTTCATCGTAACGATAGATTTCCGCTCTCTTTCTTCCATCCAGTGCAGCATTTAATCGATTCGAGGTTGGATCATACCAGAACCTTTTTTCTATCCCTGCGCTGTTTATGATCGAAATGAGGTTTCCGTTACGGTCATAACCATATTTTGTTTCTTGGCCAAAGCCATTTTTTATTAGCGTGGGTTGGATGACGCCATTTTGATAGGAAATTTCAATGTGACGACCGAATGAGTCATTAGATTTTAGCAGACGATAATTGGAGTCGTATTGGTTAAAGACATTTAGATGATTAGGTCCTTGTATCCGCTCTGCGTGATCTTTTAAGCTGAATTCTTTATTTATTTCTGTTGCCCCATTCGTTAGCGTGATAGCACGGTGGTAGTTATCATAGGTGGCACCAAATAGCACTCTTTTTTTGGCGTCGTAAATTGCATCCAGATTTTTCTCAGAATCATAGCTATAGAAAACTATTGGACCAACTTGGTCAGCGACTGAATAGAGTTGATTATTTGCATCATACTGGTAAGAAATAATTTTTCCACCAGGTCCGATACTGCGTGCAATTCGTTCATTTTCGTATTCTAATTGGATTTTTTTGCCATTCCGGTGGGCCATGGCTATCAATCGATCGTTATGATCGTAGGTATACTCAATACCTTGCCCCTGCTTATCAACTTTTCGGAGGAGTTTTCCTTCACTGTCAAAAAACATTCTAGCATCTTCTTTATGCAAAATAAAGTTCCCTTTTTCTTGTTCCTCAAGAACGAAGGCCAGCCCATTTGTCGTGTAGATTGGCAAGGACTTCAGGTTAAACCCGTGCAACCGATAAACAAACTCTCTTCCCTCGTCAGAGACAAGGATGTCAGGAAATACATCTCTTACAATATTTCTCTCTTCCCATTTAAATTGTCCTTTTCCCCTACGAAAATGTAGTGATGAGGAATTCAATTCCCAGCCCTTACCAAACCCGGAAGAACGCTCATTAAATGAATTGTAATAACGGACTAACTCAAAGGGGAACTCTCCTGAAAGGTGGAAACGCATGTCCGTAAATGCTTTTCGGATGTTGCCGATTTTGAGCGTACGTTCAACAGTGTGTGCGATGGCTTTGAACCCGTTGCCGAACGAACGATCCATATCCCACGCCATTTCATTTTCTGAAGGTCTTGAATAGAGGACACTTTGTTGCAAAGCGTCAGGTGCAATACCACAGACTTGACGGAAGTTGCCTTCAGATAGCTGGAGAGCAACTCCTCCGATTATGTGCCTGATTTCAGGTGGTCTAGTATAAAGTGAGAAAATCGCAGGGGTAGCCGAGGGTGTCAATGCGTCTTTTGGTATATAGTGACTGAATAAAGAAAGATCGAGTGGAATGCTGTTTTCTTGCATCCATTTGACAATGGCAGTTATTTTTCCAAGATGTTTGAGTTCAATCAAAATCGGATAGAGTTTAGCAAACTCATCGAAATGATCGGTAAAATGTTTTGCAAAATCCTCTAGAGCAACATTATCTTGTTGCCGGTTATTTCGCTTAGATTCCGTCAAAACCTCCATCTCTGCTCGATCAAATACAATGGAGTTGCCGTCTGCAGTCTTTGTCAGAACAACATCTTTCGGCACAAACCACATACGATCAAAGAAACTGGAATTACGTTCCATCTTGAGTTGCTTATTGGAGTATCTATTAGGAAGGGAAATGAATCCACGAACGTTAGGCTTCAATTCTTTTTTTGTAATATTGTCCTTTCCATTACTAAGACACTTTAGTAATCTGTCGGCCTCAAACATGACCTTGCCAAACCGAGTCCCTTCTGTTACCCCTTCATAGCGGACTACCATGGGAGAGAGACGATTAAAGTCGAATTTTTCAAGTTTTGTTTTATTGTCGGGATTCCAATCGATGGAAACACCAGGGTTCTGTGGCGGCTTTCCTCCAAGCCCGTAAATCGAGCGCACAGCGACCGCAAGGTCATCAAAATCCATGGGCGGCAAGGAATAATTTTGAGAGCCAACTAAGATCAATTGTCCTGATACGGGGTCATAAGTAGCGCCAAGAATGTCTGAAAGCGTTCCTATAAGCTGCGCTGTCTGATCAAACGAGACACCGCCAAGGTCACCTGAAGAAACCGCACTAATGGGGCAAGTAGGTTTAACTGTTGAAGGCCAGAAACGGTCAGGGTCTGCTACGAACCTCATATCTTGTTCCATGGCTTTTTTAAAGTTGTCTTGTCCGTTCAAGCTCTCCAACCAGATAACCGCCTTTGAAGGGGTTGAAACTCCCATTACATTAAAGCTTGGATGCTCAACTCCTAAAACTTCTAACCCTCTCTCCAGCCCATCAATGCAGTTCCCAGCAACACCTAAATAGCTTCCTTGTTTAATTACTTTTACTATTTCATTAATTTGTTTATCTGTTGCAGGCCACTCGTAATAAGCAGTATTTGGTGTTAATTCATCTATTTCACGAGGGCCACCAGGATACCTTCCCACAGTCGTCTGCTCGCCATTATCTTTCGTTAGAACCCAAAATCCATGCCCAGTAAGGGATTCGCCATGAGTTGTCATAGTACCTGCTGGATAGGCACAGGCTTTGGCGGATCTTAACCCCAATGGATCTATGAAATTCACAGGGTTGTTATCGGCGTACGCATAGGGGTTAAAAGTTTGGGGGTTACTTAATTTTCCAAGACTTGGATCGGCCGATATAAACCTCCCAATCTCGGGGTCGTAGTATCGGTTCCTAAGAAACACTAATCCGGTTTCCATTTCATAGGCTTCACCGGCATAGGTAAAAGGATTAGGAGTTGTAGAAATAGACCCACTAGGCAAGCCAAATGCTTCGTAATTATAGATGTTACAAAATTGTTCTCGTTCATTTATTAGTCCAATAACGTTTCTATCGGGATAGTCGTAAAGGTAAGAATAATAGCCGCTAGGGCTTACTTGAGTTAGCCGTGACAGACCATAGATGTACAACATTTTTGGAATCTTTTCCTCTGTTGTTTCGAGCAGAACTTGTGTTATTGGTGAGCGTGTGTCGTTGATATAGAAAGTTTTTTCCCCGTTTACCGTTTTTGAAATACGACGACCTTCACCGTCGTAGGAATATTGAATGTTATAGGTATGATCTCGATAGGAAATTAGATTGTCGTGAACATCATAAGCATACTCCACGGTTTTATTCGGGCTTTGTTTTTTAATTAAATTCCCACGGTCGTCGTAGGACAATTTGTTTTCACTATATTTTTTTAATCGATTGTTTTCGTCATATTTGTAATGGATCAAACCTAGGGAAGTTTCTTTTGTAAGGCGGTTGCCAAGATCGTCATAGGTATATTTTTCAAACCTCTCTGGATATTTTACATAGACCAGTCGATTGAGTTTATCGTAGGAAAAATCGATAACTTTAGAGCCTCTTTTCCCAGTTTCGACCGTACGGATCCGATTACCATTTCCATCAAAGAGGTACTGAAAACCTGCAATGAGTGTTTTATCAGAATGTCTATGGGAGATTGAGATAATTCTTTTGGCTTTGTCATACCCATATTCGGTTGTGACTCCTGTGGGAAGGATGATTTTAGAAAGGGTATTATTTGCCTGATCATAAATGTATTCCGTTTTGCCTTGAGGCGAATCTACAGACACTAAGCGATCAGCGGAATCATAAGAATAGGAAACTAGGTGCCCGCTAAGATAGAGGATCTGGTGGATGCGACCTCTAAGATCATAAGAATAACGAACATGGACTGTGTCGTCCCTAGCCACATTAACTAGCCGATTCAAAAGATCATATTCATATTTGGTCACCCCATTTTCATCATTTACCTGAAGGCAATTACCGTTCACATCGTATTGATAACTAAAAACTTTCCCATCCGAATCGTCGACTTTAACAAGTTGTTGCATCTGGTCATATTCGTACTCAATAGAACAGTTATCAGCTGGAACGACCTTTTTCAAATTGCCAGCTTCATCGAACTCAAAAAAACGGTAAAAAGCTGTAGCTTCTATTTGGAGACAAAAAAACCAAGTAAACACACAACAAAATCCAAAAAATTTATAGATTTTATCTAAAAACATAAATTTCTCTTTTTATTTGGTGTAAAGGGCAATCCACTTAACTTGGATAGGTTCCGGCAACTCATCATCATCATAAAAAACTACTCTTCCTATTGGGGTGACAAATTCCCGAAAGGGGACGTTATTTCTTGAGTTGATAGGATCTAAGATAATATCCATTTTCCACCAATTAATGTTGTCAATGCTATAAGCCAAAGTTCCCCATGCCAAAGCTCCTCCATCATTTTTAATCCGGAGTGCAACATTAACAGTATGATGGGAAAGTTCTTTATTTGTAGGTTGCTGAAGTTCTATTTCAGGGTGACTTAAAGATTGAATGACCTGCTCATCGGTTAGAAGGTAGGGTTTTATTTCAATTTTTTTAGCATAGCCCGGGTTCCAAAACATCATCCGGACAAGGAAGAACTGTTTGTCCCCAGTAATTGTATCTTTAACTTCATAGAAGGCTAGGGCCCCCAATACGATGGCAAGTATGATAAAGCTTAGTGATGGTTTTTTCATTTTTACTCCCACAGAATCATTTCGCCATTCTTAAGGCAGAGATAAATTTTGTCTTTCTTGCGAGGTGTTCCTGCAGTAGTAGTTTGGATTGTGATAGTGAACCCTTCGGAAGGTGTTTCTTTTAATAAGTCTTCAATTGGGGGTGTAGAAGAGACAGGCGGTTCCTTAAAAACGATGTTTTTATTTTCTAGGACATCTGAATGGTCTTGTTGTTCTGGGGGAACGACGATAATGTTTTCGAAAAGGGGCCATTGTATCGGCTCTTCTAATTTTTCTTCCGAGAAAGCGGGCACTGTTAATAAGCAGCAGGCCAATCCCATTATATAACGTATCACTTTTTACTCTCCTAGTAATGAACGGACATCTTACCGCCGTCGATGCTAGCATGTTTGCACTCTTTCGTGTTGTTTTTCTTACTAAAAAAACATACCTAAAACCGCGCGCCTCTCTTACTGATCGGTGCTTTGAATGGCAATCATTTAAGACGACTGTGACGGCTTCAAGAGAGGTGTCCCGCATCTAAATAGAAGGTACCTCCCAGGCCGGCACCACCACCGCCGTAGCCACCGTTTGTACTACCTTCGGATGTCACGTTGGCAGTTTTACCATCTCCTCCGGCTCCATCCGATTCGATGACCAATGTGTAACAAGGCCGTTTAGCACTCTTGGCTTTGGCCCAGCCCCTTTTCAGTTTATTGTATAAAAGCTCCTGCGAGTTGTTTTTCTCGGAGAATCTCTTGTTGGTACAAAAACTCCATCTTTTCTACTTTACCTTTTAAGGCAAGTAAGGCTCTTTGGTTAAGCATGACGCCCGGATTAAGAATCAAGTTAGGATCCCACTCAAGCTTTGTCTTCATTTGACTGTGCAGAACAGTTGGGGAAAGTTGCAAAGGTAAGAAGTCTCTTTTTTTTGTTCCCACACCGTGTTCTCCGGTGATTGAGCCATCGAAAGAGAGAACTTTTAAAAACACAATGAATCTTGCAAGTTCAAGCGTCCTTTTCCATTGGGCTAATTCTTCTGCAGTATGGATGGGGTCGTGGTAGAACTGAATATGAAGGTTTCCATCTCCTGCATGTCCGGCAGCAGTGATGTGAATACCGAGATCCTTTTGGATATCATCAAGCCAAACCATTAGATCTGCAAGCTTACCAAGGGGAACAACAACATCGTCCGAAGATTTATGTGGAGCAATGGTTGTAACTGCAGTAAACAGATTTGCTCTTACATCCCAAACAAACGTAGATAGTTTATGCGCATCATCATCAGCGAAAAATCTAGCGGAAGGGAACTTTTCCGTTATCACCTTCTGAATTTTAGCAGCACTCACTAAAGGATCGACATCATCGCCACCTTCAATAGAAATGATCAATTCGGCCGTATGTTCTGTGCCAAGGGAGGATAACTCTTCCGGTAGCGTGAGCTTACCTTTTAAAGCATCCACCGTCTCACGCACACAAACGGCTGACATGATCTCAACTTTTTTTGGACGGATGTTTTGTCTATTGAATTCAGTGATGGCGTCTGTTGCATCTTTCATCGATTTAAAAATGCATACAACATCTAAACTACGAGTTGTCTTCTCTTTGAGCTTTAAGCAAATAGAGGTTACTCCTCCAAGAGTGCCTTCAGAGCCCATCAACAAATTTGCACTTTTGTAACCAGCAACGTCTTTATGTACGCCAGGTCCTTCCCCTTGAGGGCCCGTTTGAAAAAAGAGAGGTGTTCCATCGCCACGAACAGCGTTAAATCCAATCACCGAATGGCTTGTCGGACCTGTTGCCATTCCACCTGGACCACTAGCTTCCATGATGAAATTGCCGCCAACATTGCAGTTGACCCCACTCGACGCGCCCATCATGCAGACAGGGTCAAAACCAAGTTCAGAATTGTATTCATTTCTTAAAGTCTCATTGAGATCTTTAGTCGGAACGCCTGGAGCTACCTTAACAGACCTATTTTCCATAGAGACAATGAGAGGTTTCGTGACTAAAGTATTGTCGTCTTGTCTTAGTGTTACAGTCAATTTTTCTGAAGAGATAACCACCCCATCAAGAGGAATTGCGCAACCAGTTAAATTTGTGCCGCCCGCACGAAAAGTAGCAGGAATACGGAATTGGTTGAGCAATTTGATGATGACAGCGACTTCATGATGACCTTTTGGGAATAAAATGTGTCTAGCTGTCCCTGTATGAGGAAGTGGTGTCTTGTCTTTTGAAGCGAGTTTTAGGGCAGCAGCATCATCGCTTTTCTCAATGTTGTTATCTTCTAAAGCTTTCACAAATTCAGCATAATTTTCTGGCCTAAGCCCTGGATACAAACTGAGTTTTTCTTCAGAAGTTAGGGGAGTTAAATCTTGAGTAAAGAAATTATGTACGTTTTCTTCTGGAAGCATTTGAAGTAGATCTTCAATTAAGCCACATAGAGCTTCTTGCTTTTGTGTAGGGAAATCGTTTAATGCAGTCCCATATTTTTCACGGATATTGCTTTGAAGAGGTGAAGATGGGTTCTTGATAGGGCTAATCAAAGCCCCAATGGATAGAACTGGTGAAGTGTTGACTACTGACATTTATCCCCGTTTGTAAACGGATGGATACTATAGGAATGTTGATTTTAAACAAAAGAACTCTTGGCAACTTCGAGTCAAGTTTAACGGAGTTTTTCGAAGAGCTGCTCAAGCATAATATAGGTGTGCGCGATTTGTTCTAAAAACGATTTGTCTTTTAATTGATCGATCGAAAGTGTGTCTGGATAATATTTTTCGATGAGGTTTCCGATTAATTGAGATCTCGTAGGATCCATCCAGAAGCAGTTGGGGATCATTTTTTGCTCTAAGCCGTTAAGTAGTAATCTTAGTCGAAGGCAAGCAGGACCGCCTCCGTTCTTCATACTTTCATTCAAAGAAATGTAACGAACTTGAGAAAAATAGGGGAGTTTCTCGATGTAGCTTTTAACTTCAGCATCTTCCGAACATTCTTGAGGAGCTAAAAGAGCCCTTCTACCAAATGGAAGTGATAATATTTGTGAATTGAAAAAGTAGGTTTTAATCGCTTTTTGCAAGGGAAGATCTTTTTCAGAAACAATATGAAGTGAGAGGTGTTGCTGGTAAAGGTCATAGTAAGTTGAAGCAATTAGGTCAAACGCATCCTTATTTTTGAATGTTTTTTCATGGGCTAAAAACAGATTCAAATGTCCTACGCTGATCACATCGTTATGGAATACCCCTTCATCGATCACTTCAGGGTTTTGTTCTAAGATAAGGACACGCTCTTTTGGTAATTGATGCAACCGTGCAATGGACTCTGATGCAAGCTTTGCTTGACGAGCGGCGAAACGATGGGTTTGGTCTCCGTAAACAAAAAGGTGTAGCCCTTGAGTGTCTGGAGTTGGGGAGAGTCTTGTGTGGTTGGCAGCCCCCTCATCAAATAACTGCCTAACTGAGGGGAGGGCAGCATGCAGAGCAAAATAATCGGGGTGTGCCATGAGCTGTTGAAACATTCTTGTCGTATCAAGCACCTCTAAATGTCTGTGCAAGTTGGAGCCCAAGTTGGCCGGAGTGATGTGGTGTTTTGAGTCGAGTGTGTCAAGCGATGGGGTAGAAGTGGCAACGTTAGCAGTCCACATAAAGGAGGAGGAAAAAGCAGCCAATAATAATTCAGGACACTTGTCATAAGCACTTGCCACAGTTTCAAAGCCCACCCTTTTTAAAAAAGAAAGATCAGGACGCTTTTGAGGGGGGAAAAAAGCTTGTGGTACGCCTAGTTCCATGACCACATTCATTTTTTCAAGTCCTTGAAGGGCAGCTTTTTTGGGCGAAGAGATAATCCCTTTATTTTCCATGGAGGCAATATTGCCTAAGGAAAGGCCTGCAAAGTGGTGAGTTGGCCCCACTAATGTATCAAGTTGCACTTCTGTGTACATACTCTAGATACCTACCACAAAACCCATTTCTTCAAACCCTAACCGGCACATTTTCTTGAGAAAAAGCATTTTGTAAATTTAACAGGGTGAACAGGATGAACAGGATAAACTTCGCCTATCTTTATTCAGAAATGATAAAAGCAGAATAAAAGAGGGTTTGGTCTTGCAAGCAGACCTAACGATTTTTACACAAGCATTCGCTTCTAATGGGCAGAGCTTATCCTGTTCATCTTGTTCACCCTGTTATATTTTAAGATGCTTTTTCCATGAGGATGTTTTGTGGCACGACGAGAACTTGACGCTAAAGCTTGCGAAGGACTATTAATACGCCAACTTTGTTGATGGAAACAAAATGATTGAACTTGAAACGCTTACGGAACTGGACAAGATTTTTGCAGGATACAATATCGCTCTTCCTCGCACTAAGCGGATGATCGATGATTGCGTTGAAGAAGCTACAATAAAAATAGCGCAAAGAGTTCTTAATACAGATCAAGGCGAACTAACTGTTTTCACGTTGAATAGAGGGGAATTGCCCTCGAAAGCACTTGTTGCGCTTTCGAAAAACAACTATTCCAAAGAAGCTCAACAATGTTTGGTTCATCATTTGGCTTTGCAGCAGTTTTTCTTCTCAAACAGCGAAGGAGATAGCCGATTCAATACCATATTTACGTCACAAAAAGATGCTATTAGACTGTTTCTTGATAAAGAAGGGAAAATCGATTATGCCAAAGCTGTTTTTGCAAAAATGCTTCCAACTCAACAGTTAAATGAAACTGTCAAAGAGATGGAGAAAACTAATGCCACGATGTCGCATGTCTTAAGAAATTATAGATTAGGGCTTGGTCGAGCGCTAGGTGTAGGGACTAATTTCGTGGCTACAAGAAATGATTTTGTCCCTTTTGAGAATCGTGCTGACGTTATCATGGTATCTAGTTCTGGTCGGTCAGGAAGCACGATGCTAAAGGCTGCTTTAAGCGCAGCAAAATCTGGTCGCCCTATCTTAAAATCCCATCTTTTACCACCTGATTCAAGTTTCAAAGGTAAAATCCTTTATATTTTTTCGAACCCCGATTTGGCAGCAGAGTCGGCTTTGCACTTAACAAGTGAAAGTGCCCCTTTCGGTCTTTTCCATTTTATCCATAATGAATCTGCCGATCGGCAGTGGCTTTTTGATGTAAAAGATTCAACGCATCAAACCGACGAGAAAAATTTACTTGCGTATGATGCTTTAGGGTGTGAAGCGCAGCTTGATAGCTGGCTTCATTCTAAAACAACCTCTTGCGAAAAGGAGCATGCTCAGATTTTAGCAATCAAATATGAAAACCTTTGGGAATCAAAACAAGCGATAGAAGAATTTTTAGGGTTTAAATTTACTCTTCCTCCAAAGAAGTCGCGAGGATATAGCCTCAAGCAAATTTCACCGAAAGAACAACATTTAAGAAACAAATTTAATATAGGAACATTAGAAAATCCTCGTTATCAAGCTTACGATAAAGCTAGAGAGCTTTGGCAAACGGCCCCGAGCCTTCAATATTTCCAAATTAAAAACGAAGAGGGTGCATAAGTTGACACAAGAGGGGCTGATCTGTTACTTCAAAATATATGCTTACTTTACTTCTCTCCTTTCTTCTTCTCCTAACTCCGGCTGATGTGCTTGTGCGTCTAAAAGAGGGAAATGCTCGATTTACTCAAGACAAACTTGAGCACCCCGACCGCACGAGTGATCGACGAGAGGAAACGGCTCCCCGTCAGAGCCCCTTTGCTGTTATTCTAGGGTGTTCTGACTTCTCGCATTCCCCCTGAAATTGTTTTTGACCAAGGCATTGGCGATCTTTTTGTGGTAAGAGAAGCGGGGAATGTAGTCAGTGAAATAGAACTGGAAAGCATCTTATTTTCTGTCGTAACGAACCAGTCATCTCTGGTTGTAGTGCTTGGGCATGAAAATTGCGGTGCTGTGCAGGCCGTGGTCCAAAAAAATACCCAATCGATCCCAGAAATTGCTCAATTGATCCAAAAGGCTCTTGCTCAACAAAAGGTTGACGGGGAGTTGACGGTTGAAAAGGCAGTGAAAGCCAATATTCGCTACACCGTTGGCAAGCTGAAGCAAGATAAAACAATCGATTCCTACATCCAACAAAATAAAGTGAAAGTGATTGGTGGTTATTACCATCTAGAAAGTGGCAAAGTCGAATTCCTCGACTAACGTACTCTAAGGAGGCACTTGCAAAAATGGGCCAATCTGCTTTTCCGTTTTTTCGAAAAAAATGTGCTTGTTTTCGATTCGGCTAACCCGCAAGGGGTTAGGCCTCACCTCCAAACAAGCATTTTTTCCAAAAATCCTGAAAAATCAGATTTGGCCGATTTCTGCAAGCACCTCTAAATTCTAATAAAGCGCAGATTCGTTCTGTTAAATTTAAGAGAGGTCTATTGTGAACGTGCTTCCTTGCCCAAGGGTACTTTGAAAAGATAGCTTATAGCCAAGGAGTTGAGCGTATGCAAGGCAAATAGAAAGGCCAAAGCCGCTCCCTTCATTGCGATTCGTACGGTTAATCTGAAAAAAAGGCTGAAAAATTTGGTCAAAGTAAGCCGGGTCGATTCCAATGCCAGTATCAACCACATCAATTCGGACAGGTTGGCGGCTTTGCTTATCTTGGGTAAGCATAACTCTTACAGAGCCTTGAGGGGTGAATTTAACAGCATTAGCAATGAGGTTTGATAAAATACGATAAATTTTGTCTTCATCTGTTTGGATGGATTCAGCCCCTTCAGCTCCTTCCATTATTAATACAAGTCCTTTTCGATTGGCAACTGCATCTAACTCATAAAATATTTGTTCAATCAACTGGCTTACGTTTACAGCGGAAGCATTCACCACCTCTTTTCGAGCCAAAAATTTCTCTAATGACATGATGTCGGCGACCATTGTCAAAAGATGTTGTCCATTATCTTCAATCCACTTCAAAAGCTGAATTTGTTTTTCAGTTAAGTTATTTTCTCCTGTTTCTTTTAAAATCTCAGTACAACCGATGATGGCTGTTAAAGGGGTGCGGAGATCATGGCTCAAGCTAGTCAGAAATTGATCTTTTGCTCTATTTGCATTTTCAGCCTCTGCATTCGTTTTAATTAGCTTTTCCTGCAGTTTAATTCTTTCTGAAATGTCATTTCCTTCCAATAAGAAACCTGTGAAGTTGCCATCAGGATCGATAAGTGATGTGATAGAAGTTTGAAAATGGCGTTGCTGGCCTGGTTTAAATGTCCAAACAACATCCCCTTCAATAGGTTGCTCTTTTGCGTAATGAAGAAGGCCAGCAAAAGTTGAAAATTGTTTGGAATACTTCTTAGAAAATTTCTTCAAGTTTATTTCATCGTCTTTAGGGTCAATGAATTTGGCAAATGGCTTTCCGATGAGATCAGAATCAGAATAATCAGTAATATCTGTTAAAGTTTTATTACTTGATGTAATGATGCCATTTGAATCTATTGAAAGGATAACCTCTCTTGAATGATCCATTATCATTTTTCTTAATTTGTCTAAAAAAACAACTTGTTTTTGCTTTTTTTTCTTCTCTATCTGCATAGAAATAGATGGCGATTAGGGACGAAGACATCAGGATGAAAACTAACGCATTGCTTATATTAGAAGTAAGGTTAATTTTTTCTATGTTGCTTTTTAGATCATTAGATTTTTTTGCGACCTCTTCTTTCTTTTCTTGAATGACTTTTTCGATTATCCCTCTAATTTTATCCATTGTCGCTTTTCCAAAACCTGTTGCCTCCATTTTTTGAGCAGCCTCAAAGCCTTGAGAGCGACGCAACTCTATTTTTTGTTCATTATCTGCTAATTTTTCTAAAATGAGATGATTTAGCTCTTTGTTTGTTGAGTTGTTTTCTTCGCTTTCTGCTAACAAAATTTTTGTGTTGGGCTCAGCAAGTAAAGCCAAAGCTTGGTGATAGGGCTCTAAATATCTTTCTTCTCCAGTGATAATAAAGCCTCTTTCTCCTGTTTCTGTATCGACAAGAGAGTAGAGTAGGCTATTAAAAAAATCTGCCTCAGCATCAAGTTTGCGTTCTTGAAAAGTAAGTTCTGACACTCTGTGGTTATAATAATACGTTGCTGCGCCGGAGAGTAATAAAACTAAAAATCCTAATGCGATGACCGAAAGTAGAGAAAATTTATTCATCCATTGTCCTAACAGAGGCTTTCTTTCACATATCAGTTTTATCTCTCAAAAAACAGAGGAAATATGTCTTTTCGAAAATTTTTTAACGCGAAGATTGTGAAGAAAAAGCGAAGACCATTCTTTTGTGAAGGGAGTGTGTATCTAGATGACTAATGCCAATCAAAATGCAGTCGGCTCTTCCTGCCGTGATAGAAGGAGCGTCGCATTCTCCAAATCGCTTTATTCCATCCAGTTATCTACTGTTTGATTGTGACCTGCAATCTCTTCCTTGCTCCAAACGCTATCGCTGGTTAAATAAGGTATTCTAAAATTGTTTCGGGAATGCGAGGGTAAGAAGAGATGAGAGACGCGATCGGTGCAGACAAAGCATCTCCCATGTAATAGGCGCCGGCTCTTCCGTTGCCACTTCTTTTCAAACCGCCAAAGGGCTGAATGGCCAATGCGCCGGTTGTTGGTGTGTTCCAGTTGATGATGCCTGTTTCGAGCTCTGTGAAAAAATGGTTCCATTCTTCGAGGCTGTCGCTGACTAAGGAGGAGGTCAATCCATATTGAGTTGCATTGGCCTTGCTTATAGCTTCATCCAATGAAGAAACCTGATAAAGTTGTGCAATGGGGCCAAAAATTTCTTCGTCGTATCCTTTTGTGCCTGTCATATCTACAACGCCAGGGGTTAGGAAAAACCCGCCCTCTTTTTTTTGAGGCTCTAATAGCACCTTTCCACCCAATTTGATGAGCTCTTGGTATCCCTTTAGTGCCTTTTCTCGGTGATGTTCTTTTGCGAAAGGGCCCATAAATGGCTCTGGCTTTTGGTGAAAATGTCCCGAAGTTAACTTTGCAGCTGCTTTTAAAAACTTATCAACAAACGGTTTATTGTTGATCACAATCAAACGTCGTGCACAAGAACACCTTTGACCAGTCGTGATAAAGCAAGAGACCAATGCAATTTGAACTGCTTTGTCCAAGTCTTCTACATCGCTGATCACTAGCGGGTTATTTCCTCCCATTTCCAGTGCAATAATCTTTTCGGGAAAATCGGCTGCAACTTTTAAAATTTTCTTGCCTGTCGCCACACTTCCAGTGAAGAAAATTCCATGAATATTAGGATCTTGTACCAATTGTGCCCCGACTTCAGGCCCACCTTGAACAAGCAGGATCAAATCAGTAGGGATGCCTGCTTCTCGAAGTTTGTCGACTAGAAACTGACCCGAGCGGGGAGTTTCTTCGCTTGGTTTAAAGATCACTCCATTCCCAGCTAGAAGAGCAGGAATAATCTGCCCATTGGGAAGATGAGCTGGAAAGTTGTAGGGGCCAATGACTGCAATGATTCCGATAGGTCGATGAGTTGTTTGAGCAAGTCCTATCGTGACCTCTTTTTTTCTTATAGGGCATCTTTCTAGATAGGCTGCGATCGATGCAGCTACTTTTCCGCTGACACCGTCAACCTCTCCTCGCGATTCCCAAAGAGGTTTTCCGGTCTCTTCTGATAGAATATGGGCAAAGGGTTCTCTTGATTCTTGGATCAACCGATGGAATTTGTCTAAAATATCAGCTTTCTTTTCGAAGGGGACAGCTGCCCACTGTTTCTGGCTAGTCAGTTGGCTCATTTTAACCTCAAATATCTAACGGTATCTTCTTCAGTTAGTTTTAAACACTCAAAGGCAACGCTCGGGATGGCTAATACACTGTCGGCAAGTTCTTCTACAGTTGCTTGACAAGCTAAAAAAGTGCCGGATGTCCGTGCAATCAAGGATCGGAAACCATTTTCGGGTTCCTTGTTTACAACTCGTGCTACTTTTGCCTCTCGTATCGATTTGATCCCAAGCAGAGGTGCTTGCACGCGAGGCCCTCCATCTAACGGATGAATTTCATCCGTGATATGAAAACCCTCTTTGATCAAAAGTTGCAAAGCCCCTTCCGATTTTTCATGAGGAACTCCTACCACGTCTCGAACCTCTTTTGGCAGAAGAGAGAGATAAATGGGGTGGCTTGGAAAAAGAGGGAAGAGTTCTTTTGGTTTGGTTCGGTAAATCTCTTCGATCTCTGCAAAGCTCAAAGGGCAAAAGGTTTTTCCAATCCCTTCCCAAAAGATGGAATGCCCTTCGTGGCTGATGACCCCTCTGATGTCGGCAAAAAGAGAGGTTTCAAAACGGGATAAGTGATCGGCAATATAGAGAAGCCGCCCTTTGGATAGAAGGTGGCCAATCCCTTTAGATTGAGCCGATTCAGCCAAAACAAGACCGCAGAGTTCACTTGCTCCATCTCTGTCTGCATGCAGCTCAAGCAAGGTGGAGTCGTGCGGATGGGGAATGGTCACATCGGGCAGAGGCTCTACGACAATCCGAAAGGTGGGGGCAGGAGAGCCAACTGCCGAGATAGCAGACGTGCCGACGACTTTCCTATTTTGAGTATCTTCTAAACTGAACAGGTAGCAGCCGGTAGGATTGCTAGAATCACTTGCAAAAGAGGCAATCGAGTGTTCGATTTTTTTCAACATCTCCTCTTTTCTGGTTGGCAAGCTGGTCATGCCAACCTTAGATAGTTCTAGGAGTTGATCGATGTCCTCTAACTTTGCTTCCCGTAATAGGTACATTAAAGGGCTTCCTCAACAATTTGAAAGACCTTTTGGACATCCTTTTCTTCTAACACGGGGGCGGGCAATAACATCCGCACCTTTGTTGGATGTGTGCCTGCAGAAAAAGCAATGACCCCTTTTTCAAACAGCCGCTGCAAAAACTGCTTGACCTCTCCTTCTTCCCCATTTCCAGGGACAAACGCGACCATCGATCCACAGCCAAAGGGCCCTTGTAGCTTGAGCCGCTTAATTTCTTTTTCGCACCATTTAAAGACTTGAGCATTCATTCCTTGAGGTCCAAAGATGGGCAGCTCTTGGAACATCTTCAATGTTTCAAGCCCTGCAAACAATGTCGATGTGGCACCTGTGAAGGTTTGGCTGAGAAGGCCGCCTTTAGGCTTCATCTTATCTTTGAAAAGGGTGGCACAGACGTTAGACAACTTTCCAATGGTGACAATGTCTACAAAACGCTCAAATCCATACGCTTGAAATGCAAACGGTTTTTCTGACCGACCAAAGGTTTGCACCTCGTCAAATAAAATGGGGATCTCTTCTTTTTGAACCCTTTCAAAAATCGGCGTGAAAAATTCTTTGGATCCAACTCTAAACCCCCCCTCTCCTTGGATCAGTTCGGTAATCAACAAGGCATGTTCTTGCGGATATCGCTTTAAATAGGTTTCCAGCAGCTTCAAAACTTCGGTGGGATCTTGGTTTTCAGGAAAGGGAAGGTAATCGACATGCAATGTATGGGGTAAACCTTCACGGAACTGAGCTTTATCGGTGACTTGGGACATTGCAAGTGTCCGTCCGGAAAAGCACCCTTGGAAGGCTAAAACGCGATACGCCCCTTTTCTCTTTTGGAAGGCCATTTTAAAACCGTTTTCTAAAGCCATTGCTCCGGATGAGGTTAAAAAACAATGATCAAGGCCGGATAGTTTAACAAACGCTTCCATCACTTCTAATGAGATGTCCGTTTGCTGCAAGTTTCCCTGCATGATGGTGTCAGACAGAGCCCCTCTTAGGACAGCCTTAGTGAGTCTAGGGTGGGAATGGCCAAAAAAATAGGGGCCGATCCCGTTGATCATGTCATATTTGATGCTTCCGTCGAGCAGTTCGACCAGCGGACCTTTGCCAATACCAGAACCTAAGTAGGGGTAATAAAGGGGAGTGCCTCGGATGTCGGACAGCCTTTTCAAGGCAGAAGAGTACTCTTCTTTTAGCCCGGGATGCGGATCCTTAACACCCACAATCCCTTTTTGGATCTGCTCAATAGCATGGCAGAGTTGGTCAATAAGGGGGTCTAAATCCCCCTCCCACAGTCTTTTTCCGAGTGTATGTTCCATAGACTCGAGATATACAGGAAAATACTTTTTTTAACCGCCGAATACGGCCATTTTTCCTCTTATACGGCCATTTTTTGTTGAATACGGCCACTTTTCAAGCTTGTTTTGGCCGTATAAAAGAAATACGGCCACTTTTTTTGGGCTAAGGTCATTGAGTGTGGGCAGGCAAATGGCTTCAGGAAGGTTAGAGTGGGAAACACTAAAGGAAGGTTCTGATGACAAGCCGCCGATTGCTTTGAGTCTACTTTTGCTGGCGCCTCTTTTCTAAAAGCTCTACGAATTTTCTAAATTTCCCCTCTTGTTTTTCCTTTAGAGACCATCTTTCTACTTCTTTCATATCTATATCTTGCTCAAGACAGATGTTGATGGCTTGTTCTAGGCCCTGCTTATCGTTCCAATGAAAAAAGCTTGCTAGGCGGTCTTTCACACTGTCGACAGGCAGTAGTAATTTTATTTTCCCTAAGGAAGTGGTTACAGTATTGAATATTTGAATAGACTCATTTCCTACCGTAACAGGAGGGGAAACGAATTCTACAAGCCATTGACAATCTTTCTCCCTAGTGTATGGTCCATACACTAGGGATTTATAGGGATAGACTTTTTTTAATTGCCGATTACTTTTGGCATTAAATTTGAATCCATAACAAACAACCCAATTTTGCTAGCTGCTAGTTCTACCGAATCGCCTTCAGAAGTATAAGTATGTTCACCATCAGAAAGTGTTAATTTTTCTATGATATGAATAGAACGAGGGCCTTTGGATGCGGGAAAAGTGTCCAAAAACCAAAAGGCTTCACTTGCTGTCATCTTATAAATTTCGATCTTTTTACTATGTCCATCAGTTTTATTTCCATTCCGAATATTTGTACTGATGAGCAGCTCACATTGACAGCTATCCCCTTTAGCATCTAAAGCATCAAAAATTTTCGTCATAATTAATTACCTCGGTTTAAAAGGTAAATAATAGATTTTTTTCTTAATCGTGAAAAGACGAAACTTTATTTTAGGAACTTGTTTAGGATTTTAGAAAGATTTTTTTAGGAAATTTTTCAGGGCTTCGAAGCGCGGAGAAAGGGAAGAGATAAGGAGCCGCTCTTCTTTAGAGTGGAGGTTGAAGCCGGTGGGGCCGAGTCCATCGAGTGTGGGTAGGTTGACTGCTTCTAGCAAGTTAGAATCGGAAACACCAAAGGAAGGTTCTGATGGTAAGCCGAGCATTTCCATAAATTTCAGGGTGCCAGGTAAACAGTGCCGGGGAGGCCGATTGTTTTTTTGGGTGACAACGAAGCGGACGCCCCGTTTTTGACTGATTGCTTCGAGTTTTTCTTCAAAAGGTTCGATTTTGCCTCTAATGTTAACCACAAGAACGGCTTTATCAGGGATAACATTGGCAGAAACGCCCCCTTTCATCCATCCGGGATTGACAGTGATCCCTTTTTCAAGGTTTTGTAGTGAAGCAAAATAGAGAGCGACTTCTGATAAAGCTACCAATGCATTTTTTCCAACATGGGCATCTCTTCCTGCATGTCCTCCTTTCCCAAAAGCTTCGATCACAAGCGTTTTGGAGCCGGGTCTTTTGCCGACAATAGCACCCGTTGGCAAGGAGGGCTCAAACACTAGGCCTAGTGTTTTACCCAAAGCGGCCTGTTGAAGGAGAGGGCCTGAAGAAGGTGAGCCAATCTCTTCGTCTGGGTTTAAACAAACTTCCCAAGCGATTTTTTCTTTGAAGTCACTGTTCTCTAGCCAAGAGAGGAGGTGGAACATTAAAATGATGCCCCCTTTCATATCGGCCACGCCCGGCCCGTAAAGAAAATCTCCTTCTTGGCGTATGGGGAACAGTGCTTCGTACACCGTATCGTAGTGTCCGACCAGCAACAACTTTATAGGTGCGTTTTGCCTCAGCTTCTTAAACGTTAGAAGAGACCCCAACGGAAATTCTTTCCAGTTACCCTCGTTATCCAAATTTTTATAGCTTGGTAAGGGAATCGACTCGAACTCATCCGCCAACGGCGAAAACAGCCCTTTTGCATATTCTGCAGCAGCTGCAAGCCCTTTCACATCAAGTGAATGACTCGAAATCGAAGCAAAAGCAATTATCTCATCTAGCATATCTTTTCATTTATACGCGAAGCGTTTGGAGTATGCAACGGCGGTATTGCATAATTGTCTAGAGATATTTGAGTTTCCTCCAGCCCTATTAAAGAGATAGGAAATTTATCCTATTGATTGATTATCAGTGCGTTAAATGTCGATTCTCGTCAATTGTTAATTGGTGGAAATGCCTCCTTATACTTCTTTAATTATCAAAGTCTATTCTGAAGAAAAAAGAGGTTCATGATGCTAGATGTAGGTTTGTTTCAAGAATTTATTAATCAGGAACTCCAAGTAACAGAGGGCAAAGAGACCCATCTTGCCCCTAACAAAAAAAAAGTTGATGCTCTTGTTAAAAAAATTGCCTCTTCTTTTCGAGATGAAGGTGTCACAACCTCTGATATAAGGCAGGCAACTGATGCTTTAAGAACGAGACTATCCTCGGAGATTAGTTCTAACGAGGCAACTTCGTGGGCAAACTACTTTGGATCCCAATTAGCACAAAAAAAAGATGGCCCCAATAAATTAGTTGAGTTAAAGGGCGGTCCTTTTAAGATAACACCCATTGACGAACTGCTTCTTATCTCCCACACAGATTATTTCGGAGCTAAAAAAAACTTCGAAAATTCCGTTAGCCAAAATAATCAGACCATTGTTTTAAAAGATGTTTCTGTTGAAGACTTCCAACTGCTTTTAAAAGTTTTAGCTGATCCAGGGAGTGTTCTAAACTCAGCAACTTCTAAAGAGACGCTCCATAAATGCATGTGGTTTGCAGATTATTTTCAAAGTTCCTTTCTAACGGAAAAATGTTTACAACAAGCAGCAAGCCCTTTTCTTTCTAATGCTAAGGTCGACCAGCTGATGACTATTCATTTTAAAAACTGGGAAGATTCATTAGTTGCTCTTGAAGAGCTTTATGAGATCCAACCGACTAACCAAGTCAAAAAATATATAGGAGAAAATCTTTCTAGAGGCATGTTCTGTATGTTATCTAAAGAAGCATTTGTCTCTTTTGCCGAAAAATATGGTCCTTACACCTCTTCATTGACACTCCCTTTTAACGCAAATAGTAGTTGGCTTAAAGAACTTCATTATTTTCCAAATCTAATCCGTCTTAATCTAAGTAACGCCAAAATCACGGATGCCGGTTTGGCACACCTTCCTCAATGCAAAGCTCTTACTTCGATTGATCTTTCGTCTAAAGAGCAAATCACAGACACCGGAGTGGCTTATCTTAGCGAATGCAAGGCTCTTACTTCGATTGACCTAACTGGATGCAAGCAAATCACAGACATCAGTTTAGCTAACCTCAGTAAGCTACCGCGTCTTAGTTCGCTTAACCTAACGTATTGCTTCGGAATCACCGGCGTCGGTGTGGCCAATCTTAAAACATGCAAAGCTCTTACTTGGCTTAACCTAACAGGTTGTTATAACGCCACAGATGCCGACCAGGACTTTCCTCCTAAAGTGAGTGTAATATCAGTCAAATAAGGTCGACGGCGAGTTCGTCGAAGAGGAGGATCCCTTTTAGGGTGAGTTTGGCCCCTTTTTCTATGAGGCCGAGGGACTCTAGTTTTTGTAAGGTTTTGAAGGTGCGGGAGGGGAGTTGACCCCATCTTTTCTTGAAAAGAGGAAAGGTCGACGCCGTCAAGCCATCGGAGATGGACGACAAAAAGTTCGAGCAATCTGTCAACAGCTTAATTCTGGCAGAAAGCCGTAATTTTGGCCGCTTTTTCTTCACACTTTTTTGCCCCCTCTAGGTCTCCCTGCGCCTTTAACACAGTCCCAAGGTTGTTATAGATAGTGACCAGGTCGATGTGGTTTTCGGTCTTTGGGTTGGCAGTGTAAATTTGAATCGCCTTTTCATAAGCCTCTTTTGCTTCTGTGAGATTCCCCTGAGCCTGCAGCGCTTCTCCTTTATTGCAGTAGCTTAGAGCCACGCTAGTGTGATTTTCAGTCTTCAAGCAGACCCTCTTAATTCCCAAAGATATTTCGGCAGATTTTTTTGCCCCCTCGAAGTCCCCTTGGGCATATAGGATAGTTCCAATGCGGTCATGGCTATCGGCTACGCTCAGACTTTCCTTCCCTCGGTATGCGATCCGAATATTCAAAGCGTTTTCGTGATACCCTAATGCGGCTGCAAGATTTCCTTGATCTTTTAGAGAAGCTGCTAGACACACATAACTATCGGCAACACTCGGATGATTTTTCCCTCGGCAGGCGATTTCAATTTTCAAAGATTTTTCAAAGTATGGTTGTGCCTCACCCGGTTTCCCTTGGGCGTAAAGCGCAGTCCCTAATGTTGTGGTAGCTAGCGGCCACGCTGGTGTGGTTTTCAGTCTCAAAACAAGAGACCTTAATTTTCAAAGCTTTTTCGTGATATTCCAAAGCTTTTGTGAGATTACCTTGAGCCTCCTCCAGAGTGCCTAAGTTGTTGTAACTAGAGGCCACACTCATGTGGTTTTTAGTCTTTAAGCAAGCGATCTTCATGTCCAAAGCTTTTTCGTAATACTCTTTTGCTTGATCGAAATCTCCTTGATCTTTGTGCAGAACTCCTAGGTTGTTATAGCATCCGGCCAGATCGATGTGGTTTTCAGTCTTTGGGTTGGCAGTGAAAAATCTGATAGCTGTTTCGTAATTCTCTTTTGCCCCATCTAGATCTCCTTTATTTTGTTTCACAGTGCCCATGTTAATGTAGTTTTGAGCCACCTCAATGTTGTTTTCGGATCCTAGGAAATCGACCTTCATTTTCAATGCTTTATCTAAATATTCTGTTGCCTCTATAAGGTTCCCAAGCTCTCTCAATGCAAGCGCTAAGTTGTTATAGCATTGTGCCACGACTGTTGGAGGGACTCCAACACTAGTATTATAAATTTTGATCGCGTTTTCGTAATATTGTTTTGCTCCTTTAAAGTCGCTGGTTTTGTGAAGAAAAGCTCCTATTAGGTGACTTACATCCCCTTCTTTTGCACTAAGTGCATTTCGTTCTTCTGCATGCCCGATCAATGCCCTAGCATGTGGAATAAGGACCTCTTCGGCCTTGCGCTCTTCTTGAGTTCCTACCTTTCCTTCCATTTTTCTTTGCAAGATCATGACACCATATATGATGGCCTGTTTTGCCTCTTTCAGTTCACATTGATCGAGGGTGACTGTTTGGATGAGACGGTGGATCGAGATCCATTTTTTTTGAGAGCCTTCTTTCTGCTCGACCTCTTGTACGATCAGAGAGTAGCTCTCGAGTATGCGAAGGGCGTCTTGGAAGCCGAGGCCGTTGGTGCGGTGCTTATATTTAAGCCAGGTTTCGAGAAATTCTTCGGGAATTCTATCAGGGGCAAGGCAGCTGCAGAAGTTAAGAAGTTTGAGGGCGTTTGGATCTTCGTTGGCGATCTTTTCCATCGACAGGAGCCAAGCGGTCGCAACGCTGCCGGGGTATCCTTTTTCTTTTTGGGAGAGCATCTGCTTTTGCCCTTCTTTGAAGGCCGTGCGGTAGGTGGCAACATCAATCTGTTGTCTTCTGATGTAGGCACCGGCTTGGGTGAGAGCGAGTGGGAGAAACCCGAGCTCTTCAGAAAGGAGGTTAAGTTCTTCCTCTTGTCCTGAGATGCCGGAGATTTTTTGCAGGTAGTGGAGAGCCTCTTCTTTGCTGAAGACATCGATGGTAATCGGTTTGTCCCAGTTGGGATTACGAGAGGTGATGATGACGTGTCCACCTTGTGGAAGAACCTCACGGAGCATGTTGGGATCTTCGGCGTTGTCGAAGATAAGAAGCCATCCTTTTTGCTTTTCTAGGGCATTTTTCATGGTGGAGATGACAACGTCGTCTTTGAGGAATTCTTCTGAGATGCCCATCTCGAGCCCAAGCATCCGTAGGTCGGCCTTGATCGTTTCCGTTTGTTCGGAACGGATCCAGTAGATCATCTTGTACTTTTCCGCATTTCTGTAGGCGAATTCGAGGGCGAGCTGACTTTTTCCAACCCCTCCCATTCCTGTATTGGTGATGGCACCAGAGTGACCGCTTTTGAGGGACTCTTCGAGGTGGGCAAGTTCCTTTTCACGACCAGTAAAGTTTCTGTTCCGCCCCATGGGGAGGTGAAAGATCGTCTCTTTGTAGATCCCCTTTTTTTCGAGCCTCTCTTGCCTTGCTAGCATGATGGCTAGAGTGTTTTGAAAACCTGACTTTAATTGGATGTCGAAAGAATCGGATTGCATCTCTCTTATGGTTTGGAGGAAAGGTACAATTTTTTCGGCCCCTTCTTTAGCAATGGCGATTTCTGTAGGAGAACCTCCGACTTTTGTTAGCTGATTGGCTTGTTTCGTCCAATGCTCTTGATAAGCGAAAATGGCCTCGTCGCTAAGATCTGTGCCGGGCATAACGATAGGAAATAAACGATATGTCCAAGAGCGTTCTCGCATCGTAGTGATGATTTCAAAGAGGCAGTTGAAAGATTTGAGATAAATTGGGGTAACGACACTAAAGGTGTAGTCCGATTCTAGGATCACCTTTTTCATAAACTCTCTCACGCTTTCAAACTCGCGCATCTTTCGTGTGTCTCTTAACAGCTCAATCCCCATCTCTTTAAAGAGGGTATCGATCTGATTGACTTGAGGTGTGGCACTCCAGTTATAAGAGATGAAGATTTGGATCGCTTGTTCCTTAATTTCATTTTGGAGTTGCTCAAGAGAGAATTTGAGATATTTCTCGAGGGTTTGGGGAGAGGGATCAAGATTAGATAGGAGGGTAGGAGCTGGAGCAAGTGAGGTTTTGGTATTCTCTAAGGCTTTTTGTTTTGTGACTAGTCGCTCCCGATCGCTCAAGTAAAAATCGACGTACATTTTAGCCGATATTTTACTGCTCTTGATGTAGGCGACTGCTTCAGCAAGTTTTGCAGGGTGGTTTGCCAAAAGATCGCTTAAGAGCTTGGCCGCTTCGGAGGAGATTCCAAGTTGTTCTACGAGGTAATGATGCGCCTCTTCGGAAGTGAAGCTTCCTATAGTCATATGGGTATAAGAGAGGTTTTGGCCAATAATCAATGTATGAGCAGAAGGTAGGACTAAAAAGGGGTCTGTTACGTTATCGTAGATAAGGAGGACATCCTTCATGTGAGGAAACTCTTTTTTAACCTGTTCGCTACTCATCTCTAATTGAGTTGCAAGTTGCTTGAAACTCTCTTCTAGAGTTTGCTTGTTTGTTGCATCGAGCCAAAAAATGCCCGATGTGTAAATTTCAGAAGCTTTTGCATACTCGATGGCTAGCGTGGTTTTGCCTGCTCCCGCGGCTCCTGTGATCGATACAACAGGTCGCTCTGCAAACAGAGAAGATAGCTGAGCCAGAGCGTCTGTTCTTGCGGTGGAAGCTTTAACCTGCGGCAAAAAGAAAAAACGTTTTGTTTCAAGAAGATGAGACCTTTTTTCTATTGCCTGAGTAATTGAGGATAAGTTGTCTTGGAGGAGTTGATCTAAGGGGGGCATCAGGGTATCTCTGATCATTCTGATCATGAGAGAAATGTTCTCTTCGATCAACTTGATATCATCCTGTTCAGAGGGTGCTGCATTTTTTAAGGCATCGCTCCAATATTGGACGTACTTAAGTTCCTCGCCAGGCCCAAAAATAGAGACTTTTTTGTCCATAATGACAGGAAAAAGCCGTTGCTTGAAATGGGGATCAGCTATTAGACGACGGATGAGAGGTAGAATATCTTTTTTCGATTTGAGAAGCGAGTCGGTAATAAAAAGAAAATAGTGGGTCGCAGCAGCCGGGTCATTTTCTTGAGATGCCACCTTGCTGCGCTCAAAACAATCGATGACTTGCTTTGTTTGGGCAGAGAAGCTGGGCTCTGCTCCGATGTAGATGTTGCAAGAATTGTTAGATACAAGTTCGTCTTTTATAGCCGTCTTTTCCATCAACCATGGCAAGACTTGTGCTGAAATTCCTAATGCAGGGATAAGACTCATATTTTTTCCTTAAAACGAAAATGTTTTTGATCTAACTTTAAGAGCCATTATATAGGGGCAGCTAGTTTAAATTGGCTTTAATTTCGCATTTTAAGCGCTTCGCCTTAGATGAGGTCGACGGCGAGTTCGTCGAAGAGGAGGATCCCTTTTAGGGTGAGTTTGGCCCCTTTTTCTATGAGGCCGAGGGACTCTAGTTTTTGTAAGGTTTTGAAGGTGCGGGAGGGGAGTTGACCCCATCTTTTTTGAAAAGAGGGGAGGTCGACCCCGTCAAGCCATCGGAGATGGACGACAAAAAGTTCGAGCAATCTGTCCTCTGCAGGTAGGCGATCTTCTAATTCAATTGGCTTTTCTCCTTTCTCCAACGCTTGGCTCCATTTGCTCAAGTTGGAAAAATTTTGCCTCCGGACACCATCTAAAAAGCTGAAGCTGGAGGGGCCAATCCCATAAAACTCCCTTCCAAGCCAATATCCAGAGTTGTGGATGGCTCTGAAACCCTTCAGAGCAAATGCAGAAATTTCGTAGTGCTCGAATCCTGCTTCTTGAAGGCGCTCTCTAACATATAAAAATTGCTCTTCACTTACTTTTGGCGTGGGTCTCATTTTTTCCAAAGCCTCTTTTCGTTTATAGAAAAGGGTGTGTGGCTCTATGGTGAGGTTATAAAGAGATAAATGGGTGAAGGGGAGGGTGAGTAGGCGATCTAAACTCCTTTTTAAGCTGTCGAAAGTCTGTCCGGGAACATCGTACATTAAATCGATGGAGACATTCTCAAAACCAACATCGGCCAGAGTGTAAAGAAGCGTTTCGACACGGTCCGGAACGTGTTCTCGACCAAGTAGGATCAATTCTTCTTTTTGCAAGCTTTGCACGCCCACGCTGCAACGATTGATTCCAGCTTTTTTAAAAGCCTTTAGCTTTTCTTTCGTTATTTCTTCAGGGTTGATCTCTAAAGTCACCTCTTGAGGCTTAGAAAAGAGAAGTTGTTCAACCCATTCTGGAGGCATTAAGGAGGGGGTTCCTCCTCCAAAATAGACTGTTATTGGATCTGTAATTGTGTAAAGAGAAAGCTCTTGTTTTACCCCTTTTAGCCAAATTTCTTCTCCCTTCTGGTTTTCGGGGAGGACAAAAAAATGGCAGTAGGGACACTTTTTTTTACAAAAGGGGTAATGGATATATAACGATTTACCACTCATCGGCGTCGGGGTCAACAATGCCCCCGCGGCGCCAGCGGTTTCGGTCGGAGAAGTAAGATTCTTCATCTTCTTCTTCCTCTTCTTCCTCTTCGCCCTCTTCTTCCCCTTCTGCTTCAGCGTCTCCTTCAGAGTCGTCGTCTCTTTCGCTACCCGAAGATTCAAACCCTATAGAGCTTTCTGAATCGAATTGGCTTTCTGAGCCGTTGATCGAATCGCCCATGTCGATATCTGGAATCGAAGGCATATCTGTAAAAGAACGATTTTGTGCCTTTTTAGGGGTGGTGTACTCTTCAATATCGCCACTTTCACGAAGGAATTGAAGGCGCTCTTTTTCCTCTTCAATTTTTTGTCGGAGTTGCCCGATTTCTTCTGTGTGTTTGACAATATCTTTTTTTGGAACAAGGCCTAATTTTAGCCATTGTTCTAAGTCACCCAGCTCGCTTTCTAACTTTTTGAGCCGTTCGCTCTTCACATGTTTCATTCGTTCATCCGCAAATTTCGCGACGATTTTTCTCTCTTTGTCGCTTTCTTGTCAAGAAAAGAGCTCCTGAAAAAGCCAAAAATAGTATTTCAAATAGGACAAACAAAAGGTAGGGCAACCATTTCCCTTTGCCAAATCCGTAACTATGAAGGCCAACTCCTAGAAGATAGTTCACTCCATACCAGGTAAAGGTGATCACAATCAAGCCCGCAATTGCTCCCATTGCAAGCCCATCGGGACCAATTTTCTTAAACCTATAAAGATGAACGAGGATGAGATAGTAAAGGCATGAAATAAATGCCCACGCCTCTTTAGGATCCCAGTCCCAAAATCGGCCCCAGCTCACGTGGGCCCAGACTCCTCCAAGAAAAGTGCCTGCCATTAAAGCGATGACACCACCATATAATAATGTAGGTAGGGGACGAAATAGGGTGTCGTTTGGTTTGAATACAAAAAAATGGCCCAATAAACCTGCTAAGAAAAAAAGGGCATAACTGCCTACAACCATCAAAACATGGATGGTCAACCAAAAATTGGAATTCAAGACGGGAGGCGGCAGGGTTAAAGCGACCTTTTCATCAAAAAGAAATAACCCGCTAAATAGGACTAGGCAAAGCAGGCTTGCCCCTCGTCTGACAGTGTGGTCTTTGAAAATCCAAGCAAAGGCAGAACCAACAAAGGAGACCCAAAGATAAGTTTCTGCCATGTTAGTCACCGGCGCACGCCCAAGCAGCCAGAGACGCAAGGCCAAATCGGCTGTAAGCAGCAGAAAGGGTAAAATGAAAAGGCGTGGAAAGCAAAGGGCGAACCCAAAGCTGATGGCTAAAACCAAAGACCAGGGAAACTGAAGATAAAATATTTCAAGTTTTACACTTTGGATGGTGGGGAGTAGTAAAAAAGTGTGGCTGGTCAGATGAAGCCGTTTGCCAGCGATCTCTTCGTAGGCAACCCAATAGGCTTGCTCGATGGCAGTTTCATTTTGGGTTAAATAGGCCTTTCTTAAATTTTCGTAGGCAAAGTCGCTAAAAAGAGTGAAATTATCTTTGTTTTCCAGTTTTTCAAGCCCATACCATTTTTCAGGCTGGAATTGTGTCGGTAAACAATGGCCATCTTCTTTTGGAGTGATCCTTCCATCCTCAAGCGAGGGGAGGCAAATTGCGAGAAGCAGTGAGACAAAAAGGTACATGATCTTTGAAAGATACAGTTGATGCCCATTTCTTACCAAGAAAGAGCTTTTACTCCGCGAAGCGTTTGGAGTGTTTGAAGTCCTCTTTCCATACCAAGGACTATCTGACAGCCGAAGGTATTCCGTCCATTCCCGACAGCTTTTCAAAAATTTGTAAAAAAACGGGGAATCATGCATAAGCGAGGGCTGTTTTACACCCCCGAGTCTTTCATGAGTCTTTCACCTTTGCTGCCTATTGCCTACCAACCTGTTATTAGCCGAATTGTAGGGGAGGGGATTCCTCAGGGTGTTTAAGAGGCCGGATGGTTCTCTACGCGCCACCCACTCGACCATCGGTGCAGTGACCTTGAAGAGTTTTTTCCCTCTGAGGGAAGAGTTTCTAAGATCGTCTGAACATTCGTTTTTTTCTTTGAGTGGCCGTACTGTCACTGTGCATGTGAAAGGAATAGGAGGCGGTGGAAAAGGCTCGAAAATGAAGGTGAGGGAGCCGCAAGATTCGGCACAGTTAAGCCAGTTTTTAAGTACAGCCAATAGTTCTTCAAGCTCACCTGTCTCCTCTGTTTTTTCTTCCAATGTTTCGGAAGCGCCGGCTATCGCAAGTTCGCTTGAGGAAGATCTTCGCAAAGGAAATCATCCGGCTCTTGCTAATAAGGGGAAAGCATTGCTTCGTCTTGCAACGGAAAACCCTCCTCAAGATCCTTATCTTGTCGTTCAACATCTAGTCAATGCGATCACCTCTCCCCTTGCTCAAGGATTGGATATCGTCATCAAGACAAAGCTGGCAGAGGCCCTCCACCGCTATGTCGACCTCACAGTGCTCAAATATTCAGTGCAAGAAAACAAAAAAGTATTGGGAGATGGCAAACAAGAGATCTACGCTAAACTAGACAGCGCTCTTTCCCTTGTGGAAGACGAGTCATCTCAAAATAAACTGACGCACCATTTAGCTGCTTCTCAAGCCGGCCTTTACTCGCTGAAAGATACCACCCCTTTGGTGCAAAATAGTGTGATCGCCATTGTAAAGTTTGCGGCGGCAAAGGATGTGGGCGCCGGCCTTGCCCTTTTGAAACAGCTGGTGGACGAAAAGAGAAGATCGGACGAAGCAGATTGGTACATCGGCTTGATGGTTGTCCGCTCCCTCATCGAGATCAAAGGCGCTGCAGATACCGATTTCATCCTCGAGGAGGTGATCAAAGCTCTTGCAGACAATAAAGAATGGAAATTCCTCTTTGGCGGTGTCGAGGCGTTAGCTTTTTTTGTCCAACAGGGCAAAACACGTTCCATCCGAGGGCTTGCTTTTGGGGCGCTTCAGCGTTTTATTGTTTTTGATGAATTTCAACTCAAAAACAATTGGCGGTTACGGGCTGCTGCCCTTGAATGCCTCATCGGCCTGTTTGGCACAGAGGATGAAACGCTCAATGACCAGATCAAAGCAAAACTCATCGAGCGTGAGGCGATAGAGACAGATGCACGTGTGCGTTCCTGCTTCAGTAGGCTAGAAAAAACAAAAGAGCTCCAGCAAGCGTGGGACAATCTGCTCAAAGAGGGGGGATATGAAGCGCTCATCGCTGCCGAGCAACAAAAACTCTCCTCTTCTCTTGCAGCGCTTGAGAGCAAAGAAAAAGAGATGGATGCAAGCGCGTTCTTTGCACTAAAAGCGGAACTCAAAAAGCAACAAAGCGCTCTGACCGAAAGGCAAGAAGCTCTTGAGAAAAGCCACAAAGAGCTCTCGAAAAAAGTGGATGCTCTTGCAACTGCACAGCAAAAAACCGATGCCGTTGTTCAAGATCTTAAACAACGGCTCGATGCAAGAGAGGCCTTTTTTGATCCGGCCCTTCCAGCTTTTTTCCGCGTTCCAAACAGAAATTCTACTTTTGTTGGCCGCACCCAGCTTTTGACCACGATTCGAGACCGTTTTTCAGAAAAGACCCGCTCAACTCTCCAGGTTGTTCTTGCAGGGGAGAGGGGAGTGGGAGCTGCAGCCCTTGCGACAGAGTACCTTCACCAAAGAAAAGGGGACTACAACTTAGCGTGGTGGATTTTTGGCGCACGCCCCTACGATGGGATACGGGACCTTGGCCTTGCCCTAGAGATCGGATTAACCCCCTCCGATCCAAGAGAAAAGGTCATCCGAGCGGTCAAAGAGCACCTCCAAAAAAATGAGGGATGGCTGCTGGTGTTTGCCGGTGTGGAAAACCCCGAGGAAGTTCAAAACTTCCTCCCGGCATCCGGGGGGCATGTCATCATCACAACCCCTAACCTTGTAAAAAACAGCATTCCGGTTCCACCACTGCTTTCAAAAGAGGCTACCGACCTGTTTGTCAAACTCACAGGGGTTCGGGATGTAAACAAGGCAAAAGAGCTTGCAGCAACGTTGTTGCATAACCCCACAGCGATCGCTTTAGCTTCAGCCTACATCACCTATAAGCAGAGCTTTTACTTTGCTTACTTGACAGAGTTTCAAAAAATTGCCGGTACAAATACTCCATCCTCCTTATCGAATGTGCTTGCCCCCCTTTGGAAGATCACCTCGCAAGAGCTACAGAACGAACGGGCCAGGTCTCTCCCGCTCTCTTACCGAGCGGCTTTTTTTGACCCTCTCAATATTCCCAAAAATTTCTTAGTCGATGGCCCTTTGTCATCACAGCAAACCCTAGATGTCAACCGCTCTTTTCTCCTTCTCAAGTCGTACGGAGTCCTTTTAGCCGCAGAGCAAGGGCTTGCCTTTTCCATCTCTCCCCTTCTTCAAGAGGCTATTCGGAACGCTCTTTCTGAAGAAGAGAAAAAGGCCATCCTCAGAGAATTATTTCTCACACTAAAAAACGAGTGGAAATTCTCCAAAAATGACCCCTCTACTTGGAAAGATGCCAGATTCTATGCGCCCCACATTGCGGCCTTTTGCACTCACGCCAAACCGTTCCCCGAATTTCGCGAGCAAATCCAAGCACTCACCCAAGATTTAACCTTCGTTTCCACAACCTAAGGATTTATGACACTTCCAAAACCCATTTTAGTCTACTCCGGCAACCTGTCCATTTTTTGGGATCAGGGCGTTGTCAAATCTTATGCTAATGAGAAAGAGGTCATGATAGAGGGGCTTCCTTCTACGTGTGCCCCTTTGGAGGCTGTGAAAAAGCTTTTCGCCGAGCATGCTGTCGAGCAGAAGGGGAATAGGTATTTTATTAAACCTTCGCTCAAAGGTGGAGGATGCGTCCCTTCAAGACCACAACCTAGGGGCGGGTCTTTGACCGCTATGGAGGCCCAAACGGCAGAGCTGGCAAATGAACATTTGACCCCTCCTCCACCTGCAACCACCTCCAGCCGTTGGCATGTCCCCCAAAGGAACTCCGATTTCACGGGGAGAGAGGAGACGATCGCCGATATCACAAAAAGACTGGATACCGGGAAAACGGGGACTGACCTGACCCAAGTTGTTCTTTCAGGCCTTGGTGGGATTGGAAAGACCTCAACTGTGATTGAATGTCTTTACCGTGTTGGGCCCCAATACTCCCTTGTATGGATGATAGGTGAAGACCGCATCGGAGGTTTCCGCGAACTTGGCAAGTCTTTAAACCTGAGAAAAACCTCTGTGATCTCTCGAGTCCTCTGTGGTTGAAATATGTTTAAATTTTTATAACCACAGAGGACTCGAGAGATCACAGAGAGTATGAAAACTTACTTCGTGATCCGAGGGACGGCAGTCTCTTCCGTGCCCCAAACGCTAGCGAGTAATGATCTGATTTTCAAGGCCAGGGAAGGCTAGCTAAAGGCTGCTGTGGGATCATTTACAATTCGGATTTTTTTCTCAATGTCTGGGTCTTTTTGTCCTCCATTAAGCTTAGCAAACATTGATTGAGACTGTTCATAAGTTTTAAGAGCTGCTTCTTTTTGGCCAGGCACTGCCCTCAAAGACGCTTGAGTTTCAGCCATGGTGTTGAGGCAGTGAATGACCGAAGCATGATTTTCAGAGAGGGTGGAACCGTCTCCTCCATAAGCTTCTACGAAGGCATCAAAAACAACTAAAAGCTCGTCTTGCAGCTTTTGCTTTTTTTCTATGAGTTTCGTTTGGCCGTGCATAGCGATAAGAGAAAAAAGTTCCATTTCCATATTATGCCCACTGTAAGTAATGCTCTCTTTTATCGCTCTAATGCGATCAAGTTCATTGTAGGCATCGATTAACTTTTGGTTTCCGCTGGTGGAAGCCGCTTGTTTGGCTTTATTATAAGATGTTTTTGTCCAATGACCTAAATTGAGATTTTGAGAGGTTGAGGCAGGTTTTTTTGGAACTTTTGAGGAGCTCGATCCACCACCTTGGAGACCCAATCTGCAATCAATAGTCGTGCCATTCCAAAAAAGAGAGCTTGCAGCAATTACATCGACAGCATTTTCCAGATGTTGTTCCGACAATTGAGAGAAAATTCCTTTTAAAGCGACATCACGTGTGCCAGCTGCGTTTGAAACCTGTCCAGAAACTTCTTGAGATTGTTTGTCCCATAGGATGGAGATCGCTAAATGGCCTTGTTGGACAGTTTTTAGCACAATTGGTGACGATGTCTGTGATGTTTGAAGAGCATTTTGAATAAGCATAAGGTTCTCCTTTTTATGGTTTCCAACTTGATCTAAAACAAGTTTTTTGTCAATGTGAGCGTCAATCTATAGAGAGGGATGGTATGACGGGCGTTTATGTGAATCCGCTGCTTGTGCAGGGGCAGTATTCAATTCATAGAGATCCTGAAAGTGGGGCGCTGTTTGGCCTTATCCAAGGAAGAAAAGTCATAATAACAGGTGTTTCTTCATCTCTTTCAGAAAAACATTTCCATCAAGCCAAAGAAGCGCTTGCTAATTGTAAGCTTGCAGAAGAAAACGGAGCCCTTACTGTTCAATTAAAGTTAATGGGCGGCGGTTCAAAAGGTTCGAAGATGCGCCGACCCAATTCTGCTCCTGCGCCAGCGTCTGGGCCAGCTCCTACCGCAACAGTCCCCGCAAATAGAGGAACTGAAATTGTCCTTGCTTCCCACTGGTCGGTCCCCAAGAAAAACGGCGATTTTGTGGGGCGTGAGAAGCTCCTCTCCGATATTTCAAAACAACTAAAAAGTTCCTCAAAAACGATTTTGGCAGGGACCGGAGGGATGGGGAAGACCAGCGTTGCGTGCGAGTACCTCTATCGCCATAGAAATGATTATCCTTTTTTAGTGTGGTGGATTTCTGCGGACTCTCCTATGAATGGGTTTTTAGATCTAGGAATCGAACTTGGGGTCGCAAAGGTTGGGGACAAAGCGCAAGAGGTCGTAGAGGCAGTCAAGGGCTATTTAGAGAGTCAGTCGAACTGGTGCCTTGTCTTCGACAATGCCGAAAAGCCTGCCGACCTACAGCCCTTTCTCCCTTCGAAAGGAGGGCATATTCTCATCACCTCCCGTAATCCTCACTGGCAAGAGTCGATCAACGTCGATGTTTTTGCTCCCGAAGAATCAAAAGAACTGTTAACCCGCTTAACAGGACAGCCTGAAGCCGGTTCAGAAGCACTTGCCGAACTTTTGGGCCATCTGCCGCTTGCTCTAACACAAGCCGGCAGCTATATCAAAACCACTCAAACCTCCTATGCGGGCTACATAGACCTGTTTGAGCAGGTGAGAAGAGAGCTTTGGCAAGATGAAACAGCTCCCAAAGACTATTCATTAACAGTAGGCACAACTTGGAAGATCTCGGTTGAAAAAATCCGCGGTCAATTGCCCGAGGCATTGGAGGTGCTGTATAAGTCGGCCTACCTTTACCCCAACAACATTCCAAGCAGCCTCCTCATCGGTCTTGGAGAGGATGAGCTTGGCTTTCAGAAAAAGCTCCATATTTTGCAAAGCTATAGTCTTCTTGTTGCCCAAGACGCCGGACTCTATTCCTTACACCGTTTGATACAAACCACGACCCGCGATGATCTCAAGGTAAAGCAAACGCAGGAGATCCTTCACAAACTGTTGGATGCTTTTAAAAAAGAGTGGGTCTTTAATACTGAAGATCTCTCGACTTGGGAGTCGGCGGACACACTTGTTGAGCATCTGAAGGTGTTTTGCACCCATATTGCTCAAGAGAAATCGATGAGGATAGGGCGGTTCATTTTTTTAGCCGGCCTTGGAAATTATTTCCACTTCTCACGGACTAACCTCGACCAAGCGGCTCTTTATGCCAACGAACTGATTGCTATGTATCAAGAAGAGGGTCAAACTCCTCCTCCTTTTGTGCTTCTCAACTTGGGTCGAATTTCCCTTAGTCAGGGGAATTATGCTGCCGCAGTGGACTCCTTAAGCCGGGCGAGTGCTCTATCCGGTGATGGAGTAGAGCAAGACCTCACTTTAACGGTCGCCATTGAAGTGGTTTTAGGCAATGCCTACCTGGCACAAGGCGAAATGAAAAAAGCGGAAAGGTGCTTTAAAAAGGCCCTTGAAAGAGCTGATACAACTTCTCACCAGTCAGTTGCCGGGGCGCTATTGGGGATGGCTAAACTTTTGGCTTTGCAAGGAGACTCAGTGCAAGCAACCACTTGTATGGCGCGCGCTTTTGAGGAGTACAAACAAGCTTACGGAGAAGAGAGTTACCATCTTTGCGATATTTACGAGCAAAATGGCGTCAACTGGCTCAGTCAAGATCCGCCTCAATTTGCACTTGCCCTAGAGTGCTTTCAAAAAGGCTTGGAGCTTACGCGTAAAACCCTAGGGGAGAAACACCTTAAATTCGGAATGTTTCTTTCGACCATGGGCAAAATTCATCACGGTCTCGGAAATGACGCTGAGGCCATTCGATGCCATACTCAGGAGATAGAAATTTACAAAGCCTGTCTAAAAATGCCCCATCCGGTTTTTATCTCATCCTATTCAGGGCTGGGGATGGCTTATCAAGGCCAAGGAAATAAAGCTTTAGCCATCCAGTATTGCAAAACCGCACTTGAGATTTCAGAGGCACTTGCGGGTGGAGATACTCCCCAGAGTATTGAGACAGAGCTATGCTTGTCAGAAGTCTACATTGAACAAAAAAATTACGACGAAGCATTCAAACACACCAAAGCCGCCATTGAAGGGCAGGAAAAGCTTTTTGGAAAGAGGCATCCACTATTGATCAAGAGTTACTTGACTTTAGGGACTATTTGTGAGGATCAGAACAATCTTGATTTGGCAGAGCGCTATCTAATCTTAGCTTCTGAACTTTGTGCTGAACATAACAAACCTTTCGACAGTTCAAACGGTTTTACCTTAGGGAATGTCTATTTTGAACAGGCCAAACTCGATCTGAATCAAGGGAAACACCAACTTGCCATCGATAAATTCCTTAAAGCCCTCGAGCTTTTCAGGAAGTACGAAGAAAATGGGAAGTCCCTCGCAGTGGTTCTCCTAGAATTGGCAGATACTTATGAAAGGCTAAAAGATCCTAAGGAGATCGAATACTTGAGCAAGTATGCCGATTTCATGAGAGCAAAAGGAAACCTGCCAACATTGACAGGCGTTCTTGAAGAGATCGCGAAAAAAACACGGGCAAGAGGAGATCTGACAACATTGATCAAGACGTTGGAAGAGCTTGTGACTATAAGGAGGGCAGGAGGAGATACTGTAAAGTTGACAGCGACTCTTCATGAGCTCGCGACTCTTTACCTTAGCCAACAAGCCTACGCAAGAGCTCTTCCCCATTACAAGGAGTTTTTAGAGGTGATGAAGCGCAGTCTTGGGGGAAACCATCCGCATGTAGCGCTTGCCTATTATCACCTGGGAATTTGTTACATGAACACAAGCGAGTTGGACACTTCCATCCAGCATTTTTCCGATTCTCTGCGCATCTATGAACAATGTTCTCCTCAAGATGTCCAAGCCATCAACCGTGTTACAAAAGGCCTTGATATTGCAAAGCAGAAAAAACTCTCTACCGTGACTTCTTTCTGAGCAAAAGGGCAAGGGAACCGAGGATGAGGAGGGCGCCCCCTGGATAAGTGAGGAGGTATTTTGCTGAGTCGTAGTTGACGGCAAGCTGGATCTCTTTCACTTCGTTTTCTTTGCCCGAAATGTTGGAAAGGTAATAGCGAGCCTTCCGGGCTTTCGTAAACCTGATTCATAAGCAGGGCAACAAGCAACATGATCTTTCAAACGATACAGAAAAGCAAAAATCTAGACAATTTCCGGCAAAAATTGTACTATATTTATTTAATTAAATGGTTTTATGTCCTCTGTTAATAACTGTCCTTTTTGCTGTGATCCGGTCCTTTCTACTCAAAAACTATACATAGCTTCATGCGGGCACAGTGCGCATAAAAGCTGTATGACCGCACTCTTTGATCAAGCCCATAGGAAAGATCCACAAGAACCGAAGGCTAATTGTCCTCAATGTCGAGCGGTCATCCTTGTAACGGATAAACACTCACTAGATCAAATTTCAGATTGGATAACTGTTGCAAGGATAACGATCGGGATTGCTGCTGCAATCGTGGGGGTATGGGTTGGAACAAACACCAGAATAACCAATTTGCCGCTTGTTCAAGCGGCTTTACAAGGAGCTTTATATGGACAAGCAGCTTCATATAGTAAGGTGATGTTGCCCGTGCCCCCTCCTAAAATCCTGATTCCTATTCTTTTTGGTCTTTTCTCTACTTTATTGCCCGAATCTTGGATAGCTAAAGTGGTAACTCCACTATTCAATAAGATGCAGGGAATGGATGTTGCGTTTAGTGAGGTAAAGAACCATTTGAAAGTGAAAAATATTCCTCAAGTAGGAGTGATCGCTCATTTTTTTATGAGAGAGAATGCGCTTGCGTTATCAAATGCTATTTCTGAGAGCGGCTGTGAATCTGTTGATGAAAAGTTATCGAATGAGATTAGCAGTAGACTAAGAGATTTTTCATCAAGAGATATATGGATTAGTATTCCTTTGGCAATAAAAATAGTTGAATCTTTGCAAAAAGATCCTGCTTTGTTTAGTCAGATCCGTACATTCTCATATACTCTTAGCGATGAGATAATCAACGATAGGATTTTGGAATCAGGAAACCATATGGGATTGAAAGATGCTATTCGTACACATGTGGGAAATTTCATCGTCAATTACTTAGAAGAGAATATTTCTGGTATTTCTTTGACAGAAGAAAAAAAATTACAATTTGCTATTTTATATCTAATCGAAGTTAATAAACAAAAAGTTGATGATTCGATTTCAGTAAAAAATGAATATTTACAAAATAGCAATGGATTCTTAGCAAGAATTGTAGAGGATATCAAGGCTGTAAATCCTGGTTTCTTTGATCAATCTATTTTCAGAATCATGTTTTTTGACACAGAGGTCAGTAAAATACTTTTGAACTGGATGGATGACGTGTCAAATATGCCGGACGCTGACTAAGCAATATTTTCAATAGCAAGAAGCGCTCCCTCCGTGTTTCCAAAGTCTTTGGCATAGAGAGCAAATCCGTATGCCCCTTCTTTTGCGTCTTTGATTTCTTCGCTAACCTTACGATCCAAGGCCGTAGCATGCTCTTTAAAAAATGCGCTCTTTAGAGCAAACAATTCCGCATAATGTTTGGCAACCTCAGGGTCAGCGACAAAAGGAACTAAAGCTTCTTCTAAAAGATGCAATTGATGCCCATTTCTTACCAAGGAAGAGCTTTATAGTTGCTAAACTCCGTTTAGCTTTGACTTTTCACTGATAAGTCAAAGCTAAACAGGAGTTTAGCACTCCAAACGCTTCGCGTTTTTTCTACTGCATTAATGGGTTACGATGAAACAAAAGCTCGGTTAGCCTGAAGCGATCTCTCATAAGTTTTGGCTTTCTTCTTCTTGAATAAAAGAAGAATGGCTCCTAACACAAGAATGCCTCCTCCTGGGTAGGTGAGGAGATATTTGGCTGGGTCGTAGTTGACGGCCAGTTGAATCTCTTTGATCTCGTTTTCTTTGCCTGCAATGTTGGAGAGGTAGTAGCGATAGCCTTGCGGGCTTTCGTAAACCTGATTCATAAGCAGCGTAAAAGGGTTGCCGTCAACTGAGATCTTGGCTTCGTAGGCTTCGGGAGTAGTGGTTCCCGGACGGTAGAGAGTTTTGGCCTGATGGAGATGCAGATGGTTTGGTACTTTGGCTACAATGGGCTGAAATTTGAGGAGAGCGCCAAATAGGGGTTCAAAAATTTCTGCTTCATAGAGCAAGTATTTTTCTATCTGTTCATCTCCTTTTTGAACTCTCAGTTTAAGGACAGGCCTTAGATCTTTTTCAACGGGTTCAAGTGGAGTGACTTCATAAAAAACAGGTGTCAGTTTTCCTTCTTCTTCAATTGCATAGCCCGCTTTTCCACCATCCAACAGATAGATGGAGTCGGAGGGTTTGCTCCAGCGTCCTTCGCCATGAGGGAAAATTTGAAGGGGAGTGTAGATCAAGTCTCCCTCTTGAAAAGAGGTGCCTATTTCAAGGGGAAAGGAAAAGCGCCATTCGTTCTGTTTGCCATAAAGGCCATGTGTGTTTGGAAATACAATCAGGTGGCTTCCTTCTCCTTCGTGTAATCGCATCACACCTTGCACCCCAAAGAACCCCTTGATGGCAACCCCCAAAATGATCAAAAGCAATCCCAGATGCGTCAATAAAAAGGGGACGTGATGTTGTTTAAAAGGCCAGCGAGTGAAGGTGGAAAAGAGGATGTTGACGAAGTAAAGGCTCAAAAGAGCGTAAAAAAAGGGGTGGTGGTAGATCCCTGCAGCGGCTTCATGAGAACCGGTCTGCCCCTCCACAAAAGTGGCTGCAGCGACCAAAACGAGTGTCACCACCAGCAATGGTATCGTTAGATAAAGTCCTCCTAGAAACCTAATCATGCATAATCTCGAAAGGAAGTTGGACCGTTTCAATCCATTCTAGAATAGAAATTTTTTCCTTTTGTAACTCTTTTGTGGGTCCTTTTACAACAAAAGTCCAGTCGCTGCAAACCTCAGAGTGGTTTCGAAACGATCTTTTGCCGCGGTCACCTAAAGAGAAGGCGGCCCCTAAAAACCCCTCGTCTTTGTTTTCAGCAACTAAAATAAGGCCTGCAAACCCCCCTTGAGAGGCTGGCAAGACTTCGTAGAAAGGTTGTGTCGAAAATTTCTTTAACCACCGTGTGACTTGCGCGTCTGGGGGTATCGATGCGCCATAAAGAGGAAAAGAGTAAGGCGTGTTCTAGCGCCCCTTTTCTCCAAGTGATCAAAGGTTCCATCGTGTCTTTGATTTTCTCTTTAGGAGTGCTTATTGCCTCCCACTGTGAAGGGACTTGTAGGGTATACAAAAGTTTTCCCTCTCTTCCATCCACCTCTAACGCAAAAAGAGAATTTAAGAAGTAGAGGAGAGAAAGAGAGTAGCGCATCCGGAAAAAAGAGACTTGGGTTCGGTCAGTTGAAAGCCGCTATTTTTTAGCTCTTCAGAAATGTTTTCAACAGAAAGAAAAGTATCGACCGATTGGGCCAAATAAGCGTATGCCCCTTTATTCCCTGAGGCTAACTTTCCAAGGAGAGGAACGCCTAGTTTTAAGTAGAGAGAATGAAACGGGGCAAACCAACCGCTTGGCCTTGTCAATTCTAAAATGGCAAACACGCCGCCCGGTTTTAATACTCGATGCACTTCTTGAAACCCTTTTTTAAGATCGGGTAGGTTTCTAATGCCGTAGGCGACGGTCACTGCATCAAAGGTCTTATCTTCAAAAGGCATAGCCAACGCATCAGCCTCTACAAATTGCAGTCGTTTGTCTTTCAGGCGATTGGCTGCAACAGCCAGCATGCCGGGTGAGACATCCAGTAAGGTGATGGCGCTGCAGGGCAGCTTTAACAGCTCTTGCGTGATGGCTCCTGTCCCGGCGCACAGGTCTAACAGCTGGCTGTTTGAGTGTACATAAGGCAGCAGAGATCGTGCCAATTTTTTGTTCCACCCTTTGTGTAAATTGAAAGACAATAAGGCGTTGGTTTTGTCGTATACAGGGGCGATGTTGTCAAAAAGGGTAGAGAGAGTGGAGGGGCTTTTGTCCAAATTAAGTATGAATCCTTTTTAAAACATCTCTTTCAAGATGTCCGAGGGCCGTTTGATGCCTATCGTCAAAGAGGTAGTGAAGCTTTTTCCAATAAGAGATAAGTTCATGCGGGGTAAGGCTTGATTCTTAGACTTGCAAGTTCTGCAACCACTTCAAGGTGATCTTGCGACCATTGCAAAGCTTGCCGTAAATGAAAAAGAACCTCGTTTTTTTTCTCTTCAGCTACACCCTTTTGAGCAACTAGGACTGCAAAGGGGAGAGGGAGGTTGGTGTAACTTTTCCATTCTTCTGCCAAGTCGATCTTTTTTAACCCTTCTTTCCCTTTGCTCGCGAGACATTTGTCTCCGATTTGAAGAAAGCTCGATTCGGAGGCAGCATGGTGAGAATAATTTGGCGATTCTCTTCGGATTTTTTCCATGTACCATTTTAAAAGGCCATTGGAGGTTGAGCTTTCGGGGTCTAGGGCGATGGTGACCCCATTGAAATGGGAGATATGGGCAGGGTAAAAAAGGGAGACGCTATCGATGGGGCCATCTGCGCCGATACCAATGCCCGGTATTAAATCAAACCGGTCTTCATGTTCTAGATAGAAGAGCGAGCTGACAAAAGAGATAGGAAGTGTTTTTTCAAGCATCTGCTTATTCAAAGCAGCCGGTGTCTCTCGCACCCATGTGAAAGGGGATGACAGGGTATTTAGAAGATAGGGGGCAATCAGAGGGAGGGAGTTTAAATACTTAATGACCCCTATGTTAGACATAGAGCCCCTTTTTCACCGGAAGAGACCTTTTTAGGAGTTCTACCTATTGAAGAGATGAGCTGCTCCATGGTTTCTCCATTCATTTTGACCTGCACCCCACCTGCAAGTGTGATGATTTTTTCATCCAGTGCTGTAGAGCCTAGATCATTACCTCCGCAATCTAGCAGTTCTAAAGCTTCGGATATGCTCACATAATTCCAAAGTATTTTCAGATGGGCAATGTTGTCTAAGTAAAGGCGTGCAAGTGCATAAACCACTTTATCGTTCTTGAATTTTAGCCGATCCTTTCGTTTGCCCATCGCATTGTTTTCAACATGGTACTTAAGAGGAACAAAGGTATTAAAACCCCCTGTTTCATCTTGAAGGGTTCTGACTTTATCCAGATGGGTGATGATGTGGTCCCACTCTTCGATGCTGCCATAGAGAAGCGTGATATTGGAACGGAGCCCTTTTTGATGGGCGATTTTGTGGGTGTTCAAGTAGGAATCAGAGTCCATTTTTCCTGGCGCAAGCTTATTCCTGATCTCATCTACTAACACTTCAGCGCCGCCGCCTGGCAAAGATCCAAGCCCGTAGCCTTTCATCTCGTCAAAGACCTCTTCAATCGAAATGCCATGGTGTCTTGCTAAAAAGTCATATTCCACAGCAGTTAGCGCTTTGATGTGTAACGAAGGGTCGAGTGCCTTTACTCGAGAAAAAGCCTCTTTGTAGTAGTTCAAGTCGCAATCGCGCCAGAGTCCTCCCACAAAGTGGATTTCATTCAAGTCGTGATGCAAATGCTCTCTGACTTTTGCTTCGATCTGTTCCGGTGTCAAAAACCAGGCCTTTTTCCAACCCGGTTTGGCATAAAAAGAGCACATCGGACAAGAAAGTTCGCACAAATTGGTTGGGTGGATAAAAAGGGTAGTGGCATAGAGCACTTCATCCCCTACAGCTGCTTTTCTTCTCTCATCCGCAAGAGCAAAGAGGGCTGGCCAATTTTCTTCCTGAATAAGAAGGCGCGCATCCTCTTGGTTGATCCGTTGCCCGGAGCGAATTTTATTTGTAACAGCTTCAAGATTCATCGTTTTTCTCTTTTTTGCCGCCTCCGCAGAGTGAACAGCCGGCATCGTCGTCTTTACACCCCTCCTTTTTTACCTGACTTGGGGTTTTTCCACATCCCCCCCGTATCAGCTTTGACTTTCCTGTGAGTATCCAACCGATCGCCATTCCAGCTAGAGCTAAAGCTATGATCACAAAAGCGATCCCTAAAGTCGTTACCCATTCGCCCATCTTTCACATCCTTTAATAACTTCTAATATTTTCGGGTTCGATCTCTAAAGACTTTTTGTCCTACGCGTGAGCGTTTGGAGTGCTAAACTCCTGTTTAGCTTTCACTTGCAAGAAAAACGAAAGCTAAACAGGAGCTTAGCACTCCAAACGCTCATGCGTTTGAACGGCAAATTTCATCGAACTGGCGTTATTCTACCTCGAGCTATGCGTTTATCTGCAAGGGCTCTGGTAAAACAACGATGATTAGGCGGTTTGTTTGCCGTAATGGGCGGCAATCAGGAGGTGCGCGGCTGCGACTCGGGTAATCCCGGTGGGAGTGCCATAGTCGTCGAAGTCGTCGAACGTAAAATAACGGGTTCCGGGACCTTTATTGTCATCTCCGGGGTCGTCCCAATCAGGGGCTTGTGGGCCTAGTTGTTTTTTTAGGACATCATAGATTTGGATCATTCCAATCGCAGGCTTACCCGAAGCCTGTAGCGCTTGGTTGACCTTTTCTAGAAAATCGTCAACAGCTTCGGAAAGGGAAATCTCTTTCAAAGTCGCTTCAGCAAGTTCTGGCCCGCTTTTGTTGATCAGCTCGTTCATAATCAACCCTGAATTTTGGTCAAAAGTCACAGTGTGTTGCAATCCGATCAGTTCGTATGTTTTGTTTTTCCAATAACCCAATTGGTGCACGAGCTGCGGTATCGCCTGCTGCCTTGAAAACCCCATTACTTTACGAAGCACGTTCTCATCTGCAAGCGCTTTTCCGAAAAGCGCTTGCACAGATATTTCAGCAAAACGTTTGACTGCCTCAAGAGAAGATCCTTCGGTTGCTTGCAGATTTGAAAATCCCTTTGCTAGCACCCCATTGTAGTATTCTGCAAGGCCATCCTCTTGCCCGGTCTTGCAGTTCACAATGCATTGTGCAAAGAGCATTAACTCATCTTCCTGTTCTGACAGCATCTCACCTTCTTTTCTTTCAGTGCTCAAGGTGGTAAGATAGGCGATGACTGTGTAGAGCTGAAACAAACTTTGAGGGACAGGCTCATGGGGCTTTCCTTCGATCTTCAAAAGGGATGGAATAAGGACAGCGTCGAGAACATTCGCTTTCACGTATTCAATCGCTTCTATCTCCTCAGAGATTTCTTTTATCCTTTTTTGGTCTTGCTCCGTTTCCGCAAGTGTTACCTCCTCTTGCATCTCTGTTGCTAAAGCAGCAAATTCTGCAAGTGTTACCTCCTCGTGCATCCGTGCTTCTAAAGACGCAAAGCTCTTTTTGAGGAATTGCTTATCGATATTAGGCAGATCTGCAAAGGTCAGCTTCTTACGCGCAGACTGAAGACCTTGCACGTCAAAGCTGCAAAATAGGCTCTCTTCTATCTTGACGCTTGGAACAGGAAAATCAACCAACGGTTCTCCTTTGAGAAGGCTGTTGTAAATCATGTAAGGGTTTTTAGGGTTTTTCATGCTTTCAGGATCGGTCAGTATTTTGACATTGATTGCCTGTTGATACAGTGGGTGCTCGTCGTGGAATCCTAAGCTTTTTCGATGGTTCAAAATCGTGTGTGCAAGCTTAGAAGCTGATTCTGGGGAAGAGATCATCGCTTTTTCTAAAGCTTGCATGAGGTGGCTATGAAGCGCTTCCCTAGATTGTTCGTCTTCTACTAGCAAACGCAATATGGGGGCTACGCTGCCATTTTCTGCTATCCAGCGTTCCAGGTGTTTTTCGATATATTCCGGAGGAATTAAACTGAGGTTTGCGCTGATGCTGGCAAGGCATGCAAGTTTTTCGAATGGAGGGGTGTTTGCTGAACAAAGAGCATCCACCATTTTCTGACGTAGCCTTGGAGGAATCTCTGCAACCATCATGACGACACTGACTTTAACGTGGCTAGGGATCTGATCCCCCTCCAAATTGAGTAGAGGTGTCGCATCATGATACGCTTCTATAAAGTTATCCAATCCAATTTTCGCAACCCCTTCGATGGCACTTTTAACTGCTCCGTGCGTTGTTAGAAGATCCTTTCGGATGTCTGCGGAAGAGAAGGCATTCGCCATTTTCTTACGGACCTCTTGAGGGAGATTAGCAATACTCACGATGGTGTTGATATCCAGATCTATCCCTAGGCTTTTGGTAGGTGCCACATCGCGTAACACTTCCGTAAATTTTTCCAAACCAATTTCTCCAATCACCCTTATGGTTTCAGAAGCTGCTTTAGTTGTATTCAGAAGTGTTTTTGGGAGGTCTTTGGAACAAAGAACATCCACCATTTTCTTGCGGACCTCTTTAGAGAGATTAGCCATACTCACGATGGTGTTGATATCCAGATCTATTCCTAGGCTTTTAATAGGTGCCACATCACGTAACACTTCCGTAAATTTTTCCAAACCAATTTCTCTAATCACCATTATGGTTTTAGAAGTGGCTTCGGGTGTATTTAGAAGGCTTTTTGGGATGTCGTTGGAGCAGAGAACATCGATTATTTCTGGTCGACTACTTGGATGAATTGAGCTGATGGCTTTTGCCACGTAGGCTTGAACATGGGGCCTAACTACTCCTACGAGGGGAGCTGTATCCTTTAATGCTTGCTTTCTGTCTACTGAGGCCATATCAACGAGAGCAGATATAATATTAGCCAATTCACTTAGACTACTCTGCTGAAGCAGGGGAGTTACATCCTCGAGGAGTTGTTGTCCTTGTCGAGTTGGTATTAGGGCAAGTTTATCTATGATGCTTGTAAGAAGACGTTGGCCATACTGGCCATCGTTCAAAGTTATTCTCTGAAGGACGGGCTTAACAACCTCACACAGCTCTTTTTCATTTGTTCCTAGCAATTTGATGAGCATTAACAAATTGTGGATGGCGTGTGTGTTGTTTTCCGGGGAATTTGGGAAGATGAATGCATTGCATGTTCCGTCTTGGAGGAGAGCCATGGAAAATTTAATGAGATCTTCCTTATTCTTCCCGTAAACACACAAGAGACGCCCCTCCAGATGCTCTTCCTCTTCTTTTTCAAGAAACTGGAGAACTTGCATGAAGATGTCACAGGTTGTTTTGTCATTTTTCTTGATGAAGTCATCAATGTCTTGCGCTGCACAGGATTCTGCAAAAAAGTTGATTTCCCTCTCATACTGGCTTCCATACATAGACTTCATGAAAGTTTTTGTAATTAGTTTGTGGATGGCCTCTTTTTGAGATTCTTCTACATCGAGGGAGTTAATCTTTTGTGCAATCAACTTCAGGTCAAGATTTTCTATCTTATCTCCAGATGCGCGGTGATAAGATTTCACTTCAGAGGCCATTGCACGGATTTGAGCATCTGTCTCCATTGTATGCATTTGAGCATCTGCCCCTGCTAAAATAACCCGTGAGATAAAACGGCCGGCGAAGCTCTTTTGCTGAGGGGGAAAAACCTCAGCGGGGTTTTCCAAAAAACGATCTAAAATAGGGTGACTGCTCCCTTCCGTTTTTGACGACATGTTAGCTCCAATAGGTGCCTACTTCACTTCTACCTGCAAAAGTTAAATGCTGAGTTAAGAGCTTGTGCTACAAACGCAAAGGCGTAACACTCTGATTTTCAAAGGTAGATTTATCTTTTCTTTATGCCTTCTGATGCTATGAAGGAATTAATAGAACAAAATGTTTACTAGGAGAAGATGTATGAATAAACTACTAACGCTCGCATTAGTTCCGCTTTTACTTGTCGGCTGTGAAAGATCAAGAGATGTTGATAACACAGAACGAAATGTAAGAGATAGAGACATGAAAACCCTGACGCCGGGGGATCAAAAAGAAGACGCTGTTGATCGAACTATTACTCAGAACATTAGAAAGGCGATCATGGCCGATTCGACTCTATCTGCCAACGCAGAAAACATAAAAATTATCACCATCAATGGCCGTGTCACTTTAAGAGGTGTCGTCAATTCAGATGCAGAAAAAGCCTCTATCCAAGACAAAGCCCAAGCAGTAGTAAGTAGTGCAGGGAATGTAGATAACCAACTCGAAGTAAAGAAAATGAATAAATAATTTAGAGAAGGAGATATTTGTATGGAATACACAGTTTTTGGATTAGCTAACAGCAAAGACCATGCTGAAAGAATCATTGCTAGACTTCAGCAAGAAGGTTTTGCAAATAGAGAAATTTCTGTCTTGATATCAGACCGTCAAGGACGAGATGTCGCTTTTGAAAGTACACAAGCTACAACAGTAACGACAAAAAAGCTTGGAACTGAAAAGCACACTAAAGCTCCTGAAGGTGGGGTGACCGGTGTAGTGACTGGCGGCGTTGTTGGGGGAGTAATTGGTTTGTTGGCAGGTATTGGTGCCATAGCCATCCCCGGACTTGGAGCATTTATTGCTGCCGGGCCTATTTTAGGTCTTTTAAGTGGTTCTGCTGTTGGCGGAGCTGCCGGTCTTTTAATCGGTGCTTTAACTGGTCTTGGCATTCCTGAATATGAAGCCAAGCAAATAGAAGCCGGTTTGAAAAAAGGGGGCGTTTTGCTTTCTGTTAACGCAGCAACATTACAAGAAGTTGATGCTGCGAAAAGCATTTTCAAAAAAGAAGGGGCTCATGACATTTCCTCTTCTGTTGAAAAAGTAGGAACAAAAAAATATTAATAGAAGCGTGGCATGAGGTTCTAGAAGAGCCTCATGCCTTTATTTGTTGAAAGGAGAGTTTATATGTTTAGAATGCTAATTCTTTGGCTTTGCGGTGTCCCTTTAATTCTTGTCATCGTTTTAAAGTTACTTGGAATCATCTAAGGCTTCCCATACGTGTAAGCCGGCAGTAGAGGCAAGCAAATGACAAGCAACGACTATCCCCTTTCTTAATGAGCTCGGAATCACGCTAAAAGTCGAATGAAACTTGGGCGTTATCACAGCAATCGCTAACGAAAAAAGGGTTCCCATCGCAATGGATTTAACAACTTCTTTTGCCCAGCCTTTCTCTTTAAAAGATGCCAAGTCATCCCGGAAAGTGTTCCAATCATTTTTTGCATAGCTTTTGATTGCAGCAATTGTGATGGATGCAGGAAAGTGGGCCACAAAAGTGAGAAGAGGGAGATTGAGCTGCATAAATAATGACCTATTAAAACTTCTTGGTGTGATCGTCACCTGGCTTTAAGTAATCAAACAATAACATACCAAGCGTAGATACTGCCAAATGGCATAAAACGATAGTACCGCTTCTTAATGAATTTGGAACAAGTCTAAACGTCGAATGGAATTTTGGCGTTCCTGCCGCAATGACTGTTGAGAATAGCGTTCCCATGGCGATGCTGTGAAGAGCGTAGAACATCCGATCTTTTCCTGACAATGTAGCCATCGGAAAATCATATTCTCCTTTTATAGCGTAACCGTAGATGGTTGCAATTGCCATTGCTGCAGGCAAGTGGGCTGCAAAAGTCCATAAAGGTAAGTTGATTTGCATAAGTGGTGTTCCTTTTTTGCTAAAAACGAAAATGATGCCTAACCTTTATTAAGATCATTTAAATTTCATGAAAAAAAGATTGCGTTACCGTTTGGAGTGCGAAAAGTAACTCAAGGCACCATCTACAGCATTATCTCGCGCTAGCGCTTGGAGTGCTAAACAGCCTTGTTGCGTAATTGTCTCGAGACCTTTGTATTTCCTGCAACCTTACAGGCTGCCAATTTTATTTTCCAACTTAACCCGGGGCGTTGCCCGCGGGCTGTTGCAACTATCCGGCTTTCAGCCGGAAAACCTTCGCAATATATGCTTTTTCCTTGGCCTGAAAGGCCAAAACTGCAACAGCCCGTGGGCAACGCCCCGGGTTATGGGTAAAAGTAAATTTGTCAGCCTGAAGGGCTGCAGGAGAGACGAAGCGTTACAAGGAATTATGCAACAAGGTCGTGCTAAACTCCTGAGACACTTGCAAAAATCAGACTCTAGATCACAATAGACCCGTATGCATTACATTAACCTAAGGAAAAGCTTCCTATAAAAATAACAGGGTGAACAGGATGAACAGGATAAGCTCTGCCTAGCTGCCTAGCTTTAGCGCTTTGTAAATAGAAATTATTTATTTGCTGGCGAAGCTTATCCTGTTCATCCTGTTCACCCTGTTATTTTTATATTGTTACCAAATGCCCTTAAGAGATGTTAAGGGCTTTAACAGAGTTCATTCTGATTATTGCAAGTGTCTCAGGAGTTTAGCACTTCAAACGCTCACGCGTTAGGTAGTCTATGCTTTATTTCTGTGCAACAGAGCGTTTGCGCCAACCATGAGGCCTAAGCCTAAGAAAGAAGCAAAAAGGTGGCTCACATTCACAATTTTTTCTTTGCTAGATTCAGAAATAAATGTGCACTTATTAAGCAGTTTAGAGTTTGCCAGCGAAATAGCTGATGAGACTGCATGCCCGCATAGCAGAGACATACCAAGATACTCTGCCACATATCCTTTGGCTCTTAATTGAGTAAAAAAACGACCTCCAGAGACAGCTTCAAACACAAGAGCCGGCACAGCAACGTGTGCTGCAAAAGAAAATAGAGGTATATTAAGTTTCATAAAAAAACATTTGTAGATTTAAAATTTTAATATTAATCGACTGCAAAAGCAAATCCTTTTAAATAATCAGATTCTGGGTGGGCCGGGTTAAATGGATGGTCCGGTTGAATCGAATGTTTATGAAGGAGGGTGATGACTCGCCCGGCTTTTCTTGCTGCGTCCTGAACAATCTTGAGAAAGAGCGATTCTTCCATGTGGTGGGAGCAAGAGCAGGTGATCAACAAAGAATTAGGGGCAATTTTTTCTAGCGTCTTCCGATTGATTTCAAAATAACCACGGCATCCTGCTGTAAAATCGTGTTTTTTCTTGATCAAAGCAGGGGGATCGAGCACAACCGCATCATAGGGAAGGGGGCTTTCATTCAAAAAGTTGAAAGCATCGGCTACAATTGAGGTGTGTGCTGCCGCTTGTAGGCCATTTAAAACCAGGTTTTTCTCAACCAATTCAATGGCTTTTGCGGATGCATCGAGAGAAGTTGCGCTTTTTGCCCCTCCTTTAAGACCATAGACGGTAAAACCACCGCTATAAGAAAATACATTAAGCAGATTGCGACCCTTTACATGGTCTTGCAGCCATTTTCTGAGTTCTCGTTGGTCAAGAAAAAAGCCTGTCTTTTGACCTTGAAAAGGGTCCACGCTAAAGCGATGCCCATTTTCTTCCATGATCAATTCGGCGGGGACATTGCCATACAACACTTTTGTCTCGTCTTTGAGACCCTCTTCACGTCGACTTGGACCGGAAGATTTTTCTAAAATGCCTTTGGGACCTACAACCTGCACTAAAAAATCGACAATTTTATCTTTGATTTTATCCATTCCTAAGGTGTGGATTTGGACGACCAAATAATCATCATATTTGTCGACAATCAGGCCGGGCAAGCGGTCTCCTTCTCCGTGGACAAGTCTATAGCTGTTAGTGCCGGGTGCTTCTACATAAAGTTTTCGTCTTTCAACTGCGGAGGAGATCAGCCGTTGCAGTGCAACCATCGGTTCTTCTGTTCCAAGCGAGAGGATCCGACCCCAAATCGTACGGGTGCTTGTGTTCAAAAAGGCGTGTGCGAGCAATTCCCCTGTTGAGGACATAATAGGGAATAAGCCCCCTTCAGCTTTTTCTGGGACTTGGGCAAATGCGCCTGAAAAAATCCAATGGTGCCCCTTAAGAACACTTTCTTCCCGCCCTTTTTTAAGTATTGCTTGCTGCATATTACCCACCCCTTGTCTTGACCTAAAAGGATGCTCTATCCAAGGCTTTTTTCGTAGGATAATTTTGAGATGTAGCGTTTGGAATGAGGGTTACTTCCGACTTAAAATCGACAGAGTGTCTTTTTCAAGTCTCCATTTTATCGGAAAAATTTTGACTTTAAAAATGCAAATTGTTGTTTTTAAGTCAAACTCACCACACTTTTAATCACTGATTAGCTGTTGTGGTATTTGGAGCGGATGAGGACATTTTTGCCTTCGAAGGCAAGTCCAAGGTATAAAATGTTGGTGATGCCGGCATCGAGCAGATCTTGAGCATACCGTTTGTCTTCTATTTGCTTTAGGGCAAGAGTAACTGCGTTTTCTAGATCTATCTTGTCGTTTGGTTTGATTTTCTTGAATTCCATGATGACTCCAAGGTTGTTTTTGTTCTTTGGGATGAGCATCACGTCATATCTGCCAAAACCACTTTCGCGGTTAGATTTTACCTCGTATTCATCTTTGAGCCCCACAAGCATGCCAAGGACAAACACATGGTAAATCTTCTCAGATTCTCCGGAGGGAATATCAAAAGCACTGGCTGAAGATAGCATGAATTCTTGGAAAAGATCGGAGAAAGTCTCGATGTCTCCAGTGGTGAGGCTTTGTAAAAGAATGTTATACTTACGAGTGCTGAGAGTTGTTGTAAACCACTCTAAAACCATAGTCTTATAAAGTTCATTTACTTCAATGTTCGGTATCTTAAGTTCACAGGGGACTCCATAAGCCGGAACGTTGTTAATGGTTAAGTAGCCGCTGTATAAGAGCAAAGACCAAACGGATTCGGAACTTTTTTCGAGATTAGAAAAAACGATCCCATCGTCAATTTTTTTCTTTATAACGCCTCCTTTGAGAAGCTCTTCTACATCTGTTTTAAGATCGTCTTCTCCTCTAGCGATGAGGAGTTTCATCAAAGCATTATCGCTTGTATTGACCCAATAAGGAGATAATTCCCCCTTTTTAGCAAGGCAGTTTAGGACTGACCAAGGGTTATGAATGCCTGTGCAGGAGCCTATGCGGTAGCCATCGTACCATTCCATCACTGAGGGGAGTTTATCAAAGAGGCCACGATCTTCTAAAAGTTCTTTTACCTCCTCTTCAAGCAACCCGAACTTATCCTGAAATTCTTTGTTTAAGATTGTAAAGGTGCCAATGTTATTCAATCCGGAGAAAATACTCTCTTTGGCAATCCGTAAAATACCGGTAAGAACGCCCCTTTCTAAGTGGATGTTGTCTTTTAGGCCCGCTGATAGCCAATTTCGGATAAAATTGATGAAAGTTTGGTAATAATTGCCGATATAAGCGGCATGTGCAGGGGTATCGTACTCATCGATTAAGAGGACAACTTTTTCCCCATAAAATCGGTGTAGCCATTCGGTCAGCAAGAGGAGGCTTTCTTCAGTTTGAGAAGAGTTGCTTTCTCTAGAAGTAATGCTTTGATAAAGCTGTTTCTCGCTTTCACTTAAAACTGTCAAAACACGGTTATGTCTTTCAAATTCGCGAGCAATAACGCTGCGAATGGCTCCATAAGCCTCTTCCCAGGTTGCATGCTTGACATCCTTCAGTGAAAGCGAAATGACAGGAAACTGCCCCTGCATAGCCCTATATGTCTCATCTTTCCAAATCTTCAGATTTTTAAATAAATAGCTTGTGTCATCGTCTGTCTTTTCGAAAAAATAACGCAGTAAAGAGAGGTTTAGTGTTTTGCCAAATCGGCGTGGGCGAGGGATGAGTGTGACGTGGGTTCCTTTTTCGACAAGCTCTTGAATGAACAGGGATTTATCGACATATGCATAATCCCCATCAATGATGGTTTTGAAGTCGCTAATTCCAATGGGAAGGGGTTTGTGTTTGTTCTCTTTCACGGGATATAACCTAATGCCTGGCTCTGTAAGAACAATGCCCTAACCGAGGCTTTTTTCGTAGGATAATTTTGAGATGTAGCGCTGGGAAAGATAGATGAGAGGAAGGAGGATGAGGGTGATGGCGCCGGCGCCGGCGATGACGTCAGAAAGGCCGTGGGCTCCGGCGATAATGCGGGGCAGGGAAAAAAAGAGGGCTAAGGTCAGTATGGGGCTTAAAACTTTCCTTCCTGCTTTCATTAAGATCCATGCGGAGCAAATGAAGACAGTTGTTGAGTGGTCGCCAGGAAAGGAGCGGACCGTTGTGGAATGGTTGTTTGGGAAGGGGTAGAGTTTTTCGATATTAACAAAATGGTCTGCAAGGAGAGAGGGGCTATCTTTTAGAAAGTTGAGAGCTGCTTTAAAGATGCAGTAGTTAACTAAAAATTGTGTTAATGCAACGAAAATGGCCATGCCAAGCAGGGAATAAATGGCCTCTTTTCTTCTTGGGATGCTAGACACTAAAATAGCTGAAAGTGAGAGGTGGGAGATCCAATCCCCAAGCCTTGAATTTAAGAGGGAAACAAAGGTTCCAATCGTTTCGTTAGCTAAGTAAGGATTGGTTAGATAAAAGAACCACATGTCGATATCTGCCCACAATTCTTTAGTTGCAGGCAAGATGGTCGAGAAAAGGAGAAAAACGCCAATAAAAAAGGTGGTCAGGTACGAATTCATTATATATCAAATTCTCTCAGATAGTATAATTAATTCAAATAGTCTTTTTTGATTTCAGCTAAGTGAGAAAGGTTTTCTGCAGTTTCGCCAACCAAGATTTGTTTGCCTTTAACTTCAATGAGATAGATAGCGCTTTTTGGGGAAAGAGCGCGTCGTTCAATGATTTGAATATCAGACGTTGTACTCTCTTTGTTCCATTTAACCTGTCCTATCCGGCGGATCACGTAGGTGGCAGTCAGCAAAAAGGCGACAAAAAGGCCAAGAAAAAGCAGTGTTTGAAGAAGTGGGCCGAGTAGATCGACAGCTTCGGGTGGTGTTGGAACGTCTGAGGTCATAAATGTATCTTCGAGAATTGTCGATTTTTGGTACAGTTTGATGTTTATGCCAACCCCCAAAAGACGAAACCCCAAGTCATACGATGGAACCGCGACGACAGCGCACCATCTCAAACAACTTTTACCTAGTTTTTTGCATGAAATGGATGGTCAGTTTTCTACCTCTGCCGAGCAGATATTTGCTTATTGGGAGCAAATGATGGGACCGGAACTTGCTAAATTTGCAAGACCCCACATGTTTGCGGGCAGTGTTTTGACGGTCAAGGTGCTCAATAATGCACTGTTTGCTTTGCTGTCAAAACAGGAAAAGCCAAAGTTGTTGAAGAGGCTACGGGAGGCATTCCCACATCAAGAGTTTAAGACAATAGAGTTCAGGATCGGATAATGGAAAAAGAGAAAAAAGCATACGACGCAAGTTCGATCACCGTTCTAGAAGGGCTACAAGCCGTTCGAGAGCGGCCCGGGATGTATGTAGGAGACACGGGAACCAACGGATTGCACCAGCTTGTCTACGAAGTCGTCGATAACTGTATTGACGAAGCGTTGGCAGGTCACTGTAACTTGATCAAAATCACCCTTCATCCGGATGGAGCTTGCGAAGTAGAAGATAACGGCCGCGGTATTCCCATTGGCTTGCATGAAAAAGAGTCGAAAAAACAAGGGAGAGATGTCTCTGCCCTAGAAGTTGTCATGACGATTCTTCACGCCGGGGGGAAATTTGATAAAGATACCTATAAAGTATCGGGCGGTCTTCACGGTGTGGGTGTGTCTTGCGTCAACGCCCTGTCGGTCAAACTGACTGCTGAAGTCTATAAAGATGGCGAGATCTATGAGATGATTTTTTCGGAAGGAAAACCCATTTCACAGCTTAAAAAATTGGGATCAACAGATAAGCGAGGAACAAAAGTCACCTTCTGGCCCGATCCTAAAGTGATGCAGGTGCGGGAATTTAATCACGACATCTTAGTGAAACGGTTCCGCGAGCTTGCCTTCTTGACAAAAGGGATCACTTTAACCTTCCGTGATATGCGGCAAGATGAAAAAGATGAGATCCGTTTCCATTATGAAGGGGGTATTTCCTCTTTTGTCAGCTACTTAAATGAAGTAAAGCAACCGTTGTTTGCAAAACCGATTCTTCTTTCGGGTACGCGAGAAGGGGATTCTGGGCCCGTTGAGTTTGAAGCGGCGCTTCAATGGAACGAGGGCTATGCCGAGACGGTGTTATCCTTTGTGAATAACATCTCTACAGGGCAAGGAGGAACGCACGTTTCAGGTTTTTCTACCTCGTTAACTCGTGTTTTAAACACCTACATCAAAGCTCACAACCTGAACAAAGGAGATAAAAACCCTTTAACAGGTGAAGATATGAAAGAGGGGCTTGTGGCTGTAGTATCAGTCAAGGTTCCAAATCCTCAGTTTGAAGGTCAAACCAAGCAAAAGTTAGGAAACGGCGATGTAGGGTCAATTTCACAGCAGGTCACTTTCGAGCAGCTCACCACCTTTTTGGATGAAAATCCTCAAATGGCAAAAATCATTGTCGACAAGGCAATGCTTGCAGCCAAGGCAAGGGACGCAGCAAAACGGGCACGTGACTTGACGTTGAGAAAAGGGGCGCTTGATAGTGCTCGTCTTCCAGGTAAGTTAACCGACTGTCAAGAAACAGACCCTTCCCTGTGCGAAATTTACATTGTTGAGGGGGATTCTGCGGGCGGTAGTGCGAAGATGGGGCGTGACAGACGTTTCCAAGCGATTCTTCCTATCCGTGGTAAAATTTTGAACGTTGAAAAAGCACGACTCGAGAAGGTTTTGTCCAATACAGAAGTGGGTACCATGATTTCAGCCTTAGGCTGTGGTGTGGGGAAAGATGGGTTCCATCTCGAAAAACTTCGTTATCACAAAATCATCATCATGACGGACGCCGACGTCGACGGTTCTCACATCCGCTCTTTGCTTTTGACCTTTTTCTATCGTCATATGCCTGCTCTTGTAGAAAATAATTTTATCTACATCGCGCAGCCGCCGTTATTCCGAGTAGCAAGAAAAAAAGAAAGCCGATACATCCATTCTGAAAAAGAAATGGATAGTTACTTGCTGGAGCTTGGATTGTCCGGCATGCAGATGAAACTGGCCGCAAAAGAAGAGCCAATATCCGGCAAAGCTTTGCAAGAGTTTATCGATTTTGCCCTGCAGATCGAGGCTTTTAACCAAAGAATTGAAAGAAAAGGGATTCCTTTCCGAGAATTTTTGTCCGCATACAAAGAAGGGGTAGGCTACCCAAGATATTATTTGCATCTGATTGATGGGGGAGCCTTTGCCCATACTCAAGAAGAGATCGAAACACTTCATCACCAAGACCAGGGCAACCGCTTTAAAGCTCATGAAGAGGCGCTTGCCGCCATTCCTGCAGAAGAGCAAACCGAAGAGATGAAAGTCTTCCGTCCACAACCTTTATCTTTTACAGAACTTTTTGAAAGTGATGAGTTGGATAAGATGTTAGAAAAACTCGCATCTTACGGAATTGCGCTCGACCAATACCACATTGCAAAAGGGGATTTGGCCGAAGTAATCGAAGAAGAAGAGGTTCAACAAAGCTTTTACACTTTAAGAGAGCTGATCCAATTTTTCAGAGAAAACGGCCGAAAAGGTATTGAGATCCAACGGTATAAGGGTCTTGGTGAAATGAACGCCGACCAGCTGTGGGAAACCACCATGGATCCAAAAGTCCGTACCCTTGTGCAGGTTAATGTGCCCGATGCGGTTGCAGCAGACCACATGTTCTCGATGTTAATGGGTGAAGAGGTTCCACCTCGCCGCGCCTTTATTGAAACACACGCCTTATCGGTGAAAAACTTAGATATTTAGAGCTTATACACCATGTCCTACACCGAAAACGAACACATAGTCCCACGTAATGTCGAAGAAGAGATGAGAGTCAGCTATTTGCGCTACTCCATGTCGGTCATTATTTCGCGGGCCCTTCCTGATGTCAGAGATGGTTTAAAACCCTCCCAGCGAAGGATTCTTTATGCGATGCGCCAATTGAACCTATCTCCAGGTGGAAAGCATCGTAAATGCGCTAAAATTTCCGGCGATACGTCCGGTGACTACCACCCACACGGAGAGATGGTCATCTACCCAACACTTGTCCGGATGGCTCAAGACTGGGTGATGCGCTACAACTTAGTCGACGGTCAAGGGAACTTTGGTTCCATCGACGGCGATAACCCTGCGGCGATGCGTTATACTGAAGCCAGGCTGACCCATGCATCAGTTGCTTTGATGGAAGACCTCGACAAAGACACCGTTGAAATGGTCCCCAACTACGATGAAACCAAGAAAGAGCCGGTTGTTTTTCCTGCCAAGTTCCCTAACCTGATTTGCAACGGATCTTCTGGTATTGCTGTCGGAATGGCCACTAATATCCCTCCACACAACTTGTTAGAGCTGATCAAAGCAACTTTATTGGTGCTCGATCGTCCAGAAACCTCGATCGACGAGATCATGCAGGTGATGCCGGCCCCGGACTTCCCGACAGGGGGTGTTATTTTTGGCTACCGTGGCATCAAAGAGGCTTATCACACTGGAAGAGGTAAACTTCTTCTACGGGCTAAAATTGAGGTCGAGCAGGACAAAAAGACCGAAAGAGAGCGGCTTGTCGTCACTGAAATCCCTTATAACATCAACAAGTCGCGTCTTATCGAACAGATTGCCGATTTGGTGAATAAAAAAACAATTCCCGGCATTTCCGATATCCGAGACGATTCTGATAAAGATGGCTTAAGGCTTGTGTTAGAACTCAAAAAAAATGAGTTCCCAGAAGTGATCATGAACCAGCTTTATAAATACTCTGACCTTTCGACCACCTTTGGATGCAACTTGTTGGCACTTGATAAAGGGCTGCCTCGATTGTTGAACATCAAACAGATGATCGCTTGTTGGATCGAACACCGAATTGAGGTGATCCGTCGCAGAACCCGCTTTGAATTGAACAAGGCCGAAGCACGTGCTCACGTTTTAGAAGGGTATTTGAAGGCCATTGATTCGCTTGATGAAGTGGTCAAGCTCATTCGAGCCAGCTCTAACAGAGAAGAGGCCAAAAAAGGGTTGATCGAACAATTTACCTTTACCGATCGACAAGCCCACGCTGTGCTCGACCTGCGTCTTTACCAACTGACAGGTTTGGAAAGGGATAAAATTGAGGCGGAGCATAATGAACTGCTCAAAAAAATTGCCTACTACAGGCAAGTGTTGGCCGACGAAGGGCTTGTCCGTTCGATCATCCGTGAAGAATTGCAAGATCTAGAAAAAACCCACAAATCGCCCCGAAAAACGGTTGTTGTACCGATGGAAGGGGAGATGCAGATGGAAGACTTGATCGCAAACGATTCGGTGATCATCACCCTTTCAACCGATGATTACATTAAGAGGATGCCAATTGATACCTTCCGCGAACAAAGAAGGGGAGGAGCAGGCGTTACAGGGGTCAAGCTGAAAAAAGAAAACGATGCCATTAAAGGGGTCTACCTTGCTAATGCTCATGACACCTTGATGCTCTTTACCAACAAGGGGCGTTGCTACTGGATAAAAGCGTGGCAAATTCCTGAAGGAACTCGTCAGACGAAAGGCAAACCTCTCGTTAACTTGATCGAAGGGTTGCAACAAGACGAAAAGCCAACAACTGTTTTAACGGTTGATTCGTTCCAAAAAGAGTGTTTCTTGTTCATGATCACTAGACGTGGTGTTGTCAAGAAATGCCAACTTTCAGATTTTTCAAATGTTCGCCGAAAAGGGATCATTGCTATCGATCTAGACGAAGGTGACAGCCTACTTTCTGCTCATCTTGTCACACAAGGGCAGCAGATGATGTTGTTTACCCGCTTTGGAATGGCAGTTCGCTTTGACGAAGAGGATGTTAGGACAACTGGCAGGACAGCTCGGGGTGTCAGAGGCGTTAACTTGAGAGAAGAGGGAGACGTCTTAGTCAGTTCTGAAGTGGTCAATGGAGATGAGTCGATTCTAGTTGTCTGCGAGAACGGTTATGGGAAGCGGTCTTTAGTCGACGACTTCCGTAAAACCTATCGGGGTGGTGTTGGAGTCCGTTCGATTGTCACAAGCGATCGAAATGGTCTTGTAGTTGGAGCACAGTGTGTCACCGACAAAGACAGCCTTCTCCTAGTTTCTCAACTGGGTCAAACGGTAAGAATCCCGATTGAGCAGATCCGAGTGCTTGGAAGAAATACTCAAGGGGTGAAATTGCTAGGGCTTAAAGAGAATGATAAACTCATTGATATCCAAAAACTTGATGTTGAAGAGGCAGAAGTTGGGGCAGAAGCAGAAGAACCAGTAGAGACATGAAACCAGCAATTCCCACTGAAAAAGATGAATCACCCCAGAAGGGGGTGAAGGAATGTAGCCCAGGGTTAGGAAACCCTGAAAGGGTGACGCAACCCTGGGTACTGGCGGGAATTGCTGGCATGAGACCACTTTTCATATCCGTTGAAGGAGGCGAGGGGTCGGGAAAAACGACCCTCATCAAACATATCAAAAAACTGCTAGAAGAGGCCGGCCATGAGGTGGTAACAACTCGTGAGCCCGGTGGCTCTTTTTTAGGCGAAGAGATCAGAGAGCTGCTTCTCCATGTCAAACGAGATGAACCGATTGCTGCAAAGGCAGAGCTTTTTTTGTTCTTGGCGGCACGTATCCAGCATGTTGAAACCTTGATCCGTCCAAGTCTTGAATCGGGAAAGGTGGTGATCACCGACCGCTTTTCAGACTCAAGCATTGCCTATCAATCGGCGGCGCGCGGCCTGTCAATTGACCAGGTGAAAGAACTTTGTGAAGAAGCTGAAAGTGGTATTTCTCCTAGTTTAACCTTCTTTTTAGATGTCGACCCAAAAATTGGAGTACGGCGGGCAAGAAATAGGACGTTAAAGGCTGAAGTGAGCTATGACCGGCTTGAGGAAGAAGATCTTTCTTTCCACGAAAGGGTGAGAGAGGGATTTGTTGCTTTGCAAGAGCAATACCCCGAGAGAATCTATAGAATCGACACAACTAAGCCGATTCCGGAAGTCCAGAGAAGGGCAGGAGAAATATTGGAAAAATGGATCAAATTGTAGGCCACGAAAAAGAGCGCGATTTTCTCGATCGGTTCCAATCGGTTGGACGCACCCTCCATTTCACCGGCCCTTCTAGATTAGGGAAAAAATGTATTGCCTTACAGTATGCCATGAAGCTAAGAGGTGAGGGGAGTCGGGAGCAAGTTCAGGTCTTGAAAGGGGAACATCCTGACGTGACCCTCTTTTCTCCGGAAGGGAAGACGGCTCTCCATTCGGTCGATACGATACGCGATTTGATCGATAAATGTCGGCAACCACCCTATCAAGGCCCTTTCCGTATTTTGATTGTGGATGGAGCTGACCGGATGCAAGGGGTTTCTAGCAATACGTTGTTAAAAAGTCTTGAAGAGCCCCTGAAAACGACCTTCATCTTTTTAATTTCAGAGAGAAAAGAGAGGATGTTGCCCACCATTCTTTCTAGAGCCATTGAGATTTCGTTTTCCCCTATTCCAAAAGAGACCTTATTAAAAGAGGTTGGTCAGCCTTTGCCTGTTGCTCTTGCGCGAGGTTCCTATTCAAGGGCAAAAGAGTATGCGACAAATGGTTTGCCGGTATGGCGCGAATTGCTTGTTAATCTTTTGTCATCAAACCAGGAGCAAACCTACTTTATGTTTCGTGAAGCGATTAAACAGCTTGTCGAGCCGATTATCGCTTTAAAAGAAGAAACGCCCATGCAGTTTTTTGAGACGGTTCATGAGCTTTTTGAGGCGGTGCTCAGCTGGCATCGAGACCTTCACTTGCTGCGTGAAGGGGCACCCTCCCACTTGCTTGCTTTCCCCGATCACCTAATCTCGTTAGAAAGAGCTTTAGAGCAAGGAAACATTGCTCCTTTACAGCTGTTGCTGGATAAAACAGAAAAGGCCCATTTAGCCATCGACCGCTCCGGCTCGCTTGCCACCACCCTCGAATCCCTCTGCCTCAATTAAGCAATCAACGATTCAAACGATGTAATGATAAGAACGATGGAAGAAGATCAGACACATTTTTCAGAAATTGCGCAGGGACGGGAGCCTGTTGTTAAAGTGAACCCAGTTCAAGAAGATCCAAAGTGCTATTTTGGGATTTTAAAGGGGAACATAGAAATTGCACCTGATTTCGATGAGCCCCTCTCTGATGAGCTCGTTTTAGATTTTGAGAATTAATGGTTAAGCGTCGATCTTGCGTTAAGATTGCTGATATTCACCGTGACCCTTTTGACCGGATGCTTATCGCTCAAGCTATTTCTGAACCTCTTATTCTCCTGACTGCAGATAAAGTACTAACGTCCTATTCAGACTTTGTCCATCTAGCAGATTAACGCATAAATAATTCGTAATACCAATATAAGTCAAAGCTAAACAGGAGCTTAGAACTCCAAATGCTTCGCGTATCTTCCTCTGTAAAATTAATGTTTTATTAACAAATATCGGTAAAAATAAGGTCGTCAGGAGGTTGATATGAACCTACGGATACCGGACGATGCTACTCAGGTTTGGGGTGCAATAAATGAGTTAAAAACGAAAGATCAATTATCGAAACTTTCTACTTCAGATTTAAAAATTGTAGCGTCTGCTTTGAAAACATTGATTAGGGGCGAAAAACTAACAGACTCTGTGAAGGGAAGGGTTTTAGACATAGCTAGTGATATAGATGAGGGTTCCTCCTCTGAATCTTCTCTCGGAAAAACAGTGAGTGGGTTTGACAGCGTGTTTCGTCCGGGCCACCAAGAAGAAGCTAAAGAAAAAATTTTGGGTAAAATCGCAACTAGGTTAGAGATTGTTAACAACGCTCAGTTGTTAAAAGTTCTCGAAAACAATTTAACAAAGCCGATTTTTTCAACTAGCTCCTTTTACACATTAGATGTGGCGGAGCAAAAAAATGTGATGAAAAAACGAATTCAACAATTAAACCATCTGCCCGATTCAGAAAGAAAGCAGTATGAAGAGTACATGACGCTATTGCGCGGTTCTCCCCCAAGAACCGAAGATGAGAAGAAAAAATTTCAAAAGATTGAATCTGCTCTTCCTATGTTTCGGTCAGCAGAAAAAGAAAACATTGCTCTCAATAGTGTGGAAACAACAATTAAAGGCCTTAAAGCCGGTGATCGAAATGCTTTAAAAGCACTTAACCTGGACAGATCGGCAACACCGGATGAGGAGATATTGGATGAATTAAAAACCTTGCACAAAGACATGCAAACTTTTGAAAGGGATCTTGAAAAAATGGCGACACCGGAAGGAAAAAAAGAAACGCTGGAAAGTTTATTGGAGCGTTATAAACAGGCCGAAATTTCATTAGAACCGTTTGCTGGCAATCCACAAATAGCCTCTACATTTAGCACTGTTTTAAAAACAGAAGCCAGGCTGATCAATTTAACTTCGAAAGATGCTGGCAGTGAATCGACAGGCACAAAAGCCCAAGTTGCCACTCTTATGGAAAGAGCTGCCGTCTGGGATCGTTATGTCGCTTTCTCAAAAGAATAAAACCTGAAAATAGAATCCACCAGGTCTCTGATCTTACTTTTCAGGGTTTAAGAGGCTTTTGATCGGTTCACCCTTACGGTAAAGATCATTCATCGAGGCTTGGGCTTGGGGGAAAATGATGATTTCGGCGATGTTGACGTGAGGTGGCCGTGTTAAGCAATAGCAAACGGCGTCTGCGATGTCGTCAGCGACTAGTGGATCAAAACCTTCGTACAATTTCTTGGCCCGTTCTTTGTCTTTCCACCTGACTTCACTAAATTCAGTTTCAACAGCTCCCGGATCCACTTCACTGACTCGAAGGGCAGATCCCATCAGGTCTATGCGCATCGATTGGCTGATGGCTTTAACAGCATGTTTTGTCGCAGAGTAAACATTACCTGCCCGATAGGTTCCGTGACCAGCAATTGAGCCGATGTTGACAACATGACCTCGATTTCTCCTCACCATGGAGGGGAGAAAAGCCCTTGTCACATACAATAACCCCTTGATATTGGTGTCGATCATCGTATCCCAATTTTTGACATCAGCCTCTTGCATCAAGTCGGTGGTCAGGGCAAGGCCAGCATTGTTAATCAAGATATCGATTTCAATTTTTTTACTATCAAGCGTTTTGAGAGTTTCTAGAACCTGCTCATGACTTTGTACATCAAGTTGAACAGGAAAGACCTTTACACCATGTTTTGCAGAAAGTTCTTCTCCGATTTTTTCTATCCTTTCAAGTCTTCTTGCGGCAATAACCAAATTTACACCAAGTGCAGCCAGCTGTTCTGCGCAAGCTTTGCCTATTCCGCTGGATGCCCCGGTTACCAATGCAGTTTGCCCGGCAATTGAAGATCTTTTCATTTAGACAGCCTTTCTTTAAACTCGGCATCTTATGATGTGTAATATTTACAAAACAAGACGTCGTAAACCTTGCCATCAAACAAATAATTTTTTCGCTTTAGCGTTTGGAGTGTTAAACTCCTGAGACACTTGCAAAAATCAGAATGAACTCTGGTAAAGCTCTTAACATCTCTTAAGGGCTTTTGGTAACAATATAAAAATAACAGGATGAACAAGATGAACAGGATAAGCTCTGCCTGCATTCTATTTTTTTATCATGTCTATCATGTTTATCCTCTTAATCATGTATTTTCTATTACGTTACAAGAAACATGATAGATGGGATATGCATGATAGACATGATAAAAAAATAGAATGCAGGCAGAGCTTATCCTGTCGCCGTAGGCGATCCTGTTCATCCTGTTATTTTTATAGGAAGCTTTTCCTTAGGTTAATGCAATGCATGTGGGCCTATTTCGGTCTGAATTTTGCAAGTATCTCTCCTGTTTAGCTTTGACTTATCAGTGAAAGTGAAAGGCTAAACGGGCTCAGGAGCACTCCAAACGAGCTGCGGACTAAAACAAGGGGCTTTCATCGAACAGATTTAGGTCTTTGATGGCATTCTCATCAGAGGCGTTCTCTTTTGCCACATCCTCTTGGATAGGCTCCAATTTGATCCCTTGACGTTCGTCTTCTGCCAATGCCTCTAGCACCGCATTCATCAAAGGGTCGGGCGCAGGATGATCGAAATTTGGAAGATTGCTCATGCTCACCTCTTTATTTCCCAAAGGCTTTTATTTTGGTTATGAAGGTCAACTTGCGCTTGTATTTTCGCGTCTGTTGCCTCTGGCATGCCAGCTTGTAGCACTTTTGTTGTGAGTGCAACGTCCTTGTCTTCAGCAGTTTTTGCTGCAAGAAAGTTCTTTGCTTCTTGGATGCCGGCATCGCTTAAAATGCGAAGGCGTACTCTAACATCAGGCGTTACATTTCTTATGATGCCAACTGCAGCATTGCCTGCTTCTTCAGATCCCATTCTGAATAGGTTATAAAGCCCTTGAAACCCTCTGCCCCCTCCAGCATCTTTATAAGCTCGAAGTGCCATGGCACCTGCAAATCTGAATTCTTCTGATTTTTTTGGGTTAGTTGGGTCTGCTTTAAGATCTTTGGCTGCAAGGTGCATCTGTTTTTCATAAAGAGCACCCATGGCTAAATAAGCATCCTGCTTCTGTTCTTTAAGGCTCGTTTGTTCCAGTGACGCTTCTGCAAAACCTATCGCTTTTTCAAGAGTGGCTTTCCGTTTTTCCGGAGTTGACCAATCGCCATAGCTAAAATAGAGGTCGGCAACGATCAGCCCTCCAAGCGTGTTACCCCGGTCAGCTGCATACCTGGCCCACAGCATGGCCTTTTCTTCTAGCTGATGAGCAGCAGTCATTTCTCCTGTCAGTTCAGCCTTTTCAAGGCCACCATCTTCTGCAAGAGCGCTTTTAATGGCATCCGTTAATTTCATCCCGTTAGCTATTTTAGCGTTCACATCGAGAACAAACGGATCGGGAGGAGTGGTTTTTTCGTTTAGATAGTAGTGCTTAAGTGCCAGAGCGGGGATTTTCTGCTCATGGACATAGTGGGCATGGTCTTTTAGATCACGCGCATATTGACCTGCATAATGGGGATTTTTGAGAAACGGCTTAAGGTTATTTTCTAACTTAGTAAAACGTGCATCGATGTCATTAATCTTGGCTTCCAGATCCCAAGTCACATTAACCGGTTTGGCAGCCAGAGCATCCCGATCCAGATGCCCATGAACTGTTTGGGAGACATTACTGCTACTTAATGCGAAAGCATCAGCCCTTTCTAACGTCTCGTTTAACGTGTCTCTTTCCCCCCGTAGCTCTGTCTGTTGCGAATTTCTTCTCCCTTGATCAATGACGCCAAGACCTACATTTTTGAAAAAGCCGCGCGACATGCCTGCTTCCGACATAGCTTTAGAATCTTTCTTTGTAAATTCCGCTACGTTTGCATCCTTAATTTTACCACCCTCTAAATATCTTCCCTTCAAAAACTCTTCCGCACCTGCTACTTTTTCATCGGTTGTTTTCACTTCTTTTTTCTTAAAGAAATCTTTAAAAATGCTCTTAGCTTTACCAGCTGCGCTTATTTCCTTTTGCACATGTGTTTGTACTGTTGCGGGAGCAGCTGGCTCTTCTGCGACTGATGGTGTTGCCGTAGGAGTGGTATGTGGTGCCTGAGGAATGGTATTGGTTTGTGTTTCTGCGAGTGTGCCGGGAGGAATAGGTGTTCCGCGCAGAAGAGCAGATCTTTCAGCCTCTCGTGCTTGCAATCTCGCCTCTCTTTGCGGATCAGGCGTAGGTTCGTCTCCTTTTGAGAACTCCTCAACCTGAGCGTCAGTTAGTTCAGCCATTTGCCCTGCGTACTTCACTTCCAACTCTTCAAACACTTTGAATTCATGATTATTCAAGGTGAGACTAGATTCTGTAGCTTGATTGTGATGCTTTAGAACTTTTATTAATACATCCTGCTGAGCTGAAGTTAATTCATTAAAATGTTCATAGACTGCATCGTTGTCGAGACCTTTAGTTTGTTCTACATATCCTTTAGAAACTGCTTCTGTACGGGGATTAAAACCACCTGTATTCCCTGCAACGCTCATAAGAACTCCTCTGATTTCATTATCAACATTTTAATTAAAATGTTGATAATGGAGGATTAAGAATAGGTGAAGCCGACCCTGCATGGCTGGATAAATGAATTTACTCGAAATGATCTCTTTGCATACAAAGAGATGCTATGGAAGCTCCGTTTGGGTTGCCCCTCGAATGGGCTGAAAGTGTTCAAAAAGCAAAGGATGGGGGAGAGCTCTATCAGCAGACAAAAGGCTCACCTAACAGGTTCGTCCTTTTTTCGGCCGCCATTGATGACCCTAATTGGACAGAAGGGCAAGGTCAAGCCTTTGTCCGCAAAATGTTAGAAGAGTGGAAGACTAAGGAAACTGCTCCTGCTGGTGTAGCCGCATCGGTCTCGGCAAACATTTCTCATTTGCAGCCTCTTTTACCTGAAACCCTTGAGCTTGTTGTTGATGGGAAGGTAGAGTCCGTTTTCCCCCTACTTTTTCAAGTAGGTGGAGGGGATTGGTTTTCTGGACTTTATCGTTCTTTTGCCATCAATGAAGACAAGCCTATCCCCCTTTCTGGCATCAATAAAACGTTGTTTTTGCTGCTAAAAGAATTTTTCTACACCGGAAAAGTCGAATCGCTGTGGAAAGCAGAGATTGAACCGATCGAACAGCTACATTCTTTTGCAGAAAAGAATGGGTTGAAAAACCTCTCTGAATATGTTTTTCGAACATTCAAAAACTATCTCAAGGAAGAAACGCTGGCCGGAATGTTGACTAAAGCCATGAAAGAGCGTTCTTGGCTATTTGCAGAGGAACTTTGCGAGTTGATCAACAAAAGATTCACAGGGGCAACCATTGAGCTAGAAGGAAAGGGGCTGAAGGTTACATTAGGAGAAAGATTTTCTGAAGAGATCCTCTTTTTCAAGGAGCATATCAAAGTACTTATAGCCGAAGATGCAACGAACGTTCCGAAAGAGCTGATAAAAAATCTCATCGCACTAAAACTATCCGGACTTAATACCCCGGAGCAGCTCAAAGGATCGCCTCCGAATCAACTGGAAAAGCTCGACCTTTCAGACACGCTGTGGGGGTGGGAGCTTTTACAGGCTTGGTCGACCCATTTGCCCCATCTTCGAACCCTTCTCATGTCAAAAACGCCTCCGATTCCGCCCGACGTATGGCCTTCTCTTGAAAACCTGAAGTCGGTGACCGAGATCGATCTGACCTACCAGCCGGAACCTACCCCGGTGTTTCTCGATCTACTCCGCGCCACCTTCCCTCGTATCGAGAAGATCAATATCTAAAACCCATTATTAAAAAACTAATATATATGGTTTGACTTGCTTAAAAGATAAATGTAAAATGAATACTTATTATTTATTAAGGTGTTTTTATGTCTTCGTTTGGTTTTTTTAGAGCAAGAACAAGCTCATCAAATTTGCTCACTCAAGAAGTGAATAATCCGAAGAAAAGGCAAGAAAAGCTGTTTGCTTTTATTAAACTTTTCGATAAAAACCAAGTGCCGAAAGACAGTCATCGTTTGTTTAGTGTTAAGACCTTTTATGACATCGCTCAGGCGCTTGAAGAAAAGCCAAACGATGAGACCAAAGCAAAAGTCTTGGGCATAGTGAAAATGTTGCAAAAGGCAAATGCCGTTTCATTTGTTGAGGTTAACCACTTTGATGAACCCTCTTCGCTTGAGCAATTCATTGCATCTCCTCAACCGGAAGCTTGTGAAGCCAGATTGCTAGATGCTATAGAGCGCATTGAAACAATTTTAAAAACCAGGGCATTTCGAGAAAATAGTCCATTGAGTCTTGTGAAGACATCTTTAATATCCATCGGGATGGAATTTTTAAATGTAGAGCTTGAATTAGATTATTTAAAGAAAAAGAGAATAGATATTGACGTCGTATCAATCAAATATTTAGAGATGAGAGAGAAAGTTTCAGGAGCGGTAAAACACCATTTTAGAAAAGATGCTACAGAATTTTCTGCTATGAAAAATCGAGCTTCGCGAGGATGGCAAAAAGCGGTGTTCGTTATTTCAGGCGATCTTGGATTAGTTAGTTATTCTAGGCCAACTTCCGTCCAGCAGCCTGCATCTGGTATTAACAAAGACCGACTTAGCTCCAATGCCGGTTTATTCCTGCGGTGGGATGCCATTGTTGATAAAGAGGGAAGCCCCGAAGAGTATCTCAAAGACCTTTTAGGATTTTATGAATCTGCAAAAGAGTGGGAAGGTTATAAAGAGCTAACCTCAGAACATTTTATAAAAGCGATTCAAGGAGCTCTTAAGGTTAAAGAGGGGAGAGAGCCACTTCGATTGATGATCAGCGATCTTTACCAAAGAGATTTGCTCTCCTTTGAAGGACGTCTTCCACAAAGTCCGGAACAAGATGCATTATTTGCTAGCCGCAGTAGAGGCGGAACCATCTTCCAGTCTCAGATAGCAGAATCGGCGCTCGAGCAAATTCTGACCGATCCAGGTGAAGTCAGAAATCTGTTTGATAAAACACTAGAGCAGTTGTGGGACTTGACAGAAACTTTTTCCAACAAATTAGCGTTAGGAACCGCAGATCCATTTTTGCCTCAACTAGGCGCACATCTTTTTTCTTTAGATGTTTTTCATGCCTTTTTGCAGACTCAAGGAGAGGAGAAGTTAGAAGGAGTTCAAGATGCATCAAGTGTTTTTGTCAATAACCTCACTGACATTGTAGACGTATATAAAGACTCTCTTCCAATGTCGACTGAAGATACTTCGAAAGAAGTTCGACGCGTTTTATCTTTAATATCAGTGCATAATGAGACAACCGATACTCCACCTCAAACTCCAATGCAAGCAATTAAAGCTAGCTTGCACGAAGGTTCATTGTAGATAGAATCACTTCGTAGGGAGGAGTAGGGAGCCTATCGAGGTCGAAAAGTTGGATCTCAAGAAGGGGAGTAGAAGCCCCTTTTTGAGGCATTCCAATAGTGGCTGTCCCTTTATAAACAGCAGAGGCGGTTTTTAAAAGGGCTGCGTATGTTCCGAAAGGAGGCGTAACAAGACCCTCCAAAGAAAAATTGTGTGTAGGAAAAAACAGGCTATAAGGCCTTCCTAGCATAGTTGTTGCTTTTGCTAAATCGCCCGCTTCGATCAATTTTCTGATTCTTCCGCTGGATATTGGTTCCCCCTCTTTAAGGACAGGGGGAACTTCGATGACTTCGATATTTCGCTGTTCGAGGTACTGCTTGATGAAGCTTGGGGTGCCGGCCCTTCCCTTGCCAATGTGGTTGTCGTAACCTAAAATGAATTGCTCTAGCCCTTGTGCGATAAGCTGGTCTAAAAACTCTTCTGCCGTGATTCCCTTGATCGATTCGAATGTGACCGGGACGACGTTGTGGCCAAACGATTCTATCAGTCGGATGCGGTGTTCAAGAGGGCAAAGAAGAGGAAATGAGCGGGGATGTGTTGAAAAAGTTAGCACAACCCCTTTTCCTTTAGTCGTCAACGCATTCAGCAATGCTTGGTGGCCCAAGTGGACTCCATCGAATACACCGATAGCTAAATGAGTTGGGGAGTGGGGGAAAGGTATCATTTTTTAATCTCCCCAAAGAATATAGAGGATGCCCGCCTCTTTCAACTGGCATCTTGCCTAAGGCAGGTTTTATCTATAAGATTTACGTTTCTTTAAGGCAAGTTACGAAAGAGATCTAATGGCACTGCAATCTGTTACCGCTCAAACAACTTTTTTGGCGTTCGATGTTGTAAATCTCTACCAAGAGGTCAAATATTATTACTCAAGGGTTGAACAAGGTGCCACTCGAAATGAACAGCTGCTGGCCCAGGCAGCCATTATCAATCGGCTGGTATTGCTCGGTTTTCCGGCGATAGTGGTCATCGGGATGTTAACCGGTAAAGACAATCGGTTTCTTGCATCTGTAAAAAGAATAGAGGTACTCTACTTAAGGCTGCAGATCCCTTTGCAGTTTATAAACCATGCCTATCAGTACGACTGCACATTTTACGGCAAATTGTGCGCCATCTTCAAAGGAGTACTAGTCCCAGCACTGGTTGTCGATCGAACAGAGACACAGTTAAGTGCTTTAAGACACCCTGAACTTATGGCAAACAGCGAGTATCTATCTGAAAGATCGTACGCTTTGCAGATCGGAGTTGAAGCGGCAGGCGCCCTTCTCTCCCTTTACAGATAAGAAAGGGCTAACGCGTGAGCGTTTGGAGTGCTGAACGGCCTTGTTGCGTAATTGTTATCAACTTTTGGTTCTTCTTGCAGACTTACAGGCTGCCATCTTTATTTTCTACCGTTAACCTGGGGCGTTGCCCGCAGGCTGTTGCAACTATCCGGCTTTGGAGCCGGAAAATCTCTATACACGTTTTTACTGGCCTGAAAGGCTAAAACTGCAACAGCCCGCGGGCAACGCCCCGGTCCCGGATGAAAATTTATTTGGCAGCCTGTAGGGCTGCCGGAAACTCAAAAGATCTCGAAGCAATTATGCAACAACGCAGTTTAGAACTCCTCTAGTAACTCAGCTTTAATCAAAAACACCTTCCTCTTAGCGCCTTAGCGTCTTTGCGTTGAAAATGGTGAGCTTTAACCTATAAATATGCGTTGGTAAAAGCCAACTAAGTTTTCAACGCAAAGACGCGAGAGACTCGGAAGAAAAAAAGTGCTTCGCATGTTATTTCATGATCAGAGGGACGGAGTCTCTTCCTTGCTCCAAGCGCTTCGCTGACTAATGAGGTAGGAAGGGGAGGGGAGCGTCTTGTAGCTGCTCTAGAGTATGAGCGTTTTCGATGAGGAAATCACCAGACTTGGTTCGTCTTAAATCGGACAAATGCGCAAAGCACGTTAGCTTGAGCCCGATGTCATGGGCAAGCGACCTGATATAAGTGCCTTTAGAACAGGCTACATCAAGTTTTAAATAGGGATAAACGTACTCGATATTGGTGATATCCATCTCGACCTGCTGGGGAGGCCGTTCAATGGTAATACCGGCTCTAGCTAGATCGTACAGCTTTTTTCCTCCATCTTCTTGGCAGAAAACATTGGGGGAACTTGCAGTTGCTTTCCCTGGAAAGAAGCTACAGCGTTATGTACTTCCTCAAGTGTTGGGATGTAAGGGGATTGGTCGGTAGCAGTCCCTTCTTGATCATAAGTATTTGTAGCGCTTCCAAGGCAGATAACAGCTTGATAGGCTTTGTTCTTATTTAAGAAAGAGTCAGACTTACGGGTAAAATTTTTCCCTACTAACATGACCATGAGGCCTGAGGCGAGAGGATCTAGAGTTCCCGCATGGCCGACTTTTTTAACGTTGGTTTTTTTTCGGAGAATAGAGACAAGTTTAAAGGCGTTCATCCCTTTTGGCTTATCAATGAGTAGGATTCCCTCCATCTTCTACCTCCTCTTCGTCGGTTTCTTCCTCTAGCTGTTCTTCTTCGTTCTGAACTTCTTTACTTTGCTCTTTTTCGTTTCGGATCTTAGTGAGGATCTCTTCGATTCGAGCTTGGTGAGAAGCTCCTTCGTCCAGAATGAAATGGAGTTCAGGGAAGAAGCGGATGACGATCTTTTTAGAAGCCGCAACCGCAATAAAACCTCGGGCAGACTCTAAAGCACGTAAAGTCTCGCCCTTTTCTTGTTCTGTGCCCATGGCACTAACAAAAACCTTTGCATGTCGTAAGTCTTTTGTCGTTTCTACAGCTGTGATCGTCCAAATAGCCTTTAGGTGAGGGTTTTTGACGTCATTTCTAATGACCTCTGAAATCACCTCACGCAAAAGGGAATTGATTCTTTCAATCCGTCTAGTACTCATTGCAGTTTTAAAGCTCCTGAGTGATGTAGACGATTTCAATGAACTCGATCACATCTTCTGGTTCAATGTCTGTAGTACCGTCTAAGACAATACCGCACTCAAAGCCTTTCTGCACTTCACGGACATCTTCTTTAAGACGTTTCAATGAAGCAAGGCCACCGCGCCAGATCTGTTGACCTTTACGCTTAAGGACAGCTTTGTAATTTCTATGAACGACGCCATCAGTGATCATGCAACCAGCAATGATACCCACATGTGAAGACTTGAATGTTTGAAGAACAGTAGCGCTTCCTTTCAAATTCTCTTGGGCCAGTTTTTCTAGCTGACCTGCCATGAGCACCTTCACATCGTCGATAGCGTGGTAGATCACATCGTGTATTCTGATCTCTACGCCCATCTCTTTTGCAAGATCTTCAGCATGCGACTCAATCGAGTTGTGGAAGCCAATAACGACAGCTTTAGAAGCTGCAGCTAATTGAACGTCAGACTCTGAAATTTCTCCCACACCGGTGAATACGATGTCGATATCGACCTTGGTAGAGGTGATTTTGAGTAAAGCAGCCTTTAATGCTTCCAAAGAGCCCTGTACGTCTGCACGGAGGACTAATCTTAGCATTTTCTTGCCGGCCCCACCTTGCTGTAGGAAGGAATCCATCGACCGTTTGTTTAAAAGCTGGCTTTTTGCTCTCTTCTCGATCGAACGTGTTTCGGCAATTTCACGTGCTTCTTTCTCATCTTTTACCACAATAAACTCATGGCCGGCTTGAGGGAGGCCAGAAAGTCCTGTGATCATTACAGGAGTAGATGGAGGAGCCTCTAATAACTCTTTGCCCAACTCATCTTTCATCGTCTTGATACGGGCCCATTCTGTGTCAAAGACAACAGCATCACCTTTTTTCAATGTTCCGTTTTGGACCAAAATAGTCGCTACAATACCCATACCTTTATGCATTTCAGATTCAATGACTGAACCTCTGGCACGTGTATGAGGGTTGGCTTTTAATTCCAAAACTTCAGCTTGCAGGGCAAGCATTTCTAGAAGTTGAGGAATACCGGCACCGGTGACAGCAGAGCAATTCACAGTAATGGTTTGACCACCCCATGCTTCTGGTAAAAGGTTGTTCTCAGCTAATTGACGATAGACATTTTCAGCATTGAAGTTTGGCTTATCAGATTTGTTGATCGCAACCACAATGGTGACGCCGGCACTTTTTGCGTGTTGCAACGCTTCAAGTGTCTGCAGTTTCATCCCTTCATCACCGGCTACTACTAGAACAACGATGTCGGTTACTTCTGCACCACGCGCTCTCATCGCTGAGAAGGCTTCGTGGCCAGGAGTATCTAAAACAGTAATCTCACCAACGGCTGTCTTACACTTAAAGGCACCGATATGTTGAGTAATAGCGCCTGCTTCTTGACTAACTCGATTGGTTTTTCTGATATAGTCGATCAAGCTTGTTTTACCATGGTCAACGTGACCCATGAAAGTGACAACAGGTGGTCTTAAAATTAGCTGTTCACTTGGCTGATTTTTAACTTCATCTCGAATGGAGCTGCTAGTGATCCGAATCCTTTGCTCTTCTGAAGTGTCAATGGTGACCTCGCAGCCGAATTCATTACCCAAAAATTGAAGGGTTGTTTCGTCATCTAACATGTCGTTTAGTGTAACGACAGTCCCTTGTAAGAAAAGTTTTGCAATTAGCTCAGAGGCTTTTAACTTTAGTTCGCTTGCAAAATCTTTAATCGAAATTGGTGGTCTGATTTTTAAAGAAGTAGGTTTTACTGTTTGTGCATCATCGCGCGGTGAAAACTTCGATTTTGGTTTTCTGCGACGACGTGCTTCACCATCACCACTATCTCGTAAACCTTGTCTATCTCTAGAGTCGAAAGAAGAACTAACTGTTGTTAAGGTTTTCTTTACAGGTTTAAAGTCTTTAAAATCTTTTGATTTAGCTGGACGGAGGTTGGCTTTTTTAGCGTCAGCTGTGTCTGCTGCTGGTGGTCCAACTCTTCTAGGTTTTGTTTTGTCACTAGAAGCAGCTGCAGAAGTTGTTGTTGGCGGTCTGCGTGGAGGTTCCGGTTTAACAAAATCGCTTATATGCCTTCCAGTTGGTCCTAAACGCTCTTTCTGCGAAGCTTGCAACTTGGCAAGACCTTCAGGAGAGGCTTTCTTTTGAACTGAAAATGGGCTGACATATTCTTTGTGCTGTTTAAAAGGAGGTCTTGTTCCCGGTACCGGACCTGTAGATGCCGGTCTTGACTCTCGCGGCTCACGTGGAGGAAACGTAGAGGGCGCACTTGTTCTTGAGTCACCTCCATATTTAGAATCTCCATCTCTTCTAGCTGGTCTGAAGAGAGGGGCTCTTGGGGGAGGAGTCGAAGGTTTTGCCATTTCTCTTGGAGGTTGCGCAGGTGGAGGGGAGACAATGGCAGGCTTTTCTTCCGGCTCTTCTACTAGTTTAGGAGTAGGAGTTTCTTCGATCGGAGCAAATTTTTCTTCCGCAATTTCTAACGGAGTTTTAGCAACCGTTAGAGCTGGAGTTGGGGTTGCAACTTCTTCTTCTTTCTCTTTTGCCGAATCTTCTGCTGCAGGTTTTGTACCGCCAGCAAAAGCTGAGCGAGAACGAGCCTTCACTTTAGGGGCTTCCGCTGCCTCTTCAGTTAATGCATGATGCCCAGGATGGGTTAAAGTTTCTGCGAGAGGCTCTGGCTTGACTTGTGTTTCTGAAGGCTCAGCGGAAGGGGGAGGAACTTCGGTTTCCTCACTCTTCTTCTCTTTTTTCAGAGCGATCTTTTTTTTCAGATCCCCAAGATGTATCGCTTCGGCTAGCTGAGCGTTCTTTATGTTTATTTTGAATTGTTTAGTCAAGTGAGGCTTTCCCCTGTTTTTTGACTGAGTCTATAATTTTTTCAGCACTTTCCAGGCTAATTCCTGGGACTTTTGAAAGCAGTTGAGGTGTTGTCATGAGCAGATCTTTGAATTTCTCAAACCCATGTTCCTTCAGCTGGTCTACAATCATTTGATTGACCCCTTCAATCGCTTCAATAGGTTTGTCCAAATGGCCTTCAGAAAGAGATGAGAGATAGGCACTTTGCTCTTGAACTTGTGATAGATTGTAATCGGTCATCCCATGCACTTCAAGTGTATAACCAATTAAATCACCATTTAACCGTTGATTGGAGTGACGTTTGCCGACAACTGTGGCAAATTGATCGTCATCAACAACGATAGAAATGACACGGTCTTCATCCGACACATTGATTTTACGGATTTCGATAGGGGAGAGAGCATTTTGCAATAGCTCGATCGCATCTTGAGAGAAAGGAATAATGTCGATTTTTTCATTGTTCAGTTCTCGAACAACGTTCTTAACTCTCATTCCGCGCATACCAACACAAGCACCGACAGGGTCGATTTTTGGGTCGTTCGACCGGACGGCTAATTTAGTACGGTATCCTGCATCTCTGACAATACGTTCGACGATGATTTGTCCATCATGAATTTCTGGGACTTCTCTATCGAAAAGTTTGACGGACAAATTCTGGGTCGCTTCTTGAGAGGACGACTTGTGCCCCGCCATTTTCTGTATCTTCTACGTGCGAAAGGAGCGCCATGACTTTATCGCCAACATGCCATTTTTCGGTCTTAGGGTAGTTTCTCATCGGCAAGATGGCTTCTACTTTTCCTAAGTCGACGATGAGGTTTGCCCCTTTAACAAATCGTTTAACAGTGCCTGAAACAATTTCATTGATTCTGTGACGATATTCTTCGTAAATCACATCTCTTTCGGCACTGCGCAGTTTTTGCGAGATGACACTTCTGGCTTTCTGAGCAGCGATACGGCCGAAGTCTTTTGGGGTAACTAATATATCAATAAATTGTCCAAGTTCTGCGTCGGGGTCGATTTCTTTTGCAGCAGTGATCGATATTTCTTGGGCAGAGACTTCTACGGCATCAACGATTTCCTTTTCAGAAAAAACATCGATATCCCCAGTCTTTGGATTAATTTTCACGGTAACGTTAGAGGCGCCGTGGACGCTTTTCATAGCAGCAGCTTCAAGAGATTCTTGGATGGCAGCCAACACAATCTCCCGTTTGATCCCTTTTTCTCTTTCGAGATACTCAAAGATGGCTATTAGATCTTTATTCATGAAGCACCGAAATTATTATTAATTTTTGGCCTCTTCCACAAGAGAAGAGGCCTGTTGTATCAAGCAGTGGACTAAAGGTAAGTGAGACTATCCTTCAGAGTCAGTAGACTCTTCTTCAGGCTCATCTTCACCTTTCTCTTTTTTCTTTTTCTCACCTTTTTTCTTCGGTTTTACAACGATATCGTCGTAGTTAGAAGGGCCTTTTTGAGAAGCTGCTTCTTTGATGGAAAGGGAGATTTTTTTGTGCTCGGGGTCAATTTTGATCACTTTTGCTGTGACTTCTGTCCCTTTTTCAACAACATCTTCGACTTTGCCGAAAGCTTGATCAGAAAGTTCTGTCACGTGGATCAGCCCTTCGATTCCGCCGTCTAGTTCAACAAATGCCCCAAAGGCTGTGATTTTTGTCACAACACCATGAACAATTGAACCAACAGGCAGTTTTTTCTCGATAGAGTGCCATGGATTGTCAGCTAGTTGCTTAATTCCCAACGTGATTTTCTTGCTTTCAGTGTCAACAGACAAGACGCAAGCATCTACGATGTCACCTTTATTGAAAATTTCTGAAGGGTGTGAAACTTTTTTGATCCAGCTGATGTCAGAAATGTGAATTAGACCTTCAACACCTGGCTCAAGTTCAACAAAAGCACCGTAGTTGGTTAGACTTTTGATTTCAGCTTTTACGTTAGTGCCTGGGGCGTATTTATTTGCAACGCTATCCCAAGGGTTGTGTTCTGTTTGTTTGATACCTAAAGAAATTTTCCCTTCATCTTTCTGGATTGAAAGAACGATGGCGTCAACTTCATCACCTTTTTGGACTACTTCGCTTGGGTCTGTTACGTTTTTAACCCATGACATTTCGGAAACGTGGATCAGGCCTTCGATGCCAGGCTCTAATTCAATGAAAGCGCCGTATGGAAGAAGGTTGACAATTTTACCATGGACAAGGGTGCCTGGAGGATATTTTTCCTCGATGTGCTCCCATGGATTGGCCTCTTTTTGTTTCAAGCCAAGAGCAACACGCCCTTTGTCTTTATCAATTGAGAGGATGACAACTTCGAGTTCGTCGCCCACATTGACCATTTCAGAAGGGTGTTTAATCCTTTTCCAGGTCATATCGGTAATGTGGAGGAGACCATCAATACCATCTAGATCAAGGAATACACCAAAGTCTGTGATGTTTTTAGCTACACCGATACGAACTTCACCCACTTCAATGGTTTCTAAAAGTTCGGTCTTCTTGGTCATTCTTTCAGCTTCAAGAAGTTCGCGGCGTGAAACGACGACGTTTTTCCTGTCGGCATTGATCTTCAGAATTTTGAATTCGTAGGTATGACCGATGTATTCGTCTAGGTTTTTAATCCGTTTGTTGTCGATTTGGGAACCAGGCAAGAAAGCCTCCATTCCGATATCGACCATGAGTCCACCCTTGACTTTGCGGAGGACTTTACCTTTTACGATAGAACCTTCAACGCAATGCTCGAGTATGAATTCCCACTGTCTTTGTCTTTCTGCTTTTTCGCGTGAAAGAACGATTTGTCCATGTTCATCTTCTGGTTGGTCTAGGTAAACTTCAATCTCGCCATCGAGTTCGACCACAGATGGGTCTGAAAATTCTTCGATAGGTACCAAACCTTCTGACTTCAAACCGACATCGACGACCACGTGGTCTTTTGTGATTTCAACGATACGCCCTTTTAGCAGGGTTCCAGGAGAGGGGGTGTTATGATCGACATCCACAGAATTGCTTTGGCCCATAAAGGCTAAGAATTGGTCTCTGTCTTTTTGAAGAAACTGTGAGTCGTCGAGAATGTTGCTCTCTTGAGATTTTTTAGAATGTTTGGACATTGGATAGTGTGTTTAAAGTTTTACCTCTTCCCGCGGAAGGACCCATTTCTTCAAAAAATGAAGACGACATGACACCGTACTAGATCAGAATCGGATGAAACCGCTATAAAGGTATCACCTCGATTTTCCCAGGTATGTTCAAGGGGATTCGACCAGTAAGGAGTGAACCAAAAATTTTGGCTACACGGGAAATAGTTTATCAGGGTGAATAAAATTAAGCAACGGACACTCGTTATGAAATTCGGGGGAGCAGCGCTCTCTGCACCCGAACGTTTTCAAGAGGTAGCAGCTCTTGTTTTAGAAAAGCAAAAAATTTACGAGCGGATCGTCATTGTGGTCAGCGCAATGGGCAAAATGACCGATGAATTGATCGAGCTTGCAAAGAAGGTTCACCCCTCTCCACCGAAGAGAGAATATGACATGATGATCACAGTCGGCGAGCGGATCAGCATGTCGCTGCTAGCCATGGCCCTTTCTCTAAAAGGGTGCGAAGCAGTTAGCTTTACCGGAAGCCAATCCGGAATCATCACTTGTTGCAACCATTCCGAAGCAAAAATTTTGGATATTAGACCCAAAAGAATTTTAGAAAACTTGGATCAAGGGAAAGTTGTGATTGTTGCAGGTTTTCAAGGAGTCAGCTCTAAAGGAGAAATTACCACGCTTGGCAGAGGGGGCTCTGACACTTCCGCTGTTGCATTGGGCGTAGCATTAGACGCCGACTTAATCGAGTTCTATAAGGATGTGAAAGGAATATACGAGTCAGATCCAAAGGCTTGTCCCGATGCCCAACATTTTATGGATTTAGATTACGACAAAGCCCTACAAATTGTACGTGGTGGGGCCAAAGTTTTGCATGAGAGGTCTCTTCTTTTGGCAAAGAGCAACGGAATGCCGCTTTATGTTAGAAGTTTTCTTTCTGAAGAAGGCGGTACCCGTATCGCTGAAAAAGAAAAGGCAAGAGGCGATAAAATGTTTGAAAAAGAGGTTGCGGTTTGAACATTGAGTTTCCGTTTTCCTTTAGCGAAGACCATCTCTGGTTTTTAAGAAAAAAAATCGAGAGCGTTCTTTCAAAATCGGATGAGCTCATCAAAGAACTTCCCATCATTTCAGCAGAAATTGGAGGGAATGACCCTCCAACATTAGTGATTTCATTACTATCTAATGAAAGGGTTCAGCTATTTAAATTTTTTTACGACATTCTTTGCAATTGGTTGCTTCCTTATCAAACAATAGGCGCTCCGCTCCTTTTTACAGTCGATTTTGCAGTGCCAGATTTAAACTTAAAGCTAACATTTTGTGAGATGGTGGCCAGTTTTGAATCTATCGAGGCAAGGGAAGAGGCTTTAAAAAATTTATCTTATTTAAAAGGACAAATCGCTCTTGGAGCCGGATCTTCCTGGTTTGCCCGTAAATTACTCGAAACAAATGGCATTTCTCTCGACCAGAAAAGTGTCACCATCAATGGTTATGTCCACCAAATCATCAAAAGGTTTCCGGAACAATTTGATGTGACCTTTTTTCAGGAAATAAATTATGCCCTCATGGGGATGTCAGACTCTTTTAAAGAGGTAAGAGTAGCTCCTCATTTAATCCGGCTTGTTGTTGTCAGTTACCTTTTTAAAAAGCAGATAGAGGAAGAGGTCGCTGGAACAAAAGATAAGCGTGTTTTGAAGGTCAATCTTTTCCATGTTAAACTTGGAGCAAAAGATAAGAAAAAACCTGTTTTAGCAGTGGCTGTAGGGGTGAATTTTTTAGATTCCAGAGAGTTTTTGGAAGAAAGGCATCTGTTAAAGGCGATCCAATATTATTTGCCGCAGGCAAGGCTAGTTCCAGGCTCTTTTTTCACCTCTCGTAAAGAAGCTTCAAGGTCTCAGTTTTTATATTTAGAGGTTGAAAAGACCTGTAACGATGCATTTTCCCCAGCTGATTTGAGTCTTTTGAGAAAAGAGCTTCCTTCAGACTTAAACGACCGGGTAGAAAAATTGATTCCTCCTGTTTTTATGCCCAAAAATGAAGAGGAAATGATGAGGAATATGCTGCAGGTGGCAGCAGAAGTGCGTCATGTCAGCGATCCGCCCCATGCCCTTGTATCTTTCCAAGAGCAGACACAAGAAGAGCTCCTTTTTGATGTATTAATTGCCAAGGTTTCAGGCTCAAAAGGGCGTTCTTTTTACGATATTTTTGAGGAGGAGGCCCCAATGGTTAGCTTCAAAATCGAAACGATCAAAAAAATGGGCGTCGTAAAAAACAGGTTTCCAAAAGAGGTCTGTTATTTAAAGGCAAGGCTTCCAAAAGAGCAATTTCTTCGCAAGGACCTGTCGGTCGATCTCTACAAAGCCAGGGGCCGCTTGGTGAAAGAGTTGAAGCTTGTTTTAGGCAATTTCCGTGACTTAAACGGCGGTATGATGGCTAAAGAAAAGGAACTGATGCAAGAGATCGTCAATTTGATCGGTTCCGAAGAGACTCGGGATGATTTTCTTCTCGAAAACTTCTATTTTTCTCTGCAGCCGATCCGGATGAGAACTTTGGTCGACCCAAGACACATGGTTTGCCTCTATAAAGGGATGACAGAGTCTTTAAAATTAGGGGTGGTAGGCTTCAAAGTGTTGGAAGAAAACCCCCTTATTGCCGTTTTGCACCAAGAAGTGGGAGGCAAAGATGTCCAAAGCATCCTGAATACTCTTGGTTTCTCGCCCCAAGAGTGCCTCAGCGCCTCATTGAAAAAAGACAACTTTGAAGCGGTCGGCCTCTTTATAGAAAACGTCAAATGTGAAAAGAAAACCGCCCTCCTCAAAAACCTAAAAGCTTAATTCCGCCAATAACCCTTGCCCCTCCCCGTGCCCTTGCCCTTGCCCGATTTTTTTTAAGCAGGAAGTTTTTGCATTGTTGTTAAAACAGAAATGGGATTAATGATTTTTAGGGCAAGGGCAAGGGCAAGGGCAAGGGCAAGGGCAAGTTTATTTTGCGAATATCAGACTGAGAAGGAAAACGATGAAGGTGGGGGTTTTTACCCACTTGAAGCCGGTCAGCTTGTATAGCATGTTAAAAATGGCAAGGGTGATAAGGGCAGGATAAAAAACCATCAGGATGGGGGCCAAAAAGGCCATGATCCCTGTGAACTCCAGAGTCGAAAAGAAGTAACTGATCAGAAGCGTGACAATAAGGCAGGCGCCAAAGCTAACTTTATCAAACAAAAGTTCTTTCTGTAAAAAATCGGCAAAAACAGCTGATAGGGCAATAGCTGTCGTTAAACAGGCTAAAGCCACTGCAACGCAGGCAATGATGCCGGCAAATGGACCCAGAATTTCAATAGCTAAAGCCCCAAGATAGGCCTCAGGCTTTGTTTGGCTTAAAACGGAAGGCCAATGGGAGGCCACCATGCCAAGTCCAATGTAAACAAGGCTTAAAGCTAATCCGCCGATGAGGCTTGCTTTCAGTGATTCTTTCACAATCGCTTTAGGTTCAGCTTCACTTTGTTTTGTCGCGTTCATTGCTATGGCGGAAACAATGATTGCAGAGAAGAACGGGGTGGCTAAAAGGTCCATCGTTTGATACCCCTCGTTCAGACCTGCGACAAAGGCGTGCCCTGCAGTTAAAGTAGAGGGGGAAGAGACGCCTGTGATGACCCCTTTGACGATGATAATAACAAGTGAAAGCAAAAGGAGGGGGGTTAAAACAGTGCCGATTAGTTCAATGATCTTGTTTTTTCTTACTGTCAGTAAGTAGATCAGGATGCAAGAAAAGAAGCTAAAAAGAGGGAGCGACAAGGTAGGGTAAAACATCTTGGTTGTCGCATAAGATAGAGTGATGGTTCGAGGAAGTGCCCCAAAAGGGCCGATCAATGCCAAGATAAGTACAGTTAAAATAAATCCCGGCCATTTGCCCAGCCGTCCAAAAAAAGCGTCATAATCACCGCCAAAAAGGACCACAGAAATCAGCCCTAAAAAGGGGACGCCTACAGCTGTGACCAGCAGCCCTAAAATGCCCCAGAAATGGGCATCTTGTGCCAAATGTCCAACGGATAAGGGATAAACAACGTTGCCTGCCCCAAAAAACATGGCAAACATCGCAAGACCGGTCTTTAGCGTGTTCGATTTCAGTGTCATAATTCATATCTTGTTGAAAATCTCTTTAGAACTCAAATGATAAATTTATTTTGATTTAAGAGGGAGTCTGTTAAATTACTTGTATTTAAGCGGGTTCCATTAATGTTTAACATTCCTTCTAAAAGTTTTTTTTACAAAGCTGCAGCCTATTATGGGACGCTATCTTTCGGCATAATTGTAGCAAAAAAACTTGAAGCGCCTTTTTTAAAAGCAATAGAAGTAGAAAAAGCTGCCCAAGCAGCAGCTCGAGCTAGGTTGCAAAATCGGACAGATGCTCAAAGTTATCGCCAACGAGATTATCATTGGATAACGGAAAAACTTTTATCTTTGCCATTAGTCCGAGTTGTTACTTATATTACCATATCTACTTTTGGCTTCGCAGAAACCGCGGAGTTTCCTAATGATTTAGATAAATTTTGGGAGAAGGGAGAACTCGGACCGCTCATCCAAGGATTGGAGAAACAGATGGAGTCTCCAGATGGCATTACTTGGAAGCCTAAAACAGGTCTCAAAAAAGCTCCTCCGCTTCCACGTTCGGTGACTCAAACCCCCAAGTTTTGTCTCGATTTGACCAAAGCAGCAGAAGATGGGATTTTGCTCCCTTTTGTTGGGCGAGAAACCGAATTTAGAAAAATAGCTGAGATTTTAGGATGCCAACAAAAGAATGGCCCCTATTTATTAGGGCCGCAAGGTGTTGGAAAAACTGCTATAGCAAAAGGGTTGGCTCAAAAAATTGTTTATCGTGGAGCTGATCTTCCCTCAATTTTTCAAGGGAAGAGAATATTTCTTCTCAAGTGGGAATTAATAACGGTCGAAGCAAGCCCCCTTAGTTCTGTAGCAGGCAGGCTTTCTTCCGTCCTTAAGGAGGCAAAAACCCATAAAGAAAAGATGATACTTTTTATCGACGATATCGGTGGTTTTTTCGATTTTAGACCTGGGCAAGAAGAGGTTAGTGCCCTCTTAAAGTCAGCATTAGCTGATGGATCTATTTACTGTATGGCTGCCGCAACCGCATCGGAATATGAAAAGCTTATTGTCGGTAGCAATATTTTAGAACGTAGCCCAGCTTTAGATCGTGGTCCTACGATAGAGATCGTTGAACCTAATGAAACAGAAATGTTAGAGATTTTACAAGCCTTCATTCCAACGTTAGAGGCGCACCATGGTGTGCAGATCACTTCGGAAGCTATTCATGAATGTATTAACTTATGTAGTCGTTACCTAAAAACTGAAAGCTTTCCTGCAAAAGCAATTGATTTACTTGACCAAGCGGCTAGCAGGTTGAGCGCAGAAAAAAGGCCTTTCGAGGACCAGAAGGTAAAGCGCTATTCGATTTTCATTAAATTTTTGATCGACCTTAGAGGCCATGCCGCTGATCCCAGATTGTTCAACGAAAAGATCCAAGAACTTAGAAGAGGATTCCCGAACAGTCTAACTGGAGAGTTAATCCGTAGTGTAATGGCTGAAAAGGTCGAACTGCCTTTAGAAAAAATGAAGGGAAAAGAAAAAGATACCTTAATAAATCTTGAATCTTTGCTTTCAGAAAAGATCATAGGACAAAAAGGGCCTATCAAATCTTTGTCTGGAGCGATCCGACGCAACTCGAGTTAATCTGACAAATCAAAATACCCCTGCAGGAGTGTTTTTGATGTTAGGGACAACAGGCGTGGGTAAAACAGCCAGTGTCCAAGCATTGGCTGAAATTCTTTATGGGTCAGCAGAGGCAATGCTTCAGCTAGATATGTCAGAGTACGTGGATAAATGGGCCTACACAAAGCTGATAGGTGTTTCTCAAGGATATGTTGGACAGGAGAAAGGGGGAAGATTGACCAACTGGCTGAAAAAGAGGCCCGCTTCGATTGTGCTCCTTGATGAAGTAGAAAAAGCGGCTCCAGAGGTTTTTGATCTTCTCTTACAAGTTTTTGATGCAGGTAGGATCACCGATGGGAATAACGAAACGATCAAGTGTACCGACACCATCTTCATCATGACCTCTAACTTAGGTGCTAAGGAGATCCAAAATTTTTGGGAATCGAAAATGTTAGCAAAAACACCTCAAGGTGAAGAGAAGGTGAGGCAGCCCTTGGAAGGGTGGTATTCTAGATATGTTTATATTGGCAAAAAAATTCAAGGTATCTGGGCAACGTATATGCAAAAAAAACAGATTGAACCGGCCAAACATTACACTGAAGCTCATCTGCAGCTTGTCGTCGAACAAGAGCTTTCGAAATTTTTTAGACCTGAATTCATAGGCCGTATCCAAGAAATTGTGACATTTCTTCCCCTGACACCCGAAGAAATCGGCCAGGTAGCCGAACTACAATGTCGCACATTGAAAAAATTGGTAGAGAGCAATATAAACTGTCCAGGTCTTAGTCTTGAATGGGATCAATCGTTGATTAATTTGTTAGTAAAACATGGATACAATCCAGAGAAGGGGGCGCGACAGCTAGCTCATTGCATCACGAAGTATGTGACCACGCCAATCACAGAGATGATGCTTGGAGACAAAATCACGGCAAATAAGACGATCTATGTCTCAGCTGACGAACAGCGTGTTCTTTTCAAGATTAAAAAAATGGACGAATAGGTTTTCCCAATGCCGTCACGCCTCAGATGATCACTAATATGGTTTTTCCTAATTACAAGAACCAATATGCAACATCATGATGTTGTGAATCGTTCTAGAATGTTGCTGAGAAACTTTCGCTCTTCCTCATTGAGATCTGCTTGAGAAGAGGCCTCTTTAACGAGGTCGATAAATGTTTTTCCTTCGTTGTTTGGGATGAAGGGGGCAAAATCGGGCCGTGAGAAGATATGCTCAAACATAAAGGCTCTGGTCTCTTTCAGTCGATCGTCCTCTAAAATGAGATGAGCCAAGGTGTTCCCGTGCTGATCTTGCACGTTTGTGGCGAAGTCATCTGATGAAAGCAGGGCCATCAAAAAGTCAGAGTCGCCTTGGTGAGAGGCTAGAAGTGTCCACGACGCACCTTGATAGATTGGGTGATCTTTATAGAGGTCATACAGCAAGCTGAAACGTATTTTGTATGCCAGTCCCATCTGAAAGAGCTCTTTCATCTCATCATCCGTTGGTTTTAAGCCTTGTTCTTCTAGGAAGGAAATGACCTCACGTGGAGCTCTCCAAAAAACAGCTTTTCCTAAGAAAGGGGGCGTTTTGAGGTCAACGCCAGCTTGTATTAGCTTTTTAAGGATTGTGATGGTGAGTTGAGGGTCCAAGCAAAGCTCAAAAAGTATGCTTTGTAAAAGAGTTGCCTCTTCTTTGGTGAAAGATTCCTTGTGCTTTATGAGTTCTCTTATCCAATCATGATTGCGGTGTACAATGGCCAGCTCCAAGGGGCTTTCTGCGCGTGCTGAAGTGGTATATTCTTCCAAAGGATTTTGGTTCTGAGAATCCCAGATAAAACCGTCATGACTGATTCGAGGGGGTTTTCCAAAGGCGGTCAAAAAAGAGTTTTCGTTAAGTTCGTCCCACGTTTTTGATTGATCGTAAGCTTTAAATATTTCGGAGTTTTGGTCGTCTTCGATGTTATGCGCTATTTCTTTACTTTCTTCTATCGAAAGAAAGGTTTTCAGTCCGGTGATGGTTTCTTGCTCTTCTTGATCGGTAAAATTTCCCAAAGTCGGCTTTGGTGGTGAAAAGATCACAGGACTATTTTCTAAGTAGTGAAGATGGTGGATCATTTCATGTGCTAGGATGATTTTAGGAGGATAAAGATGATATGTTTTCTTAGAACCTCCAATGTAGGCCTTTGAGCCGTTCTCGTGGGCATCGGGTTGTTTGGCTGAAGAAAGATAATAGTGTTTTTTTTGGGTGAGGCTTATGATGTTGTCACCAACAAGATAGAAATCATGCTTACTGTCATCACATACTATTTTCAGAGCAATTTTATCTTTGTGATAGACAATCTTTTCAAGTAAGACCCTCCCAACCCTTCTTGTCAAAAGAGAGAGGATCATTTTAAGGACTTTCTTCTCAAACTCTTTATCGGAATTGTCGATTTTGATGAGCGAACGCCGCTTCTTGATCTTTTCATATAGACGAGAGGTTTTTTTAAAGTCCGATTCATAAATGCCGTTGAGAGGGAGTATGCCGGGTGTGCCATCTTTAAAAACAACAAGATCTGTCTCTTTAAAGGGAGAGTCGGCCGGAATGTCGATTATTGCGTTTCCCATTGTAGTCGCAAATAGAGCGTCTATTTCAGGGTGTTCCTGATGCTCAACATCTTCAACGTAAAGCCTAGAGTCGGGGGGAGGTGAGGTCTTGTCGAGGTTTCTTTTAGACAGCATCGGGATGACGCTCTCAGTTCTTCTTTTCTTACGGGGCGGAGGCAATGGGGTGTCTCCGGGCGTTTCGCCTGAGGAGACGCTACGAGTCTTCATATCCCAATTATCGCGCCTCGGATTCAAAAACTAGTAAAGGAAGCAATAAGGAAATGTGAACTCGACATTGTACATTTTTGAACTCATCCTTGGAGAGAAGCTTTCTCCAAGGCTTCGTCCAGAAATGTACAAAGTCGAGGTTGAAAAAGCTAGTGTGTGGTACACTCCTCCTATTATGGCTTCGAAACAACCAAAAATTTTCCCCTCCATTTTGGCGGCAGATTTTGCCTATATTGCCGATGAAGTGAAGAAGGCTCAAGATGCCGGAGTCGATGGAATCCACATCGACGTCATGGATGGCCTTTTTGTCCCCAACCTTTCAATGGGGCCGGCTATGTGCTCTGCCATTAATAGGCACACCGAACTTTTTCTCGACGTTCACCTGATGATCTACAATGCGTATGATTTTGTAGAGCGGTTTGTCCAAGCTGGCGCTGATAGAATCACGTTCCACATGGAAGCAACCGAAGATGTAGACGAAACGATCGATTACATCAAAAAGTGCAATGTTCGGGCAGGTCTTGCCATTAATCCAGAGACTTCCGCTTCGCTTCTTTTGCCTTATCTAGACAAAGTCGACTCTATCTTGTTAATGACTGTGTCGCCAGGTTTTGGTGGGCAGGCATTTGAAAGTGATGTTCTTGAAAAAATTACATTTATCAGGTCAGCCATCGATGCACGTGGCATTACTTTGATGGACAGAGAAACCGGACGACCCCTTGGCCCTCTTCCTATAGAAGTAGATGGCGGAATAGATCCAAACACAGCTAAACTTGCCCTTGATGCAGGGGCAACTGAATTTGTAGCGGGTACCTCCCTCTATGGAGCAAAAGATTTCAACTTGGCCCTGCAAAACATGCGCAAGGCCCTTACCCATTAGGAAAAACCATGGTACTTAGCGATCAGATCACACCTGGAATGACTCTTTCGATCAGTGGAAAGCTATATCGTGTCGAAACGTGCACCAAAGTTACGGTTCCAAAAGGTGCGCCCTTTATTAAGACAAAGCTGAAAGAGCTGAGCACGCATAAAACGCTTGAGAAAAACTTTAAGTTGAACCAGTCGGTTGACGATGTGGCTTTGAAGGAACGTCTACTAGAGTTTTTGTATTTAGAGGGAGACCAATATCTCTTTTTAGATATTGGTTCGCTTGACCAACATTTGGTTCCTGTCGATGTTGTGGGGTCAAAAGTTCACTATTTAAAAGAGGGGACTGAAGTTAAAGGGTTCTTCTTTCAGGACGAAGTTTCTTCACTTGAGCTACCTCAGTTTCTCGAGCTAATGATTTCAAAGATCGAAGATAAAGGGCAGAGCAAAGCTAATGAAACACGCGTTGCATTCTTAGAAACCGGTGCAAAAATCGAAGTGCCTCCTTTCATTGAAGTGGGCGATATCATCAAGATTGATACAAAAACAGAAGAGTACATCCAGCGGGTATAATTGATGGACAGCAAAGAGATAGAAAAATTAATGGTCGCTATGCAAAAGCATGGCACCAAACGGCTCGTGATTAAAAAAGAAGGGGTCGAAATCGAGTTGGAGAGAGAAGAGAAAAATCAATTCTCAGGCTCGCTTCCAAGCGATCTTTTGCATGTCGCGGCAATGAAAGTTGTCGAAGAAAGACAGCGCGGCATGATCGACTTTCCAAGGGCTGAAGGATCAATCGCTCAGTTGCCACAAAACACCCCTCCTGTGGTTGTAGAGGGCACTTTTGTCAACTCTCCGATGGTAGGTACTTTCTATCGCGCTTCTTCACCGCAAGACCCGGCTTACGTAAAAGTTGGGGACAAAGTAGAACCGGGCACAATTGTTTGCATCATTGAAGCGATGAAAGTGATGAACGAGATCAAGGCAGGTGTTTCTGGCACTGTGCAAGAAGTTCTCCAAGAAAATGGTAACCCAGTCGAATTTGGCTCTAAACTGATACGCGTTTCATGAAAAAAGTTCTTATAGCAAACAGGGGCGAGATCGCTGTCCGAATCATCCGTGCTTGTCACGATATGGGAATCAGCACTGTGGCTGTCTATTCGACGGCTGACGAGCAAGCTTTGCATGTGATGGAAGCAGATGAGGCTATCTGTATAGGAGAGGCCCCTTCAGCCCGCTCTTACTTACGCATTCCTCACATTTTGTCTGCTTGCGAAATCACTGGTGCAGACGCCATCCATCCCGGCTTTGGTTTCTTGAGTGAAAACGCCAATTTTGCCTCGATCTGCGAAAGCTCCGGCATTAACTTTATCGGACCTTCGAGCGATGCCATCAATTTGCTGGGGGATAAATCAAAAGCCAAAGAAACGGCAAAAAAAGCTGGATGTCCCATCATTACAGGTTCTGATGGTATTGTAACCCAGTTTTCAGATGCCTTAGAAGTTGCAAAAGTGATTGGTTATCCTATCTTCATCAAAGCTGTTGCAGGCGGTGGTGGTAAGGGGATCAGAATTGCCCAAAATGAAGAAGATTTTGCAAAACAATTTTCAGCCGCGCGGGCAGAAGCAGAGGCTTCTTTTGGCAACCCAGAAGTGTATCTGGAAAAAATGATTGTAAATCCTCGGCATGTTGAGGTTCAAGTCATCGGCGATAAGCAGGGGAATGTAGTTCATCTTTACGAGAGAGACTGCACCACGCAACGAAGAAGACAAAAACTGATCGAAGAGACACCAAGCCCTGCGTTGACTCCGGAGCTTAGAAAAAGCATCTGCGAAGCGGCCGTAAGGGTAGTAAAAGAGGCTGGTTATTACTCAGCAGGAACTGTTGAATTTTTGCTCGATGAGAAGAAGAATTTCTACTTCATGGAAGTCAACACCAGGATTCAGGTTGAACACACAGTGACAGAAGAGCTAACGGGCGTAGATCTTGTAAGAGAACAGATCTCGATTGCCCAAGGCAATACCCTTTCTTTTACCCAAAAAGATATTCAACCCCGTGGCCACATCATCCAATTCCGTGTGAATGCAGAGAATCCGGCAACTAATTTTTCTCCATCACCTGGGAAATTGGAATATTATTTGCCTCCGGGTGGCCCTCACGTCCGTGTCGATAGCGCTTGCTATTCCGGTTATGTGATCCCTCCTAACTATGACTCGATGATTGCAAAGCTTATTGTCCGCGGAAAAGACCGTAAAGAGGCGATGAGAGTAGGAAAGCGAGCATTGCGCGAATTTCATATTGGGGGAGTCCATTCGACTATACCGTTCCACCAATACATGTTGGAAGACCCAAACTTTATCAGCGGCAATTTCAATCTACTTTATATTGACGACCTGATCCACAAGGGTTGCAAGTTCGAGCTAGAATCTAAATAGACCTGAAATCATTGCCACGGGTTAAAACCCGTGGTAACAAGCTCGGATTAAAGAGCCATTTGCAAAAATCAGTCTTAGCTCAAAATAGACTTGTATGCATTGCATTAACCTAAGGAAAAGCTCCCTATAAAAATAACAGGATGAACAGGATGAACTCTGCCTCGCCTTATCGTTTTGTAAACAGAAAATTATTTTAATTGGCGAAGCTTATCCTGTTCATCTTGTTCATCCTGTTATTTTTATATTTTAACCAAAAGCCCTCAGGTAGGTGTTAAGAGCTTTATTAGCTAATCGCTGAGTTCCATTCTGAGCTAAAGATCATGCGTTTGGAGTTGTGTTAACTAAACGAACTCTTATCAATATGTCGCATGATGTGCTCGTAGAAGTGGTAGATAGTCTTTGCGGACATCCGATTTTTTGGGTCAGTTTTTAGCATCCCATTTAAAAGAGTAAATACGTCATTGGATAGCTCTGTGTTTACCCCGAAAGTGTCATAAATTGTTTCTTGTAGCTTAAGAGGATCTACGCTAACCAGCCAACCCTCTTTGGTATAGTCCACGCAGCCACGTTCAAAAGCGGATCCTAATACAGCAACTCCAAAGGTTTTCCCCATTTGCATCACTTGCATCTTTGCAATATGGGCCCTCATCTCAGTATATTTTATATTAAAGTAACCTAAGCCACCCGAAGGTATGCGACCTTCAGCTATGATTTCTAAATTAGGCAAAATATAATTTAAATGGTCTCGCAGTTCTAAGGCTTCGTTAAGAGTTTGATATCTAGGTGTATATACAAACTTTGCCTTTAATCCAAGCTCTTGAGCGAGAATTTTTTGGGCCATTGTTTGTCTCTCTAATGAATTTAACAACGCAATATCTGGAAAAATACGGACTTTTCCAAAGTCGGCAAGGGCCGCTGCAAGGGCTCCGATTGCTATTTCCTCAACTAAAATATTGGGTGGTTTAATATCTGTATGTGCAACACCTAATCTTTCACATTCTACAAGGGCTTGCATTGGTCCTTGCATGAGTTTTAGGGTTTCTAGAGGTGGCAAATGTGTTTTAGATAAGTCAGTCCTCTCATAATATTTTATGATTTGTTCATTGTCGCCGGTTGTTTTTGGGGGTTTTGGAAAACCCTTTGGAACTTTGCCACCATTTAATTCTATTGCCCAGGTAATCGTAGGGACATCATCAGTAGCATCTCCGCCTGGCTTATGAGAAAATTTATAGATGGCTTCCTTACTTTTATATTTAGGGCCGGTAGCGGTAGTCCCGAAAACCTCCTGCCGAATGAGTTTTGCAGTATTAAAGGCCCCTTGACCTACAATGACGCCTTGAGAAAGATGAAAAACTTCGAGTTTCTCGTAGCCCTTTTTATCGGTCTTGCTAATGACGATAAGTCCTTCACCTTTAAACCTTTCTTTGCCGGCAAGTAAAGCTTTGGCCGCATACCTTCTCAATTTGGTGTCTGCTCCTTGGTGAGCGTCCTTTACAAGGAGATCTGTCGCCTTTTTCTTCATGTCAGGAGTGATGATATGGGGTTTTGAAAGAAGATAGGTAAGCACACCATCTTTCCCAACTCTTTTGTACGCTTCAAGTAATTCAATACCTAGTTTGTCGTCACTATTTAAAAACAAAGAGTGTGTTGCAGAACCTTCTGTTCGCGACAGAGCTTCATGTTCAGCAAATGTACGGAACAAATAGTTAACTTTTCCAAAAATTCCTGAGCTTGCGTCATGCTTTGTGTGGGTAACATTGATTCCGAGCGATTGTAAGTCTCGAACATCTTTCTCAATACTGACATGTTCTCTCTCGTGTCTTCCTAAACTTCCGGCACTGCTGCTTGCCATGACAAAACCGCCTTCTTTTACCTCACTTTTATTTATGGCATACCTCTATAAAGATATTAAAAATCCCTATGCGAAGCGTTGGTATTAAACGGCCTGTTGCACCGCGAAGCGTTTGGAGTGCTCTACGCCCGTTTAGCTTTCACTTTCACTGATAAGTCAAAGCTAAACGGGCTCAGGAGCACTCCAAACGCTTCGCGGGTTTGTATTTTCTTAATAAATTTTGGCGGAAAATTAATTTTGTCTTTACATTTGGTTGGTAGACTTTCGCTTTTCAAACAAAAAAATCGGAACAAAATGTCTCGCACACTACTAGCGGCCCTTTTATCCGAAAGAAAACAGATCTCTGCAACCTTCTTAAGCTACTAGGAGTTTTTTATGTCAGCAAACTGGCCACAACAAGGTCTTTATCCAGCACCACCATATCCATCAGGAGCCCCACCAGAGTATTCACAGTATGCACCAGGCTATACGGAATACGCTGCCCCTACTGCACCTGCTTCTGAGCAGCCAGCTCCGGCACCTGTAAGGGAAGCAGAAGCGGCAAGACCTGCTTTTTCTTGGAAAAGAGCGATTTTCTCAGGTTCAATGGCCTATTTAGTGCTTCATTATTCCTTCCGTGTCGTTAATCCAAATGCAGCATCGATCAGTTTTGTAGTGGGAATGTTTTTTGGATTTCTAGGCGATCCGCAGCGGAAATCTCGTATTTTTGTACAAAGACTCAACCCTTTTCATTATTTGCCACGAATAGGTTCCTATACTCCCGCACCTAGTCAATATCCTGTTCCAGAAGTTGTCATAACTCCTGTTATTGTTGAAACCCATACTCCTGCACCTCAACCTGTCAGGGTAACAAGCACATTCGGGTTTGTAAATACGGCTCCTTATGGCAGCACGTCTTTCGGCGGACAATCTTACGCACGACCTCTTGAACCAATTTATACTCCTCAATCTCGAGTTGTTAAAACAACAGTTTATTCAACCCCTCCCGTCGTGCCTGTGTTAAATCTTGTTTCTAGCATGCTTTTAGGAGGATCTTCTAGTACTCCACCTCCAGGGCCAACTATTTCCAATGTTCGTTCAGTGCCACCGGCGAGACCAGCGCCAACTAGCAGTTCATCAGCGTCACCTCCCCCTCTTGGAAGGGCTGTAAGAGCTCATCAGCCAAATAGTAGGCCCCCACAATCTGGTAATCAGTATTGAATAACGCTAGTTCTACCCCTAACACATTGTTTTTCAACAGTGTAGCTTAGGCTTTAGAGGTACTTGCAAAAATCGGATTGTTGGCTTTTTTTTAGAAACAGGTCCGAAGGACCGAAATATGAAAGCCCAGCGCCGAAGGCCTGGGTTACAAATGTGAAATAAAATTGGAGTCCTGAAAGGACGGCATAAAATATCTCCTGTAGTGTTTGTGGAACAGGATATGTCGTCCCTTCAGGACTCCAATTTCTATTGGCATACTTACCCTGGCCTTCGACCAGGGCTTTCATATTTCGGCCCTTCGGGCCTGTTTCTGAGCTTAATCTGATTTTTGCAAGTGGCTCTTTAGCCTGAGCTTGTTTTTGCAGGTTTTAACCTGCATTACCACAGGTTAAAACCTGTGGAAACGAGCTCAGACTAAAGTCTAAGCTACAATGCTGATGTTTGCGAATCGAATTGGCGTTGTTGAAAGGGGATGTTTGTGGCGCCAGTTGTTAAATAGAGCTAAAGCTCTTTCTCCGGGAGGTTCATTCTCTCCCGGAGAGTCTAGAAATTGGAGAGTGTTCGGTTCTTTTGGTAGTGAAGCTCGATCCCGTTAGCGACCTCTTCAGGGTCGTCAGTTATTCTCATCCGGTCGATATCGACCTGCCCGATACAGCCCGATTTTAAAACTGTGTCTGACATCCAATCCATCAACCCTTTCCAATAGCTTGTCCCCATCAGATAGATAGGGAAGGGGTGGATCTTTTCGGTTTGTATAAGTGTCAAAGCTTCAAACATTTCATCCATCGTCCCCACACCGCCCGGAAAAAAGACATACCCTTGGGCATACCTGATAAACATCACTTTTCGAACAAAAAAGTAGCGATAGTGCATGTCATATTTTCTGTCGATAAAGCTATTGACATTAGCTTCAAAGGGCAACTGGATGCTAAGACCGCAGCTAATCCCTTTTGCCTGCTGAGCTCCTCTGTTGGCAGCTTCCATCACTCCGCCACCGCCGCCGGTGATGACAGCAAACCCTTTTCTAGCAATAGCTTTGGCTGTTTGTACAGCTAACTTATAATAGGGATCTGATGGTAAAGTTCTTGCCGATCCAAAAATGGAGACCGACGGACCGATATGGGTCATGGTTTCGAAGCCGTCGACAAACTCTGAAATGATACGAAAGACACGCCAAGCATCGGGCGTGGGGGTGACGTTCGGATCGGTGAACTCAAAAAAACTAGGATCGGTCATAATCGCACCTTACAACGAGAGATTGGAACTTTTCAAATGAACTTTTTAATAAATGATTTAAAGCTCAACCGCTTTATCTTCTCTCTGCCTTGGCTCCTTGTCTCTTATTTGCTTCTGTTGTTCTCTTATCCGGCACACAATCAATCGATTGTGTTTTGGGCTGCCATCTTAGTCTCTTTCTTTGGGGCCAGGTGTTTAGGGATGAGCCTCAATCAAATTTTTGATGTCGATTTTGACAGGCGGAATGTCAGGACAAAAAATAGGGCACTTGCAAGTGGAATGCTTTCACTTTCAAAAGCATACGCGGTTGCCACCGTCTCGTTTTTACTGCTTATTTTGCCGCTGTTTTTTATAGGCTCAACCATTTTTTTGTATGCTTCAGTTCCGATTCTTTTGATCATGACCTATTCATTGACAAAGAGATGGACGCCGTTTTGCCATTTTTGGCTAGGATCTATCTATTTTTTTCTGCCGACAGCTTTATCTTTAGCCCTGTATGGAAAAATTCATCAAGAGTCGGTTTTATTGGGTGTGGCCTTTGCTGCTTTCATCACAGCAGGTGACTTGCTGTACTCGATACAAGATCGACTGATCGACCAACAGGAGGGGTTAAAAAGTTTCCCCTCGACGTTTGGGGTAGATAAGACTGTGTGGATGGCCCGTTTTTTAGTTCTTTTGGGGCTGATTTGCTTAGGTAGTCTTCATCTGTATGTCAGTTGCTTGGCTTTGAGCTTATTGTGGGGGCGTTTTCTTTTTTCCAGGGCAATCACAGAAGGCGCTGTTGCCAACCGTGCGTTTCAAACCTGTAACACATTTGGAGCTCTCTTATTGCTCCTAACTTTTTGGGTGTAAATGATTGTTTTAGCTATTTCAGGTGCTTCCGGCATTATTTTATCCTTCATTCTTCTGGAAAAACTGACTGCGATGGGGGAGAAGGTCGCCCTTGTCATGACCCGCGACGCCTCTTTAACGGCCCACCAAGAGCTTGGGGCAAGTTTTGCAACAGCCGAAAAAATGAAAGCGCAGCTATCAAAACAGCAGCAAGAATTGGTTGAGGTCTACAATATCCATGATTTCATGGCTCCGATCGCATCGGGCTCTCACATCACAAAAGGGATGATCGTCGTACCTTGCAGCATGGCCTCTCTTGCTGCCATTGCCATAGGGCTTTCAGATAATCTTCTCCGTAGAGCTGCTGATGTGACGATTAAAGAGGGGAGGAAGCTGATCATTGTTCCCCGCGAAGCCCCGATGAGCGCTATCCATCTGGAAAACCAGCTGACCCTTGCTAAGCTTGGCGTCTGCATCTTTCCTCCGATACCAGCCTGGTATAATCTGCCCAAAACCCTTCGTGAAGCTGAAGAGATGATGTGTGCCAGAATACTCGACCAGCTCGGCCTCCACATCCCTACAAAGCGGTGGGGTAATTAAAAAACGACCATAAAAAAACCACAGAGGCAGTGAGATCACAGAGGAAAGACGAGAATAATGAGACGGGGAGACGCAGTGAAGGAATTTCAATGTCCTTACCAAAAAAATGGCTCTCAACGCCCTCATCTTTTCTCTGTGATCTCACTGCCTCTGTGGTTGAAATAGTAAGATGTATGTAAAGGGCTAGTAGTGCTTGCGGCCGAAGAGGGCAGAGGAGATGCGTTCGACTTTAGTTGTGCGCTTCCAGTTACTGCCGGCAGGACCAGCGGCCACTTCATGCAGGTTTTCGATAGCCATAAAAGCGCCGGGGTCGACGCTCAGCACTAAAGCTTTCATGTCGGCCAGTTGTAAACGCTCGCAGATCACATAAATGATCTCTTTTTCAACACCGGAAAAGCCGCCCCTTCCGTACATGATCGTGAGACCAAGCCCCATCTCGTGCATGATCGCCTGAGAAATGGCTTTGGATTGGGTGGAGATGATGAGAACAGATTTTGTCTCATCCAGACCGACAATAACCCCGTCCATTACCTTGATGACGACAAAATAGGTGATCATCGACAGCAGTGCCGGGTGCCAATCTTTTAAAACAATGCCTGCCGCTGCGAATACAAAGATGTTGCAGGCCATGACGACTTGGCCAACCGTGATGCCTGTTCTTTTGTGTGCGATGATTCCTAAAATTTCGGTTCCATCGATGCATCCCCCCATTCGGATGATCAGGCCAAGGCCAATCCCCAACAGAGCTCCGGCTACAACAACGACTTCAATAGTTTCGCCTTTGAAGGGGGTGTGAAAATATTGTTGAATGATAGCCAAAGAGACTGCGAAAAAAATGTTAGCTACAACTAAATGGAGCACAAATGCCTTTCCAATATTTCTCCAGGCCATAAAAATGAACGGAATATTAAGGGCGATAAGCAAAAGAGGCAAAAATTGCTTCCCTACAAAAGTAGAGATCAACATGGCTATACCGACCGTTCCGCCGTCGAACAGGTTGTTGGGAATAAAAAAGACATCCAATGCCAGGGCAGCAATAAATGCTCCTATAAGGGTCCATACATAGTACATGACCTGAGCGATGAGAGGTTCTTTAGTTTGGTGCGCCATAAAGTTGGCAGTGTAACAGAGCGAGAAGCTTAATTACCATTAGATTTACATCTCTCCTTGATTAAGGAAAAATGCGCGGGAGACGGGGCTCGAACCCGCAACTTCCGCCGTGACAGGGCGGTGCTCTAACCAATTGAACTACTCCCGCAAAGAGTCTTTGGGCGCAACAGGACTCGAACCTATGACCACCTGTGTGTAAGACAGGAGCTCTACCAACTGAGCTATACGCCCTTCAAATAAGAAAGATAGCAGAATTCTATAGCGGCGCCTATTTTTTGGGTAGAGGTTTTTTTCTAACGCTCTTTTTATGGTTCGGCAGCCTTTTGTGAGCCATAGGTTAATGCGGCTGAATTTAAATTGTCCCAAAGATCAGGAAAGGTGGCTTCAAGAATATTTAAAGCGTCTTTTGCCTGCCTGCGCATTGAAGTTTGTCCTTTGGGGCAACGGCAAGTAGCCCTTAAATAACCGGCTTCTTTACTGAAGGCAATGATTTGGTCTTCTGTCGAGTAGATAAGAGGACGGATAATGGTGATGCCATAGTGCTGCATATGGATTTTAGGTAAAGCACCTGCAAATTCGCCTTTACCAAATAGGTTAAGCATCAATGTGACCACATTGTCATCTCGATGATGGCCAAAAGCCAAAGTGTTGAACCCTTCCTTTTTGGCTGCATCAAATAGCAAAGAGCGCCTTTCTCTTGAGCAGCTGTAACACTCTAACTCTTCCAAAGTACGGTCTGACTTCAAAACGGTTAGCGGAACCCCTAGTGAATCGCACACCTCTTTCAAGTAGGAGGTCGTTACCCCGGCACCGCAGCTAAATTCACCTGATACATGAAAAGCATGAAGAGGGAAGGGAGGGAATCCTTTGCCAGAGATCCTATTCAGCAAGTAGAGGAGGCTTAAGCTATCTTTGCCGCCACTTAAAGCCACGCCAACGCCCCCCACAGGTGGGATCATTTCGTACGTAAAAAGTGCTTTTCTGACCTGGGATTCCAGTTTTCGAAAGAGAATCATTCCTAGAATTATGTAAACCGTTTAAAATGGACCTTTAATTTTACTTTATAGCTGAAAAAATGTCTAAACAAGCCGGTCGAAACGATCCTTGTCCATGCGGATCAGGGAAAAAATATAAAAGTTGCTGCTGGGGAAAAAACGTTCCTCAAAGCGATTTGTCCAGAAAGCCTCTCTTTGCAAGAGCTATCACTGCCAATTCCACCACCCCTAAGCGCACCTTTGCTGCAAAGCTGATCCAAGGTAAGACAAGGGATATGCTAGAAGATGTCTTTGCCAAGGAAATCACGAGCGCAGCTGAACAACCAGCCCCTCCAGTGCCTCCATCTCTTGAGATTCCACCCTCAATTTTACCATCCGATTACAAGGAATGGAAAAAAGAAGAGTAACCACTTGTCAATTAGGCAGCAATTTTGTTATCTTGTTGCACATCTTGCTGGCATAGCTCAACTGGTAGAGCACCCGACTTGTAATCGGACGGTTGTGGGTTCAAGTCCTACTGCCAGCAATTTTCTTCTTTCGGGGGTGTCGCATAGCGGCAATTGCAAGGGACTGTAAATCCCTCGTCTCACGACTCCGTTGGTTCGAGTCCAACCGCCCCCATTGTTACCACGGACAAATTCTATAGATCTCGAAAGAGGGGATAGCGTTCGCTATCTATACCCCTCTTCCGAGATCTTACGAATTTGTCTCGCGTTAACAACGGGGGACCGAGGGCCTTTACGCTAAAAGTTTCTTCTTTCGCAATGCGTTCGTATCTAGCAACATCTCTCAAGTCGCAAGCCCGAGCCTAATCCTGATCGATCAAATCCCAAATTGTAAGACAGGCCCAAATCCTCTAGAAAATTTTATATTTAAGATTGTAGAAGTGAAATTATTTAAAAATATCACCTTATTTAGCAAGGTGATATTTAAATTTAATTTTACATTAATTAGTGATGTAGTTTAAGATGTGATTTAATTGTATTTGTTGAGTAGCCGGCGAATGAAATTAGATTTAAATAAATGAGGAGATGATATATGACGACCGTTCAAAATGCCGTAAAAAATAGGCCTTTTTATGATGTTTATGTTGACGTAAATGGCACAATTACTAATCGACCTGAAGAAAGCGATGCCTTAAAAGCTTTAGCAAATAGTGATATACGAGTAATTAAAGAAAGCTTTTTTCCTTCTTTTATTAATGCACTTATAGCTCTTTCTGAGGGTCAACAACAAGGTAAATTGGACTATCGCATTACAGTGATAAGCTACTGTAGAATACCGGAGCATTTTCCTTTAACTGTTCAAATTTTAAGCAAACTTTTTGGAGAGAATTTTTTTGTAGGAATAATTAAAGATAATAATATTATTCCAGGAAAGGTTGAAGCTAATGAAGGTGAGTGTAATTTTAGTTTAGATGATCATAAAAAGACTTCTCTCTCACAATCTTTTGCTGAACTGCAGAAACATAAATTTGTGATTCTTAGAGGTGATTTTGAAGCTTGGAGGCGATCGGGCTTTGCTTCCCAGAGTGGAAAACCGTTCTACGTAGCTGAAGGTAGACTTCCGGTATTTTTTGATGATAATCTCATCAAGCAAAACTCGGAAGGAACTGTTAAATATATCGTTCACCCAATGACTCCAGCTGGAGGGACGATTTCTTTTGAGAAAGTGGAGAGACTATGTGTTCAAGTGGACCCAGTCGAAGCAGAAAAGCAATCAAACTATTTTATCAACAAAATCAACTCTATTGCTGGTAATACTCTTTTATCTGCAAAGCTGTGAGATGTATACGCAAGAGAACTCAAAACCAAAATTTTGAGTTCTCTTGCGTATAAGCATCAAATTTAAAGAGGATGATCAGGCTTTACCAATCAAAAGTTCTGAAATCGTCCAACCGCCCTCAACTTTTAGCTGACAAATTCTATAAATCATGACGAAGGGGATAGCGTTCGCTATCTATACCCCAACACCTGAGATTTTACGAATTTGTCGCGTGCTAACAACGGGGGACCGAGGGCCTTTAAGTTAAAAGTTGACTTCGTTCGCAACACGACCTTGTTACATAAGTAACTACAGAAGCAATTGGCCTTTCACTCCAAACGCGTTGCGAACTTAAAAAGCTTTTTTCTTGATATGAGAGACAATAAAAAACTCTATTAAAATCACGAATTGTGACATCATATTTTCATGGAAAAAGTGCATTCTAATATACAACCCGTTGATAATACACGACCCATTCAATGGAAATCTTCCCTTCTTCGGTTGGGAGGAGCTGTGGTAGTAACGGCGATTGCTTTACTCGCTTTGCAGATAGAAAGAAAAAACGTTGAATATTTTATTCATGACGTCAAAGAAAACGTTTTCAAATCCGTTCATATAGATCCGTTTTTAGCTTTAAGTCTTCTTGTCATTGTTGTTGCGTGTATCAACTCAATCAATTCAATCAGATCGATTCTTAAAAAGAAGGAAACGACAACTGGATTAGAAATAAAGTATCTAACTCATGAAAAATTTCTCGTCTTATTAAAAAAACTCTATCCAGACTATGTGGCTGCTGGACTTTGTAGAGGATATTCTTTAACAGTGATAGGCGATCTCTTAGAAGAATCTTCTTCTTTCAGAGGCAGTCTAAAGAAACTAGACAGTCTGATGGGTCGCTTTAAGGAAGAAGATCTTATAAGAAAGATTAAGGAAGATGAAGAACTATCTGATTTTTTCAAGAAGATATATACGAAATATTATAAACATAAAACAGACAACCTAATCGGGGCAGTATCGGGTACTTATACTAGCCCTCAAGATCTCTTACCTCTTATGCTTAGTTTTCAAGAACAGTTAAACTCCGCTTCAATTCCTTTTAAAGCTCTAGTTTTTTCGATTGGATCCAAAGACCACAATATCGTATTTGGATTCAACTCAGAGGAAAACGTATATAGATTGATAGATGCTAGTGATTTAAATTTAAATATTTTTCCTTTGGACTCCATTTCCAAACAAATAGCTAGTTCTTATGATCTTCCAGAGAAAAGCAAAGCCTTTTATGTGCAAGTTTTCTTATCTACAGATAATGAAAATGAATTAGGCTCCAAAAACACTTTTAATGCTTGGAAAACATCTATTTTACCTAAGCACATCCAAAGCCTATCTTCCTTAAGCGAAGAAGAAAAATCTAATTGGCTCTACAGTGCTGCTTATTCAAACGATGTGCAAAGCGTATGTTTACTTGTTGACAAAGGGGTAAACGTTAATCAGACAGGTAAAGGGGGATTTACCTCTCTTCACGTGGCTTGTCAAAATGGTCACGAAGAAGTCGTTAAAATACTTGTTGATAAGGTAAATAATTTTAATCAAACAACTAAGGCTGGATCTACCCCTCTTTTCGTAGCTTGTCAAGATGGTCATGAAAAAGTCGTTGAAATACTTATTGGTAAAGGATCGAACGTTAATCAAGCAAATGAGAATGGGGCTACTCCTCTTTACATGGCCTGTCAAAATGGTCGTGAAAAAGTTGTTCAATTACTCATTGATAAAGGAGCTGACGTTAATCAAACAGATAAGGATGGATGTATCCCCCTTCATGTGGCCTCTGCAAATGGTCACGAAGAAGTCGTTAAACTACTTATTAATAAAGTAGATAACGTTAATCAAGCAAATAAGAATGGATGGACCCCTCTTCACGTGGCTTCTCAATACGGTCATGAAAAGATTGTGCAAATACTTATAGATGCCAAAGCTGATGTAAATCTAGCAAACAGAGCCGGGGCTCGTCCCTTAGCATTCGCTCGTTACATGAAACATAAAAAGATTGAACAAATGCTTCTTGCTGCAGAAGGCAAATGTTGATAGATATTTTTTATTGCAAAATTTTTTCTTTATGGTCTTAATCAAGCTTTAAGAGTTTGGAGACAATATGGGAATCATTTCGACCATTATCATTGGTTTTTTTGTTGGGCTTTTTGCAAGAGCTATAATACCCGGTAGAAATATCTCTGGTTTCATCATGACAACCTTGCTTGGCATAGCTGGGGCTATAGTTGGAAAATACCTAGGGGAAGGCTTTGGTTTGTACACGGAAGGTCAGTCAGCTGGTTTTTTCATGTCCTTATTCGGGGCTATGATTCTCCTGTTTATCTATCATGAATTCTTAAACCGAAAAAACCCGCCTACCCAATAGTGCAACGTGTATTCAATTGATTTAAATTTACCGTAATTTTATCGTCCTATTTTTAAATTTTTAGGAGTTGAAATGGTAGTTTTAAACAATTTAGCAAGCATCGTTAGCCAAGTCATACAAAACCCATTTGGTTTGGGTTTTGAAGTTCATGACAAAAAGCTTTATGTCCCTGTAGGCAGCGTCATCAACTGCATCGGTTATAACGACTTTTTAGAGCGGTTTGTAGGTGTAGCTCGTATGGGGTTTGCGCTTCTCGCACTTGCTACTACTGAAAGCAAGAAAGAAAGACTACTCGCAGCAGGCCACGTTTTCAGGGGTGCTTTGGAAATGAGGGGCGACTTTGAGTTTTACCTGCTTGTTCTCGATGCTATATTTACAGTTGTAAATGTTTCATCCAAGCTGTTTCCAAAACCCAATGGAGACACTACACCTGCAGGCGCTAATTAGCGAGCAGGTTGCTGCGACATGTGATGACGGAGAGCAAAAATAGCTGAGGCAGTGATTTTTGGAAGGAAGATCGCTGCTTTCCACGTGTAAAACAGTACGCCTTTTGTAAGTCGACTTACCTTGGCAGTTGTCCCGGCAGGAACAAGTGCCCAAGTGGCTAAGAAGGATAGGGTGGCGATAGCTATCAATGGGTGGCGAAAAATGGAAAAACAAATTTTTGCAGCAATTCCCGCTATTTTTACGGCAATTTTTAACACTTTTGGTGCTAATTTAAACGGGGAATAGAGTGCGTGGAGAAAAATCGCGCCGACTTTCTTGGCGGTCTTTGCTATAGATTTAACTGTTGAGTAAATCGTTTTGCCTACAAACTTGGCTGTTTTTTTGATGATAGCCTTCAACGAAAGTGAAAGCGCCTTCAAGGCAATATAAGTAACTATTGTAAAATAGCTAGTTCGGTAACTGGAGAACTCTTTCTCGACACTGCGCTTTGCGTAAAAAATGTAGCCAATAGCTCCCACAGTAGCAGACCCCGGAAAGAGATTTGTTGCACAAGCTCCCAAAACAATGACGCCAATAGCGCGGTGTGCAAGACCAAGCTTTATTTGGTTAAGATGATACGGTGTATGCTTCTCTTTATCGTAATCGTAAAGATCTTTGGTGCCCTGACAAAAAAGGATGCTCCATTCCAGAGCCGGTATGATGCATAGGCAGCGTGCCTTTTTCGCTATGAACGGGCTTGTCGCAACCGGAATGATGTAGTTAGTTAAAATTGTTCCCACAAAGCCCATTTTTTGAATCTTCATTATATATTTTATTTAAATGTTTGTCGAGGTTACGCACTTATTTCGGGTAATTTTTGGCTCGATCTAAGAAAATGTTGTGGTTCTGCTTCCAGGCGTCATAGCCGATTGAGCCGTTGTCTGTTAGATTGTCGATGTATGTGCTGAGCTTGTTAAGCAGCTCTGTATTTTGAACTTTTACAAAGAAAACAGCGTCTTCCTTTTTTGGGCAATTGACCGATTCATCCTTTCTGCATTCCAACGAAAAAAGGGCGGTTATTGCAAATTTTCCACCTGAATTGTCTGCAACGACGGACTTTTTTCTTTTGTTAGTGCTATTCTCCTCATGATTCTTGTGACAGAGTTGACTTATAGAAAAATTTTTGTCACAGACCACTTCATTGTTACAAAGGCGGACTCAAATGAGTCAAGATGTTGTAGAGAAAGCTGATCTATTCATTCCGAAAGAGTATGGAGCTTTTCTTAAGGAAATTAAGGAGAAAATTCTATCTTCTCAAGTTAAGGCTGCTTTAGCTATTAACCGAGAACTGATCGTACTGTATTGGGACATCGGATCGAAGATTCATTTGAAGCAGAGAGGCGAAGGTTGGGGAGCTAAGACGATAGAAAATCTGTCCAAAGACTTGAAAAGTAGTTTCCCTAATATGCAGGGCTTTTCCTCTAGAAACCTCAAATATATGGTCCATTTTGCGAAGGAGTATCCCGATTTCGCAATTGGGCAACAGGTTGTTGCCCAAATTCCATGGGGTCATAACATTCTTCTCCTTCAAAAACTTGAAACTGTCCAAGACAGACTCTGGTATGCCCACAAAACGATTGAACAGGGGTGGAGCCGAAATGTTCTACTTCATTGGCTAGATAGCGATCTCCACAGAAGAGAAGGCAAAGCCATTACCAATTTCCAAAATACCCTTCCTTCTCCTCAATCAGACTTAGCCCATCAAACTTTAAAAGACCCGTATTGCTTTGACTTTCTCACCTTGAGAGATAAACATGATGAACAAGAGCTAGAATCTGGTCTATTGGATCATGTGCAAAAATTTCTTCTTGAATTAGGAGCTGGTTTTTCGTTTGTCGGACGCCAAGTCCATTTATCCATTGGTGATCAAGATTTTTATGTCGATCTGCTCTTCTATCATTACAAGCTTCGGTGTTTTATCGTGGTTGAGTTGAAAGCAACAGATTTTAAACCTGAGTTTGCAGGGAAAATGAACTTTTATCTGTCTGCTGTGGATGATTTAATGAAGCATGCCGATGACAAGCCAAGCATAGGAATTCTTCTTTGCAAGGGCAAGAACAAGGTTGTGGCTGAGTATGCCCTTCGTGATATCAATAAACCTATAGGCATCTCCCAATATGAAGCGGCTATTGTAGAATCTCTTCCGAGTGACCTAAAGGGCTCCCTTCCAAGTATTGAAGAACTTGAGCAAGAATTAGAAGATAAAAGCCTGTGAGACGTAAAAGGGGGTTTGACTCCAAGCGCTAAAGCAAGTTGAATTGTTATGAATATGTCCTTTGAAGAAAATGTGTATGGCTTGATTAATGAGTTTGGGGAGTTCTCTTATACGATTGAGAGCACCGATCCAGTATGGGAGGTCATTTTTCCTCATAAAACTTCTCGCTATGAAGTCTACCATTACATGCGTGTGACAAAATACCGCGACACTTTTTATATCGCACTTGTTGATGGTGAGCTGTGCTCTTTGGAAATTCAAATGAACGCAAGTGTTCAGGTAGTCCAGTCATTTGGTTCCTCACATCGAGTTGATGATCCTGCAAGAGGGTGGAACAGTCTTATCTCTTCCGCCCTGAACTGGCTCAAAATTGTGAAAAAAGATTGGATTAAAGCAAACAAACAAGTGTGGTTATCTTACCCACTTAATCGTCGATATGGCATTGCATGCCATTCTCTCATCAGGGAATCGCTTGCAGATATGTATCGGCTTGATCAGGAACTGGGCAAAGCTAAAACAAAAAAATTCATTAAACTTGTTGAGCAAGGAGAGGTCAGAAGTTATAACAGTGCGGTTTTGTCAATGACCGCAAATAAGTATTTCGAATATTGCAAAATTGCCTACATTTCAGGGCAAAGAAAGGATGACTTTGTAGATGAAAATTTGTCCGGGCGTCAAATGTATGAGCGCTATGCAGATGGAAGAAATGAGGGGCTATTAGAAATAGCAGAAAATTCTAAGGAGGAATTTGCAGATTGGATTGATGGCAAGCATCCTAAAAGAACAAGTGGCGGGCACCCTTGGGAAATTAAGAGAGGGGGTAACACAACTCATATTGACCTATCTGTGTCTCGTTGCAATTATAATAAGGAAAGCTTCGTAGTACAGTTGAGCGGTCGCTCCCTAAGTAGGTTAAAGGAAACAATTTGCATGTTTTTGGGTATTCATGCGGCAGGTTTACCTATCACAATTGATGATCCCGAAGGTATTCGAAAGAGATTATTAGCACAGGATAATATCGGCATTGTGCCCTGTTTTCACTCCTTACATAGGGCTAATCAACATTTTCATGGGCATGATTCTGTGTATGATGTTATGTATTACGACGATCTTGGTAGGTATAAAAGTCGCATTAGGCCGTTTATTACATGGGAGCCTTTGCCTTTACTTGTACCCGGGAAACTCAAATGTTAATTGATTATATTTCAGATTTTCATTGATACGCTCCGGTTCTATTAGGAGGCGATGTTCTGATTATAGCCGGTAATTTTTGGCTCGATCTAAGAAAATGTTGTGGTTCTGCTTCCAGGCGTCATAGCCAATTGAGCCGTTGTCTGTTAGATTGTCGATGTATGTGCTGAGCTTGTTAAGCAGCTCTGTATTTTGAACTTTTACAAAAAAGGATGCTCCATTCCAGAGCCGGTATGACGCATAGGCAGCGTGCCTTTTTCATTACGAAAGGGCTTGTCGCAACCGGAATGATGTAGTTAGTTAAAATTGTTCCCACATGGCTCGTTTTTTTAAAGTGCTGCCTCGATCCCTCAGTCTGCCCGCTTAGGCAGGGTATCTGAAGCTGCTTTTATTTCTGGGTATGCGATAATGAGATTTGTTAGAAACTCTTTAAGCTGTTCTTGCCGAACAGGGTTTGTTGTTTCGTAATCAGTAAAAAGAGAAGGGGCCATCTCATTAACAAAAGCATTAAGTTTTTTTGAATCACTACCTTCCTGAACCCATGCATTGTGAATTATTTCCAATACAGGCAGCGGACTTGTGTCACCCGAACAGTCTCTAATAATCCCCGCATAACCTTTTGCATTTTGTGAAGGGGCACCACCAGAATCTATTCTATAGCGGGGGTACAGAGCGCCTAGCGTATCATTATATATATTTCCGAATAACGGTTCACGTTTGAGATGTTGTTGACAAGCTTGAAGAGTTGACAAGTCAACTTGTGTTTCCTTGTTCCTGCTGAAAAAAGCAGTAACAACTCTTGCGAATGCAGCGAAGAAATTAGAAGAGCTTTCTTTAAAACTAATTAAGTGGGCCATGACTCTTGTCTTAAACGCCATTTGATCGGACTCAAGCTTTGAGTCCCCTTGGCTAGTTGCCGATGTGCTTTTGCCCTTTGGAGGAGGCTCGGGTTTCTTGGGGGAGGTTTTTGGTGTTTCCCCGGTGCTTGGAGGAAGGCCGAGGTTGGGGTCGTTTTGAGATGGGAATATGAGGCTCATAAGATAGCTCCTTTTTTGGGTAACACAACCTTTTCCCTATACTAAATCGAACTTGTAAAGACCATGTAAAGTTGAAGAATTGGGCTTGAAATTCATTGCTTTAGAATACAAGCGTCGCTTATTTCGGGTAATTTTTCGCGCGATCTAAGAAAATGTTATGGTTCTGCTTCCAGGCGTCATAGCCGATTGAGCCGTTGTCTGTCAGATAGTCGATGTAGGTGTTGAGCTTGTTAAGCAGCTCTGTATTTTGAACTTTTACAAAGAAAACAGCCTCTTCCTTTTTTGAGCAATTGACCGATTCATCCTTTCGGCATTCCAGCGAAAAAAGGGCGGTTATTGCAAATTTTCCACCTGAGTTGTCTGCAACAAGGCGGTTTCCAATTTCACCTCTGGCAATTGCGTCAATATAACCTGCTTGTAAGGCCGGTATCATAGAATCTTCTGCGACAAAATACTTTGTAATCGGCAAAGAGCAATTAGGAGGGATCAGCATCAAACGGTTTGCTACTTTTGGATCATAGATGCTAAGAGATCCGTCACTTGTGATAAGCGATTTATTCTCTAGAACCACTGTTGTCCCTTTTTGGATAAGCCCTTTGTCCAAATCATTGATAAGGCTAGTTTGCGCCAGAAAGCGGTATTCCCCAGTAGTTCCTCTCACTGCTCCCACAGTATAGCCACAGGTCAAATCGTGATGATTTTTTATCCGACTGGCCTCTGTCGCATTCATCAGCAGAGATTGCTTAAACTGCACGGTTCCGTGAGTGGTGGCCAGTACTGTTGTCCCTTTTTCATTCAAAAGGCGCATATCTTCTCGTGAGATGCCTCCTATGGCAATGTCGATTTCAGGGTTTGTGTAGGGATAGAGCCAGATGTTGTTCCACTCTTTAACTCCATGGAATTGAAAAGTCATGTCCGACCCTGGAATGGCCTCTATTGCACGAAGAAGATCAACTTCATACCCTTTTGGGTTATTAAATTTAGGATTTGCAGGATCTCTGCTTTCAGAATAGCTTATCGGCTCAAAATCTGAGTAAAACGCAACTTGATAGATTTTTCCCTCCAATAGTCCTGAAAAAAATAAAAGCATAAAAATGATCGATTTCATAGTCAAACCTGTCTTCATTCCATTTCATAGCGGTCTGTTGAAATCTCATCAACTGTATACCGGCATCTAGTCGAAATGATGGTTTTCTCGCGTTAGCGTTTGGAGTGCTAAACTCCTGTTTAGCTTTCACTTTCACTGATAAGTCAAAGCTAAACAGGAGTTTAGCACTCCAAACGCTAACGCGTTATTAAAGCCAAGTTTCTAAAGTTCAATTTTCTCCAATCAATCATTGACTTCACTTTATTGAGGGGGATAAAAGGGGATTTGTGAGGGAGAATCATGGATCTCAGGCTTAAGGGTAAGAAGGCGTTGGTCACTGGAAGCAGCAGTGGGATTGGTGAGGGGATAGCCAAGTGTTTGGCTCTGGAAGGGGCACACGTCATGGTTCAGGGAAGGAAAAAGGTTGAATTGCAACGTGTGGTTAAAGAAATCACCGAAAAAGGAGGTGTTGCCCACTTTGTCGAAGGCGATCTGACTAATGATGCTGATGCAAAATGGGTTGTCAATAAAACATTAGACACATTTCAGCAGTTAGATGTCCTCGTTAACAATGCAGGGGCCTTTCCTGAAAGAGGTTGGCTCGAGGGCACTCCACAAGAATGGATCGATCTGTTCAACAGCAATGTCGTCTCGATGGTTCGCATGATACAAGCCTTTCTTCCTCAAATGAAGGCACTTGGATGGGGGCGCATCATCCAGATCGCAAGTGTTGCAGGCACTCATCCATCGCCTATTTTACCCGATTATGGGGTGACCAAAGCGGCTAACATCAACATGACCCTCAGTTTAGCGAAGGAGCTTACCGGCACCGGCATCACTGTGAATACCGTTTCTCCAGGTCCCATAACAACTACAGGAACAAAGAGCTTGTTTATGCAAATAGCTGCCGAAAAAGGATGGGGAACCGATTGGAGTGAGATAGAAAAAAAAGTGACCCACGAAATGTTACCAAATATGGCTCGCCGTTTTGGTACTTCGGAAGAGGTGGGGCAGTTGGTGACCTTTTTGGCAAGCCCAGCAGCCGGCTTTATTAACGGAAGCAATTATGTCATCGATGGCGGCCGATTAGGCTAATTAGGAAAAGTAAGGAGCAAACGAATGAACAAGAAAAATGAAAAACCTTTAGCTGGTAAAGTTGCGATCGTCACCGGAGGCGCACGAAGCATCGGCGCAGCGATTGCCAAGCGTTTAGCTGCCGAAGGGGCAAGTGTCGCTATCACCTATTCTAAAAGCGCAGACGCTGCAGCCTTGGTAGTCAAAGCGATAGAGAAAGATGGTGGGAAGGCGATTGCGATAAAGGCTGACGCTGCTGATGCTAAAGCGACGACGGATGCCGTTAAAAAAACAGTCGACACATTTGGACGGCTCGACATTTTAGTGAACAATGCCGGCACAGTCATTCCAAAGACTGTCGAAGAGACAACCCTTGAGGAGTTCGACCAGGTTTTTGCAATCAACGTCCGTGGGGTTTTTGTGGCAACACAGGCAGCGCTTAAGCACATAAAGGCGGGCGGACGCATCATCATGATTGGTTCGTGCGTAGGCGAGCGGGTGTTGATACCTGCCATGGCACCTTACTCTGCAACCAAAGGAGCCATCAAAATGTTCACGCAAGGTTTGGCTCGTGAATTAGGCGCGCGAGGGATTACGGTCAATAATGTCCAGCCCGGGCCAATCGACACTGATCTCAACCCAGCATCAAGCGAATGGGCTGCAAGCCAGACTCCAAACGTTCCGCTCAATCGTTATGGAAATGTTGATGAGGTCGCGGCGCTTGTTGCGTTTGTCGCAGGACCAGAATCTTCATACATCAACGGTGCAAACCTAACGGTCGACGGTGGCACTAACGCCTAAACTGCGCAAAGTCAAGGTAGTAGACAAATACCTATTAAGTAGGTTATATAACCTATTAAATAGGTAGATTATGCTAGAGTATCTCTTTGCCAATAAAAATGTTGAGAAGATATTGTACTTTCTCTATTTGCATGGAAAATGTCATGCAAGCGAATTGAGTAAGTGTTTTGACTCAGCTTTGGATCCGATCCAAAAAACACTACTGAAGTTGGAATGGGGAGGTTTACTTGTAAGTTTTTCAGAAGGCAAAACTCGAATCTTTGAATGGAATCCTCGTTATCCTTTTTTAAAAGAGGTCCAGAACCTTGCAAAAAAGATGGATGATTTTCTTCCCGAAGAGATCAAAGAGAGGTATTATCTCTCTAAAAAAAGAAAAAGGCCTAGGAAAACAGGCAAACCCCTTTAAAGAACCATGGTCATTGATTTTTCCACTGTAGATGCTAAACAACTTGCCACACTCGTTTGTGAAACCTTAGCTAAAAATGGTGTTGAGGCCATTCTTGTTGGTGGCGCTTGTGTGACAATTTATTCAGAAAATCACTACCAATCCCACGACTTAGATTTTGCAACTTATCATGATCTCAATAAGGTAGGTTCGGTTTTAAAAAAGCTAGGATTCGAAAGAAAAGGAAAGTATTTTGTCAAAACAGACTGCCCGTTTTATATCGACCTCGTTAACCCTCCTATTGCTGTAGGAGAAGAATCAGTGAAAAAATTTGAAAGGCTTCAGTCAGCTCTCGGAACACTTGTTCTCCTAACGCCTGTAGATTGTGTTAAAGACCGACTTGCAGCCTTTTTTCACTGGAATGACCTACAAGCACTAGAGCAGGCCCTTTTAGTCTCAACTCATTGTTCCGTTGATCTCGATGAGATCAAAGAATGGTCAACGAAAGAAGGGCATTTGGTTAAGTACAAAGAATTTCTAAATCGTTTTTCTAGTATTCAGTAAGCAGCGCGAATCTAACGATTGACGACGGCACTAACGCTTAAGCACATAAAGGCGGGCGGACGCATCATCATGATCGGTTCGTGCGTAGGCGAGCGAGTGTTAATACCTGCCATGGCACCTTACTCTGCAACCAAAGGAGCCATCAAAATGTTCACGCAAGGTTTGGCTCGTGAATTAGGCGCGCGAGGGATTACGGTCAATAATGTCCAGCCCGGGCCAATCGACACCGATCTCAACCCAGCATCAAGCGAATGGGCTGCAAGCCAGACTCCAAACGTTCCGCTCAATCGTTATGGAAATGTTGATGAGGTCGCGGCGCTTGTTGCGTTTGTCGCAGGACCAGAATCTTCATACATCAACGGTGCAAACCTAACGGTCGACGGCGGCACTAACGCTTAAAGACGCTTTGCCACCCTGTCTAAAGCAACACTTCTCAAAAGCTGTTTAAACTCTAGGCGGTTGTCCTCCACTGGACGTTTTTTAATGCGGCCGGTGTATCATCGGTCTCCTGAACCTTAATGAATACCTGTCGTGGAAAAATATTTATATACCAACTGCAGATAACCTTCTGTTTTACAAATTCTGCAAGGAGCTTCTCTGTACCTTGGCCATAGGGAAGGCAATGAACTTCCTTGGACATTTTTTCAGAGTTTGCATGGTAGAATCGGACCACATCCAACACTCTTGTAGCACCGTCTCGGTTAGAAAATTGATCAGGTGAAGGCAGATTAATTTTTTGAAGAGCATCGCCTTTGTTAGGGCTCGTCTTGAATTGCCCTTTGCTGATGGATGTCTGCGTTGGCTGCAGGATTGGTGTTGGAGGCATGGATGCGGTATTCCACTTGACCCCTTGGATTCCTGGGCTTTCGGCATCGGCCTCTTTGACTTTGATGTACACCGTCGCAAAAGCATTTTTGTACCAACCGTAGATGATCCTCCTTTTTACCAATTCATTGAGGAGGTTTGGTGTGTTTTCGCCACTGGAAAGAGTATGAATTTCACGAACAACAGGAGGAAGATCGCAACCTTGGTAGTAACCTTTGATCATATCTAATACCTTTTCAGCGTTATCCTTGCCAAAACCAGACAATTCCTCAGGTGAAGGCAAATTAGCGTCTTGAATAACCTTGTCAAGCCTGAGAAGTCGAGCTTTTGTGTGAATGATACGCGTGCCAAAGACTCTTGAATCATCGAATTTTTCTGTTTCTGGAACTTCGATAACGGCGTCGAATATGCCACTTCTTCGTTCGACGGAGCCACCGATCTTATCCGTTAAGGTAAGATAGAAAAGCGCCGCAGCTATACAAGGAGAAGAGGCCAGGGGGATGATCTGAGCGGTCCCATTTGCATCTTTAAGAAATGATTCAATTTCACTGGCCACCTCTTTAATCTTGGCAAACGGAATCCCTTTCACTCCCTGTACACCTTGTTCGAGAATGATCCTATGGATCTGTTTTTCATCAACTGGTGAAGTAGGGCTTCGTTTGAGGGGTGCTATCGGTGTTGCAGGAGCGGCGGGCGCGGTAATCCACTTCCCTCCTTCGGTTTTTTCTATATCGGCATCGGTTTCTCGGACTTTGATGTACATTCCGTTACCCGGACTATTATGCCAGGCGTAGATAAGCTTTTTGCCTGCAAGTTCTGTTAGTTGCTCTGCTAAACCATGGCTATAAGCAAGCGGAAGTCGCACGGCCTCCCCTGCTGAGCTATTGGCCGCTTCCAACACTTTTCTAGCGTGTTCCGGGTGAGAAAATTGAGGAGCTAAAGACGGAGCGCCACCTTTGCTAGTGGACGCCTGCCCAGTCGGTGTTGCTGGAGGAGTGGGCTTTTGCGGAGTAGCAGCTGGTAGAGCAACAGGCGCAGGCGAACTAGTGGCTACAGAATTCTGAGAGGAAGAGGTCCGGTTGCTTCCTGCAACCTGTTGTCTTTTAAAGTGTTGCCTGGCAACTTCCTCCGTTTTTTTTGAGGGATTTGGTTTTAGCCAAACAAAAGCTGCAGCTTCTAAAATTGGGACGATGATCGTTGCGTAGGAGAGTGCTCGGAAAAGTCCAACAACCATAGCTTTTGGTAGATCACCCTGCTTTCGTTCGTTTATTGAACCCGGATTTTTCCAAGATTGGACCCAGTTTCCTAAAGAAGAACGATTCGCATTGAATAGATTGGAAAAAATATTGTTCATATAACCATTGTATGCTTATATAGTATTTTTTTCAACTTTGTTCATTAAATCTTAACACAACTATTCGTTTTCAAGTAAGTGCTGCTTTAAAAAAGAAAATTCTAAGGCAACGTTATGGGCGACTTGCTCGTTTGTGGTGGCGCCCGCGTGACCGCCTACTGTATTTTCAAAAAGGAACACATTATGGCCTTGAGCTTGCATCTTGGCGGCCATTTTTCTGGCATGGCCTGGATGGACACGATCATCTTTAGTTGAAGTCATGAAGAGGATGTTAGGATATTTTTTTTCTTCACTGAGGTTATGGTAAGGAGAATAGGCTTTAAGAAAGAGCTGATCCTCTTCTTTATCGGGATCACCATATTCTTCTATCCAGCTAGGCCCTGCAAGAAGCTTGTGATATCGGAGCATGTCAAGTAAAGGGACATGGCATAAAACAGCTTTGAATAGATCTGGTCGCTGAGTCAACATCGCCCCCATCAGAAGCCCTCCGTTAGAGCCCCCTTTTATGGCCAACTGTTGAGGAGAGGTGACGCCCCGAGCTACTAGGTCCTCGGCTACAGCAATAAAATCGTCAAAAGAGCGTTGTCTATTTCCTTTACGTGCTGCTTCATGCCATTTGGATCCAAACTCTCCGCCCCCTCGGATATTAGCCTCAACATAAACACCCCCTTGCTCCAGCCATGCAGCCCCTAAGCCTGGTCGATAGGAAGGTTGCAGAGCGATTTGAAAGCCCCCATAGCCATACAGCAGTGTAGGTTGCTTACCATCTTGAGCGGTTTGTTTTTTGCTGACTTGAAAGTAGGGGATAAGGGTTCCATCTTTTGAAGCAGCTTCAAATTGTTGGATATGTAGATCTTCTATAGAAAAGAAATGGGGCAAGCTTTGTAGGTGGCGTCGTTCCGGCGTATTAAAATTGCCCACCCAGAGAGTGCTGGGAGTGATATAGTCAGAATGGGACATGAAATAATCGTCAGACTCATCAGAGTCGATCGCAGAAATCGAAGTAGAGCCAAAGGATGGTACCTCGAAATAGGTCTTGGTCCATTGTCCCTCTTTAAACGCATAAAGCATCACTTTATTCCGCATATTGTCGAGTATGCTCAAGACCAAAAAGTTTTTGGTGTTGTCTGTCCCTTCGAGGCACGATCTTTCATCCGGTTCAAAAAGAACTTGAAAGTTGCGATCTCCAGCCAAAAACTTATCGCCATCTATCGCTAATAACGATTCAGCGGCATAGGTTTTACCTCCAATGGCCCAATCGTTTCGTAAACTGAATAGAAATTGGCCTTGGAACACGCTCATTCCGACGTCAGTCGGTTTGTCTATTTTGACCCACTCATTACCCCTCTGAAGATAGATGTTATAGTCAGTCATCGAAAGGAGCTGGTAGACAAGATCATAAGATTGCCCATGGTCATGTATCACAAATCCATCCACTTTCACATCTTGGTTTTCGCCGACAAATACAGTTTTGGCCTCAGTTAGTGGCGTGCTTCGCGACCATTCTTTAACGATTTTAGGATAGCCCGATTGAGTTAAAGAGCCTGGTCCAAAATCGGTTGTGACATAAAGATGATCTTTGTCTTTCCATCTTGCGTCGCTTTTTGCTTCGGCTAGAAAAAATCCGTCCGGGACAAATTGTTTAGTCTCTAGATCAAATTCTCTGACTACCACGGCATCTCCACCACCGCTAGAAAGTGAAATGAGCAGCCGATCGTAGGTTGGATAAAGAAATCGGTGAGTCTTCCAGGTCCAGGTTTTATTCTCGTCTCTATTTAGGGCGTCGAGGTCGAGTACCGTTTCCCATACAGGATTGCCGTTAAGATAGTCTTCAAAAAGAGTTCGTCTAAATAACCCGTGGAGGTTTTTTTCATCCCTCCAGAAATTATACCCAAACTTTCCGGCTTTTTCGACGTAAGGGATTCTGTCATCAGAGTTTAAAATGGATAGTAGACGTTGTTTTAAGGGCTCAAAATAGCTTTTGTCCTCTAACAACTCTTGGCTTTGTTTGTTTTGGTTTTCAACCCAAGAAAGGGCCTTTTCAGATTGGAGCTCTTCTAGCCATAAGTAGTGGTCGTCTTCAGTCTCTGGGACGTTAGCTTGCTGGCAAGAACAAAATAAGAGGAGTGCGGCAAAAAACAAAGAATTTCTTTTCATAGGGCAAATGATGACACATTTTATAATTTCTAGAAATTCTCTTTCCTCCGCAACGCGTTTGGAGCATTAAAAAGACCTTGTTGCGTTAGCCGAAATAGAAAGAGTTTTTTGCTTCGCAGCGCGTTTGGAGTGCTAAACTCCTGTTTAGCTTTGACTTATCAGTGAAAGTGAAAGCTAAACAGGAGTTTAGCACTCCAAACGCTTCGCAGAAGAAAGCTATTCATTCCGAGTTAATTTGTAGCACTCGAGGGCGATTTGGAAGGCTTCTTGTGTGTGGACGAGAAGGACTTTTACGCTTGAATCGGGGGCAGAAAGGTCTTGATCTTCTGTGTGAGGCATGATGTTCTTTGCGTTGTCTAGTTTTATGCCTAAGAAAGAAAAGTTGTCGGCCACTTTTTCACGGATCAAAGAGGCGTTTTCTCCAATACCTCCTGTAAAAACCAAAAGATCGATTCCGCTTAAGGAGGCAATCATGGCGCCAATCTCTTGATTAAGTCGATGGAGATAGATGTCTAAAGCAAGTTTCGACCTCTCCTCATTGCTTTGGATGATCTCCTTCATGTCACCCGTTTTTCCTGAAATTCCTAACAACCCTGATGAAAAATAAAGCTCTTTAGATATCGCTTCCGGAGACATTTTCTTCTTTTGGATGAGGTGAAGAACGATAGCAGGATCCAGTGAGCCTGGCCGTGTATCCATCATCAACCCATCAAGAGGGGTATAACCCATAGTGGTGTCGATGCTTTCTCCATTTTCGATTGCACAAAGAGAGGCTCCCGAACCTAAGTGGCAAATAACCATTTTTAATGAATCTTTCGGTCTTTTTACCAAATGGGCAGCCCGTTTCGTGCAATATTGGTAGCTGATCCCATGGAACCCAAACCGTTGTATCCCTTCCTCAAACCATCTGTAGGGCCCCGGATAAATTTTTGTTTCAATTGGAAGTGTGCGGTGAAAGCTTGTGTCAAAAACGGCTACTTGAGGGACGTTAGGTAACAATTTTTCAATATTTTCAATCCCTTCTAATTCACGTCCTTGATGAAGCGGTGCCAATTCTGCCAATGACTTTATCTTCTTTTTTACCTCAGGAGTGATTAACACAGGGTGGTGGAAAAGATCTCCTCCATGGACAATACGATGGCCGACTACATCGATCTTTTTTTCTCTGACAAGTTCTTCAATCCCACCTTTTACTTCAGCATGCCATAGGGGAGGGATGGCCTCATCTTCAAGCTTGTCTAGTCGATACAACGCGCATTTGATGCTGCTTGAGCCTTGGTTTAAAACTAGAATTTCCATTTCCAATTCCTAATCTCAGGCAGATCTTCCCCATATTTTCTGATATACTCGTGGTGCTCAATCAGTTTGTCTCGCAGATACTGCTTCAAATAGGCCCCTTTTGCAGTCAATTGTGGCAGTCGATCGATCGCGTCGCCGACTAAGTGAAAGCGGTCAAGGTCGTTTAAAACGACCATGTCAAATGGGGTAGTTGTGGTTCCCTCTTCTTTATAACCCCTCACATGCATGTAAGGGTAATTGGTCCTTCGATAGGTGAGGCGATGGATGATAGAGGGGTATCCGTGGAAAGCGAAGATGACTTGCGTGTTTTTAGGAAAAAGTAGGTCAAAATCTTTATCGCTTAAGCCATGAGGGTGCTCGCTTTGCGGCTGCAGGGTCATCAGATCAACTACATTGATGACACGGATTTTCAAGTCGGGGAAATGGTCCCTTAATATTTCCACAGCCGCTAATGTTTCTCTGGTGGGCACATCTCCGGCGCACGCCATGATCAGATCGGGTTGGCATCCTGCGTCTGTGCTGGCCCACTCCCAAATGCCAAGTCCGGCTGTGCAGTGTTTGATGGCCGCTTCCATGTCGAGCCATTGAAGTGCCGGTTGTTTGCCGGCAACGATCAAGTTAATGAAATTGCGGCTTCTAAAACAATGATCTGTAACAGAAAGGAGGGTATTGGCGTCTGGGGGCAAATAAACGCGGACGATGTCGGCTTTTTTATTCATCACAACATCAATAAAGCCCGGGTCTTGATGGCTAAAACCATTATGGTCTTGTTGCCAGACGTGCGAGGTTAACAAATAGTTGAGGGATGATATGGGCCGTCGCCATGGGATTTGTTTGCATTCTTTTAACCACTTTGCATGCTGGTTGAACATCGAATCGACGATGTGGATAAAAGCCTCATAACAAGAAAAAAGGCCATGTCTGCCTGTTAATAAATAGCCTTCAAGCCACCCTTCGCAAAGATGTTCGCTTAACACCTCCATCACTCGGCCGTCGGACGAGATGTGGTCGTCGGTTTTTAAAATAATGGCCGTGGAGGTTCGATCGGTGACTTGAAAAAGGGCATTTAAACGGTTTGAGGAGGTCTCATCGGGGCCAAAAATCCTTAAATTCCGTTCTTTCCAATTGGCCTTTAAGATGTCTCTTAAAAAGCAGCCCATCACTTCGGTCGCTTCTCCTAAACTGGTCCCTGGCTTTTTGACTTTCACTGCGTAGTCTCGAAAATCAGGCATTTTCAAGTCTTTAAGTAAAAGCCCGCCGTTCGCATGGGGGTTTGCCCCCATCCTTCGATCTCCTATAGGAGCAAGTTCAGCAAGTTCCGGCAACAATCGCCCCTCAACATCGAACAGCTCTTCAGGTTTATAGCTTTTCAGCCACTCTTCAAGCAATTTAAAGTGTGCGCGGTTTGAAGCGACATCTGTTATGGGCACTTGATGGGATCGCCAAGTGCCCTCTAGGGGAAGCCCATCTAACAGTTTTGGGCATGTCCATCCTTTCGGAGTTTTGAAGATGATCATTGGCCAAATGGGCCGTTCTTTAAAACCTTCAGTGCGTATTTTTTGTTGAATGGCTTTGATCTCTTCGATGACAAGATCCAGTGTTGCAGCAAGTTGTTGATGAACAAGTTTTGGGTCATCTCCTTCAACAAAATAGGGCTTATAGCCATAGCCGCAAAACAGTTGCGTTAATTCCTCTTTGGGAATTCTGGCAAGGATTGTCGGTTCGGCAATCTTGTAGCCATTCAAATGAAGAATGGGCAGCACAGCTCCGTCATGCACCGGATTGAGAAACTTGTTGGAGTGCCAACTGGTAGCAAGGGGGCCTGTTTCTGCTTCTCCATCTCCAATAACACAAGCTACGATGAGATCGGGATTATCAAAGACGGCTCCAAATGCATGCGTCAAGGAATAACCAAGCTCGCCCCCTTCATTGATCGACCCTGGGGTGTCAGGAGATGTGTGACTGGGGATGCCGCCTGGAAAAGAAAATTGCTTAAATAGCTCTTTCATCCCATGGATGTCTTCAGAAATGTTGGGGTAAAATTCTGAGTATGTCCCTTCTAAATAGGTGTTTGCGACGATAGCCGGAGCTCCGTGGCCGGGACCTGTGACAAAGAACATGTCCAAGTCATATTTTTTGATGATTCTATTCAGGTGGACATAGAGAAAATTCAAGCCAGGCGAAGTGCCCCAGTGGCCGAGCAGTCTTGGTTTGATGTCCTTGGTTGTCAGCGGCTCTCTTAATAAAGGGTTGTTTAACAGATAAATTTGACCGACAGCTAGGTAATTGGCTGCTCGCCAATAGGCATCCATCTTTTGTAGCTCATTATCTGACAACATCCTCTTCCCTTTTTTTAATGCGCTCTTACTCCTGTTTAGCTTAGTCAAAGCCAAATGGCTACAGCTTTGATAGCGCTAACGCTTTTGTGTAACGAAGAAGAATAACAGGATGAACAAGATGAACAGGATAAGCTTCGCCTACGTTAGATCATTTTGAGTACTTTTTTAACGCGAAGATCGCGAAGAAGTGCGAAGACCTTCTCATTTGCTTAAAGTTATATCAATGGTAAGAGACGGGTCCTTCTTTTGTTGTTATAAAAAAAATTTCTTTAGTGGGCGGAGCTTATCCTGTTCATCCTGTTATTTTTAGCTTTTTTCATTCACACGTCTCTCTAGAAATGATGGAAATCTCAAGTTTATGTTATGATGTAAGTTTTGTTTAGAGGGTTCCAATGGCTACAATTTTACCTACATTGATCAACTTTTGTGCCGGCTTTGCGCAGGGGAATGATCTTGCTTCCTCCTATGTCGAGGAAAAGAGTACGAAGCGAGGGGAAGCCCATCTGCTCAGTATTCCCTTTTCTCTAGATCAACTAATGAGTCTCAGTTCCATTGCTTTAAAGGTTTTTGAAGTGCTCGGGAAAGGGGAAGTCTCTACAAGGACAATGCTTCTTTGCAACGTGTTGCCCTTTGCTGCCGTTCCTGTTTTGATCACTGTAGAGGCCCTATGCGAATATAAGGAATTTAGCAAACATTGGAACGAGAGGGCACCAACTAGATTGCAGCTTCCTGAAACATTACCGAAAGAGATTCTTCAGGCAGCGCGGTTTTTCTCCGACCATTTCACTGATGTGGTCAGGATCGCTTCAGCCGTTGCCCTTATAGCCCTTTTCCGCCTAGGAGATCGTCTCTACAGCATGAGCGCTTTGTTCGCCTTTACATATGGACTTGCAGCCCGAAACAATCTTGTCTCGCAAAAGTACCGACACCTGGCAGAAACCTATTTGCCGGCAGTTTCATTTGTAGGAGGTTTGTTGGAGGGGACACTTGTTAACCGACTTACGACACTCGCTACCGAATCAATAGATTTTCTTCCGCACATTGCCCTTCCTCTTCAAAACGGACTTGATTACTGGTTTAAAAAGGCCATTTCTAGCAAACATCCCACCTTTTTTGAAGGGCAAGCTCCACTATCTAAACCTAATGATGATCTGACTTTAGATCAGATCCAGAAAGTTTTGGAGGCAAAAGATGAGGATTTTTGCTTTTCTGCACCCCATTTAGCTACCAATATCACCTCTTGCCTTAAGTTTGAGCGTACCAAAGATTTTACCAAGGTCATGCCTCTTTTTAACTCTCTCGGTTGGGATGAAGATGCTAAGCAAAAGATGGACAGTTTCATGAAGGTGATGAACGGAGAATATAGAGATGGAGACCCGCATGATCAGACTCTTGCTACAGAAAACTTTGAAATCATTGCTGCCTATTTAGACACATTGAGTCTAACTACAGATAGAGACGAAATAGAAAGCATTTTTGTTCAGTTAACTTTTAATGGCGGAGACTATTGTGCAGAAAGGCTACATACAGTGACAGAGCTGGTTATTGAAGCTATTGTAATAAGAGGAAAACTTTTTCAAGATCCGATTGAGCGGTATGAAAACATTGTGCTGATGAGATTGGAAAGCATAAGAAGAGAGATCGTTGAAAATGCGTATGCAATGTTTGTTGATAATCGTTGGATCAACTGGGTGCCTGAAAGTATTACGGATAATCTCCATGTGAAACGGTCTTTTAGAGGATTGATGTCGTTAGGATTTTCTCCCATCCCCCTCCACGAAAGGCAAGAATTAAGTTTAACAGACCTTTTCATTGCAGAGTGTCTGCAAGCTTATTACATCAAAAACAAGTTTTTAAACGCTTATAAACTTAGGATCATGGAGCCTTTCCAAAAGGCCTCTGATGGATACCAAGACTACATCCGGCAAGTTTTGATTAAAAATTCCCAACTTACTGAAGACGAAAAAAGAAAAATAGATAGGAGGCTTTCTACTGATAATGTCAATGGGTTCGGTTGTCGCTTGGCTTTTTATAGACTTGGAGTTATAAAATTTGCAAATGCTTAACTTACTTTTATCTCTTTTTTTAGTTTTACCTATTGCCTCACCCATAGAGCCCCTTGAATGGGAAAATAGGGTCTATTTGGCAAGTTTTCCGGGTTCCGGCAACCACTGGGTTCGATATATGCTGGAAGAGGCGACACAAACAGCCACAAGTTCGGTCTATGACGATCCTGAGTATGGTCATCATGCAGTTTCTGTCATTTTCCCCTGGGGAGGTTATTGCTGCGACCACGGATATAACCATCGGTGTAGATATCCTGAAAAAGGGGATTACTTTGTTGTAAAAACGCATTCTCCAATCTTTCCGAATCCACTTGATCATTTCCCCTATAAGTTGACGATCCGATTGGTGCGACATCCTGTAGATTGCTTCTATTCCTTTTATACCTGGAACCCCTTTTCAACACCTCTCAACCCTCCTCCGAAAGAGTCGTTGCCAAGAGAGCTGCTGCATTATTACATCGATTTATGGCGAAACTTTGAGCTGCATTGGAATGCAAAACCCAATGTGTTAACGATCCGTTATGAAGACCTTATGGAAAATCAGGAAGAGACATTCATAAAAATCATGGAGGCCATACCCTTTAATGTCAGCGTAAAGATGATCAAGCAGGCCCTTTACAAATACCCTCCAGAGGGCAAAGTGTTGAAACATTTGCACCGTTACAGCGAAGAGGATTTAAGCATCATCAAAGCTGAGCTGGGCTCGTTAATGGAGCCGTATGGCTATAGACTTTAATCGGCCAGCCCTTAAGCATAGTTTCCTTTGTTTCGTGATATTTTTGATTGAGCAAAGGGTCTAATGAAGTCAATGTTCTGATCTGCCCGTTATAGAGAACAAAAGGATCAATGCCACGAAACTTGCTTCTAACAATCATGTCGGCCTCTATAGGGTCATCAACTATGCTGTAGTGTTGCTTCGGGGAATAAAGGGCTTTTAGTTTAGCTTCGATAAACGGGTCGCGCGAAAAGATAAGTTTTTCCCAGATGTCGTCATCGGTTCCATAGTGGATCTCATCGTAAGAAATAATGCCTAGTTCAACGCCGCGTAAAATCGCTTCGGCAAGAGTTTTGGAAAGAAAGTGGTTGTCTGCACTTCCCCAGCAATTTTCGGTCATATAGAGAGAAGAATAGACCAGTTTCTTCATTAATTCGCTTTCAAGATGGATCCAAGCACCGTCACGGAACTGAAATTTTTTAAAAAGAATGAGCGCTTCGTCGTAAGTAATAAAGCCTTGGAAATACGCACCCTGTATGTTGTAGTCGATACGATCGGCACATAACTTAGGACCTTTTTGTTCTAACATCGGAAAAGTTTTTTCGAGGGGTAAAATCTCTTCCGCGGTGAGCTGATATTTTTCTAGGATAGTAGCTAACCCGCTCTTTTCGAGAAAAAGAGTGTGGATAGTACTTTGATAATCGGCTTCTTGGTTTTCCTTACCAAACATCCAGTCACCAACATGAGAAAAAACAGTGTGAGACACATCATGCAAAAGGCCTGCAATCTGTTCTTTAAGAGGTGCATCGTAGTGCCGTAAGATGGCAAAAACCCCAATGGAATGATCATACCGGTTGTAGTTTTCACTAAAGGTGGTAGTGTAAAAAGAAACCCCATACTGATGGATTTTTTTAAGCCTTTGGATGGCTGGGTGATGGATGAGTTCGATCAAGACAGGTTCATCAACCTCCATGGGGCCATAGAAGGTTTCAATCGTTTCAGCCGTTAGCCAAAAAGGTAAAAGAAAAATAAAAAGGAGATGTTTAGACATTTTAAGCAGTGCGATTTCTTATTAAATCTTGTTTTTCAAGGTGGCTCATTTTTTTGATTTGATGTTCTCGTTGAGAAGCCAACGAGCGGTTGGGATAATTTTCTGCATAAACAACAGTTTGTGGCTTAGAGGTATGAAAAAATCGTGCCCCTTTTTTTTTGGTTTGATGTTCTTGGAAACGCCTAGTTAAGTCGGTCGTAATCCCTGTGTAAAGTTTACCTGATTCGGTTTCAATGATGTAGACAATCCATTCTTCCATTACTTGTCCCACGCGGTAGCGTTTGGAGTGCTCCTGAGCCCGTTTAGCTTTGACTTATCAGTGAAAGTGAAAGCTAAACAGGAGTTTAGCACTCCAAACGCTACCGCGAAACTAAGGCTTTAGCTACTACGTTATTCTTTTGTCTATTCCTTTACTCGCCATTTGACGCGGGCTGAGAGGTCGTCGAGATTGGTTTTTAGGTGAGGGGAGTTGGTTTTAACTGCAAACCCAAAAAGGAAATCTTCACCTGCTAACGTGATGAATTGATAAGGAGAACCTGAAAGGGTAGCATACCGATTATTGAGATCGATTATAGGCTGAGCAGCAGATTTTTGGGTCGAATCTAGGTTTGTGATCTCAGCTTCCATTAACTTGAGATGGTCTTTATAGGTTTTTGCGTTATCCAGGGCACAGTTCCATTTGACATAGAAAAATCCGGATGTTTTAGGATCTGTAAATTGTAAATGGTAATTTCTTGTTCCTCCTAGGTTGGCTTTTGCCTGGCTTGTAGGAGGAATTTCAAACAGTACATCGAAAGAACTAGCGGGATGATGACACCACCAACCGCGCATAGGCTCTTCTGTCACTCGTCTTTCGCCTCTTTTTGCAGCAGCAGCAACTTGTGGATCTATAATAGTTAAACACTGCTTAAGCCCTTCCCAGATGAGTATATTTTCTTTTTGCTTCGGTGTGACATACCACATTTGCACTAAGAAAGACCCCTCTTCTTTACACAAGAAAAAACCCTCCTTAATAGATGCTTCAAACCCATTTTGTATCTGATGTGAATTTGGGAAAAGTTTCTCTAAACTTTTGATGCTGTTCTTCAGCGCCGCGTTGTCTTTGCAATAGTCTAATGAAATGGTACACCCAAGCCCCCCTTTGTTTGGAAACAACGAAAACTTAGATTGGTCATTGCTTAAGATCGTTTGTTCTCCCATGCCCCATTTATTGGGGAAGTGAAAAACGATTTCATATCCATTCATGGTTGTTTTATATGAAGCCGATTTGCTTTGAGCGAACCCTTCAATGGGCTTTGGCGCCTGCATGTCCTGCTTAAGTCCAAACAAACTGCTCATGAGATAGGCCAACAAGACGATGATTTTCATACGAACCTCTTACAAGTAACGGCCATACTAATTGAAAAATGGCCCTTTAGGCAAGCTTTGACTAAATTGTTTCAAAGTTTTAGATTCATTCCTTCAAATTTAAAGGTTAAAAAATGTCACTTCCAGCTAGCTCTAGTGTTGGGCAAACGTCTAACAATTCTTATTTCCAACTACCACGCATGTCACCAGGCCTTAAGAAAATTTCGGCGATTGCGTTTGGTTGCTTTGCTATTTATGCGATGATGACTCCTGTAGGTGCGGCAGGGGTTGGTGCTCTTGGATTGGCTGTTTCTCCCTTGCTTAGTAAAAGGGGAACAGGTTGTACAAATGCCACACTTTATCCAAACGTTGCTGTAGACATTGCATCAACATCATTGAGCCAAATACCATTTTCCGGAATAGTTCTCGATCATTCCATTACACAATTGCTTTCTGGTGACTTTTTGGAAGCAGTGGCACTGGAAGGATTAGAAGGAATAGACATGTTCCCTTTAAGCTCTTCTTTGCAGGTGGGTTCAGAATTTACTATTAACTATTTGTCTCCTGGCACCGGCGTCAGCAATCCTGAAGTGGAAATTCTTTCTTTAGGTGCAAATAGCACTGTTGCAGCGCTTTATACTCAAGGGGGCACAGGGAAGAATGTTATCGATTTTACCCTCTTAGGCAATACATTTGACGTGCTTAACTCAACCAGCACAACTTTAAGCTTAAATGGTACGCTGACTTCAAGCTCTGTAACGACAGCAAATGGGGTGATGACAGCCTTAGTGTCAAGCGGCAGCACAAGTAATCTTCCAACACTTGTACTTTATCCTAAGACCGGAGGAGCCCCTACACAGGTGGCTTTAGGGTCTACTAAATATTCTAATGGGGCTTTGTCAACAACAGAATTAAGCAATGGAGACGTTGCAGTCTTTTGGACCTCAAATGGTTTGGCCTATGGCTCAATCGTCACCTCTTCCGGCAGTGCGGTCGTTAACCCCACTCTTGTGGGTAGCTGCGCTACAGTTGCCCCCATCTCAGTGGCTCAATTACAGGATGGAAATCTGGTTTTTGGAACCATTAATACCTCAAATCAAGCTGTGTATGAAATTGTTAATGCCGCCCTGACAACGATTGTAAAAGCGTCAGTCATTGTTGATGGTTGCACAGGAGAAACTCAAGTATCACTCACTAGATTGCGGGACGGTTTTGGATGTTTGGTATATGATGGAACAACGGTTAATAATTACTACCTGGACTCTGCGGGCAATTTGAAGGGTCAAATTCCTGTGGATGTGGGAAGTGGTGCCGCCAACGAAAGGCTGTCTCTCGTATCTTCTTTAACAGGCTCCGTTGGTTCAAGCCAAATGGTAGTGAGCGTCGTGCAGAATGGCGGACTTAATGTCGAGTTGAGTTTAGCGCAAATCGATGCAGCGCCCCTGCTTTCTGTCCCCATTTCTTCACCACAAACGTTTCAAGTGGGAGAGCAAGTGGCTCTTCCGGCTAACTTTACAGATGTGGATGCCTCATGGGGAGATACATTGACCTATGGCGTTACCACAACACCTACGAGCGGCCCCAATTTATCTTTTAACGGGACCCACGTAGTGGGAACGGTCGAGCCAAGCAATAGAGGCAATTTCACAAGCACATTAACCGCAACAGATACAGCCGGGCTTTCAGCTAATACCACTTTTAGTGTGAGCGTTCCTGATTCGCCTCTTGTCGTGACTCCTGTCACTTCGCCTGTCAATGTGACGTTGGGCTATCCCTTTTCTTGGTTTGTTCCAAACGGTACGATTTCATCGATCTTTAATGATACTCTTAACTATGTGTGGGAAAGCATTCTTCCTACAGGCCTCTCATTTGATGCCCAAAAATTAGAAGTTTCGGGGACGGCCACCTCGGCTAACCCTTTAACCATTTTCCAACAAGTGCTACGAGCAGTGAACCCCTTTGGCACCTCTGCTCAAACCAACATCACTTTGCAAACAATCAGCCTGCCACCAGAACCAAAAGCCCCCCTTCCAAACACTATATTCGCTACAGTTGGGTCGTATGTTTTAAATGTGGCCAATTTAGTGTCCGATGTCTTTAGTCTGACCTTTGGTTTGGAAGGAGCTCCATCTTCCCTTTCGATCGATCCAAATACAGGGCTGATATCTGGAGAAACAACATCTGCTCAGGTGGGGAACTACACATTCAATGTTACGATTTGCGATCTGTTTAAGTGTCTTGTTTGGCAACCCGAGTTTAGCTTGACTTCTGTTACCCCTACTGGTGGGCCAAATGGCACTGCAGCTCCAACACCGCCTGTACCAACTGCTCCTGCGATCACAAACCCTGTAACAAGTTCAGTCACAACAGGACAGTCGTTCTATTTTAAACTGCCTAACTTATGCTCAGTTCCCACGGTTCTTAATGGCACTCCAAGCGTCGATTGGCTTACCTTTGGACAAGACTCTTCAGGCGATTATTACATCCAAAGTAATGGTAACGTTCCTTACACAGCTTTTGACGATACTCCCATTTCAGTTGCTATTCATGTTGCCAGCAAGGCTGATCCTTCAGGCCCGGCGACAATCTATGATTTACCATTAGGGGTCCAAGGCCTAGCTGCTTGGCAGTTAGCGCTGGCGGTCGTTTCTCCTGTGGTAGGAATAGGTCTCAGTATAGCTAGTTTTTTTGGAGTCAGGCAATGGCTCCAAAATAGAGCCAAAAACGCGGCTAAAGCGCTTAGTAAAACAGACTTAGGCGGAAGAATGAAATCACTTTCCAGAAAAAATTCAACAAGTAGCGGAATTAAGATGGAAGACGGAACTCTAAGTGATCTCGATTTACCATCAACGCCTACACCTAAACGCGTGAGCGACTTCGAATAATCCGCGAATCGTTAGGAGCCCCCAAGAAACTGGGGGTTTCTAACTGCCTTGTTGCCTAATTGCACCTGATTGCCAGTTTTTCCTGCAGCCCTTCAGGCTGCCCATATAAAGTTTCGTCTTAGACCCGGGGCGTTGCCCACGGGCTGTTGCAGTTTTGACCTTTCAGGCCAATCAAAATGTGTATTAAGGATTTTCCGGCTGAAAGCCGGATAGTTGCAACAGCCTGTGGGCAACGCCCCAGGTTAAGGATGGAAAATGAAAATGGCAGCCTGAAGGGCTGCAGGAAGAACGAAAAGTTGATAACTATTATGCAACAAGACCTTTTCTGATACCCGAGGGATTATTTTGAATTGGCTTCGCTGTTGATGCCGGCGGTTAATAGGCCGCCTTCAGCAATCTTTGTCAGCTTTTTGTCTGCAGCACTTTCTTGATCAAGGTTGGTTTTGAGCAATGCAACAATTTCTGTTAGTCCAAGTTCAGTCGCAAAGCTTTTCAGCGTGCCGTAAGTAGCAATTTCGTAGTGTTCAATTCTTTGAGCTTTAGCAATGATAGCAGCATCACGCAACGCTGATTTGGAGAATTCTTTAACAACTGCATCACATTCTGCAATCAGCCCTTTCATTGCTTTGCATGAGGTGGCTTCGGGCTCGATTTTCAGAAGTGAGAATATCTTGTTTAACCTATCAATGTGTCCATCGGTCTCTTTTAAGTGGTGAGTTAAGGCATCTTTGAGTTCGAGGGAGTCTGAGGCTTTAATTAAATTAGGAAGCCCTTTAGTGATTTGATGCTCTCCATCTAGTATGTCTTTAAGTTCTTCAATAAAGAGATCTTTCATGTTTTCTTTAGTCATAATTTTCTCCTTCATCTCTTTAGTATTTAAAAGCCTTCCCCCGGAAAGAGGGAAGGCAAGTCTTTTCAAAGATTACAGTCTGGCTTTTTCTCTTTGCTCTGGACCTTTTTCTTTTTGTCCAGGTTGACCTTGACGTGATTGGTTACCTTGTTGAGGTTGACCATGACGTGGTTGGCCTTGTTGAGGTTGTCCTTGACCTTGACGAGAATCACCTTTAGAAGAAGTGTGTTCTGGTTTAAAGTCACGGATTTGTTGCTCAGCTTGCTCTTTTTTGCAGCCATAAGCTTTTTGGATACAGTTGCACAATGCATCGAATTTACCGTTGCATGCTGTCAAATCAGCGTCTGACAATTTGTTCCATTTTTGTTTAATTTGGCTTTTAAGTTGTGACCATTGGCCTTCTAGTTGTTCTTTTTGCATACAATTTCTCCATTATTATGGGTTTGTTTATTTGTGACTTTGAACAGAAACGTTGCTTTTTACGCTTCTAACGCCTTCTACAGACTTAACAAGCGCTTCAAGCTTAGCTTTTTCAGCATCAGAAGCGACTGTTCCAGAAATGGTGACTTGGCCGTTTCCATCAGCTGTGACAAGAGCTGCTCTTGCATTGCTTGAAAGTGCGGTGTCTTTTTGGATTGCTCTACGTACTTTATCGCCTACATTAGTAGAAGCGTCGTTTAAAGAGATGTAGCTGGTTGAGCCGCTCATCATTTGACCAGGTCTAGAAGCATTTTGATTGTTGTTTGAGCTTGGGTTGCTGTTTTGGTAGGTGCCTGAGCTTTGATTGGTGTTTGCTGGGGTTTTGTTGTAGTTGTACTTGTTGTTATTGTTGTAATAAGGCCCCATAGCTTCATTATCATAGTTTTGCTCAGATACGTGGCCGCCTTGGTAGTAAGGAATGCTCTCGTTCATTCCTTCTTGATAATCTCTGTTGTTTTGGTTTCCCCAAGCTGCTAAAGAAGAAGCGCTTGCGATCATTGCTAGGCAAATGATTAAAGTTTTCATTGTTTCTCTCCTCTTAAAAGATAGTTTCGTCTTTAATCGCTAATCGTCAGCTTCTTATACTAATAACAGTTGTATTGCTGAAGTTAGCGGTTCTTTAAGTTCCTCATATCATTTAACTATTTAAAAGAAATGTTAATTTGTTTCTTTTTGAATATGTGTGGTTTGTGCGGTTTGATCCAATCAGAGGAATGCTATTAGGGAAAATAAATTTACAAGATTTAACAGGATGAACAATTTAACAGGATGAACAAGATGAACAGGATAAGCTATGCCTAGTTCTATTTTTAAGTGGTGAAAGCAACGAAAAAGAGGGATTTGTTAAAGTAGGCCATCTCTTCCATTATTCCTTTATGAATAGAGCGCCTTTTAGTGGGCAGAGCTTATCCTGTTCATCTTGTTCACCCTGTTAAATTTATAGGACGCTTTTTTTTAGGTTGATGGGCTTGCCTGTGATGTTCTTATTTGCTCTAAAAGGGATGTGGCTTCAAAATCATCCTATCTTTTAATCCCGAGTCCTTCAAACTTATGAAAAAAATTTTCTTGCTTATTCTGTCACTTAGTGCGCTTGCAGCTACAACCTTTGATGACGATTTTCAAAAATATCTCGACGAATTTCCTTTCGAACATTACTCAGTAGCAGTAGTCCAAGGGCAAGGTAAATTCTATATCGATCCGATCCCGGATTGTATTAAAGGCTTTCTACGAGAAGGTAATGTGTGGGAACCCCATATCATCAAATTGCTTAGGCAATATGTAAAAAAGGGGACAGTGGCGGTTGATATCGGCGCACACATTGGCACTCATACTGTGCGAATGGCAAAATTTGTGGGTCCAACAGGAAAAGTGGTGGCCATTGAACCTCATCCAAAACACTTTCGAGAACTTTATTGGAATTGTAAATTGAACAATGTTGATGATGTTGTCGAATTGCACCACTGTGCTGTAGGCGGAAGTGAAAGAATGGTCCGCATCAAATCTGGTCCTGCAGGAAACGAAGGCCATGCAGAAATTGCTAGAGATGATGAAAAGGAGGGTGTTGCTGTTCTAATGCGTACCGTGGATAGTTTCAATCTCAACAACATCTCTTTGATGAAAATTGACGTTGAAAATTTTGAAGAAGAAGTTCTTGGGGCTTCACGAGAGACAATCCAACGAAATAGACCAGTCATCATCATCGAAATTTTAGGCGGTTCTTGGTTTCATTATGAGACAGTAACTCCTGAGCTTCGCGCTGAAATAGAAAGGATCAAAAACATCCTTGGAGACATGGGTTATCGTGTTGAAAGGGTGTATGGTTGCGATTTCCTCGCCATCCCTAAAGAGAAAAAGAGATAAGTTCGGAAATTGTAGCTTAGGCTTTAGCCTGAGTTCGTTTTTGCGGGTTTTAACCCGCAAGATTCCAGCAGGAATAAAGTCCTGAAAAACGAGCTCAGGCTAAAGCCTAAGCTACATTTCTTGGTTTACTTTCTAATTAAAGTGGTGGAGCTGATGTAAGGGCGTCTTTTTGGGTCCGCTTGATGTCCACCGTTTGGGCCGGAGCCATAGCGGGGAGCCCTGTAAAGCGCGTCGATGTTGTTCGTATTGAGAAAGGTGTAAGGGATTTTTTCTAATAGATCATCTCGTATGAAGAAAAGGTTAACTCCTCGGGATTCTGCATACACAAGGGAATAGCCCTTGGATCTTCCTAAGTTAAACATGGCCAAAAAGCTGCCTCCGAAATAATTGGTGCCGTCCCACATGGTTGTTGGGTGATAAAGAACAATTTTGTCCTCATGAGGCAAATGGGTTGCATTGTATTCGATCACAACAACATCAGGTTTATAGCTTTTGTCGACAGCTTGCCATACATAAAAATCATTATAGTCTATGTCGATCGATAGCAACTCCAAATTTTTTGGAACATGGTGTTTCTTAAACAGGTCATTAATGTTGGATTTGGTGATGAATTCTTTTTGTAAATTAATTTGAGGGATGTGCCAGCTGCCATCCATTAAAAGACCTTTCCAGCCAGCTTCTCTTAAAAGACGTGTATTGCACTCGTTGCCGCTTTCACAGCCGAATTCAACATAGGTGCCGGTTGACTTTCCTATACATTCGAAAATCATTTTGATGACGCCATCTTCACCATTTTGGCTGTAGACTCTAGCTTCATGTTGAGCTAGATCTATAACTGCTTTTTCTTGTGAAAAAGCAAGGCAGGGAAGCACTGCCAGTAATAGTAGAGCAAATAAAAAGTTGCGTGTAGGTTGCATGAGGGGTTTCCAAATGAGATTTTGGAAAAATGTTACTAAAGAACCAATTGCAAAAGTAGACCTAAATGCCACCCATATGAACATAAGGGTTTTTTGGTTTTAATCTATAGATAACAGGATGAACAGGATAAGCTTTGCCCACTAAAATCTATTTGTGAGCGAAGCTTATCCTGTTCACCCTGTTATTTTGATGTTTTTACCAATTGAGACCTAAGTGCTGGCGTTGAAGGCGCGAATGATACCGTAGATTTCGCGAATGCCTAGAGTGGAGGCACTGAATAGAAAATAGGAGGGGATGGCTTTGGGTTGAAATTTTAGCCAATATTCTCTTGCTCCGTGCACATCAAAGTACTTGGTACCGGTTTTAAAAACTTTTCTGGCGATCCAAGAGGAGGTGCGTCCTAGTCCGACGATTTCTCCCAATTCTGCTCCAGGAGAGGGGCCGAAAGATAAAAAGCGGCAACCTTCTTCTCGCAAGGTTTCAATAGCGGTCACAATCATCCTTTCAGATGTGCCATTAGGGGCATCAGGAGTAATCATTAACAAATAGACTAGCCAACCGTTGTGAAAATCAAGCCGTGTCATGACGAGAGTGCCCACCATTTTTCCGCGGCACATGGCATAAAACCATCTTTTCCCTTCTCGTGGAGTAAGGGGCTGTGCTAAAGATGCTACCACACGAGGACCTGTCTGATTTTTTAACCAAGCATCTGTCACTTCGGCAATTTGCTTTTCGATAGCTTCATCATAGGGGATATATTCACGGGCTTCGACCCCTTCTTTTTCCGAGTGGTTCATTTTTTTTCTGATGATTCGCCCTTTTGAACCCTCTGCAACATCATCTTGCGGGTCAACAAACAGTTCCATTCCAATTTCAATTAAGGCGCCGCAATGTTTGCCCATCGCCCAATTCATAAAGGGGGGGCACACTGTTAAGTAGATCACCGATTTGTTGCGACTTTGCGAAAAGGTGTGAAAAGCCTGAACGAGCATTTCATAATCGTCAGGAGAACAAACCGGCTCTCCATAGACAACATGACTGCCAGAAACCGATCGATAGCCAATGGCACCATCGAGTTCTGGAATGAGAAAAGATTTCGCAGTTAGGATCAAGTAATGAGATGGCAGCAGAAGAGCCCCAGCGGCTCACAAGTTCTGCAATGTTTGGCTGTGTAGCGGTCAAAAGTGTCATTAGGCTTTAAATACTTCAGAGTAAAATAAATTGTACATGAAAAGATTCCATCCGTTGAATTCTGAGGAACAGAGAGTTATCCTCAATAAAGGGACTGAATATCCCGGCTCCGGCCCTTACGAAGATTTAAAGGAGCCAGGTGTCTATCTTTGTCGCCAGTGCGACGCACCTCTTTACCTCTCTTCTGACAAATTTGCGTCCGGTTGTGGTTGGCCAAGTTTTGATGATGAGATCGAAGGGGCAGTCGAAAGGAAAGTGGACAAAGATGGGATGAGGACAGAAATTCTTTGTACCCACTGCGGCGGGCATTTGGGCCATGTGTTTACAGGCGAAAGGCTTACTGGCAAGAATGTTAGACACTGCGTAAATTCGGTCTCGTTAAACTTTAATCCGCTTAAAACAGAATCGGGCTACGAGCGAGCGCTTTTTGCAGGTGGATGTTTTTGGGGGGTCGAACATTTCTTTAAAGACCTAAAAGGTGTTGTAAAAACTACAGTTGGGTATATCGGGGGGCATGTTGCAATGCCAACCTATGAAGAGGTATGTACAGGAAAAACAGGGCATGCAGAGGCCCTTGAGGTTATTTTTGATCCTAAAAAAACTAGCTACGAAGAATTAGTTAGGTTGTTTTTTGAAATCCATGACCCAACAGAGTTAGATCGACAAGGGCCAGATCGAGGGCATCAATACAGGTCAGCCGTCTTTTATTTGAGCAACGAGCAAAAACAGATCGCTGAAAAGTGTGCAAATATTCTGAAAGGGGAGGGGTTTGGTGTAGTCACCGAGATTGTCCCATCCTCAAAGTTTTATCCTGCAGAAACCTATCACCAAGACTACTATGGCAAAACCGGCAAAGAACCTTATTGCCACATAAGGGTGAAGAGATTCCCTACTGCCTAGGAGTCCCTTGCCCCTGCCCGGTTTATTAATCAAAGAGAGCTTTAGTTCGCAACGCGTTTGGAGTGCGCAAGTCCTCTTGCGCTTTCACTTTTCACTGACAAGTCAAAGCTAAACAGGAGTTTAGCACTCCAAGCGCTTCGCGTGATTACTGTACGGCTAACTTCGGCTTGAACCAGAAGTGGCGGACAATATTGAGGCAGGTCAGCGCAATTAAGACAGGATAGATAAACTCTAATATTGGGCCAATGAACTTTGCGATTCCTTGAAATTCAAGCGTTGAGACCAAAAAGCCAATCACTAGAGTGATCAAAAGAGCGGGGATGTTCCCAATTTTTTCTCTTAAGACCTCTTTGCGCAAGAAATCTGCAAATAAGGTGACTAAAACAATCGCTGTCGTCAGGCATGCAAAAACAACGGCCGTTGCAACTGCCGGTATGGCCCATACACCAAGCGATTCCATCGCGATCTTACCTAACATCTCCGGTGGCTGAAAGCCAACTAATTTGGGGGCAAAAATCCAACCCAATAGGACGAGTGAGAAATAGACTAACGCCAAAATGCCTCCCCCAATGCAGGAAGCTTTGATGAAATGGTTGTAAGGTTTCTCGGCCTGTTTTCTGAGCTGCTGTATCACGAATGTTGAAAAGAAAAAGGCAGCAAGTAGGTCCATTGTTTGGTAGCCCTGAAAAAACCCATCTTTAAACGCTTGGAAACTGCTGATCTCAACTTGAGGAGAGGGTGCGCCCTGCTGCAGGCCGAAAAAGGTGATAGCGCCAATCGATAGCAATAAAAAGGGTGTTAAAATGATGCCGAGCGTCGACAGTATCCTACTTTTATTGACAGCCAGTAAGAAAATGACCAGGCAAAGGTAAAGACTTGTCCAAACAAGAGGCGCTGTGGCGAATATAAGAGAGATGGCTCCGTGAGCCACAGTCAAACAGCGGGCCAACACACCAAAAGGACCCATGATCGATAAAGCCAGCAGAGAGAAAAGAAAAATGCCGGGCTTGCCTAAATAGCTAAAAAAATTGTTTAGATCGCCTTTGTAAAGAAGCATGCCGAATACCCCTAAAAAGGGGACAACCACGCCGGTTAAAAGGATGCCCATTGCAGAAAGAAAGTAGTGTCCACCACATTCGGTGCCAACAGCGATGGGAAATACTAAGTTCCCTGAACCGAAGAACATGGAAAAAAGGGCAAAACCTGTACTAAGAACGAGCCATGAATTTTTCATTATTCAATGAAACCATGTTTACTGTTTTTTTGACAAGTAGTCTTGCCTGACCTGTTCAATTTTGTTTAACCAATAAGGGAGAAATATTGTATCTCTATTGTAAGTTTTATATTTCATCTCTTCATATTTATGTCGAAGAAATCGGGGTGAGATCTCTAGCCAATTGTCAACGATGAGAACCGGTAAATCTTGAAAAAGAGGGTCTAGATCTGACGATTTCACTATAGGAATAGCCCCCATTAAGATGCATTCCCATGTTCGGTGGCAGTCGAGCCCATTGCCCCGGGGGCTCAAAACAAACTGTGTTTGTTGAAGGTCGTCTAGATATTCTTCAAAACTTTTGCCGAATACCGCTTTGCAGTAAGGTTTATTTTTAAAAAGATCGTGGACAAAGCCTCTTTCTGCCCTATTCGTATCTACGGTGAAATTCATGTAGAGGAGGTTGGTTCTCTCTTTAGGAGGCTCTGAAGTTTTCTTGTCGAGAACTTCAATGTTTCCACACCACCATCTTTTATTAGCAATCCCGATTGGCATGGGGTGAAGTTTGGGATGGACAACCTTTTGAACATTCTGAGCAAACCAAGCAATGATTTTATTGTCGTGAAGGAATTGTCCAAAAGCCCCAGGAACCGGGTTGTCATCATCATGGCTCACTAAGATGTAGGGATTTTTGATAAGTGAGTGGAAATTACGGAAGAAGTGGTCTAAATAGGGTGTGACAACATAAACCAGATCTCCCCGTTGAACCTTCTTCGTGTCTAATGTGGGGTGGTCAACATCTACAATATGGTGGCAAAATGCTTTTATATTGTCACCGGTAAGATAAAGATTATCTACATTTGCAGAGAGAGTGCCAAACAAACAAGCAAGGATTAGGACGAACTTATGCATAAAAAAACGGTTCCCTAGTAAGACGAAATAATTTTTCGTTTAATGTAGGGAAAACGTGGTGTGTTTTGCAATAAGTTTTAAAAAGCGTTGGTCTTAAGAGGCAGTGGTGAAGGAGCGAGGCCGTTTTAATTCGCATAGAATGCCGTTTTTTCCATTCTTTTTTGAAGCCTTCAGGGTCATTTCGGAGGGCAAAATCGGCAGCCATCATTCCTGATGCTATTGAAAGCGAAAGGCCTGCACCGGAAGCCGGAGGGATAGCGCTTAATGCATCTCCAATAAAAAATGTGTTCGGAAGGGGAGGAGTATTTCTGATTCCGAAGGGGGGGATTTTGGCTACCATCCAAGAGGGAAAAAGCATGTGCCCCTTTTCAAAAACCTCTCTAAAGCCTTCGTCTTTAGAGCAAAGTTGATCAAGTGTTGGCAGCTCTTTTTGATTGGACAGGAGTGCAACATTATAAACGCCCTTTTCAACTTCAGTGATACCGACATAACACCCCGGAAATGAGAACATCATGAGAGGCGCTTTCAATTTTAGGCCCGAAAAGTAGGCTTTGGCGCCTAGGTAAATAGGCTGATATTTGGAGGGGAAAAAGGGGAGCCTTCCTGCAGCAATAAACAGTTGAGAGTAGGGGATGGCCCGCTTTTCTGTTTGGATCTCATTTGGCCGAATAGCCACTACCTTTTCCGGAATCAGGACGGCCCCTTTGTTTTGGGCATAGGCTAAAAGCTTCTGATCAAAAGTAAGATGGGACATCGTCCCAGCAGGCTGCGCGAAAGAGAACCGCAAATCAGAGTTTTGACTGCAAAACAAAGCGGTGTCGATTTTCTGGTCGAAAGTGATGCCCCATGCCTGAAGCTGTGGCAGACACTCTGGAGAAAAAAATTCACCGCAGACTTTATGTGAAGGGAAGGGGGTAGATTCGAGGATGATGGGGCGAGCTCCTTGATCAACCAAGCTGCAAGCAGCTGACAAACCAGCAACGCCTGCTCCAATGATGATTTGAGTCTCTTTATCCAATCTCTACACACCACCGAAAAGGCCATTTCCAAGCAATGGAGGCATTTTCTTTTGCTATCTTTGCTTTGTCCAAGAGAGTTTCCCAATCGTTTCGTTTAAAACCTTTCTGGATCGATAAGAGGCCGTCATGCCAAATGAGTCTATTTCTAAAAAATAGGCGCGATACGATCGCAAATAAAACGTAAGCTGACCTTGAGCGATGCAGGTCATTGATAACTAATTTGTTTTTTGCCACTTTCGCCAATTGCTGGACAAACGGCACTAATGTCTCGTCATCTAAATGGTGACAAACAAGAGTTGTTGTTACAACGTCAAAACTTTGAGGTGAAAAATCGTGGATGTTTCCGTGTTGGAAGGTAAGATTTGGTCTTGACCAATGACGACTTGCCCTTGCGATAGCAGCACCATCTATATCCATTCCCACAACATGAGCGTGAGGGAAGGCTTTTGCCAGTTTGTGGGCAAAATCTCCTCCGCCGCAACCGACATCCAAAATGGTTTTAGGGCTATAGCGGCCAATGGCATTTAGAGAAATGCGATCTCCCCTTAACCATTTTCCAATCTTTGCCAGCATGGCAAGGCATTCATCATATTCTAAAGAGGTATAATGTTTCGGTCCAAGATCGATGATTTCGGGGGCCGTTTTCCTTGTGCGAAAAGCTCTCATCTATTTTTAAATAGCATCCCTTCAATGGATAATCCCGGTCCCATGGCAAGACCGATGCAGTGAGGGTTTTTTGTCCCTAAGCGCAACAATTCCTCCAAAACAAACAAAAAAGTGGCGCTCGACATATTGCCATAATTTTTCAAGGTGTTCCAAGATGCCAAAGTTTGTTCTGAATTAAGCGATAACCCCTTTTCTATCTGCTCTAATATAGCTTTGCCGCCAGGGTGGATCGCCCAGTCAACTTTTCCCTTTTCGTGTGCCAGTTCCTTCACAAAGGAGGGGATGGTTTGTCCCATAAGTTCCGGTACATCCTTTTTTAAACGCATCACAAAACCATGGTCGCCCATATCCCAAGACATTTTATCTTGGGAATGGGGGACGCCAAGCGAGGCTTTTTTAACGATTTCTAAAAGCCCTTTCTGCTGGCCTACAATGGCTGCTGCCGCACCATCTGCAAAAATGGCATTGGAAACAGCTGCTTCCAAATCGTTTTGCGTTTGCACATGAAGTGAACACAGCTCGGTGCAGACCACTAACACTCTGTGCCGCTTGTCTTCTTTTGCGATGCTATCTGCCAAACCAAGCCCTTTGAATGCACCAAAACAGCCCATGAAATTAATGCCATATCTTCCAACAGTTCGGGGTAAGCCCAAAGTGTCCATGAGGAGATATTCTAAGCCGGGAGCATACATCCCGGTGCAAGAGGCAGAAATGATGTGAGTAATCTCGGAAGGATTGCCTCCCCACTGCTTAAGTGCGTCATGGGCAGCTTTATAGGCTAATTTCGGCGCTTCTGTTTTGTAGATGGCGTTTAAATATGTTGGCTTTGGGGGTTTGTTAAGATGAGAAAAGAGCTCTTCACTAAAAGGACGCACGGTGTGGCGCTTTTCGATGGCGCTGTTTTTATAAATCCGTCTGATTTTTGACGCCTCCACCCCTTTCAAGCAGAGCGAATCGATCATTTTTTCACCGATCTCTTCTTGGGACATAGAATAGCCTGCCTTAGCAGTCGCAATGGATAAGATATCTGTGCTCATGAGGAACAAGATGATCTGAGATGGAGTTTTTAGTCTAGTTTGTTAAAATGGCTGGCTATGTATTCGATTCTCCTTTCCCTTCTTCTGTCCGCAGCGACCGAACCTGCAACGTTTAAAGAAATTTCTCGGGACAAGCAGGCAAATTATGAAACGGTTGTGCTAAACGTACAGTCGATTCAATGGTTAAAATATCCTGCGTGGACCCACCCTGTCCGTTTAACCATTCCGGAAACTGTTGAAACAGAGAACGTCCTTGTTTTTCTTAAAGGGGGAGACACCACCACCCCTTTGCACGAAACCTCGCCGGACTTGATAGAGGGCGCATTAAAAACAAAAGCTATTGTGGCAGAAATTTTTGCCATTCCTAACCAGCCTTGCGTTTTTAATGAGGGGAAAGCGAAAAGAGATGACGAGTTAGTGGCCTATAGCTGGAAATGCTTTTTGGACACCGGCGATGAAGACTATCCGTTGCATCAGCCGATGGCAGAAGCTGTTAAAACAGTGATCAGCGCCATACAAGATTACCTCAAAAATAAACCGAAAGGATATGTCCTAACAGGAGAATCAAAAAGAGGTTGGGTCTCTTATTTGGCAGCGGCCGAGGATAAACGGGTCAAGGCGATCATCCCTGTTGTTGCCGACTTCCTCAATATAAAGGAAAATTTTACCCACCATTTTCAATCTTTGAAAAGCTGGTCTCCTGCCATAAAAGATTATTTAGATTTAGGGCTTGATGATCGGATGTTTACCCACGAGCGGTACAATGCGTTGATGAGCCGAGAAGATGCGTATTCTTTCAGGCAACAGCTGACCCTTCCAAAGTATCTCATTTTGGCATCAGGCGATCCCTTTTCCATGCCGGACACTGTAAAAACCTATCTTCGAGGATTGGTCGGGCCTACCTATCTTCGCTTAATTCCCAACTGCGGCCACAAGATCGACATTAAAGAGTACTACCCCTCTCTTTTCACCTTTTTCAAGTTAGTTAGTTCCGGCGCTCAAGTTCCTGCGCTTCGATGGAAAGTTAGTGAGGGAAAGCTAAAGGTAGAACCCTCTGTTAAGCCGGAAGAAATGAAACTTTGGAGCAGTGCAAACCCAAAAGCGCGCGATTTTCGGTTTGATTTCACCGCCTGCCGTTTTACCTCATCTAGCTTTGACCCTCCCTACATATTGGCTTTAAATGACCCTCAAGAGGGGTGGAAAGCTGAATTTGTGGAGGCGACTTTTAAAACAAAAGCCGGCCCTTTGGTGCTGACAACCGAAGCTTTTGTCCAACCCGAACGTTATCCTTAAGCTTGAGATTTAAAATTGGGTTGAATATTTTTCTCATCTGGTGTAACTCCACAGTTTTTACGGAGAAAAAAATCATGCTCAATTGGGCCATTACGTTTCTGGTCATTGCGATCATTGCGGCTATCTTAGGATTTACAGGTATTGCAGGTGTTGCGACCGAATTTGCTAAAATTCTGTTTTTAATTTTCATCATTTTGTTCCTGATTTCACTCATCAGAGGATGGACAAGACGATAACGCTTGCCTAAAACATACAGTTTCTAGTACATTTTCAGTCGATTCGGGGGTTTAGCTCAGTTGGTAGAGCATCTGATTTGCATTCAGAGGGTCAGGAGTTCGAATCTCCTAGCCTCCATTCGCGGTTATAGCTCAGTTGGTTAGAGCGCGACACTGATAATGTCGAGGTCCCAAGTTCAAATCTTGGTAACCGCACATCCTTTTCATATCCAATCCCTTTTACTACAATTTCAACCCTTGCCCTTGCTCGAATTTTTGCCTTAGATGTTTTCTGGACACATTAAACAGGCCGTTTATTAAAAGCTTTTCGGGCAAGGGCAAGGGCAAGGGCAAGGGCAAGGGCAAGGGCAAGGGCAAGGGCAAGGGCAAGGGCACGTTTAAAATTAGGCAAAGGCATTCTTTTGACAATAAAGGAGCTTTCTATAGAATCAAATTTCTATAAAAGAGGGTTTCTTAAATGAGTATAGGGGCAATCAGAGCGGCTGAACGGAAAGATCGATTGGTCGAATTAGACGAAATAGCCGATAGAATTCCGCTAGTCAGCACGCTGACCAATTTTTCAGACCTCCTGTTGAAAGGCGCTTTAAGCCTGATGGATCAGGAAAGGCTTGACGAAGTCTTGAAATCTCATTTTTTTCAACACATACACGATAAAAGCGCCATCCGTTGCGTGACTCTTTTAGTTCCTGTGTTAGGAAATGGCATCATCTATTACTACGATCTAAAAACAAGGCAGCTGTCCGAGCCTGAAGTGGTCAATGATGAAGGAGAGGCTTTGACTGCCGAACAGATCGCCGATGTCTTGCAAAAAGCAGCAGAAGAGGCGAAAAAGGAAGAAATGGGAGAAGAGCAAAAGCCTGCCACTCTCATTATCCTTCCTCCGCTAGAAACGATTGAAGAAGTCAAACCTGAGAGTGCTCCAGCTCTTACCCCTCAGATTTTATCTAAAAATGGGCGACCTATCATCAAGCCTAAGCTGATCAAGGCAGGTCTTGGTATAAAAATATAAGATGTAAATAAAAAGAAAAGTAGGCATAATAAAAAAACTATTATGAGCCTAACTGTTTCTACTTATCATACTCCGGTACGTGTTGCTTCTGTCACTCAAGCGCCCACGGTTGCTGCTGTTTTAAATTTTGCTGAAAAAATGGCAACTTCAATTCCTCCAAACCGGAGGATTGAAAGGCCTGTTTTTTGGATCCAGACCGGCTTTGAACGGTTGATGCGGATCGTTTGCCGGGTTGCTATCTGGGTCTTCAATCATGGCGCGATGCAACGAGCTAAAGAAGAGATGCAAACCGCGACGCCGGAAAGGATTTGCGACCTTGCCAAGCCATTTGCCCCGTTTTTCCCCGAATTTGCCTTATTGGCTTTTATTTACGGCGATAAAAATGATGCAAAAATCAAGGAATTAGAAGCGCTTTGGCTGCCATATGGATATCTCCTAACATCGGATCTATCGTCTAGCCTTGTGCAAAAAGAGGCCGAAAAACGAAATCTTTTAAACCCATTTGCAGATTTGATCACGTTTGAGGTTGCGAATTCTTCGTTTTCAGAAGAGGCCAAAGTTGAAAAGGCGCTAGACCTGTTGCAAGTAGCATCAAGTTCGCTGCGAAAAGACAACCTCGATTTTATTGCCCATGTGATTTCTGAGACCTTTATTGCTCTTTTTCCAGAGGGGATACCAGACCACAAAACAGACTTGTGGGATCAATTAGAAGACCTAATAAGCGATGCAGAGACAATCGGCGGCCAAAAGAGGGCAGAATATTTAAAAGATCATCTATTGATCTTTGTAAAAACGTTTCTAAAAGGGTCTGAAGATGTTCTTATGCGTCTCATTCGGGCCCATATCAGGCAAGCAAATCAACCTAATTCGGCAAAGTTGCTCAATCATCTTTCACAAGATAGATGGGCAAAGTTCATCAAAGACGACGAGCTGCGTATTATTCAAAAATGCCTTCATGATGATGTCGAAAATGACCCTTCAATATTGCTTGGTACCCTTTTTAATAAATTTGAAGAAGCCGAAATGAATTTGCAGGATATGGCAGAATGTTATCTTTTTCCATCACCCTATCATGAGCGCTCGTCAGCAAAACTTATCAAATACTATTTTGATGATGGCTATCCGACTGGTACTGACGGGCTATATACAGCAATCTTTTCAATAGAAGATAAACAGATTCATTATGTTTCTCATCTTTTGCGTGAAAGCGGACAGGTGACCCTCATTCCTGGATTTACATCGCCAAAAGATCATGATGCAAGGACCTATTATCTTTTAGAAGAAGACTTAAACCATTTGGAAAAGAAAAATTTTGATGGAGTTAGTCAGATGTTGGAAAGGCAAAGTTTTGACCTGATCCAAGCAGGATTTAAAGATTGGAAATTCAGCATTGAGAATCTCCGTAAGCTGGCTAAACTTTATCAAGACAAACTCGATACGGTTAAACTGTCCTTTGTCTCTGTTGGGCGCAAAGAAAGGCTTGCAGGTGACGAGGTGGAAGCGACCCGTTTAGAGTTGGTTAAACGGATGGAAGAGGCGTGGAGAACAAAATTTCCTGAAGACAAGAAGTTTTCCTTGGCCGAGTTTCGCGAGATCGAACTCATGGATGAGCTAAACGAGCTCATCAAAATCCTGGAAGAGCCTTAGTCCGCGCCAGCGTTTGGAGTGCTAAACGGCCTTGTTGCATAATTAATCGCCATCATGAGAAATGTAGCTTAGGCTTTAGAGCCACTTGCAAAAATCAGTTCTGCTGGAAAAATAGGCCCGTAAGGGCCGAAATATGAAAGCCCTGGTCGAAGGCCAGGGTAAGAGTTGTAAATAGAAATTGGAGTCCTGAAGGGACGACATATCTTATTCTAGAAATAACCTAGAAGGCAATTATGCCGTCCTTTCAGGACTCCAATTATATTTCACATTTGTAACCCAGGCCTTCGGCGCTGGGCTTTCATATTTCGGTCCTTCGGACCTATTTTCTAAAGAATGGCCCACTATTCGAATTTTGCAAGTCCCTCTTTAGCCTGAGTTCGTTTTTGCGGGTTTTAACCCGCAAGCTTCTAGCAGGACTAAAGTCCTGCAAAACGAGCTCAGGCTAAAGCCTAAGCTACAATGTGTATGCGAATTCTATTTGATTATGCAACAAGGCCGTTTAGCACTCCAAACGCTTCGCGGACTAACTGGCGAAGGATTTTATCTTTTGTAACAGGTAGATGGTGCCGTTTTGCTTGATCTGCATCTCTTTGAGAGTGTTGATTGCATCATCCATTGCGTCATTCCCTATCAATGGATTGGTAAATTTTAACCACCCCAAAGAGTGAGCCTGCACTTTTAAAAAGTGGGCAATTTCGATAGCTACAGGTGTGAGCTTCTCGATCTCTTCTCGCAATTGCCGATAAGTCTTGTCTTTCATCAAAAGGACAGAAACGACGTCTTCGTCCGGCGGGATGATCCAATCCTCGGTAGGGGTTCCTGGCAAATTAGTTGCCTCTACTTGCCCTTCTACTTTTTCCCATTTTTCAATTTTCAATTTCTGAAAACTTAAAAGGGCAGACAGTAAGTTGTTCAAAACATCGGCGTCGTATTTTTTATTTCGTTTGGTCATCTTATAGATATCTCTAACAGATGTTGGATTCTTTCTTCAAGAGGAGGATGCGAAGCGAATAGATTGAACCACCCTTTAGGCGTAGAAATTTTGAAGGCTTGAACAGTTTGTTGCCCGGCATCTCGAGGGTCTTGAATCGCAATCACTTGCTGCAATTTTTTTAGAGCACGGACCATTTTGTCTCGCCCTGCAAGAGCAGCTCCCCCTTCATCTGCCCGGTACTCCCTTTTTCTTGAGTAGGTGGCAATCACGATCATTCCAAGAAACATAAATACAGTTTGGAAAAGCATCACGCAAAGAAAGTATCCCATGCCCAAAGAGTCTTGGTTATTTTGGCTATTGCCAGATCTTGTTACGACGAGGGCAAGGATCCTTGCCAAAAACATGACAAAAGCGTTCACGATGCCCTGCAGCAAAGACATGGTCACCATGTCACCGTTGGCAACGTGAGAAATTTCATGGCCTAAGACCCCTTCAATTTCGGCATCATCCATCCGATCGAGCAATCCGGTTGAAACAGCGACAAGAGCTTTTCTGCTCGATGCCCCGGTTGCAAAGGCGTTGACTTCAGGAGATTGGTAGACCCCCACTTCTGGCATGCCAGGAAGGCCGGCCTGTTTTGTCAGCTTGCTGACAATATCCATCAGTCTTCGGTATTGTGGCGAAGAGGTGTTTTCTGGGATGATTTCCATCCCTGTCTGCCATTTTGCCATTGTTTTAGACAAAAGAAGGGATATGATGGAGCCTGCCATCCCCCAAATTAGGCAAAAAATGGCCAGCGTTTTAAGATCGACACCATGGTTGGTCAGATAAGGTTGAATGCCAAACAGGTTAAGGACAATAGTAATTGTGGTAACTACCAGAATGTTAACGAGTAAGAATAAAGTAACACGCTTAAAAATTGACATCTTGTTCCTATGAGGGGTGAAATTAAATTAAAGCAGCAAGAGGGAATTGTAAGCAATCAACTAGAAAGGCTCTATACCCTTGAAAAAGTAGACCCCAAGACCATCCGGACTTACCAACAACCTGTAAAACCGAAGGTGGTAGAGACGGCTTACCAACTTGAACCTTTCAGAGAAATAGGGGGCGGTTACCCCATTTTAGGGCTTTTAGATCGGTTGGATCGTTTAAAGCTGCCTCCACCTTTGCAATATCAGCTGAAAAAAGAGGGGTGGAAGACCATACAGGATCTCCTTGAAGCAGAAAATCAAAGTCACCCTAAAGTACTTGCACTCCCTTCAACCCATCTAAACTTGCTGAAAGGGGCTTTAGAGCCTTGGAAAGCTCTAGTGCGCGTCGGAAGAACAACCTCTTTAGATTTTAAAGGCTATTTCAGTGGACTTGGGTCTTCTTCTGATCCCATTGCTTATCTTGCCCTTTTAGGCGCCCTTGGCTTGATGACGTTTATGGATTTCACCTCGTATGAAAGGATTCAAGTCGAACGTTTGCCTGCAAAAGAGAGAGACGGACTTGTAAAAAGTGCCGTCGAGCAAATTGAGTTAAAGGAAGAGGTGGAAGAAATTTTTAGCGGCCTTTTATTTGGTTGGCTAGAAGAGAGGGGAGGCCTGACTTGCAAAGAGGAGGTCATAGAACGGCTTGAGCAAGAGTCAATGGAAAAGGGGGCTGCAAAGGGTTTTATTCAGCTATTGGAAATGAAAAATCGGCTGCCAGGCTTTTTTAAGGACAACCTATGGTTTTTTGATCGTCCTTTGAAAAAAAAAGTGGAAGAAATAGCTTACTACGTAAAGGAATTTTTCTATAAGCCCAAGATGACATACGACCTTGTCCATCTCCAGCAATTGATCCAAAAAGAACTTTTAAAAACAGGAGAGCTATTGGACGGACTTTTCTTGAAGCGTTACCTGCTTTTATCTAAAGGATATCGTTTAGAAAGAAGGGATTTGGTAAATTATTTCGTCCATGATGAAATTATTTAGCACAGCTCTCCTTAGTTTTTTTCCACTTTTTGCCCTCATAGACTTGCCGGAAGACATTGAATGTTATACGCCTGACCTTTTTACGGTAGCGGCAGACACCTATATGTCGCCGGAAGCAGGTGCCCTCAATCTTTATTCGGCCTATCGCATTTACGAAGGGATCGATACCCCTTGGGTAAAAGAGTGGCTTGGACCCATGCCTGGTTGGTACGGCAAAACTCTTCGGTTGGTTGACATGCTCTTTATCGACATGCCAATCGCTGAAACGGTGATGGTGGCTCAGCACGAGATTTTTGGCCATGGCGCTTATTTGAGAAAATCGGGCCTTTCTGCAAGTTATTCCATCCAAGTCCCGACTCCTTATGGCGAAGGGGGAGGCGCAACTTCTTTTTCCATGGAAGAATTTGTTGCACTGCCTCCTTATCAGCAAAGTTTGGTGATCACAGGGGGAGTTGAAGCCACCTATCGTATGTCTAACGATATTGCCCTCTACCGTTTAAGACGGGGTGGATGCTTTCCTGTTCAAGAGGCTATTCTCCATCTTTTTACAGTTTCAGATTTGACATTCTATGCTCTTGGCTTAGAAACAGATAATGAATTTGAAGATGAAGGAAACGATATGGCAGCCTATGTCGATCAACTGAATCATTACTACGGTAAAAAAGTCATTTCTCGTTCAGGTTTAAAGGGAAGTGTTCTTATAAATCTGTTCGATTTATTGTTTTTGAACGATTTCGCGACCATGTGGGGCTATTTTTGGGATGGAGATTTAGCCGATCGTCCTTGGGGTTTTTGCTTATGCGACTGCAAAATCATTCCGGCAACACGTGTTTGGCTTGCGCCCTATGGTCTTGAGTATGGGATTGGCTCTTATGTGGGATGTGGTCCGATCTGGAGTTTTGTCACCATCAAAGGCGGAAGTACTGCAGGACATGGTTCATTTTCATTAGGGGTAGATACCCCATTTCTTTATCAATCAGGCCCTTGGATTTTTGGCTGCAAAGCCGATCTCTGGTTGCAGCCAAGCTTTGAGCAAAATGGGAATGATGCAAGGACCCAATTTGGCGCAAGGGGCGCTCTCTGTTTGAGTTATAAATTGGATGCCCCATTCTTAGTGTCCGGGGAAGTGTCGGTTAAATCTAGAGGTTATGTGCCAGGGTTGCCTGGTCAGGCCAATACCAATTTCCTCTTCGGCCTCTCCTACATCTGCGACTAACGGCTACTTGCATCAGTAACCACAGAGTCACAGAGATCACGGAGGAAATTTGAGAGAATGAGAACTATCAGCGTCTCTTATTCTTTGCATTTCTAATATTTAGGAAAATTTGAAACACAAAAACTCTTCTCTTTTTTATGAAGCAAATCGGTCTCATTGTTCTCAAATTTCCTCTGTGATCTCTGTGTCTCAGTGGTTTCTTTATATATAATTGCGATACTGCCTTGACCTATTACTGTAGTTGGCTCTATATCCCAGAGTATGATGAAGCCGCTAAAACGTGTTGCCATTACTGGGGCAGCAGGTCAAATTGCCTATAGTCTTTTGTTTCGGATAGGAAATGGAGAGCTGTTTGGCCCTGATACCCCTGTCGCCTTGCATCTTCTTGAAATTCAAGATGTTTTGCCCCATTTGCATGGCACAGTCATGGAGTTGGAAGATTGTGCTTTGCCTTTGCTAAAAGAGGTGAAGACTGGCTCTGACCCGTTTAAAGTCTTTCAGGATGTCGATCTTGCCTTGCTCGTCGGTGCAAAGCCCCGCGGACCTGGAATGGAGAGGAAAGACCTGCTTTGGGAAAACGGAAAAATCTTTGTCGAGCAGGGTGCTGCCCTCAATAAAGCGGCAAATCCTGACTGTAAAGTGATTGTAGTAGGCAATCCCTGCAATACCAACTGCTGGATCGCAAGAGAAAAAGCCCCCAGCCTAAAGCGTGAAAACTTTTTTGCGATGACAAGGCTGGATGAAAACCGTGCGCGTAGCAAACTTGCAGGCCATTTATCTGTGACGGTACCCGATATTAAGCATTTAGCCCTTTGGGGTAACCATTCAGCGACTCAAGTGCCCGATATTTTTCATGCCGAAGTGAAAGGTAAACCCCTTTCAAGTTTAGGCATCGATCAAAAATGGTTGGAAGAGGAATTTATCAAGCAGATCCAAACCAGAGGGGCCGATGTAATCAAGGCACGGGGCAAATCTTCAGCCGCTTCTGCAGCCCATGCTGTGATTGAAACCGCCCGTTTTGTTTCTGGGCTCGAAAAGAGTAACGATTGGTTTTCGGTGGCCCAAGATAGTTCGAATAACGCCTATGGAATACGGGAAGACCTGATTTATTCCTATCCATCTGAGTATAAAAATGGACAGGTAACGCCCATTGGCGGCATAGAAAATAACGCCTTCATCAAAGAAAGAATGCAAATCAGTGAAAAAGAGTTACAAGAAGAGATGGATCAAGTGTGGTTCTTTTTAAGGGGGACAAGTTAAAGATGGATGCGGAAGTTCTATTTACCATCACAAATGAACAGCTTGATACAGGTTTAAGGGGCTTTCCGATTGGAACTGTGACCACCTCGACGGTCAACCCGGAAAAAGGGCTCTATTACCGAGGAATGCCTGTTTCTGATTTAGTCGATAAAAGCCCTGAAGAGGTGATTTACCTCCTATTTGAAGGCCATCTGCCAAGCAAAGATGAACTGGCAACCTTTTCTAAAGAGCTGAGAAAACGCGCATCGCTCAACCCCAAAGTTAAAGAGGCTGTGTTGAGACTCCCCCGAGAAGTCTCTCCAATGGCTTTGCTGTCGATGGCCATCATGATTGTAGGTGGTTTTGAATCGAAAGGGGAGTGGAAAGAAGATGCCCTTCGGCTGGTTGCCTTGATGCCGAAAATCACAGCTCTTGTGATCAATCACCACGCCAATTTGGGTGACACCCCAAAATCCAACGAAGAACTTGGCTACGCAGAAAACTTCTTGTCGATGCTCAATATTCCTAACAAGTCAAAAGAGCTTTTGGACATCTTGAGGTTGTTTTTGCTGCTTCGCTTTTGACCATGGCGGCGGTAATTTATCGACGTTTGTTGGCAAAGCGGTTGCTTCCGGCTTAGAAGATCTTTTTGGATCGATTGCAGCTAGCATGAATGCTTTGGCAGGCCCTCTCCATGGCAGAGCCAATGAGGATTGCCTTATTTTTAACCAGTCTTTGATGAAAGAAGTAGGCCCTCAACCAACCGAAGAGCGTATTGAAAAAGCTTTACGAGGCCGGTTAGAAAGAAAAGAGCTAGTGTTTGGGTTTGGACATGCTGTTTTAAGAGTGGAAGATAGCCGAGCTAAAGTGCTTTATGATGCAGGCCAGCAGCATTTTCCTAACGACCCAATGGTTCAGTTTGCCTTGATGTTGAGAAAGGTTGGGCCTAAAGTTTTGAAGGAGAATCCAAAAATTTCGTCTCCTTATCCGAATGTTGATGCTATTTCGGGAAGTGTTTTAATGGCAGCCGGTTTCCCTTATCCAGAGTATTTCACTCTGCTCTTTGGGTTATCGCGAGTCGTCGGCATTTCTGCCCAGATCGTCCACGAGCGAGTCGTTGCTCGCGACGGAAAGGGCGTCCCCATCTACCGCCCTAAATATATCTACAAGCAATAAAGAGAAAGGTATGGAGCGGTTTTGTTATTGCAGCAAGGTTTTGCCTCAAAAGAGCGATCACATTAAGAATCGAAATGCTCTTAGAAAGAGCAGGCAGGAAGAAGAAAATGCCTTGAGAAAGATTGTGGGACTGACACGATTTTCTAGTTGGTTGCAGAAAACTGCTGAAGGGGATTTTATGATCCATTGTTTGGAAGGGGCCTCTTTAGAAAGCATGTTCACACGATTAAGAGAGCAAATTCAGCTTGGAAACCCCAATGCACTTGGCTTGCATGCCTTTTATCTCGATGTGTTGGGTAAAGATTATAGTCTTTATTCAGCAGAACCTCAGGTCGAATGCCTTTTAGATATGAAATTGCCATTAGAGAGAAAACCGATCACTGCAAAAGGATTTATTTACCCTCTTTTACCTCATATGGAAGAAGAGCATCGAAAATTTAGACAAGAATCGAACGGAGAGAAAAGAGGGGAGCACGTAGCCTATTTGGCTGAGTTAGGTGTGCGGCGTCTTACCTCTTGGCTGCAAACAACACCTCATGGCAAATACATCGTGACTTACACAGAAAAAGAGTTTCGTGAGAAGGATCTTTGCAAAGAAGGCCATAATTCTCCTGAGTGGCAGCAAATTTATGATTGCATCCAAGAGCAAACCGGCTTATCAAAAGAAGCTTTAACCCCAGACCTTGAGCAGCTTTCAGGCTAACCAGGGTGTTCTTTATAAAAATGTAGCTTAAGCTAAAGAGCCACTTGCAAAAATGGGCCAATCTACTTTTTCGTCTTTTCGAAAAAATTGCACTTGTTTTCGATTCGGCTAACCCACAAGGGGTTAGGCCTCATTTCCAAACAAGCATTTTTTCTAAAATCCTGAAAAATCAGATGCACTCTCCCCGAAGCCTCCATCTTAGATCTTCGCCTCTTTTCTAAGATTTTATTCTATTAATTCCCCTTCCATTTTATTAAAATAACTGCTATAATATTTTCCTTTTTTTCGGAGAAACCATGGCCACTAACCACTTTAATGTTCTTCATAGGATTTTAGTGAATCACCAATACGGTGGTGCTGTCAATATGGAGATTGAAGGCGCTAGAGGTCTCTTGCCTCAGGATATGCAAACTGCAACTCTGATAGACGCTATAGGTGTTTCTCCTGATAAAGTTGCCCTCAAGATTAAAGCTTATGCTAAAGAGCTGATTGAAAATGCTGCATCGGATAAAAAAAAGGTACTGGAGGCATTAAAACGCTACCCGTCTAAACCTTCTGAAACGATTATTTCCAGTGATTTATTGGCTTTAGAAGATCGTTTAGGTATGAAAATCCTTCTTGAACAGTGGAAAATGGAGCAAGAGAGCGAGAATCGAAAGGAAGCTATCGTTAGGATTTGGAGATTTTTAGGAGATGAGAACGCAAAAAAATTAGATTTTCGTCAGTTAGGATTAACTTCTCTCCCTTCTATTTTTCAAAAACGGATTTTTATTGATAAATTAGGGGCGGAAGGAATGCAAGAGGTTCGTAACGCTATTTCCTACGAAGGGGATAAAGCAAAAATTGCCAGTATTTTGAAGGATTGGGTAAGGTTAGGCGCTCGCAACGAAAATAGGGAGAAAGCCGCTCAGTTGATTTTGAACTTTCTCGATAAGCCGGAAGTCTCTAAGTTAAAATTTCGATCCTTTAACCTTTCAACACTGCCCGATATTTTCCATCTAGGCGATTTTAAAACTAAACTCGAAGATCTGGACCTATCCCACAATCATTTTAACACTGAGGATTCTTTTCCACGTGGGATGACACATTTGAAGGCTTTAGAAGGCCTCAACCTAGAAGAATGCGAGTTGACCCGCGTGCCGAGATTTATCTATTTGTTAAGTTCTCTTATTTATTTAGACCTTTCTAATAACAGGATTAATGGCGTTTTTGTTGGTTCAAAGCAACACAATAAACTAGAAACGCTCTATTTGCATTCGAATGAAGAGCTTCGATTGAGCGGTCAGCATTTATTAACATCCTTATCAGATCTAGATGTTAACGACATTGAACCTATTGACCCCGCATATGCCAAGCTTCCCAAAAGCTGCTCAATCTATGGATTTTCCGATAAAGCTATAGCAGCATTTACCGGAGGAAAAGGCTATCAGGGGCCTCAGTTTCTTCCTTTTGAAGGAGATAGCATGGACGGCGACAGCAGCGAATAGATCGGCGATTTGCTTCACCACAGTTAGCACTCCTCTAGTAAGCACAAGTTTTACCTACATGACTTCACTTGGTGCCCGTGCCCGATTTCGTAAAAGCAAACACATCGGTTTTTACTGAATTTAGATTAGGGCACGGGCACGTGTTACTTCTTTAAGTTGGCGAAAATGAGCTCATAAATTGACGCATTTTCTTGAAGATTAATGATGCATCTTCTTCAAGTGCAAAGTGGCCTGTGTCCAGAATGTTAAAATCTACGTCTTTTAAATCGCGCTTATAAGCTTCTGCCCCAGATACTGGGAAAAAGGCATCATTTTTGCCCCAGACAATTAAGGCGGGAGGTTGATGATCACGGAAATATTTTTGCCATTCGGGATAGTGTTTGAGATTATTTTGATAATCATAAAACAAAGCGAGTTGTACCTCATGCTGTCCGGAACGGGAAATTTTCATAAAATCCAAATTCCAGTTGTCAGGAAGAATGCCATTTGGATTGCGGGTGCCGTGGGTGTATTGCCATTTCAATCCTTCAAGGCTGAAAACATTTTTAATGATTTCTTGTTCGATTTCGGGTGTCTTATTCTTCCAGTATTTAAAAATGAGGCTCCATCCTTCCTCTCCTAGCCCTTCAACATAAGCGTTCCCATTTTGGATGATGAGGCCCTTAATTTTTTCAGGATGCTTGGCTGCAATTCGTAAGCCGATAGGTGCACCATAATCTTGTATCATCAAAAAGAACTTCTTTATCCCTCTGATCTCCAAAAACTGTTCTATAACTTCTGCTAGATGATCAAAAGTGTAAGAAAACTCCTTGAGAGGAGGGAAGCTGCTGTCCCCAAAACCAGGATAATCAGGTGCAATTAGATAATAGGTGTCTGCCAAGTTCCCTAACACTTCCCGGTACATGTGAGAAGAGGTTGGAAAACCGTGCAGCAACACAATAGCAGGATTGCGCGGGTCTCCGGCTTCACGGAAAAAAATATCCAGATTCCCTACCTTTTGCACCTCACAGCGCACCGTAGAATTCTCTACAACAACAGAAGATTGTGAATAAGCCATGTTAACCCCAAGCTAAGCCTTAAGTGTCATTATTCAAATCCACCCTATAATTAATACAAAAAAATCATCAGAAAAGCCCTTTAGGTTCGCGATAGCGTTTGGAGTGCGCAACTCTTGTTGCGCTTTCACTTTTTGCAAGTCAAAGCGCAAGAGGGTCTAGAAAGAGGAGCCATAAATCTACCTGAAAGTGCTTTAGCTTAGGTATGGAAGTAGTTTGACGGAAATCGACTAAGTTAGCATTGTGAAAAAGAGACTGCTATTTCGGCAGTCATTATAAAGGAATTTTTATATGGCAGAAAACAATATCAAGACCAGAAAAATCGTTTCTAGCAAAGCTAGCAAGCAACTGAGGGAAGATAAAAGTGCGATAGCAAAAAGCATTGCTGGAAGTGCTCTTGTAAATGCTAAACAGAACACCAAGGCCAAAAAGAAATAGCGGCTTGGTATTTCTGGCCAATTTTCTGAAAAAAGGTCAGCCCTGACCTTTTTTCAGAGATATTCAACTCGTTAGTCTTCACTCTTAAAAGATTAAAAAGATTAGATCCACTGCGCTACGAAAAATCAAATTTACAAGGAATTATTAAATGTCTGAGACCATCAACACTCCTCTTCCTTTGTCTTTCAGTCAAAGGAATGGGTATAAACCCCTTCCTGAGCCTTTAAATCTTGAAGAACTCACACCACGATTACGAAATGAATTGGATGGGGCGATACGAAAGGCTGTCGATGAATCTTCTGTTTGCAGTCGGCAAGGTGAAGAATGCTATAAAACCTTTGCAGTCGCTAATTGGAACAAAGCACTGCATCAGTATTGGGTAAGCAAATTTGGTTTTAGATACGATGAATATAATATAGGACAATTTTTGCAATTTAATTGTTTGCCTATTATTGCTTACGGCGAATTCCATAATGTAATGGAGTTAGTAGAGGATTTATTAAATCTTGTAGGTGACGAACACCCATCTTTCCTTCTGAACGTGAGGGATATTTTCCAAAGACATCAGGCTCCATACATCATAAAAAAAATGGAAACGGGAAAATGGGGGATTATCCAAACAGGTTCTCCATATGAGCAAATCGCTATTATAAGTGCTTTTTCATGTTTACAAGATCCATCATTAAAATTTACCAAAGATCATCTTGAGAAATCTGGCCATGAACTAGCAAAAGGTGATTATTCTCAGGGAGTAGAAGAATGTTCGAAAGCGTTGGAAGCTTGTGCTCGGTTTGTAAGTAATCAACCAAATAAAACAGGAGGTGATGCTCTTAAAGAATGTCATAAAATTTATCAAATTCCATTACCTTTCTATAAAATTGCTGAAAATATTTGGATTTATAGAAATGATGCTCCAGGTATTGGTCATGCTATGAAAGAAGGAAAATGGCCACCTCCTAGCCGAGAAGATGCCCAGTTGATTTATGTTGTTTGTTGCGGAGTTATCAGCTATTTGGTTAACCGGAAAAATGCTGATTAATTTTTATTAGTTTCTGGCGATTAGAGCTATTCCCATGTGAACGGTATCCGTACACCTCCAGGATGAAGCGGGTCGTGCACATGAGGAGTTTCTACTAGTTCTTGAAGAAGACCTTTTTATTATCCAAGATAGAAATTATCAATTAAACCTTCAAGTAATTCGCCTTCTTTAGTTAGTTCATAGTTTTTATCAAAACCGAACATTTGGAGGCGATCGCCAAACAAATCTCGAAAATCCTCTACTTTATCTTCGCTTAATTCTAGCTGATAGTCAGAATTTGTTCTGTAGGTTGACTGTAATAATGGCTGGCAATCAAATGGTAGGGAATCAGATGAGATTAGATAGTTATATTCGCTTCTGCTCAGTTTAATTTTCTTCATTCCTAATAAATCCTCTCTCTAATTTTCAGCGTTTTTTTTATTGCAAATTAAATAGCGCGTTCCAAATCCATTTAGACGTGTAGAATTTTCTAGAACTTTTTATTTGATGTAATCTGAGATCATTTTATCTCACACTCATTAATTTTTTTCCAAGCTTCCTTTGGAACTCCAAAATCATCCAAGGCACATTCGATTGCTATCTCCAATGTGTCTTGAAGATAATCCCGAATACATTTGTTACCTTCAAATACGTAGAGATAGTACCCAGCATAAGGATCGTACTCGATTTCATAATGTCTGGGTTTAAGAGACTCGGAAATTGCGCGCCATTTCATTTATTGTGTCTCCTGGAAATAATAACGATGTTCAGGCCCTGCATCTGTCCATCTCCCATTTTGCTTCATCTCTTCCAAATGAAAATGAGGCATATCTCCATGCGGGTCTTTGACATCAAAACGGATTTTTCTATTTCCTCTCATCAAGATCATATCTCCATCAGCATTTGTTACGATTTTTCCTTTACCCCCAAGAAAATCTTCCATCGACTTCACTGTGCTATCAAATTTTTTCAGCCCGCTTTTTTTAGTAACTTCCAAAGCGGTGTTTGTAGCAAGTCGTGAGGCAAAATGCTGTCCGGCCTGAATGGGTGCAGCACTTGCTATAGTAAAAAGACTTGAGGCAGTGTCATTTATAAAATAGGCCGTATTATCTGAGAAGCCTGCATTCTTGATTAATTGGACAGTTAGTGGATCACGGTGTTCTCCTGTGAATAATTGACTCATACCTGCAACAAAGTTGTCAGTGCCATGTGCCACTACAATTCCACCAGCCACAAGTCCAATCTCAGACATTGATGTTACTGTGCCACCTACGGCGCCTGCCACCATTTCTGTTAGACCGCCTGCAGCTCGAAGACCTCCCTGCACTCGAGGGTTTGCTAGGGTGCTTAGAACAGTTTCAGTTATCGGCTGATAGAAAGGGGAAGCGAAGCGGCCGTCGGGGTCGCGGAAGTTGATGGGGTCGCCGTTGGCGTAGGAGTAGAGATTGAGAGAAATGGGGCAGGAGATTTGGTCTTGGCTGACTTGAACTTCCGGTGAGAGGGCTTTGGGCGAACACCAAAAGCCCTCTCAAGTGTGTGCAGAAGCACTTGCAAACTAATTTTATAACCCTGTGATCGCTTATTAGCGCAGGACGGCTCCTTTCATTTTTGATATGTGCTATGGGTTATCTTCAGCAAGATAGGGCAGCTCTTTTTCAATTTGAGCATCAAGCTCGCGAAAAAATTTGGCTAGCTTTTCTTGAAATTGATCGCATAAATTTTTCCCCTCCACATCTGGCGATGGGTTCGACTCATTTCTTGATAAATAAGAGGTGAGATTGGTGATCATAAAATCAAGATGAGCTTTCTTCCCTTCCTCTTGTGAACTCAAAAATTCTTTAAGTTCTTTACACGTTTTCAATGTTTCGGGGAGGTTTTTTTGTGGGGTTATGTACACAATTTTTCTACAATTGCTAATTATTCTCAAACCTATCAAACGAAATTGATACCCCCTCTGAGCGTATGACATTTCGCCTTCTTTAGAGCTATCTTTCATAGAGAGTGTAGGCATCCTGTGTTCTATAGGAGGGCAAAATGTGCCTTTAAAAACAAAAGCTTGATTGAGCGTATTTAAATCATCAAGTATTTCAAGCAGGATAGGGAGGCTATCTTTTGTGTCTTGGTAGTTTTTTTGAAGTGAAAATTCTTTGAGAATTTTTTCCTTGTCCGCTTTCATTTGAAGCTTAAGATTTTTTAAAGCCCACCAACCAGATAAAATAAGAGGGATAAGGATGCCCGCGAGGGTCAATATTGGTTCAATGTAGGGATGCAAATTAGTCTCCATGTATATCAAAAATTTTTCTGTTTAGGATCGGAAATTGGTTTATATCCATTCAAAAACTTCTTGAAGTTTATCCAAAAAATGATTAATTGGATTCAATTTTGGAAGTTGCTGACGCAACTTCTGGTGAGGTAGCTTTGGGCGAACTCTCAAAGCTACCTTCTCAAGTATGGACGAAACACTTGCGGAATAATTTCACAACTTTGAAATGGGTTATTATCGCAGGATTTCGAGATCTAGCCCCCCTCATTAAATAGGCCAAACAGAACTCAATTTATTCTTCGTTTCGATTATTTTCTGCTTTAGTTCATTTTTAGTACGATATACCCCGGGGTATTTTCTGATATCGTCTTCGAATTCGGAAAATCTAGCTGTAATTTCTGATAATTCATAGAACGTTTTGTACTCTTCTTCTGTCAAAGTGTCGTAATCTAACTCTAAGTCATAAGTGGAATAAAATTGATTGCAAAAGGTCGATTCATCAATTTGTCCAGAAAGATACATGCTTATTAGTTGGTATATTCTTCGCTTATCAGTTTTTTCGTACATATTAATCGGGTGAGAGTTTTGAAATCCTTGATAATGGGCCAATAGGCTTTTGGGTATACTGAAAATGGGATATCGTGTTAGTTGCTTTATCATAGAGGACTTCACAGTTGTACAATTTGCCATTTTTCCACATTTGAGAGTAGTGCATTATTGCATTTGAAGCACCCTGGGGATCCTTCAGGGCTGCCATTGGTGATTGAATTACTTCATCCAGCATCTGAATTGGTATTCTTCTCTCAATTTCGTACATATGTTTACCTGCTGTATGAGTAAACTGAAACATTTCAGCTTCTTTTGCAGTAGAGATGATTGAAGGTAACTTAAAGGATGAGCTAGAGGCTTGAGAAGCGGCTTTCGTGAGCTTGAACTCGGAAATAAGAGACCGAACTGTAGCGAACCCGGATCGCAAAAGGGCAGGACTTTCTACGATTGCCATTTTGCCTAGGCTAAAAGCACCTTTAGCAATGCCAGCAAGATTACCAGCCCATCTTGCTCCTGTGCGAGAATACTGGTAATAAGGATCTTGCGTATCGATAGAAAATTGATTAGCTACAAAGCCCTCTAAGCTATGCCTTCCATAAGAATAAGCTCTTTCAATTTCAGAATGATTGCCTCCCGATGCAACACCTACAACCGAATGAGCGGCCTGAAATGTGTCTAAACCAGCTTCGGAAAGACCGTGCAATATGCCCACAGAGATATGGACTGGAGGAGATGACTTATAAGTAGGTGAGGAAAAACGTCCATCGGGGTCGCGGAAGTTGATGGGGTCGCCGTTGGCGTAGGAATAGAGGTTGAGGGCGATGGGGTAACTGATCGGGTCTTGGCTGAGGAAACGGCCTGAGAGGGGGTCGTAGTAACGAGCGCCAAAATGGATGAGGCCAGTTGGATCTTGCTGCTTGCCTTGCCAGGTGAGGGATTGGGCGTAGGCGAGGAGTGAGGAAGCAGCTGGGGCTGGCGTAAGTGGACCGTAGGCGGAAGGAAGTTCCTTTTTCCAAGAGATCTCTTTGGAGGTCAGAACTGCGATGAGGTTGCCGAGGGCATCGTTTAGGAGACCCACGGAGTTTCCATTGTTGTCGAGAATGAGTTCGCAGGAAGTGGGGCCATAGATTTTCCAGAAGGTGTTTGAACCTGATTTTAGGCCAATTTCCTGGAACTCATGTTGGGGGTCGTAATAAAAGAGCGTCTGTTGAGGGAAGGGCCACCATCCAGAAGAGTAGGTTGTTTTTAGGCGACGGCCGAAAGGATCGTAAGAGGCTTTCCAGGTTGAGTTTGGGCTGGTCACTTGTGTTAGCCTGCCCCAAGGATCCCATTGGTATGTCGTGTTATCTCTAGAGATGGTTTGACCTAGAGAATCATAAGTTGCTTTGATTGTTTTGGAATCAATGAGTTCTGTGATGATTTTACCAAAGGCATCGATGCCTTCTTGTGGAACTTGGTGGTGATTGGCAGAAGTGCGGATGCCAGAGCCTAGTTTGTTGTGATCGAAGGTAAATTGTTCAACCCCTGCAGATTTGAGGTGGCCTCTAGGTGTATAGGAGAAGTTTTTGTCGTTGTGAGAAGAAAGTTTTCCTGAAGGGGTCCATTTCAGGGATTCGGTGTGGGTTTGGCTGGATAGATGGGAGATGATAGTTTCTGGAAGTGAGGCTTTGTAATGGAGGTCGACGCTTATGAAGGGGGTCGTTTTGTGGATCAGAGTGCCATTTAGGCTGTAATCGTAGGAAAGAGTGTGGCCTGAGGTAGAAACGGTTTGTAGGTGGCCGGCCTCGTAGACAAACTTTCTTTTATGGTCATTGATGCTGAGAGTGCGACTGTTCGGGCTCCACGATTGATCTGTCTGCTGGATCAGAGTGGAGTTAAGGAAGATCGATTCAGAAATGAGTCGTCCGCAGGAGTCGTAAGAGCGGAGCACTTTGGAGTGATCTTGGCTCGACTCTTCGGCTGAAGTGATGAGGCCTCTGTTATCGTATGTAAAAGATCGGGTGAAGGGGCCGACTATTTCTTTTTCGAGACGAGATAAAGCATCGTAAAAATATGTGTGGGTACGATCCATGGGGTCGGTCGCATGTTGTAAAAGCCCTTTTTCGTAACTGTATTGCCACTGTTGAGAGATTTCAGAACCGGCATGAAGGTATTCTATAGTTTTTCTCCCCATTTGGTCGTAGGAGGCATTCCATGTCAGGTTTTGAGGAAGGTGACAGGCGATGAGATGGGAGTCGGCATCATAATCGTATTGAATGACAGCTTCATCTGGGAGAATTTTTTTGGTTAGACGGCCGAAAGGATCGAACTGGAAGTGTGTTGCATGTCCTTCTCCATCGATTGATTCAATGCATTGGCCGCAAGGATCGTAGTGATAAAGTTGAGTGATTAAACCATCCTCGGTTTTGAGAGGTTGACCCAAAGTATTGACCCAAGTTGAGATGGTTTGGTCGTCGGAGATTTTTTGGTAAAAGCTTCTTTCTGGTTCGTACACAAGATGGATTTCGGCAATGAGGATGCCATTTTGACTAAAGGTTTCACTTTTGATGAGCTGTCCAGCCTGATAGTGCTGAATAGTTTTTTCTCCGGAGGGAAGATGGCAAGTGATGGTATCCCCATTGTAATTCCATATTGTTTGTTGCCCATCAGGTGAGGTTTCGGTTTTGGGTCGACCGAGGCCATCATAGGTTTTTTCCCAGGTGTTTCCTTCCCCATCTGTCGAAGCGGTGAGGAGGCCACGGGAGTCATAGCATTGTGTTTCTGTAATGCCTACTGTGGTTCGAACTACTTTTCGGTTAAGGTCGTCGTAAAAGATGTTAGAAGAGATCCCAGTTCTTGTTTCTTGGATGGGTCGGCCGAAATAATCGTAAACGAAAAAGCTTTCAGTACCATCTGGATAAACCTCATTTTTGAGAAGGCCATTAGTTGTGTAGCAGCGTGTTGTTTTGGCACCCATAGGCGAAAGAATGGAAGCAATAAAACCACCCTCTTCGTAAGTATAATGAGTGGTCAACCCGTCAGTTGTGATTGAGATGGGGCGACCAATCGGGTCTAGAGTGCGAGAAGTAGAAACGCCAAGTGGGTTGACCTCTTCGATCAGTTCTCCACGAGCATCATATTCGTAAAGCGTATAGGCAAAGCCTGCTTTTTTTATTTCGCCTGTCGAAGTCACTTGAGTTAATGATTGTCGGGTGGCCATCACTTGGCCAGCAGCGTTGTAATCGATAAAGAGGGTGTTCAGTGGGTCTGGTCCTTGTTGCCAGATCTTCTGATTGTTTAAGTTATATCCAAAACGAATAGTTGAGATGAGTTTTCCTGAACGATCATAAACAGAGGTGGTTAGGTTATTTCCCATGATGTCGTACTCATGGCTCTCTTTTCCATCGGGAGAAACTTTCTCAATACATTGTCCTTGTCGGTTGTATTTGAAGGTTGTCACAACGTTTGGGTCGTCTGTTCCAGTTTCTTGGATGATCTGGATAGGGAAGCCATTTTTATAGATCCAACGGGTTACAGCACCGTTGGCGTTTTGACAGGTGAGTTGACCCTTTTCGTCATATTCAAAATGAGTTGTGGAAACCCGCTGATTGTCTATCCAGCTTTCAACCCTTTTGGGCAGATAGACAAAGTGTTCGTGGTACACAGTGCGAGTGGATTTATTGAGCGTTATCTCTTCAATGCAAAGATGTTGATCGTTGTAAATCAATTGTTTGTCAGTAACCTCTTCTCCTATTAGCGTAAGGGAGGTTGGGTTGCCAAAACTGTCATACCTGCATTCGGTGATTAAGCCCCGTTTGTCTTGTGTGGTTTTTAAGCTGTTGAGATAGGCTCCAAGGCCTTCCCAAGGCAAAACTTGCCCTGTTTTAGCATCAAAATAGCTTTTTTCATCGATGAACCACGATTGGTAGGTGATCTCTCCAACAGGATCGGTGATTTTATAAATCTGTTTGTCGTAGATAAGGTATTGAGTGGTTCCACCTTCTCCATCGATGACAATAGTCATTCCTTCATCAAATTTGAAAGTAGCGCTAGTGACAATTTGTTGCTGAGGGCCTACAGGAGAACGTTGTTCGAAGACTCGCCCTTTTTCATCATAGCTATTTTCAAGAACTCTGCCACTGGGGCGAGCCTCTCGTACGATTTGGTGGTGGCTGTCATAGGTGTAGTTGATAAAAGCATCATTTGGGAGAGTGACCTGGTCTAAATCACCTTGGTAGGTGTAGTGGTATTTAACCCACCGACCATCTTTAGTGAAGGCTTCAGAGATTATTCCTTCAGGGTTGTAGTGAAACCTTACAAAATTGTCGGTAGAGTTTTCTATCTTAGCGAGTTGCTCACCGTCGTAATGGAAATTAAGGGTGTTGCCAACGGCATCGATCCATTCCCTCAGAAGACGGTTTTTAAAGATCCTTTTGGAACCATCTGATCCGTACAGGATGTTATCTTTGATGTAGGCATGGAATGGATTGGCAGTTCCACCAAAGTTGCGAAGTTCAGGGTTGTCTTCAGCAAAGACCTCGTAACGATCTCCATTTAAGCGGTAGACGATCACTGTCCCATCCATTTCAGCTGCAAACAGTTTGTCTCCGTTTTCATGGAGGTAAGGGTTCAAGCCGAGTTTCCAACCAAAGCCAAAAACCCCAGGAAGAGGGCTTTGGTTGCTGTAGTTACGCCGGATCTGTAAAGGGAAAGGTCCTGGGAGTGTGAGATCGACCTCATCCACATAAAAGGCCCCTGTAACAACATCAACAGGGTCAGAAACAAGGTTGGCTCCCAATTTGTGGCCAGGTCTGACATCCGCTGTTAGCCATGTTTTCTGAAACTGTTCTAGGATTTCGTTATGAGATTCTGATTTCGGCAGAGATACGAACAAATCACTAGGCTTTATTAGGGTAAATTCAGGTTTTCTTATGTCAGTAAGAAAGTTAGGTGGCAGGCGAGAACCAAAGCCTCCATGCATCAAACGAAGGTTGTCAGAAATGAGGGCAGACATTTTCAAAGGATGAAAAATCAATGTGCCTATTCCAGTATAGGAAGGTGGATTTTCGTCACTGGATATAAGCTTTGGTGTCATATAGGCATAAGCAAACTGCCCATTTTTTGGTTCGTTAAAAGTCTGACTTAAAGTTTCCCATTGCCCTGCTGCAAGAGCTCTTAGAGGAAAGCAGGACATCGCATCGGCTTCCTTAAAGCTTTTTGGAGTAAACGTTAAAAACCCGGCCTCTTTTTTATTAGAGATTTCTAAGAGCTTAATTGTAGAAATTGCGTGTGGATCTTGGAATATATCCCGGAGAATTTGGTGCTCGTTGGATGAAATATCGCAAATAAGAAGGTCGCTCAATTGTCTTGGAAGAGGGTTGGTGTCCAAATCGCTTTTAGATTGAAGACAAAACTGCATGTCGACTTGAGGAAAGACGAGTTGACCAGTTAATGGGTCTGGCGAAAGTTTGGCAAGGCCTACAGCAAAATAAGTGAGCGGGGGGAGTTTATGAAGAGAGGCAAGAGCTGCCTCGGTTCGGCTAACTTTTTCAAAGTAGGCCATTCCAATGAAAGAAAGAAGCCGATCAATTTTTTTATTCTCGTCTTTTTCCTTTTCGAAAGCCCTTCTAAACCAAGATAATTGCTTTGATGTTACCCTTCCATAATGAGCGCACAGGGCTGCACGTGTTCCTTTGGCGAAGGAGAATGTCCTAGAGGTCTTTCCAAGAAGAGTTACTTCAAGGTTTAGGCTATAATCTGTTTCATCTAGTGCTAATTTTAGGTCGTGGTTACCATCATCATCTATCTGCAAGCAAAAAAAGTGTCGTCCATCTGGCTGTGTAAAGAAAGCGATGTCTCCTGCACGGCAATTCAGAAGATGAGCCGGATAGATACCAGAGCATTTTTTGCCGGGGTTCTCATTAGACGAAATGGTAATCCATATAAGGGCTAGAGGATCTATAGATGAATCTGCTCGGTCGCAAGTCTCTTTTATAGTCGGACGGGGGAAATCTTCCCAACTATCAAACTGTTTCTTAGAGATTTTTCGATGTGTTCCGATGTCTTGTAGAGATAAATTCTGAAGTTTTAGCTCCTCCTCTAGAAACCGGAGGAATAAAACACCTGCAGTGTCATTGCCGTCGGAGCCAATCAGTTTCGTGATCCGATCATCCTGAGTGACATAACTCTTTATCCATCGATCTGAGCTATTAAAGGCTTCAGGTAAAACACTATACAGATCATATCCCTCTTCCACCTGAACCTCTTTGAGCCAGGGGTAGAGGGTGATCTCTCTTCCGTCAATTTCTAGAATGACTCCTGGGAAGGCAAGGTGGGTCTTGTTCTTTTCCGGCAACTGGACGAAGAATAGATTTTCAAGGAAACGATTTGGAAGAGAGAGGTAGGGGCTTCGGCAAATAATCTGGGCGTCATAGCCCGCATGTCTCAACAGATAAACTAACAAATCGCATTGCTCCCTTGGAGAGCCTTGCTCTTCTAAAAAAGTACCCATAGGGTTACGAGCACAAGGAAACTCTATAAAAATATTTCCTTCGTTTTGCAAGTTGATCAGATCAAGTTCAATCTCATTATGAACATACTGTGCCAATGCAAGCGGATCTTTTTTCAAATCTTGCACTAACTGATTCAGAACCGGATAAGAAACATGATCAGGGAGAAATCTGCATGTATGGGGTAAAACCATTTGCTGTTTGCCCAATGGTTTTAAAAGATGAAGTTGAGCAGACTTTTTTAGTTGCCAAGGGAGAGGTTCGAAGAAAATATGGGAGTAAAAATAAGCTCTACGCGTTATTTCTTGTTCTTGTAGGGCTTTTCGCGAAAGAGCAGGGTAAAAAACCTCTTCTGGTTTTGAAGGGGTTTTTACTTTGAGATTGACTAAGAATTGATCAGCAGATGCCTTCAAAGCTTTTATTTCGTTAAGCTCTTCATTTAGATCTTGAATTTTTTGGTCACAGATCTCCAAGTCAGCTTTAGTTAACTTTTTCCATTCATCGATCTTTTTATCGGTTAGATTTTTTTTCGCTTCATCTTGTGCCAATATGGCTAAAACTTGCTTCAAGTTAGCTTTAGATGAAGCATATGCATTCAGTGCCTTTTCGAGAGAATCTATACGTTTTTCTGCTAGATCAGGGGGAATGTTTTGAGCATTTTCCCAAAGCACTTTTCCTGCCTCGCTCGCTTCCTTCGCAGTTTTTCTATGACTGTTGCAATTTTTTTCGTAGCTATTTTCGGAGATGACGAGGGAAGGGATGAGAAGGCAGAAGAATAAAAGAGAGTAGAATGTTTTCATTATTCAACCATCCAAAAAATCAGTTGTGTAGACTTGTATCAAATTTGATTCTTTTAAGGCCACGATTTAATTTATTTTAAATTTAGTTTTTTCTTTTATCCTGTGAGAATTAAGCACTAATATCTTTGCCATGTTTCGTGAGCGCAGGCACGGCTCCTTTTATTTATATGCTTGTGTCCGCGATGAAGAACAAATATCCGGCACTCACTTCGTGGGTGCCATTTTATGTGTTACCTAAAACCCAGGGTTGCGCGCATTCGCGCTTACCTTGGGCTACAATCCGAAAACACCCTTCGGGCGTTTATTGAAACCTAGAAAAACTTATGAATAATAGGGTAAGGGCAGGGGAAAGGGAGGGGAAGGGTCTTGCAAGAAGTTGGGTTTATTGTTAGGATCGCTGGGCATGCAGAAAAATCAACTTGTCCTTACGTTCCTTGTCCTTTTAATACTGTTTTTGTTGTTCCCTCTTTTTTGGATGGGTGGCGAACGGGGGCTGCTATTTCCAATTTACTTGTCGGTCGGTCCGCTTTTGGCTGCGGGCATCCTTTTTATTGAGCTGAAGAAGAAAAAATCGATCCTTGAATTAGTGCAAAAGAAGCTTTCGTTATTGTCTCCGGCCCTTTTTCTCTCTTTGGTCGCAGCGGTTGTATTTGGTGTCTTGATTTTTTCGCTGATGTTGTTTGAGTGGCTGGTCTCGATGTTAGTGGTAGGGCCGTTGGTCCAAACTGCGCTGGTTGGAGTTCCGCTTCTTCTGGCTCTGTTGCTTTTAGCAGGATTGTTGCTGATTCCTCTCTTACTTTACTTTCTTGTTCCCCTTATTCCTCGAGTGGGTTGGGATGCACGTTTACTTGCAAAAACAATTGTCGAACGGGTCCGACGTCCTTGGATGACAGGTTTTGTCAAGGCAATCGCTCCGGTTGCTGCGCTTATCATAGCGCTAGCTCTTATGGCCAAATTTTATGTTCCGTTTCTTTTTGCGTATGGAACACCTTCATTTGCCCTGCAGTGGCTGTTTTTAAGCCCTGTTCTGGCGGCACTTTTTACCTATCCGCTGAACTATTTTTACTCCAAAGCTTGAACTAATTTTTTAGCAAACAGGGCGTGGTAAAGAAGTCCGCGGGAACCTAGCCCTGTGTACGCAAAAAGTTTGTCGTTGATTTTTTTGATACAAGGAAGGCGCTGGGGTGTGGAGGCTCGCACACCCGCTTTAATCTCCACGATCGGTTGTTTAGAAATCCCTTTCATCATCTTTTCACCCTTCTCTAAAAGTTCTTCAATGCAACTTGGGTCGGGGTCTGCTGTTTTAAAATTACGTTCATAGGTCGAACCTAAAATGCAGTGTCCATTTTTGGGAAGAAGATACCCTTCGGCTGAGACAGGGTAGGGAAGTGTAGCATCGATTTCGAGAAGTTGTCCTTTGACAGCTGTTATTTGGACAAAAGGGGTCTGCCAACCTTGGCAGAGGATGACAATATCATGCGGCAAAGTTGCAGGATCGTCGATCGTTTGAATCTGCAAGGTTCCCCCATTTCTTTCGATCTCATCCATTAGCCACTGAAGGTAAGCTGGAGTGTCGATCGCATAGGCCTCTTCTTGCCAATAACCATTGTCCCTTTTTTGAAAGTCAGGACTATTTGCAAACCTGGTTTCCATCTGCTGGTTAAAGGGAATGCGAAGAAGCCCTTTGTACAAAACGTGGTTCTTAACTAGTGGTAAGGAGGCTTCCATCCCCTCCAGTCCCAGTGTATTCATTTTCCCTGTTTGGCCAACATAAGGGTGCAAAAGCCCTGCAGCCATACCCGAGGCGCCCCCTCCCACCCCATTTTTATCAAAGAGAGTGACTTGGCATGTAGGCGACAAGAAATATCCGGTGGCAAGCCCTGCCAAGCCGGCGCCTATAATTGCTATTCTTCTCGTTTTGGCCATTCTTCCGGGTATATGTAATGGGTTCTAAAAGCTTCTCTTAACTTAAAGGCTGCTCTTTGGCTGCATTCCATCTGGACAATGGGTTGCACGATTTCAGCGATGAGCCTGATAAGAAAGTGCCTTTTTTGAATGAAAGAAACTCTTCCAACAAGATTGATAGAAAAAATAAGGTAGTGAGTGCAAAAACAGATCAACGTTTCGATCACAAGGCCTGCTACTTTGACAATGAGAGATTTTTCTTTATAGGGATAAGCAAAGAGATCTCCTCTGTCAGGAAAAGCTTGCAGCCTTAGTTCCCCTTGGCCATTACGCTTACCTTTAAAGATAACATTGTAAAGATCCCTTGAAACGGCAAATGTGATAGCGATAGGGAAAGCAGCTGAAGTTCCAAAAATCATGCCTGTCCATCATAGCAGGGGGGTGGCTTTTTTGCTTATTGTCAATTATAACAAGGGATATGAAAGAGATTTGGCAGTTTTTATTGGTATTGTTGGCAGCGATTGTATTTGCATTTGCCCTTGTTTATTGGATGGTTAGGGATGACGCCATCGATAAAAGGATGTATGTTTCACAAGTCTTGCTTTCTCCTGAAACCATTGAAAAGTTAAGCAATCGAGAGGTTGAGGGAGGCAAGCAAAGGCCCTCGGAATATTTGATCGAGTCGATTCAATATGTCCACTTTGATGAAACAACTAAAAAATGGGACTCAAAGCCGATCGATATAGCCACTTACGAACGTTTTTATCGTCAAATCGAGCACGATAGGGGAGTGATCGACCCGCCTGAATCAGTTTTACAAAGCTTTTTGTCTACCAGCGGGGCAAAACTGCAACTCTATATGAAACATTTTTCTCCACTCGTCCGCGAAGGAAAAACCGAAGTTTTTCAGACGGTCCAGTTTAACTCTGAAAAAAATGCTTATCGTATCAATTTGCATGTAGATGACAAACAGAAGGAGTGGGTCTACTTTTCCCATCCGGACGTGGAGAAGGATCTTGAGTAAAGATAGCTGCCTTTTTTTAGGGACCGGTGCATCGCTTGGCATACCGATGATTGGGTGCCATTGTCCTGTCTGTCTTTCAAAAAATCCGAAGGATAAAAGGCTGCGGTGTTCAGCCCTCCTGACCATAGGAGGAAGACGTATCTTGATCGATACCTCGCCCGATTTTAGGCAGCAAGCCTTGACCCATCAGATTGAGGCGATCGATGCCATCATCTGGACCCATGCTCACCAAGATCACGTGGGTGGAATGGACGATTTGCGACCTCTGTTCATGAAAAGAAAAGAGGCTATTCCCTGCTACTTGTCTTCTTCAACGTTTCAAGATATCAAATATCGATTTGGATACATTGTCAACCCAGACCTTAATTCCCCCTCACTAAAGCCAAGACTTGATTTTAACATTTTACCCTTTGAAGGGAAAATGGATGTTCTTGGTGTAGAACTTGAGGTCTTTACCTATTTACAGATGGGAATGGAAGTCACAGGACTTCGATTTGGAACATTTGCTTATGTAGTGGACATCAAAAATGTGGAGCCTTTTCTTTATGAAAAATTGAAGGGGGTCGAAACGCTTGTGATCAGCGCCTTGCGTTATGAGATTAGCCCTCTTCACCTAACACTTGCCGAAGCTAACAATTTTGGGTTGGCTATCGGGGCTAAAAATACCTATCTAACCCACATTGCTCATGAAATCGGCGCAGAAGAGGGGCAAAAACGTCTTTCCCCAAGTGTCGAACTGGCGTATGATGGTCTAGAAATAAATTTGTGACCAACCATATCTACCCTTGCCCTTGCCCTTGCCCGAAAAAAAAATGGATCATGAAAAATTGACTGTGTACCAGACGGCAATAGAATTTGTCGTTCTTGCTAACGAAATATCAGAGCATTTTCCGAGAGGAAGAGCGTATTTTACAGATCAACTTCAGCGTGCTGCTCTCTCAGTGCCATTAAATGTTGCAGAAGGAGCAGGGGAGTATGCAAATGATGAAAAAGCTCGGTTTTATCGGATGGCTAAGCGATCTGCTACCGAATGCGCTGGTATTTTAGATGTATGTCAGCGTCTGAAACTCATTGAAGAAAATTTATATCAAAAAGGGAAAGAGTTGCTGTTTGGAATAGTGTCTATGCTGGTCAAAATGGCTCAGAGGAGTAATTAATTGGGCGAAGGACAAGTTTTTTTAGGGCAAGGGCAAGGGCAAGGGCAGGGGCACGGGCAAGGGGTGAGTCGACCAAAAGCGATGATTCTGTCGTTTTTTCACCACTCCTACGAAAGGGAAGGTGCAAGCGATTATTTGGATGAACTTGCCCTTTTAACCGACACTTTCGGTATTGATGTGATCTACAAGGAGGCCATTTATCTTCGCGAGATCAATTCTGCTACCTACATCTCGAAGGGCAAATTAGCCGATCTGGTTGATTTGGTCGATGACGAATACGATGTCGATCTGGTCATTTTAGACGATGAGGTCAGCCCTGCCCAGCAGCGGAATTTAGAGAAAACTTTTAAGAAAAAAGTGATCGATCGGAACGAGGTCATCCTTGGGGTGTTTGGACAAAGGGCCAGAACCAAAGAGGCTAGACTTCAAATTGAATTGGCCGAAAAAACCTACCAATTCCCCAGATTGACCCGTCTTTGGACCCACTTATCTCGTCAGGCAGGTTCTGGAGGCTCCGGTTCAGGAGGAGGAGGCTACCAAAAGGGGGAGGGAGAAAAGCAGATCGAGCTAGACCGGCGCATCCTGAAAGATGAGATTGTCAAAATTAAACGAGAGTTGGACGAGGTCAAAGGGATACGCGAGGTTCAACGGAGAGATCGTAAGAGAAATGCGGTCCCGACTTTTGCCTTGGTAGGTTATACCAATGCGGGCAAGTCGACCCTTTTAAACGCTATGACAGGCTCCGATGTCTATGTTGAAAATAAATTGTTTGCAACGCTTGATACTACCACCCGTCGGATGTCTTTGCCAAACAACCAAGAAGTTTTGGCAATCGATACTGTCGGTTTCATCCGCAAGCTTCCCCATCTTCTAGTTGCAGCTTTCAAAAGCACACTCGAAGAATCTTTAGAGGCCGATATTTTGCTTCATGTGGTCGACATTAGCCACCCCATGGCAGAAGAACAGATCCTTACAACCGAGAAAGTACTGAAAGAGCTAGGCGCAGAAAACCGGCCAAGCTTGTATGTATTTAATAAAGTCGATGCTCTCGAAGATGAAAAAAAGCTGCAGCTTTTGAAGATCCAATTTCCGAAACATGTTATAGTATCTGCTCTCACTAAAGAGGGGTTTGACGATCTCTATGCTTTTATGGAGCAAGAGATCAAAGCATTGCGGGAATACGTCACCTTCCGCATTCCTCAAAGTGATTTTAAAGTGGTCGCCGAGCTGATCCGTTTGGGCACCCTTTTAAAGCAGGAGTACGAGGAGAATGATGTGATTCTCCATATCGAACTTCCAAGAGCAGTTTCCGGAAAATATGAACTCTACAGAGTCTAAAACATTTAAAATCGTTACTCTAGGTTGCCGAACCAATCAATACGAGGCTGAAGGGTTTCGTCAGCAGATGCTCACCATCGGAATGGGTGAAGCAGAAAACGACGATGCGCCGGACGTTTGCGTAGTCAACACCTGCACTGTGACAGATGCGGCCGATAAAGAGAGTCGTTTGCAGGTCAGGCAGCTGGCGAAAAAATATCCCCATGCAAAAATTGCTGTGACCGGTTGCTCTGTAGATAATGATCCTGATGGATATGGGGCGATGAAAGGGGTCGAAGCAGTCAGACGCAACAACGAAAAAGAGGCGCTCCTTCTTCCACTTTTCCCGGAACTTGAGCATATTCCTTTTAAAATAGAGGGATTTGATGGCCATACCCGCGCTTTTGTCAAAGTGCAAGATGGGTGCAACTCCTTCTGCACCTACTGCATCATTCCCTATACTCGTGGTCGCTCCAAGTCCCGTTCGATTCCGGAAGTACTTCAAGAGGTCGAAGGGTTAGTAGCCAACGGATACAAAGAGGTTGTCTTAACCGGTATTAACATTGGCGATTTTGATGGGGGGTTATCAGACCTTGTCAAAGCGGTCGATAAAGTCGATGGGCTTGAAAGGATCAGGATCTCTTCTATCGACCCGGATGAAGTGGACGAAACATTAATGAGAACTGTGCTAGAGGCAGAAAAAACTTGCCTATCGTTCCATTTAGTGCTCCAGTCTGGCTCAAACGTGGTTTTAAAGCGGATGAACCGGAAATATACACGGCAAATTTTTCTGGAGACTTGCCACCGTTTAAGAGAAGCTGCACCCGATTTTGAATTTACAACCGATGTGATAGTCGGATTTCCCGGAGAAACGGAAGAGGACCACCAAGAGACATTGTCGGTGATCCATGAGGTGGGATTTGCCAAAGTCCATATGTTTCCTTTTAGCCCACGAAAAAGGACTCGGGCAGCCCTTTATCCCGATCAAATTGATCATGAAACGAAACAGAGAAGGAAAAAAGAGGTGCTCGATGCCTCGATTGCCTCCGGTTTTCGCCAAAGAGAGAAATATGTGGGCCGGGTCATGAAGGTGCTGGTTGAAGGGCAAGATGGCAAAGGACATACCGACAACTTTTTGCCTGTTCAAATAGAAGGACAGGTAGAAAGAAATGAGATGGTTGAGGTGCTCTTAACCGAAAACAGTGAAACACTATTGAAGGGGAAGAGAGTATGTTGAGGCAAATTTCAATCAGAGAACGGTTTTTTCCTTTTTCCCACACACCAGGCGTGAAAGTGTTATTGCCGGGCACATCCCTTTGTTTGCAGGTGTATCCCACAACTGTTTCTTGCTTCGACCTGGAAGGGACTCAAAAGGATGCCTTTTCACTACCGCTTGAGGGGGCTATTTCCGACTTCACTGTTGTTCAAGACTTGGAGCAGGGCGCCATTTTAATTTTTGGTAAGGATCAAAAAGGTTTTTTTCGGTTTCGCTGCACAAGAGATCTAGAGTTTAAGCAGGAAAAAGGAGGGGCATTTCACCGCACCCTTTTCAAGCCGGAAGTGTTTTTTCAAGCTCCTAGTGCCATTGAAAGGTTGTTGCACACCTCTTTACAGAAAAGAAGTGTAGAAAGGCTGGTAGAAAAGCAGGATTGGGTGCAATTGCTGCAACCTTTGTATCGGCTGATGCAATGGTACGAACCGTTAACATTGGACATGCCGCTTGCCTTAGATGCTTACATTTTAGGGGGCTTTGAAGGGCTACTAGTTCCAACAGGGCAAGATACCAAAAAAATGGGTGTCCCTTTTTCCTTTCCTTCTCCTATTCAATTTTTAAGAGCTCTTCGAAACAAAGTAACCTCTTTGTTTGTAGAAGAAAACAATGAGGAGTTGGTCTTATGCCCTCATATCCCTCAAGAAATGCCTGCAGGCAGAGTCAAAGGGGTTAAAATAGGCGACTACTCCCTAGATATCGAATGGAGGAAAAAGATGCCGCGAAGGGTTCAACTTTCAGCATCAAAAGAAAAAACCTTCCATCTAGCTTCAAAAGGGCTAGCATCCGTTCGGTTGGATAAAACCCAACAGTCCCTCACTCACGCCATTGAGATTGCTCCCCCAAAGCCCCTCTTCTTCGACCGCTTCCAAAAAACCTAGATGTGAATGGCTTGTCATCGCAGATCGCAGACCTTGTTTTTTAATCCTATGAATTTCAAAGCTATCTTCTTTAAAAAAGAAATCAGAGATGTTTTCTATTTAACCATAGTCTGTATCTATGATGACAATTTGCATTTTGAATGCAGTAAAAAGGCATGTGGAGTTTTATAATATGAGTGGTTTTGGCATAGGCAGATTCGGCGGATACTCGACACCATCCCGTATTTATCAAGCTGTCGTCCCAGCAAATAGCGAAATGCAGCTTTATGAATCTCCTAGAGGACAATTTAGAGTAACGCGATTGTCTCAAACTGACGTGTTTGACGCCATTCGCTTTGATCCTGTCGATGAAGGGCACTTAAACGGGCTTAATGATAAATCTCTAAGGGTTTTAGCACCCTTTGCTCAATCTGTTGGAATGATGTCTTACGGCAATAAGCAAATGGGAAGTTGTTCTTTAATCGCTCCCAATTTAGCGATCATAGCTTGCCACTGCATTGAAGGGAGAGATGTTAGAAACCTTGATGCTAAGTTTGGGTTTGTTTTTGATGGAGAGATGCAGGTAACACATCTCGGTACTGAGTTCAAAGTCTTGCAGGTTTTAGAGCACGATCCGAGTTTGGATTATGCCATCGTAGAGCTTGAAGGAACGCCCGGTTTGCAATATGGACATTTGCGGATAGATCCAAGCGAAGAAATTAATGGTGAACCTGCCTTACTACATCATCCCTTAGGTAAATCGCTAAAACTTTCTATCCATAAAGTCGTGACATCGCAATTTGAGGCGACTTTTACAAGCACTTATCACGATTCAGACTATGGCTCATCTGGTGGGGCCTATCTCAGTCCCTCAGGCAACTTTGTCGCGCTGCACCTCGGCTCTGTAAGAGACCAATTTGACATGAACCTTGAGAGATTAGCCCTGCCTATCCAGAAAATCTTACAAAAACAGCCAAATAGTCTATTAGCCTATTGCGCCATGCATCGCCTTACCAATGCAGTGATTGAATCAATTGCGCAGCCAACCTATTTCGTCCCCGACTTTCTGCGTGATCTTCATTTTATCGATCATGAAAAATTCGATAGATCAAAATTAAGAGATGCTGACTATCTTCTTAGGCCTGCCACAAATGAGTTGCCAGCTGTTGTAATAGATTCTCACCAGATGAAACATTCTCCTAGTTGGCCGGGAGATTACCATGGAAAGAAAGGAACGCAGTTTAATCAGGACATGATAGGCCTGGATGAGGCTGTAGAACTTGCTGAAAAAATCGTTGAAGCTATGCCTCTGTTCAAAACAAGGCCCAAGGTGAACACAATTCTTAATATGACTCACTGGCTTTTAGATAAAAAAGCCCTTGGAAATGAGTTATATAAAAAGTTGAAAGGGCACAATGAGATTGTGCTTGTAGACCCTGCTTTCAAGGTGGAGACCGACACTTGGAACATACACTTTTATCCTAAATAGTTGATGATTCATCGCCTAAATGGCGCGAATTCGATGGAATTTACTGATCAGTAGACAGAATCTGAATGGAACTGCCGCTTGCTTTAGCGCTAAACAGCCTTGTTGCATAATTAGCCAATCCAGGCAGTGAGATCTCGAGGGAAATTTGAGGTTGTGAAAAATAAATAAACGCTCGAAGGGGGTTTTAGCGCTATCCTACCTGAATTTTATCGAACTCGCTGCGAACAAACAAGGCCGTTTAGTACTCCAAACTGCAGGCTAGAAGGTGGCTTGGAGGCCGGCGCTTAAGAAGAAGTTGGAGGCATTTCTCCAGACGTCACCGCCGTATTCAGCCCACAGCTCTAAACATAGGTCCGAAGGACCGCAATATGAAAGCCCTGACCGATAGGTCAGGGTAAAGGAATAAAATATCATTTGGAGCCCTGAAGGGGCGACATATCCTTTTACGCAAAATTGCGTTTACCTTAAATGACTGATAATTCAATATATTCGACATTCGCACAAAGTCACTTTTGGGTCTCACTGTTGTTGGTGGCACCTAGATCTCAAGGTGCTATAAATGCTCGTTTAATAAAGGTAGATTGAAATAAATGGAACCCAAGCACTTAAAAACAAAAAAGTTTGTTGACTCAGGACTTTTTCGCAAGCTCAATAATTTTAACCAGCTAGAAAATAGAATATCAAAATTACCAGATCATGAACGCGGGGATGCATTTGAAGTCTTTGCTGAAGCATATTTCGTAACCCAAAAAATATCTCAAGCTGCTGAAGTGTGGCCCGATAAAGAAATTCCAATAAGCCTACGCGATACCCTGGGGCTGTTTAAAAAGGACATGGGCGCCGATGGGATTATCCGTACAAAGGAAGATCACTATCATGCTTATCAAGTTAAATTTCGCTCTAATCGCACAAGTTTGACTTGGGAAGAACTTTCTACTTTTATGGGGATAAGTGATCGCGTTCATAAGCGCGTACTTTTTACGAATTCATGTGATCTTCCGGCCTTAATGCAAGATCGAACGGATTTCTATGCGATAAAAGGTAATGACTTAGATGCTCTTACGGAGGAAGACTTTCAGTGTATTGAAGAATGGCTCAAGAGCGGAACTATTGTATTTCAAAGAAAGACGCCTTTTCCATACCAAGAAGAAGCTCTTGCAACCATTATTTCTACATTTAAAGCTAATAACCGCACTACAGCCGTAATGGCCTGTGGAACAGGAAAAACGCTGATTTCTCTTTGGCTAGCAGAAAGAATGAATGTTAACTCCATCGTCGTTCTAGTCCCCTCCCTTTCTTTGATAAGACAAATGCTACACGAGTGGATGAAGGAAACGGTTTGGCAAGATTATTCATTCCTTTGTGTTTGTTCGGATAAAAGTGTGGCCAATGGAATAGATGAAATTGTACTGCATCAAACAGATCTAGATTTTCCAGTGACGACATCAAGTGAAGACATTCACTCATTCCTTCAAAACAAGACGTGCCAGCGCAAAATAATTTTCTCTACATACCATTCTTCCAGAGTCCTTGCTCAGGGATTACCAACTGGGCATTCATTTGATTTAGGAATATTCGATGAAGCTCATAAAACAACTGGAAGAGATGGGACGACTTTTGGATTCGCTTTAAAGAATGAAAATCTTCCTATTCAAAAACGCTTATTTCTCACTGCAACTCCACGACATTATGACATAAAGAAAAAAGATAAGGAGGGGAATCTCCGTCTTGTTTTTTCCATGGATAATTCCGAAATTTATGGGGCAATTTCTCATAAGCTTTCCTTTGCTTCTGCTGCTTCTAAGGGGATCATATGTCCCTATAAGATTGTCATTTCAATTGTGACGGATGAAACCATTACGAGAGATCTACTAAAGCGAGGGGAGGTCATTGTTAATGGCGACGTCATTAAGGCAAATCAAATTGCGCGGATTTTCGCTCTAAAGACAGCTATTGAGAAGTTCAACGTGAAGCAAATATTCACCTTCCATAGCTCTGTTGATTCAGCAAAGTCATTCACTTCTAGATCAGAAGAAGGAACTGGGGCCTACCTCGATAATTTTAGTACGTATCACGTAAATGGTGGAATGTCAACCAGCGCACGTGAAAAGATCATGCGCGAATTTGAACAAGCTCCTCAAGCCATTATATCAAATGCAAGGTGTCTTACTGAAGGCGTAAACGTACCTGCTGTGGATACGGTTGTGTTTATGTCTCCTAAAAAAAGCAGAGTAGATATTGTTCAAGCTGCCGGCAGAGCTATGCGTAAAGCAGGCGGCAAACAATTCGGCTATATATTACTGCCTATTCACCTACACACAGCTAAGGATGAAAATCTTGAAAGCGCATTAGAGAGCACTCAATTTGAAGAGGTTTGGGATGTTTTAGAAGCCATGTTGGAACAGGATCAAGACCTGGCTGAAATCATCCAACAAATGCGCGAAGACATCGGCAGAAAAGGGGGATTTGATGACAGCCGATTAAGAGAGCGCCTGGAGTTTATAGGTCCTGAACTCGAAATAAACTTTCTGCGTCAAACTATAACGACTGCTATTGTTGATAAACTTAGCTCCAGCTGGGATGAGCGCTATGGTGAACTTGTGCGGTTTAGTGAGATATACGGACACTGTAATGTTCCCGACGCGTTTTCAGAAAATCCTAAACTTCACTCTTGGGTTGGTACCCAAAGATTATTTTTCAAAAGAAACAAATTATCAAAAGATAAAATTGAAAAACTGAATAAAATTGGTTTTGTTTGGAATCCTTTTGATGCAGCATGGCACGAAATGTTCAATGCTCTATACGAGTTTAAACAAAACACAGGTCATCTAGACGTCTGGATGGCCCCTGTTCGGAATGAACGTCTATGTACGTGGGCGCAAAAACAGCGACAAAACTACAGCAAAAACAAACTTGCTTTCAATTATATCAAGAAGCTCGAAGAGATTGACTTTGTCTGGAACCCACTTATTGTAGCTTGGGAGGAGATGTTTTTGGAGCTTAGCAAATTCAAGCAAGAATATGGGCACTGTAACGTAAAACAAAAACATCCACCAAACCAACAACTTGCTACTTGGGTGAATACTCAACGTGACCAATACAAAGAAGGAAAATGCTTGCCAGAGCGTATTAAAAGGCTTGAGGATCTGGGATTTGTGTGGGATACAAATATTGCAGCATGGGAAAATATGTTTTCGGAGCTGTGCAAATTCGAAAACAAGCATGGACACTGTAACGTCCCAAGAGGACATCATGAAAATCCTCGACTTGCTACTTGGGTAACAACGCAACGCTCTGACTATAAAGATGGCAGGATTACTTCACAACGTAGAGAGAGGCTTGAAAAAATTGGATTCGAGTGGAATACAAATGAGAGCGCCTGGGAAAAAATGTATGCCGCTCTAATACAATTTAAACAAGATATTGGGCACTGTAACGTCCCGCCTAAATACAAAAACAAGCAGTTAGGTTCATGGGTTGTACATCAAAGAGAAGCATTCAGACAAAGCACGCTAGACAGCCAAAGAGTTAGTCGTTTAGAAGAACTTGGATTTATATTCGATCCTTTAAATGCATTGTGGGATGAAATTTATAATGAATTAGCCGAATTTAAAAGAAAAAATGGGCACTGCAATGTGCCAAAAGAATATTCTGAAAATCCCAGGCTAGGTGCTTGGGTTTCCAAACAACGGCTACAGCAAAGTAAAGGCAAATTATCTGCCCATCGTTTTGATAAACTCAACGAGCTGGATTTCAATTGGAATACTCTCCATTCATTTTGGGAAGAAATGTTCTCAGAATTATGTAAGTTTGAAAAAGAAAATGGGCATTGCATTGTGCCTAAAGGATATGAAAAGTCACCAAAACTAGCTACCTGGGTTAGCGTTCAACGCAGCGTATTTAAGAAAAACAAACTATCAAAAGAACGCCTTGAGAAACTTATACAATTAGACTTTGCCTGGGATCCTAATAAAAATGCCTGGGAAGAAATGTTTTACGAGCTGAGTAATTTCAAAAATGACAATGGCCATTGCAGCGTACCGAAAGATTATGAAAGAGTGCCAAGTCTAGGAAACTGGGTTAGCATTCAACGCAGAGATTATAAGAAGGAGGCGCTTGCAAAGGAACGTGCTGAAAAACTGATAAGCCTAGGCTTTGTCTGGGATCCATATGATGACCAATGGGAAGCGATGTTTGCAGAATTATTGCAGTACAAGTCAGAAAACGGCCATTGCAGTGTTTCACAAAAATCCGAGAAAAATTTGGAGCTCGCACGATGGGTTGGAAGGCAACGGAACACATATAAAAAGGATTGTTTGCCTCAAGAGCGTATTGTTAGGCTTGAACAATTAGGATTTGTCTGGAATGTCATAAACGATGCCTGGGAAGAAATGTTCAGTGAATTGCTTGAGTTTAAAAATAGCGCTGGGCATTGCAATGTACCGCAATACTTTCCGAAAAACCCCAAACTTGGCGGATGGGTATCACACCAGCGCGATCACTATAGGCAGGAGATATTGCTAGATGAACGCATTACTAGATTACAGGAGATAGGATTCTGCTGGGACCCTCACAATGCAATAAGAGAAGAAATGTTTGAGACCCTTTGCGCATTTAAGGCAGCTAATGGACATTGTGATGTTCCAAGCACCTCTGAAAGTTCACAGCTTGCGCGATGGGTTGTAAGGCAACGTACTTCACATAAGAAAGGAACTATTTGCCCTGACTTCAAAGGGAAATTGGATGCGATCGATTTTAATTGGGAACCTTTTGCCAACTCCTGGGAAGAAATGTTTAACTCTTTATGCGAATTTCAAAAAGAAAACGGTCATTGTAATGTGCCGGCTCGCTATCAAAAAAACATGAAGTTAGGCAGATGGATTGATAGACAACGTCAATCTTATAGGAATGGCCCGCTCTCTAAAGAATATAAAGAGCGTCTTGAAAAATTGGGGTTTGTTTGGAATCCTATGAGCGATGGCTGGGAAGACATGTACCTTAAACTGTGTAATTTCAAGAGAGTCAATGGACATCTAAATATATCTAAAGAACAAAATGAAAAAAAACTTATTTCTTGGGTAAATTGGCAGCGCTATAGTTATAAAAATGGAAAGTTGAATGAAGAATATGTTCTAAAATTAACCAGCCTGGGAATTAACCTAGACAAATAGCTTGTGGTGTTAAAAGGCTTTTTCGATGATAGATGCAAATTAATAGTAGGTGAACCTATTTTTTACATCTAAAAAATATAGTGTTTATTTAATGTGATGATTGTTTTAAAGAATGTGCTTACGGTTCTTCTCCTCTTCCACAAAAAAAACTTCGAAATGGGTCTCCCTTTTTCGTTTCCTTTTTCCTATTTAATTTTTTAAGGGCTCTTCGAAACAAAGTGACCTCTTTGTTTGTAGAAGAAAGTGGAAAGGAGTTGGCCTTATGCCCTAAAATTCCTCACGACTTATAATAGCCGAGACAGCGTGATTATAGGCATCAATGGCGTTGATTTTTCCAAAGCTGAAAGAAGAATTACTAACGATGAAGGAGGGGTTTCCTTCTTTACCTCATCAAGCTGTACTACAGCTTCAGCAATAGAGTGAAGTCCTTTAGCTGCAAATATTCCAAGGCAAAAAAAAACGATTTCATTTGTAGTTTCTGTCATTGTTGGAATGAGTGGAATTAACAGCCTTCAATGCATCCTCATAAGTCTCTTCATGAATAGCTTTTAAGTCGTATTTTTCAGGGACATCGATATAGTAGGTTAATTTCCCTCGTTTGGCTGCTGCAATCATAATTTCACCCGTAAGAACTTTATGTCTATCAGAACTGTAAAAATAGATGTCGATTTCAACGTTTTGAGCTGTAAAAGGATATTCATGGAGATAAGGCCTCACTTCTTCACTAGCATTAATATCTGACAGATACTCCTCGACAGAGTCGACTAAAAGATGTCTGGCAGTATCAATGTCGACCACATGATAATAGTTGAATCCTATCATCATCATTTGTATATCATTCATCATTTGCCCCCCTGTTCCCACGGGGATTAAGCCCTTCTCATTTTCAAGTTTTTTAGCAGTTTTAGCTGTAATTGCATTTGCTATTTTTCCATAGTTGGCTTTTGGAGGTTCAAAAGAAGAGCAAGAAAACATAGTTGCTAGCACTCCAAATAAAAAAAAATTCATTTTTTGCCTCCATAATCTTTAATATATTCGTTTATGCGGCGTCGCAAGGGCACTTCAAATGTAGGGCTTGAAATTCCATGGTCCCACCAATCCGCAGAGGGATGTGGATCTAAAACCATTAGCTCATCGCCGTGATTTAATTGTCCCATAATGTCAAGATAAGTGACAAAATCGTTTCTGCTTACATAGTTATAGGATTGGAAGCATAGCTCATTTGGAATAATGACTGAGGGAGCAAGCGCTACAACTATAATTTGTTTTCGAACCGATTCTGGCGAAGATAATAGCGCATTTTTGATTTGATCGGCTCCACCACTATGGCAAAATTGGAGAAATTTTGCATCTGGTCCGTGCTTAGCAATCAGATGATTCCATCTGTTTTTTATAAGTTGAACGGGAGGCGTATGGAATCCCATATGCTGAACCATACATTCTAAGATGTCGACGGGCACTGTATTTGACCTGTTATAGGTACCATGAACTTTAGCTCCTTGAGCATATTTACTCAATTGAGTCACAGTTGCAAGAGACTCTGTTTCCGTGTTGTTAATTCCATTTATAAAATCGATCGAGCCGTTTGGTAGATCAAATGAACCTACCTGAAATTGACTTGAACGTGTAAAGCCGTTGTTTGCACAGTACGCAGAAAGTGCATTGCAGCTTTGGATCATGTGATTGTAAACGTGCGAAACAGGTAGAGGTAAAAAAGAGTCTGCTACGAACCGCTGTGTAGTCTCATAGATTGTAGAGGCGAATCTTCCTGAAGGATCGCGGAAGTTGATGGGATCTCCGTTGGCATAGGAATAGAGGTTAAGGGGGATGGGGTAGGCGATCGGATCGGGCGAAAGAAAGCGGCCTCTCGTGGGATCGTAGTAGCGAGCGCCAAAGTGTATAAGGCCGGTAGGATCTTGCTGTTTGCCTTGCCAGGTGAGGGAGTGGGCGTAGGTAAGAAGGGAGGAAGTCGTTGGAGGGGCAGTGAGAGGGCCGTAGGCTGAGGGAAGCTCTTTTGTCCAAGAGGTGTTTTTGGAGGTCAGGACGGCGATTAGGTTGCCAACGGCATCATTGAGGAGGCCTACGGAGTTGCCTTTGTCATCAAGAATAAATTCACAAGAGTTGGGGCCATAGATTTTCCAGAAGGTATTTGAACCCGATTGAAGACCAATTTCTTGGAACTCATGTTGGGGATCGTAATAGGAGAGAGTGTGGATGGGGAAGGGCCACCATCCAGCAGTGTGAGTGGTCTTTAGGCGGCGACCAAAGGAATCGTAAGAGGCTTTCCAAGTAGAATTTGGAGTAGTGACTTTGATGAGATTTCCCCAAGGATCCCATTCGAAAGAGGTGTCGTTTTGAGAAGTTGTTTGTCCTAAAGCATTGTAAGTGGTTTTGACTGGTTTGGAGTCGATCAGCTCAGCGATGATTTTCCCAAAGGCATCGATGCCATCGTGAGGGATGGAGGTATGGTTGGCAGAGTTGCGGATGCCTAGAGGGTTAAAAGAAAAGTGTTCTTCGCCAGCTTGAGAAAGGAAGCCTTGAGGAGTGTAGGAGAAGTTTTTGGTGTTGTGTGAGGAAAGTTTTCCTGATGGAGACCATTTGAGAGATTCGGTGTGGGTATGGTCTTGTAGATGGGTGATGATACTCTCGGGAAGGGAAGCATTGTAGTGAATGTCTACAGTGGCAAATGGGGTTGCCTTTTTGACGAGGTTGCCGCTCAAGTCATAGTCATACCGAAGGGTTTGGCCCTGAGAAGAGACAGTTTTTAGGCGGCCTGATTCGTAGGAAAATTCTCTTTGATGGCCGTTGACGATAAGGATGCGGTTAGTGGGACTCCACGATTGGTTTGTTTGCTGGATAAGGGTGGAGTCGAGATAGGTTGATTCGGAGATGAGTCGTCCGCAAGTGTCATAGGAACGGAGCACTTTGGAGTCGTTATTTTCGGCAGAGGTGATGAGGCCGCGGTTGTCGTAGGCGAAGGAGCGAGTGAAGTCGTTGATTGTCTCTCTTTCGAGTCTGGATAGGGCGTCGTAAGAGTAGATGTGGGCACGGCCCATTGGGTCAATGGCACGTTGCAAGAGGCCATTTTCGTAAATGTATTGCCACTGTTGGGAAACTTCAAACCCAGATTGAAGTTGTTCGCTTGTTTTTCTTCCCATCTGATCGTAAGAGGCCTTCCATGACAAGTTTTCGGGAAGGTCATAACTGACGAGATGAGAGTCATCGTCGTAGGTATATCCGATGGAAGTATGATCAGGGAGAGTTTTTTTTGTGAGGCGCCCATGGGGGTCGAACTGGAAGTGCGTTGTACGACCTTCTCCATCGGTTGTGGCGATGCATTGGCCGGAAGGGTCGTAACGGTAGAGGATAGTGGTTAACCTATCTTCGACTTTAAGAGGTTGACCCAAGGTGTTAAACCAAGTGGAAATGGTTTGATGGCCGGAGATTTCTTGTTTGAGATTCCTTTCGTGGTCGTAGATGATCTTGGTTGAGGCAATGAGATCACCATTTAGGTTAAAAGTCTCGCTTTTGATGAGCTGTCCACACTCAAATTGCTGAACTGTCTTTTCTCCCGATGGCAGGTGGCAGATGATGGTATCGCCATTGTAGTTCCAGGTCGTTTGCTGTCCGTCCGGAGAAATTTCTGTTTTGACTCGGCCAAGACCATCGTATGTTTTCTTCCAGGTGCTTCCTTCTCCATCGGTTGAGGCGATGAGAAGGCCACGTGTGTCGAAGGTTTGTGTTTCTGTAATGTTTGCTGTGGTTCGGACTATTTTTTGATGAAGGTCATCGTAGAAGATGTTTGTGATGGTCCCATTTCGGACTTCCTGAGTAGGACGTCCAAAAGGGTCATAAACGAAAGTGCTTTCGGTTCCATCTGGGTAGACTTCTTTTTCGAGAAGGCCATTAGTGGTGTAGTTTCGGGTAATTTTTGCTCCCATGGGAGAGAGGGTAGAAGCAACAAATCCACCTGGTTCATAGATATATTGGGTGGTAAGCCCTGCCTTGGTTACAGAAATCGGACGGCCAATCTCATCTAACTTACGGCATATAGAAACGCCAAGGGGATTTACCTCTTCGATGAGTTCGCCTCGAGTGTCGTACTCGTAGAGTGTGTATGCATACCCTTCCGTTAGGGCCTGACGACTTGCCATGACTTGGCCCGCAGCATTGTAGTCGATGAAGAGGGTGTTTTCAGGATTTGGCCCCTGCTTCCAGATCATCTGGTTGTTTTGGTTATAACCAAAGTAGGTAGTGGAGAGAAGTTGGCCAAAACGGTTGTAAAGAGAAGTGACAAGATTGTTCCCCATGATGTCATATTCGTGGCGCTCTATTCCGTCGGAAGATACTTTCTCTATGCACTGCCCTTGTCGGTTGTACTTGAAAGTCGTTACAACATCTGGGTCTTCAGTTCCGGTTTCTTGGATCATCTGAATGGGTAGCCCACTTTCATACGTCCAACGGCTCACAGCTCCATCTACATTTTGCTGGATGAGATGGCCTTTCTCATCGTAGGTAAAATGAGTTGTGGAGGTCAGTTGATCATCGACCCATTTTTCGATCTTTACAGGCAGGTACTCATGGTAGAAAGTTCTTGTAGTCCTATTGAGGGTTGATTCTTTCACACAAAGATGATGCTCATTATATTTCAGCCTTTTCTCAATGTCTAAAAAGATGAAGGAATTAGGATTACCACATGCGTCGTAGCGGTATTCAGTGATCAGGCCTCTTTTATCTTGAGTGGTTTTTAAACTATTGGAGTAGGCTCCATTGCCTTCCCAAAGAAGAACTTTCCCTCCAATCGCATCAAAGTAGCTTCTCTCATCGATGAACCACGATTGATAGGTTGTTTGCCCAACTGGATCGGTGATTTTGTAAATTTGTTTGTCGTAGATAAGATATTGGGTGGTTCCACCTTCTCCATCGATGACAGTGGTCATCCCATCTTCAAATTTAAAGGTGGCGCTTGGAACAATCTGTTGCTGCAAGCCTACTGGAGAACACTGCTCAATTACTTGTCCCTTTGTGTTGTACTTGTTCTCAAGAACTCTTCCGCAAGGGCGGGACTCTTGTGTGATTTGATGGTGGCCATCGTAGGCATAGGCGATGATAGCGCCGTTCGGAAGAGTGACCTGGTCTAAATCGCCTTGGTAGGTGTAGTGGTATTTGACCCAGCGGCCATCTTTGGTGAAAGCCTCGGAGATTTTCCCTTCAGGGTTGTAATGGAATCTTACAAAGCTATCGATAGAGTTTTCAATTTTGACGAGTTGCTCGCCGTCATAGTCAAAAGAAAGGATGTTGCCAACCGGATCGATCCATTGTCTTAAAAGACGATCTTTAAAGATCCGGCTAGAGCCATCAGCCCCATAAAGAATGTTGTCTTTGATATAGGCGTGGAAGGGGTTTGCTGTCCCGCCAAAGTTGCGGAGTTCTGGGTTGTCTTCGGCAAATACCTCGTAACAATCTCCGTTTAAACGATAGACAATGACCGTGCCGTCCATTTCTGCAGCGAAGAGTTTGTCGTCCTCTTCATGGAGATAGGGATTTAGCCCCAGTTTCCAACCAAAGCCAAAGAGGCCAGGAAGTGGGCTTTGGTTGCTGTAGTTACGCCTAATCTGCAAAGGGAAAGGGCCGGGAAGGGTAAGATCCACTTCGTCTACATAAAAAGCACCTGTGACAACATCGACGGGGTCAGAAACAAGGTTAGTTCCCAATTTGTGGCCAGGTCGGACATCGGCAGTCAACCATGTCTTCTGAATTTGTTCCGTTACTTGCTGATTGGTGGGAGTTAGCTTTGGAAGAGAAAGGAGGTCGTTAGAAATTTTAAAAAGAGTGAAACCGTTTTTGTAAGGAGATAACTTTGTATCTACAAGAAAATTTGGCGGAAGGGGCGAGCCATAGCCTCCATGTATAAAATGGTCGTGGTCAGAAATGAGGGCAGCGCTGAAACGTGGATTAAAAATCAAAGTGCCTATCCCCCTATATGATGGTGGATTTCTTCCATTTGATATGAGTTCCGGAGTCATGTAGGCATAGGAAAGAGGGCTACTTTTTGGATCTTCAAAAACCTCTTTTAAAATCGCCCATTGTCCTTTAGAAAGGGCGCGAAGTTGAAGAAATGGGATTTTGTCTAACTGAGAAAAACTCTCTTTAGTTAAAGCTAGTATGCCACGATCTTCTCTGTGTGCATTTTCTAACAATTTTACTGTCGAGACCGGATGAGAATCCTGGAAAAGATCTCGTAAAATTTGATGCTCATTAGAAGAGTTGTTGATCGCCAGATGATTTTGAAGTTGTCCTCCTAAAACGGTTTTTAAGGGTGTTGGCTCATCTAGATAAGTTGTATAAAATTGCATGTCGACTTGGGGGAAAACGAGTTCTCCGGTCGACAGGTCAGGGGAAAGTTTGGCAAGCCCTACAGCAAAGCAAGTAATGGGAGGTATTTTATGTAATGCAGCTAATATTTGTTCAGCCCTGCTACATTTTTCAAAATAGGCCATTCCCATGAAGGAAAGAAGATGATGAAGTCTTTTAGTTTCATCTTTTTCGGTTTCATAAGCTTTTTGAAATAGTTCGAGGTGTTTTGTGGTCACCCTTCCGGTATGAAAACAAAGTGCTGTACGGGTTCCCCGCGTAAAGGAAAAGGCCTTTAAAGGTTTGTCATTGAAGCACACAGTGAGGGAGAGCGTAGAGTCATATGCATCTAGAGGTAATACAAGGCTCTTTCCTTGGACATCCTCCATTTGCAAACGGAATTCGGAAGGAGAAAAAGAGAGCTCCATGATCCCTTCATTCAAATTAGGCAATGGAAGAGAAATAGACCTTCTTTTATAGGGGTTTTCGCAAGAACCGACTGTGATCTGCATCAATGACGGCTGGTTTAAGGGAAACCCTTCTTGGTTCTCGGCTTGTTTAGAGGGGCGAGGAAAATCTTCCCAACTATTAAATTGCTTTTTGCAAATCGTGCGATGAATACCAACATCTTTGATCGATAACTGTTGCTTTTTGAGCTCTTCCTCTAAAAATTGGAGGAATAAAACGGCAGCAGTATCATCTTTTCCATCCGACGCATTGCCTGTGAGATAATCCTTAATCCATCTGTCGGGGCTTGCAAAAGGATCGGGTAGTACACTGTAAAGATCATATCCTTCCTCTACCCGGATTTCTTTAATCCATGGATAAAGGACGATTTGTTGATCCCCATCATGTACTAACACCCCAGGAAAGGCGAGCTGGATCTCTTGTCCATCTGGTAAGTCGGTAAGCAATAATTTCCTAACTAAATGGCTTGGAAGAGATACACAGAAAGTTGGAGGAATCAAAACAGCGTTATAACCGGCAATCTCTAAAAGATGGAGGAGAAAAGCACATTGATCAGAGGGGGAACCTTGTCCTTCCAGAAAAGTCATTAAGGGGCTTCGCTTGTAAAGAGGTTCTATAAATATTCCTCCATTATTTTTTAGCCCGATGAGATCGAGTTCGATCTCGTTTTGAACATACTGGGCTAATGAGATGGGGTCTTTTCCCATATCTTGAACAAACTGAACAAGGACAGGATGTTTTTTATCATTGGAGCAAGGAACGGTGGGAGCAGATAGTGCAATCGATTGTTTGGATAGGGGCTCTAAGAAGCTCGACAAAGCAGGTTTTTTTAACATCCCTAATTGCCAAGGCGGCGGCTCTAAAAAATGAAGAGCGTACAAAAGCTTTTCGCCTGAAAAAACCTGGAAGCTATAGTTAGGATAGACGGCTTTCTGTGCAATTAAATATTGATTTTCAGAAATATATCCAATGCGTAGATCAAGGCCATATTCCTTTGAAAGGAACGTTTTGGGGATGTAAAGGAGTCCATCTTCTTTCAAATGCAAATCCCATCCTTGGCCTGAAGGGGAAGGTAGAGAGATATTCTCTTCGTAGAGCAGCTTTTCCTGTTCGTAAACTTTGACAGTCAGCTCCGGAGAGTCACTTTGAACTGTGGTTTGGTAAAACTGTTGGGTATAGAAGGTGTGATCAGATTTTGAGGTGAAATAAAACAGATCCCTTCGCTTTTTCTCCCTTTGCAAAGTGGCGTCCAAACTCAAGGGAATATGGGCAGGCTCTTTTCTGCTCGGAATTTTTTTCAATTGCAGCTTTGGTAAAAGCTCTCTTGCTTCTTTTTGGGCGTTAGAAAGATGGAAAATATTGTTGTTTAGAAGCACTGCAAGTTGTTCACATCTTTTGAGAGTTATCTCAGCATCTATTCGGATGTCTTCGATCTTTGCTTTAAGATTCTTTTTCGCTTCACTTTGGCTAAGGATCCGTAAGATTTGTTCTAGGTTTTGCTTGGATAGAATGACTTCAGCTAAAGCGCGATGATATTTGTCGAGACGTTCGTCAACCAGTTGGAAATCACACCGATCTGCCTCTTTTATCAACTGATCGTGATTTTTGATCCTTGTAGCAGCAGCTTCTCTATGCTCTCTACAATGTTTTTCGTAGCTGTTTTCGGAGAAGAGGAGGGTGGGAACTATAAGGCAGAGGGATAGGAGGGAGTAGAAAGTCTTCATTCGTTAATCTCCAAACATCAAAAGACTGGAAGGTTGTATCAGACTTTCTGTTTCAAAGCTATCTATATAAATTGACTTTTCTTCAGTTATAAATTAATATCGCAGGCCCAACATAACATAAGGAAATATTATGTCCCGAATCGATGTTGGTACAGACAGATACAGTGTTAATTTTGATACATTTGAAATAAATTCGGAAAAATCTAAGAACCACCTCAAGCTAGAAAATAGAGTAGCCCAAGCTGCTAAAGGTTCAATTAGCGCCTACAGCAGAGGAGAACTCTCGCTAAGCGGAGCTACTTTTTCTAATGTTAATTATGGCTCAAGGTTCTTCGTCGATTCACCCTCGACCTTCCCTGGTGGCACCTTGGTCCTTATGGATGCTCCCTTTTCTATGAATTCCACAACTAATCTAATTACCCCCCTAGAGTTAGTTGAAAGGTACAAAAAAAACTCGATAGGTCAGGATCCTATCACATGTGCCTTGAGATTCGCAGATTACGATGCTGTTCTTGCCATCGCTGACTATAATTATGAAGAGTCAAAAGGGAGCTCTCAATATAGCGAAGTATTGAATGCAGTACTGAGAAGAATCATACTAGGTGACGCCCCCATAGTTTTCCTTGATCTCAAGGAAAAAGAGCAATTTATCATCTTGAAATTATTTGATCGTTTGATTAATTCCGGCAAAGTTTCTCCTAAAACCGATGCATCCTCTCATATCGATACAACCGGATGCTTACTACTGAAGTTTCAATTCTTTGATTTACTCGAAAGGCTTCTTGCTGCTGGCTATGACATAGACCAAAGCTACGGACAATTACTCAAGGAGGCAATACGAAATAATGATGAAAAAGGAGTCAAGTTCCTTTTCGAACATGGAGCTAAACTAGAAAATGGATTTGGGCATGATGAACTGCACGATGCGTTGCAAAAAGGCAATGTTACCATCGCTAAATTACTTCTCGAAAACGGTGCAGATGTTCATAAACAGTATGAAGAGCATTCTTTACAGTATTCTCTAGTAGATATAGCTGATAGATGTGTTGCAAAACCTTTTAGAAGTCAGGCTATCAAACTTCTAGAATCCTATGGTGCTGTTTCAAATGAAACAGAACGAGTCAATCTATTGCTTAGCCGCTTTGAGAAAACCAGCGAGCAATTCTCCCCTGTTAAATACTGTCTCTCAAACCAAAAATATAGGTCTGCAAGGGATTTACTCTGCTTAATCAAAGAGAGGCAAGAGCTGTTTGAGATTCTAGGCTTCTTTTTCGAAAATGATCCTGACATTCTCGAAAGGACATTTACTGGCATAAGCCCTTTTTGTGAAGATGAAGGTGCTTTCCTTGATAAATTGCTTGATATAGCATTTGAATTAGATGTTACTCCGGCTGATTTCAATCCTTATTTCCAAACATTTTGTAAGATTGGAGATGGCCCAATCGTACCAATTATCAAACGACTTTTGGACTTCGGCGTCGATCCTAACCAATCAGGTGGAATAGGAATTGCTACAGCTGCGTGGTTTAACCAACAGGATTTAGTAGATTTGTTCATTGAGTATGGAGCCAAGCTAGACCTTCAACATAACCCCCTCTATGCAGCAATGATGAACGGAAACATCTATATAGCTGAGCAACTCCTCAAGAAGAGCGCAGACATTGATAAGGACGATCTGCTGCTTACGACAATCTTGTTAGGCAAATTCGAATACAGTCCATTTCAAGTCACAACTCTGTCTGAGCTGGCCGTCATCTACCAAAATCGGGATTTAATAAGAGACTTGAAGAAGGGAGTATATTCTCATAACCAAGAAAGCCACCTTAATAGGATTGCCTTCTTGCTAGAGAATGGGGCTGATCCGAATAAGCCACCAAAAGACGAGCCTTTCAGCATCCTTTATTCAGCTCTTTCCTTGCCTGATCACGATAACCATGTTTGTGAATACAAAAAATCTGTTCTCGATTTACTCGTCCAATATGGTGCAAAGCTCACCTCCAAGGATGGTGTTGTTAAATTCCTGGCAGAAAAATACAGAATAGATTTAGAGAGGGTTTAAAAAACCACCTAAAGGACTTTGTCCTGTCTCTTTTCAAAATATAATAGCGTCCTGAGAAAACTTTCCACGACGCTATTTTTAGGATTCACCTTAAATGCTTTCATATTTCGGTCCTGCGGACCTATTAGAAGGCAAAATTTCGTATTTCAAGCGCTTCGGGTTAGAAGGTAGCTTGGAGGCCGGCGCTTATGAAGAAGTTGGAGGCATTTCTCCATACTTCACCGCCGTATTCAGCCCACAGCCTTACGTTTTCGTTGACCTGACTTGATAGGGTGACGGCTGCCTCTCCGCTATTTCTGTTTAACCTGACTCCTTCAAGGGCAAAGGGGGTGCCAAAGCCAACAAAAGATTGGTTATACAAAAATTGATCGGAAGTCAGTCGATAGTTCCAAGCTCCATCAAAGCTCAGCGAAAAAGAGCAGATTTCGGCTGTGGTGAGGTGGAGGCCAAGTCTGCCTGTTGCAGAGCCACGGTTACGTTTGAATAGGTTGAGGTCTAGGTCTGCAGCGCCCGATTCTGTAAAAGAAGGTCTGAAAAAGCCGCTTGCTTCAATGCCGATAAAGGGTTGGATAAGAGCCCAAGTGGCCGGAATGTCAAAGCCCCCTTCGCCATAAAAAGTGATGTCGTAGATGTTAGGGTTGCTTTTGGTCGCAAAATCAAGATCGCCTATGGTGATAAACCGTTGGACTCGGTTGTTGGTGTATCCAAAAGCAAGATCGACCAAGAGATAAAATTCTTCAGGACGGTAAAGACCATACAAACCGACAAAACCGCTATCTAGTTTGCCTCGGCTGTCGATGTTGTAGTGGACAAAGTCATGCTCATAAGACCCGGCTATGCCGATTGTTAATGCATCACAGAATGTTTTTTGTCCGCCGAGGGTAATTTCCCACCCGTTCAAATTAAATCCAAAACTGTTTCCATCGTTTTGAGTAAAACTTCGGTTCCATCCTCCTTCTATCCACAGCTCAAAATCAGGAGTGCAGGGGAGGCATTCTGGTGAAGTGGTCACCAAATAACGGATCGGATCATATAGACGACGGATAAATTGACGGTTCAGGGTGCCGACGATAAAAGGGTCGTTGGTGTAAGGATCGCCACTTAATTGATCAAGTGCATCGGTTAAAAAAGCAGGAGAAAGCCCAACTAAGGCGTTGAGAAGGCTGTTGAGTTCAGGGTCTGGATCGCTGTTAGCTGTTAACGAATCAAGCTGGGTCGCAACTTGTCTTTCGTTGTAAGAAACCGCTCCATTGATAAGGGCTGTTTTAACCGTCAAGAAAACAGCATTAGGATCTGAATAATCGAGAAAGGGGATGAAGTAAGGAGAGGTTTCTGCGCTTGTTACATTGCTAAACTGTCCGAACACCCCACCAGATGCCGTTAAAATAGTGTATTTTGCCCCAAAGTCGATTCCGTCAATTGGATAGACCACAACGGTTCCTCCATTGAGAACAGCAGTTCCCGGTGTCCCGGAAACGGCGATCAAATCGCTTTGTCCGGCGTCATTGATTTCAACGTTGTAGATGGTGTTGAAGTTTTGGGTGTAAGAGTTAAACGACAATGTGCCGATGCTATTTCCGGGAGAGATGGTACTTCCCGACATGAGGGTGACTCTTGAAGCGCTTCCGGTTCCGGAAAGTGTTCCGGATTCAATGGTGGTCGTGCCTCCAAGAGAGCCGTTTAAAGTCAGTTGAGCCCCTTCCGTGACAGCTGTTGTCCCTGCAAAGGCAGAGCTATCTCCATCCAGCAATAAGGCCCCGCCTTGAAGGTTGAAAGCTCCATTTCCGGAAAGGGCACCGGAAAAGTAGGTAGAGTTATTTCCTATTACAGTTAAAGCGCCTGTCCCGTGAAGACCTGTCTCAACAACGCCTGAGCCCGATAGAGAAAAGATTTCATTCGTAAAATCGTTGGTCCCGTTATTCATCGATAGAGTGCCATCAATGAAGTGGTCGGAATGAGCCGATAAGGTGTTATTATTCCCTGCAATTAATGAGGAATCAACATCAACGCTTGTTAGGCCTGTGTAGGTGTTGCTGTTGGAGGTTGAAAAAGTGACCGACCCGGGACCTGTAATGAAAAGATTTCCGTTGTTTGAAAGATCTGTTACGCCACCCGATAAGGTCACAGCTTCGTTTGCATAGATCTCAGCCGTAAATCCGGGAGCAATTTGGATCGAGTTGGCTAGGGAAAGAGGAGAGACATTCAAGATCTGCAATTGACTTGTGGTGCTAGGAAATGTATCAGAATCAAAAAGAATTTGACCTGTCCCTATGTTATTTGCAGTGACGATCGATACGGTCCCTTGACTTAAGATGGTACCCCAATCGAAGTTGGTTAAATTGTTTCCAGATAGGGCAAAAGTTCCGGTTCCGATTTTGTTCAAAGTGCCCGAGGCTGTTCCGGAAATGGTGCCGGCGTAGGTTAAGTTGGCATTAGCAGAACCAACTGTCAAATCGGCAGAACCCAGTGCTACGTTGCACAATCCATCTGTATTGCTGATGTTAAGCATTTGAAAACCACTGACATTTAATGCAGTTCCAACTCCTGAGAGGTTCAACAAGACATTTGGACTGTTAGTAGAGTTGCCTGCACTTCCAATAAAAGCGACTGTTTGGCCGAGATTGAAGGTCTGAGTCGTTCCACTCAAGTTGACAATGCCCCCATTATCGCAAGGGATTGAAAAGGTAGAGCCTGTGATTTGTAATGTATAAGAATAAGGGTTTACTTCGAGAGGAAAGGTGATGTTGCTTAAAGAAAGAAGGCCGCTTACAAGGGTTGGTTGATGAGACACTCCTGTGGTATCAAACTGTGCAATAGCATTTGGTTGATTGGGCACAGCTCCGCCTGACCAGTTCAAAGGTTCGGAAAGATCGGTTGGATCACCAACGTTTCCACCTTGCCAAACGATGGGTAAAGCAGAAAGGGGAGAGGTGAGGCAGACAAAGGCAAGAATAGAGTGTTTAAGCACAAGCGGCTCCTTAAAAATTCCATTCGTACACTAAGCCTACATTTCAGGGCAATCTGAAAATCTTTTATATGTTAAAGGGCGTTCTTGCATATTAACCACTTGAGGCAGTGAACTTTTTAATTCGCAACGCGTTTGGAGCGCTAAACTCTTATTTAGCTTTTACTTTCACTGATAAGTCAAAGCTAAACAAGAGTTTAGCGCTCCAAACGCTTCGCGTTATGCAACATAACCGTGCCAAAGTCCTCTTTGCTAGCGGGTTTCTGGCAATTGCGAAAGCTGCTCTTGAATGAGTTGGTTTTGCATGAATTTCATTTTAGTGAGCTCTAGCCCTGGAAATGCAAAAGGGCCGTTTAAAAGATTTGTAAGGTAGGGTGTTACGTCTAGCGGAGCAGGCTGAGTTCCCTGATAGACAAGTTTTAGGGCGATTGTCATTAATGCGGCATGGGCCTGATCTCGAGAGGTAGTGGTGATACTCTTGTCGCCAAAATAACTGTTCCACTCTTGTTCTAGTTTCATATATTCCAAGAAGAGTTCTTTGCTGTGTGGTTGAGAGTTTAACTTCTCGTAACGAGAAGAAAGATCTGCAAAAGCCTTTTTATTGTCGAAAGTTCCCTTTCTAGTGATAGGTGAAAATGTTGTTTTCCCAATTAAGCCAAGGTCGGTAAGAGCCGCTTTTTGTTTTGTAATCTTGCCTCTTAAGTCAGAGATCTCTTTTTGGGGGAATTGTACGCTACTTTTAGTGGCAAGCTCTCGATCAAACTTTTCAAGCTCTGCATAGGTTGTTATAGATTTGAGCCGCTCTCCTAGTTCAGGCGCTTTAGCGAACGATTGTTTGACCGCGTCCATTTTAGCTAGAAACTGATCTAATTTCTTTTGATCAGGCAATTTTTCTTTGATCTCAACGATTTGGGCTCGTGCCTCATCGAAATCGGCTGGCAGGCTGGTTAGATTTCGATAATATGGACTGATAATTCTATCAGCCATTTTTTCCAAAGCTTTCATATGCACTTCTTCTTGAAGTAGAGAAGGTGCAGTTACTAGTTGAATTGCTTCTTCAGCTTTGGGTTCTACGAGAGCGTCGGCAAATTTATCGATAATGAATTTTTTGAAGGTAGGATTTTCTTCCATTAGCTGTACCAACAGCGGATGGTTGTTGATGGCATCCCCCTTCTCGACCGTCGCGTAGGCTTTCGACAGTGAAGCGACAAGTTGTTGCTTAATTTCGTCCTGACGAATGCCCTTAGCGCCTTCAAATAGCGGAAGAACTAGAATGACTTTTTCCTCATCAGATGGGGTTTTTATCTCTGTTGCATTGATTTGGCGCTGTATTTCAGAGAGTTCTTTGACGACTTTCTCTTTTATTTTTGGAAAACGTTCAAAAATGAGCTTTTGCTGCTCGAGGGGTAATTCTCGAAGTGTTTTCCAAGCATAGGTGGGAAGAGGTTGTTGTGCGTCGAGTTTTCCAATTTCTATGAGTTGAGTTGCCACTTTAGAGTCAACCTTCTTTGTAACTAAATGGTCGAAATGGAGCGCATCTTGCCATGAAGATTTCTGTTCTAAGGCTGCTTTTAACTGCGGGCATTTTCCATCGGTGTGGATAATGCGAATGACATGGTCAAGTTTATCAGGCTCATCAAGGAGCTGTTTTAACCAAAAGTCTACAGCCTCATCTTGCTTACTATAAACGACAATAGCAAGATTGTCGACGATCTGATCATACGTTTGTTCATGTACTGACTGATTGTTTAATGTCAGGATACCCTTTGCTTCATCCAGAAAGATTTCATCTCGAGCTTCTTCATAGGTAGGAGTCTCAAAAAGGTTTGCCGCTTGTTCTGTTTTTGGCGTTAGAAGTTTTTCCACAAGAAGAAACTTTGGCGTGTTGCTATAGGGATTTTTTTCTTCCGAAAACTTGATGTGCGCTTCGATTTGACTGATCATTAAATTCGTAAAATCAAGCATGACGCCCGAAAGTTTTTTATCTTCCTTAAACTGCTGAAGCTCTTTTAAATTAGATTGTAGTGTATCGGTGCCGGGCTTATCTTTTTTAAGTTCTTCTTCTGTAGATTCAATGCAAGCGATGACGGCTTTATTTTTGGGAAGAATATGCATTGCCATGAAGAGAAACTGGGTGATCCAGTTGCCCTTCCAGATTTTCTCCTTATGATCTATCAGTGTATTTTTGAAAGTTTTACATGCAGAAATCTCTTTGGTCACTTTTTGTGAGAGAGAAAGAAGCCGTTGTTTGTCAGCCAGCCCTGGCGTTTTATCTAATTTACCTAAGATACTCTCATTAATTTCCGTAGCCGTTTTCAAAACTGCCTCGATTTTTTCGGGGTCGCGGCTCTTTCCTACCCGTTTAAGGTCGATGACTGCTTGTTCAGCCTGTGCTGATTCAGTAAGAGGTTCATTTTGACGAAGAGGTTGTGTGGCAGTCATATTCTCTCCTAGCGCTATTAGTTTTAGCCTAGAACAGGGAAATTAAGAGACAGTTAATCAACCTTAAAGAGATAGAAGATTTTCCCTTTACTCTGCGGAAGAAAAAGCTCTCTGAACAGTGATGAATTACCGAACAAGGCCGTTCCTTGCTCCAAACGCTTTGCGCTTAAACCTTTTCGGGGATGATGAGGGTGACGCCTGGGCGTATTTTGTTTTTGTTGGGGATGGTGGTCTTGTTGGCTTCCCAAATCATTTCCCACTTGGTTTCGGTGCCGTAGTACTTTTTAGAGATGGAAGATAAGGTCTCTTTGTCTTTCACGGTGTGCTTTTGTTCTACTGCTTCGATAGCAGGTGCTGGCGCTCCTTGAGTAACAATAGCGACTTCTTCAATAGGCTCTGCAGCGACAATGGGTGCGATTTTCCTTTCTTGGACAATCACAATCGGTTTTGCGGCTTCAATAGGAAGAGCAGGTGGCGGTGTGGCCGCCACTTTTTCTGCAGGATCTGAAATAAAAGACCGGAGGAGGGCAAAAAGAACCAACGCCGTGCAGAACGAAAAAATAACTGTTCTAAAGGTCGAACTCTCTCTTCTTCTAGACTTCACTCCTATCCTCTCTTTATGTAGTTTTTACAGCAATTCCAGCCAATTTTTTACATAACCCAGGGTTGCGTCACCCTTTCAGGGTTTCCTTACCCTGGGCTACATTCCTTCACCCCATGCTGGGGTGCTTCCTCTCGTTTTCAGCGGGAATTGCTGTAGTTTTTAGATGGTTTTGCCGATTCGCCATAAACTCCATCTTTATACCTTTTGGCCATTTCTTCCAAGGTAACAAATGGGACATCTGCAGCATGGCCTGCTTGACCAAACTGTGTCATTCTTTCTTCGCAAATTTTTTGCATCGCAGATCTGGCTGGCACCATATATTTGCGCAAATCAAACTCTGCCGGGTCTTCAGCCAACACTTTTCGGATAGCCGCTGTCATGGCTAGGCGGTTATCAGTGTCGACATTGATTTTACGGACACCGGCTTTGATCCCTTTTTGAATTTCACTGACAGGCACGCCCCAAGTCGGTCTGATTTTTCCACCATGCTTATTGATTTCGGCAATCAGATCTTGTGGTACAGAAGAGCTTCCGTGCATCACCAAGTGGCAATCGGGTATTTTTTCGTGGATTTCTAAAATTCTGTCGATCGCTAACACCTCTTTGTCGGGTGCGCGAGAAAATTTATAGGCTCCATGGCTTGTCCCAATGGCAACAGCAAGCGCGTCGACACCAGTTCTTTTGACAAAGTCAACTGCTTGATCAGGGTCGGTCAGCAATTGATCCATCGTCAACTTTCCTTCAGCCCCATGGCCATCTTCTTTGTCTCCATGGCCCGTTTCTAAAGAACCCAAAACACCAAGTTCCCCTTCGACTGACACGCCAAGAGAGTGGGCTGCATCAACCACATACCGTGTGACATCGACGTTATATTCATATGAGGCAGGTGTTTTTCCATCTTCTTCTAACGATCCGTCCATCATGACACTTGTAAACCCAAGCCTCATCGCACTTAAGCAAGTTTCGGGGCCATTGCCGTGGTCTTGGTGCATCACAATAGGAATTTCTGGGTACAACTCTGAGGCAGCAATCATCAAATGCATTAAAAAGTGGTCATTTGTGTATTTTCGTGCACCGCGGCTTGCTTGGACAATCACCGGACTTTTTGTCTTTCGGGCAGCTTCCATGATCGCTTGGATTTGCTCCATGTTGTTGACGTTGAGAGCAACACATCCAAAACCCTTATTTTTGGCCACATCTAGAAGAACTCGCATCGGAATTAGCATAAATCACCTGTTGAAGTGGAAAGATCATCGCAAGAGTTGATCAAAAAAGGCAAGCCATGCGAGTGTCCAAGTGTCATGAAAGAAAAACCCGAACACACCAACCGCTTAATCAACGAGAAATCTCCTTATCTTCTTCAGCATGCGCACAATCCAATCGATTGGTATCCATGGGGAGAAGAGGCATTTACTGTAGCCAAAGAGCAGGACAAACCTATCTTTTTATCGATCGGGTATGCCACGTGCCACTGGTGCCATGTGATGGAAGAAGAGTCGTTTCGAGATCCCGAGGTAGCCAAATTTTTCAACTCAACTTTCATTAACATTAAAGTTGATCGAGAAGAGTTGCCCGAGGTGGACAGCCTTTATATGGAATTTGCTCAAGGGATGGTTTCAGGGGCTTTAGGTTGGCCGCTAAACCTTATTTTGACTCCGGAGCTTCACCCTCTTTTTGCTGCGACCTATTTGCCCCCTAAAAATAGAGGCGGTTCCATGGGACTCATCGATTTGGCCAAACAAATCGGAGAGGTGTGGAAAGGAGAAGAAAGGGCTCAACTAGTAGAACAAGCCCATCGAATCATCGAGGTCATTCGTTCTACTAACCAATATGAGCAAGGGCCTGTTCCGCCCAAAGAAGCGATTGATAAAAGTGCAGAACTTTTCTTTAAAATGGCCGACCCAATTTGGGGTGGACTAAAAGGGGCTCCTAAATTTCCGTTGGCGTATCAACTAAACTTTTTGACGCGCTATGCGAAAGTCAGAAAGGACAGCAGAGCTCTTTTCTTAGTAGAAAAAACACTAGATAAAATGGCTCGTGGCGGCATCAATGACCATTTAGGCGGGGGTTTTTCTCGCTACAGCGTTGATGAAAAGTGGAGGGTTCCTCACTTTGAAAAAATGTTATATGACAATGCGATCATTGCCGAGGCCTATTTGGAAGGTTACCTTGCAGAGTCCAATGAAGTATTAAAAGACGTCGTGATCAAAACACTCGACTATGCTTTGGATGAAATGAGGGGCGACGATGGAGGTTTTTTCTCGGCCCAAGATGCAGACTCTGAAGGAAAAGAGGGGGTTTACTATACCTGGACACCTGATGAGGTGAGGGCGTTGTTTGATCCTAAAGATGCAGATCTTCTTTGCCTATATTTCGATATCACCCCATTTGGCAACTTTGAGGGGCGCTCTGTCATAGCAACACCTGATAGTCCGGAAGAATTTGCCTTAAGATACGGTGTTGAACCGAAAGCTTTTAAAGCACTTTTACATGAGGCAGTCCCTCTTTTACTGAAAACAAGAAGAAAAAGGACGCCTCCGCAAAAAGATGATAAAATTTTGACCTCTTGGAACGGCATGATCATCAATGCCCTTGCCAAAGCAGGCAGAAGTTTAAGGGTGCAACGGTTTTTAAAGGCTGCAGAGATGTGCGCCCAATTTTTACTGACCTCTCTGTGGGTTTCCGGGGAACTTAAGCACAGATTTCGGGAAGGGGATGCGGCCATCCATGCAACGGTGGATGATTTTGTCCACCTGATCCGTGGACTTTTATCCCTGTTTGAAGCCACTCAAGAGACCACTTTACTTCGTTGGGCGATCGATTTAACTGAAGAGGTAGAAACGCGATTTCGGATCAAAGAGGGTGGGTATTATCAGACTGATCAATTTGAGCCCTATTTGATCTTGAGAAAAGCGCAGTTTGCTGATGGGGCCGAGCCAAGCGGCAATAGTGTCCACGGAGAAAATCTTCTGCGGCTTTATCAAATGACATTTGATAAGAAATATTTAGAGAGGGCTGAGGCCCTTTTTGGCGTCTTGAATGTCCCTCTTTCGTCGGTATCTCCCGGTTATCTTTATAGTATGATGAATCTTTTGAGGTACCACGACCCGCAAGCGACTACTTACGTGCTTGCTCTTGATAAAGAGGGCCATTTGAGAGAAGAAGTGCAGGAAAAATTTTTCAAAAGCTATCATCCACATAGTACTCTTTTGATTTTGGAAGAAGAAGGAGACCTGAAGCGGGCTTTGATTCCAGCGCTTGAACCGTACCGTCCCGTTGACCGTCAAACAACACTCTATCTTTGCAGATCTGGCATCTGCGGCCCCCCAATTGTGGGTAAAGAAAAAATATTAGGGTCTGTTAGCTTGAAATCAGATATAATAGGTGAGCCGTGAACTCTTTTAAGCCGTTAAAACCGCTCCCTTCTCCCTTGCATCCTCCAGAACCTGAGGATGAAAAGGATATGCTCGAGCTTCTAGAAAAGCCTGGAAATTTAGATCTGGCAAAAGAAAAACTGATCCAGATGCTGCAGAAAGGGAGATTTTCTGAAGAACTTTGGGCTCTTTATCTTGAGACATTGTTGATTGAAAAAGAGACCAATCAAGAGCTTTTGTCTTCAGATCTTTTAGAAATTTTCCCCTACGTAGCCTCGGTCGCCAAGTCGGGTGGTGTAAAACTTAGCCCTTCTTTTTTATGGAGATGGGGCCTAACTCACTATGCAATTGGCTTGCAAGGCGAGGAACCGTGGGACTTTGTCCGGTCTATCTCACTTTTGAAACGAGCCATCTCTTTTGGGATGGAAAGGGGCAGCCTCTGCTTTGATTTGGCCAAATGCTATTTTTTTCTCCAAAGATTGTTGAAAGACCGATCTTACCTCGAAGAGGCCATCCGTTGGCTCGAGCGAGGCGAAAGGCTAACAGGGGGCATTCAAGAAGAGATGTTACCCCTATTTCGGGTGATCAGCTTAAGCCTTTTCCAAGAATCTCCTTCTGAAGAGCTATTGAACTGGAGCATCCGTTTTTTTACCCCGGAACTACCCAATGAAGGGGTTGAAGAATGGGTCGAAAAGGGAAGATATTACCTCAATGCCGCTCGGTTTAAAGGGGACTTAACGCTTTATCAAAAAGCTTTAGAACAGTTTCAAAAGGCTGAAGAAGCCGGCTATGATTCTGCCGATATGACCCTTATGCTGGGTGAAACCTTTCTTGGAATGGGTGCAGATGGAGAGCGGATCGACCTTTTACGTGAGGGGCAAAATCTTTTAGAGTATGTCGCCGATCTTCATCCGGAAAATAACCGTCCTTTAGAGCTTCTTGCAGAAGGATATTTTGAAGAGGGTTCTTTTTTACAAGATCAAAGTTTAATAGAACTTGCTTGTGATGCCTACTTCGAAGCGCTCTCTGTCGATCCAACATCCGGAGATGGATATTGGGGTTTAGCACGTGCATTGACCCTTTTAGGAGAATTAAAAGGGGATATTGTCTCGATCCAAAGGGCTTCCTGGTTTTTTGCAGAATCTGAATACCATCTGAAAGATAAACCAGCTCTTTTCTATGCAGATTGGGGCTTTTGCCTCTTAAAATTTGCTGAATTGACGCAGGACAATGCGTATGTGAGTTTAGCAATTATTAGGCTTGAACAGGCTCTGAAATCCCTCGGAAATGATGCGGCTCCGAGTGAATGGTTGTACCATTTGGGATGTGCTTATGACCTGCTAGGCGATCAAACCATGCAGATCTCCGACTACGAAAAAGCCATCTATTTTCTCACGCGGGCTATGACGGCTGAGCCACCACATCCTTATGTGCGGTTTAATTTGGCATCGGCCCTTTCCCATTTAGGAGAAGCAACAAATGAGCCGGAGTGTTTTGAGAAGGCCTTTGAACTTTTTCGTACCCAAGCAGAAAAAGACCCGGAAGATGATGTGGTTTTTGCCGAATGGGGAGTGTCACTTTTAAGCTTTGCAGAACTTGTGGACGACCCTTCACTTCCTACTCGAAAGGAGTCGGTATTCCGTGAGGCTGAAGATCGTTTAGAGTGGGCCCGTCGCCATGGCAATTTGCATGCTAGCTACCATTTAGCCTGCCTTCACTCGTTGCAGGGCAACTTAGACGCCGCTAACCACTTTTTAGAAAGAGCCGATGTGATGGGAGTTCTTCCCCCTCCAGACGAGCTCATCGAAGATGAGTGGCTAGATGCCGTCCAGGCTACCCCCCAATTCGAAGCCCTAGTCGCCCGCATCAAAGCTAAGAAAAAGCCCACATAAATGTAGCTTAGGCTTTAGCCTGAGCTCGTTTTGCAGGACTTTAGTCCTGCTGGAAGCTTGCGGGTTAAAACCCGCAAAAACGAACTCAGGCTAAAGCCTAAGCTACATTATACAGGGATGTCTTTGGTGTCGAGCGTAGGGCCAATGTTTTGCAAAGCCAGTTTGTACTTGTCGGGCTCTGCATCTTTAATGTCTTGAAGGAAGGCTTTACGGTCGTGGGTGTTCATGTGGGGAAAGAGAACCTCCATCATTCCGACTAGTTGATCGACTGTCATTTCGTGATAGGTTTTGGCTTCCACTTTCTTGAGCTCTTCATCGCTATAGAGTCGCTGCAATTCGGGCAAAATCGTCGTCTCTTCTTGGTAAAGATGGGCCAGATTGTCTGCTACAAATTTTCTGTAATAGAGGTAAAATTGATAGCCACCCTCAACTTGTTCCTCTTCCGACTTGGCTTGAATAGCTTTATCTAACAGCTTCATTAAGTGCTTAAAATCGAGCTCTTGTTCCTCATGATCTTTCTCGATTTGTGTCAAAATTTCAGAGTTTTTTCCCTTCAGTAGGCCATGTAATTTGTCATTCTCATAGGCAGCATGCCCATTTAGCATACTAATTAACCTTTCAAGCTCTAACTGAAGCCTTTTTGTCTCTTCGGGAGATCGAAAGTCAATTTTAGCGGCTATCCTCTCAACGTCGTTGAGTGCGGCACTTACAAATTTATGCTCTCTGTAGAATTTGTATCTCATTTCTTCAGCTTAATCTTTCTTTAATTAAAATAAGTTATCATGCTTGCATGAATATTTTGAATGTTATCCATCAAAACATTGTTGCACCGATAACAGAAAAGATAGGCCATCTGAATAAGAAAGTCGATGGGGCGAGCCAAGATCCAGATCTTTATAAAGCTTTACTAGCTACGGATGCAGCTTTTGCTATAGCTACATGGTCAATGCTTAATGGAAAAGGTTTCATGCTTCTTTTGCACGAAGTTGTTGGGCATGGTTTTTTTGGCTATCGCATGACCACAGATTACACAAACGGAGTCAAACCGAGTTTTTCAATTAAGCCAAGAACCTCTTCAAGTAACTCTTTGATAAGCTTTCTTTTTAAACTAAATTTTGACGGATTAGCTAATCCTGGGCATGGAAAGCCTAATTGGTTAGGTAAACGACTAGGGACAGACGGGACATTAGCCTGGCATGCTTTTTCCGGTTCAGTTCCTCAACTTTTTTTAGATACAGCCCTAGCTCTTGGGGGTATTCAGCTTTTTAAGAAACACCCGTTTTTTGGCTTTTTTCTTACCTTTTATGGGTTGATTTCTCATCTGTCTAATGCACGCTATCCCATTACTGCAGGCTTGATGAGTCCGCAAAAACTTCTTTCTGAAGCAAAAATGGGGCACGATTTTTCCAGATTTGCTGTTTGCATGAGCAATATAACAGGGGCTAATCCGCAGAAGATTGCCCGGATCACCGCAGCAGTGTTTCTTCTAAGCGTCCCTTTAATCTGCCTGCTCTACGCCCGAAGCCTTAAAAAGCAGGAACCCGAGGCAGTGCCACCAACTTAGGTAAAAGCTTCTTGTAAATTTAACAGGGAGAACAGGAGATGGAGGCGATATAGAGAGTGTGAAAAAAGTGGTTGATGAGCTGCTAAGTGATATATTTCCTGGCATTCAGGACCATCAGAAACCGGTTCTCAAAGAATTTGTCGTAGATTTAATAGTAGACTGGCCAGAAATTCAACAAGCAATGGATAAATTACCCAAAGAAGTATAAACGCAAGTCCCGACCAAGTTTAGGTCGGAACTTGTGTTAAGAAGAAGGGGTGTTAACGCTTGGCGGGGATTGGGGCTTTTCTCATCCGGATAACGGTTGGGGTTACCTCGATCCACTCATCGTCTGCAATGAAGTCGATCGCTTGCTCAAGTGTGAAACGGCGGGGAGGGGTGAGGACGATGTTCTCGTCATTTCCCGAAGCCCGAACGTTTGTTAGCTGTTTACCCTTTGTTAGGTTAACCTCGAGGTCATTGTCTCGAGAGTGTTCTCCGACAATCATCCCTTGATAAACCTCTTCACCAGGCGATAAGAATAACTCGCCACGCTCTTGCAATGAGAAAGAAGCATAGCCAGTCACTTGTCCTTGGCACATCGAGACTAAAACGCCCCGCTTTCTGCCTGGGATTTCACCTTTAAAAGGGATGTAGCAGTCAAAAACAGAGGTTAAAATTCCAAGACCGCGTGTCATGGTAAGGAAAGAGTTTCCGGAAACCCATCAAACCACGGGTCGGAATCATAAACTCTAGTTGAGTCATGCCATGCTCATTTGTGGTCAAATTTTGCATTTCACCTTTACGGCGGCTCATCTCTTCAATGACACTTCCTGCAAATTCTTCTGGCACTTGAAGGGTTGCCCTTTCTTGTGGCTCATGTGTAACACCTTCGATTACTTTGGTGATAACCTGTGGTTTCATGAGCGAGAATTCGAAGTTATCTCTTCTCATCGCTTCGATTAGAACCGCTAAGTGCAATTCACCCTTTCCGGCGACAGAAATTTTATCTTGCGAACTAGTGAGGTCAATTTTAAGGGAAATGTTGGCCTTTTTCTCTCTTTCAAGACGCTCTTTGATCTTATTGATGGTCACATGCTTTCCGCTGCGGCCAACAAAGGGGCTAGAGTTAACGCAAATGTCGATCGAAACGGTCGGCTCTTCAAGCTTAATCCTCGGCAATTTGACGATTTTTTCAGGTGAGCAAAGGGTGTCGCCGATGATCACTTCGGGCATGCCAGAAATGCTGACAATGTCGCCGGCTCCCGCCTCGTCCATCTCAACTTTGATAATCCCTTGGTAACCTTCGATTTTGGTCACTTGCCGTCTGTTTTCTTTTCCGCTTTCATCGATGTGGATGATCGTTTCACCCTTTTTAACAGTCCCTTGCAAGATACGTCCGGAAGCTTGGCGACCTAAGAAGTCGTCAAAAGAAGTTGTTGAAACATGCATTAAAAACTTTTCTTCGATGTCTCCGCCAGGAGGAGGAACCGCTTCGAGTACCATTTCGAAGAGAGGAGTCATGTCCTTTCTTTCGTCGCCGATGTGTTTAAAAGCAAAGCCCGAAAGACCGGAAGCATAGATGTGACGGAAATCAAGCTGTGCATCTGTAGCGCCAAGTTCAACGAAAAGGTCGAATGTTAGGTCGAGCACCTTGTCAGGAGCTGCGTGAGGTCTGTCGATTTTGTTGATCACAACAATCGGTTTTAATCCCATTTGCAAAGCTTTTGACAACACAAACCGCGTTTGTGGCATAGGCCCTTCTAAAGCGTCTACTAGAAGAAGAACGGAGTCGACCATCCCTAAAATCCTTTCCACTTCGCCCGAAAAGTCGGCGTGGCCGGGAGTGTCGATGATGTTGATCTTGGTGTCGTTGTACATCACCGAAGTGTGCTTAGCGAATATCGTGATACCGCGCTCTTTTTCTTGATCGTAAGAGTCCATGACCCTTGCATCGACCGCTTGGTTATCGCGGAAGGTGTGTGTCTGCTTTAGCAAAGCGTCAAGCATCGTGGTTTTGCCATGGTCGATGTGAGCAATAATGGCGATGTTACGGATTTTGTTGGCGGGAAGTACGTTTTTCATAATAGGTACTAAAAAGGTAACATAAGTTGTATTTGATTTGAAACAGCTTAAGGGCTTATATTTTTATCTATAATGTGAGCGCATGTTGGACCGATTCGAAGACGAAACAAGTGATGCAGGGGCAAAAGAAGTTCCTGAAAGTCATACAGAGCTTGTCGACGACTATTTGGATCAGTGTCTAGATAATGCTTTTGAGTCTGAAACCCAAAAAGTTGTCCTTCATGAAGTAGCGGCCATTGCATCGGAATTTGACCCGATCGACTTGGCCCATGCGGTGACCCGTCTTCCGGCAAGAGCCAGATTTATCGTCTATGACAACCTGCCCGACTTAGAATCAAAAAGTATTTTTATGATTCACACGGGAGGCAACACCCGTTCGGCCATCTTACGACAGCTAAGCGACCAAGATATTCAAAAACTTGTTGATAAAATGCCGCCCGACGAGGCAGTCGCTGTATTAGACGATCTCCCTGCGCGCAGGTTAAAGAAAATTTTTGATCAATTAGAGCCTAGAAAGGGCAGAAAAATCAAAGAACTCCAGTCTCACAGTCGTTACAGTGCCGGCCGTTTGATGACCAACGAATTTTTTTCGTTTGGGCTGGACCAAACGATCATTGATGTGAGCCGCGCCATCCGAAACAATCCCGGAATTGACCTGACAAGCGCCGTTTTTGTTGTGAACCCATCGGGAGAATTGATCGGCGTTGTCCCAAGCCGCAGCTTGATCGTCAATGCGCAAGACACCAGCTTGCGACGGATCATGGCGCCGGTTCAGCATAAAGTTTCTCCCGATACACCAAGAGATGATGTGGTCGATTTGGTAGACCGTTATTCCATTACCGCACTGCCTGTGGTCGATGATGAGGGGAGGCTAGTGGGTGTCATTTCGTATGAGGATGCTGTCGAAGCGATGCGAGATTTAGCGGATGAGACGATCGCAAGTTTTGCCGGTACAACAGAAGAGGTTTCTGAGGACGTCCCGACCTGGAATAGAATCCTTTATAGAAGCCCTTGGCTGGTTGTCACCTTGTTTGCCGGTATTACAACAAGTACCGTCATGACCCACTTTAAAGATTTAAGCTGGTTTGTCTTCGTCCCATTTTTTGTCCCTTTGATTGCTATGATGAGCGGCAATGTGGGCATTCAGTGCAGTACCATTTTAGTCCGATGGATGGCTCAAGGGGAGTTTTCTGCTACATCAAGAAAAGAGGCCGTTGCAAGCGAGCTAGTCGTTGGCTCCATTTTGAGCCTTATTTTTGGTGTTGGAGGGGGTTTCGTCATCTATTTCTTGAGTTTATGGGGAGTCTACCATACCGGCGGCGATTCGTTAGAGGTTAGCCTCATGGTCGCGTCTGGGCTGTTTTTTGCTTGCTTGACTGCCACCTGTCTCGGCACATTTTCTCCTATTTTATTTTACCGTATGAATATCGACCCTGCAGTGGCTTCCGGCCCTATTGTCACGGCATTCAACGACTTGTTATCGACCACAACGTTTATTTTGGTGGCCTATGGTGTCTTCCGCCTCTTCCTTTAGTCAAAAGTTTTGGGAAAGCTTCTCTTTACGTACCACTACAGCTTAAAATTCTAGCTTTTGATGCCTTCGAGTATCTAAAAGTTGTATTCAGGTACTACCGAAATGGGCCCTTTGCCAGAGCCGATTTTTCTTTAGTCATGAAGGGGTTTATTGAAAACCCTTTCAGAGTGGCCCGATTTTATGCCGAAAAGAGGGGAAAGGGGCACCTTTCTGCCTACACCTATGGCGAAACTCCACTAACCACTTTTGCAGAAATCGCGAAGGCAGCTGAACTTGGCAGCAACACTAAGCTGATTGAATGTGGTGCAGGGAGGGGGCGTGTGACTCTGTTTGCCAAGTACGTCTTGGGTTGTAGTGTTGTTGCCTACGAGAAAGTGCCGGAGTTTGTAAAACGGCTCAAAAAGTCAGGAATTACTGTTGTTGAAGGTGATTATTTCACTGCAGATTTTAGCCAAGCGGACGCCATTTACCTTTATGGGTCTACATTGAGTGATGACGAGATCAGAAAGTTGGGTCAGCAGTTGCAAAAAGCCAAAAAAGGGACCATTTTCATTTCGACCAGCTGGTATTTGAATGAAACAAGAGGGGACGCCCCCTTTCTGATCCTAAAAGTATTGAACTGCCCCTTCCCCTGGGCAAAACCAACGTCTACATCCAAGTCAAAGACTCCTAAAACCAGAAAGCCATCTTGAAAAGAGCATCCTATAAATTTAACAGGGTGAACAGGATAAGCTCTGCCTAGCATTATTCTACAATGGTGAAAAATATGGAAATAAAGTGCTTCGCCAAAAGTTAGTTTTACAGTCCAAACTTTTTTTTCGCTTATTTTTACCAAATTAATTGCCTTTGTTGCGGAGGTTGTCCTGTTCATCCTGTTCACCCTGTTATTTTTATACGATTCTTATCACCGAGGTTGACGTCTTGCTTGCTCATCCGATAAATGACTGTTGCTTTTTGTTTGGATTGACCAGGGGGATCTGTGGTAAAAAGGGTGTTTAGGGAGAGTGAATGCACGAGAAGGTTGGGGTTATTGTTCAAGCCCGTTTAGGGTCTGAAAGGCTGCCAGGGAAAGTATTGCTTCAAGCGTGCAATAAGTCGTTCTTAGAGCTATTATTAGAAAGATTATCTGGTTTAAACCCCATTGTCGCGACAACCACCCTAGACCGAGATCTTCCGATTGTCGAACTGTGTGAAAAGCTAAAGGTACCCACCTACAGAGGAAGCGAACAAGATGTTCTTGAAAGAACCTATCGAGCTGCCAAAGAAAATGGGCTTAAAACCATCGTCAGGATCACCTCTGATTGCCCCTTGGCAGACCCGGAGATGATTTCGAACTATTTACAACAGTTTGAGGAGGAAGATGTCGATTACCTCACCAATACGTTGGAAAGAACATTTCCTAGAGGAATGGATGTCGAAATTTTTACGTTTAAAGCTTTGGAATCGGCGTGGAAAGAGGCTCGAGAACCTTATGACAGAGAACATGTAACTCCTTACATCCGTCACCATTGGGGTCGATTTAAACCCTTTTCTGTCTTTCAGAAAGAGGATTTGTCCTCTATCCGTTTGACACTCGATACGCCAGATGATTATAAACTGCTCAAGGCCATTTTTGAGGAACTTTACCCAAAGAAAAAGAATTTCGATTACCAAGACATTCTACAAGTATTAAAAGAGCATCCTGATTGGATCGAATGGAACCACCATGTTAACCAAAAAAGTTGAAGCGATCTGCATTGATTTAGATCAAACATTGATCGAATCTTATCCCTCACTCTTCAAGGCCTATGTTAAGTTTTTATTGGTGCAAGGAAAGCAGGCAGATGAAGGGGAGTTTCAATCGTTAAATGGCATTCCCATTTTTGAAATGTTGCCTATTTTAAAAAAACGGCACGATTTGCATTTGCCTCTTGAAGAGCTGCAAACAATCTATAAAAATTTTATCGAAGAAGAATATTTAGATTCCCCTTTAATTGAAGGCGCTAATGACTTTCTAGAGTGGGCCACAAGCAAAAAAATCCCTCTGGCTTTAGTGACCTCATCAAGGGAGGAATGGGTAGGCCCCATTCTAGGGAAGCTGAAAATCGGTCATTTTTTTGACGCAATTGTGACAAGAGACAGGGTCGAGCATGGGAAACCTTTTCCAGATCCCTTTTTACTAGCTGTGGATGAGCTTGAGGTCAACTCTGCTAATTCCTATGCTATCGACGATGCTGAAATTGGGCTGCAATCGGCAATATCTGCAGGTTTGATCACTCTCCGCTTCGTTCCAAATCCCCCTTTTCCACCAGGAAGTGGCAATTGGGCCACCCTTAAAGCTTTTTTTATTAGATCTCTTGATGCAATTCAAACAAATTAAGACACCGAAATTGCCCCCACTCGATTGGAATGGCCCTTATGAGGAACAAGTTTTTGTTGCAAAGGAGATTGGGAAAAAGATCGTAGGTTATTTTGTTCCGTACCGTTACCTTTACGCCTACACAACAGATAAAGAATGGCGCAGCAAGCTTCCATTTATCCCTGTCGGTGTTTCTGGTCTGGTTAGAAAAGGAGACCAGATTCTTTTTGGAAAAAGAGGGCAGAATGTCACTCAGTACAAGGGCTATTGGGAAACACCACCATCGGGCTCTATCACGGAAGGTCCTGAACAGTTAGACCCCATTTTACACATCTTAAAAGAACTTCAAGAAGAGACCGGCATCACAAAAGCTCTTAAAGTGACGCCTATCAGAGAGGTCTTGGACCGTGAAACGGGTCGACTCGACCTGTGTTTTCAGATAGATGTCGACCAAAATCCTATTCCAACAGACGAATATCAGGAATTTATTTGGGTAAATGTAGGCGATTCTCTCACCCATTTAGGGAAAAAGGTCGTTCCTCTGAGCCGCCAACTCTTCCATTTATGATTTTCATTTTATTAAAATCCATGTCGATGTAAATGTAAATTTTTACAAACAAAGGATCTTTTGATGAAATACTCAAGTCTTATTGCGATAGGGGTTGCCTGTGTAACACCTGTTGTCGCTGAAAACTGGCAAGATAATTGCGACTGCCCCATGAATGAGGGATATTCATATCCTTTTTTAGACAATTGTGAAAGTCATTATTTTGCAGGAGTTGACTATTTAGCCTGGTACGTAGACCAGGAAGGAATGTCCTACGCATCAGCTTATGATATCGCTAACACAACAGCCATAACCACTGCCAACACCGCAGATGGTAAAGATCTATTCTTCAAAACAAAATGGGACTCAGGCGTCCGTGCAATGGCTGGATTTAAGCCGTGCAATAAATCTTGGGATATCAGAGGTTCGTATACCTATTTTTCAACCAACGATAAACCAAGAGCTCTTTCATCAAGCGCAACATCAATAAGCACACTACCACCAGAGGGTGGATCCATCATCACGACGTCAGGTACGGTTATTATCCCTGCCTATTTCTCAGTCCGAGAACCAGCTGCCGGCTTTGCTTCGGATGAGGCTATTATTACATATTCAATTCTTCCCAGATGGAAATTCAACTTCAATCAAGCAGATCTTGAACTGAGCGAAGAGTTCTTTGTGACATGTGATGCCACAATCAGATTTTTTGGAGGTTTCAGAGGCTTATGGACCAACCAGAAGTTTGAAGAGGTCATAGCTCTTGAATCAACATTTTTGAGTGATGGTATTACAACAACATTCGGCTCTTCAGCTGCTTTTGAAGCACAACATAAATTTAGTGCGTTTGGAGCAAGAGCCGGCTTTGACTTTAACTACACTGTTGGCGGAGGACTCGATCTTTACGCAAGTTGTGCAGGGTCTATCCTTTGGGGATGGTTCAATGATCGACAATCATATGCTGTAACTACCGCAGTCGTAGAAGCAACTGCTACTAACGATGCTGCAGAAACATTTACACATTCCCACCACACATCTATCTTAAACTTAGATACAGCTTTTGGACTTCGTTGAACTATTGGCTAAATTGCAATCGCCATCTCTTGACGGTCAGATTTGGTTGGGAGCAGCACATTTATCTGAATATCAATCAATTTCAAAATTTTGCCAACACGCCGCTTGTAGGTGCAATCGGACCAGGTAGCCTTGTTCTAAACGTTAATCAACAACCATTTGTTGATCACAATGTTCAAAGAGGCGATCTTTCTCTCTCAGGATTTGTTGTCGGCTTACAATACGCATTCTAATCAATTCAGGGGGCTTTAAAAAGCCCCCACTCTTCCCAAAAGAAAAGCTACAATGCGTTACACATTTCTCAAAATCTAAAGAGGAGGCTGCCACCGGCGTAAAAACTGCCGTCAGCTTTCAGATCTGTAAGCACATCGCCCCATGTATTAGAGACTTGCAGATCAGGCCGGAACATATAACCGATGTGGGCATTGATGCTGAAGAAAGGGCCTGGTGAGTAAGTGATGCCTAACTCTTCACCAGCATTGCGATATTCTAAAATTCCTGAAGGGATAATGTCGTCTTGTTTCAACCGGTGACGCGAGTTGATAAACCGGGTTGTCAAACCAATAGCAATAGGTTTAATAGGGCGGTAAAGAACAGAAATATTCACAGGATAAACAGCGTGTATTTCCCATTGGCTATTGATGTTCCACTCAAAACCAAGGACAGGCCAAAATTTGTCTTGGCGTAAGCCTGAACGCCCAATGAAACCGGCAGACATCGAGAGGCAAGGAAGGTATGCATAGGTTGCCCATCCACCGTAAAAATAGAGATAGCAACGCTTGCCACCTAAATCGAGGTCTGCGTTGAATTGAAATTCTCCCTGATAAGTCCAGTCTCCTTCAAAGACTTTCCCGCCTAATGTGACGTAAGCATTTTGAAAGTTGGTTCTATCAAACAAATCGACATTTTCTAGGGTGATCCATGTTTTTTGGTAACCTGCAGCAACAGAATACATGGCACATCCGCAAGGAAACACATAACCTGCTCTAGCATCGGTTTCGGCGTAGCCAAGTCTTTCCATTACGGCACTTTGAAGTTGCGAATTTCTCGGCACTTGCAGAGCTGAAGGTTGGATCCAATCGCCACGACCATCGATTTGAAAAAAGGCTGGAGTAACTGTAGAGGGCTCTAGAGGAGTTTCTAACACATCATCGAAAGATGGGGTATCATTTAATGCAGGCAAATTTGCTGCTGTTAGCGGTACTGTTAATGTGAAGAGAAGGGAGGTCCAGATGTTCATATGCTATCCTATAGAGGGAAATTTTCGGGCTGAGTATAAAGAAATAACTCTTTTCAGGCGAGTGTGCGCTTCTCTTCTTTCTGTTTGAAAGTGATCCCTTCTCCCACTTTTTGCGAGGCGCGCACCCAAACAAACGTGAAAAAGAGAGCTAGGATGCTGGCGGGCCAGCAGCTTTTGGCAAGCGAGCCGCAAATGGTGATAAGACCGATGCTAAGAAAAGAAGAGGCTCCACGGCCAAACCTTGAACCAATACCATCGATAATAAGCTTTCCCTTAACTTGAGCTTCTGCTGACAAGTCCATGAATGCCAGTTCTTTGGATGGATCTGAAAAAGCGTATTTTGCAGATCTGCAAAGGCAATAATGGAGGCTGCCAAAAAAGACCAAGATTTCTAGAGAAGAATAACCACCAAAGGAGAAAGAGAAGCAAAGGGTTCCAAAAAAGCCAAAGCCTGTAACAAGGGCGCAAAGGGGCGTGACAAGGGCTGTTACTACCCATCTTGACCTTTGCAAAATGGTGGGCGCAATGATGATGGAGCCTAATGCGGTTAAAACCCCGCACCACAGGTTTAGCTGACCCATATAGTTGAAATAGTCGGCGGGCAATGGATAAAAGTCTTTTAGTTTATCCAGAAAAAACAATTCACCTAAGCAGTAGGCCATGTACTCTGCCCACACTGTACTCCGAGGAACCACAGTTGGGGAGAGTTTCTAAAATAATTCCAAGCAGAAGCTAAAGAAAGAGGTTCACCTTTTTCTGTTTTCTCTGTGGGCCCTCTTCCGGCAAAGCACTTCTCAAGTTTGGAGAAGAGAAAAAGGGAAGCTAAGCTAATCACTGCTAAGTTCAGAGTCATTGCAATCAAGACATGGTGCCAATGGTCTGAAGCTAGTGGAAAAAAGGACCAGACATTTCTTGAGGTGCAGAAAGTGGTGATAGGTCCTGCAAGGACAGCGCCAATACTGCCGCCAAGCATTAAAGGGGGGTAGAACCGGCTTGGCTTCGTCGACTAAAAGGTGCCGGTTTAAAAAACCCCAGAACAAGACACTTAGAAGGATGACCTTCCATAATTCAGAAACGACAAAGAAAAGTAGGGAAGGGATGTGTTTTAAATAGGGGGTCGTTTCAAAAAAATGGAGCGGATGGATGACAAAACAATAGAGGAGAAAAAAGGAGAGAAAGGCAATGGTTGTCGTATAAAAAACGGAGGCGATCGAGTACCGTTTTAATAATTTTGTTAACCCCCAAGTCATCAAAATTGCAGCAGGCAGGGTGCCAAATAGCTCAAACCAGGGGATTAGGTTGGCGCTCCCGGCCTTGTCGACCACAACCACCGCATTTCTCGCGCTTCAGAAGGAGTGTGTAGTTGATATTGATCAAGCAGGTGATCAAGGAACATCAAGATCACTTGCGTCCATTCACCCGACCAATAGGGAACAACCACTCTCTTAGCTTTTTCATAACAAAAAGTTTACCTGGAAATCCTATTACCCTCAAATTCAACCCTTGCCCGTGCCCTTGCCCGAATTTTTACCTTTGAAGTTTTTTTGGACAAATTAAATAGGGCGTTTATTAAAAATTTTTTGGGCAAGGGCAAGGAATTAGTGGCGTAACAGGGTCACTTGATGGATGAAATGGGGGTCTTCCGTCCATTCTTCTACCGAGGGGATGAACTGGAATGTCCAGTTAAAGTCGGAAATGGTGCCCGGAATGTTGATCCTTTCGAGGCTTGGGCTTTCAAAGGACCATTTAGGTTCTAAGTCGAGATATTCTTGAAGGGGATTGACGTGGTATTGGCTGGTGGTTTGATGGCTGATCTTTAAAATCTGATGACGCATTTCTTTTGAGATTTTTTCCTGATCGGGGATGCCGAAGGTGTGAGCAAAAAGCTTGGCATCATTAGGGAATTTTTCCCACCACTCTGCCATCGTTTCTGAGTCATGGGTGGTCAAACTTGTCATGCTAATCGGGTCGTATTGATCTCCGGGGATAAAGGGATGTCCATTATGATGGTAATTTCTTTCCCATCGCATGATTCTTAAACCGGGTATGTGTTGCCGATTCATCACTTGACGTATCTCAGGGGGAATCACCCCTAGGTCTTCGCCCATGATTTTCATCGTTGTGTGGTCACTCATCCACCGAAGCAAATATTCTCCCTGCTTCAGCGCATCATGGAAATTGTCGGGGACATAATGCCCCTGTTTTGGAGTTTTTCCATCGGGGATATACCATAGCCTAAAAAAACCGATCACATGATCTATGCGGAAGAGGTCATAATACCGTTCGGCTGCGGCCAATCGTTCTGTAAAAATAGGGTAGTTAGCTTTGTGGATTTCGTCCCAATTAATGGGAGGAAAGCCCCAGGCTTGCCCTTCAGAGTTAAATTGATCGGGTGGAACCCCCACGGTTGCACCCTCTACAAACAGATGCTTGTATTCGTAATATTTGACACTATCACGCGAAAGAAGCAGAGGGCTGTCTCCGATGAGGTAGATCCCTTTTCTTCTGGCTGTTTCTGCCACAGTTTTAAGCTGCTGATGCAACAGATACTGAACTAAAATATACGGGCGTATCTCTTCTTCTGAGACTTCAAAGTCGGTCCAATCCCACCATGGTTTATAGTGGTTTTTTTCTTTGAGAGCTACATACTTGCCGTAAGGATAGATCCAAGGGGTTGATTCTAAAAACTGAACATACTCTTCTTCGTGCCGTAAAGTTTCTTCGTGTGCAAGGATATACCTTTTGATCCATTTGAGCTTTTCTTCGCGGACGTGTCCATAGTTAAATCTTGAGGTTTTTTCAAAAACGGGCAGTGCCTCTTTCTTATTTGGAAGGGCGTGGAGAGACAAAAAAATCGGGTGTATTGCTGTTGTTGAAATGGCGCTATAAGGGCTGGAATCGGCCCCAGAGTCGGTGAGTGGAAGCAATTGGAGGGTGTCAAAGCCCACCCTTTTCATCCAGTCTAAAACGGGCAATAGGTCAAATATTTCTCCATTGCCGCAACTGTTTTTAGAGTGAAGGGCAGAAACAGGAAGAGCAATACCGTGTCGTTTAGGAAGCAAGGCCAAACATCCCTGATGATTTTTTGGGTGATGGAGAGGTAACAACAGGCACTGTATTCGAAGCAAGGGAGGCAGACCAGGATCTTGCTTTTTCGTTGAACGGCTCTAAGAAACTAGCGATCTGTTTACCGTTCAGGTTTTTTACTAGCAGATAGGCGTATAAATAAAGATCGCTGTTTTTTTTAGAATAACCGAAAGTTCCTATGTGAAAGTCGATATAATTAGCCTTCAACGTCTGTTCCAGAAAATCTTGTCTAAACCGGCCTGGAGGCAATGTTCCAATGGGAGAACCGATGAGTAGACGAGATTCATCTCGATCCACCTCTATTTGAACGACCAATCCGTCCGGGTATTGCAATTTACAGGTATTGAGATGGTCTGGTTTTAGTTGTGTATCCAAAATGGTGCCTAATTCTTCCATTAGACCGCCAAATAAAGTGTCCATTAAAAATCATCCTCCGCTTCTTCTTCCTGTTTAGCAATCATATCGTCTAATTCATCTTCCAACGACTCTAAAGCCCCAATTAGAGCCTTACTCACCTGCTCACGGTGCTCTAGTGAGCGGTAGATCAAATTGAAGGCGACTTCCCTGACAGCATCTCTCTCCTGTGAGAAGGTGTAAATTTTGGCAATAATGGATTTGTCAATGCCTAGTTTGGCAGCACTTTGCAGGATTTTTTCTGGACTTGGGTATCTATCATCGACCAATCCCATAAATTGTTTTGCAAGGGCTTCAAAAGTCAGCTCTGGGGGCATTGGCATCTTTTCTTTTTCTAGGAGCTTTTTTAAAAGAGGCATTCTTCCTTTAAAGAAGTTAAAAAGCCCTAAAATAGCTTGAAGGCCACGAACTTCCTTCAGTAAGTTGTGTAAAAGGCCTCTAGGGATCGAGGGACCTTTCGACTTTAAATCACTACCGACAGAATGGAGCAAATAGCGGATGACTTCGCGCAATTTTTTATAGGCATACTTATTAGCCAGTTCTTCAAATAAAGTGGTTGTTTCTCTTGGGGTTCCGGTGATGTTTCTATAAAGATCTCTTAAAGAGGCAGGGGTGTCGAGCCCCTCGCGGGAGGCTTCTAAAGCTGCTTCCTGTACATTGCGTCCTGCAGCAATTTCTCGGCCAAAGTACTGATTAAGCGCCCTTTTTGCCTCTAACAACTGCTCTTTCATGTCGGCATTGCAGGTGGCAAGGAGAAATTCGAGAGCTTCATCCATTAAACTGACATCTTCAAAGAACCGTTTAATGGTCTCGAGTATTTTCTCTGGGGAATCGCCCTTTTTAATCATATCGCGTAGGGCAAGGAGAGCTTTGGGGTCTAGTTCCGGGTTTCTTTCCTTAAACTCGTCGGCCATTTGTTCGATCTCTTTGATCGGCAAGTTCATCCCTTTTTCGCGCATCTGTTCAGCTTTAACAGTGGCTTGTGTGCGGGATTTGATGTCAGCTTGACGGCCGGGACGCAAAGAGGCTGTTGGGCTTAAATTTTCTGCTAAAGTTGCTTCAGATTCTGTTTGAGCAAGTTTTTGCGCTGCTTCTTCCTCTTTTGTGGTCGCAGTAGCCTGCATAATCCTCTGCATGGAGGAAGAGATATTAGGGACGTCCATATCTCTATGGTAACACAATAATTATTTTAATTTAGCGGGTGAAAAAAACCACAGAGTCACAGAGATCACAGAGGAAATTTGAGAGCAATGAGAACGTCTCACTGCGCAAAAGAAGTAAGAGTTGCTCTTTAGAGTCTTCCGAGTCTTTGTTTTAAACTTTTATAAAGATTAAAAACATAAAGGAAAAAGTTTAAGCTACCTATGCTAACTTTGTCTCAATGCTCTCAAATTTCCTCTGTGATCTCTGTGACTCTGTGGTTTTATTTGCCAGTCATGAGGTTAGCTGATTTGTATACGCCCTAATGGCTGGATCTTGATTTCGGGGATGATTTCTTGGTAAGAAACCACCGAAATGTCTGTAAATTCCATTTCTATCAATTTTCTCACGAAACGGCGAACGTCAATAGCGGTCAGAATAACAGGAGGTTGTCCTCCGGGTGGAGGAGGGGTAACCGTACCACGCACTGCTTGCAGGATAAGCTGCACAGAGTCAGGGTCTAAGGCTAAGTAAGAACCTGCAGAGGTCTGTTTGATAGCGCCCCGAACCATATCCTCGATTTCCGGATCTAAAATATAAACAGATAGGACCGATTGTCCTTGAGAATATTTATAACTGACATAACGCTTTAAAGAAGAACGGACATATTCGGTTAATAAAACGGTGTCTTTTTCTGTTTGAGCCCATTCAGCCAAAGACTCTAAGATTGTCCTTAAATCTTTTACAGAGACCTGCTCTTGTATGAGACGTTTAAAGATATCTGTCATTTTTTGAAGGGGAATCAGGCGAGTGACCTCTTTGATCAAATCTGGATACGATTTTTCCATGAATTCGACCATAGACTTAACTTCTTGGATGCCAACGAATTCATTGGCATAGTGCCGGAAGAAGTAAGAAAGGTGAAGAATCATCACTTCCAAAGGGTTCCAAAAACGGATTCCTGCCTTCTTCATCAATTCTTGGTACTTATCTTCTACCCATAAAGAGGGGAGGCCAAGGGCGTTTTTATAGCTTGTATAGGGGAGGTTATACCTTTTGAGATTGTCTTCTGATTCATTGGTTAATAGATGCCCTTTTAATACTTTTCCCCGAACAATGGGCACTTCATTTAAGTGAATCGAATATTCGTCGTCTTCTAATGAAGGGGAGTCGGTTCGGACGTGTACCCCTGGAAAGCGGACCCCTAAATCAGAATAAAGGGCCTGTCTCATTTTCGGGATCATCTGATCGATGAAGCTAGATCCACGATTGGCCGCTTGTATCTCCTTTGTCAGCCAACCGCCCGTCTCAAGGATCACCGGGAGAGTGAGCGCATAACTGTCGACTCCGCCACCCGAAATAACCTTGTGTCCTTTAATCGGCGTATCTACCGTGGCAGATTCCATGGTAGCGCCACTGCCTGACGTAGAGAAGGTTTTTCGCTGTTGATTCGACCAAAGGGAATAGCCTAAAAGACCTAAAGCTGACGCTAAAATCATGAAAGGTGCGGGAGGGAACCCTGGAATGGCCGCCATGATCAATAGAATGCCGGATGAAACCATCAACGCTTTAGGTTGATTCAAGATCTGACCCGAAATCTCACGACCCAGGTTCATATCTGCTTTCTCTGAAGAAACCCGTGTAGTCACAATACCGGCTGTAATCGAAATCAAAAGAGCTGGGATTTGAGAAACAAGACCGTCACCGATAGATAAGAGGGAATAGACTTGTGCCGCCTGCATAGCCGACATGCCGTTCATTGAAACCCCAATGATCAAGCCCCCGATAACGTTAATTAAAGTGATGACAATCCCTGCGATCGCATCCCCTTTAACGAACTTCATCGCACCGTCCATGGCACCGTAAAGTTGGCTCTCCTTTTGGATCAAAAGACGTCGTTCACGCGCCTGGTTGGCATCCATGATACCGGCTCTCATGTCGGCATCGATACTCATCTGCTTACCTGGCATCGCGTCAAGGGTAAAACGGGCGGCCACCTCAGCGACACGCTCGGCACCCTTTGTGATCACGATGAACTGAACCAAAGTGATGATTAAGAAAATCACACCCCCGACAACAAAGTTCCCCCCAACGACGAAGTTACCGAAAGAAAAAATGATCTCTCCGGCATTTGCGTGCAGAAGAATCTGGCGAGTTGAGGCGATGTTTAGCCCCAAACGGTAAAGAGTTGTAATGAGCAGCAGCGACGGAAAGATAGAGAGCTGCAGGGCACTGTTGATGTAAACGGCCACCATCAGAAGGGCCATTGAAATGGTTAAGTTGATGGCGATCAAAAAGTCGATCACATGAGGGTTTAGAGGAACAATGATCATTGCAAGAATGGCAATGATGATCAGAATCAAAACGATATCTGAACTTTTTCCAATTCTTTCGTACGATGCATCGCCGCCCAGCCGCGCAGTGATTCCGTTTAGGACGTCTTTTAGTAAACTCATTCTAATACCATTCGTAACAAATAACCTATTATTTGAGCTGCGTCAAGGCTCTTGGGATTCAAAGATCTTAGTCTGGGGAGTATTAGAAATACAACCCAAGGCAACGATCTCTGAATCGCGGCACCTTCACGCGCTCCAAATAACAGGTTATTTGTTACGAAAAAAATTTTAATGCGAATTATTCTGCGGGCTCTGAAGCCGAGACATATTGCTCGTTAAGCGAACGGACCCATCGGATCACTTCGGCAATGGCTTCATAGGTATCTTCGGGGACATATTGATAAATTTCCCCTCTTTCCCACAGATCTCTTGCCAGGCCAACATTACGCATTACAGGAACATTATACTCTTCTGCTAGCCTTATCACTTGTTCGGCCATTTTGTCTTTCCCCATGTATAAAACATAAGGTGCGGCATCGACTTCTTGGTCGTAGGCAAGAACGATTGCCAAGTGAGTCGGGTTAGTTACAACGGCTTGCGCTTTTTTCACAGCACCTGCCGGACCTTCTTGATAAGCGATTTCCTGAGCAATCTGTTTACGCTTACTTTTGATTTGTGGGTCGCCTTCTGTGTTTTTATACTCTTGTTTAACCTCAAATTTTTCCATCTTCATCTGTTTTTGGAAGTCTTGGATTTGGTAGATGAAGTCCATGACTGCCACAACAATGAACAAGAACCAAAGTTTGGCAACGGCTTCAATCAAAAAGTGGTTAAAAACAATGAGCGAGCTTGTGATGGGCATTTTGACCGTGGTGATCAAGACCGGCAAGCTTTTGTAGATGATGTCGTAGACGATGTAGGTCGCAATCCCAATTTTTGCCATTGACTTGATCAATTCGATCAAAGTTTTTAGTTTAAATTTTTGCTTCAAGTTTTCGACAGGGTTGAACTTTTTGAGGTCTAACTTAAAGACTTCGAAGGTAAAGACAGGTCCCGTGATGAGGAAGGTGACAATGACACCTACAAAAGTGGTAAAAGCAGCTATGGGTATGGATGCCAGAAAAATGATGTAGATCGATTGTTTAAAGCCTATAGCAACAGTGGTGTCTAGCTCCCCGTTATTGATGGCGCCAAAGAGCCCCTGCAGAAAGTCTCCCATCTGGTGATACAGAACGTTGACCAAAACAATGGTTGCACCAAAGGAGGCTAAAAAAGTCCAGGCAGACGGAAGGTCTTGAGCCTTAGCAACTTGCCCTTTTTTTCGGGCATCCTGAAGCTTTTTTGGCGTCGCCTTTTCTGTTTTCTCGCCCATATCTCTCTCCTACTACCCCATTATCATGATAGCAACCTAAACAAGAAATAATAAAAACAAACCATTAAAGATTTATGAACAGATTATACAATTTTACCACAGAGGCACAGAGAGCACAGAGAAATATGAGAAAAGTGAGGAAGCTCGAGCTGCAGACTTTTTCTCTCTATTTCCACGTCTTTAAGATGGAAAATTCAACAAAATTTCTTTAGAGCATTCATTGCCAGCCTAAATATTCTCATTTTTCTCATATTTTCTCTGTGTTCTCTGTGCCTCTGTGGTGAATTATGGTCAATTAAGTTACACTTTCGGCCTATGTCTGGACTATCTTGTGGAATTGTCGGTTTACCAAATGTGGGAAAATCGACCCTTTTTAATGCTTTAACATCAGGCGCTGCAGAAGCGGCCAACTTTCCCTTCTGTACCATAGAGCCTAATAAAGGGACCGTGCAGGTTCCGGATGCGCGCTTAGCCATCTTGAGTGGCTTGTCTGGAAGCGCAGCTTTAGTGCCTGCCTATTTAGAATTTGTCGATATCGCCGGTCTTGTAGAGGGTGCCTCTCAAGGAGAGGGGTTGGGCAACCAGTTTTTGACCCACATTGCCAATACTGACGCGATTATCCACATGGTCCGCTGCTTTGAAGATGAAAATGTTGTACACGTGACCGGGACTGTCGACCCGATTAGAGACATTGAGATCATCAAAACTGAGTTGATCCTATCAGATTTGCAAACCGTCGAAAACAGCATCGGACGAGTAGAAAAACAGGTTAAAACGCGTAAAGAGTTGGTGCCGGTGCTTGAATTGCTCCAGACCATCAAAACTACGCTAGAAAATAACCTGCCGGTTAGCAGCCTCCACTTTAAGCCGGAACAAGAAGAACTTCTTCGCCCCTATCCTTTGCTAACAAAGAAAAAGGTGCTGTATGTGGCCAATGTCAGTGAAAATGACTTGCCTCATATGACAAACGCTTTAGTTGAAAAGGTTAAAGAATATGCGGCTAAAGAGGGAAATAGCGTCATCCCGATCTGCGCCAAAATCGAAGAGGAAATTGCCCAGCTTCCTAAAGAAGAGAGGGGAGAGTTTTTATCATCCCTTGGACTTGAAGAATCGGGGCTTGATCGGCTTGTCAAAGCTGCGTTTGCGATGCTGGGTTTAATTACCTTCTTGACCACAGGACAGATGGAAACTCGGGCTTGGACCATCAAGACGGGGACCACAGCACTATTTGCAGCGGGCAAGATCCACACCGATATCCAAAAAGGCTTTGTCAGGGCCGAAGTGATCGCCTACGACGATTTTGTCGGTCTTGGCGGGCGAAATGGGGCCAAAGAAAAAGGCAAACTCCGCTCCGAAGGAAAAGAGTATGTCGTTAAGGACGGGGATGTGATCCTCTTTTTGCACCACTGATGGAACTTTTTATCACTACACAGGCCCACCTTGAAGAGGTCCTTGTCCAAGAATTAACTGCCTTAGGCTTCCCAAATGCTGAAATAGGCTTTAGGGGAGTTTATGTTGAAGTTAAGGACATCAAAGATATCTACAGGCTTAATTTGTCTCTTTCGACAGCTTCAAGAGTGCTTCTTCCGATTAGAAGATCTTCAGTAAGGGACGATAGAGACCTATATGAAATGGCTGCAGACATAGATTGGACCAAGTTTTTAACGCCAGAAGGCACCTTTTGGATCCATTCTAACGTGAACCATCCCCAGTTACGCCATTCAGTTTATGCAGCACAAGTGGTGAAAGATGCGATTTGCGACCAATTCCGCGAAGAGTTTGGCACGCGCCCTAATGTGAATAGAGAGACACCAGACCTGTCGCTGAACCTTTTTATTGATGAAAGAGTCGCTATTTTGAGCTTAGACACATCAGGCGAACCGCTTCATATGAGGGGATACCGTCAAGATGGGGGCGAATCGCCTGTCAGCGAAACTTTGGCAGCAGCAAGTTTAAGAATGGCAGGATACACCGGAAACGCAGATCCTTCTCGATCCAATGGCTGGTTCCGGTACATTTCTTGTCGAGGCAGCACTTATCGCCACAAAAACTCCTCCCGGCTGGTTAAGACGCCGCTTTGGCTTTTTTGCCCATCCTGACTACAAAGAACTCGAATGGCTAGAGCTAAAAGCCAAAGTTTTAAAAGAAATCGTTCCTCTTGAGCCAAACAAGATTTTTGGCATCGAAAAAAGCGCTGCGCAAACGAAACTATGCAAAGAAAACTTAAAAGTTGCAGGTTTTGGTGACGTAATCGAAGTAACGCAAGCCGACTTTCGCGATGTCGAGCCCGAAATCAAGCCCAACTTTGTGATTGCCAATCCACCTTATGGGGTTAGAATGGAGGAGGAGGCGAGCCTTGCCCCTCTTTATCGCTCTTTAGGTGACTTTTTGAAGAAAAAGACAGCTCATCCGGCGACAGGAGCCGTATTAACCGGTAGCTTGCCTCTATCTAAAGAAATAGGCCTAAAACCAAGACGACGGATACCTCTTACAACGGGTGGCCTCGAAGCCCGGCTTCTCCTCTTCGACCTATTCTCAGGCTTTAAAAACTCCTTAGAAGAAAACCCCACACTTTAGCATTTTTTCGCGAAGCGTTTGGAGTGCTAAACGGCCTTGTTGCATAATTGTTAATCAGCTTTTCGTTTTTCCTGCAGCCTTACAGGCTGCCATCTTTATTTTCTGCCCTTAACCTGGGGCGTTGCCCGCAGGCTGTTGCAACTATCCGGCTTTCAGCCGGAAAATCTCTATACACATTTTCATTGGCCTGAAAGGCCAAAACTGCAACAGCTCAGGGCAACGCCCTGAGGTTATAAGATAAAATAATATTGGCAGCCTTACAGGCTTGCCATCTTTATTTTCTGCCTTTAACCTGGGGCGTTGCCCGCAGGCTGTTGCAACTATCCGGCTTTCAGCCGGAAAATCTCTATACACATTTTCATTGGCCTGAAAGGCCAAAACTGCAACAGCTCAGGGCAACGCCCTGAGGTTACAAGATAAAATAATATTGGCAGCCTTACAGGCTTGCCATCTTTATTTTCTGCCCTTAACCTGGGGCGTTGCCCGCAGGCTGTTGCAACTATCCGGCTTTCAGCCGGAAAATCTCTATACACATTTTCATTGGCCTGAAAGGTCAAAACTGCAACAGCTCAGGGCAACGCCCTGAGGTTACAAGATAAAATAATATTGGCAGCCTTACAGGCTGCCATCTTTATTTTCTGCCCTTAACCTGGGGCGTTGCCCGCAGGCTGTTGCAACTATCCGGCTTTCAGCCGGAAAATCTCTATACACATTTTCATTGGCCTGAAAGGCCAAAACTGCAACAGCTCAGGGCAACGCCCTGAGGTTACAAGATAAAATAATATTGGCAGCCTTACAGGCTGCCATCTTTATTTTCTGCCCTTAACCTGGGGCGTTGCCCGCAGGCTGTTGCAACTATCCGGCTTTCAGCCGGAAAATCTCTATACACATTTTCATTGGCCTGAAAGGCCAAAACTGCAACAGCTCAGGGCAACGCCCTGAGGTTACAGGATAAAATAATATTGGCAGCCTGTAAGGCTGCCGGAAACTCGAAAGATCTCGAAGCCATTATGCAACAAGGCCGTGCTTTCACTTTCACTGATAAGTCAAAGGCTAAACGAGCTCGGGAGCACTCCTCTAGTAACTCAGCATTAATCCAAGAAATTATACTCTTCTTTGTACCTCTGTGTTCTCTGTGCCTCTGTGTTGAAAATGGTGAACTTTCACCTATAAATCTGCTTTGGCAAAAAGCTAGCTAAATTTTCAACACAGAGGCACAGAGAACACAGAGAGAAAAAGTACTTCGCATGTTACTTCTTGATCCGAGAGACGGCAGTCTATTCCTTGCTCCAAACGCTTCGCGAACTATAAAGCTCTTTATTCAGTGCGGAGGTTGAAGTGGTTGCCGTTTTCGTGCTGTAAAGCGATGGTTTGCTGACTAAACTGAGGATTGACAACCTCTTGGAAGTCGATAGGCTTTCCGTTATAGATACGAAAAATCTTTACACTTACTTCGTAGATGGTGCTGATAGCATAAATTTCGGCCCTAGTTCCGAAAAAAGCATTTTTACCGGCTTGTTCCAGGTATTTGTCTACGTCGAGTTTAAGAATCTTTTCATGACCGTCTTTGAGGCTAGTCATTTGTCCTTCAACATCCATTCCCATTTCACGGATGGTTTCAAGGCTTGCTAGCTCTTGCCCATATTTAAAGGTTGCTGCTTTTTTGGTATCATCAATAGCATCCTTAAAATGTCCTTTAAGAATACTGTCTGAATCTTTATTTGCTTTCATCCAATCGACAGCTTTCTTTCGGAGGGTAGCATGGTCGACCTCTATATTCTTAGCTTTTTTAAGGCCGAGAGCAAGGGCGTGGTAAAGGCAGTTGCCATCATTATCGACTTTTATAGTGAAACTGGGGTCGACGAAAACATCTGGCTTAAAGGTTAGCACGAAGCGTAACGTTTCTTTAACCCTTTGATACGCTTGGATCGCTTTGAAATGAGCTTTTTTAAGGTGGACGTTATGCATCCCTTCAAAAGCGGTGATTTGGGTTTGTAATTGCTTGGCCAGTTCTTTAGGGTTTTGGTGATCAACCATTTGATTGCAGAGCTTGACCAGCTCCCCAGCGTCCTTTTTTAACGTTGGAAAACGAGTTTCATCATCTTCTTTGGCTTGTATTTGGTAGTAAAATCGGTGTGTAGCCAAGTGGCTTAATACAATGAGAGCCGACAGGAGAGGAATGATGAGGGTCGCAACACAGACTGCTTTGAAGGCAACGGTCTTCCAAGTGGTCTTTTTCTCCTCTTCCTTTAAGATTTTGACTGAATTAGTATGGTCGACAACAATGTAACTTTTGTTGCCAATATGCCAAAAACCTTGCAAAAACTGATAGGTGTCTTTGGCAGGCTGCGGCCATAGAGAAAACGCGTCGGTTATTGGAATATAAGGGTTTATACTATTAGTCATATTAATATTTTAACATATTTTACGATACTTTTCAACTCCTAAGGTGAAAGTGCTAATCAAAATGGCTCAAAATTGCGGTAATTCGGGTACGGGTAAGACTTGATACCTCTTTCTGCTCATCAATCATTTTAATCAAAAGCTATAATTAAAGCTTTGCTATGGCGCTTTTAATATCATCACTTATGATGGAAAATGGTGGTAGAGGGAGATCTTGCCAGCAGATAGAGTTGATTTCTTTTATAAAGTTGTCAAATGCCACATGATCTGTTTCAACACTTGCATTTTTCAGCGTTTTACAAAAGGCACGATACTCATTTACAAGATCCATGGATCTTTGAGAATCTAATAAAACTTCCTTATAGTATTCAGAGTCTATAAATTTTATCTCGGAAGATTCTGTGATGAACGTGTTAGATGGTGTGAGGTCGGACCAAGTAATTTTGCGGCTGTCAAGGTAGTTTGCGCAATCAAGAGCGTCAGTGAGATTTTTTTTTAATTGCTGCATGGCGAGCTTTTGTAACGATTGCGAAGACAATGGTTTACCGTTGATTCGTTCCATTTTGAGTCTGTATACTTTTTTTTCATCCTGGCGAGTTTTTATCGCAAATGCATATACTTTTCTCAAGCATTTATGCTCTAAAGTAAAACCCATCTTATATTCATTTAGATAAGAGAGATAGTCTATATTATTGTTTATAGAATATTTGTCTTTTCGAGTGCTTTTCTTTATTACGATATCGGGAGAGATACTGCTTTCATAAACTGTCCCGGTATTTCCTGAGCCGATTTTTGTTTTATTGGTGGAGAAGCCGTATAGGCTCGTCTGCCCTTTCCCGCTATATTCAATGATTGGTAAGCTCATGCTAAATTCCAGGTTTAATGAGTTATTATAACATGTTTTTTAATTTCGCGTGGTTTTGCAGTTTAGTTAAATATTAAATTGGTTTAATGCTGAACGTAGCAAATGAAGCGTTATTTGTTACGTTTGGAATAAGGTATTTGACTCAAATGAAACATGAAAGCAATCAGAACAAAACCTGCCCCGGTAAAAGCGGAAAGACCTATGCTTCCTATTACACTCAAAAGAAATGGCATGTTCTAGACGATTCTATTCAAGAAGAGATCGGCTTTTTAGAAAATCAGGTCGGCTCAAATTTTGAAATTATCAGCCAAAGTCAAGACAATCGAATCTGGATCGTATCCAATAGCATTCCAGACAAAGGGATCTATTTTTGGGTGTACGAAAAAGAGGCTCGTTCTTGCTGGCAGCTTTATCCTGTTACCCCTCAGCCTTGGGAAGCGGGTCTTTCTAAGATGTATGAGATGGTTGTGACCTCTCGTGACGGTAGGGAGCTGGTTTGCTATTACACCTTGCCAAAAGAATTCGACAAAGGAGGGGATGTTGATTCTCCGATCCCTCTGGTTGTCGTTCCTCATGGAGGACCTTTTAAAGTGAGGGACAAATTTGAATTTAAACCCTACCATCAATGGCTTGCTGATTGCGGTTATGCAAGTTTGAGTGTGAATTTCCGCCTTTCATCTGGTTTTGGCAAAGCTTTCGTCAACGGAGGGAACGGAGAGTGGGGTGGAAAAGCTCATCTGGATGTCATTGATGGCGTTGAAGCTTGTATTGCTAAAGGGCTAACAGAAAAAGGTAAGTTGGCTATTTTTGGAGGCAGCTACGGAGGTTTTGAATCTTTAGCTGCGCTTACATTTACTCCTGACTATTTTACCTGCTGTATTGCTATTTGTGCTCCATCAAATCTTAAAGCCATTTTGGACAGTGTTCCTAAATTCTGGGAATTTACTGCCAAGCCGTTGTCTGACAAGCTGATGTTTTTTACCAAGCAAGCCTTTATTACCAGCATGGGAGGGGATCCTGATGAGGCAGCCGGCGCAGCCTATCTAGAAAAATGTTCTCCATTAAGTCACTTGGATAAAATTAAAGCTCCGTTGCTATTAGTCCATGGGAAGAACGACCACGTCATTACAGAGTCTGTGTCGAGACAAATTTATGAGAGCATGAAGGAAAACAATAAGACAGTCACTTACATCATGTTTTCCAATGAAGGGCATCGGTTTGCCAATTTTTCTAACAAAGTGATGTATCTAGATCAGGCCGAGCTCTTTTTGTCACAACATTTGCATGGCAAATATAGGTCGGCACGAGAAGAGGTGGTCGCTGATTCAACGGCACATGTCTTCAAATAGAATCAATTCACGCACGAATTTGACAGCACGTGCGTAAAGGGGATTCACGAGTTTGTTTAAGCAACGTCGAGGATGTCGAGGGCGAAACGGTATCTAGTTGCTCCGTAGAGTTCAGTCTCTTCGACCATTTTCAGGCCTAGTTTCTCCATAATTCTCTTTGAGGCAGGGTTGTCTAGCCGAACAGTAGCTGTAATCTGATCCAAAGGTTTACCCTCTACAGTGTATCCTTCCTGGATAAGGGCAGGCACATAGACTTTTAAAAAAACGTTCGCAAGTTCTGTGCCATATCCATAGCCCCAATGAGCTCTTTTTAGAAGGCCTGCACCTTCTGCTTGCCCAGGTCTATCTCCATGCCCAAGAACTCCATGCCCGATAAAGGCGCCGGTTTTCTTATCTAAAACTTTGAAAGCGCTGAAGGGGTCTTTTTCTTCCGTCCACCGCTTTGCCCAGACGGTATCAATGCGTTTCTGAAGGCTTTCCATGCTAAGTGGTTTTCCCTCTAAGTATCTTTCTACCACCACTGGGTCGTTAAAAAGAGAAAAATAATCGGCGTAATGAGCTTCTGTCGCTTCGACCGGCACCATCTTTGTTCTTAGAGTTTCAATTGTTACAATAACTTGCTCGCCACGTGTTAAAAAGGTCACACTTCCATATGATGGGTCACTGTAAGTCGTTGCATCTTCGCATCTTTCGAATGATAAATCCATAAGCTTTTCCTGTTAAGTTCTCTTTCAAGAGAGAATGGATCAACACCTTAAATATTAAAAGTGGAAAATATTTTGCATACACGTTGCACAGTTTGGTTAAAACTTAAAATTGGTTTAAGGTATTTGTCTCCAACTAAAAAAGAGTTACTCTACCCCTTTTGAAGCAAATAAGTGGCATATTCAATGGCATCGCTACCCTGAAGGACATGGGCTGCCAGAATTAGTGGCCAAAGTTCCTCATCTTGCCTTCCAAGTGGATGATTTAGATGCCGAAATTAAAGGATGCAAAATTCTTTTTGGCCCTTATAGCCCTTTGAAAGGTTACCGTGTTGCCATGATTGAAGAGCAAGGGGTGCCTATCGAATTAGTGGAAACATCGCTCACAGATGAAGAGCTCTCATTATTAGAGCAAGAAAAGTTCGACGAATCCTAATGTTTGGTTCCGCCGAAGCGTTTGGAGCGTGAAACTCCCGTTTAGCTTTCACTTTCACTGATAAGTCAAAGCTAAACAGGAGTTTAGCACTCCAAACGCTTCGCGAGGGCTGTAATTCGAAAGTGCAGATCACTTAGAGTTTTTTGGACCATTCTGTTTCGTTAAAGCCGGTGAACCCAAAGTCATTTCCTAGTAAGAAAGGGCGTTTAACAAGCATGCCGTGCTGACTTAGTAACTCTAGAGCTTTGTCACTGGTTAGGTGTTCAAGTTTTTCCTTGAGCTGCAGTTCTTTAAATAGTAGGCCAGATGTGTTGAAAAGCTTTTTTAAATTACCGTTCTGATGGGTCAGCATCTTTTGCAGCTCTGCAATAGATGGGGGTTCTTCAGTGATTTCTTTTACGGTAACCGAGGCTCTATGCTTCTTTAAAAAAAGTAAGGCTGCCTTGCAAGTCGTGCATTTTCCATAAACATAAATGATCATTTTCATCTCAGATGCAAAATAAAAAACCGAATGTTTCGTGAGAAACATCCGGTTAAGCAATGCCCAGGAGAGGACTCGAACCTCCACACTGCGAAGCACCAGAACCTAAATCTGGCGTGTCTACCAATTTCACCACCTGGGCGGGGATGACATAAATTGTAAGTGAGTGGGGAATATATGTTAAGCTCTTTGGTATGAAGTTTTGGATTGTGTGCTTATTGTTGAGCGTTTGCTCAGCCGAAGAGGGGTATATTGGAGTGAAAACATGTGGCGGGCAGTTGGGAAACCAACTATTCGATGTGGCGGCCACTGTTGCTTATGCTTGGGATCATGAATTGACCCCAGTTTTTCCAGATTTTAAGTCTCAAGAGAACAATTTGGCTTACAATTATTCCCAAGTTTTTTTTCGGTTGGATAGAGAAAAAGAGAGCCCCTTTCCTTTGCCTCTTCATACAGTTGAAAATCCTGGGTTTGTGCAGTTGTCCCAAGATCTGAAGAATGTTTTACTTGATGGAGGTCTTTTCTCTTGGAAATACTTTGATCATCATAGAGAGGCTATTCAAAAACTCTTTGAGCCAAAAGAGGAATTGGTTGAGAAATTAGCAGCAAAATATGGAGAGCTAATCGGTGCAGAAAATACCGTAGCAGTTCATGTGCGAAGCTATTCAAAAGCAGTGCATGAAACAGGGCTTCATTTTGTTGGTTTTGCCTATTTCAAAGAGGCGATGGATCAATTTTCAAAAGATTCTCTTTTTGTGGTTTTTTCTGATCGAATTCAGTGGGCTAAGGCTAATTTCCAAAAAAGATTTCCTGACAAACAGTTTGTTTTCATCGAAGGGAACGACTACATCGAAGATTTTTATCTCATGTCAATGATGAAGCATCAAATCGTCTCCCGTTCCTCGTTTTCTTGGTGGTCGGCTTATTTGAATAAAAATCTGGAAAAACAAATTTACGTTCCAATACTAAAAGAAGAAGGGATTAGAGGTTTTTTAAAACCCTATGCGAAGCAGCTGCTTACTTTTTTTGGGAAAGTTTTTTGGTGGGATGAAAATTATTGGCTGCCGGAGTGGAGTAAGCTTTTTTACTCATTAGAACCCTATCCGGAAGATCTCTATAGCTACGGAGATGAAAGTACCTCTCTTTACTCGTTGGATAAATAAGGCAAAAGGGTTTCTTTCGAGGAAGTTTCTTTGGTGCCAATAAGGGTAAACCGGCTCTTTTTGACTGGCTTGGTCAAGCTTTGCCATTTGATCTTTAGAAAGCTTCCAACCGATGGCTCCCAAATTTTGCTTCAATTGCTCTTCATTTCTCGCCCCAATGACAATGTTGGCAACGGTTGGACGTTGTAAAAGCCAATTGAGCGCCACTTGGGGAACACTTTTGCCCGTTTCTTTTGCAATCTCATCAAGTGCATCGACCACTTTGTAAAGATATTGTTCATCAACTGGGGGGCCACCATCTGCGCCGCCCGATTTGATTCTTCCTTCCGGCATTGGTTTATTGCGTCCAATTTTTCCGGTTAATCGACCCCAGCCGAGAGGACTCCACACCATTAAGTCAACACCTTGATCGATTCCAAGGGGCATGAGCTCCTCTTCATAATCCCGTCCTATCAATGAATAATAACCTTGATAAACGACAAAGCGGGCAAGACCATATTTTTCAGAGGTAGCAAGCGATTTCATCAAATGCCACCCAGAATAGTTAGAGCAACCGATATAACCGATTTTTCCACTTTTTACGAGGTGGTCTAACGCTCCTGAAGTCTCTTCCACAGGTGTTAAAGCATCAAAAGCGTGAATGAAATAGATGTCGATATAATCGGTGCCAAGCCTTTTTAGACTCTCTTCACAGGAAGTAATGATTTTGTGTCGTGAGGCGCCCATGTTATTGGGCCCTTCTTTAAATCTAAAGCCTGTTTTGGTTGAAATGAGTACTTTATCTCTTCGCCCTTTGATGGCTTTGCCAAGTATTTCTTCCGACATCCCTTGAGAGTAAGAATCTGCCGTGTCAAACAATGTGACTTCAGCTTCCAGGCAGATGTCGACCATTCGGGTGGCCTCTTTAACGCCGGTATCACCCCATTTTTTGAAAAATTCTGTCGAACCACCAAAAGTGGCTGTACCAAAGCTTAATACAGGTACTTTCAAACCTGAGTGGCCTAATCGTCGATATTCCATATCTGTACTTTGCTTTTATCTTAAATAAATTGCTATGGGTAAGACTATGGAAGCAGATCTTATCTTATTCAATGGCACACTTATTACGATGAAACCGGAGTCGCTAGTTGCCGAAGCGGTTGCCATTCAGAAGGGGAGAGAGAATTGTTTGGATTGGGAATAATCAGGAAATTGTTGCCTATCAAGGCCCTCACACTGAAATAATTGATCTGCAAGGCTCGTTTGTCTATCCAGGTTTCATCGATACTCACGCCCATGTCATTTACAGCGGGCACTTTTGGCGTTCTTTGCAGCTGGCTGAAACAACAAGTAAAAAGGGGCTTCTTGAAAAACTAAAAACACATCTTTTGAAGTGCCAAAAAGGGGCAATGGGTTTACGGTGTCGGATGGGATGAGGGAAAATGGGAAGAAAAAGTTTCAATCCACGCTTCCGACTTAGATCAGGTGGCCCCTAATCACCCTATTGCTTTAGCCAGGGCTGACTCTCATTTGCTGTGGGTCAACAGTCATGCTTTAAAGCTTGCCGGAATCGACGCATTCAGACTCCAGATCCTGAAGGGGAAAGATTGAGAGGGATTCGGCAGAAAACCCAACAGGTTTGTTATGGGACCGCGCCCTTTTTTTAGTCAGAAAGCTTTTGCCGATGCCAGACTTTAAGGAGACATGTTTACTAGCTCAAGAGGTTTTTAAAAAAAGCCTTTCGCTTGGAATCACCATGATCCATAACGCCTCTTCGTTTGGAATTGATTTGGAGGTTTTCAAATTTCTTGCAGCTGAAGATAAATTGCCCTTACGTGTTTATATGCTTTCGTCTGTTCAGGACAAGGACGGAAACATCACCTTTCCGCCACACAGTGAAACGTTTGTGCAGATGTTGCAACTCCGTTGCATCAAATTGTTTGCCGACGGTGCATTCGGTTCTCGCGGGGCCGCTTTAGTTGAACCCTATCAAGATGAGCCTGACCATCGGGGGATTTTGATCTGGAAAGAGCCCGAGTTTTTAAAGGTATTGGCCCATGCAAAAAAAGAAGGATTCCAAGTGGCCGTGCATGCCATTGGAGATCAGGCCAACCATTTCGTTCTGGATGCCTTCGAAAAAACGGGTGTTAATGGATTGAGATGGCGAATAGAGCATGCTCAGTTGCTGCTTCCATCTGATATTCCTCGTTTTGCAAAACTTGGGGTGATTGCCGCAGTGCAGCCGTTGCATGCAACGGAGGATATGTACTGGTTTGCCGATCGGGTAGGGGAGAGAAGGCTAGAAGAGGGGGCATTTATGTGGAGGGCCTTACTGGATGCAGGAGCAACTGTGGTAGGAGGGTCCGACGCGCCAATCGTTTCGATTAACCCGCTGTGGGGCATCTATGCGGCGATCACTCGGCAAGATCAAAAAAGGGCAGCCGGAAGGGGGGTGGTATCCAAAGCAAAAAGTGACCCCGATGGAAGCCTTGGAAATGTACACAAGCAAGGCTGCCTACGCCTGTTTTCAAGAAAATGAAGTTGGGACTCTGAAGGTGGGGAAGTGGGCCGATCTGGTCGTGCTTCCAGAAAATATTTTGACCTGTGAGCCTAAAAAGTTGCTCGATATGAAAGTTGAGTACACTGTTGTTGGCGGTATGATCGCATATTAGAGAAGCGAACGCGCCTGTGCTCGAATTATCAATGTATTAGCGACAAAGCACATGAAATTTTAGGTAATGATGCTTGGTGGAGAGCATTAGAGACAACACACTCTAGAGTAGTTCTAAGAGAAACAGTCTGCTATGCCTACCTTCTTCGCAAAATGCAGCAGCCTCTTGGGATGTCATCAAAAGAAAATGCTCATTCAATTCTTCTAGAAAAGTTAAGTGAAAGTCCCTACGCAGATTATGAAGTTTCTGATTTGCTACAGCACAATATTCCCTATTTTTACCATGTCATAGGACAAGGACATCTTTACGATGGCAATGGAAAAGAGTATCGGAATGTTTTTTCAGAACCTGCTACTTTAGGAATAAGGCGACAATTTTTTAATCGCTCTCCTCAAAAAATGTATTTTGACTGTGAAATTATTAGAAAGCACTTAACGTTACCTTCCATAAGAAAAAAAGTGAAAACCAGATGAAAGGCTCGATCAAGAAGCTTTTAAGCTCAATAAGAACGTTTTGCTGGGCGGGAAAACAGATAGCGATAGCCGCACCTTTTGAAATGATCGGGTTGTCTGTCTTTATCTTGTTGCAGGGAGCTGTTCCAGCAGCCTCACTTTATGCTGTACAAGGTATTTTTAATTGGTTAAGCACCTCAATGGCATTCCCAATTTTCTTTGTAGTTCTTTGGGGTTTCCTTCTTTTTTGCGATGTTGCTCTATCTCCTTTTATTGCAGTGATCAGGCTTCACCTAAACGAAAAAATGTTGACGCATTGCAATGTGCTTTTGATGGAAAAAGCCAATCGAATACAAAGCCTGCTGCCATTTGAGAACGCCAAGTTTTACGATGAAATCCAGTTCCTCAAGAATGAATCTAATAGGAGGCCGCTCAATTTCATTTATGTCGTTTCCGGCCTTGCAAAAGATGGCATAGGGCTCATTTCCGTTCTTGCTGTTCTATTCAGCATCGACTGGTGGATTCCTTGTGCCATAGCCTTAGCGTGCGTCCCACAGGCCATGTCTACACTCTGGTTTGAAAAGCAAGCTTGGGATCAGCTCCTTTTTAGAAGCCCTCACTCTCGAAAATTAGCATGGTTTTCTTCTGTTACGCTTGACGATCGTTTAGCAAAAGAAGTGCGATTATTTGGCTTTGGTCACTTCCTTATTCAAAAGTATAAAGATTTGGCTGGCAAATCGCTCCACTTCCTATCTACAGAACAGTGGAGAAGCTCATTTTTTCCGCCGCGGTTTCAGGATTAAGCGTTCTTGGTCATCTTTTCATTTTTTGTATACTCTTAATGAAAGCAAAAGAAGGCACGCTGCATATAGGAAGTTTGGTGATTACTATCCAAGCTTTTATGCTAACCCAATCTCAATTGATCGGCTGTATTGCGAATTTAGGGATGGCTACCCCTATTCTTCTCTTCTTTCAGAAGCTAAAGGTCTTTTTGAAAGATGAGCAGCATTGCGATGCTGCAGAATCTTCAAAGCCATTTATTCAATCATTTGAAGAGATCCGATTTGAGAATGTTTCTTTTGCTTACCCTGATGGAAGAGTTGCGCTAACAAATATTAACTTCTCCATTAAGCGGGGTGAAAAAATAGCACTTGTTGGCGAAAACGGAGCAGGAAAATCGACCCTTGTAAAACTTCTGCTACGTTTTTACGAACCTACACAGGGAACGATCACAGTTGATGGAAAAGATTTAGCTTCGTTCGACCTCAAAAGCTGGCGATCTGCTATTAGTTGCGTTTTCCAAGACTTTGGTCAATATCACTTAACCGTTCACGAAAACATCGCGCTTGGAGATTTAAACGCCCAACCTGAAGCCATTTCAAAAGCAGCCCAAAAAAGTGGGTTTGAAACAACTCAAGAAAAGCTTCCTCTTGGGGCTAATACCCCTTTGGGGAAAGAATTTGGAGGCACTTCCCTCTCTGGAGGAGAATGGCAAAAACTGGCTATGTCACGGGCTTTTGTCCGTGAATCAGCTTCTTTGCTCATTCTAGATGAGCCTTCCTCATCGTTAGACCCTCAGAGTGAACAGGCCATTTTTAAGTTATTTGCAGAACAGTCTCAAGGGAAAACAGCTCTATTGATCACCCACAGATTAGGATCAGTCAAAATGACAGACCGAATCCTAGTACTAAAAAAGGGGCGTTTGGCTGAAGAAGGCACCCATCACCACCTGTTAAATCTGAACCAAGAATATGCCTCGTTATTTCTTCTGCAAGCTAATCAGTATAGATTGACTGAATCAGTTCTTTAACTAGGCTAGAGCTTAAAACAAGGAATCGCCGTCGTTGCTGACTCGAACATCCGCTGAGGGACCTTGGATATTTGATGAAGCGAATGTCTATGGCTCCCTCCCACGCATGTGCAACTTGCAGAATAGTTAAAACCAACCAGCCTCCTCCTCGGCGCTTGCAGCGAGCATAGGTAAATTGTAAATTACATATCGGTAGTTGGATGTGTGCCCGTGCCCGAATTTTTAGATAGTAACTTTTTTTTGCACTAGTTTCGCAGCTTTTTATCTAGGAATTTTCGAGCACAAGCAGGGGCAATGGTATTGGTTAATTGGGATATGAGGTTAATTTGGGCAAGGAAATCATCATTTCAGCTAAATTATTTGGCTATGCAGCCGGCAGCGCTTGTTATTTTACAAGACCCAATCACTTCTCATGTTCTTTTGGTAAAAAGAAAAGATGTCCCTATCTGGGTCATACCGGGAGGAGGGATTGATGAAGGGGAAGAGCCGGAAGCGGCAGCTAAAAGAGAACTTTTTGAAGAGACAACTTTGTCTGCTTCAGGATTGGTTTTGCGTTGCCACCTGTTTCCGGTGAATCGGTGGGCCGCCGAAACGTTTATTTTTTTTTCTAATTTTTTTGAAGGGTCTCCGGTCTCCACAGCAGAAACGGCTGCTGTCGCATTTTTTCCACTCGACCAACTGCCTGATTCCCTTTTTATTATCCATCGCCAATGGCTTTTTAAAGCTCTTTCGACTGAAAGCCTGATTCAAGGAAAGATAGAGGAGGTGACTTGGAAGAGCATCATCCGCTATGCTATACGTTCTCCAAAGATTGTCTTTGGCTTTCTTTGGACCTATCTGACAAAACTTTAATGAGTAATTTATGAGTATAAAATCTGACGAATGGATCCGCGAACAATCTGAAAGGATGGGGTTAATTGAACCTTTCATTCCCCATCAGGTCAAAAGAACTGACGATGGTTCGCCTTTAGTTAGCTATGGTCTTTCAAGTTACGGCTATGACCTCCGTGTTGCAGACGAATTCAAAGTATTTACAAATGTATATAACACAATCGTTGATCCTAAAAACTTCTCACCCGATTCTTTCGTCGACATCAAGGGCCCTTATTGCGTCATTCCAGGCAATTCCTTTGCTTTAGCAAGAAGTGTTGAGTATTTTCGTATACCTAGAGATGTGCTCACGCTATGTATTGGAAAGTCGACCTATGCTCGTTGCGGTATCATTGTGAATGTCACCCCGTTTGAACCTGAATGGGAAGGGTACGTCACCATAGAGATTTCCAATACCACACCGCTTCCTGCGAAAATTTATTCAGATGAAGGGATAGCGCAGGTTCTTTTTTTCCAATCCGATTCTTCTTGCCTTACATCTTATAAAGATCGTAACGGTAAGTATATGAAACAGGAAGGGATTGTTGTCCCACGCATCTAATACGCTACAAAAATATCTAGAAGAAAAAAGGCTTGCTTTTAGGCCTTTTTTCTTTATCCCCTTGATTACCAAGTGGCCAACACTTCTCCTTTGTTTTTTGATCTTATCTCTCCCTTTTGTTTTTCGCTTCCTTCGTTTACATGATGAAGAAGAGCTGCTATTAAAAAAGCATGCTCAACTGGATATGGAAATTGTGAAAGAACAGACTCGGAAAGCGGTACTTGAAAAAGAGCGAAAGCACGCAGAAGACCCCCGTTTTTTTGAAGTGCTAATGATGGAGCGTTTAGGTGTTGTGCCTAGAGGCGCCAGGGTCATTTCGAAGGAATAGGAATGGATTCCAACCAATTTCTATTGATACCGATTATTTTATTTACAGTTTCGTCGGCTTTTTTTTCAGCTTCTGAAACAGCGTTTTTCTCTCTGCCGCGCGCATGGGTTAAAAGTGCCGAAAATTCGCCTTTTGCCCATATAAGGCTCATTGCCAAGCTATTAAAAACTCCTCAAGACCTTTTAGTTACCATTTTTATTTTGAATACAGTGGTGAATATTTTGGTTCAGAACAGTGTGTCGGCCTATATTGGGGAAAATGGAAGCTTTGTAGCAAAAATCTTTATCCCGTTCTTTCTCCTGCTATTTCTAGGCGAAGTCTTCCCCAAGCAATTGGGAATGGTCAAAAATAGAACACTTGCAGAATCTTTTGCCCCGATTTTAGATAAGCTAAACCGATGGATTGCCCCTTTGAGGGTGGGAGTGATGAAGGTGACCCTTCCTCTCTCAAGGATACTGTTTGCTTTTCTGCAAAGAGATCGGTTGTTGGGCCAAGAAGAGATCGAACATGTCCTTTCTTCTTCACAAGAAAGGGGAGTGATCTATCCGGAAGAGGTTGAATTAGCCTCAGGATATTTGGATCTGAAAGAATCTTTGGTAAGAGATGTTCAACTGCCAAAAGAGGATATGGAGGGGTACGACACCCACGAGCCTTTAACCAAACTGTCTCACCTTTTATCAGAGGGGGGCCACAAAGAAGTTCCGATCTATCAGCGAAATTGGGACCATCTGTTGGGTACCCTATCTGTGAACACCTACCTTCAAATACGCGATAAGCTAAAGACAAGTCAGGACATCAAAAAGTTTGTCGAAAAGCCGTTTTTTATCCCTGAGGTAGCTCCTGCGCGCGTTTTATTGGAAGAGCTTTTGAAAAAGGGAAAGACTACCGCTTTTTGTATCGATGAATTTGGTGGGCTTGCAGGGACATGTCTTTTAGAAGATTTAGTTGAAGTTGTTTTTGGAACCCTTGGAAGTTCTGTGCAAGAAGAGCTTGATTACCAAGTGGTTTCTCCAACTGCCATCATTGCCGATGGAACGATGGACTTAGACGAGCTCGAATCTTTCTTTAAAGTGAATTTAAGAGGAGAAAGCATTTCCCAGAGTGTGGGAGGGTGGTTGATCGATGAAATTGGCGATATTCCAAAGATAGGACTTCTTTTTGAAAAGAGCGGAATTGAATTTCAAGTGGTTTCTGCCGAGCCCCACAGGGTAAAAAAGGTGTTTATTAAGAGGAGAGAACCTAAATGATATTCAGCAATTCTCCCCAGCCTTTGAATTGCCCATACCCAGGGTTGCATCACCCTTTCAGGGTTACTTTACCCTGGGCTACAATCCTTCACCCCATTCTGGGGTGCTTCACTTTTTTTTACAGAGGGAATTGCTGAATGATGCTCTGGATCATTCTCGACATTCTCTCTTTAATCGCCCTTTCGTTTTTTTCGATGTTTGAAATGGCTGCCATCTCGTTTGATAGGCTGAAAGTCGATTATTATGTTGCTAGGGGCTACAGACGAATCATTTGGTTACAAGAGCTGCTCAATAAGCCCTCTGCCCTTTTTGGTACCACTTTAGTCGGAGTGAATCTTTCTCTTGTTTTTGGTGCTGAATGTTCTCGTAATATCTTTTTTGCTATGGGGATTTCTCCCGATTTTGCCCCCATCATGCAAATCACATTGGCAATTATTTTGGGGGAATTGGCACCCATGTTTGCAGCTAGAAAACACCCAGAGCATGTGGTGTTTTTAGGGATACCCATTATCTATTGGACCTCACGTATCTTGGCACCTTTTCTCCACCTTGTCGAATGGCTTTCTCAGGTTGGCAATAAGCTTGTCAGAAGTCACGGAGAAATGACCTTTATTCCACGTGAAGAGCTTGTGGAGATGATTGAGGGGAGTACCACCCAAAATGCCGGGGAAGAAGAGGGGTCTCGTCGAACATTGTCGGCCATCTTTTCGCTTGGAGAACGGCAGGTGGCCAGCCTGTTGCAGCCGCTTGAAGCTTTTCCAAGACTGCCTTTAAAGGCAACTGTTGGGGAATTACGTGAGAAGGTAAAAGGTAAACCCTATTCGTTTGCCCTTTTAACATCAGAAGAGAAAGAAGGGTTTTTAGGATGGGTTGCTTTACGTGATCTTCTTCGCATTCCAGACAACAGACGGGTGAGAGATTGGATTCGGCAGCCGACTCAAGTAGATCAGAAGTCAAGCCTCTTACAGCTATTGAATATTTTTCGAAAAGAAAAAGTAGAAGTCGTTGTAGGAGTAGATGAGAAAGGGAACACAATGGGTCTTTTAACATTTGATCAGCTGATTCTATCTCTTTTCCCTCAAGATCGGGGAGAACCTGTCAATCCCAACCTCTTTGTAGACAGAACATTTGATGGACAAACTCCACTTGCACAGGTGGAAAAACAGCTAGAAACCAGCCTTGGATTGCCTCCTGACCTGCCCCTATCTGAGTTTATGGTTTCAACAATTGGGAGAGCACCCTGAGGAAGGAGCTCATTTTGTCTTAGGGGGATTTGACTGGAGAGTGGAAAGTTTACCACTCATTGCAGTTGAAAAGGTGAGAATTAAAAGCTCCTCTTGATTTTCATCCCTTTTCTGGTTAACATATTCGATATTCAGTGCGGAAGAGTGGCAGAGCGGCCGATTGCACCTGTCTTGAAAACAGGAGGCCCCTCCGGGGTCCGTGGGTTCAAATCCTACCTCTTCCGCCAATTTTTCTTCGTTTGAGCTAATCCTTCACTTTAGATATAAGTAAGTCCATGATTGCTCGTCCCAAAATTTTAGCATTTGCAGGAAGCCTGCGTAAAGATTCTTACAATAAAAAGTTGATAAGGATCGCAGTAAAAGGAGCCGAAGAGGCTGGCGGAGATGTCCGTTTAATCGATCTTTTAGATTACCAACTCCCTCTTTATAACGAAGACATTGAAAGGGATTCAGGGGTGCCAGAAAAGGCTAAAGAGCTGAAAAAAATGATGATTGAAAGCCAAGGATTTTTGCTTTCATGTCCAGAATATAACAGCTCAATCTCAGGTGTATTAAAAAATACAATTGACTGGGCCTCTAGGCCTGCTACTCCCGATGAAGAAGACCTGATTTGTTTTAAGAAAAAGATAGTGACCTTGATGAGTGCTTCACCTGGTCCTTTAGGAGGGTTGCGAGGACTTGTGACAGTTCGCTCCATCTTCGGTAACATCAACTGCATTGTCCTTCCCAATCAAAAATGCATCTCTAAGGCGTTCGATGCCTTTAATGCTGACGGGTCATTAAAAGATCCGAAAGCACAAGAAAGTGTACTCCAGCTCGGCCGCGACCACGTCAACTTTTTGAAAAGTCTAGCGTAAGTACGCGAAGCGTTTGGAGTGCTAAACTCCTGTTTAGCTTTCACTTGCTAGTGAGAGTGAAAGCGAAACAGGAGTTTAGCACTCCAAACGCTTCGCGTATTTTTTCAGCGCGTAGTTATTTCGTAATGGTAATTTTGACGATCTTTTGTGTCTCAACTGGCTTGTCGTGATGGTCGGTTTTTGTTGTCTCGATTTTTTTGACAACTTCGTAGCCGGCTGTTACTTCGCCAAAAATGGTGTGGTTGCCATTGAGCCAAGGGGTTTCGGCCGTTGTGATAAAAAACTGGCTTCCGTTGGTGTTAGGACCACAGTTTGCCATCGCAAGAAGACCGGGCTTATCAAAAGTTAGGTCTCTGTGACATTCGTCTGGAAAGGCTTTTCCAAATGTTGATTCTCCGCCACGGCCTGTGCCGGTCGGATCGCCGCCTTGTACCATAAAATTTTTGATGACACGGTGAAAGATTACATTGTTGTAGTAGCCTTTCTCAGCCAACGCAATAAAGTTTTCAACAGCTTTAGGTGCTTTTGCAGGAAATAGGGTGATGGTGAAACTGCCTTGCGTTGTCTCCATCACAATTTTGGGAAGAGGTTCTTTTGTCATACCACAAAGTATAACAACTCTTGTCCTTAAAGGGGAGCAGGACATACAATTTTTTCACTTTAAGTCTTTGGAAGAGTGGCAGAGTGGCCGATTGCGTCTGTCTCGAAAACAGATTCACCTGAAAAGGTGACGGGGGTTCAAATCCCTCCTCTTCCGTTTCCTTTTTATTGCCCCTTAATAGAGCCGTAGTATCAGTGGGGTATGGAGCAACCCCTTACCTTTGAGATGTTTCGAGAGGTCCAGGCCAAGCTGGAGGCACTGGGGGCGCCGCTTTCTGAGTATAATTTTCCTAACCTATTCTTTTTTAGAGAGAAGCATGAATACCGTCTAGTGGGAGATTTTATTAGAGGAAAAAGTTACCAGGGGGAAACCTTTTATCTGCCCCTTAAGAGCGATATTAGAGCGGAAGAAGGGCCCTATTTTCCGATTCCCGATGAATGGCTGAAGAATTTTGAGGGGATGAAGCGCTACGAGAAGGTAGAGGACCGAGATTATTTATTTAAAAGAGAGACTTTAGAAGGGCTGCCAGGACGCCACCGCTCAGGTCAGAGGAATCAAATAGCCCAGTTTGAAAGAGATCACCCTTTTGCCCGAGTCCATCCACTCGAGGAGGAAAAATTTCCGCTAATTCTGAAGCTTTTAGATGAGTGGGAGTTGTCTGTCCCAGAGGGAGATGCTAAGAATGCTAGAGAAGCACTGAAGTACATGGATGCCTTTGATCTAGAAGGTATTATGCTTGAAGAAGGAGATGAGGCTGCCGGCTTCCTGATTTTTTCTGTCCAAAACGGCGAAACTCTTTTGCTCCATTTTGCAAAAACTTTACCCCGGTTCAAAGGTGCTTTTCCTTATTTGATAAGATCACTTGCCCGTGCAACATCGTATCCGTGGATAAATTTTGAACAAGACTTGGGAATTAAAGGTATTCGGAAAGAAAAAGAGTCGTTAGTGCCAGATTTGCTTAAAAAGAAATGGTGGATAGCAGTACAAAGAGAGTAATGGATGTAACGCTCTTTGGTCACCTTTTCCCCCTATCTTTTTCATTCAACGAACAATTCAAGATACATTCTATAGGCGATTTTCTTGCTAAAATATACCCAGAAATAGTTGTAGGGCAACCTTTAGATCTATTTTTTGAAGTAAAAATGGATCCTTTTTCGATCAAAAGTCAGAAACTCGACCTTTCCTTTGAGGGAGAGTTAATCAAAGAGGGGGATGTCTATTTTCTATTTGGCGGGATGTGGCCATCAAATAAAAGAGTCAATGATTTCTTAAAGTTCAGAGAAAGAATCGACCTGATCGTCGATTTTAGTAGAGATGGGATGTGGGAGCTGAACCTTGAAACAGATGCCTACTTCTTTAGTCCACAAGCATGCCAAATGTTAGGCTACCAAGCAGGGGAGTTGACAGGGCATTTGTCGACTTGGGAACGGTTAGTCCATGCAGATGATCTATTGTTTGCCGAAGGGTTTTTAGAAAACCATCTGCAAAAAGGGGCTCCTTACGAATTTAAGTGTCGTATGCGAACCAAAGAGGGGCGGTGGAAGTGGATTTTGATTCGAGGACATCTAGTTGATCGGAAAAAGGATGGGACACCTCTTCGAATGATAGGCACTTATACCGATATCAACCATGAGAAGATAATAGAAGAAAAGTTGCATCTTCTCCATAGCCGCTTGATCGATGCTGTGGGCAGCTTAGAATCTGGATTTGCCATCTTTGATCGAGATGAAAAGCTGGTGGTTGGAAATGGAAAATACAGAGAACTGTTTTCGCTGCCTCGAGAATTGCTCGAGCCTGGTGTATCGATCGAGAGGGTATTATATGGAATCAATCCCGATGATATCTGGGTGGCAAGAGAAATTGCCCATTTTCGAAATCCAGGACAAGTGCGAGAAGATCCGTTTGGGAAAAAATGGCTTCGCCATGTGGAGAAGAGGACAACGGATGGTGGTTTGGTTTCTCTAGTCATCGATATCACGAAAAGGAAAGAGGCGGAAGAAGAACTCAAGAAAGCACGCCAAAGGGAAATTGATGTTGGTTATCGGATCCAAAAGACACTGCTTTTTGGCCATTTGGATGTAAAGCCTATCGGGTTTGATGTTTATGCGATTTCAATGCCTTCTCAAGGCATTGACGGTGATTTTTATGACTTTTATGTCATGGGAAGAGATGGCTTTGATCTTGTGATCGGAGACGTCATGGGCAAAGGAATACCTGCAGCTCTAATGGGAGCTGCAACCAAAAGCGCCTTTAGCAGAGCATTAACCTCAAAGGTAGGTTTTACCCCTAGCCCAGAGCACATTGTTACTTGGGTCCATTCCGAAGTTTCTTCTGAAATGATCAACCTTGAGACCTTTATGACGATTTGCTACGGCAGATTCGATTGGCTTAACAAAAAACTGACATTTGTAGATGCAGGCCACACTTCCACACTCCATTACAAGGCAAAGGAACAAGCGGTTGTTGAAATTTCGGGCGATAATGTTCCTCTTGGGTTTTTAAAGGATGAAATTTACAGAGAAAATGAGGTCTTTTTTGCGTGCGAAGATCTATTCATCTTCTATTCCGACGGAGTGACAGAGAGTCGAGCTGTTGATGGAGAATTTTTTGGGACTGAAAGATTAAAAGAATTGATCAAGAGTTTAAGCCTTTTAAAGGCCCAAGAGATAGGAGAGAAATTATTAGAGGAACTGAAAAGGTTTACTTCGAATGGTAAATTACAAGATGATCTGACCATGATCATTGTGAAGGTAGAAACAGAAGGCCCAGCACCCCTGGAAGAAAAACAGATGGCTGTAGAAGGGAGTTTTAGCGATTTGGTTTCTGTCCGTACATTTGTGCGGGAGTTTTGCAAAAATCTAGAGGAGCATGAATGGGGAGAAACGAAAACCATGCATCTAGAATTGGCTGTGGATGAAGCCCTCACCAATATCATCGAACATGCATTAAGTGGGCAGGAAGATACAACGATTGTCATCAAAATTGAGCGGTTCGAAGACCACCTTCTTTTACATCTCGATTATCCCGGTTCTCCCTTTAAGCCTGATAAACCCATTAGACCTAAAAGCGAAAAAATGGCAGAAGGGGGTCTTGGCCTCTATTTAATGGAACGTTTAACCGAAGGGGTCGAATATAAAGAGATGCCAAAAGGGCAACAGAGGATCACTTTAAGGAAAATTTTATGAAGTTAAGCTTAATTTTTGCGCTGATCATTGCTCTTTTTACTTTTTTTATCTTTACCGGCGAAACTTCAGACACGTCCATTTTTGAGAGGTTGATTTACTCGCTTGTATTGTTTGGGGTTTCTTTCGGGCTATTTGAGCTGTTCCGATTTACCTATGACTGGTTGAGAGACTGTTTTAAAAAGTGATATAACTAGGCTATGAATAAACTGATTTTTTTTCTCTTTTGCTGCGCGATGATGTTTGCAGCAACAACTCCTCCTCCCTTTACCGAGGGGGATGAAATCGATTTTTATGAGCAGTTGCAAGATGAATTGGCTGCGTCTGAAAATCAGGTGCATGCATTGGTAATGGAAAAGGCTAATAATCGAACGATTTTTACTCACCAGCGCCAAATCATGCTAGAGTCGGCTAAAAGCGCGATGGAGACAAAGTACACCCTCTATTCGAACTTTTACCAAACACCCTCTATACAGTCGCCCCAGGTTCGGAGGATTCTTTTAGATATCTTTCAAAGCGATGAAGTGACGACAGATGACCTTCAAAATTTACAATCGGCTGTTATACAGTGGCAGCGAAGAAAAAAGGAGACACAATGAAACATTTGCTTATCACCCTTTTTGCGACGGTGCTCGTTGCAGGAGAGCCACTTGCTGCAGCATTGCCGGCAACGACGAATAACACGAGCTTTTCTAAAGCTGATGAAGAACAGTTTTATGCACAGTTACAAGCTGGTTTGAAAAAATCGCAAGACCGTGTTGGACAACTGCAGAGAGCGGGAAGTGGAATACAAAACGAGATGGCCTTAGAATCAGCTCAAGCGACATTTGCCATTAAGCAGACGATGTTTACCAATTTTAAAGGGACTCCTGCTATCCAGTTTCCGGAAATCCGGCAACAATTGTTGTCTCTTTTTCAAAAAGATGAAGTCGGCGCTCAGGATTTGGTTGCCCTGCAACAGGCCATCTACGATTGGGAACAATCTGCCAAGCGTTAATAATAAGATATGTAGCTTAGGCTTTAGCCTGAGCTCGTTCCGCGGGTTTTAACCCGCGGTGGGTGGTGCGGGGTTAAAACCCCGCAAAACGAGCTCAGACTACATTGTGGCACATATAACGCTTAGACAGGGACAATCACTGCTGAATTGTTATAAGCATAGTGCATGACTGTGCCAACGAAAAGAAATGCAATAGTTAGTGCGAGCCCTAAGAGCAAACTATCTCCCGATGCGACGGCATATGCTAAAGCAGCGACGGCCATTGTTACCCCACCTTTAAGAACAGATGCTTTAAAAGCATCTCTTTCGATATTTGCAATTGCTTCTCTTGAATTTTCTATAATTACATTTGCAACGGTTGCGGTTTTATTATAAGCAATAAGGATTGCTGGGGTTGTTGTTACTGTTGAATATGTGATTGCTCGTCCTCCATCTGCCCGGGTTGGCTCTTTGGTTGGCTCTGTGACTAGATCTCCTTCTCCGTCTGCGCGAGCTGGTGGCTCTATGGTTGGATCCCCATCTGTGCGAGTTGGATCTCCAGTTGGGTCTTCTCCTCTTTCAGGTGCATCAGCTGAGGCCTTAGAAAATAGAACGTACAAAGCAAGGCTTACAAGGCATGTGCCAGCTGTGACGGCAGCGATAGTCCTTTTATCCAAAGACGCAAAAGTTTGAACTGGATTTTGAAAAACCGAAGCTTTTAAGGCGGAAATTTTTGAACCTAAATCAGAGAAAAAGGGCCTTATTTGATCGAATGTTGGTAAAGATGGGATGGAAAGATTTGGAAACTGCATAAAAGCACCTTTTTAAATTTTAATATATATTAATTTAGACTGTGGTTTCTAATCAATATTTTATTGTGAGGTTGGCTAATGCAACGTTTCATCATCTTGATTTAATACGATTCCACGCTTCGTTGTAATAAACAGTTGCATTGCCGACATCTAAAATCGGATAACATTTTTTTACCTCATGCTCCGGGGGGAAAATAAGAGTGTTTTGCCGGTACGACAAGGGTAATGTATCGAACATTGTCTTATTTGCCGGATTTGCGTAGGCAAATTCCATATTGAGACGGGCAATTTCTGGGTCTAATAAATGGTTGATGAAAGCATAAGCTAACTCAACATCTACGGCTCCCTTAGGGATGGATAGCATGTCTGCAGAGACAATGCTTCCTTCTTCCGGAATGGAATAGTCAACTTCGGGCGCTTCTTGGATGACCTGTTGGATTTCGCCTGAATAGGCTTGGCAAAGGAGAAACTCGCTGCTTGCTATCCCATTTTTATAATCGGAGTCAAATTTTGCAATATTCTGACGCCATTGGATGACAAGATCGGCTGCTTGTTGAACTTCTGCTTCCACCTCTGAATTAACCGAAAACCCAAGCGTTAGAAGAGCCGCTCCTATCACTTCCCGTATATCATTCAATAAGGTCATCCGGCCTTTATAGCTTTTGTCTCCAAAAATGGTCCAAGACTTGGGCCGCTCAACACGATCTGACCGATAGCCAATCCCTGTAGTGGTTAACATGTAGGGCAGCGCACTAGTTGTTAAGGGAATGTGATACCTTTCCAGTTCTTCAAAGTCGACATTCTTTGTGTTAGGCATTTTTGAAAATTCGAGAGGAACTAATAGCCCTTGGTTTTCTAAAATTGTGACAAAATATTGTGTCGGAAAAATCAAATCATAACCGCCACCGCCGGCTAAGAGCTTAGCGACCATCGATTCGTTAGAATCATAGGTGTCTATCGCCACATGGCAATCGTACTTATCTTCAAACGTTGTGATCGCATCAGGGTGGACGTAATCGCTCCAAACATAAAGGTGTAGGGTTCGTTTAGATTCAAAACAACCGGAAAGCAGCAGAAGAACTAATAAAAATCTCATCCTTCCTCTCCTTTTAAATATTCTGTAAAAGCAACGATGCAAAAAGTGACGACTAAAAAAATGGCCGATAGGGCATTGATGACCGGAGTTGTCCCATATTTAATCATTCCATAGATGTAAAGGGGAAGTGTTTGAGAACCAGGTCCAGCTACAAAGAAAGTGACAACAAAATCATCAATCGAAAGAGTAAATGCCAAAAGAGCTGCAGCCATAATGCCGGGACCTAAGATCGGCAATAGTACTTTAAACACAACCTGCAACGGCTTTGCCCCTAAATCCCAAGCAGCCTCCAACAACGAAAAATCGAAGTTTTGCAACCTGGAAAGCACCACAAAAGTGACATAACTGATGCAAAAGGTCGTATGCGCTAAAAAAATGGTAAAAAGGCCCAATTTCAAGTTGAGAAAAACGAAAAAGATAAGAAGGCTTACCCCCATCAGGAGGTCGGGTAAAAGCAGCGGAGAGAAAATCAACCCATAATGAGCTTTTTGAAGATGACCTCTAAACTTATGGATGGCAAAAGCGGCAAACGTACCCATTAAAGTAGAGGCGATGGTAGCTGATATGGCTACTACTAAGGAGTTAAGAAGAGCCAGTAAGACCTGAGGCTCAGAGAATAGCTTCAGATACCATTTGAAAGAAAATCCACCCCAAACAGAGCTAAAGCGGGAAGCATTGAACGAGCTGATCAACAACAGTATGATGGGCAGGTAAAGAAAAACGAGAGTGACCCCGATGAGGATTTTGGGAAGGGCGCTTCTTGGTTGGCTCATTCCACGTTCCTTTGGATTTTCAATTCGATCCCTTTTTTCGCGAATTTAGACATTAATAAAAGGGGCAACGTCGTAGCAAAAGCAAGAAGGAGAGAAAGGGCTGCAGCATCGGGAAAGTCTCTTTCCACCAATGTTTTTTGAGCAATTTTATTTCCTAACATTTCCGAATGTGTTCCGCCGACTAAGTCCGGGATGACATAAGCCCCCATAAAAGGGATAAAAACCAATAGGATAGCAGCCGATATCCCTTTGCTGATGCCCGGCAAATAAACTTTAAAAAAAGCTTGATAACGAGTGCAGCCCAAGTCTGTTGCCGCTTCAAAAAGCTGCCAATTAAACTTCTGCGAAGCTGTATAAATAGGGATAATAGCAAAGGGCAAGTAGGTATAAACCATCACAAAAAGGACAGCGATATCATTGTAAAGAAGGGTAGTGTCGGCAGGAACAAAAAAAACGATTTCCAAAAACCGTTTTAGCACACCTTCAGGATGTAAAAGGAGCTTCCATGCGTATACTCTGATAAGGAAGGAGCTCCAAGAAGGGACAATGATCAAAACCAATAATAGTCTTCGCCAAAACGGTGCGCTTCTTGCAATTCCATAGCCAACAGGTATGGCTAAAGCAAGGGTAAACAAAGTGGCAACAGCACTCAAAATCACCGTTCTTGCAAGCACGATGAGATTGCCGGATGTGAAAATTGAATAAATGGAGGATAGAGACCAACCCTCACCAAAACCACCGTACAACCCTTTTTCTTTGAAGGCGCATCCGATCATAATGATGGCCGGTATCAAAAAAAAGACCGTTAAAAAAAGAAAGCTGGGGAGTGTTAGAAGAAGCTCTGTTTTTCTACGCACAGCAATTACCGCTTGAAAAAAGTGAGCCACCCCAGAATGGGGTGAGGGATGGTAGCCCAGGGCATACCCAAACAACCTGAAAAATTGGTTTTGGACTCAAGCGAAAGCTCTCTAGATTCGACTTTCGAAATCGGTCCCATATTCTAATATTGGACCGATTTTGAAAGATCGAATCTAGAGGCTTTGGCTGAGTCCAAATTCCAATTTGGCAGGTTGTTTCGGTATAGAGAAACCCTGAAAGGGTGATGCAACCCTGGGGATTGTTGACGGAAATTGCTGTGTTACGCATTCTCGTCCATAGTCATCTCGGTGAGCGCTTCATCTTTTTCGCTATATCTCTCTAATAAAAACCCGTCGTCAGCATGCCAAGAAAGCCAAACATGATCATTCCAGGTGATAGGCTTTTCATCGAGCAAAAACCTTGAGTGGGGTTGAAGGACAGAAATGCGATAGTCGCCAACTTTGACCCAAAATTTGGTGTGATCTCCCTTATAGATCACATCGTCGACTTTGCCGGGGATTAAGTTGTGATGAGGCGACGGTTTTGCAGACTCCCTAGATATTCTGATTTTTTCCGGACGAACTGTTAAGTGGACCAATTCACCTCGATTCAGCTGCTTGTCATTGAAACAGATCACCGAAGGGAAATCTTCAATCTGCAGCTCGCTATATTCTGCTGTGATGGGTTTAGAAACAATGCCATCTAAAAAGTTGGTGTCACCAATAAAAGCTGCGACAAAGCTACTTTTTGGCGCTTCGTAGACTTCGATAGGTGAACCTACCTGCTCGACAAGACCACCGTTCATCACGGCGATTCTATCAGAGACTGCCATCGCTTCGGTTTGGTCGTGGGTGACAAAAATAAATGTAATGCCAACTTCATCGTGTATCCTGTCTAGCTCGATCAACATCCGTTGACGTAGCTTTAAATCCAGGGCGGCAAGAGGTTCGTCTAATAGCAAAATGCGAGGGCGCATGATCAAGGCTCTTGCAATGGCAACTCGTTGCTTTTGGCCGCCGCTGATTTGATCCGGCAGTTTTTCGACCTGTTCTTCCATTTGGATGAGGTGCAACATCCGTTCCACCTCGTTTCTCACTTCCACTTCGCTTTTCTTTTGAAGCCGCAGCCCAAACGCGATGTTTTCGAAAACAGTTAGGTGAGGAAAGAGAGCATAACTTTGGAATACCGTGTTGACGGGACGTTTATTGGGGGCCAACTTGGTGATGTCTTGGCCATCCAATAAGATAGCTCCGTGGTCTGGCTGTTCAAAACCGGCTACTAAGCGAAGTAAAGAGGTCTTTCCACATCCGCTAGGACCTAAAATGGAGAAAAATTCTCCCCCTTTGATCGAAAAGGAGACCTTCTTCACGGCCTGCACCGTTCCGTACGCTTTACTGACCTCTTGGAACTCTAAAGTTTGTGACATAGCACCCATCTTACCATGACCTATAAAAAACAGGTACTCCCTTGCCCTTACCTTTTTATTCACAAATTCAGCCTTTGCCCTTGCCCGTGCCCCTGCCCTTGCCCGAATTTTAACTAAAGGTGTTTTTTGCATTGTTGTTTAAGCAGAAGTGGAATTAACGATTCTTTAGGGCAAGGGCAAGGGAAAAATAGGGCATGGAAAGGGGCATTTCCATTAAAATGGAAGGCATGTCACAAAGTTTAACGAAAGAAGAAAGGTTTTTATTGGAAACAGTAAAAATCGCTGAAGAGAGAAAGTCTGAAGATGAAGAGCTAACCGATATTGTCATCGATCGAAATGACATCGGTTTTCGGCTAAAAATAAACCCCACCGGAGCCAAATCTATCATCGCTCAGATGATCCGTGGCAATTTGATGAGAAAAAAGGGAGAGGATGCCGTCGTTCTTACTCGAACAGGCATAGAAATTGCCCGCGCGCTTCAATCAAAATAAAAAAGGCCCCCTCTTCACAAGGAGGCAAACTGGTTACACGTCGTTAGAAGAAGATGTAAATTGATCACCTGTTTTATAGGCATCGAGCGGCGTTTGAATGCTACCGGATTCTCTCTTTATTGGACGTCTACTGCCTTCACCCGTCTTTGACCCTACATAGCCATCGTCTTCACTCACATAGCCATCTCCTTCGCGCATACCTACAAAGTTACTGTATTCATGCGTCCTTGTATTTCCTCGAGTCCTTGCACGTCTTGGTTCATTTTCTTCTGTAGCTAGTTTTTCAAGCTCTGGTCCTATGAATTTTTTTGCTACAAGGGCTGCAACACCGCAAAGCAAAGTGCCAAAGAGAACTTGTGTTGAGATTTGGCCTAAAGTTTTCAATACTGTCCATTTGTTAGCAGTATTGAAATAATGATTGCCTAAAGATCCACCTAGGCCGTAAGCCAAGTTTGCGAAAAATAAGGATTCCTGCTCCACAGGCAGCTAACTCAAACTTCACAGTATCATCTGTTTTTTTCGGCCCTAAGCTATATTTCTTTCCAAGGTATAGTACAACACCGGCGGTTACTGCCAAAGAACTGGCAGCCATGACGCCGTTTCTTAAAATTGCGTTTGAAAATGCACCAATTGACATAATTTTCTCCAATTTTTTTTTATATGTTTTAGCAGGCGGCATCATTACTGTCACTTTTTTCAAAGTGTCTATTTTTTTTTGGCCTGCTGCAAATTTTCGCTAACGGCCATTGTCATATAGCCAAAAAAAGTTGTTATTAATAATTCCAAAACCATTTCTGCAGCCGGTTTGATGATGCACCATCTTTTATGGTTTGGGATCCAAGCTGCACCCGCCGCTTTACCAAGAGAAGAGCCTACATATAGCGCAGCAACAGCAACTGTATAGATGACATCTGAGAGGGATTTGTCGTTCTGTATAGGGTTACCGGCAAGATCGGTGTTCGGATTGTGCTTCAGATTAATCCTACTTCCTAATACAGCACCTCCAAATCCGAAAATGGATGCAGTGTAAAGATGACGAAGTGCTACATATGCAAGATGATTCAACGACATTTTTATCCTTTGGTTTTAACTCGACTTTGTACATTTCCGGACGAAATCGATTTGATGAATTAATTCCAATAAATTCGGATACTATTTCATCCATGGGAAAAATAGGACATCTCGAATTGACTGGGCTTCTGTAAATAGCATCACTAAACGATCAATTCCAATCCCAACGCCGCCAGTTGGGGGCATTCCTTGCTCAATCGCTTCAACAAAGTCTTCATCGTAAGGGGCGGCTTCCGCGTCTCCTTTTTCCTTCCGATGGGCTTGGTCTAGTAACAATTTTTTCTGCAAAACAGGATCGTTTAATTCTGTATATGAATTTGCCCCTTCTGTTTTCATGATGAAGCTTTCAAAGCGTTCTACTATTCCGTTAGCTTTTTCAACAGGGTCGCGATGGAGCTTGGAAAAAGGGGTTGTTTCGATCGGATGATCGATGATGTGGTGCGGCTGGATGAGATGAGGCTCGCCGAATACTTCAAAAAGTACGCCTGTTAATAGCCCTTTTGAAAGACCTTTCACTTTTTCTTTATCGACATGTTCTGTTTTTAAAAGAATCGCTCTTAGTTCTTCTTCAGTTTTTGTGTCGACATCGATGCCACCATAAGTTTTGACCGCCTCTTTCATTGTCATCCTTTTCCAAGGGGCCTTCATTTGTAAATAGATGACCTCATCTGAACCGGGCAAACGGGCAGGGACTTCTGTCGTTCCAAACGTTTCAAGAGCAAGTCTTTCATACAAAGTTTCTACAAGGACCATCATGTCGTTGTAATCATTGTAGGCAGCATAAGCTTCTAACAGAGTAAATTCTGGGTTATGGCGTGTGCTTAAACCTTCATTGCGAAACACTTTGCCGATTTCGAACACTTTTTCATAACCACCGACAATCAGTTTTTTTAAAGAAGGTTCAAGGGATATTCTTAAAAACATCTCTTGGTCTAATGCATTAAGTGTGGTTGTAAAGGGTCTTGCCTCAGCTCCACCATAAATGCTTTGCAACACTGGTGTTTCAACTTCCATGTATCCCTTTTCGAAAAAGAAATCGCGGATGGTGCGCAATATTTTGCTGCGCAATTCAAACGATTTTTTCACATCTTCGTTGGCGATCAGATCGAGCCATCTTTTTCTGTAACGGGTCTCTTTATCAGAAAGGCCTGCGTGTTTGTCCGGAAGAGGGTGAAGCGATTTTGAAAGGAGGGTGGCCTCTTCAACCAAGAGAGTTAATTCTCCCTTTTGGGTTCGAAATAGGTGTCCTTGAAGGCCGATCCAGTCGCCCAAGTCAATTTTTTTCTCAATCCATTTCAACGGGTTTTCTTCTGTTGGAAGGGCAGGGATTTTTGTGATATCGCGGCTAAACATCACCTGGATTTTGTCGGTGCCATCTTGTATCTGAGCAAAAGCGTTTTTACCCATGGCGCGAAAAAGGACTAAACGTCCTGCTAACTTGTAAGAGGGGGTCTTTTTTTCAAGGGCCTCTTCATGGTTACCAACAGGCTGACCTTCAAATAAATGGTGTAGGTCTACAGCCCGCCCCGAAGGTTTGAAAACGTGCGGGTAGGGGTCTACCCCTTGAAGTCTGATATCCTCAAGTTTTTGGCTCCTGATATTGAACTCCTCCGAAAGGATGGGAGTCTTTTGGGGCTTCTGGGATTCTGACTGTTTCAAGTCGGACATAAACAAACACCGTCGTGAGGATAATGGCTAAAAGGTAAATCCCATACGTAAAAATAAGTGCTTGAATGGAGGGTGGTTGTTCCTTCCATTTATAATACCAGTTAAACATGAGATCCCCCAAATTTTAGACCATAAATTTCACAAAGTAAAGTAGGCAGTGAAGAAATCGTTCTTCCTGTAAGTTCCCTCAGTTGCGAGCGGCAAGAAAAACCTGTCGCAACAATCAAAGCATCAGGCTTTTTTTCAATGGTAGGCACCAAGATGAGATTGCCGACCGCCTTTGAAAGCTCTTCGTGTTCTTTTTCATAGCCAAAAGAGCCTGCCATTCCGCAACACCCTGAATCGATTTCACTGACAGCATCACCAACAACTCTTTTTAAAAGTTCCAGAGGAGTTTTTGCCTCACCTGTTGCTTTTCTGTGGCAATGGACATGCAAAAGAATGGGACCGCTTTCTTTTCTTTCCCAAGGAAGCTGATGTAAAAATTGTTCTAATGATTGTAAAGGAAAAGTCGTTTCCAAGAGCCCTTTTGCCTCGTCGTGGGCCATAGTTTGGCAGGTCGGTTCGATAGCAACAACAGGAATATCACGGGACATCACCACATTCTTCAATTTTTCCAGCTTATTCCTGGCCTGTTCTAAAAGCCCTTTTGAATAGGCAGTTCTTCCGCAACAGTGTCTGGCAAGCAGCTCAACATCATAGCCAAAATGTTCAAGTAGTCGCACTGTTGCCTCTCCCACTTCAGGCTCGAACCATTCAGTAAACGTATCTACGAACAGCAGTAAAGGCCTCCCTTTTTTTCGCTCCCTTTTTCGCTGAGAGAAGGGGACTTTAACCTTTTTAGGAAATGGTCTGTCTGCAAATCCTAAAAGAGTTTTGCCAAATTTTAGATTGAAAATCGCAGCCGGGATGTAGGGGAGTAGGTCGGGCATCCTTGCAATGAAGCGAGAGCGCAAAGGGATTCCGTAACTCTTTTGGTGTCTATAAAGTGCTTCGGCCTTCATTTTGGCAATGTCAACATGGGATGGACACTCAATTTGACACCCTTTGCAAGATAAGCAACGGTTTAATACTCCCTGTAAGTCGGGGTCGGCTAAATTGCCATCATGCAAGCAATTCCGGATCGCTTGGGCCCTTCCTCTTGGCCCGTCGACCTCTTCTCCGGTCACTTGAAAAGAGGGGCACATGAACCCGCTTTTCTTGCGGCAAAGGCCATTGCCGTTGCAAAGATCTGCTGCCAGTGTCAGCCCTCCCTCAGGTTTAAAATTCAAAAAGGTGCGAGGTTCTTTTTGTCTTAAATGAAGGGTCTTTCTTAGTTTTTCTTCTGGAAAAGTGGATGCAACAATTTTTCCTGGGTTCATGAGCCCAAAGGGGTCGAATAGCCCTTTTAGCTCTCTGAAAAGGTGGTAAACCTCTTTTCCATACAGATCTTGGTTGAGCCAAGAGCGGAGCCATCCATCTCCATGCTCGCCACTTAACGTTCCACCTAATTGCTTTAAAAGCGCCGTGGCCTCTTTCATGGTTTGCAAAACAAGCTGCAGTTTGCCCGGTTCCCTTAAGTCTACAAAAGGTCTGATGTGTAGGCAACCGGCTCCCGCATGGCCATAGACAGCTGTTTCTCCAAACCTTTTTTCAAGTAGAGGGATAAACTTTTCCATAAATGGGGCTAGAAGGTGAGGGGGCAGGGCCATATCCTCTAAAAAGCCGCAAGGGCCCTCATAACTTCGTCTTGAAAACAGCCGTTCCAGTTCACTTCTTCTTCTTTCTAATAGCTCCTTTTTCTCTTCGCCTGAGACTGTTTTACTGGGGGGCAAGGGGAGGTTGTCTCCCTCGACAAGCAGCGTTGTCCCATCCATCAATTCTAGCAGTGTCGGAGAGGATTTTAAAAGAACCGGAACAGCTGCAAGTGCTTGTTGCAGGTCAGAAAAGTGATAAACATGGAGCGGCTTATCTTCAGGTAGAGGTACTAAAGAGAGGGTGACCTCTGTTAAAATGCCTAATGTCCCTTCAGATCCTGCCACAATTTTGACCGGATCGGTCAGTAAAGTATCTAAAGCATAACCTGAAACCCGTCTTGGCATTGGGGGGAAGTGCTTTTCAATCAGTTGTCTATTTTCTTGAGCAAAGGCGCGCAGTTTGTGCGTAAGAGGGTGTCCGGGCTGGAAATTAAATTCTTCCCCTGTTGTTAATAGCAGCTGTGCCCCCAACAGAGCATCTTGCGTCGTTCCATAAAGAAGGGACGAACTTCCGGCTGCATTGTTTCCGATCATTCCTCCAATCGTTGCACGGTTCGCGGTAGAGGTGTCGGGGCCAAACTTGAGCCCAAATGGTTTTAAAAACAGGTTCAGTTGTTCTAAGACAATGCCAGGCTCAACGGTCACTGTTTTTTGAATCGGGTCAAAATGCAAAATCTTATTGAAGTGGACAGACAGATCGACCACGACCCCTTCCCCTAAAGAAGCGCCCGTTGTACTTGTTCCGCCTCCTCTTGGAATGAGAGGCTTTTTCTTTTTAATCAGCTGGTGTAGATCTTTTTTGTTTTCGGGGATCGCCACCCTTTCCGGCATCGCTTGAAAAATAGAGGCATCTGCAGAGTAGGCGGCTCTTGAGGCGCTATCGGTTAATATTTTCAACTGCGAGGGTCCGTTTTTGATGATCAAGCTAACATTTTTCTGATTAAAACCTTTGTAACCTTCTCTCCGTTCCAAATTCTCTAGGTGGCTGCCTAAAGCTCCTTCTTTTGCGAATTTTTTTGCCTGCTCTTCTGAAATTTGCCCCTTTTTGAGGAGGTTTGCGATTCTTTGGGGGGCCACTTTCCAATGTCTCTCCTTTTGTGAAGGCCTGCTTGAGGTAGTTGAAATTGGAGAAGGGGGCCATCATTTCAACCCCGTCTTTGACTAGATCTTTGCTTAAATTTTCAAATAGGAACTGGGCTTCTAAGTGGTGCATCCCGGCTTCATGGATTGAATCGCCATCGAAGAGCACACCAAAGTCCCAATGGTGCCAAGTTCTTTGCGTTCAGGCAGCTCTGCATGGGCAAAATCGATCGCAATTTCATCAGGCGATAGGTCAACGTCTAAAAAGACCACCACGAAAGCATCCCGTTGCTCCATGATCTGTGCACCCCAGCCAGCTTCCTTGCCTGCGTAGTACCGTTCTCTGCAATAAAACCCTAATTCTTCAAATAAATTGACCAGTTTTTTGAAGCCAATTCGAGTACAACGGAAAGTGTGGTGGTCATGGTTGGCCCAACCAAGTCCGAGGGCATCTTGCCTCTTTTTTTGGATCTGACCTGCCTGGTTTTTACTTTGCCAAAACTCTCGCTCAACTTCTAAAAACAAAGAGGCAGCTCGCCCTTGCCCCAAGTCTTTGATGAGCTCTTGTGGGTTGAAATCTTCTGTTCGATCTCTTGTGATGAGCTTTTCTTTCCATTTCAGGTAGTGGTCGCTCTTTTCTTTAGGTTCGGTGAGTGGTTTAAAGATCTTGTCCCTCGCCTTTCAACGATCGAAAAGCCGTCTAGTTTAGCTTCTCTATAAGGAGAATAGGATGTTCCTTCTATGAGGGCATGTAAATTGTGGATGTTAAGGAAAGAGGCGATGTCCTCTGCCATGATCCCCAGGTGGGGTTTTTCTCCAATGACAACTCTTGGTAAGTGGGCGCCGGGATGATAAAATATCCCTTCTGCCTCTTCTTCAAAACCAGGAGGAACCTCTTTCAGGGTTAAATGAGAGAGCCAATCAAATAGTCGTGTACTTGCCGGAGCGTTGGCCACCCAGAAGGCGAGGGATGCCGCACCCGGCGCTCGCGCCCAGCAGGAGCGCGCTCAGCGCCGCCGCCCACGGTCTATTTCTGCACGGGATTGTACAGATCCTTCGAGAGCAGGGACTTCCCGGTGGAGGGACGAAGGCGATGCAGTGCGCCGTGGGATCTCATGATCTCAGTTGACGTTGTTGAACTGCGTGACGTGGTAGTAGGCATTGGCGCCCAGGTCGGAGGGAATCGTCCTTCTCAGCTCGTCCAACAGGTTGGTGAATATCTGACTTGGCGTGAGGGCATCGTCCTCGACCTCGTAGACACCCTGATAGTCGCCCAGGCGCGACGGAGGGTAGCCCCCAGCGGGGTCATAGTAATAGAGATCGGCGGTGTAGAAATAATAGCGGGTCATGGCGGCCTCGAGACGCTGCGGCGCCTTGCAGTTTACCGGGTTCGGGCGGCAGCGCTCACATTGAGATGGCCCATCTTGCCCCCATACTGGCGCCGATGACCCCAATTCCGTCCTCGATCTTTCGCCCATTGCACTCGGTAGCGACGCCGCCCAGTCGTTCCGAAACACGCTCGACCTGGCGCGAAACGCCGAGCGTTGGGGTTACCGACGCTTTTGGCTCGCAGAACACCACGGCATGCCCGGAATCGCCAGCGCGGCGACCGCCGTCCTGATCGGCCATGTCGCAGGCGGTACGACGACCATCCGGGTGGGGGCCGGGGGAATCATGCTGCCGAATCATTCCCCGCTGGTGATCGCGGAGCAGTTCGGCACGCTCGAGTCTTTGTATCCGGGGTGCATCGATCTCGGGCTGGGCGAGCCCCGGGGTCGGATCAGCGGACGGCGCAGGCGTTGCGGCGCAATCTGGCCT
>CAVXVG010000027.1:0-283680 GCA_963765145.1 Parachlamydiales bacterium
GCGCGATCCCCTTTACGATCTGGAATGGATCAAGCATGAAGAAATGTGCCGCCGTCCAGGAGATCTTCCAGACTATCTCTGCAGGTTAAGCGAAGCCCGTTGTCGTGAACGTCATACCCTTTTTAAAGGGACGATCGACATGATTGCAGGGTTCCCCCTTCAAGGTGCTATTCACCAGGTTGGCAGCGTGACGGCAACGACTTTTGACAAAATGAAAGGGCTGATTGAAAAGTCCCTTTCTCAGACTAAAAAATGGATGACTCGCCGGCCAAAGCTGATGTCCGATCCCATCCCCGAATTTTCTGTTCCCAAGCCCGAAACCTCAGACTTAAAAACGCTGAGTTCCGAATTTAGTATCTCTTTCTTAGAGGCGCTTCCTCTTGGCCTTATGGCCAAAGAGCGGGTCAAAGAAGTGCCCTATTCTTTTGTCAAAAAACATGAAGTCTTCCCTTTTCAAGAAGAGGATGGAACCGTGTTTGTGGCGCTCCATGACCCTTATTTGCAAGAGCCTTTAGATGAATTAGAGTGGCTATTAAAGGCCAAAATTGCCCCTTACCTCTGCTCGCGGGAAGAAATTTTACAAGCCATACACACCACCTATGAGCGGGGCGATCGGGCAGCTTCTGAACTATTGGCTAAATTGGGGATTGAGGGGAGCAATAAAGAAGAAGAAGCCATCGAGGTCTTCGATCTTCTCGATGGAGAACGAGAAGGGGCTCCTATCATCAAGCTGTTGAACCTGATTTTGATGGAAGCGATTAGTCAAGGGGCATCCGATATCCACTTTGAGCCAAATGAAGAAGGACTTCGCGTCCGCTATCGAATCGATGGTGTATTGCATAACAGACATACCCCTTCCATCGATTATCAAAGTCAGCTGATCACCAGAATTAAGGTGATGGCAAAGTTAGATATTGCCGAACACCGCTTGCCTCTAGATGGACGCATTAAGTTACGCATGGGACGGCGTGAAGTGGACTTTAGGGTCAGCACCCTTCCTGTTTCAGGTGGAGAGCGGGTTGTCTTAAGGATTTTAGACCGAGGCAATGTCTCTTACGGATTGGAACAAATGGGAATGGGACAAGATCTTTTAAAGATCTTTCGCTCTCTATTGGCCCTTCCTGAGGGTATTTTGCTTGTGACAGGCCCAACTGGGTCCGGAAAGACAACGACTCTTTACAGCGCCTTGCAAGAGCGCTCCGATGAAGCCACTAACATCATGACCATCGAAGATCCGGTTGAATACCAATTACCCGGGATTGCTCAAATTGCTGTTCACCATAAAATCAATCTCGATTTTGCAACCGGTTTAAGGCACATCCTTCGTCAAGACCCCGATGTGATCATGGTGGGGGAAATACGAGATTTGGAAACTGCGGAGATTGCTATTCAAGCGGCATTGACTGGCCACTTGGTTTTAAGCACCCTTCACACGAATGATGCCCCCTCTGCCATTACCCGTTTGGTTGATATGGGCATTGAGCCCTATCTCCTCTCCTCTTCCATTGTGGGCATACTAGCGCAAAGGTTAGTGAGAAAGATCTGCCCCCATTGCAAAGAGGTATTTTCTCCATCCGATCAAGAGTGTGAATCCATTGGATTAACAAATCCGCTCCCATTGCACCGAGGGAAAGGATGTTCCCATTGCTTCCACTCAGGATACAAAGGACGTCACGCAATTTTTGAATTGATGGAGATCGACTATCCGATCCAAAAGCAGATCGTCAAAAGCCCCGATGGGATTGAACTGAAAAAAATCGCTTTAGAGCGAGGAATGCTAACCTTGCTCGACTCTGGTCGAGAGCTAGTCATCGCGGGACAAACCACTATTGAAGAGGTCCTCAGGGCCACCCGCGGAGTCGTGACATGAGTCAATTTGCCTACGTTGCAGTTGATAAGCTCGGCACAAAACGAAAAGGGGCCCTTGAAGCCAATACTCTGTTAGAAGCCAAAGAAAGGATCCGATCACAAGGGTGGACCCTGTTGGAAATTTCTTTAAAGGGTTTTCGAGGAAAAAAATTATCAAGAGACGAATTGCTCCCTTTTACCCTGCAAATGGGCGAGCTGCTTGCTGCCGGCCTGCCTCTTTATGAAGCGTTGCAGTCGATGAAGCAAGAAAGGGGCGCCAGCAAAAGCCTTCCCATCATTGAAACTTTGCTAGATGAGATCAAAAAAGGGAATGCGTTGTCCCAAGCTATGGGAAAATTTCCAGAGACGTTCGATGCCAGGTATCGCTCTCTCATAGCTTCCGGCGAAGCTGTAGGCTCTTTGGATAAAGTCTTTTTTCGCATCAAAACGTTGATTGAAAAAGAGCTGAAAATAAAGCAGGAGCTTGTTTCTGCCTTGACCCACCCGATCATTCTGACATTTTTTTCCATCATTGTGGTGAGTGTGCTCCTCTTATTTGTGGTCCCCTCTGTTGAAGATATGTTTCAGGGGCGTTCTCCCACGGGGGATTACGGCTTTTGTTTTCGGGGCAAGCCACCTTGTTAGAGATTATCCTGTCGCCCTTCTATTGACCTTTTCAGCTGTGGCAGGATCTGCTTTTTTTTGGCGCGCACATTTAAAGCCGCTCCTTTTTTCGACTCCTCTTGTCGGTACTCTTTTGACCCGCGGAGCCCTCGGACGGTTTTGCCGAGCACTTGGCACCCTTCTTGAAGGAGGATTACCTTTGACCGAAGCGCTCGATTTGTCGGCGGCTGTTTCAAACCACCCGAAATTAGAAGAGGTCGTGAACAAGTCCAAAGGAAAAATTTTAGAAGGACAACGTCTCTCTTATGAGTGGCGTCGTTCAGGTCTTTTCCCCTCGTTAATTTTACAGCTAGTGGCGATGGGCGAAGAGACGGGAAACCTTGGCGGCGCCTTTATTAAGGGTGCCGATCTTTTAGATACCGAAGTGGAAAAACGATCGCAGCAGCTTCTTTCCATGCTGCAACCTGTTATACTGATTCTTCTTGGCGGAGTGATTGGCCTTGTGATGATCTCTATCCTCCTCCCCATGAGCGAAATGACCCAATTTCAACCCTAATGGAATGTATGAAAAATAAGAAAAAGCGTTCTGTCACCTTGATTGAGATGATGATTGTCATGTTTTTGATAGCGATGATCATCGGTGTTGTGGCTTTCAATTACAGTGGAAGTCTTGAACAGGGAAAAGTTTTTAAAACGAAAGCTGCGATTGACAAAGTTCAAATGATCCTCAGTCTAGCCGAGGCAAATAATGATCTCGAAGGCGAATGGAAAAAAATCGTGAACGGATCCCCTTTAGTCCAAAAGGGAGCCGACTTGACCAAAGATGGATGGGGAGAAACATTCATTATTGGCCGCGACGAAAATGGAGAGATCACCGTCTCTTCCAATAAATTAAAAAAAATATGAGCAAGACAATCCGACCTCTTCTTATAAATAAGAAAGGGTTCACCCTCATCGAGATGATGATTGTTTTGGTCCTCTTACTCGGTGTGGGGGCAGCTGTTGCTTTCAATGCCCGGGCTGCCATCGATCAGGCCAGGTTTAAAGCTGATGCTAGAGGTTTTAAATCGGTTTTAAACAGTATCGAAGAGCTGGTTGCTACAGGCTTTGACCCCTTTCTTATGTTTGAAAATCGAGAAGGGGGGATTCACGTCGTTTACCAAGAGGCGATGGGCCGTTTTAAAAAAAAGACGTTTGACTATCCCTTTATCGAGCGGATTCTTTTGAACAACAATGAGCTGACCACCCCTCTTTTCTTTGCCTCCCGAGGGGCGCAATATCCAGTAGGAAAATTGTTGCTGATAGGAAAGAACAACAGCTATGAAATTGATCTTCAATCCCCACTTATCAAAATGACAGCCAATTCAAACGATTATCCGGAATGGGTTCGAGAAGTATGCGCCAAAAAAGAAAAGTCAAAAGACAAAAAAAGCAAAGCTTCTTCCTCTTAGAGATTCTTGTAGCCATGGCCCTTTTGCCCTGGCCGTTATCCCTCTTATGACGATGAGCTGGTCCCTTCTTCGCGCCGAGTTCTAGAAAAAAACACTTCCAACAAGAGCTAGAGCTAAAAAGCTATGCCATAGCCACGCTCGAAACCCTTTACAATGGCCTCTATTCTTCCAAAACACTAGAAGAGGGCATTTCCCTGCCCCAATTCAATGGTCGCCTCCAACTAGAAGAAGACATCATCACACCTCACATCTCGCCTTACCCACCGGGCAACTCCGCGAATTCCACATCAAAGCAAAGAAGTGAAAAAGGAGTGGGCGTTGGAACAAGAAAGAGAATATCGTCTCTAAGATCACGAAGTAATATGCGAATTGGAGGTTTTGGATTGGCATCCCGAATTCGCCCACTCTCTCCAATAAAATTGGAGTTTTCGGCTTTATTAATATATAATCCATCCAATTCCTCCAATAAAATTGGAGTTTCTGGCAAGATTAAGGTGAAAGGAGGGGTCAATTTATGCATCCCGGCGCTGAGCTTTGCAAAAACAGCCTATATAGAGAGCCATCATCTTAAGCCACTGATTAGCAGTTATACGAATCCGGATGATCTTATCTCCAGGATGGTTAAAACAGGTGAGCTTATCCGCCTGAAAAACGGCTTTTTTTTGATCCGAGAAAAGATTGAAAAAGCTCCTGTCCCCTACGAACAAATTGCCAATTTGCTTTACGGTCCTTCCTATATTAGTTTTGAGTGGGCTTTGTCCTACTATAAGATAATACCGGAAGGCGTTTATGTAGTCACAAGTGCAAGCGCCTCTAAGTCTAAAACATACGATACACCTATAGGCACGTTTGATTACACCTACTTGAATCATCATCGTTATGCAATTGGCATCGATCAACAAGAAAATAATGCAGGAAGATTTCTGATTGCTACACCAGAAAAAGCACTTGCTGACCTAGTCCACTTGAAAAGCAAAAAACTAAAAAGGCAAAGATCTGCTCCTCGACTTAGTTGAGGCTAGAAGGATGGACGAAGACGCCCTAAAAAGTTTGAATAAACGCCATCTAATAGAAATTGCAGACCATTATCGCTCAACAACTGTGACAAACCTTATCAATGTTTTAGGAATGGTATGAATAACTCGAATATCAAAGCCATGTTCGATAGATATGGGAAGTCGAAAATTAATGAGCAGACAAAGATCCGTGAAATTCTTCAACAGACAGCCCTTTTAGGACTCCAACGACAAGGATTTTTCGAGAAAGCTGCCTTTTATGAAGGAACCGCTTTACGCATTCTCTATGGTCTCGATCGCTTTAGCGAAGATTTAGACTTTACCCTATTAAAGCCGGACGAAAACTTTGACTTCATACCATTCCTAGAGGGGATGAGAAAAGAGCTATCCTCATTTGGCTTTAATATGGAGGTGACGAAAAAGGTCAAAAATATTGACACCAGCATCGTCTCTGCATTTATGAAAATGAACACTATAGAGCTCTATTTAGCAATTGGTGATGAGGCAAAAAGTGTAAATCATAACGAGAAGGTCCAAATCAAATTAGAAGTAGATGTCAATCCGCCCTCACATGCCCGCTTTGAGAATCAACTGGTTTTGAATCCTGTCACTTTTTATGTGTTGACGCTAAACAAAAGCGATTTATTTGCAGGGAAAATGTCTGCTATCTTGTATCGCGCTTGGAAAGGTAGGGTCAAAGGAAGGGATTGGTATGACCTCATTTGGTATATTCAAAATAACATCCCCTTAAGTATTACCTATTTACAAGCTTGCATGAGACAGGCTGGAAACCTCGATTCTAGTAGCTCTCTAGATCGCCTTCAGCTCACAGAGATGTTAAATGCAAAAATTCAATCGATTGATTGGGAAAGTGCAAAAGCAGATATGAGGTCTTTTATTTCTACCCCTGAAAAGCTAGAAATCTGGTCTCCCAAATTCTTCATAGATCTTCTTCAGCATCTCAAAGTGGAATGAGTGTTTATAAGCCCTCAAGCATATGTGGATTCAATTTCCTCTCTTCTTTTTTTTGAGAGTAGTGCCTATAGTGATTTTATGTTTAGATCGAGACACCCCTTTTTACCTTATGCCCTGCAAGAAATTGATGACGAAGACAGGAAAGCTGTAAGCGAGGCCATGAAGGGGGACTTTGTCACCCGTGGACCAAATGTAGAGGCTTTTGAGAAGGCTTTTGCAAATGAGGTGGATGCCCCCTTTGCTGTGGCTTTTTCTAGCGGCTCAATAGCATTGTGGGCTTCTGCGTTGGTGTTGAGGCTGACTAAAAAAGATCGTTTGGTGACCACGCCCAACACTTTTGTTGCAACTGCTGGCTCTTTCACAAGAGAAGGGGCAATGCTTCAGTTGGCAGATATTGAGGTGGAAACGGGCAATGTCGATTTGGAAAAGATGTTGCAGTTTGACAAGTGGGAGAGAACCGAGGGGCGTTCGATCTATGTGCCTGTTCACTTTACAGGCACTCCCTTCGATGTAAAAGAGTTTGACAACAGATTGACTGACCCCGACTCGTTGATCATAGAAGATGCTGCTCATGCCATCGGCTCCTGCTATCCCGATGGAAAGAAAGTGGGATGCTGCCATGTCTCAGAAATGACTATCTTTAGTTTTCACCCGGCAAAAACCATCACGACAGGAGAGGGTGGGATGGTCACCACTTACTCAGAAGAGCGGTATGAGCAACTAAAAAGGGTCTGCAACAATGGCATTGAGAGGAAAGGCGATCTTTATCCGGGCTATTACATCTCGCATCAACTGACATCGAATATGAACATGAATGAGATGCAGGCAGCTTTGGGTCTAAGTCAGCTAAAAAAACTGCCCCGCTTCAAAACCAAACGGGTTCAGCTGTTGAAGCATTATCATAAACTTTTAGAAAATATCCACCATGTAAAACCACTTAAAATGACAGAAGGGACAGTTCCCCATATTGCCGTGGTGTTGATCGACTTCGAAGCGATCGGAAAAGCGCGAAAAGAGGTGATGGAAAGGTTGTTAGAAAAACAGATCGGGGCGCAAGTCCATTATCCTCCGATGTATCACCATCCCGATTACCAATATATAAGGCCCTTAGAAGAGGAGGAAAAGTACTTTTCTCAAGCTCTGACATTGCCATTGTTCACTCAGATGGATGAAGAAGATGTTGCCTATGTGGTCAATAGTCTTATAGCCACCCTTACTTAACCCTTGCCCTTGCCCCTGCCCTTGCCCGAAAAGCTTGTTGGCAAAAGTTCTATGACAATGGTTTAAAGGACTCTTTTAGTAAAAATTTCGGGCACGGGCAAGGGCAGGGGCAAGGGCGCGGGCAGGGGACAATTAGGAATAAGCCAGGATCAGCGCCTTGGCCATGCTGGCGACGGCTGGGGTGGGATCGTTTTGCAAGATCTTGCAAAGGTTTAGCCCTTCGTGCTTCTTTCCAAGCATGAAAAAAGCTTTAGTCAAATTCAGCAACGTTGGCGTATGGTGGCTGTCGAGTTTTAAAGCCCTATCAAGGTGTTTTAAAGCCTTTGAAGGTTGGTTAAGCTCAAGGTAAAGGGCCCCTAATGTTTGGGCATCATAGGCACTTTTAGGGTCTAAAATGTTTAAAGCCTCGAATATGGTAAGCGCAATGTCATACTTGCCTTGACGGACGTAGGAATAGCCCGCTGTCCTAAGCTCCTCCAGGTGGTCTTCCCCCCATTTCAATTCAGTCAGCCAGTTTCTTTTAGACATCGGTTATCCTTGTAAAAACTGCCCCATCCTTCCAATGATGAAGGAGAGCCATGAATTGAGTTTTTTGATCTGCTTGACGCACGTTAAAAGAACTTTTTTCTCCTCTTCTTCCTCTTCTGTGTCACATTCGATTTTGTCGAGACGATCTTCCTCTGATTCGGATGACCCAAAGGGGTTCACATGAGGAACAATTTGAGAAAAGGTGAAGGCAGACCTCCTCTGGTTTCTAAAATTTTTAGGTGGAAAGAAGAAAGCCCAAGGAGTAGTTACCGGTATGACTCCAAGGAGAATGTCGATTTCTGCCATCCGAGGAAATAAATAGATAACCTGAAGCTGTGGCGGTATCGATTCGGCCTCCTGCAGCCGAATTTGTCGCGTGAACTCGTCGACATATTGAGTTCTTCGAGCGTAGTCGATGTACACGCCAATATCGATATTATCTATGGTGACCATATCTTTATCTTACTAAATTTTGAGTTAAAAATACCCCCAACCAGAGAGATTGGGGGTAAGACCAATAAATTCCCCTTAAATAGCTGTAAATAAAGCTATTAAAAGGAAATCGTAAGCTTCCCATTCACTGTAACAGGCTTAAGATCAATCTCTTTTACCTTCTCTACTAACGTTAAATTAGTACGTTTTTCCTCTTTCATTGGCATAGCCAACCGAGAAGAGGATAGTGTTGGGAGCTCAAAAGGCAGGGCAATACACTCTGCGCTCATAGTAAACTCCAATCTGCTCGCACACCTTTCTTAACAAAAGGTCGAGCAATCCATTTCAAAATCCAAAAAAGTTTTTTCGAGGTATTTCCTAGCGAAAAACAACTGTTGTTTTTCTGGTGGTTTTGGGGTTTTGATGCCAAGCTTCACCTCCTTGCAAACCCCCCGAGATCTAATCTCGGAATCCACCCACTAAGTTTAACGCAAATTCGACCGACTTTCACTCGGAAGAAGGGCCATCTTTCGGCGAAATTTCGCACATTTGGTCTCATGAATAGTGTTTTTACTATTCATTTCGACCAAAATGTACGAAATTTCATCCGAAATCTGCCCCTTCTTCGAGATGAAATTCCATCGAACTTCCGTTTTTCAGTCTGTTTCCCCTCGAATTAGTCAACAGACTCTAATAATTCATCTATAGATGAAGCTGCTGTATTAGCCAATTGCTCTTTTTCCTGGGCGTGAGATTCCAGGTAGCTAATCACATTCTTCTGTCCTATTCTATAGGCTTCGACAATCGACTCTAAAGGCTCTTTTTTGTTCTGATCCTTTAGTTGCAGGCGGGTCAAAATCTCTTGTCTTAAGCCATTTGCTATTTCGTTTTTCCCAAGCATGTCAGCAAGAAGAGCCCGTCTGACCAGGTTAAAAGCAGACAGGGTCTGGATCCAATGTTCTTGGCCATACACTTCTTCTGCTGTCACTAGTTCGGCTTTCAGCAAAAGCTCCATCGCCCATGCTTTTTCAAAATCCCCTTGTGCAATCAAGAGTGAGCTGTCAGAAAATATTTTGAAGGGTGTTGGCAAAGAACTTACCAGCCGACCTTCTTGATCCTTCATCAAACGGATAGCCTCTTCAACTCCGCCGTTTTGCACCAAGGCGCGCGCAAGGCGTCCCTCGTAAAGTGGGGCAAACTCTGAAGAAACGCTAAATTTTCCTTCGATCGACTTGGCAAGCGCCATCAATTCTTCTGGGCTTTCAGCTCCCAGCCTTTCGATTTTAGCAAGATTTTTTTCTACTTCCGTGCGTGCCTGGCTCCAATTTTCTTTACCTTGGAATAGGAAAAGGGACAAAATCAAAAACGAAAGAAGCAAAAGAGCGCCACCGATGAAAAGCCCTTTTTTATTGGCAATCATCCATAATGAAATTTCTTCTTGCCGTTCTCCGAGCCCTTTGAGTATTCGGATGTCGAGACGTTTTTCTACCATATAAAAGACCTCTTGTCGCCTATAGAGAAGACACTATAATCGAATTTTAACTGTTATGCAAACGCAAACAACAAATATTGAAATTGATTTGATCGATCGAAGTCCCTATCAAATGAGACGTCGTTTTGATCAGGAAGAAATTGCAGGATTGGCAGCTTCGATTGAGAGGTATGGCCTTCTTCACCCTCTAGTTGTCAGGCCAAAAGGTGCCAGATATGAGCTGATCAGCGGCGAAAGGAGGCTGCTTGCCCTTTTTTCATTAAAGAAAAAAAGCGCATGGGTTTCTGTTCGCAAAGGGGAAAGTGAAAGTTACACAGCCGAGATGGCCCTGTCTGAAAACTTACAAAGGGCAGAATTATCGCCAATGGAGGTGGCACACTCCTATCAAGGGCTAATGGATGCTTTTGCTCTCACACAAGAAGAACTAGCCAAGCGCCTTGGCAAACCTCGCTCGACCCTTGCCAATTTTTTGCGCCTTTTAAAGCTCCCCCCTTCCATTCAAGTGGCGGTTGACGAAGGGAAAATTTCGATGGGGCATGCAAAAATTCTCCTTTCCGCAAAAGGAGAAGCTCAAAAAGAACTTTTTGAAAAAATTGAACGAGAAAAAATATCTGTTAGACAAACCGAAGGAATCGATCCGAATACAGCCGCTTTAGAAAAAGACTTAACACACCATTTTGGCCGTCCGGTCCAGGTGATACAAAAAGGGGATTCAGGCCAATTGATTTTTAAATGGGATAATCTAGACAGTCTAGACGAGCTTCTCTCTATTTTTGGGGTGATTTATTCGTGATTGATACAGCAATTCCAGCCAGCTTCCCAAATACCCAGGGTTGCGTCACCCTTTCAAGGTTTTCTTACCCTGGGCTACAATCCATAACCCCATTCTGGGGTTCTTCATTTTTTTTCAGTGGGAATTGCTGTGATTGATGCCGCGCATTACTTTCAAATTTCCCCATTTGCAATATCTCCATGGGGCATTCTTTTCTCGGGAATATTTATTGTTTTTGCGTTTCTTCTTGTCTCTAAAAGGGGGCCTCACCTTAAAATCCCTTCTTTAGAGCATCTTATGCCCCTTTTGAAACCTTCGTTTCAATGGACCAAAATTCCTCTACTCCTATCCATCTTGACGGTGGCTTTTTTGCTGCTAGATCCCCTTTTTGGGTCCCCCATTCTTCTAAGCAAAATATTCCACTTCCAAAAAGGGGGAAAAGCTGGACCCTTCTACTCGATCGTTCTGGGTCGATGTGGAGGACTTTGCCCCTTCCAAATGGAGAGGTTGAACCGATTGTCAAGTATGTGGCGTCTCTATTTAAGGACGAAATTGCAAAACGGCCAGACGATCTGGTCGCTTTTGTCGCTTTTGCCCGTAAACCAGACATTCTTTTGCCCTTAACTCCTGATAAAAAGCAGCTGAACGAGCTTTTAGACGGTTTACAAAAAGTGCCTCCTGCGCAGGATGGGACAGCCATTACCTATTCGATTTACAAAACCCTCTTGATGATTGAAGGGGCTAAGAAAATGGAAAAAACGTTTCATCTCGACCGCAATGCCCTGATCTTGGTTACTGATGGGTTTGAGGCCATACCGGAAGAGGACGCCAAAGACCCTTTACGAGGCATATCGCTCGATGCAGTATTAGAAAAGGCAAAGACGCTCGGTGTACACATTTATGTGGTTTCTCTGTTCCCGGCTAAAGACAATTTAAAATGGGGCCCAGAGATTCGGCGAATGCAGCAGATTGCTCGTGTGACCGATGGAGGTTTTTTTCAAGCCACTCCTGATGGGCTTCAAGATTTATTCCAAAAAATCGGTCAGCAAGAAGGGAGCTCGGCAAACACAACGGCTTTGGTCACGAAGCTCGGGCTCCCTTTGGCTCCTTACCTTGCAATGGCTGCTCTTGGTTTTTTGCTCCTTTATTTGCTTATACGAGAGGTGGCTTATCTTACCCTTCCTTAGCCTTATCCTTCTTATTTTGCTCATCGGATATTACAGAAGAAAACGGGCATTGGATTTTTTTGGACAGAGCACCTCTTTTGAGCGCCCTTTTCTTTTGCTACTCCTTGCCCTTTTTTTAGTTATAGGAAAGCAAGAGCCCACGACAGTAGAGGGGATCACCCAAAAAAAGGCGACCGCTTCTGCCACCCTGTTCATTTTAGACAATTCCCTTTCTATGACAGTCCGCGATACAGTGCAAGGGACTTCTCGCATTCAAGTAGCTAAGCAAATCTTAGACCTTTTATTAAAGAGCCAAGAAGGAAATTGGGTCGCCTTGGGAACTTTAGACGGGGATTTTCAGCTTTTAGCCCCTTTAACGATCGACATCCCCATTACAAGGCTAATGGCAAACGATGCCCCCTTGGGATTTACAGGAACCGATTTTTTACGTTCTTTTCAGACGTTCTATCAACATTTTCAGGGTGAGCATCAACCTTCAGAAATTGTCCTTATCAGCGATGGAGAGCCCATTCCTCCAATGGATGTGGCTCAGCATGAACTTTTGATGAAAGAGTTAAAGGTCATCGATATTCCTCTACACATTATTGGAGTAGGTTCAACCGAAGGGGGCATCATCCCCGATATCGGCAAGCACTCTACACCCAACTTTAAGCTACTTGCCGAGATGGCTGAAGCAAGCGGCGGTAATTTTTACCGCGTTGCAGATGCAGGCATCATCGAGCTTGCCTCGACCATCGAAGATCAATTTATCGGCCGAAAAACCGAGGGGCACATGCAGCGAGTCATCCTCCGCCTCAGCCCCTACTTCTACCTATTAGCGGGACTTTTTCTTTTATTGGCACTGAGGTTGAATCCTCGTTAAGGAAAGCAGGACAATTACAGATTTAAAAGAAAAAATAACAGGATGAACAGGATCGCCTTCGGCGGCAGGATAAGCTCCGCCAACTAAAATAATCTTCGTTTACACACCATCAACGATGAAAACGATATAACGATAAGAACGATAAAAAATGTCGATATTTCAGATATAGAGGCCATCTTTAGGCGAAGCTTATCCTGCCGCCGAAGGCGATCCTGTTCATCCTGTTATTCTTCTTTTTAACAAGGAAGAATTATGAAACAAGGCCGTTTCGCACTCCAAACCCACCGCGTCCTTATTCTTCTAATTCAACTTTGGCTAGGGCAAGGGAGTAGATGGAGAGTGGGGAGGCTTGCCATAAGGTGGAGGCTGCGGCCTTGAGGGTGGATCCTGTGGTCATGACGTCATCGAGGAGGAGAAGCCGCTTGCCCTCTAAACCCTCTTCGGTGAGAAAAAAGGTGTCGGCTGTGAGGGTTGTCCTGGCTTCTTTGTGGAGGGAGGCTTGTGAACTGCGCCCTCCCTGACGTTTGAATCCTGTGAAGATGGGGATATTGTAGGATTTTGCGACCTGCCGCCCAATTTCCCCAATCGGATCAAAGCCAACCCATAATTTTTTAAAAGGGTCTTGAGGGATTGTGACAACCATTTCTGGGATGGGCCAACCAAGTTTATCAATTTGTAAGAGAATAAAACTGGCAAACAAAGGAGCGTCGAGCTCTTTTTTGGTCTCCTTATAGCGGGTAATCAGCGATTTCGCAGCGCCGCCATAATACCAAATAGCTGCCACCTCATCTTTTTTCCCCGTTGCGATTGGCTCAAGATCGACTAAACAGGTTTTGCAAAGACGTTTTTCCGATGGGCCTAGAATAGCATCACATCCCTCGCAAAGCGGGGGTATTAGAATGTCTAGAAAGCTCTTTAGCGCCATTTGACCTCTACTTTAGGTTCCTCCATCGTTCCTAAAATAGTAATTTCTCCTCTCTCAAGCCAATAAAGCGGCAATCTAGAGGCTTTTGGAAGCAGCCTTAATTCCAATTCTCCATTCCATCCAATCAATCCTTCGACTTTCTCATATCGGATCCCTTTCCCTTCCGAATAAATTTCTCCTCCAGGAAGAATTTGCAAGCCGTTTTCTGCTAATTTAAATGGAAGTGTGCCAATAGAAGGGTAAATCCAACCAATTTCAAGGGGGAGCGGACTTTCAATAGGAACTTTTGGCAAAGGGAGGCCTAAGAAACGGGCTCGTCCTTCCCCTTTGCCCTCTCCCTCTAGCATCATTTCGAAAGTGACAAAGGGGCCCCACGTCCCTTTTACTGCGCCGTTTTCCTCTATTTCACATGCAATTTTATGCTGAGCATTTTGGATGGATAATGGTGTGAAAGACCCCTTTTCCCAATTGAATAATCCATGGCTTTCAAGATCCACAGTGCCAGAAAATACTCCCTCTTTATATTGCCATGGGCAAGACACCGCCTTATGTTGGCACCATGGAAAAGAAAAAAGCCCTTCTCCTTTGCAAGAAAATCCTTTTTCGTCGAAGAGCCCTTCCTGCAAAGTGATCAGGTGATTATCTAGCTGAAAAGATCCTCCGGAAATGAAAACACGATCTCCTATGTCGATAGACATCTCTTGAAAGAAAGGAAATGCCTTTTCTCCCAACATCCACTCTTCCCCTCTGATTTTAAAATGTCCTGTCCAGTCGTCATTAGAATAAAAAACCTCTCCATTTCCCTTTAAAAAGCCTTTTAGATCAAACCTATGGAGGAATTCTTGCATTTGAGGCAGCGCTTCTAGCAAGGTTAAATCGGCGGACAAATGATTAAAAAGAAAGTGAGCCCCCTCTTGGGTTTTCATTCCGGTTGCCGCACCTCTTAAAAAATCCCTCCAGATAAATGCCAAAGAGGGCATTTCCCAATAAGGACCTTTTCGAATCAAGTCGAAACTGAAGAGGAACTCTTCTAAAGCCCCCTCTTTTAGGGTAAAAGATTCTGGCCCGAGTTCAATCTGAAAAAATGCAGAGGTAATAGGCCATTGTCCAACGCGTAGATTCTTTCCACTTAAGTGACACTCTCCAGATGTTTCGGTTAGTAAAATTTCACCCTCTAACTTTCCTTCAAGTGAGGGTAAAGTGGGCAACGGAAAAAGAGACCATTGACTCCATTTTTCCAACATGGGGGCAAGTTCGCTTCTGATCGTCCCTTCAATTTTTTCTTTACTTACCTTCAAAGGTCCCATTTCTATGCCGCCAAGGTAGCTGCCTTCAAATAAATGGATTTCCTGCTGTGTATAAATTCCTTTGATCAGCCCCTCTTTTTCAATCCAGGCTTCAAAGGCTCCCCCTTCACGGTCGGCTTCCCAATAGGGGAACAGGGCTTTTTTTTGTTCGTTTAGCAGGGTAATAGCCGCTTCAAAATCGGTTCCCACCAGCTTTTTTTCGTTGATATCAAAAGTAAAGTGTCCAAAACCATCCTTAACCTCAATGCCTGCTAGAATCTGTAAAGGTTCTTCTTGAATGAGCTCTCCTTCTATCTTTCCTGATGAACTGTCGAAATGCATCTCCTTTAGCCCCCACTTTGTTCCCAATCTTCCAGAACCATTTTGTAGTGTTATTGTGGGAGGTTTTCCTATAGACAGGTCAAGATCCAGATCTCCTTCCAATTTTAACCCGGTCGAGTTGATCAAAACTTTTTTTCCTTCTCCACGGAAAGAAATGGTCTCCCCCCCCTTTTAAGGAGACCATGACCGATCCTTTATGCCCTCTATCGTCAGCCCATTCTCCTTGTATCTCTCCCTCAGGAAGGGTGGACAGGAGAGACAGGGGGGTGTGATCGAATTTGATCCAACGCTTTTTCCCTCTCCAGTTAGCCTTTAGTCCCCCATTTTTTGTCGAAATGGAGATATCCCCTTTATTTCGCTCTAAAGAAAGATGAAACGGCAGTGTGCCTAAAGTTGGATGTTCGAGAGTTCCATCCAAATCCCAAGAAAAAAGGAGGAGGATTCTGCCAAGTATTTTTTCTGTCGGGCCAGACCGTGGAATCACTTCGGGTACAGGAATATGCAGTGGAGATTCGACAGAGGGAAGCAGGTCTAATCGATAAAGATAAAAGTGGAGGATTTTTTCTTTATTGACCGTTACGCCGAAAAAAAGCAGGGCTGCCAAAAACAACGGGGAAAGAAAAAAAAGGCTCGACCACTTTTTTGATAATCTCAGGTACACTGTCTCTGACATAAAGGTCTATATAGTTGAATTGATGAAAGGAATCATATTAGCAGGAGGCAGTGGTACTCGTCTCCATCCTTTGACACTTGCTGTTTCAAAACAGTTGTTGCCTGTCTATAACAAACCGATGGTCTACTATCCACTGTCTGTCATGATGCTGGCAGGCATACGGGAATTGCTTGTGATTTCCACCCCTCACGACCTCCCTTTATTCCAAAAAGTATTAGGCGATGGCTCTCAATTCGGGATATCCCTCAACTATTTGCCTCAAAATGATCCCAATGGGATTGCCGAAGCTTTTATCATCGGCGAATCGTTCATTGACGGCGACCCCTGCGCTTTGATTTTAGGCGATAATATCTACTATGGAAACCACCTCCAGCCCCTATTGTTAAAAGCAGCAGAAAAACGAGAAGGGGCAACGATCTTTGGGTATGAGGTCAAAGACCCTGAAAGATATGGAGTGGTTCAGCTCAATAAGGAGGGAAGGCCCCTTTCTCTTGTTGAAAAACCAACAAAACCCCTATCTAGACTAGCTGTGACGGGACTTTATTTTTACGACAATCAAGTCGTAGAGATAGCAAAGGGATTGAAGCCCTCTTCTAGAGGTGAATTAGAGATCACCGATGTCAACTTAAAGTACTTAGAGCTAGGGAAATTAAATGTTGAGATTATGGGAAGAGGCTTTACCTGGCTCGACATGGGAACGCATGAGTCTTTATTGCAGGCCGGCCACTTTATTCAACTTCTGGAAGAGCGGCAAGGGCTTTTTGTCGGTGCCCTTGAAGAAATTGCTTTCAGACAAGGCTGGATTGACCAGGAGCAATTGATCAAACAATCTTCTCGCATGGGCAAAAGCAACTATGGCAGCTATCTGAGGTCTCTTGCAGAAGTGCTATAAATGTGGAAATGATCTCGGCGTGGAGACTATCACCTTCCGCACACTGTGCGAAAAGTGTTTTTCCGACCAGCACTGCTGCCTTAATTGCCGTCACCATGCACCAGGCCGGCGCAACGAATGCATGATTCCCGATACCGATTACATCACCGATCGAGCAGCTAACAATTTTTGCGACGATTTCCAAGCCAAACCAAGCGGTTCTTCCGCCCCATCCTCCTCCAAAGCCGATGCCATTGAAAGAGCTAAAAAATTATTAGGCGGGTAAGCTTTCAGAGATTTTGAAGAGCTTGTCGAGGTTCAACATCCTGAAGCACTGTTTGGCCTGAGGAGTTAAAGAGGCTAGGATCAGCTCCTTTTTCTTTAGTTTGCAATTTTGCAAGCAAGCAATAAGGACGCCAAAGCCGGAGCTATCGATGAATCCCAACTCAGAAAGGTCGATCACGATGAGGCTTTGTTGGGTTTCATTTATTAGCGATAACAACTCAGCTTTGATCTCTTCCGATACGCGAGCATCCAAAAATTCCATTTTCAAATGGATCAAGAAATAGTTTGTTAACGTCTTGTATTGAACCGACACGTCTAATACCTCCTCATATATTTGACATTGCCAGGAAGAGTATTAAGATTCCATTCGACTGATATTCAAACGATTAGGGTGTTTATCCCCTCTTTAAAAAGGTGAACTAGTGTTGTGGGTATGGGATTAGAACAGCAACACAACCAAGCAGCGACGTTGAGACAGAGCCTCTTTGCCGGAGATCGGATGGAGCAGGCATTTGCCATCTTAAAAATGCCAGTCACAGAGTTGTCAGAGTATCTAAGGCAATCGATTGATGAAAACCCCCTTCTAGAAGAGTTCGACCACATTGGGGAAGAGCATTATCGAGAATCGACCTACTCTCCTTTGGAATTTACCGAAGAAGATTTCCATTTCGTTGCCCCTTTTGCCTCCTACTTGGACCCTGATGAGGAAAAGCCCTCTTGGGAAGAGCGACTACCTCAAGTGGACACGTTATCACGCCATTTGCTGCAACAAGCTGAAGAAGAATTTGCCACAGAGAAAGAAAGACTCGCAGCGCTATATCTGATCGGCTCCCTTGAAAACGATGGAAGGTTGTTGACTCCTTTAGAGGAGATTGCAGCGTTTTCCAATATTCCCTTAGCAGTTTTTAAAAAGATCTTTCCAGTCATGTCTCAATTTGACCCTCCGGGTGTTTTTACTGGAAACGCACAAAGTTTTGACAAAACCCCACCTCCACCAGTCTATCCAGACCTTATCCAAAAAGGGGAATCGATTGAGGTGATGATAAAAGGGTTGCCAGACTTTAAATTGCGCCCCCTTTCGATCGACCATATGAGCAAAGAAGATAAGGCCTTTGTGAGAGAAAGGACGCAAGCGGCCCGTTGGTTAATAAAAAACATTAAAACAAGAGAAGAAACACTTCAAAAAATTGGAGAGGCCGTTTTTCACCTGCAGCGACCCTTTTTTACAGATCAGCAATCGCTTCTTCCACTCACCTACAAAGAAGTGGCAGAAAAAATTCATCTTCATCCCTCCACTGTAGCTCGTGCTGTAGAAGGAAAATGGTTTTTAACTGAAAGGGGTGTTTTTCCTCTTAAGGCTTTCTTTCCGGAAAAAATCGAAAATAGCCCTCTTTCTTCTGAAGCTGTTAAAGAACGACTCATCAAATTGATTCAAGGAGAAGATATTCGTGCCCCCTTCTCAGATGAAGAGATTTCGAAAAGACTTGGTTGCTCTCGTCGTGTGATTGCCAAATACCGCTCACTTCTTGGCATCCCTTCAAGCCGCCAACGCAGATAAGGCTATGTACGGTAGCCGAAATGGATGGAAGCAGGCCAGTGGGTCTTTTTCAAAAGACGCTGCAGAATATTGCCTGGCTCGATTTCCTTTGGTGATTTGTCGATCGTCACCGGAATGATCGGCTGCTGGAACTCATCAAGAATTTCTTGAAAAGCCCAAGAGTGTTTGAGATGTTCAATTGTTCCTTGCAGGTCGTTTCCTTTTACAAAAATACAGACCGATATCCCTTTTCGCAGGGTGGTTTTGATCGTGTCGATACACTTTTTATTATTCTCTAATTGTTCGATTTCAGGAACATGGACGATTCGTAAAAGATAATAGAGGTTTTTCAACACAGGCGAATGCTCTTGAACCTCTTGAATGAAGAAGCGGATCCTTCTTTTTTGGGCCCCTAAAAGAAGAAGGGTGTCATTCCATGCCGTGTGTTGACAGACATAGATGGCAGGGCAATCGGGGATTTTATCAAGGCCGAAATAGGTGGTTCGAAAGTGAAGGCGGGACAAAAGCATCCCGACAAAACGGGCCAAGAAGTCAAAAAATTGATAAAGAAGCAGGGTCGCGAAAGCCAATGTGATCATCCCAAGGAGCCCGAAAGAGGTACTAGGTTTGATGTCTAACACATTGGTACATAGAAATAGAAAGCAGGAGGCGAGTAAAACCCCGACGAAACTAAAAAAATTGGTCGCTGCTATGACCTGACCTCGAAGTTGCGGAGGACTACCCACCTGGATGTAGCTATCAAGAGGAACCAAGAATAGCCCTCCTGCAACACCCAAAACAGCCACTAAAACAAAAATAAAATCGGGATGACCTGCAAACGACTCTAATAAAAAACAGCCCAAACCTAACGCAAAACAGGCTAATGGGATTAAGCCTAATTCAACCGAAGTACCGGAAATGCGGCCTGCAAGGTAAGAGCCCACACCTATGCCAAGAGCCGTCACCAAAAATAGATATCCCCCCTGCACGTCTGTCATTCCCAAGTCTTGGACGGCGTAAGGGATCAAATTGAGCTGGATGAACGCGCCAAAGAAAAGAAAGTACGAGGAACTGGCCATGCTAGAGAGGAGGACTCCCGGAGCAGGGACATGGAACCAGATCTCTTTTAGGGTGTTAAATATTTGGGATAAAAAGGAGAAGGTGAGCCGTTTTGAAGAGCCGGAAGGAGGAGTATAGGATATAAAGAAGCTGGCAATCATCCCGATGATAGCGATCAAAACACAAAACATGCCGCTGATGACAAAATTTCTGCTTGTGATATCGGTCAGAAAGGAGGCGAAAAAAGTCCCCAGGATAATGGCAAGATAGGTAAAGAAACTCATCATGCCGTTCGCTCGAGAAATTTTCTCGTTCGGAAGGATCTCGGGCAATATCCCATACTTAGAAGGGCTGAAGAGGGCGCTTTGCGTCGCCATCAGGAACAAAATGAGGTAAGAGCCAATCTTCCATTCCAGAATAAAGCCAAGCAAGCCAATGGCCATCGTGATCACTTCTAACACTTTTGTTAGAATGATGATGGTACTTTTGCTATACCGATCAGCCAACGTCCCCGAAACGGCTGAAAACAGGAGAAAGGGGATAACAAACACAGCGCCCGTGATCGACAAAATCGTCCCGCTGTTCCCAATTCCCTCTAAGCCAATCAAGAAAAAGACGATCAGCAGTTTGTAAATATTATCATTCATTGCCCCCAAGAACTGAGCCAAATTCAGGGCCGTAAAGGAGGAAATTCTATCTATCAAAAACTTCAGCATTTCATGTAATTATCGGTATTCCCAGCATTTACGTACAACTTTCTGATTGCAATCCCCATTTGGTCCGAGCATGATCGACTGGCTTGGAGAAGAATACTATGCGATTCCTACTAGCTATTGTTCTATTTGCTGCCTGCTTTGCTGAGGAGGAACTGCCAAGATCTGCGCCAGAGCAGATAGCCTCAAGTCGCCGCGATTTTCTTATTGCCGATCTAATCAGCCCCTTCAGCGGCCAACTTGTTCTTCAAGAAAGGGACATGGAAGTAATAGGAGCTGAGCCTCTTTTTGTTGAACGGACCTTTAACCCTTATTGTTTGTACTATTCTTTAAGAGAAGGAGAATTACCCTCTTCAACTAGTTTTAAAAGAAATTCCGACTGGAAAATCTTTCCCCATCTTTATTTATATGTTCAAAACAGAATCCATTACCGCGTCACAGATGCATCAGGCATCACTTTAGACTTTAAAACTCTTGGCGGAGAAAATCCAAAACTCTGGCAAGATTCGTACGGAATTTGCAATGCTTGCGGAGATACTGTCAGCGGGAAATACGATGTTAGAAACACCAAGCTGACTCTTAACGATCAGGGCAACATTCATGTTCAAAGGCCTGATGGGACAGAGCAATTTTACCAGACAAGAGATGGGAGAAAATTTGTTCTTCAACGAGAAATTTTACCCAATGGCAAAGTCATCCGTTATTACTACCGACATGACGGAGAACTGTATGTGGTCGAAAGCCAAGATCCGCACAACCAATTCACCTACGCTCGCTTAAATATCGATAAAGGATGGGGTAAGTTTAGCTCTTCGACCCAAGAGGAGCTTCTCTATCAATTTGAGAACAAGTTAGAGCCTAAAGTGGTTATGACTAAGAATGGGTTTAGCCGACCCGTTTTAACAACTGTAAGTTCAGTTTTCTATCCTTCCGAAACCTATAGCTACAACGAAGAGCTTCTTTTGCAAGACGTTCAAGGAAAAAAAGTTGATTATAGTTGTGGATATGCCATTTCCGGAGCAAAGGATATCCCCGTAGGACATCACCATTACCGTGTTAGAGGTCTCAGGTTCAAAGGCGAGGAAGAGTGTTGTTATTTAACCTACACATTACCGAAAGCAGGTCGTTCATCAGGAGAGACCATTGTCTCATACAAAGATGGATTAAGAGTTGTTTATGAAATATCTCCCTTAATGCTTCCTAGCACCATCCAATGGTGGGATAAAAACGAGCTCAAAAAAGAAAAGAAGTTCAATTGGAGCTCACATCAATGGCTCGATTCCGTTGTAGTGACTGACGGGAAAAACTCTCTTTACGAAAAGAAATTTACTTACGACAGGTTTGGTAATCCTATAGAAGAACTTTTCATTGATCACGCTTCAAATGAAAGCTACCTTGTCAAAAGAATTTTCTCACAGGATGGGAAGCAGCTACTTCTTAGCGAGGAGAATGAAGAGGGTAAAGTTGTACAGTACACCTATCTTGCTAAAACCAATTTAGTCACTTCTAAAAGAACATATGACCGAGGTCATTTGCTCATTGAAGAGGTCATGGATTACGACCCCTCTTACAATTTAATCCAAAAAACAGTTCGGGGATCAGGAACACAGCACAAGGTTACCCGCTACACCCTTCGACAGCAGAACCCCTTCTTGCATATGCCAGAAATAGTCCAAGAGCTGTATGTAGAAAACGACCAGGAGATCCCCCTCACTAAAGTCAATCTGCACTACGATCAATGGGGGCATGTTGCAAAAGAAGATTGGCATGATGCTAAAGGGATCCTTTCTTACTCGATTGAAAGAACGTATAACGGTCGAGGCGATCTCCTTTCTGAAACCGATCCTCTAGGAAACAAAGCTGCCTATCACTACGACGAAAAAGGACGTTGCATCAAAGCAGCCTCATTTTCGAATCGGCTAGTCACTCACAACAACTTTGATAGTAGAGGAAGGTTGATCGGGGTTGAAAAAGTTGGCGATCACGCTAGTCTGCAAGAAGCCAGCTACCGCTATGATCTCAATGACAGCCTAGTTGAAAAGGAAGATCGCTTTGGCCATAAAACTTTTTATACCAACGATCCGCTCACTAAAAAAGCAGTGTCAACTCAGTTTCCCGCAGGAAATGTTACCACCCATGCAGTCTATGACTGCTTGGGCAGAAAGGTTGAACAGATCGATGGGAATGGCCAAAAAACCACCTCGACCTATAACAGCTTTGACCTCCCTTTAACGATTACACATCCTGATGGAACTTGTGAGCAATTCACCTACACCAAAACAGGGAAGCTGAAAAGTTCAACCGATGAAGAGGGAAAAACCACCCATTACGAATATGACGTTTTAGGAAGGGTAGTCAGCAAAAAAACGAACGCTCTAGAAGAATATTGGGTTTACGATGCTTTTGATTTGATCTCTTATACTGACGCTGAAGGGAATGTCACCGACTATTTCTACGATGGAGCCGGTCGAAAGATTAAAGAAGCTTCAGGCCCGAAAACCACGCTGTATAGCTACGATGATTGGGGCCATTTATCAGAAATCAGATCCAATGATTTTCTAGTAAAAACTTTTAAAAGAGATCTCAAAGGGCAGATCTTAGAAGAAATAGATGCCTTAATTGATGGGTCCATTGTTTTAAAAATTTTGCGTACTTATGACCCTGAAGGGAATTGCCTTTCCGAAACCAAGTTCGTTGAAAACCAACCTGCAACCGACCACTTCCTTTTCGACCCTTTCAATCGCCTGATTCAGGCTCAGGATCCCTTGAGAAACGTCACCACGTATTGTTACGATGACCATTTCATCAATCATTTGGGACAAAAGGTTTTAAAGAAAACAACAATAGATCCGAGATCTGTTCAAACGATTGAAATTTTTGACACTCTAGACAGATTGGCCAAAAAGGAAACGATCTCCTCAACAGGCGTTCAGTTTTCTTATTCTTTCGGTTATGACTCTTGTGACAATCTCCTCTCTAGAACCAATGATCTGTCGGGTGTGGCCGATTGCTATACCTACGATAGAAGAAACCGAACTGAGAAGTTAGTACGGGCTTTTAACTCCCCCTTAGCAAGAGAGACCTCATACACCTATACCCCATCAGGTAAACTGGCTACTAAAACACTTCCTGACAATGTCCAGCTTTCATTTTCTTATGATGAGAATGGATATTTACAACAGCTTCGTTCGTCTGATGGAACGATCAACCACCACCTTGTCCACAACAAATTAGGCATACTCACACTTGCCGAAGATAGGCTCACGGGCATTTCTGTCTCGAGAGAAGTTGACCGATTCGGGAATATATTAAAGGAAACATTCGGAGACGGAAGAATAGTTTCCATGAGCTATAACGCTTTTGATCAACTGAAAGAATTTCATTTTGATCATGGAACCATTGCCTATAACTACGAAGGGAACTGTTTAAAAGAGGTTAACCGGCTCAACCCAAACGGAGAGCTTCTTTATACGCATACATATGACCTCTACGACACGGATGGAAGACTTCTAGAAGAATCGCTCATCGGCGGCGTTAAAAAGGCTATTTACGCCTACGATCTTTGTGGTCGCAAGGTTTCACACCAAGGAGAGCTTCTTTCTTACGATTCGGTCGGCAACCTCATTAGGAAACAAGAAACTTCATATGAATATGACCCCCTTTCACAACTCATCCGAGAGGGAAAAAGCCGCTATCGTTATGATCATCAAGGTAATAGAAACGAAAAGTTTCTATTTAACCCTCTCGATGAACTTGCGCATATTTCCTATGACTTAAGAGGCAATCCAACCCAACAGAATGGCTTTTTTTACACCTACGATGCTCTTGACCGTCTCATTGAAGCGACAAACTCGATCGACTCAGTCAAGTTTAGCTACGATCCGCTAGGCCGAGTCTACTCCCGAGTCTCTAACGGAACCAAAGAACACTACCTCTACATGGGAGAGGAAGAAATTGGCTCAAGCGTCAATGGTGAGCTCAAAACATTTAAAGTGATCGGGCTGCACAACCTACCTGTCGCAATCGAACTGGACCATCAGATCTATGCTCCCCAAGTTGATCATCAAAGAAACATTACTGCCCTCATTGATATCGATACAAAAGAACCTGCCTTCACCTACGCATACACCGCCTTTGGTGAAGAAACTTCCCTACCAGATGTCAACCCATGGCACTTTTCTTCAAAAAGATTAGATCCCTTCCTCCAGCTGATCAATTATGGCCACCGTTTTTACGATCCTTCCCTTGGCCGTTGGCACACTCAAGACCCCATCGGCTTCGCTGACGGTTATAACCTTTACCAATACCTCCACAACAACCCCTACCGCTACTTCGATCCAAATGGCCAGTTTGCCTTCGCCATTCCTCTCGTAACCTTCTTTTTTGGGGCTGCCGAAGTAAGCGCTGTTATCATCACCGTCGCCCAAATCTGCGAAGCCGCCGTTTGCGCCACAGCCGTCTTCTACGGCACCAAATACATCTATGAGCAACAAAAAGCTGATGTTATTCCAACCACTACAGTCCAAGTCCCAGTTGAGGATGAAACCAATCCTTACGAAAAAAGGAGTACACCTAATGGTCCGGATAAAGCTGCAGAAGGCAACCCTCACACAACTATCGAAGAACTAGGACCTGGTGGTAAGTATACAACATATGAAGGGGGTCCAGGGTACAAGCAATATCGGGGTTCAGGGAAACCACATGGGGACATACCTAGGCCAAATGTTAAAGAAGTAAAAGTTCACCAGTCACCATATGGCCCAATGCCTGGAACACCTACTGTTAGGCCACCAAGACTAGATGAAATTCCAAAAGGTAAGTAAATGAAAAATGATAATGCTCCATCACTTTTTACAAAGCTATATTGGCTTACAAAAGATGGCTTAGTAAACGCTGAAGTCTTTTCGTATTTTTCAGAACTTTTTTGGCCAAAGTTCGTCAAGAAGCATGGACTTGTTTTTTTAGAGCAGGAGTATCTTGAAAGCAAATACGATCAGTTACTTTTAAACAAAACTGATAACATCGAGTTCTGGATCAATTTGTTTTTGGTCAGTGTTTTTTTTGAAAAATCGGCAAAGCAGAAGGAAGAATCAGTGACATTATCGAAAAAACTTGTTGAATGCTGGGGCGCAAAGTTAAAATTAGACTTCCCTGATTTGGAATTTGTAGTTTAAACTCTTTACGATGATGAAGAAAATGAATATGGTTTGACCTTTTATCAGAACAAATGAAACTTTCAGACGAGAATAATTTATATACATGGAATGATTCGGTTTTAATTAAGTCCAATGCCCCTTCTTCATACTTTCCTGGAAAAAGTGCGGCTGTTTGCGGGATTGAGCAAGTGAAATCACAAGAGCTGGCGAGCGAATTTGAAATAAAAATCGGTGACTGGCTCTATACAGTTGAATTTGGGGATGGAAGCTCGATCGAAGTTCCAGAAATCTACCTGCAAGAGTATAAATATTGAAATCAATGCAGAGCTGGCCTCTGATCACTTCTCAGAAAATACATTAGTGCAAACACTTTAAGTGAAAGTTGATTGAAATGGTGCGAAAAGAAAATAATAAATTCACTTGGGGGGGATGCGATTTGGGTAAAAAAAAATGCTCCTGAGCTTTATAGGCCTGGGGAATTTGGATCTGTTTGCGGAATAAGTCAAATTACTACGGATAAAGAAGCTGCTCAGTTGCAATGCAGCAACGGGGAGTGGATTTACATCATAGAGTATGAAGATGGCAGCTCAACGGAAATTCCTGAGTCTTTTTTAGAAGAATATGTTTGAAGATAGTTATGCAAGAAGAATCTAGTAGTTTTGATTGGGGAGAAACTGTGCGAGTTAAAAGCACTGCCCCTATCATTTTTCGTCCAGGCGAAGTGGATTCTGTCTGTGGAATAACTAGAACTGAATCTGAAACTTTTGCAAAAAAGCATCATTCAAATATAGGTGAATGGGTTTATACCATTGAATATTTGGGAGGATCAGATATTGAAATCCTCGAACGATACTTAGAGAAATATGTTTGAACCTAAATTCTGCCTCCTTATTGAACAAGATGCATTTACAGATAAAAGTGCAGCATGCTTAGGATCTCAACTTGTCGAACTCATCGAATTTATGGATGAGAAACTTCCTGCTCATGAATGGTATGGAGCAAACGTGGTTGCCCCTGGCGTTGCATGGGTTGGATATGATAAATTTAAATTAAAATATATTGGTGAAACTGAAACTTTACTAGCTAAAGCACAGACAACCTTACAGTTTGAATATGGCGTTTTTGTTGCAATTGGATTGCCTTTTCTTTCACAAGTCATAGACGAAGAACTCGATACAGAAGACAAACGGTTTAGAAAAATCGCATTAGATGGTGTTTTAATTGAAATAAGGACTTTTGACTTCGGTTATTTTCTTATTTTTTCAGAAGAGAAAAGAATATTAGAAATCGTCAATACTTACTTTGGAGGACGAATAGAATCCATTGAAACATTCAATTAGTAAAAACATTCTTCACGACATTATACACGCTACAATAAAGCCCCAATAGATCATGGGAAGATTTCTGCTAGTTCAAAGATACGATATGTCGAGTCCTTTTCGACCCAATATGGCCGCTAGACTTAAAATTCCAAATGCCACGGTTGAGCAAGTTTTGCAGCAATATCAAGGTTTTGAAGGAGAGCTTATTGATCTTATTGATGCACGCTCTGATCCTTATGAGAATATGAGCATTCTTAAGAAATGTCTTAAGATTAAAGAGGAAAAAAACTGTCTGCTTTATTTCGTTGATTCCGACTTTAATGCTGTGGGAAGTGATTTGCAAAATGACGTCGTTAAAGTTGGTTATGATGTTGGCATCTGTGAAGAAGATGCCACACTCTACTCTTCAATTTTCAATGAGATAATATTTGGTCATTTAGCAGAATTGATAGAGTTCAATAAATTTCTAAACAACAATTTGCTTTTTCCTGACAGCTCTTTTGCGATTGAATACATCAAAGTCCACAACGCGTTGTCAGCCCAGGGAAAAGATGTAGAAGACTACATGGAGATGTCCATTTATGAAATTTGGAAATATGTTTGAACCTCCTGCTGTTTCCTTATTGAGCAAAACCCGTTTAACCTTTAGCTAGAAGGTGAATTTTGTGAGAGATGAAATTAATTTATTCACATGGAACGATTTAGTGGCGATTAAATCTAATGCTCCTAGCTTCTTTTCTCCCGGTGAAGTGGTGGTGGTTTGCGGAATAAGCCAAATCACTACTGATAAGGAAGCTGAGCAACTTCATTGTAAAAATAGAGAATGGATTTACACCGTAGAGTTTGGAGATGGTAGTTCTATTGAAGTTCCTGAATCTTATTTAGAGAAGTATGTCGAACCTCAATGTTACCTCCTAATTGAACAGGAGGCATTTACAGACAAAAGTGCCGCTTGCTTAGGATCTCAACTCATTGAACTGGCGCATTTCTTTGAACAAGCGGCTCCTTTCTGCACCTGGCATGCAGCAGACCTTGATTGTTATGGCAATGATCATCTGAGAGAGTTTTCTGGCTATTCATTAAAAAAACTGGGTGGATATAAAGAATTGATTCAGCTGTCTGAACACACGGTTCAATTTCTTTCGGGAGTTTTTATAGCTGCTAATCATTCAGGCAAAATCGAGAAGACAATTGAAGTTTCGACAGAAGATGAGAGATTTCGCCCTATTGATTGCGATGGTGTCTTGATTGAAATAAGAGCTTTCGACACTTCCTACTTTGAAATTTATTCTGCGTCTGCTCATATTCTTGAAGAGCTTTCAAACCATTTTGGAGGCAAAAATATTATCCCATGCGAAAGCAATTAGATGGCGGCCTAGAATCGAATGAAAAAAGACTATGCCCCATCACTTTTTACAAAGCTATATTGGCTAACAAAAGATGGACTAGTAAATGCTGAAGTCTTTTCGTATTTTTCAGAACTTTTCTGGCCAAAGTTCGTCAAGAAGCATGGACTTGTTTTTTTAGAGCAGGAGTATTCTGACGCTCGGTACGATCAATTGCTTATAGACAAGACTGGCAACATCGAATTATGGATTAACTTGTTTTTGGTCAGTGATTATTTTGAAGGAATTGAAGATTCTAAAAAAGAATCTGTTCAATTGACGAAAAACCTTATTGAATCATGGGCAGCAAAATTGAAAACGGATTTTCCAGATCTAAATTTTATTGTTCAATTTCTATGCAATGAGGATGAAGGTGAATACGGATTAACCTTTTATCAATCAAAAAATCGATCCTATGACTCAGAAGAAATCCCGTTTCCAAACATCAAGGAAAGTTGCTTAGAGGGCTTAAAGCCAGGAAAACCGACTATAAGACAAACGAGGCCTGATGAAATCCCTCACAACTATCTGTTTGATTGGGGAGAACCCGTGCGAGTTAAAAACACTGCCCCCTTCATTTTCCGTCCAGGCGAAGTGGTTTCTGTCTGTGGGATGACTAAAACTGAATCTGAAACTTTTGCAGAAAAGTATCATTCAAATATGGGCGAATGGGTTTATACCATTGAGTATTTGGGAGGGTCTGATATTGAAATCCCCGAACGATACTTAGAGAAACATGTTTGAACCTCAATTCTGCCTCCTTAGCAACTCAAACTTTAATCCAAGAAATTATTCTCTGTGTCTCTGTGTTGATAATGGTGGATTTTTACCTATAAGCATGCTTTGGCAAAATCTAACTAATCTTTTCTCAACACAGAGACACAGAGAAAGGACCTAAATTACTTGGTGATCAAAGGCACTAGAGTCTTTTCCTTGCTCCAAATGCTAGAGCGAACTTCAAAAATATGGGGGGTTCTTCTATGCTTTTTGGGGAAAAGAGGGAGGTGAAATGAACTTTAGGTTTTTGAATGTGCCGGTTTATATCAACCCAACTTTTTGGATCTTTTTAGTCTTTTTTACCGACCTTTTGACCGACCCTTCTATGAGAGGCATCATCGTGGGAGTGGTGGTTCTGTTGAGCCTGCTTGTCCACGAGTACGGACATGCGCTAACGGCCATGTACTTTGGGGCAAGACCAAGCATTACATTAGAAGCTTTTGGCGGAAGGGCCGAGTATATGAATGCTCGAATGGGCTTCAAAGAACAATTTTTAATCACTTTGAATGGCCCGCTGTTTGAAAGCCTTTTGATCTTTTTGTCTTACTATCTTTTACAAACCCATGTTTTTGCAGGCCGCCCTTATATAGAATATTTTTTGCACGTGATGATGCGGTTGAATATTCTGTGGTGTTTGCTGAATTTAATTCCGGTTGCCCCGCTAGATGGCGGAATGCTTCTCCGCTATGTATTGGAAAGCAAGTTTGGCGAGAATGGGGTGAAGATCAGCCACTTGGTAAGTTTGGCCTGTGTAGCCCTCGTGGCTCCTTATCTTTTTTACCAAGGTTTCTTCTTTTTTGGCGCTTTGTTGCTCATTTTTGGGTTCAGAAATTACCAAGAGCTAAAGCGATTTCAAGCTCCTTCCCCCTCGGAAAATTCTTTCTCGATTTACCTCCATGCTTGTGAGGCACTCCGTGAGCAAGAGGTAGAAAGGGCCAAAACCTTGCTGAAAAAGTTAGTGAAGTCAAAGGATTTGCAATACAAACATTTGGCCATCGAAGCGTTGGCCAAGCTCTATATTCAAGGCAATGAGAAGAAGAAGGCTTACGATCTTCTTTTGAAAATGGACCCACAATTTTTGAAAGAGACGAAACCCTTACTTTGTAAATTGGCCTTTGAATTTGGAAATTACTCGCTTGTCGCCAGCCATGCGCTAGAGATTTATCACCTCGAACCAACTTACGAGATTGCGCTTCTAAACTCTAAAGCATTTGGTCACTTGGGTCATCAAACCCTTTCAGAAGGGTGGCTGAAAACAGCCTCCGGATTTAAGCTAAACATTTCATGATCCAATGCCCTATTACCCTTTCTAATCGGTTAGAAAATCTTTTGTTAAAGCTGCAAGAGCAACTGTTTGCCGATACAGCATTTCGGCAAAAACGGGTTGTGGTTGCTAGCCGAGGGATGAAACGATGGGTGAAAGGGAAGTTGCTCGCTGCGCGAGGCGCCTTTTTTGGAATCAACCTTTTAACTCTAGAAGAATTTTTAAAAGATAGGGTCAGTCGAGAGGCGTTGGCGGCTCGCATTTACCATCAGTTGCCTGAAGTAGAAGAGGTCAGCGATTATTTGCAGCAACAAACGGAAAATCGGGTGGCCCTTTCGATCCATTTGTCCTCTTTGTTTTTGTCGTACCAAGAGATTGGCTTTAAGCCTCCCAATGGACATTGGCAGTCTAAACTATTTGATTTGGAAAAAGTGTCTATCGATTTTCCAAAGGGTGATCTTTACTTTTTTGGATTTAGCCATCTCCCAAAGCCATTATTAGAAGAGATCAAGCATTATCCCTCCTATTTTTTGTCCCCCACATTGCAGTTTTGGGAGGAATTAAAAAAGGAGGAACATCCTCTTTTAGGCTCGCTTGGCAGAATGGGAAGAGTCATGGCTCAATCCCTCCCGAACGAGTGTGAACGGATCTTTAGCCTACCTGAAAGCTTAGCCGACCATCCTGCCTATGAAATGACGGGAGAGGAGCTGCTAGAACCTGCCCCACTGACCTTGTTAAAAGCCTTACAAGCAGACTTATTACTCATGCGGGGCGGAGATAAGGTAGAGCTTCCTCACGACCAAACAATCGAAGTCCATGTAGCCTCATCGATCGAGCGAGAAGTGGAGGTGTTAAAAGATCGCCTCCATCTTTTGATGGGGCAAGATGGGGTCACACCGGGTGAAATTTTGGTGATGGCCAAAGACATCCGCCCCTATTTGCCCCTTTTAAAAGCTCATTTTGAAAAGGAGGCGATTCCCTACACAGTGACCTATCAGGAGGCGGCCTACGCAAGCGGCTCCCCTGTTTGGAACCTGTTGAAAGATCTTCTTCATCTAAGAGAAAGAAGATTCCAAGCAGATGATATTTATTCATTTTTCTCTTCAGAACTCGTTCAAAAGACCCTTTTTCTTTCTTTTGATGAAATCGAAGGGTTAAAAACCCTTCTTGAAGAGGGGGCTATTTTTTGGGGATGGGACCGAGAAGATCGAGATCGCCACTTTTCTAATCAACGTGTCCATGAAGGTGCTACAGGAAGTTTTTGTGAAGGATTTGAAAGGGTCTGGAACCGATTGCTCTCGTTTGAAAATGATCAAATCCCACTCAACGATCCTCTTCCCCTTTCTTTTGCAGAAATCTTACAGCAGTGGGTCGATCGGTTAAAAAAGCTAAGGGAATTAACCCGAACGCCAGCGACCCAGTCGATGAAGGAATGGTCCCTTTGGCTTTCTACATTGATTGAGACCTATTTTGGAGCTAATGGAGAGCTGTTTGACGATCTTTTAAACCGCCTGGCGATCGAAGAGCTGTCTCCCGTCCCCTTTCAGTTGTTTTACCACTTCTTGGAAAAGGGTGTGGAATCGATGGAAGCAAGCCCAGGAAGTTCTGAATGGGACGCCATCTCCTTCACAGCTTTAGGTCCGATGCGAGCCGTACCAAAGCAGGTGATTTGGCTTTTAGGGATGGAGGAAGAGCATTTCCCCTCTAAAGAACCACCGCAAATTGCCGATTTGGCTGCCACTTTGCCTGAAAAAATTTCCGTTCGTGATCAAGACCGATACGCTTTTTTAGAAACCCTCCTTTCTGCAAGGGAAAGATTGATCGTCAGCTATGTGACCCCTCTTTTGGCTCCTCCAAGCGAAGGGGAAGCTGCCATGCCGGTTCAAGAGCTGGTCTCTATTTTGGATCGAAACTTTTTGATAGATGGAAAAACCTTTTCTGAGTTGGGAGTCACCCTTCATCCACGATCCCGTTTTGATGAAAGACCTCTCATCTCTGAAGTGGATTATGCCCTTTTGCAGCAGCCAGAAACTGTCGACCGGGCTGCAAAAGCGCTTACTTTTTTAAAAGAGATCAAGGTAAAAGATCTGCTCATTTTTGCACGAGATCCTGCCCAAATCTATTTTAGAAAGCATTTTGAAACCTCGTTGCCCTATTTTCAAGCCAAGTTGCCTTCCATCGAGCCGTTTGCATTTTCTAAGGATTTGAAATGGGATATCGAACGAAATAAGGCCTCACCTGCTTTGTCTGTCTCTTTCGAGGGTCGCGCTTTCAATAAAGGGCAAGAATACCTGAAAGAGAGAACCGATTTTATTGCCTCTAAGAAGGCTTTCCGTGTCTTTTTTGAAAAAGATTGTCAAAAGCCGATGCAAGACCGCGATGGAAATTGGGTATTACCCCCACTGCAAATCGACGGATGGACCATCACGGGACCGTTGGGACTCATCTCTGAAGAGGGGGTATTAATCGATGGAGATGCAGAAGATCACTATCCCCTTCTTTTGTTGTCTCAATTTCTTCCCTTCAAAGTGGACACCGCTTTTCATTCGATAGAATCGAAGAAAACCACGCGCAGTGGGGTCGAATCGGCAGAAAATCAGCTCAAAACATTTTTAGATGGATATGTTGCAGCTTTAGAAACCCCTAATATCGAAAAGAAAAGTCGCTACAGTGAGTTATTGACATGAAGCGATATGACGTTTTAGATCCTGCAACCCCTTTCAAAGGCTCTTTTCTGCTCGAAGCGTCGGCTGGCACAGGGAAAACCTTTACCCTTCAACACCTTTTTTTGAAACATGTGTTAGAAGGGATATCTCCTCAACGGATTGCAGTGATCACCTTCACTAGGGCTGCTACAAGGGAATTAAAAAATCGGCTGCGAAAGGGTGTGCAAGAGGCCCTCGCAAAAGATCCTCAAAATGCCCTCCTCAGAAAGACACTTTCAGATATCGATTTGACGCCGATCCGCACAATCCACGGATTTTTGGGGGAAGCACTCAATCGGTTTGCGCTGGAAGGAGGACGGCCTCTATCTAATACAACTTTTGGCGCACTGCCCCTCTTAGAAGAAAAAATTGGAGCTGTTCGGGACTATTTACGCAGCCAAGAGGCGCTGAACAACCACCTTCCTTATGAAGAAGAGCTTCTTTTTTCGATTCATCACTTTGAGTTGGAGGTAGCCCAATTGATGGGCCCGGGCTTGTCACAGAAAGAAGTCTCATTAGAACCTACTCTTGAAAAGTTAAGGGCTCTTCCTTGGAGTCGACAACTGCTTCTCGATCTTCCCAAATGGTTTAGAAAAGGGAAAAAAGGAGATGGCTCCCTGTGGTGCCAAGCATTGGCCGATGTTCTGGAAGGCCAACCTATTAACCACTTATTATCCGAAGGCTCTCCTCTTAAAGGGGTGCTTGAAGAGGGCAATCGGCTTAAGAAAGCGCCTGTTGCCCTATGGAATGAAGAGGTGGCAACCCTTTTGAGAGAGGAGTTGATCCCTCTGTGCGATCAACTAACCCTCAAGAAAAACATCCTCAAAAAATATGCGTCTTACATTTACCCCTTTTACAGAGAGCGCTCTCAAGAAATGGGCCCTGATGATCTATTGCTTGAGGTGAGCAAGCTGGTGGATCATCCACCGTTTGCTTCAGCCTTTAGGGATGCTTTTGATGTGGTATTAGTCGATGAATTTCAAGACACCGATCCGTTGCAATGGAAAATATTATCGACACTTTTTTTAAACTCTAAATGCACTCTCACGTTAGTAGGAGACCCAAAGCAGGCAATCTATCGCTTTCGAAAGGCCGATCTTTATACCTATTTTGAAGCAAAAAGAGCGCTCGGCGAAGAAAATTGCTACCAATTGACCCATAACTATCGAAGCCATCCCCTTCTCATCCAAACATTGAACCATTTTTTTGGTTCGGCCCCGTTGCTTCGGCTGCCTGCACTTAAAGAAGAGCATGCTTATATCCCTGTGGGTGCAGGGATTGCCGATTATGCTTTAGTTAAACCCCCCCTTGTTTTGATTGAAACAGAAGATGAAAAAACCCTTTTCCGATGGATGGGAAAAGAGTTACGCACTATCGAAAGAGGGGACTCGGTCGCTTTGCTGGTAAAAGACCGTTTCCAAGCAGGCAGGTTAAAAAAACAGTTAGAAGAGATGGGCGTAGAAACCTCGCTCTATAAAACAGCTTCTTGGGAAGAGGAAGAGCTGTTAGGAGCTATCCAAACCCTTTTTAAAGCGCTAGAGTATCCCGACAGCCGATCGCGCATCTTTCATCTGTTCGCTACCCCCTTTTTCCGCGATGCCTTGTTTTGCAGAACAGAAGAAGAGGTTGCACTAGCGATGGGAGATTTATTTCGTCTTCGGCAGCTTTTTCTAACATTAGGGGCGCCTGCTCTCTTTGAGGCGCTTTTGCCGCTTGGGTGGGGCGGACAATCGTTTGGACAGTGGTTGATCAAACAGGAAAGTTTCCACCGTTTCCAAAAGCTGTTCGTTCTGTTGGAGCAAGGGGTTCCTTCCCATCGGTTTTCAGAAATCTATGATTGGATCGAAAGGCTTTACCTTGGGATAGAAAAAGAAGAAAGCGAGGAAAAGCCTACAGTTGAAGGGGGTGTGCCTCTCATCATGACCATTCACATGAGCAAAGGCTTGGAATTTGATGTTGTGTTTGTCCCCGGGGTGATGGTTCCTCTTTCGCGCGGCGATGAGGAAGATGAGGCAGAAGCATTGCGGCAGCTCTATGTAGCCTTAACAAGAGCAAAAAGCCGTTTATACCTACCCCTTGGGGCTGAAGGCTCTTCACTTTCTCTGTTCGGAGGAGATATTGAGTCATTAAAAAAACAAGAAGGGGTGATGGTTATCCATCCAGAATTAGATGAAGAGGTAAAAGTAGAGCAAGCATTGCCTTTCGAAACGATTCCGCCTCCTCTACAACTAGAACTACCCTCTTCGTCTCCTCCTCTCCTTTCGTTTTCTTCGATCAGAGAAAAAGGACACAAGGTAAAAACTTTAGCTAACCCTGGCGGCACCGACTTTGGAATCGAATTGCATAAAGTATTTGCCACTCTATCGCTTGAAGAGATTAGGCAAAGTAAAGATGAATGGGTTTGCAAAGCCTATAAAACACCTTTAAAAACCCCTTGGGGAGCTTTTTGCCTGCAAGATGTTGACGAAGAGAAAATGTTGCGCGAAGGGGAGTTTTTATTCATCGACCCGGAAAGAGGGGTGTTTACCGGTTTTATCGACTTGGTGTTTGAGCACTTGGGAAAAATTTTTCTGGTCGACTGGAAAACCCATCTTTTGCCTGCCTATGACCGCACCTCTTTAGACGAAGAGATGGCAATAGGGGATTACACCACACAAGAGCGGCTCTATAAAGCCGCTTTACAGGCCCATATAGGACCAAGTTTTGAAGATCGCTTTGGGGGTTCTTTTTTCTTATTCGTCCGTGGAATGGACAAAAGCGGACAAGGAGTTTGGTATGTCAACTGAAGAGCTCCTTGCTGCTTACCAATTGGGCCAGTTTTGTCTTCCACCCGATAAATTCCTACCAAAAGTAGTCTCTTTTCTGAAGAGTTTGTCCGAAACGCTTCCTCCATTATTGGCTCCTTTACCCAAGCCAGAGCTTGTTTTAGAAGGGTTAACTCCTTCTCAAGCAAATGCGGTTAGGCTGGCCTTTCAAAGAAGGCTGTCCTTGATCATTGGAGGGCCAGGAACAGGCAAAACTCACACTGCGGCGGTTCTCCTCTCCCATTTTTCCAAAACTAATCTATCGATTGGATGTGCAGCCCCAACCGGAAAGGCTGCAGAAAGACTTAAAGGGGCTTTAGCCATCGAAAGCCGCACCCTCCATTCTCTGCTGGGAATTGGAAAGGATCCGGCAGAGGTGGCGCCCCTTTTGCCTTACGACCTGTTGATTGTTGACGAAGCCTCGATGATCGACCCCCACCTTTTCACATTGCTCCTCCAAAGAATACCTCCTCAAGGAAGGCTCATATTGATCGGGGATCCCGACCAGCTGCCGCCGGTTGAGGGAGGCTCATTCTTTTCCCCTCTTGCTCAACTTTATTTAGAACAAGGATGGACAGAAAGGCTAAGCGCCTCTCATCGAACAGAAAGTAAAACGCTTTTACATTTTGCCCATGCAGTTCGAACAGGCAACAGAGAAGAGGTGGAACAACTGTTCCCCCTTTTCTATTCGGAGGCAAAAGAACCGCCGGAACAGATCCGCATTCTTTCTCCTTTCAAGTCGGCTGTAGACCAGATTAACCAAAAAGCCTTTCAAAAGGCACTTCGAAGAGGAGAAACAACCTTTCCGATTCTGTTGAACAAAAATGCTCCAACGCTCTCTTTATGGAATGGGGAACTTGGGACGATCCAACTATCAGGAGCCACTCAATTCACCGATTTGAGGTGCCATCCCAAAGCGGTGGCGACCATTGGAGGAAAAACATTTTCTCCAACTCTTCTTCCTTCGTTTGACTTAGCCTACGCTCTTACCATCCACAAATCGCAAGGAAGTGAAGAGGAAGCCATTTCGCTTCTTCTCCCTCCAAAAGCAGAGTTGTCTCGAGCCCTTCTCTATACAGCCATCACTCGCGCAAAAAAATCGTTCACTCTTTATGGCGATAAGGATGTTTTCTTTGCTGCTCTGGACAAAGCTCCATCTCCTCATCCCCTCAACATGCTATTTCCCTTTTGCACAAAATAGGTGCATGAGGCAAAAAGTGGGGCATGGGCGTTTTTGATCAGGGGAGTCCCCCCAACAGGGAAGTAGTCGTAAAGGCAGACTTATATTGGCTGCCATCATTGCTTTGTTTGCTTTGATTAGCTACATGAGCAGTACTCAAGTGAATCCGGTGACAGGTGAAAAACAACACCTGACCATTTCTCCCGACCAAGAGATCAAATTGGGGCTGGAATCGGCTCCTGAAATGTCGAAAGAGATGGGGGGAGAGCTGCCCGAAAGCGACCCTCGGTCCCAAATTGTTCAAAAGATGGGGCAGAAGCTGGTCGACAACACCGAAGCGAAGATGAGCCCGTGGAAATTTAAGTTCCATCTTTTAGCCGACCCTAAAACTGTCAACGCGTTTGCTTTGCCAGGTGGACAGGTCTTTATTACACTTGGTTTGTATAACCAATTGCAAACTGAAGCCCAATTAGCAGGTGTCCTAAGCCATGAAATGGGGCATGTCATTGAACGGCATTCTGCTCAGCAAATGGCAAAAAGCCAGTTCGGGAATTTGCTGGTTGTGGCCACAGGTGTTGCTGCAAGCGATGAAAACAATCCGGGAAGCGGAACCCTTGCTGTTGCAGCAATGGTCAATCAAATGATGCAGTTGCGTTACAGCCGGCAAGATGAGTCGCAGGCCGACCTTTGGGGCGTCAAGCTGATGGAAGAGGTTGGATATACCCCTCTTGCCATGATCGAGGTGATGGACATTTTAAAGGCCAGCAGCGGGGGAAGATCGGGACAAATAGAAATGTTCCAGACTCACCCAAACCCTGATCTTCGCTCTCAACAAATCAGAGACTACCTTCAACAAAATCCGCCTCCTCCCAATCTAATCGAAGGTGGCAGGCTGCACCATTCCTCTAATTACGAAGAATAAATAGACCGACCACGCGCCAATCTAGGAAAAATAGAGAACAGGATAAGTAGGATCGCCTACGCATCAACCTAACTCTTGCAACATACTGTTCTTTAGCAGGCTGTACAATGTAGGTGATAATTATTTATTCGATTGTGCTGCTATTTTTTACTAAAAAACTCTCTCTGTGATCTCTGTGGTTGTAAATTTTCAAATAAGATTAAACCACAGAGGACTCGAGAGATCACAGAGAGAGTTTTTGACTCTTCACATATTCTTAAAGGCGAAATCCAACGAATACTTTCCTTAGGTTGATGCGTATGCCTGCTTATCCTGTTCTTCTTGCATTGCAACAAAAACTATTATCTTCCAATCCTGTTTTTCTTATTTGGGTTCGTCGCCGAAGGTGAAGGCGAAGGCTTCGATCCCTTTGGGGAAGTGCAGGGTGAGCGTATGGTTTCCGTAATTGCCACGAAGGTCGATCATGTCGTATTTGCGCGGTTCCTTCACGAAGATGGAGCCATTTGCGGTCATGTCGGGTGTCATAAACTCTTTAGGTACAGGCTGGCCATCAAGAGAAACTTGTATCGGCTTGTCGCTTGTGCCGCCAAGGACGAGGTAGACACGGGTGGCCAAGAAATGGAGAGTTAAAGTAGCGTCATCTGATTCTGCGACAATTTTTTCCTCTTCATGCTTCCAGTTACCGGAAAGTTGTACGTTAGGATTGTTGGGAATAGCCCTTTTAAGCCCCAAATAAGTTTCAGGGCTGATCGGCCTCATGTTGATCATTCCTTCTTTTGCAACAATCGGTGCAAGGCCTAGCAGATGGCGAATTGCATTTTCTGTTTCAACATAAGCGCCTTCACCGAAGTGTGCTTCTTGCACGATGCCTTTTTGATCGATCAGGTAATGGGCAGGCCAGTAATGGTTTCCGTAAGCTTCCCACGTGGCATAATCATTATCTAAGGCAACAGGGTAGTGAATATTTAACCGTTTTGTCGCATCTAGTACGTTCTCTTTAACCTTTTCAAAAGCAAATTCCGGGGTGTGGACGCCTACAACGACAAATCCTTGATCTTTGTATTTGTCATACCACCCAGTTACGTAGGGAAGGCTCCGGATGCAGTTGATACAGCTGTAGGTCCAAAAGTCGACAAGGACTACTTTTCCTTTGAGTTGATCTATAGAAAGTGGTGGAGAATTGATCCAGGAGCTGATTCCGACAAAATTAGGGGCCGCTACCTTTTCACCCAAGTCAATGGATCTTCCAAAATCGGAAGTAGTTTGCAATTTGGCTAATTCTTGTCTCACGATCGGTTGATCTTCCACAGTCACCATCGGGAAATACTTGATGGCTAGCTGTTGCAATACCACATCGACATGAAAGGTCAGCAATAATGCTGCGACGATCATCAATACACCAAACGCCTTTCGAATAGCCTCTGCATGCCTTGAAAGAAAACGGGAAGAATCCAAAGCCTTTTGTCCGCCCCAAATGATCAAAAACATCGGGATGGCAGCGCCAAGACTATAGGCTAAGGTGATGATGAAGGCCGCAAAACTAACCGAACTTGTAGCGACTAAAGTGGTGATGGCTGCCAAAATGGGGCCTGCACAAGGGGTCCACACAAGGCCGAGAGCAGCTCCCAAAATAAAACCGCTCCAAAAACCGGTTCCTGCTTTTTTTGATGAACCTTGCACTTTTTGCCCAAGTTCGGCAACACCCGATGTGGCTTTAGCAAACCAATCTCCAAGCGTGGGAAAAATCATGAAAAAACCAAAAAGGGCAATCAACCCTATGGCGATATAGCGCAAAATATTGGGAGATACCCCTGTCGCTTTAATGATCGCCGTCAATGCAAGTGTGAAGAAAACAAAGCTGACCACCAAGCCTAAGATCACACCAAATGGCCTAGCTCGGCCTTTGCCGCCAGAGGCAGATAAAAGCGCTGGTAAAACAGGAATCACACAAGGAGACAGAACGGTAGCAATACCGGCAAGAAAGGCGAAAAGGATCAAAATCAACATACACTTCCTTTTAAAGACCGGTGTGATATTTTACTACCCATGGAAGAACTTGCACCCCCCATCGGCCCCTATTCTCACGCTGTTAAAGCAGCCGGTTTACTCTTTGTTTCCGGACAAATCCCCGTCGATCCGCAAACAGGAAAAGTGGTGGAAGGAGGGATAGAAGCTCAAACTCAACAAGTGATCGATAACCTCGAGGCTGTGCTCCGATCAGAAGGTCTAACACTTGAAAACGTCGTAAAAACTGAAGTTTACCTAAAAAATATGGACGACTTTAAAACGATGAACATGGTTTATGCCGAGCGCTTTTCCCACTCCAAAAAACCTGCCCGTCAAGCTATGCAAGTGGGCAAATTGCCCCTCGACGTCCTCGTAGAAATCTCCTGCATCGCCGCTTTTTAGGCCTCTTACATAAGAAAATTAGGAAGTTCCATCAAGAACTGCGTAAAAGGGATGGCAGTTATTTTATCAAAATAGAGGGGTTGCTCCCCTCCATAAATGATCCACGCTTTAGCTTCGGGGAAATCCTTTTACAATGCAAAATTAGGATTTGCCCCTAAAATTGCAGGGTTTGTTTTTGGTGGAGAAGTTGAACGAAACCGTTTAAAAAAGGTGGTTATGTATATTTCCGCCGGCGTCCCTCTCTATGTGCCTGTATATCAAGAAGGGTATGAACCAGTCTTGAAAGATCACCTTACTTACGGGTTGTTATCTGGCCTGTTTGAGGGAAAAAGTTTTATTGTTAGTCAGGAAAATGAAGGGTGCTTTCAGGCAGAAGCGCTTCCATTCAGGGTAACGATCTGTAAAATCCTCTCTCTTGTCTTGATCGTTCCAATCGGGCTGTCGCTCTATTGGAATTGGAAGGGGCAAGCTGGCCGTCAATTTTTCTTCCGTCTCCCAGAAGTTGAGATGGAGTTGATAGTAGAAAAAGATCACGAAAAGCCTGTTGGCGTTAATGTTGTTCAACAACCGCCTTTTTTTGGGTGGTTACATTCCATCCATGCAAGCGTTCGTCAAGTAGCAGCTGCCGAAAAGATAAACATTGATCCGTCTGTACCAGATGGCCTTCGCAAACTTCTCGATTCAAGCCAACAATTGGGCGATCGATCGATAGAATTAATGGCTAAATGGTTTAAACAACAAGGGCATCAGTTCCACTTTGAACAGACCTTAGCTGCATCACGGGATGTTTTACAGATCGATAGCACGACCCTTCAGGAAAGGTTAAAATCGATCAAAGCTAAATTTGATCAAAATCCAAACCTTCCCGTTTTTATCCCTCTTGTTTTTAAAAAATTTCTCCATCCTGTTGGTCATATCGTTATGGTTTCGATCCACAGGAACACCCTTTATTTCTTTGATTCTAAAGGGCAAACATCCGAATCACATGGAAAAACTTTTAAAAACCACCTATTAAAAATACAGGAACTGTTTGGTGCGACTGAAATAAAAGAAAACCGGATCGTCCACCAATGGGACTTGATCAATTGCGGCCGTTACTTAGTTTATTACATGCAATTTGTTTTGAATGGAGGGGCCCTCGATGGCCTTGAAAATCGAATACCGGCAGAAACGGTGATCGAAACTTGTCAAACGTTGGGAAAAACTATTTTAAAAACTTGGGAGTCAAATAGAGAATTAAAAATCAGTTTGTCGCTTTTGCCTGGAAAAACCCCTTCCTGGGATAATTAGCTAAAAGGCTTTTGGTTAACAAATAAAAATAACAGGATGAACAGGATCGCCTTCGGCGACAGGATAAGCTCCGCCTAGCACAACTTTCTTATTCAACAAGATCAAATATTTCTTTCTTTGTGTCTTTGAGTCTTTTTGTTTAATTAATTTTTAAAAACGATTGAAACACAAAGAAAAAGAGACATTTCTTACCCCTTCAGAGTAAAGGCAGGCGGAGCTTATCCTGTCGGCGTTAGCCGATCATGTTCATCCTGTTATTTTCTACCGTTACAAGTTTCTTTTTCGCTAGAATTTTAAAATAACACTATTTATAACGTTAGGCTAAAGCGGAGCTCCGATGTCTTTAACCATTCCCTCTTATCCTAATACTCATATTCCAACTCTAGCCGATCACCTGACCCGGGGGCTGCTATCTGGCTTATGGGAGGGGAGAAGTTTTCGTGTTGTAAATGGAAAAAAAGAAGGGATGTTAGCTAAGCCGCTTCCTTTTCATGTCACCCTTTTAAAAGTCGTCTGCATCGCTACTATCATTCCGATCTTTGTAGCCCTTTACCTCAACTGGACAGATCAACGAAAGCCACCTGTATTGCCTGCCCCAACAAAAAAGGAAACCGGTTTACCAGTCCCGCAAGATAAACCAAAAGCTGAAGCACAATCAGAAGAGGCAGGGCCTACTATTCAATACGGAGAGAATATAGCTAAAATAAACCAGCTCCCCTTACCTTGGATAGGATTTTTCATGAACATGATACAAATTCTCCGACAAGGCAAACAAGAGCCGCCTGAATGGACTTGTTATTCTCAAAACCAAGAATATTTTGGTCATATAGACAATCCTGACCGCCTAAAACCTTCCGATATGCTCGCATTATGGGGTGCGCTTATTAAAAACATTGATAAGCTTAAAGGAAAAGAAGAGGTTGAAGCTGATTATCTAATCACACTCGTTAAAGGCAACTAACTGTTCTTCTAGACTTTCTTTAGTAGATAAAGTAAATTTGTCTACTTTTTAGGAGAATATCAAATGAAAATGAAATATTTTGCAAAATCATTAGTAGCTGCGGCCGTTTGTGTAGTAGGGCTAACTGGTTGCGCGACTCTTTTTAAATGTGACCATCAAGCAGTTTGCTTTGATTCACAGCCTCAAGGTGCTGAAGTCTACGTCAACGGCGCCCGTTACGGCAAAACCCCCCTTTCTTTAGATTTTTCTAACAAGAAAGCGCTAACTGTCACCTTCAAAAAAGATGGCTTTGAAGACAAAACATGCATCATCGACACCAAGCTTGCTGCAGGTTGGGTTGTATTAGACGTCCTCGGCGGATTTATCCCTGTGTTAATCGACGCTACTACAGAAAATTGGTACACTTTAGAAAGCAACAGGGCTTCTGCATACTTAGAGCCATGCGCAATCTGCGAAACTCTACCTGTTGAAGCAGCCGTTATCTCAGAATAAGCTGCAAACTTTTCAAAACTTAGCACTCATTGCCAATAAGTGCTAAGTTTTGTAGAATGGTGTCATGTCAGAGAAAAGACGCCCTTCTAAGTCAGAAAGAGAGTTGAGTGTGCTGATGGCCCTTGTTGAGCACTATGCAAAAACAGGCAAGCCGGTAGGCTCTCATACTTTAAAAGAGGTAGCAACAAGCGACCTCTCTTCGGCGACTATCCGAAACTATTTTGCCTCGTTAGAATCAGAAGGCTATCTCAAGCAGCACCACACTTCCGGCGGCCGTGTGCCGACCGAAAAAGCTTATCAAGTTTACCTTTCATCGCTTGTTGAGCAAGTAGGCCATACCCCTACAAAAGAGATTTCTTCTGCTCTTGAACTTGAGGGAAAAGAGGTCTCCCGTTTTTTACAACGTTCAGGTGAATGGCTGTCGGCCAAACTTTCTTTGAGCCTTTTCATGTCATTCCCCCGTTTTGACCAAGATTATTTGGTTAAAATAAGGGGGGTCACTCTAGACCCGTCCAGAATTTTGTTTGCCTTAGTGACCCAGTTTGGAGAGGTGTTCACAGAAATTCTCCCATTGAAAGCCAAATTGTCTGAACATGCTCTTCAAAGGGTAGAGCTTTACTTTGATTGGAGGCTTCGTGGATCTCCCGAAGGAGAAAATGAAATTGAAGATCGAGAAGTGGCCGAAAGCTTTTACCAAGAGTTAATGCTTCGCTATATCGTGAGGCAGACCTCTTTTGTGGGAGAAGAGCTTTTTAGATGCGGCCTTTCAGAGCTGCTGAAGTATGCAGAATTTCAAGATCCTCTTTTGCTTTCTAACGGGCTTGGCCTGTTTGAGAATGGGAAAAAGATGAGGCATCTTCTGAAAGAGGCGATGATCCACAATGGCTTAAAAATATGGCTAGGAAACGAATTAGATTTGATGCAGGAAGGGTTAGATGGCGGCGCTCTTGTAGCGATCCCTTACCGGATAGGATCGAAGCCTGTTGGCGCTTTCGCCCTGCTTGTTCCTCTCATTTTCGATTTCAGGGCACTATTTGAAGTGTTATTCCCCTTTGTAGAAAGGGTTAGTGAAGTATTAACCGAAACGGTCTATTTGAACCGTTTATCATACCGCATGCCAAGTGAAAGTGCGCGGATGTTCTTGGAAGACAGCTCCAGGAAAGTTTTGTTAGAGGATAAGAGAAAATGAGCGAACAGGAAGAAAAGCAGGAGGAACTTGAAAATGTACCTCAACCAGAAAACGAATTAGAAGAGCTTAAAGATAAGTATTTTAGGCTGCTAGCTGAAGGTGAAAATCAACGGAAACGCCTACATAAAGACAAATTAGAGGCCATTAAACATGGCGAAGCTATCATCATCACAAACTTTATAGAGCCGATTGACCACTTAGAAAATGCGCTGAAATTTGCAGTGCACTCTTCGCTTGAAGTGAAGCAGTGGGCGCTTGGCTTCGAGATGATCTTAGGACAATTTAAAGAAATACTCGCAAGACACAACGTCGTCCCCTTCTCTTCGATGGGCCATGTTTACGATCACGATAAACACGAAGCCATCGATACAGAAGAAACTGAAGATGCTCCTCCAGGAACAATTATTGAGGAATATCAAAGGGGATACACGATGGATGGCCGAGTCATCCGTCCCGCCAAAGTAAAAGTGGCCAAAGCAAAAGAATTAGAAAATGGAGAGAAGTAAAAATGGCTGAGCAACAAAAGAAGAAAGGAAAAATCATTGGGATCGACCTAGGAACAACAAATTCTTGTGTCGCAGTGATGGAAGGGGGAACCCCGGTTGTCATTGCTAACATCGAAGGAGCTAGAACCACGCCATCCGTTGTTGCTTTTAAGGGCGATGAACGACTTGTTGGTATTCCTGCCAAACGGCAAGCGGTTACAAACAGTGAAAATACAGTCAGCTCATCTAAGCGCTTTATTGGTAGAAAATACGACGAGGTACAGTCTGAGATCAAAACTGTCCCATTTAAAGTTGTCCCGGATAGAAACGGAAATGCCGTTTTTGAAGTGCAAAACAAAAACTACACCCCTGAAGAAATGGCGGCGATGGTTTTGGTCAAAATGAAAGAGACCGCTGAAGCCTACCTCGGAGAGAAGGTTACAGAAGCTGTCATCACAGTGCCTGCCTATTTTAACGACTCTCAAAGACAGTCGACTAAAGATGCAGGAAGGATTGCGGGTCTTGATGTCAAAAGGATCATCCCAGAACCAACGGCAGCTGCTTTAGCTTACGGTCTTGATAAACAGACAATAGATAAGAAAATTGCAGTCTTCGACTTAGGTGGAGGTACATTTGATATTTCTATCTTAGAAATTGGAGATGGGGTTTTCGAAGTATTGGCTACTAATGGTGACACTCACTTGGGTGGTGATGACTTCGATAACGTCATTCTGCATTGGATTCTCGACACTTTTAAAAAAGAGACCGGCATCGATTTGAGCAAAGATAAAATGGCTTTGCAAAGACTGCGTGACGCTTCTGAAAAGGCTAAGATCGAGCTTTCAGGAACAATGTCGACAGAAATCAATCAGCCGTTCATCACGATGGATGCGACTGGGCCAAAACACTTGTCGCTCACATTATCCCGTTCCAAACTAGAAAGTTTGGCACAAGATCTGATCCAAAGAACGGTTGATCCTTGCCTAAAGGCGTTGAAGGATGCCGGTCTTACAAAGGATGACATTGGAGAGGTGATTCTAGTAGGTGGTATGACCAGGATGCCAGCTGTCCAAACCAAAGTGAAAGACATCTTTGGTAAAGAAGGGCACAAAGGGGTAAACCCTGATGAAGTGGTAGCCGTTGGCGCTGCTATCCAAGGGGGAGTGTTAACAGGCTCTGTCAAAGACGTTTTGTTGCTAGACGTAACCCCATTAACGCTTGGTATCGAGACTTTAGGCGGAGTCATGACTCCTTTTGTTGAGAGAAACACAACGATTCCAACTCAGAAAAAACAGGTGTTCTCTACCGCGGCAGACAATCAGCCAGCCGTGACAATTGTTGTTCTGCAAGGGGAAAGAAAGTTAGCCAAGGATAACAAAGAAGTTGGTAGGTTCGATCTGACAGACATTCCTCCATCACCTAGAGGAACGCCTCAAATTGAGGTCGCTTTTGACATCGACGCTGACGGGATTTTGCACGTTTCAGCCCGTGATTTGAGCTCTGGAAAAGAGCAAAAAATCAGGATTGAAGCAAGCTCTGGCCTATCGGAAGCTGATATTAAGCGGATGCTAAACGATGCTGAATCTCATGCTGAAGAAGACAAGAAGCGGAAAGAGGAGATCGATACGATCAACGAAGCCGATGCCATTGTTTTCAGAGCAGAGAAAGCTTTGAAGGAATACGGTGACAAAGTTCCTAAAGAGATTTCTGGAGCAGTTCAATCCAAAATCGATGCATTGAAAAAGGCCATTGAAGGGAAAGACCTCAACCAGATCAAAACAGCAAGAGCCGCTCTAGAAGCTGAAATGCAGCACATTGGCGAAGCAATGGCCAAGGCTCATCAGCATCAAGCACCAACAGGATCTTCCGAAGCCCATGCAGAGCCGCAGCAACAAAGCGGACCTTCAACAGAGGGCAATGGGATTGAGGATGCTGAAGTCGAAATCATCGATGACAACAAATAATTCTTAATTATTTCTTTACAAGCCCGTGCTATAATAAGTACGGGTTTTAGGAAAAATATGACAAAAATCACATCAAATAATGCTAAAAACGATAAGTATTTCGATTGGAGATTTGCTGCAGGTGGCGCAGCCGGTATTTACACTACTGGGTTGATGCTATTTTTGGGCGGTCCTCTTTTCATCTGCGGCGGGTTAGCAGTTGCTTCTGTTTGGAGTTTTGTAACCAGCGTAAAAACAAAGCCGGATACAAAACAACTTCATCGTTTCGTTCCAAAACCAACGTCTGACAAAAAAATTGGTTAAAACCAAACCAAGCTTCTCTTCTCTTTAATACAATCCCTCACATCAAAAATTAACATGACGCAAATCTTTTACCATGATTTGTAGGCATCGCATCCATATCTAAGAAGTTTCCATTGTAATAAGAAGAACAAGATAAGCATGATCGCCTGCCGCCGCAGGCGATCATGCCTATCCTGTTCTCTATGGGATGATTTTTCCTAGGTAGGCGTCCTTATCCATCCTTTCAATAGGTTTCCATACGCGCAGAAGAGAGCCTTGAATGAAAAAAAGGCGGCAGCGTCTACCTTTCTTTGATGCGCTGACTGTGGGGACGGTAGGTTGCCAAGAAATCTCAAAATGAATACAAAGGTTTTCTGATATGGAGAGACCAGTATGAAAAAAAATCTAATGTTGCTTTTAGGAGTATGCTGCGCCCTACTTGGGCCTCTTTCTGCGATTACCTGGTCGCCTCCTAAATTGGTATATACCACTTCTACAAACATTGGATCTGGCCCGAATAGTTACTCTTTCAGTACAAGCCCTAGTGGCAATTTTGCGATCCTAACGTGGCAAGACGTTTCTACGTTACAGGTCTATGTCTCCATTTTTTCATCCCAGACTTTAGCCTGGGCGACAACACCTCTCTTTGTTGGAGCAAGCGGCGGGGCCATTCAATCGGCAGCTATTACTGATAGTGGATCGGCAACAGTTGCCTATCTGTTCAATGGAGGCGCTACCTTAGCCATGTATGTCACAGCAAATCAGGTGACTTGGGCTAATCAGACGAATTCGATAACTCCAGGAATTTTTGAAAATATTGCATCAGCTATAGGAGGTAGTGGGGCATCCACTTCGGCGTTCACACTTTATACTGATAGCAATGGAGTGTCTGCTCTCGTTTACGCAGCAGGCGTTTTTAATACGGATTCAGGGATTGATCCTACTTCCGGAAGTTATTTCTTTGCCAACACAATGGGCCTCTTAAATGACGCAGGAGATGGCTATGCAGCTTGGCTTAGATTCACTTTGGGTGGAGGTGCGACAACTAAGTTAGTCTCTATTCCTTTTAACGCCGGAAATTTTGTCGGAGTGCCGACTGTTGTAGATACAGGTGTTTTTACGCCGAGTCCAAATTCTGCTTTTGGCTTGAATTTAGCTTCGGCTACCCCCAGCTCCTTTGTGCCTTTGGTAGAGCCCGGAACTACTTTAATTGGATTCCCCCCTTTACAGGCAGGCTCGCCTTTGGTGACTCTAGATCCGGGTGCTGTAAGACAAAATAGCTTTATGGGATCCAATCAATTAGGAACCGTGATAGCCGCTTGGTTTAGTCCGACCAATTCGAATTTTCTTTATGGAGCTACGTTTTCAGGAGGAGTTTGGAATCCTCCTTATGTTATAGATCCTGAATCTACCGGCGGCGCTCCGATTTTGCCCTGCGTTACTGTAAATGCTCAAGGAGATGCTATTGTAGTTTGGGAGCAAGGAACGGAGGTGTTCTCTAGCTTCTTTAATGGGGCAAGCTGGGAAACAGTCCCTGTGGCCCCTTTGGGGTTCACTCCCGCATTTGCGACTCCGGGAGTCATGTATCTTCCCGGCGGAAACGCCGCTATTGCTTTCTGGCAAAACGACAGCAATTTCTTTGAGTGGTCATTAGAAGGCACGGTTGTTTTTCCTCCTACGTCTCTGACAGGAAAACAGGTGCTCAATAAGTTCTTAGCCCAGAAAAGTTATGTGAACGTGCTTAACTGGATGCCAGGGACGAGTAGTTCCTCCGTTGTAGGATATCGAATCTACAAAGATGGGGTGTTTATAGCTCAAGTTGGAAAAAATGTGTTTACATTTCAAGACATTGCCAATAATTGCTCTCAGAATACCCCTCACACCTATGAGGTAACAGCAGTTAATAGTTCCGGTGCTGAAAGCCCACCTATCATTATTACATTAGGTTAAACGATGGGGGCTAATTTTTTCTTTTAATTAATTCTCTAACAAGAGAAAAGAAGGATTAGCCTCGAGCCTCTTGCTCTAATAAGGAGGCTGGCGTTGTGAGAAAAAAATCATGTTTCGTTTAGTTTTTGTTTTATGCTGTTTATTAACCTCCCTCTCTGCGGATTACACTCAAATAGACTGGCTTCTCCAAGGAAGGGTGAGCTACTTCTTCCCGTCTGAAGATCTTTTTAGGGAAATTTATGGGCGCGGAATGCCCATGTACGGAGCTGTTGCAGGAGCTTTTTGGAATGATTGGGGAATTACAGCAACTGTAGATGTCCTTAATAAGGGTGGCCATTCTATAGGCCTTGCAAATCCTACCAATGTCAATTTGATTCCGATCTCATTAGACGTTGTTTACAGAAAGCCGGTGTTTTACGGGGTAGAGGTGTTTGGTGCCATTGGCCCTGAAATTCACTACATAAGGTTCCATGATAAGAATCCTTTGTTCTTCCAGCACCTTAACACCTGGGGTTATGGGGGCATCGCAAGAGCCGGTGCGTGGCTCAACGTTGCAAACTTTGTATCACTTGAGTTAAGTGGCGCTTATGCCATCAGACACGCTGATTTTCACGGTTGCAGTAACGGTATCAAGAAACAAAGCGTTAATTCGAGCGGGTGGGAAATCACCGCAGCCTTGGGAGTCGATTTTTAATTACGATTGATATTGAAAAAACGGCGACCGCACCTATATTTCTATAGTGCGGTCGCCGTTTTTCAAACGAGGTGCGTAAGCTGTTAAACTAACGCGAGGTCTGATTCAGGAACTTCTTCAACCTTTACGGCAACAGCACCCTCTTTGTTCTTTTGCATGATTTGCGCTTCAACATCTTCCAAGAACGCCGGTTTCTTCCTGAGCTCCTCCCGAACAGCTTCACGCCCTTGACCCAAACGCTCGCCTTTATAGCTAAACCAGGCACCTTTTTTATCGATAATACCAAGCTCAACGCCAAGGTCGATAGCAAGACCTGTGCGAGAAATGCCCTCGCCAAAGAGAATGTCAAATTCTGCTAAGCGGAAAGGAGGAGCCATTTTATTTTTGACCACTTTTACCTTCACGCGGTTGCCAATCTCTACGTTATCAAGCCCTTTAATGGAAGTAACACGTCGGATATCAAGGCGGAGTGAGGAGTAGAATTTCAGAGCGCGTCCACCCGTTGTTGTCTCTGGGTTTCCATAGACCACACCAATTTTATCTCTGATTTGGTTGATGAAAATACAACAGGTGTTGCTTTTAGATAGGGCCGCCGTCAGCTTTCTTAAAGCTTGAGACATCATCCTGGCTTGTAGGCCCATGAACGAATCTCCGATTTCCCCTTCCAATTCTGCTTTTGGAAGCAAGGCAGCCACAGAGTCGATCACGATGACATCTACAGCGCCAGATCTTGCTAACATCTCTGCGATATTAAGTGCCTCTTCTCCACTATCCGGTTGAGAAATAAGGAGTTCATTAACATTGACACCTATTTTTGCAGCGTAACCCGGGTCTAAAGCATGCTCAGCATCAATGTAGGCTGCAATTCCGCCAGATTTTTGAGCATTGGCAACAATATGGGTAGCTAATGTCGATTTACCAGACGATTCTGGCCCGAAAATCTCTACGACTCTTCCACGGGGAACCCCGCCAATTCCAATGGCGATATCAAGGTTTAGTGCACCCGTTTTGATCACTCCGATTTCTCGTGCGGCTGAGTGTTTTCCTAAACTCATAATGGCCCCGTCACCAAATTGCTTCTTAATGAAGCCAAGTGCGTTGTCTAGGGCTTTTTTCTTTTCTGCATCAGGCTGTTGCGACATGTTTTTCTCTCAAGGTTTGGAGGTGGCATCATAGCAAATTTCCTCGTTATTACATAACGATCTAAACAACAAAGAGTTCCCATCTTTAAATAAATTAATAGTACATTTGGTAAAAACAAAAAAACGAGGTGATCCATGATAAACGGTTGTATTAAGTGTTTTTTATTCTTATCTATAATTTCAATTGCCGCCCTTCCTGCGCGTGATACAGAAAGATCGGAAAATAGCGGAAGGACCGACGACTACAAACTTTACGATAGAAATGCAGCGGGTCTAGACTGGAACCCCTACAGCTATCCAACTTCTAGCCAGCCGCTCTATCAAGACGCGCATAATCGCTAACAGCTGACAAGGCCTAAAGAAATTTGATCAAACAAAGAGGCGTCGAGATGAAGTTTTTCGATGGCCTCTTTAAACCTCTCTGTCGTTTGTTCAAAAAGCACCTTAACCCGCTCTCTTCCAATATGATGGCACAGATTCAGACACTTACCCTGGATCCGGTCGCTCTCATCATCTTCCAAGTCATCGGCTAGCTGAAAACTTAAGCCAAAGTGATAGGCGGCTTCCTCAACAATTGGCAATTGGGTTAAATCTCCACCACCAAAAATCCACCCCATTCCAAACGCCATGTGAAAAAGGGCTGCTGTCTTGCGCTTAAACACATCCAACACCCCTTCAACGGTTGAAGGAGCGACATTGAGGTCAAAGTATTGTCCGCCTGTGGCTCCCTTTAATCCTGTTGATAAAGAGGCTAAATAGACAGCCTGTTCCAGTCGTTTCCCCTTTCCATTCTCTTCAGGATAAAGAGAAAAGCTATCGCCTAGCATTTGGAATCCCTCAGAAATCAACGCATAAGAAACTAAAAGAGCATTCTGTTCGCCATACACAGCATGGAGAGATGGATGATCTCTTCGTGTTTTAGCATCGTCCATCATTGGCAAGTCATCGGCCACTAAAGAGGCTGCATGGAAAAACTCGGTCGACAAGGCCGCTGGCAAGGCCGATTCGGGGTGTGGAAGCTGGGAGGCGACCATGAGTGCCAAGAGCGGTCGAAACCTTCTTCCACCCTGCAATACAGCAGATTTCATGGCTTCTTCTAAAACAGGGATATCACCAGACTTTGCTTCCAGATGTTTTTTCAGCCCCTCTTCGATTTGCTGATAACAAGAAGTTATAGAAAAGATCATCGACAAACGCCTTTTTCTGGAACCACACCGCTTCCATTGAAGCAAGGATAACAAACGCTCTCTTTTCCCATGATGGTTCCAGGGTTTGTCACAGAGTTACATCCTGTTTCAGCACGATCTCCAAGGATAGCCCCAAACTTTTTCAGTCCTGTTGGAATTTTTTTTCCATCCCACTTGATCTGAATTTCCTTTCGATCTAACCGGAGATTTGCAAGTTTTGTTCCTGCGCCTAAATTGACATGGTTTCCTAAGATAGAGTCTCCGATATAGGCAAAATGGCCAGCTTTGGCCCCCTTTAAAAGGACGCTTCGGATCACTTCTGTGGTATGTCCAACCACACACTCTTCATCAATGATGGCAAGCCCACGGATATAAGCCCCATGCCTAACTTCTGTATTTTTTCCGATGTAACAGGGCCCCTTGATATAAGCGCCGGCCTCTACAACGACACCCGGAGCTATATAAATGAGGTGTGGATCTTCTAGATAGGCTTGAGAGGATATTTTTCCCTCATGTTTTCCCAGAGGAAGAGTTGTTAAAAACGATTTAATCTTTGGAAGAACTTCCCAAACATATTCCACCTGATCGAAAAGCTTTGGAAAAGAACACTCCGATAGATCGAAAAGTTCTTGAGGGGTCAAATGCATCATGCCCTCCTATTTATCACACCATTGCTGTTATCAACAACTTCCACAAGCCTATACATGTATCCTTTTATATCTATATTTCTTCTTATTCTAGAGGGGTGTGGAAGGTGTTCAGAACCCCCATTTCACGAGAGAGAATCTCTGTTTACAACTTGTTTATCGCCGGTTCACACCAGATGATAAGATCTGTCCTGTTCACAAAACCCACCCTCGATGAACATGTTTTTGTTCCACAAATATGACAGGTGTTTGGGCTTTGCTCCATCTAGTAAACCGCATCCAATAAAAATATAACAGGGTGAACAGGATCGGCTAACGCCGACAGGATAAGCTTCGCCTCGATCTATTCTAAAGCGGAAAAAGTAAGAAAAAAAGGCGCTTAGCCATCCAAACCAGACTAACGGTAAGAACGATAAAACGATAGGAACGATGGGATTTTCCATTCAATCGTTCTCATCGTTTTATCGTTTTCATCGTTGAGTAAACAAAGTCAGTCTTTTCCTTTTAGTAGGCGGAGCTTATCCTGCCGCCACAGGCGATCCTGTTCATCCTGTTATTTATATTGGATGCTGTTTCCTAAATAGATGTATATGCCTGTTTGCGGTTAGGCTAGCTGAAGCCGCCGGTGATGAACAGGGTTTGACCTGTGATCCAAGAAGAATCGTCCGAAGCTAAGAATAGCGCAGCTGGTGCAATGTCATCTGTTTGACCAACACGTCCAAGCGGCGTCCGAGCCTCCATATTATCTCGAAATTCCCCACCGTCCAAACCGCCAGTATGAAGCCCTTCGGTTTCTACCATCCCAGGATTGATCGAATTGATCCGAATTTTTTTTGGACCCAATTCTTGACTTAGACACCTTGTGATGGCATCTACAGATGCTTTAGTTGCGCTATATACAGAAGCATTTGGCATGGAGGCAGTACTAGCAATTGAACTGATGTTGACAATACTTCCACCTTTTGGATCAAAATGTTTAACAGCCTCTTGGGTGACCAGAAGGAGGCCGAGAACGTTCAGATCGAACATTTTATTAAAATGATTCGAGGTGATTTGTTCAAGAGGGGCAAACTCATAAACGCCGGCATTGTTAATCAAGATGTCAACTTTCTTGTACTTCTTAGTGACTTCAGAAAAAAGCTTTTTAATCTCTTCCGGTTGACTCAGATTGGCTTGGATAGCAATCGCTTTCCCCCCATTTTTACTGATTTCGGCGACAACTTTGTCTGCCCCCTCTTTGCTAGATGAGTAATTGACAACAACCTCTGCACCCTCTGCCGCCAACTGCTTGGCGATGGCTGCCCCGATCCCTTTTGAAGCCCCTGTGACAACGGCTACTTTTCCGCTTAGTTTTTTAGTCATTTTGTATTCTCCTGAAATTTTCTATATAGAGATCTGTCAATATTTGTGATATCATCCACTCATTAAAAATGAAAAAATTGCTCCTTATTTCTAATACTGCCCTTCTTGATCATGGTGTCCCTTCACACCCTGAAAATTCACAACGGCTAAAGGCGATTCTAGAAGGTTTGAAAAATAGCCCCTACTTAGATTTATCGGTTGAAAGGCTTGCAACCTTTGAAGAGCTGACTTCCGTACACACACCCTCCTATGTTGAAAAAGTTTTTTCTTTAGATGGAAAAGAGGCAAGTCTAGATGAGGAAACCCTTTTAACAACAGGATCCGTTAGAGCTGCAAAAATGGCTGCAGGAATTGGTTTAGAACTTATTGATAAAATTTTAAGCGGAAAAATTCAATCAGGGTTTGCCCTTGTTCGGCCTCCAGGGCACCATGCAAGGCCATCAGAGGGGATGGGGTTTTGCATCTTCAATAATATCGCAATCTCTGCAAAAAGGGCCCTTTCTTTAGGTATAAAGAGAATTCTAATTTTAGATTTCGATGTTCACCATGGAAATGGAACAGAGGAGATGTTCTTAGGAGATGATAGGGTTCTTTTCATCGATCTCCATCAAGACAACCTTTTTCCTATTGGTTCGGGAGAAAAAAGCATTGGCAACATAGTAAATATCCCAATGCCGGCCGACTCAACAGATGAAGATTATCTTACTGTGTTCGATACCGTTGTAAAACCATTAGCCTTAAAATATAAACCTGAGCTTATCTTGGTTTCCGCCGGGTTTGATGCACATGAAAGCGACCCCTTAGGTTTTATGAAAATCACAACAGAGGGGTATGGGTTGTTGGTATCAAAAATTAAAGACCTTGCCTCTGAAGTGTGTGGTGGAAAAGTGCTCTTTTTCTTAGAGGGTGGGTATGACACCCATTGTCTTGCAAAAAACGTTTTAGAAAGTGTGAGGGTTCTTGCAGCTACTTGATTTTGTCCCCGATTTTTCTTGTTGGGAAGAGGCAGCGTCCTGGATAAAAAAAGGGCAAAACCTTGTTGTTAAAAAAAGCGACAACATCGCCTCTTTAGAATGGAAAGAGTGTCAAGAAAAAAGAGTGTCTCCCTTTGGGCTATACAGTTCTAAAAACTGGAGAAAATTTGCGCTGGCCACTTTTTTGGCCGATTTGGTCTCTTATCCCACTCCAAGTGATCAGGTGAATTTCGATCGATTATTGTTTGTCATGCATGCCTTTCCGGAGGGGTTTAGAGTCTGGTGGATAGAACAAGAGGGAATTTGGTGGCCTGTTGGCTACACCGGGTGGTATCCCATGTTGGAAACCACTTTTAAGCTTTTTGAAAAAGAGTCTGAAAAAATAAAAAATCGGATGGTTGTTCCCAATCTATCAACAGAGCAACAAAAACCTCTCTACCTCTTTAATTTCAGCGTGATCTCCTCTTTGAAAAAAAGCACTCTTTCACGGCAGTTAATGAAAAGATATGTAGAAGATATCAACGCTCAAAACGCCTCAGGACTGACCTGCATCACCGTTTCGCCGGAAGGTCAGCACATCGCTCGACGTTTTGGGATGTCACTCACAGGCCATGTGGACGCAGAAGAGGTCTGGTGTTATAACTCGTCCCAGTCAAATGCTTGAACCTCTTTTAGCTGGTTAGCACCGGTCAGAATCATCACAAGTCTATCGACGCCTAAGGCCATGCCGGCACCTTTTGGAAGGCCTAAAGCTAATGCTTCAACAAAACGTTCATCGATTTTGACAGGGGTTTTTCCCTCTTTTTTTCTTTTTTCTAGCTCTGCTAAAAAGAGCTTTTTTTGAAGATCGGCATCTTGCAAAAAGGGAAAGCCGTTCGATATTTCAACGCCCCCGATATAAAGTTCGCTCCTTTCAGCGGTATAGGGATCTAAAGAATTAATCGGAGCCGATGTTGTCATAAAACTTGGCCACTCTCTTAAAAAAGTCGGCGTCTTTTTTCCGAGATGAGTTTGTAGTAGATCAAGAATGTAAGATGTCACCAAGTGAGGGGTGTCAAAATTAGGCGGTAATTCTAGCCCCGCTTCTTTTGCTGCTCTCAAAAGGGCATTTAGAGAAAAATCTCCCACATCTTTTAGTCCTAAATGGATTCGAAAGGCTTCTCTAACAGTTAAAACTTCCCACTCTTTAACTAAAAAATCGATCTCATGGCCACGGAACTCAAGACTTGTTTTTTCAGGATAAAGCCTCTTAAAGGCTTTTCGGGTGAATTGAACCGCATCTTCTTCTATACGAGAGAGCGATTCATTTGCACGCGCCCACTCTAACATGGTGAATTCGGCGCTATGAATAGAGCCTCGGTCGCCTGCCCGAAAATTTTTACACAAAGTAAAAACTTTATCGAAACCACCAACCATCATCCGCTTGATCTGATACTCGGTGGAGGTCACTAAATAACCATCACCCACCTCAACCGTATCAATCCAGGTATCGGGACAGGTCGTCTTCACCAATAAGGGAGTTTCGACCTCCAAAAACTGTTCCCCATACAAATAATCCCTGATCGCCGAAACAATCTCTTGCCTCTGCCACAACCGTGCATCCCTGCCACTTTCTTTCCAACGTGTTACATCATCCATGCTTTTATTTTACCCCATTTTTCGTTTTGGTTGCCTAAAAGGAGGTCGAAGAAAATAATGCATATGGTCTGGAACCAAAAAAAGGACAACTTTTATGCGTTTGATTTTTCTACTTTCACTTTTTTGCAGCTGCTTGTGCGCCAATCCTCTGGTGATAGATGGGTTTGCTATTCAATACCAGCAGGGAGAATTGCGTATTCTCAATCAGCAGAAACTGCCCCAAGAAAAAGAATGGATCGATGTCCAAACGACAGAGCAGATGGTCGAGATCATCACCTCATTAAAAGTAAGAGGCGCTCCCATGATCGGGATAGCGGCCGCGTTATCTCTCTCGCAATTGGCAGAAAGGGGAGAATCGCTAGAAAGCCTTCAAGAAGCGGCAGAGCTGTTAAAACACTCTCGCCCCACTGCAGTTAACTTAGCGATCTATATCGACCGGATTCGGGCAGCAATGGCTAAAAGTACAGACTTCAGGCAGGCGATCATCGAAACAACTGCAGCTATTTATCACGAAGACACAACTCTTTGTGAAAAGATGGGAAAAGCAGGTGCAGATTTGATTGAGCCAGGTGAGCAGATCCTAACGATTTGCAATACCGGAAGTTTAGCGACTGCCGGAATTGGAACTGCCCTAGGCGTGATCAAGACAGCGCATGCCGAAGGAAAAAACATCCACGTCTATGTTTGTGAAACACGTCCTCTGCTGCAAGGAGGAAGATTGACTGCTTGGGAACTCGAACAATGGGGCATTCCGTACACATTGATCTCCGATAGCATGGCAGCGATGTTGATGCGTCAAGGAAAGATCGATCGTATTCTTGTAGGAGCAGACCGTATTGCAGCCAATGGCGATTTTGCAAACAAGATTGGCACCTACTCCCTGGCTGTGTTAGCACACCATCACCAAGTTCCTTTTCATGCTGTTGCGCCCTATACAACGATTGACCCAACCTGCCCCAATGGAGAGACAATCAAGATTGAACAACGAGCACCTGACGAAGTGCGAGGCGCTGCAGGCAGCTTTGGCAAAGTGATCTGGAGCCCAGAGAACGCCCCTGTTTACAACCCGGCCTTTGATGTAACTCCCGCACCTCTAGTAACAAGTTACATCTTGGATACGGGAAGCCTCGACCTTCAATCCTTTCTTGCCAGGTAGCAGATGAAAAAAAAGACCGTATTGATCGCTGGAGCTGGCCAAGGAATTGGCCAGGCTATTGCTTTTCGTTTTGCAAAAGATGGATCCAACATCGTTATCGTAGATAATGCTGTCTCTGTTTTTCCGGAGAAATAGAAATCAAGGTTCGTTGCTTATTTTTTGAATAAAGGTTTATAAGCACAGCTCATGGCAATTATTAGAGTGTTTCATAGTGCGTGGCAGATTTCAATAGGGTTGTTGTTGATCCCAATCTGCATTAAGGCAACTTCCTATAACTGGATTGGAACGTCGGGGGGGAATTGGAATAATACGGCAGATTGGTCTCCCACAGGATTCCCTCATCTACAAGGAGATGAGGCAACCTTTGATTTAACGGGATTGCAAACAATAACAGTTAATACAACCGGTATTAATGTAGGCGGCATTACGATAGATGGAACAGCCAACTGCACTATTGCTGGTTCGACGACCAATTTTCTCACTTTTTCCGTCCCTAGTGGCACCGCAGCATTGAATGTGTCCAACAATGCTACGAACACAATTTCATCTCCAATGACCTTGAGTTCCCCCCTCTCAATTTCTAATTCAAGCAGTGGACCTCTTACTCTTTCCGGAAAGATCACGGCTGCCGGAAGTAACTCGATGACGTACTCAGGACCCGGAACTCTCAACTTGAACAACTCGACCAATCTCTCGAGCTTTACCAGCGGATTGAATATCACCGGAGGAACAACCATTGTTACCAATCTTAGTTCTTTAGGATCAGGAACGATTACATTGAGCGGGAGTGGAATACTTGAGCTCAATCAAAGCGCTTTTTCTTTATCTCCTGCGATTAATTGCAATGGCACTGGGGTTCTTTATACCAATAGCGGGGCGGTTACGCTTAACAGTGCCATTGAGGGCAGCGGTAATCTAATCTTATGTTCTGGCGGCGTAAATGGATATTTCATCTTAACCCAACCGAGTTCTTTTTCCGGGATAATCGGGATAGGCTATGGGGATACCCTTGGCAGTGGTTCGGGTGGTGTCTCTATCTCTGCCGTCAATCAGTTAGGAAGTGGCCTGACCGGTATTAATGCAATGATTGATTCTAGTCAGTCCCGGCTCATTGTCACACAGTCGGGATTAAATATCGGCGTTCCTCTTTCAATTATTTCAACTGATACCAGCCAAACCACTTTTTTCATCTATGTCCCTCAAGGGGATACATTCACTTATAGCGGCAATATTAGCGGCAATGCGGCCGGAGGGCTTCGCTGTTCAGTTGGAAATCCTCAGGGAGGCGGCACCTTAGTTTTAAGCGGCAACAATACCGATTTTATAGGAGGGATTATTCTCAGTGGATCAGATTCTACTCTCTATCCTACGCTTTCTGTAAGTAGTGCTGAAAATATCGGCAGCACAACGATTGAACCTATTTCAGGATCTTATTCGATACGCACAGAAACATTCGCCGGCATGAATTTCACCGGGAATGTCGTGTGTACGCCAACGATGCCATTTCAAATGAATGGCACAGTATTACTCAATTTAGGGTTCGGAACGGTCTCTTCTATTGCGAGCACAGTAACGAGTCCTAGTATCCCCAAACCTTTGTTCTTAAACATTATAGGTCCTGGCGATCTCTATTTTACGGGCGATTCGTCCTCTACCTGGATTGCGACAGAAGGGATTGCTATGTCAGATGGGGCAACCTTGGGGGTGTCTTACAACAGTAGTTTTGGAACCGATCAGACGAGCAATGTCATCACATTAAATAATGGTAATTTTAAAATTTTGGGATCTGCTTATGGTGGGACAGGCGTTCAATCTGTCAACCGGCCTTTAGACTTAACAGGTGCAGGGTCCATTCTTCTGGACGATGAGACAACAAGTAGTTGGGGAGGGGGTTTAAATGGGAGCGATCCTCTAACGATTGCGCCATCTTCCGGAATGACAGGAACGGGAGTGATCGCTTTTTCAAGCGATAGCAGCGCAAGCTATACAGGCCAGATCACTATCGATACCGTGACGGTGCAGATTTCTAATGATGATAACTTGGGGTCTGATACCACGTTGACGATGGATGAGGGGACCCTGGAGTTTACGGCCTCTGTTTCATCTCCTCGAGAAATTATCCTTGATGGCTTGTGTACACTACTTGCTGATTCAGGAACTGATAACATACTTAGTGGCTCGTTAGTCAATGGAACATCGACAGGGTCATTAATTGTAGGAAATTCGGGTACTATAGAGTTGACGGCAGCGAACAACTATTCTGGTTCGACAACCATTAAGGGAGGCACTCTTGCCCTTGGAGGATCTGGAACTATTGCAGACTCTAGCAGCTTGACATTAGTCAATTCTGGCACTGCCTTTGATATCAGCGCTCTGTCAACCGGAACTGAAGTGAATAACTTGAGCACAGTTGCAGGAAGCACAATTAACCTTGGCAGCAATGTCCTTTCGATCAATCAGACTGTGAATGGAACGGCATCAGGTGATATTACCGGGAGCGGCGGATTGACATTAACAGGCCCTTCTTCGCTTACCTTGATTGGAGTGAAAAATTACACGGGAAATACGCTCATTGAAAATGGTGCTCTCTATGTCAATGGCGATATTTCTTCGTCTTCTCTGACGACTGTTGAAGCAGGGACCCTTTTAGGAGGGACGGGAAGATTAAACAATATTTCTGTCTTTGGAACACTCTCTCCGGGCAATTCCATAGGAACCATAACTGGCCATGAGATCACATTTGAGCCAGGTTCAACCTATGATGTAGAACTCATTGGCTCTTCATCAGATCTTATCGATGCCACGACTATTTCTATTTTACCAGGATCCACTTTATCGATTTTTCCAGAATCTCCGACTGAGTCGGTATATATCATTGCTATGGCCTCATCCGGCGTTAATGGAACATTTAGCAACGTCATATACACACCAATGGCCCGTTACAATTTTATCCCTCTGTACACGCCAAATGAAATTCTTTTAGAAATATCGATGAATGATTTTGTCGACTTTTTTACAAAGGGCAATTTGAGAAATATTGCAGCCTGCTTTGATGGGATGATCCAGGATAAAACCATTCATTCTGGGCAAAATAGCGTATTGAATGTGCTTAACTCCTTAACAATTCCAGGAATTGTTGATGCTTTCAATCAGTTTGATCCTTCAGTGTTAGGAACGATCAATTTTGCCGAATTAGACTCTTCTCTTGGCCTATTGAATTTTTATTCCGGCCATATGTCCCGTTTTAGGACATTTAATATGTGCTTTAATGGCAACGACTGCGATAGACAAAATACGGTCTGGATTGCTCCCTATGGATTTAAAGAAGAACGCAATAGTTCTTCCGAGGAATTAATGGCCTATAGCGGATTTACACATAAAGCTTTGGGAGTTGTCTCAGGCTGGGATTATGAATTAAGGAGAAATTTCTATGTCTCTGTAGGCTTATCTTACGCAAAAAACTGGATGGAATGGAAAAAAACTTCTCATGTGCATGCAGATTTTGACGCCATTTCCGGATTAGTATCGGCCTCATTTGCTACTCCTCGCTTTTTTTTAAACGCAAATTTTGTCGGAACTTATAACAGCGTTTCAGCGAATAGAAAAATCTATGTGGCTTCGCCTTTTGCAATTCCACCGATAGATTATGATTTAAAAAACCATAATAACAGCTATACGTTGGCCTCCGCTCTTTCTCTAGCCTGGAATGTTTACTCCTGCGGCACGAACATATTCTTTTCATTATGGCCTTATCTGAATGCTAACTATGTATTCCTGCACCAATTTAGCTATAAAGAGACAGGTGGAGGCGTACTCAATATGTCGATGCATTCTAGGAATCTTGATGTCTTGCTTCCTGAAGGAGGCTTTTGTTTCAGTTTTGAAGGACAACCCTGTGGCTTTTGCGCGTATACAAACGTGTGGCTTGGTTATTCCCAAGAGGTTCGATTCCAAGGACAGTTAATGGAAGCCAATTTCAGAGATCTTCCCGGTTGTACCATTGCTCTCAAAGGTCTTTATCCTAGAAAGGGATTTTTCACTCCACGTGTAGATTTAGGGGTACAAGACCTTTGCGGCGGTCTAGAGCTTCTCTTAACTTACAAGGGATTTATCTCTTCTGCCTCCTCCAGCACCAACTCAGCCTGGAAGGTGGCTTTCGGTTTTAAATTTTGCCAAACGACGATGGAACTAAATTGTTGACGAATAGCATCTAGTTGTTTGAAAGTAAACCCGGATGCAAAAGAATTAAGGGAATTTCTTGATCATGACAGATGAATATCTTGATTTAGTTAATAGCCATGATGAAGTTATTGGTAAAAAATGGCGTTCGTTAGTTTATACGGAAGGACTTTCTAATTTTCGCGTAGTAAATGCTTTTTTAGTAAATAGGCAAGGGCAACTTTGGATTCCAAGACGATCGCTTAATAAGCGGCTATTCCCTGGAGGTCTTGATATGAGCATGGGAGGACACGTTGAGAGTGGTGAAACGTACGAACAAGCATTCCAAAGAGAATTAATGGAAGAGTTGAATATTAAAGCGGATGAGAGCTTCTGGAAACTGCTTGGACACTTGACTCCTCAAGATGGTGTATCAGCTTTTATGAAGGTTTACGAGATACCTGCTAATGTAACTCCTCAATATAATCGCAACGATTTTTCTGAAAGCTTTTGGCTTTCACCTGCGGAACTGATTAAGAGAATCGAAGCAGGTGAATCTTCAAAAAGTGATCTACCGATTCTGATTAGAAAATTCTATGCTTTATAGAAGTTCCTTGCTCTCTTTGTGGAGCCTATTTTTTAAGATTTTCTTGGTAGATCCAGCGGGCGATAGAGTCAAGAGTTATGGCAGCTGCAGCGGGATGAGCTGTTGCGTCCACTCCTGGTCCTACAAGATCGAATAAAAACGTGCTGGGGAGACTAGCCTTGATCACTGCAAATTGATACCCGCTGAATGGCTGATCGGAAACAAATAAGGCGGTGCAGGGGTTAGGCGCACTTTTGAGCCAAGTAATGATCGTATCTTCTGTATTAGGGCGTTTTAAAGTGGGGCCTTCCATTTTCATGGGTACTGCAATGAAAACAACAGGAAGGGCCCTCATCTCTTCCGGAAGGTTCGACTCTTTCCAAAGAATGCGAGCAGCTTCGGATTCAGTGCTGCAACGATTTGTTAAACCATCTGCCTGTTTATCAAGAGGCCTGTCGCCGGTGAGCCATACAATTTCACTAAAACGGATGCCTTCGTTCCAAAGTTGTTTAAGATAATCAAGCCGTATCTCCATCCGAGAGGTTGTGGTTCCAAGAATTAAAGCTTTATCATATGCCTGTAAAAGGGTTTCCAGGGGGCAAATAGCCCTTGCTCTGCAGCCCAATTCAATACAAAAAGGCTTTGATCTGAAGAAAGTTCGGCCATTTCCCATCGTTCTTGATTGGGCTTACGCAACCATTGCTTTTGAGTTTCTGCAACAATGTCTGCGTCCTCGGAGATATTTAAGGCGGAGACTAGTTGAGCAAGCGCCTGTGGATCGATCTTTCGATCTTGAATTGGCGATGCAAAAGCCAGACTGCAAAGACAGATTGCGAATAGGAAAAACCAATTTTTCATAACAGAGTTAATACCTTAGGTCTGATCCCATCTTTAGCCAATTAATTTTATTTTGATCTTTAAAAGTTCAAAAACAACTTCACAAATAACGAATACAGCGAGAATGGCTAGAACACATTTACCTCCAAACAATTGTTGTTTCTCTTTCATATGCAAATGATACCGACCACGCCAAACCATTATTATAGGTAAGAGACCTAATAATAGGGCGCAGCCAATGCCGCCGGCATACTCTAACATTGTCAGAAAAATATTGGGATATATTATAGCCACCAATAATGGAGGGATAAATATCAGAGAGAGGAGGCACATTCTCCCATATATGGTTTTTTTTATATTCAAGCCATCGGCAAGAAAATCTCTTAACCCTAATGTTACTCCTAAAAATGAGGTAATCAGAGCAAAAAAAGCAAAGGATTGCCCAATAGCATATATATACTCGTTATTGACAAAATATTTTATTGCCTGAATAGCATTTAGATCGTTTTGCAGGGCTTCTGCTAGGCCATTAGCTCCATCAATAGGAACAATACCCATAATAAGAGTCTGCCAGATTGTATATGAAATTAATGGAATAAAACTACCTATTAATATAGCCTTGCGCCCTTTATTCACATCGTATTGAAGGTAGCTAGCTAATGTGGGAATAATGCCCTGAAAAGCAAAGGATGTAAAAGCAATGGGTAATGCTCTTGGCGCTTGCAACCAATTAGCAGAAATTAACAATTGTGGATTTATATAGCGAATGCCTAAGAAAACAAAGCAAATATAAGACAGAATTAGCCCTGCCATCAATATAAGATTTATCCTTCCGGCTAAAGCTGTAGATATAGCAATACATGGGGCAAATAATATTAAAAAAATAACAGGTCCCATCCAATCCGCCATTTGACCATTTGCAAATTCTACAACAGTCTTTCCAGATTCGACAATATAGGCGATGTTAAGGGAATAAAATAGAAACAGATAGAGGATCCAAGCTACAATCTTGCCAGGGCGCCCTAAAGTACGTTGAGCCATCGATACAATATTAGCTTCTCGGTGCATCCATTGTGTGATTTCAAGAAAAAGTAGGCCTGTACTGGCCATAAATAACCAACAAAGAAGGTAAATACAAAGTGATGGGATAAATCCTGTAACGCTTGTCAATATAGGGAGCGCTAACATACCTCCACCAATGGAAGTTCCTGCGACAAGAAGGACACCTATCAATACACTAAATTTATTACTCATAATTTTTCTTCTTAAGGCAGCTGATGAAAGCCCCTCAGGATATAAAGAGAAAATAATCTCAAATATGAATCCTTCAGGGTTTGCTATCAGCCTTTATTTACACAGTTTGGTTTCAGGAAATTTATTAATGACATCGGAGTCTTTTTGCCCGACCCAAAAAATTTCCCGAAGATTTGGGGACAATGGACTATTCAGTGAAGATCAAGATCACCGAGAAGCTCCACAGCGCGAGCATCGCTTTGCTTCGGTTACATTCGAAGTCCCGCAGCTCCGACAAGTCCAGATCCCAAAGTGACCTTGGCAGACTACACTAGCCATTCCTGAACTTCCATTTATTTCTCTTAATTGAGAACAGCCTCTTTCTGGAGCTTGAGCTGAAAGAGAAGATGCTGCAATGCAAAAAAACATGCAGAATGTTAATAGATTTTTTTTCATGTTCACTCCTATACGTCTTTGATTATGTTTAGGGTGTTGATCTAAGAGGTAGTCTTTGCCTATTAGGTCAACTCCCTAGGTCAAGCCTGACATTCTGACATTTTTTAGTTTTTCACTAAACAACTAATAATTAATAACGCAATTTTAAACGCTGAACTTAGCAAGCGCCAACAAGTTATGCCCTTTCTCTCAATTCTATGGGGAACGTGGTTTTAAACGAGATAGAGGTTCTAGAAAAAAAGATTTTTAGAAGCTTTTGATGAGCGAACTTTAGAGGAGGCCTTTCCTATGCACAAAAGATGGAGTTCACATTCCTTGAAGTATAAGGCCAAAACATTGCGAATTGGACAAATAGATGGGTAAAGCTGAGTTGGCTTGGCATTTCGAATGTAAGTATCAACAAAGAATCCCGTTGCTCGCTAAAGCGAGCTTCCGGTGAAGGGGAAGCTCTATCAAAAATTATAGATGTTTATGTAAAGGCGATAGAAGCAAACGACTTCGAAAACAGGATCAACAAATTAGAGGAGAAATCAAAACGATGAGTCAATCCATTAAAAACCGACTTGATAAACTAGAAAGCACCTTGGGAACCAACAATGAGTATAAAATAGCCAGAGTCGTTTGTGCCCCTGATATTTTTCGAATATTTTTTCCCGTCAGTAGCTTCCAATTTCAGTTGGTTACATTTTGTAACCGACTCACTGTTACCTCATCATATAGGCGACGTATCTTATATTGTTCGAATGGGATCAAGTCGTTTTTCATAAGATGGATTCCAAATAGTGCTCGTTTGTTTAGATCTTGTAAATAATTTATTACAAATAAAAGGCTAATCATTGCTGGCAAGGATCGTGTCGAAATAGATTTTTTCCAAAGCCTCGGCATCTTCAGGCCGGTACTTTTTTCTTTGAATATTAAAATAAATAACTAAATTTATTTTATTTTTTAATAAAAAACTTTTAAATTGTTAAAAATACAGTTTGCTGAGAAAATTTATAAAATAAACAATCATTCAAATTGAAATTGTGGATAAAAAAACATATGACAATGAGGGGCTTTTTTAATGAAGTGCGATATCAGGACAATCCTTTGGGAGCCCTGCTAAGCCTTCTTCAAAGAGAACAAGCTCTTGAAAAGGCAGAAGATGTAGAACAGATGCGCTTCGTCGGATATGTTCTCGATCTAGGGTATGACAAAGCCACGATCATCACTTCTGATCCATACAAGCGCGCTGTCGGGGGTATTCCGCGCGGCTCCTTCTTGATTATGGCTCCCGAGAAAATGGAAGCGATGCCGCCACATTTCACCTTGCTTCGTGTGATGGACGTTGCTCAGACTCCCTTAAATACACACGTCCAACAGACTTATTTCGAACTACATAAAAAATCCATGCCAGAACTCGATCGTTGGACTCAAGGAGAGCTTCAGTGGGGCGCCTTAAACTGTTCGGTTTTGGGAATGTTTTATCCGGACCCCTCCGATGCCACTAAATTAGCGTTTTCTGGCGACGTAAACAACATAGTTAGTGCACATCGATATAAGGTCTTTTCTCCCAATTCCGAGCTTCTCACAATGATTGTAAATGGCATAGTCAGGGAAAATGGGCGTTTTTCCTTAGGCGACCTTCGAATGACTGAATGTCAACTCCTTTTTCAGAGTGAATCGGATAATCCTAAGATTCCAGTTGAAATTTCAACTCTTGACTTTCGGGGCTTTCGAACGGCGATGTTTGGTAAGACGCGTTTGGGAAAATCAAATGCAGTAAAGCTAATAGCTCAAAGTATGATCGAATCCACCAAGACTGATCGATCTGTGGGTCAACTGATTTTTGATATTAATGGTGAATATGCGAATGATAATCCACAAGATGACAATCAATCATTGCGCAGCGCATATCAAGATAGATGCGTTGTTTATGCTCTAGTTCAACGTCCTAAAACGCCATCTAAACCACTTCGTCTCAATTTTTATGAGCAACCAGATAGCTGCATTAGAGTTATTGCTTCATTCTTAAAAAACGACAATAAAAACTCTAACTATATGCGAAGTTTTGCGAGCGTGACCTTACTTTCGATTGCTGACATAAAGTCACTCCCCGAAGAAGAGCGCATTAGGCCAATTCGTCGGATTCTTTATTATTGGGCCATCTTGAAAGACGCGGGTTTCGAAGCGAGTGAAAAACGCTTAATTGAGCTTGGCCTGCGTGGAGGAGATGTGCGAGGATTCGATCCTCATTTCAATAAGGCGCTTCGAGAAGCTGCTTATGAGCATGCTGAACAAGAAGTACCAGATGAGCCTTCAACTCTCAATGAGTTAATTGCAGAACTGAAGGTTGTTAATAAATTTCGGCTTGGGTGCTCCAAACATGTCGCGCTTGTCTCCTCTAAAAGCAAAGAACCGCTATTTGATCCTGATGATACTGCCCTGTTGGGTTTCTTAGATCCTTCTAGTGGAACTGGATCCAGTGTCCTGCGTTCTTATAAGGACTATCATTCCGTATTCAGCGGGAGATTTTATTGGGGAAATTCTTGCTCATATAGATGAAGGTCAAACAGTTATTCTTGATCTCGGCAATGCGACAGATGAACTTAGACGATATTTCGCTGATATGCTTTCCAGTAAGATTTTTTCTCATCAAGAACAAAAATTCACCTCGGATACTCTAGGCGAGCATTTCGTACAGCTCTACTTTGAAGAAGCTCATAACCTTTTTCCTAAAGACGGGAAGGATTTTACCGGAGTTTATGCCCGATTTGCTAAAGAGGGTGCAAAATTTCACATCGGTATTGTTTTTTCCACCCAGTCTCCTTCTACAATCAACCAAGAGTTGCTTGCACAAACGGAGAACTTCTTTATTGGACACCTGTCTTCTCAAGATGAAGCCAAAGCTCTCGGGCGCGTTCAAGTGCAGTTTGCTGGGCTAGAAGAGGAAATTATGCGTTCTAGGACGCCTGGCTATATGCGTATGCTTACCCGCTCGCATCGTTTTGTAATCCCTGTACAAACTCGTCGTTTTGAACCCGTACCTAGCCGCGATTAGAGGATTGTTCAATGCCATATCAAACCGGATCTAGGCTGGCAGGTGAAAGAGCATCTAAATTAGGACACCTTGATGTTCTGAATAGCGAGCTTGTCAATAGCCTCATTAAACAGTTCGAATATCCGCCCGTCAATGCCAAGGCTTCCATTTGTGGCTCTTGGCAAACGTTTGATTCGACTAACATCTCACCTCTTCGTTTGATCTTGGCTGTTGACGGGTCCTTGCAAGTTTTGCCCTCCGATCGTCCGCCTATACGAGAAATTGCATTTGTGAAGACAGCCCTTGTTCGAATGGATCCAAGAGCTATTGCGAAACTTGATCCAGATTATCCCCACCCTCTTCACTTAAAATCATTGATGAGTAGAGCGGCGCTGCGACATTCAACTGTTTTCCCTCTTAAAAACGTAAGTATCCCCGGTTTGTCAAACTATGATGCAGTAAGAGGGATCGTAGCGGAGTCCCTAAAAGACCAACAATTAGATGGCCAAATATACCTAACACTCAAATGGCTTGCCTATGAAAAATGGCTTGGGAGCAAGTCACAAAGATCGCCCAATTTTGATTGTCCACATTGTGGCAAAGAAATACAGGGATTGCCTTACGACACTGATGAAGCACCCTGTGATCATTGCGGGAAACAAGTGGTTCTTAGTGATATGATTGGGTTCCATTTAGAAATGAGCGAGGATTCTGCGCCTGATAGCGTTGCTAAGAGTTATATGCTTGTGCATGAGGCTCTACTGATGTTTTCCTTTATTCGATATTATTGGGAACAAGGATGGCGTAAAGATCTTTCAGATGCTCTTTTTATTAAAGATGGCCCATTAACTCTGCGAGGCCAATACTCAAAATTAGTTCAGCCTATTCGTAAATTTCTTGCTCATGCAAAAAAGAATAATTGTCCTATCCACATTATTGGCCAGGAAAAGAAAGGGGTTCTCTTAGATTGTCTTAGTTGCTTTGCTAAATTTATAAAACCAGACAAAAATAGTGAGCTGCCCAGTTATGCTATCTTACCGCATAAAACAGTTCAGGAAGATATTCGACGAGCACCCGATCCTAAAAATCCATATGGGAAACGCACGAATTATGGAGAGAAAGTCTTTGTTAAACTTAATCCTCATCACCATATGGTCATCAGCATTCCAGTTGGTCAATATGTTGAAGATGAGAATTTCCCAGCAAATAAAGAAGATCTCATAGGATTCGATCGCATCATGGCTACTCTTCCTAGTCTTGTCAGTTATCGACATGAAGGCGCTCTCGTCCCAATTGAACTGGCAAATGGAGTGGCCTCCTTATCTAATTATCCTTCGGCTGCGGTTCTAAAGATTTTTGCTAAAATTAATTGATGATTTGAGAGTTTTTTCCTTACCTCAGATCTCGATCAAACTGCCTTAATTTTTTGTTGAGGATATGATTATATCACTAAGAATTTTTCCCCATTTAGACTCAACGTCCTTCCCAACAATTAACTCGTCAATAATTCCTTGGTTGTATAAATCGATGAAGCGGATAAAATCTGACTCGCGGCTGCTCCATTGCTCTTTGCCATCAATGAAGACAGCGTGATGGATCCTAGAGTGGTGCTTTTCCTCGTATTCTCTTAACTCTCTGCCCACTAAGAGGCACTCATAGACGGCATCGCTCATTTTACTACCGCCTGAAGTTTTTCCCCAATATTCCTTGATTTCCCATACGAGAAAGGGATTTACCAGGCACGGGATAGCCCCGTCCAGATTTCTGGCAGTAATGTAGAGGTGCTTTTCTTGAAACCACACGCAACGATGTTGCGGGTCAACATCAATAGAGAGCTTAAATTTCTGTGCAATCTCAGAGCTGATTTTGGTAACTGCCCCCACAAGAGACTTTGAGGATTGGTGATGCCCCTGATTTTTTGTCGCCGTTTTTCCTACACTAACCCCGATCTTTTCGCAGAATAATAGAGCTTCGTCTTCACTTCTCAAGTTAGCTTTTTGAAGCAAAAATTGCTCCTCGGAATCCTTAAGATACTTAAAGAAGAGATCAATGGTTTCTTTTTTTAGAGGAACAGACCCGTGAATTTCGGGCTTTTTCGCACCTTTACCCTGGACTAAGATGGGGAGAGCCGTCTTTTCTTCCAGATACTCTTTAAGAAAATCGCTTTGCTTCTTAGCCCCTCTTCCAAGTGACCGAAAATATCGCACCAAATCCCATAATTCATCACGCCAGCCAAGTTCCTGGTACTTATTGAAGACTCTCATTTCTTGACTTTTCGATGAGCTCTTTCGCACTATCAAGTCGCCTTGTAATTCGTAATCAGCAGCTCAACTATGTCTCGTTCTTGAGAGTTCAAATTAATTTCGCGCCTTGCAGAAATACGATGGATGTGAAAACCTGAAAATAACTGCTTAACAAATTCTGTGTCACTATTGCTGACAGCCCACCGCACCCCTTTAGCATCCAGTTCCCTACATAAGGCAGCTAGTCTAAAATGATCTTTTTCTCGGAATTGTTGTGACGTGTAGCGATTAAAATCCGAATATCCTCCAAGCTTGTAATAGGGAGGATCAAAATAGACAAAATCACCTTCAGAAATTCCATAGAGGGAGAGTTCAAAATCACATGATTTTATCTCTACTTGAGAGAGAGCTAGAGAAATAGCCTCGAAGTTTTGCGCATCATAATATCGTCTATCATACTCTCCATAAGGAACATTAAACTGGCCTTTTTGGTTAACTCGAAAAAGACCTCTGAAACATGTCTTATTCAGATAAATGAATTGCGCTGCTCGCTCATATAAATCAAGCGTCCAAGGATCTACAGCTCTAATTCTAAGAAACTCTTGACTAGAGTTAATCATTTTATCAAGATATCCTGCGACCAACTGCCAGTTGCTTTTCAAAGCTAGATAAGCATCGATTAGCCATTCATTTTGATCTGAAATAACAGACCGTCGATGTTTTAAACTGAAAAACACACTACCGCCTCCTAAAAACGGCTCAAAATAAGTTCCGAAATCTTTAGGGAAAAACGAAATAAGCCCACTGACTATAGAATGCTTACCTCCAACCCATTTTATAAAAGGTTTTGGGCAGTATAGCGGCTCTATTTTTTGACTCATCTCAGGAAACATATCCATCTCTAGGCTAATCCGTTGATCCCTAAATTTTTGAGATGAAGCAAATGACCGTATTCTATTTAATGAAGTCATAAAAACTTACCCTTATTCCCTATTAAGTACACATCAGCAAGGTTATGCAAAATTCATGCACTTAATTATCAGCATATCTGGTTCGGATTTTATGATCCCCAAAAAACCGTGAGGATCTTTACGGCTGGATAATCAAGAGATCAAGATCAAGGCCCCGGGCAGCAAAAGCATCTTTGAACGGCTGGAAGACCGCATGGAGCGTTTGTGCCGCTATTTCCCCGATATTTCCATCGTGGTAACTGAGAGAATCGTGCCGCAGACGATATGAAAGATCGAGGTCCAGGGCGACATACATCTTCGAGATTTGGCGTCCTTCGGACTTTTGACGTTGATAAGTTTTTTCCAATTGCTCGGTCGCTTTTTCCAGGATTGTATTGACCCACTCCTTTTGAAGAGCTTCTTTTGTGGCCTGTTGTCTTTGTATGAGGCGTGCGTCATCGGATGGCAACTGCTCGCAACATGGATTGAGTATCAAGGGGCGCAAGAACAGGGCGCGAAGCATGTGGCTGATTTTTTGCTCCGATGACCACTTTTTAAGTGAGGTGGCGTCTGCTGTGGTTGGGATATTTTCAATAAGAGGGAGGGCACAGCCATAGTCACTGCCTTCGTAAGCTACGAAAAGAGGGAAGCACTTGGTTAAGTCAAATGGAGGCTGAACAGTTTCTTTGAGGTATGTAAGATAGGAGCAAATTGTATTGCTGAAATTGGTAAAAAAATCGTCCCATATTTGGGCTTCTCCGGCAGTTTTCTCGTCCAGCCCATGTCGCGGCGTTTTGGCTTTGCATTCAATGAGTTCATGGCTACCCGTTTTATGGCGCATCACCATCAAATCACAGCTCTGCCCATCCTTCGGTTTTGGGAGAAACGTTAGTGTGTCTTCGGGATCGCATGAGTTTTTGATGAATTGAGCTGCGGTTTTAATTTCTCCCATCAAGCCGGCAATCTCAATCGCAAAGGGTTCTAACTTCTCGCTATGATTGAGCGCTTCCTGCGCTTTACAGGTGAGCTCTTGCCATGACTCATCAGAGGTTTGGGAACGGATGATTTGCAGGCGTTCTTCGTACCACTCTAGTGGCTTTTTGAGACGCTCACGAATTATTTCTGGAGAAGACAGGCTTGCATGGTACGTAAGATACTTGACAATCGATTGATACATCCAAGGGTTGCAGTAGAAATTATACAGCTTGCAATCCACGAATTTCTTGGATTCAAGCGGAGCAACAAAGAGTGTATAGAGGAGCGGATAGGCCACCTCGAGGTGATCGACAGCGTCCTTGTGTTGTTTTATGAAATCTCCGATGGTAGGGCGAAAGAATTCTTCTATGAAATTTGCAATAGCCTTGTCGTGCATTTCTCTTAGAGAGGGGAAGCGCTCTTGAAGTTTCTCTAATAATAGATATACGACCTCGCGGCTTTTAGAAAGGCCGATGTACTCAACGGTGAAGGTTAGTCCGCGCAGAAAGACGGCTTCTGCTTTAAGAGATAGGCTCTCATCCAGATTGGCAAACAGATCGGTAAAGAACATTTCTACATCGGGAATTGCAAAAAATTCGGAGTGGATATGCACCCCTTCGGGGGTCTCTGTGCCAGACCTCGCGCAATACTGCATTAGTTGCATCAGGTAATCAAGAGCTTGTGCCTGTCCGTCGGCAGTGACTACATTGATATCGTCAAATTCCCCGTAGCTGACAGCCCAAACAAAATCCTGAAAAGCTTGGTGAGAGGACATTATTTGCATAGTTGCACTCCTGGAGCGACTCATCATACCAGGAGCCAATGTTTTCCCGTTTAGGCAAGAGAGGTGGGATTTTATGGTGCTGCGATGAGTGCCGAGGAATATCGATCATTTACGAATGATGACTTAAGCTAGCTCTTCTGAGACGTTTTGAGTTCTTCGCTTCGTTTTTGAAGGGATGCCTTCAGGAGATTGCTCATGCCTTTAACCCCGTGGGGGCCTTTTAGAGAGTATTCTCCGTTAGCTACGCCGGCTTCGATTATCAATTGTTTGAGTGAGTTTGCAAGCTCTTCGTCTAGGAGAGAAACCTCTGGAGAATGCAGTAATTGTTCCTGCGCCGTTAGTTTGAAATGACATCTCGGTCCGCCTATTCCGGGTGTTGCATTGTACTCGAGTTCAAGAATGCAGGATTGAATTTTTGATAGACCCTCTTTGAGGGTATTGGCTTTCTGGTTCTTAGCCTCTCGTTTGTCGAGCCATAGTTGCCAGAGCATGTTACCGACAAGAGTAGCCGCTATAACGAGAAGGAATTCGGAGAGGTAGTCCATTTGTGCGTTACCTGCCACATACCTGGCACATGAGTGGAAAATCGGGATTTACTGAGACATGGGGTTTATTCATAAGTCTCTGATGGAAAAGGAATCTGGGTGAGAGGATTCGAACCTCCGACCTCTTGCACCCCATGCAAGTGCGCTAGCCAAGCTGCGCTACACCCAGATGGTGATTATATGGCCGCTAGGCCTTCGAACTGCATTTCTGTCCGCTTGAACTCGTCAACGGCCATTTTTGCAGATTGCTCGATGATTTTTTCTAAAGGATCTTGTGGATCGACTTCAGCAGCAGCAATATCAACAGAGATAGAAGCAGTAAAGACTGTTCCACCACGTACACCTTTAGCTTTGAAGTTGGCAAAGATGCCATCTTTTTTGCGGGTGAGGTTGATAAAGCGTATAAGGTTGTTTTCGGCTAAATTTTTCATAAGAAAGAGGTAAATTGTAGGTTTTGGCCCTTATTTCAAGCAAGGAAAGGATTCGGAGATTTTTTGTGGCGCCAAATTGAAATTTAATTGTAAGATGAACGGCTCCCCTCAAAAAAATTTAACACGAAAGGGACAATCAACGATGAAACTACACTTTTTTACTCTACTTCTCTTAGGTCTACAAACAGCTTTTGCCTCTGAAACCACTATAGCGCTTGGTTCAACGAATCCTGTTAAGCATGAGGCTTTGCAGAATGTGATTGATGACCTATCTGAAAGAGACAACATTTTTTCTCAAGCTACTATTGAAACTTGTTCGGTCAGTTCTGATGTGAGAAAGCAGCCTGTCTCCTTAAGAGAGACAATGAACGGAGCAGTCCATCGTGCACGCAATGCTTACAAGTTGCTGAAAGAGTCTGGAGCCCCTTGTGATTTAGCTGTGGGAATTGAAAGCGGCATCATGGAGCTTCCTATTAAAAACTTAAACTTTAACAGGTTTGACGTCACTGTGTGCGCTGTCTACGATGGCAAAGACCATTGGTTTGGCCTTTCGTGCTCCTTTCAGCTTCCCTCCTGCGTGACAGACTTGATTGACAATGAGGCAGATCTTGATTTAGGCCAGGCGATGCGTCTTTCAGGCCTTACACAAAAATTTGAAGTGGGCAAAGAAGAAGGCTCTATTGGAGTTTTCACTAAGGGAAAGGTTTCTCGAAAAGACTATACTGAACAAGCGATCCGCATGGCGCTTATCCCGCTACAGAATAAAGAAGCTTATCGAGTTGCCTACGCCGATTAAGGTAAGGGCCGAAATAGGAGATCACTTCTTAGTTTCAACAATTTATGTGAAAATGGACAAATCCGTAAATCCACTTTAAGATTTGTCCAGAAATGTAAGGTGTGCCGAGCTAAACGGTCCTATAGAATAATTGTTCACAACGTTTTTACTCCTGCAGCCTTACAGGCTGCCAATTTTATCTCACAATCTTAACCCAAGGCGTTGCCATTGGGCTGTTGCAATTTTGGCCTTTCAGGCCAAGGAAAAAGCTTTTATTGCGAGGATTTTTCGGCTGAAAGCCGGATAGTTGCAACAGCCCGCGGGCAACGCCCCGGGTTCAGGATAAAAAGTTTATATAGCAGCCTGTAAGGCTGCAGGAGAAACGGGAAATCATGCGCAATTTTGCAACAAGGCAGTGCTTTACGTTTGTTTAGCTTTCACTTATCAGTGAAAAATGAAAGCGCAACAAGAGTTCGAGCACTCCAAACGCGCTGCGGAATAAAGGCGAACCTCATCGAGTAAGTGTTAATTATGCAACAAGGTTGTTTGTTGACGCCTTTTGGATCATACCACTCCTTGTTAGAAGGAGTGGATGAACTCGATTTCGATTTTGCGGTAGGTGTGTGGGCCGAAAATGCGCTCGACAGCCCAGGAATAGTCTGTCTGTATATCGACTTGAAAGTTCTTGGTGATAGCGTAGAGGAATTCAGCGTGAATCCCTTGGTAGTTCGCGTTTCCGCGGCGATCTTCAGAGAAGTTCTCTTTACGGAAGTTACCGGTACCAATACCACGGGTATCGCAGTCAGGAACGGCTCTTGCTTGAACATATTGATAGTTGCAATCGAAAGAGAAATCGCCAGCGTCAGAAACTTCACCAATGATAAAACCTGCGTAGGCACCAATATTGGCAGACCCGATATGATACTCCCCCGCTTTTATGCCGAGAAAGGCGAGCCTTTCTGCCGTTTCCTCATCGATTTCAAAGCTGAACGGTTTTGGCAAGTGGTTCATCAAAGCTGCGGAATAAAAGTTAACCTTCTTACCAAAAAGCTTTTGTTTAAAGTTGTAGTCTAAAGTGACTTGCGAGATAAGGTATTGCCATCCGAGAGGTTTGTTGAAGCCGCAAGCATTTTTGCCTTTCTGGTCCCAGTCGATCATCGAATATTTCACGTCAAAGCCGGAATTGATGATATTGTAAAACCTAGTTTCGTAAACCCATGCGAAGTGGTTCGATTTTTGGTCGACAAGGAAATAGGCGCCTCTGATGGCAAATTCTGAAGAACGGTTATCTTCGTATTCGGCATATTTGTGCGAATATTCCCCGAAAACACCGTCTACACGCGCTTTAAATTGGATTCTGGAATCGAAGTTGAAGTAAAGAGACTTACGTCCAATGTCGACCCACACTTTTTGACCGCAATCAGATTTCCAGAGAACGCCTCCAATGTACATCCTTTTGAGGCAAAGATAATCACAAGTCCCCGTTCCAAAGAGTTGTGGCTTTTGACAGTCTGTATCGCAAGGGCTGTTTTTGACGAAAATGCCGCAAAAGTCATCCCACTCAACTTGAGCGACTGCATAGAAGTCTTTGCATTTGTAATCGGCCCTGAAGTTAAATCTGACGCCAAAATCCTGAGTTGGAATAGGAACGCCGTTGTTATCGGTGGCTCCATGTCCACGGAAATTATATTTATTTAAGCGCTCATGCCGGGATTGCCAATCGGCTCTGACGTCCCCGCTTAACCTTAAGCCTTGACCCTTTTCGTCGAGAGGGATAGTCCTCTTTGATTCGGTAATCTCTTGGACAAAAGGAACGTCGTAAGCGTTAAATTGCGGGAGGCAATCAACACCCGAGAGAAGAAGGGGTATAAAAACAAAAACTGATATAAAGTGTCTTATAGACATGCTATGAACTCAAAAAAGAGAGAAATTTCCGCCAGCTAGTTTGCCGATCGGGTGAATTTAATGCAAGAAAAAACCTCTCAAATTGCTTTGAGAGGTTAAATAACAGGGAGAGTTTTTTTAGAAAGCGTAGATCATCTGCAATCTAAAGTCTGAAAAATTGTGCTTTCCACCAATTTCTGTTTTAATTTGGTGGGCAAATTCTAGAAGAACATCTAATGCCAAGTTGTCTGTAATGGCATACAGCCCTTCAAAGCGCCAGCCTTGATAGTTTGTCCGGCCCCTTGCAGTGCCAGGATCTGTTGCGCAAGCAAAGCAACTGCCTAAAGCGTTGCCAAGGCCAATACCACTTAAGTCACATTCTGGAACGCAAAAGGCTTCAACATATTGATAGTTCAAGTCTATCGCCCAGTCCCCTTCTTTACAGATCTGGCCCATTAAGAACCCAACATACCAACCTTTGTTCTGCTTTTCGTTGCGGAAGATAGGAAGTTTTTTTGCCTGTGTATTGAGTAAAAAGGCGCCGTAAAATTGGGCGTTATTCCAAAGAAAATCGTAGTCTAAGTTGTAATACCCTGTGAACTGAGAGACAACAAATTGGTTGCCAATCGCGTGAGGGATGCTGCAACGATTGCGCCCGTTTTTTGCCCAATCGGTGATCGAATATTTGAAGTCAAAGCCGGTATTGCAAATGTTCAAGTAGCCAAGCTCTGCCACATAACCATAATGGTAAGCTCTTTGGTCAATGACAAAAGCTCCTCCATTCAAATAAAGGTCAGAGTAGCCGCAGAGATTCAACGAATTGCTTAACAGAATTCCGTCAAAGTTTTGATGGTATTGAACTCTTGAGTCGAAGATTGTCCATAGAGGTCTTCTACCAATTTCGATGTCAACTCTCATGCATCCATCTGCAATCAGATTGTAACCAATATAGGCCTTCCGTAAACAGACACCTTCGCAGGTACCGCTACCACGGCAAGCTTGTCCAACCTTACAAGTTCTAAGGGAGCCTACAAGACCTGCTGCGTTAGCATATTGCACCCAGGCAACTCCCCAAGCTTTGTCTTGCACGTAATCGACGTAAAAATTGAATTCGACTCCGTAAACATCATTTGGAAAAGGTTTGAAATCACCAGCAGTTGCGCAATCAATACCCTCTTCGCAAAAACAGGTGTCGGCTGAAATGCCAGAAATTTGATCGATCGTTCCGCCGCGGATGCGAGTGCAATCGATTTTTTCAGTGAGATGGGCCCAAATGACTCTTAAGTCACCGCTGTAGGTTAAATTTTTTGATTTCTCTTCCACAGGAATCGATCGTTTAGAGTCGATGTCTTGTTTGACAAGGGGGAAATCCCTTCTCAAATTATTCTGTTGTGCCAAGTTGGCAGGTCCAGGACCACAGCAATCGGCGCTAAGCGCTGAGCTGAAGAAAAAAAGCAATAAAGGGGCAAGTAGATATCTATTCATAAGTCAATAATGGGGAAAATCCCACGAAACTTATAATCTTGTCACACAATTTTAAACAACGAAAGAAAAGATTAGGTCTTTGCCGAAAACCAACCCGTGTTTGTGCCAATGCCAAGAAAACCACTGAGTCAGTGAGATCACAGAGGAAATTTGAGAGTGGTGAGAACGACTTTCTTCTCCACAAGAAGATTAGATAAAAATCTTCTTTGTGTCTTTGTGTTTCAATTTTCTTTAAAATGATAGAAACACAAAGACACGAAGACACAAAGAAAATGTTTCCTTTTTTTCTCAAAAAATAATCCTCAATGCTCTCATATTTTCTCTGTGATCTCACTGGTTATTTAAATTATAGAAAGGTAGAGAGTGTTGGGTGAATGCCCCAAGTAGGAGAGCGTCTCGAGCCATCGAGCCAATGGCGCCAATAACTCATCGGAGAGCCGGTTGTGCCCAGTCTATTTGTTTTCCAAAGTTCAAGTTGATCTGTTCCGGGGTTCACTTGGAAAGCAAAATAGCCCTCTTCCCAGTTGGTGTCGGCAAACAAAATAGAAGGTGGGGGCTCCTTCCCCCGTTCTCTGAGAAATAGCATGGCACTTTCAGCTAAATCTAAAGGCAATTTACTTTTTCCAACTGTAAGGGAGACAAGCGCCGTGAGAGCCTCTCGAGCTTCTTTTCGAGTCAATATGGGCGGCAGCTCTAGGTTTGAAAAGTTTCCTTTCGAGGGCAATTTAAGCTGTTGTAAAAAAGATTCGGCAAGTTCCCAAAATTGGTTGAGGGGAATGAGAGGAAGCGATTCAAAGAAGAGGCTGTCTATCAAATCTAAAGAAATCGCTTGGTAAATAGAGGGTTGCTCTTTCATGACATCATAGACGATGTCCCTAAAATAGGGGATGGAAACCCAAGAGGAAAGAGGTTGAAGCAACTTCTTAAAAAGAGGTTGCAGGTGTTTAGGGAGTAAGTTGGCAACGACCTCTTTCATTTTTTCGAAAGCTGGGCCATCAAAGGATATTTTCTTGTAAAAATCTTTCTGAGGGTTAATCAATCGGTCTCTAACCCAAGTGTAAGTAAAGACATCTTCTTTCCATGCCTCTGAAAAAGGATAAATAGAGGGTAATAAGCGAAAGGCATGAGTTGGCGAGTGCATCAAAATGCCCTTTTCAGGGTGTTCTTCAAACAACTTCAGAGTTGTTGTTGGAAGCTTTTTGACTTCGTCTACTAGAAAAACTAAAAGCTCTTCGGGATTTTCTACCCATCTTTCCAGGTCTAAAGGGGGTTCTTGAAGAGAAAAATAGGAAGCAACAAGCCCTTTCATTGTCCCCCCAGATGTAAAAGCCCAAGGTTTTTTTTCTATTTTATCGAGGTTGTTTAATGGATCTGCAATGATGGGCGTTTGATGCGCCTTTGCCATTCGATAAAACGCGGATACTAAAAACTCTTTAGTCCGGACATGGAGGCAAACGGCGGTGATGGCATCTGACACCTCTTTTTCAACTCCTTTTATCTGATCCTCAGAAAATTCCCTTTCCGTGCTTTGAAAAAAGCTTGCTAAAGCATCAACAAATTCATCTGCATTCTTGATCATTGTCCAGGCAGAAACGCTTTGTCGTCCATGCTTATACAGCAATCGAAAGCCAGCAGGGGCATCGTCAAAAGGGCCCACTTTAACTTCGACAAGGTCAGGGTCGTAAACCTCTTGGAAATACTTTGGAAATAGCTCTATGAAGTGGTTTGAGATTAGATTTGGGAGATTAGCTAATTTCCCAGCTTTAGCTTGCTCTCTATCTCGTAGCAGTTCTAGAGTGTTGTATTCATTTTTTTTTGCTTGGTAATCTACTCGGATCCAATTGAGCTCTTTTTCACTTGAAGCTGTTTTTAAACGGCTTTCGACAGAAGAGAGTTGAAGATAAACCATCTTGTACTCTTCTTGCAGGTCTAACATTTTTTTATTCGTCACGTTTAGGGCTTCCTGAATTGTTTGCAGCAAGATGCGCCCTATACCGCCCTCTTCTTCAGCTTGAAAGCCAAGGCTTGAATACAAATTCCAGGAGGCAAAATCACCTTTAGTTTCTGCAAAAGAGGCCAAAGTATATTCCCAAGCCTTTAAAAGAGGATGCTCCGTCATCAAAATAAAGGCGATCCTTGCCGACTCTAATTTTTCTAGATATTCGGTGACTTTTTTTCCCTGACCACCGCTTCCTTGACGAATCAGTAATGAAGGAAGGGGTTCGGTCCTCTTCCTATTTAAAAATTCTTCGATCTCTCTTGCTTCCAAGCCTAATGTTTTTCGAAGAGCCCATTGCAGAACTTCATCAACAGATAAATAGCGAGGAGCTTCATTTGGAAAAAGACTTTTCAACATTGAAAGAGGCGCATTCAGTACCTGAAACGCCCTTTCAAGGCCCGGTGATACGATCCACTTGTCGGGATCGAAAGAGGCCGCTGCTTTTAGTGAACCAAAACCCATTGTAGCTACCAATGGAGCCATATGTTCGGCCCCTCCGATCACCCGCTTAAGCCTCCCTGTTTCTAAGAGATCTTTTAAGTCGCTAATAAGATATTCAGGGTGATCTTCTTGAATTTCGATGGCTGGGGCCGTTGCAAAGCAGGAGCCGACATTTTGCCGAAGGGGCATGAGCCAAGCAGAAAGGACAGCTTTTACAGCCTCTTTTTTTTGGATTGCTTCCCCTTTCTTCAAACCTAGAGTTAATCTGATCCATTTTTCTCCCAACGGCTCACGGTATGGGGCATCGACAGTCCCTAACAGTTTCAATAAATCTTTTCGTTGCGAGAGTTTTTTTAGAGCTCTGAGCTGAAAAAGGTTTTTTTCAGAGCCACTTTCTTGACCAGCTAAAAAAAGATCCTTTTCAAAAGATTTAATGAGGGGAGGGAGTTTGGCTGCATCTATAATCCCTTTTTCATCTACTAAGAGTTCCGACCAGGCGATTGCCCTTTTTAAAGCCAAGTAAGAAGAGCCTTCTTGAAGACCGCTTACAACGATTTTTTCAAAAATTTCATCGGTGCCGCCAGTCATCGATCGTAATTTCGAGAAGAAAAGGGGGTCATCTATTGAAAGGTTCGTCATATCCTGATGTTCGCACCTTTTTTTTTGACCTTCAATCGGATAGAATACCCCCCATCTATTTAGAGGGTTCCCATGGAGATCCGACTTAAAAACGGCGAAGGAAAAGAAATCAAAGAAGGATTAACGCTTAAGGAGTTAGCTCGCGAGCTCAACCTTGTTGGTCCCGATCAGGCAGTTGCCTGCAAAGTGGACGGGCGGCTAGTCGACTGGGCTACCCCTATAAAAGAGGGCAATCAAATCGATTTTCTCTCTTTTTTCTGACCCCTTGGGAAAAGAAACTTACTGGCACACCTCCGCACACGTCTTAGCCCAAGCGATTTTGAGGCTTTTTCCTCAAGCAAAGCCAACTATTGGTCCCCCGATCGAACATGGGTTTTACTATGACTTTGCAGATCTCGAAATCTCTGATAAGGATTTTCCCCGGATTGAAGAAGAGATGGAAAAGATTGTAGGTGAGAACTTTCTATCTGAAAGGATTGTTTTTCCCACTAAGAAAGAGGCCATCGAAGCTTTCGGATCAAATCCCTATAAGTTAGAAATTATCAATCAAATCCCTGATGGTCAATCACTAACCGGTTACCGACAAGGCGAGTTCTTTGATCTGTGCCGTGGCCCCCACCTGCCAAACCTTGGAAAAATCAAGGCGTTAAAAATTTTGAAGACTGCGGGCGCCTACTGGAGGGGGGATTCTAAAAATCCGATGCTAACCCGGATTTACGCCATCTCTTACCCTGACAGGAAAGAGCTGAAAAAATATCTGCATGATCTGGAAGAGGCAAAAAAAAGAGACCATAAAATCTTAGGGCCAAAACTTGATCTTTTTAGCCTAAAAGAAGAAGCGCCCGGTATGCCTTTTATTCATCCAAAAGGGATGATCGTTTGGAATGGCCTCCTTTCTTTCATCAGAGAAAAGCTAGACAAGGCAGGGTATGTTGAAATAAAAACTCCTTGTTTAATGACAAAGGAGTTGTGGGAAAAGTCTGGCCACTGGGCAAACTACAGACACAACATGTTCACTTCAGAGATTGAAGAACGCGATTTTGCGATCAAGCCGATGAATTGCCCCGGATGCATGCTGTATTATAAATCTTGCACTCATAGCTACAGAGATTTGCCTTTAAGAGTGGCTGAGATCGGCAACGTTCACCGATATGAGCCTTCAGGTGCTCTGTCAGGCCTTTTCCGCGTTAGAAGCTTTCATCAAGATGATGCGCACGTCTTTTTAAGAGATGATCAGATCGTAGAAGAGATTGTCGATATCTTGAAATTGGCCGACGATCTTTACTCAGCTTTTGGTTTAACCTACCACTTAGAGCTTTCGACCAAGCCTGAAAAAAACACCATAGGAACAGATCGGGAATGGGAAATTGCTACCGCCGGTTTGAAAGGCGCTCTAGATAAAGTAGGCCGACCCTATAAAATCAATGAGGGAGATGGGGCCTTTTACGGACCAAAAATCGACTTCCATATCAGAGATGCTCTTGGCAGAACCTGGCAATGTGGAACCATTCAGTTAGACATGGCTTTGCCACAAAAGTTTGAACTAGAATATACCGCATCTGACGGGACCAGAAAGCAGCCTGTGATGCTTCATAGAGCCCTTTTTGGATCAGTAGAAAGGTTTTTCGGCATCTTAATCGAACACTTTGCCGGAAGGTTTCCTTTGTGGCTTAGCCCGCGGCAAGTCTCCCTTTTGCCTGTTGCCGATCGACATGTTCCGTATGCCGATGAACTGGCCCAAAAAATTAAAGCTCGTGGATTTCACGTCTCGGTCGATGATTCCAATGAGTCAGTTTCTAAGAAGGTTAGAAATGGGCAGATCAACCAAGTCAACTATCTTTTGACAATTGGCGATCAAGAAATGGAGCACAAAACCATCAATGTAAGAACCCGTGAAATGGAAATTGTGGGAGAGCTTTCTTTGGATGAATTCTTGACAAGAATTGAAGAGGAGAAGAAAACAAAGAGTTTAGTTTCACCTTGGACCAAGGCAAAAGAGTAACCTTATGCCAACTTTTTCTGTTGCAAGTTTTAAAGGGGGAACAGCTAAGACCTCGTCGGCTCTTCATCTAGGAGCGGCTCTTGCCAAGTACCACAAAAAGAAAGTTTTATTGATCGATTTCGACGCTCAAGCCAATTTGACCACAGGACTCGGGTTTGATCCGGATGAACATTCAAGCTTAGCGCCCGTTTTGCAAAGAGAATGCCCCATCGAAAAAGTGATCTTGAAAACCTCGATTAAAAACCTCGATTTGATTCCAGCAGACACCTATTTGGAAAGGATTGAGGTCACGGGTAATTTGGCCCACGATCGGTATTCTCACGAACGTTTGAAAGAATTGATCAAGCCGCTTGATTATGACAAGATCATCATCGATACTCCGCCATCTCTTTGCTGGTTGACCGAGTCGGCGTTGATTGCTTCCGACTATGCCCTTATCTGTGCTACAACCGAATTTTATAGCGTAAAAGGCTTGGAGCGTCTTTCTTCCTTTTTGTCCCAGATGGGTGAGCGTCATTCGGTCGATGTGTTAGGGGTTTTACTCTCTTTTTGGAGCGTTAGAGGAAAAAGCAATAAGTCCTTTCTCGAGGTGATTGATAAAACATTTCCTCAAAAACTTCTCAACACTAAAGTGAGAAGGGATATCGCCGTTTCAGAAGCTTCGGTTTTTGGCAAGCCTGTCTTTGAGACTAATCCAGAGGCAAGGGCTGCAGAGGATTATAGAAGTGTCGTTCAAGAAATTCTGAAGAGGTTAAAAAAGAATGTCTAGTTTGAAATCTCTTCTAGAACAACGCCTTGGAAAAAAAGACCCTTCTGAAAAGATGGCCCATCTGGCTAAGCGTGCTTCAGAGGGTGGTTTGTCAAGTTTTTCAGGTGTTTTTCACCTCTCTGCGTTAAGCGATGAGGAAAGAAAGATCATCCAAAACATCGTCGAAGAATATGGCCAAGAAAAGGGGCAAACCGGCGACTTAGAAAAACTGATCGCGATTACCACCGAGGTTAAGGCGATCAATGCCCAAGCAGCCCTTTTGCACGGCGAAAGAATTAAACAGGCCCATTCGATTTTAGCCCACTACCGGGATGGCGCCTTTTCCCGTTGGCTCCTTGTAACCTACGGAAATAGACAAACTCCTTATAACTTTTGGCAGTATTACGAATTTCATCTCTCTTTACCAAAAGAGCTGCAGGCAAAAGTAGAACGGATGCCAAAGCAGGCTGTTTACACGCTAGCTGCAAGAAAAGGGGAGAGAGAAACCAAAGAGCTCATCGTATCTCGTTACACAGGTGGAGCAAAAAAAGAGATTCTGAATGAGATCAGAAAGGCTTTTCCACTAGATGACGAAGACTTAAGAAGCCGTTCTCCTTTAGAGAAGATTTCAACGCTTCTAAAAGATTTGAATAAAGAGATTTTTAGAAAGAGACCCCGCCTTAACTCTAGCGATAAGGCGTTGATAGAAAAACAATTACAAGAAATGATCCATTTACTCAAGGAATCGTCATGATCACAGAACAGATTGCAAACGAACTGAATCTTCATCTACAGAGGATTTTTTGCCTCCCAATTACCCGCTCGACCTTTAGAGACTTGCAACAGGTGATTGTTCATCTCACTCAAGGCAACCAAGAAAGAGCACAAGAACTTTTTGAACTGCTACTTTCAGGTACAATTAAAGACGAAAAAGTTGATCGTATCGCTTATGACAAAGTTAAAGGTATGGTAGAAAAATTTACTATTCCATGCCGTATGTCAAAAGAAGTTTTTGAACGGGGTGATTTCATGGGCGGAATCTCATCTGAGATGCTTGTTCAAGAGAATAATGCCGTTTTCATCAACCGCATCCGAAACATCGATGGAAAAGAGCTGCAATTTATCACAGATCCACAAGCTACGATGTATCTCATCCACCATTTTGTAACGCGCCTAGAAGAGCTGAAAAAAGACAAGCGTCTTCCTGGATTTAAGAAAGAAATTTGGGAACTGAAAACACGCTTAGAAGTTCTACAAAATGAGGAAGAAAGCAAAAAATGATAGGGATGGGAGAGCTTGTTATTATTTTGTTCATCGCTTTGCTTCTTTTTGGCGGTAAAAGGCTTCCGGACCTTGCCAAAAGTTTAGGGCAAGCGATGAGAGAATTTAAACGAGCCTTCAGCGATTCCGACGATGGAAAATGAGGGTATTCAGCCTTTATCCGACCATTTAGAAGATGTTCGGAGACTCATTATCCGGCTATTATTTGCATGGGGAGGGGCAACCCTCCTCGTTTCTTTTTATCTTTCCCCTTTAATCGATTTTTTATTGATGCCTTATGGGGAGACCCTTTCTTCCCAGTTTCTTTTGCTCAGCCCTCTTGAGGGTTGGTGGACCGGATGCTTTGTTGCCCTTCTTGGCGGCGCCCTCCTTTCTTTGCCTATTTTACTCTTTTTTATACTGGGTTATGTGTTGCCAGCCCTCTATCCCGAAGAGGGGAAAAAAGCGGTGTTTTTAGGAGGATTTTTAGCCTTCTTTTCTGCTTTGGGTTTTTTGGTAGGACATTTTACTTTTGCTCCTTTAGTCATTAAAGCTTTACAAACAAGCGTCGTTGTTCCGGGTATACCAGCCTATGCGGTACGAGAGGCACTCCATTTTGTTGTTTCGTTGGATTTAGGGGTGATGGTCCTTTTTAACCTGATGGGTGGCCTTTCCATTGCTGTTTGCAAGGGGTGGATTTCCCCCTCAACGCTTGCATCTTGGCGCAAACCCTATATCCTCTCTGCATTTGTTGTCGGAGCCATTTTAACCCCCCCCGACATCTTGTCCCAAGTCCTCATGGCCATCGGCCTCATCGGCGGCTTCGAGTTAGTCCTCCTCATCGGCAAGTTACTAAAAAGGTAACAACGCGCTTGCGCTTGGTGCATCAGAATGTTTTCAAATAAGAGCTTCATATTTCTGTAGAACAGACACTGTTTGTGGTAGATGTTCTAACAGGGTGAGTAAATACTGATCGGATGTTCGAGGGGGATTTTTCAGCCTGGATCGGATCGCCTTAATGCTAGAGAGAAAGATAGGCATATGAAGATCTATTTGGTAACGAAAGAATAGATCGGGATGCTGGACTTCAATGCCAAATTTTCGAATGATCTCTGGAGGAAAGTCTTTTAGATTATAGGTGACAATGGTTTGAGCCTGGGCTTTGATGGCTGCAGCTAAAACGTGAACATCATCGTGATCGGGAAGGGAAATTCCCACGACTAACTCTTCATAATCTTCTATGAGACAGTCTAAAATAGTGTCATTCATGAGCGAGCAAGTTCGATCAAGCTGACTTTTGCTGATGTCAGGCCTGTTTTTTAGAAGGTTTCTTGTCCACTCTTCCTGAATTTTCTTGGTCCACCTTGCTCTGTATAGGCCTTTTGAGGCCAATTGTAGTAGCAAATCTCTCACCGGTGCCGGGTAAAGCACGCATGCATCAAATACAACTGTAAATTGCGTTTGCATATTCTCTTAATAGCCCATGTCAAGCTCTTGAGCCTGTTTTACAAGTTCATCTAACGCCTTATGGCTTGTGGCGTCTGCATGTGTTTTAAATTTTAGGAGGTCAATAAAGCGGATGCGCCTGTGCGTTCCAACTTTGTGGAAAGGAATCTTTCCTTTTTCTAGAAGTTTAATAAGAAATGGACGAGACACATTTAACAAGTTAGCAGCTTCTTGAGTAGTGAGTTCAGCATGAATCGGTATAAGCGTGATGGCGTTACCTTCAGCCATTTGCGTTAAAATTTGAAGGAGTAATTTGATGGCAGAGAAAGGAAACGTGATCTTTGCTTCATGTTTGTCGACCTTCATCACCATATGAAAGTCCTTTTCTTTCTTTGGAAATAAAGCAGCGAGCTCTTTGCTAGACTTTTCCGCGAGAGCAATTTCATGCTCCCCAGGAATCACAGGTTTATTCTCTTGCAATAGCGCAGACATCCTTAATTCCTCCCGTTTCTCTCGTTATCTATAACTATACCTCTATTCGAAATAAATGCAACAAAGCGGTTGATACAGGCTAATTTTCAACAACTTAAAATGGCAGGGCGGGAATGCTGGGGTTACCTTCTTCTGATGCGGGCTTTTTCGCGGTGGTCGTGGTCGTCGAGGTAATGGCGCCAGCGATCGGCTTGGTAGGCAAAGGTTTCAAGAAGGTCTCTGAAACCATCTTTGGAGAGACGCTCCAAGCCACCGATATAGGAGAGGAAAATGATGCCGGTTGCTTCATCGAAACGGAGGCTGGTATGGATGTTTGCCGGACTTGGAATAGGGTGTGTGGCCGCTTCTCTTACACTAGAAGGAATCATCCCCTCTCCATCATAGACAGGGGTCATAAGAGATAGTTTCGTCTTGTTGTCAAAAACTTTTAGAACAACTTCAGATTCGCCAATGGCGATGGCTGAATGTTCAGAAGACGAAAGCTCTCGCAAAAGTTGAGAAAAAGCTTGTTCTTGTACCACATCTCTTAGTGTATGAGATCTAGATCAAGAAATTCTTAAGAGATCTTCCAGTTGATTTCTTGTAAGCCGTTTTCTTTCAAGAACGTGTTGATTTTGGAGAAAGGTTTGGATCCCAAAAAACCTTGGTGACAAGAGAGGGGCGATGGGTGGGCAGAGGTGAGCACTAACCGATTTGTTCCACGTGGAACAATTTTGTTCAGGACTCTTTGACACTTTTCTTGGGCAAACTTGCCCCAAAGGACAAAAATGATAGGGTCTTCTCTTTTAGCCAGCGCTTCTACCACTCGATCTGTGAATCTCTCCCATCCTTTGCCCTGGTGGGACATCGGTTTACTCCCCTCGACGGTGAGGGAAGCGTTGAGAAGAAGAACCCCTTGATCTGCCCACTGCAGTAACGAGCCATGCTTTGGTGGATCTATCCCCATATCCTCTTTTAGCTCTTTAAAAATATTGACGAGCGAAGGGGGCTGGGCTATTCCTTGGGGGACCGAGAAGGATAGACCATGAGCTTGTCCAGGTCCATGGTAGGGGTCTTGCCCGATGACCACGACTCTGACTTTTTCGTAAGGAGTTCTTCTAAGAGCCTCGAAATAAAGATCTTCTGGAGGATAAATAGCCTTAGTTCTTCGTTCTTGTTCGAGAAAGTTGGCAAGCTCTAGTAGATAAGGCTGTGATAGCTCGTCTTGAAGAACTTTTTCCCAGGAAGGGCTTAGTCGAAAGGGGGTCATGAGAATTTCCATTCACATGATCATACGATGCAGCCGATTTGAATAAAATGGTCTGTTTTTTTAAAAATCCAAAATTTATCAGCCTGTTTTTTCTAAAATTATAGAATTTACCCCAATGTTTTTTCTAAAAAAACTTGATTTATCCCCATATTTTCTCTAAAGTACGGCTAAAAGAAGGCAAGCTATGCGAAGAGATCATCTAAAGTTTTTAAAAAATTGGCGTAATGACCCCATTCGTGTTCCTTTATTGATTAGAGGAGCTCGTCAGGTAGGGAAATCGTGGCTAGTAACCCTATTCGGAAAAGAATTTTCCTCCTATATCGAGATAAATTTTGAAAAGGACAAGAGGGTGCATGCTCTTTTCCCCTCTCACATTTCACTTGAAAAAACGCTAGAACAACTGCAGGTATATACACAAAAAAAAATTATTCCAGGAAAAACTCTTTTGTTTCTGGATGAGATCCAGGAGTGTCCCGACGCCATTCGCTATTTACGCTATTTTAAGGAAGAGATGCCTGAACTTCATATAATCGCCGCTGGGTCACTCCTCGAATTTACTTTAGAAAAATTAGGAGTAGCTGTGGGAAGAGTTGATTACTTATTCCTATACCCTCTTTCTTTCATGGAATTTTTGACTGCGAATCAGCGTGATGATCTACGGGAAAATATCGAACGTGAAAACATCGATTCTGCCACTCACGCAGTGATTTTGGACTATTTGAGAAATTATATGTGGCTTGGAGGAATGCCGGCTGTAGTTGATACATGGCTTACACACAAAGATTCCTCTTTGTGTCAAAGGATTCAAGATCGAATCATTAAAACATATATCGATGATTTTCAAAAATATGCCAAGGCCCACCAGGTGGAACATGTAGGACATGTGTTCTCTTCTATTCCAAAACAGCTAGGAAAGAAATTTAAATACATCAGCGTTGACTCCGACGCCAAAACTTATCCCATTAAACAAGCTCTTCATCTTCTAAATAAAGCAGGCATTACATATCAGTGTTTTCACACCGCCGCACAATCGTATCCTCTAGGAGCTGAAGTTGATGAGAAAAAATTTAAAGTTTTTTTCTTTGACATCGGAATTGCCCACAGAATTCTTGGGCTAGACTTAGCTGAATGGGTAACCCATCCATTGGAAGTTGAATTATTTGGATTCAGTGCAGAACAATTGGTGGCACAAGAATTGATTTCCTATTCCGAGCCCTCCCAAAAAGGAGAACTTTACTATTGGCACAACGAATCGGCCACAAGCAATGCCGAAGTGGACTTTATCACTATCCATAATAAAACGATCGTCCCTGTTGAAGTAAAATCAAAAATTAAAGGGGGAATGAAAAGTTTAAATGTATTTCTAAGCAAGCATCCAAAAAGCCCCTATGGCATAAAAATTTCAGAAGGGATGTTTGGCAAACACGACCACCTTCGCGAAATTCCGCTTTACGGGGTGAAGATTCTACAATCGAAAAGTCTGATTTGAGCCTCTTGCAAAACTAGTGATCTTTAAGGAATGAGGGGTCTAAAGCACCCTTGAACTCTTTTGCCGTCGGCCTTAAAGCAGGGTCTGGATTAAGAGCCTGGATTAAAACAGCTTTCACCAATTCATCGACCTCTTCAAGCGCTGTTTCGATTTTTTCCTTGTTAGGCTCTATTTTGGTTTCAGCATTGCTGTCTGTTGGAAGGCAAAAATAAGGAGACTTGCCAGTTAGAGCACCCACTAAGCACCATCCCCATTCATAAATTTGCATCTGGTAAAGGAGTGTAGCGGCCTGCTCTAGTTCGGTTGAAAAGTCTTTGAACCATTTCTCATCTCTTTCGATCTCATTTGTTTTTAACAGTTCCTTTAAGGAGACAAGATGTGTCTTAAGGATTTTTACTTCTTCTTTTCTGCAATAGTGGGGAGTGTGAAGAAGGCAAAAGCCTTTCAAGTCCTTTTCGAATTGTTGTAAAGACTCAGCGTCAAGGGTTGTGGGTAAAACAAAACAGCCATCGAAATCGTTGATGTCGACAAACAAGTGATTGTTGTCTTCAAAGACAAGAAGGTTCTGAGGCTTTAAATCGAGGTGGACGACACGATTTTTTAGCAAAATGTCCAGACCGTCAAAGCTCGTCAGGAACGCGGATATGATTTTTTTTGGATCATCTCTGTTTTTCTTTGACCATGAGCCTAAGTCTCCGGCGTAGATCGGCATAGCCCATTCCTCGAGCGCCCCCATTCTTCCGTTTGGAATCAGCAGAAGGTGACTTGGTCGAACAAGGCCTGGACCCCATATTTTTTTTAATAGGGCCATCCCTTGCTCTAATAAGGCGCTATCTTCTTTATAAATAGCCTCTTTTAGGGCAAATTTTGTTTTTTCGATGGAGTTGAAGTCGGTGTTTACTATAAATCCCTCGGCCTCTCTTATCACCCCAAAGCCCCCCTTGCCGATCTTTTTGAAAGTGCGAGGGAAGATGATGGCAATTTGGTTAGCAACATCCTGCCAACCTTTTTGGACAACGATCTGCTTATCTGCATACCCTTCATCCTCTGCAAGCGACAGCGCCGCGGCCAGAAGAGTTTCTTTTCTGGCTTTTGTTTGGACATTTTTTAAGAGGGTGGCCTGATAGGCTTGGATCGTTTTTCCAGATGTTTGAAACGCATTCCAAACATTAAAAAAATCCCTGTTAGAAGATGGGACATATTGATGATGTCCAATAGGGATATAAGCGCGGCAATTAAAAAGAGATCTTTTTTGATCAGGTATTATAACAACTTTTAGCCCATGCCAAAGAGGATGAGAAATAACTTTTTCTTCGAAGTTGTTTTCTACTTCATCTTTAGAAATAATAATTCGAATCATTGCTCGGCGAATTTTATATTATTTCGCAAATATCCACATTAATAATATGATCCGAAGCTTATGAAAAATGTGATTGTGGGCGGAGGAATTGCCGGATTAGCGGCAGCTTGGCGTTTGAGAGACCAAGACACTCTTTTGCTCGAAGCGCAAGATCGAGTCGGTGGCTGGGTAGGGCGACTGGACGCGGCCCCTTTCCCCTTTCCCCTCGGGCCGCGCACGATCAGATGTAAAGAAGGAGGGGCCCTTCTCCGTTTGATCCAAGAAGTAGGACTAACTCCTCTTTCTCCTCCTAAAGGCTTAAAACGGTATGTTTTATGGAGAGGGCAATTACACGAATTGCGATGGAGTTCCCCTCTCTTTAAAGGGATTCGTTTAGATCTTCTTTGTGGATTGATGAAAATTCTTCCAAGGCAAGACCAATCAGCATCGACTTTTATACAAAATACTTTTTCAAATGAAGTGGCGAATCGACTAGGCATCCCCTTTTTGCGAGGGATTTTTGGACAAAACGGAGACAACCTCTCTATCAAGAGCGCTTTTCCTTGGCTTGGTAGGGGGCCGTTGCTTCGTCATTTTTTTGGGAAAAAATCGTCGTTTCTCTCTTTAAAAGGGGGTGTCATGGAGCTTGTAGAAAGGCTTTCCGACCGGCTGCACCGTCAGATCTCTTTAAGTGAAAAGGTGATAGGGATCGAGAAGGGGAAGGTGATCACGAATAAAAGAGAAATAACGTGTGATCGTATTATTTCCACACTCCCTTCGTGTGATTTACCCTATGTTTCCATTACATCTGTCCACTGCTTTTGGGAAAAAAAATTGGAACAGGTTATGGGGTTTGGTTATTTGGTTTCTCCAGAAGAGAAGGGGAATGTTTTAGGGGCCCTTTTTGATTCAGAAATGATGGCTGGAACGAAAGGGACCGCGATCACCTGGATGTTATCGGGCCTTGTTGAAGGTAAAGAAGAGGTGATGGAAGCGATGAAAAGACATCTGAAAATCGAACAAGATCCCGATTTTGTAAAAATTACCTATGCAAAAGAGGCCATTCCCTCCTATCCTATAGGTTTTTTAGATAGTAAAAAAGAGTACATAGAATCTGTAAAAGATTGGTTGGTGCCGCTTGGAACAAGCATTTCCGGCCATTCTGTCGCAGATGTTATTGAGGGGGCATTTGCATGGAAACTGTGATGGAGGCATTGATCCGGAAATATCCGGATTCAAGCAAAAACACGCTAAAAAGTTGGATTGAAGAGGGGCGTGTTTATATAGGCGAAAAGAAAGTTCGAAAGGGCAACGAAGAGGCAAAGGGTGAAGTTGAGGTCAAAAAAAAGGAGCAGGGCAGGATTGGCCCTCTAAAAGTGCTTTTTTTAGATCGAGACTTGATCATTGTTGAAAAGCCGGCAGGGCTGCTCAGCGTAAAAGCAGCCTTTGAAGGAGAAAAAACGGTCCATTCCATCTTGAAAGAATACTTCGCCCCCAAAAAAATTTATGTGATACACCGCCTAGACCAAGACACTTCAGGAGTGATGTTATTTGGTTTAAGTGAGCGGTCTTACGAACCTTTAAAAGCTCTTTTTAAAGATCACGATATCAATAGGGTTTACACAGCAATTGTAGAAGGAAATCTACAAGGTGAAGGAACTTGGGTGAACCGTTTGGAAGAAGATGCACAGTACAAAGTCCATGTGGTGGAAAGAGGGGGAGAAGAGGCCATTACCCACTATAAAGTGTTAAAAAAAGGGAGAAAAGGCCACACGTTGGTCGCCTTTAAACTGGAAACGGGTAAAAAAAATCAGATCAGGGTTCAATCTGCTTTTTATGGATTTCCTCTTGTTGGAGATGAAAAGTACGGGGCCACGGGAGATCCGATCAAAAGGCTTGCTCTTCACGCATCAACGCTTGGCTTTGTCCACCCAATGACCCACCAAACCGTTCAGATTACCTCCCCAACCCCTTACCATTTTGAAAAGCTTGTTTAGGCCTCTTACACAACTTCATTTGCTTGCTAAAACTGCGCTTTTTGGCGAATTCATGTTTAAATTTATCGGGAATATGTAAATATTACCGATAAATTTAAATATGAATTCTCACAAAAATCATCAGTTTTTTCAAGCAAAGCAAGTTATGCAAGAGGTCTAATGAAGACTTGGTTTTTAATTGTTTTAACGTTGCTGTTTACCTGGCAGCTGTACGAGATGTTGCCCGATCTTTTGGCTGTCAGAATTCAAGATGTCAAAGTCTTTGACACCCAATGTGTCGAGATGGAGGATGGACTGTTCTACCCAAAAGTTGCCTTTGATGGCGGTGAGGAGCTTTTGACGAAAGAAGGCTACAACAACCCCGATAAATGCACGGCAAAATATGGCGCTATAAAGGGGAGCCAACTTCCACTTTACCGAAAGGCTCTAGGCGGGTTGACGTTAGATCCTTCAGTCTCCTATAAAATTTATGTGCGCCTGTTTATCTTGATTGTCGCTACTTTTTACGTCTATAGAAGGCTTTCCTGATGGATCAACTAGAAAAGAAAAAGTTTTACATCATTGCTTCGGTTTACATCATACCGCTTTTGGCTTGGAGCCTCTTCAGTTTGCAAGACATGCCAGCCGGAAAAGGGTTGTTTTACCTAGGTATTGGCTGGTTGCTAATGGGAGGATGTGGTCTTTATCTTTACCTCCAATTTTCAAAATTTCAGACTAAACCTGCATTGGCTACGATTGGCGAGCCTTTTTTAGAAGAGGTGAAAAAGAGAGAGAGAACAAAACTTACAGGCAATCGATAAGCTGCAAGAAGAAAAAGGGGTGATCGAGCTGGAAAGACAGACGATCGAAAAGGAGATGGAAAGGCTTCGTCACGAAGTTTTGCACCTCAAAATGGGCAGCATTGAAGCCTTAAGACAAAAAGAAAGGGAACTACAAGATTTAAAAAAGCAGCTCCACTCTCATAGGCATCAAATTGAAGAAAAGCAGACGCTTTTACAAACGCTGCAAGGAAAAGTGAGCGACTTAACCTTTGAAATAAAAACTCTGGTCGAACTTCACAATAGGGTTGAACCGCAAACCGCTCAGCGCGATATTCCGGAAAAGCAAACAGGGCACAAGTTGCTAAAACGGTGTCTAGACATTGCTAAAAAATATATGGGCCCTAACTTATTCCAGGGAATAGAGGGGGGGCAAAGTCTTGTGCTCGATCAAAGAAGGCTTTTCGAGGCCTTTTTAGAAGAAAAAAACGGCGTTGTTTTTTATTTTTCTCCGAAAGAGGGGAAAATACTTTTTGTTAACGCTGTTGTTGAAGAGTTGATGGGCTGCACGGCAGACAATTTCCGATTTGAATTTGGCCATTTTATCAAGGGCTCTGAAGAGGTCTGGAGACAAGGTGTTCAGCAACTCACGAAGGCTTCAATTTCCGATTTTCAACTACAACTAACACTCCCTTCAGGCAAAGAGGCCCTTTTTCAGTGTACTCTCGGCCGTATCTCCTCCGGCCTCTTCCACAATGATGTTATAGGCATTTTAATTTAACCCAAATAAACCACCCCATTTTTCACATGAATAGCCCTTACTCCTAGTAGATATCGATTGTGATCGGTTTAGGAGTTTAGGCTTTACTTATTTTCACCTGTTTTTGTGGCTAGGTTTTTGCGGGCCATTTCAAGATGCCTTAGAATTAGAGTGGTGTTGGGGTGATTTTCCCCATAAACCTTCTTAAAGATGGCTAAACTTTGAGTATAATAATCGATTGCCTTTGAAAAATCTCCTTGCTGTTCGCAGATAGATGCTAAGCCAATCATACTTAAGGCGAAATAGGGATTCCCCTCGCTCAGGTTCTTTTTTCCATTGGCCACGCTTTGAGTGAGGAATTCAATGGCCTCCGGAAAGTTTTTTTGAGCTTGGTAAGTTTTTTGAAGTTGGTAAATAAGGTCTAAATTATTCTGAGTGAATGCAACATCGGGGTGTCCCTCCCCGAAGACCTTCTTTCGAATGGCGAGGCTTCGAGTGTGATAATCGATGGCTTGAGGAAAATCTCTTTGAGCTTGGTAAACAAGGCCTAAATTACTCAGGCTGAGGGCAACATCGGGATGTCCCTCCCCGAAGACCTTCTTCCGGATGGCTAGGCTTCGAGTGTGATAATCGATGGCTTGAGGAAAATCTCTTTGAGCTTGGTAAACAAGGCCTAAATTACTCAGGCTGAGGGCAACATCGGGATGTCCCTCCCCGAAGACCTTCTTCCGGATGGCTAGGCTTCGAGTGTAATAATCTAGAGCCTGTGGAAGATCTCCTTGCTTCTTGTAGACAGAGCCTAAGTTACTCAAGCTGACGGCGACATCGGGATGCTCCTTCCCCAGGACCTTCTTCCGGATGGCTAGGCTTCGAGTGTAATAATCTAGAGCCTGTGGAAGATCTCCTTGCTTCTTGTGGACAGAGCCTAAATTATTCAGGGTGAGGGCAACATCGGGATGCTCCTCCCTCAGGACCTTCTTTTGGATGGTTAGGCTTTGAGTGTAATAATCTAGAGCCTGTGGAACGTCTCCGCGCTCTGCATAGGCAGAGCCTAAATTATTCAGACTAACGGCGACATCGGGATGCTCCTCCCCCAGGGCCTTCTTTTGGATGGCTAGGCTTTGAGTGTAATAATCTAGAGCCTGTGGAACGTCTCCTTGCTTCTTGTAGGCAATGCCTAAATTACTCAAGCTGGCGGCGACATCGGGATGCTCCTCCCCCAAGACCTTCTTTTGAATGTCGAGGGCTTGCGTTAGATAATCGATCGTTTGCTTCAAATTTACCTCAACATAGCATGAGTAGATCCCTAGATCGCTCAATAAGTAGGCTTTAATTTTTAAAAATTCCTGTTCCTCATGCATGGTATTGCAAAAGGCAATCACATGAGGAATCAGGAACTTAGTCTTTTTCCATGTTGATGGATGGTTAGGAAGAAATGCCCACTCTTTATCTAAGCGTTTTCGGAAGATTTCGAGGGAAGCGGTTTTTTCACTTTCCTGGTCTTGAAAGAAGAAATGATCGACTTGCTCCTGGGCGACTTGATGGATTGTGTAGCCCTCTCCGTCTTTTGTTAGAAGATTGTAGTTCAGGAGAATATCTATCGCAGGATTAGTGAAGATGGCTTTTTGAGAAGAGTCTTCTAGAAGAAAGATCGGAATAGCATGAGGGGCGCAAAACCGTGCCACTTTAAGGATTTCGGCAGCCTCAGGGCTGATCTGGCGGATTTTTTCAAAAGTCAGCTTAAAGACATTTACTAACGGCCAATTTTGCTGAAGAGGGTTTTTAGGTTGTTCAGAATCCTCTTTCAGAATTTGCAAATATTCTTTTGCTAAAATCTTAGTTTGATCTAAGTAGGAGGCGGCTACAGCTATTCCTAGGGGGAAACAAGCAAGTTGTGTAGCGATTTCACGAAGGTCGTGTTGATTGCCGCCTATTGACCCTAGTCCTAGGAGATAGAGAGCTTCCTCTTCTGTGAAGGATGCAACCGGACTTGAGAAAGAAGGGATGCCATCGATGTTGTTTTTGGATGTGATGATGAGTCTTCCCTTTTCTTTCGAGAAATGGGTTAGGAAATTGCTACTGCTTGAAGCGTTATCAAGGATGAGGAGATACTTTTCTTTTGTTCGCCTTAGAAAAGAGGTCAGTCTTTTAGCAGCTTCATCATTTGTTATTCTTTCTTCGGGTGATACGCATCCTAAAAGTTCGCCCAGCTCTCGAATACTCTGTTCCAGTTTGGAACCTTCCATCCAATAGACCCAATCATACTGGTCGGCGTGATCTTTAGCATAAGAAGCTGCAAGAAGAGACTTGCCACTTCCTGGCAGACCCGAAAGGAGAAATCGGTTATTTCCGCTTGCTTCTGCTTTCTTAAACTCCTCTTCAATATCGAACCCATCTCGTTTTACAAAAAGATCAGGGAGGGAAGGAATGCCGATGAGTCCCCTCATCTGAAAAATCCCCTTTGGAAGGGTGTGTTGGGCCCAAATAGCATGTTCTCTATACGAGGAAATATGGTATTCGCTCAACCATGCATCTTCTTCTAAATTTTTTCTCTCCAAAAGAAGTTTGATGGCCTTTTGTTGCAGCTCATCCTGAGATAGACTGGCAATCAGGGCGAGAGCCTCAAGAACAGCACCTCTCACTCGTAGGTTTTCTTTGTCTTGGATTGGTAGAGAGGGAATATGAGGGGCAATTTCTTTAGGAAAAACCGTCTCTTTTATTTTGGTGTTTAAGTCTGCCGCTCCTTTTAGGCTTAAATCGGCTATTTTAGCACCTACACGCGAAACAACCCCTGCAGAAAACTTGTCGCAAGCACACATAGCTGAGATGGCTTCAAAAGCATTTTTGCGAATGTTCGGCTCTTTTGCGTAGAGAGCCACATCTGTTAACTGCTCAATCGCTCCAATCATAAATTCGACATCTGAAGATGACTTAAATTCAGTTATGCATTCTGAAAGATCTGCTTGAGACAGACCCTGCTTAAGAGAGTGTCCTCTAAAATTGAGGAGATCTGTATACCACGCAGAGCTAGCAAACCCTTGAGCCCCTTTAGTTGCCTGGGCATGGTTTGCAAGAGGGCCAAGCTTTGTTCCAAAGCTGAGTATGGTACTCTTTAGAAGGTTCCAATCCTGGTTATTTTCAGGAAGGTTCGAAATGCCAACCTGAGCAGCTTTTAAGGACCAGGCAGCTTGCTCTGCTAAAAGGCTCTTTCGTTCTTTAAGTAGCTCTATAGCTGCACTGAGTTTTTGAATCAGATCGTTTTTCCGCTCTTTCCTAAAGATCACCCCTTTCTGGGACATGCTGAGCTGGAGGAAATCAACAGCTTTATGGAGAATTTTTGCTAGAAATCGGCAAGAGATAGGGTCGAACGTGCTGGCAAAGTCTTCAAAGTTTTCAGAGAGGTGCTTTATCTCCGTAAAAAGCCCTTGTACATCTTGCTTGCCAACGTGCTGTAGCATAAGACGATTTGAAAGAAGCGTTTTTCCCTTTTCGATTTCTAACTCTTCACTGTCGTGCTGACCACCCCCACAAAGTTTTGGTTCGATGGTGATGGCATTGAAGCTGTTAAAGCGTAGAAAACTTTTAGAGGGCTGAAGAAACTGTTGAACAAAAGAGATTTTTTCGGATGAGACACTTTTTTGGGGATAGATCGAAAGTCGTTTTAATTCCCCTTTAGGATTAGCAAGAAGTCCAATCAAATACCCTGTTCGATCGATGAAGATATTAATCACTCCCTCTTTTTGAGTACGGGTGGCAAGAAGATGATAGCCCAACCTATTCGAAAAGCTATTTAGATTCGCTTGAATGGAAGACATGCCTACTCCTGTTGTATGAGTTGTCTATTAGAATTTCTGAGCACATTAGCCCCGGACTATAGAATAAATACTGTCTAATATATCTAACTATCGAGTTTTTTAGTATTTAAATACTAACGTGAGTCGAAGATGTTTTCTAGCAGGTAATGATGGGCGGACCAGAGCAATTTGCGGAAAGATAACCGCTGTGGCTCTATCTTGGGAGGGGAAAAGGCGCCCTGCATAGCCTTGTCGATAAAGTCGCCTTTAAAGTAATAGGGCCAACGGTCGCGAAAACCGATCTTTGTTTTAGGCAAAGGATGCCAAAGTTCTACTCCTGATGTTACTTGTGGAGGATTGGGCCCATTCCACATCACATCGAAAAACTCTCCTTTCCCTTGTGCATCATGGTTGGCGAAATAGTGGGGATGGGGCAAAAGCAACAGCTCTTCTCTTGAAGCTCTTTTTCCAAAAAAAGAGCGAGTGTGGAGGATCCACACCACTTGCCACCCGATTTTCTTGTAATCCTCGATACGACCGACCATTTCTTCAAAAGAAAGAGGTGACACCTGAATTTCAAAGACAATTTTGTACCGATACCAAGCCACATCGGCGATCCTTTGGATCATCGTAAACCGTTCTTCCAGAAATGCTTCTTGTGCCGGAAGGCTATTTTGCAGCTCGATTTGCAAATTAAGATGTGTTTCGCTTTTTTGTGCAAGATGGCAAGATGAGAGATCTTGAAGGTGATAGAAATGGTCTCTCACCCAGTCGCCACCTCGCCTTCTCACGATCGCTTGACAGGCGATGCACCGATAATTTTTTTTCTTATCGGCCAGATGAGCATGTACAACTTGACCTGTAGGGTCTAAAGCGAGGGCTTGCATGAGTGGAATGTTACCTGTTTCTTGGCTATTCGAAGTTAGAGGATATCCCTTTTCTTTCTATTGTCAGACATTAGATCTTTTACGTCCTTTGAATGGAGCAATTGATACCCTGTTTCAAGAGGCTTTGATCCATGCTCAAAATAGAGCCGAAGCTTATACAACCTATCTGACATTCGCGATGGCAAATCGCGACTATCCAGATAGTCACCTTCCTCTGACAAGAAGGAAGATTTGTATCTTTTTTGCAACCAATCCCGATCCCACTTTAGACAATGTCATCCATGTGTTTGAGTGTGAATTTGCTGCGCAGCAAACAATGCCTGCGTGGGCTATGAAGCAGTTTGTGGAGAGAAAAAGAGGGCCTGAAGTTCTAGATGTTTTAAAGACTTTTGCCACAAACATGATCGTCAAACCCTTGTGTCCAGCGCCTCTCAAGAATATGTGGGGAGCTTCGAAGTTTGTAGTGATCGGCCTATGCGGTGGGACGGAAGCAAAGCTCATCGAGCTCTATTCTTGGTGGAATTGCCTGAGTGGCGGAAGGTTGTTATCTCTCACACAAGGAGATTTGGATCTGAATTTTCAAGCATTGCGCCTTGATGCCTACAGTCGACGTGAGGTCGCTTTAGGCGACACTGTGTATAAAATTACCAGAATATTGGGGTCGGAAAAAGCTGAGGGAAGAAAATTTCTTACTTGCAAAGCTATTTCTAAGGATAGTCAAAAGCCTGTTGTATTACGGTTTGGCGCACACCCTAGCTCTTGCCCCCTTGTTCAAGATCCTCAAATGGCTCTAAGATATGCGCAAGAACTAGATAGAGAGGGTGACTATGACTGGCCATATCCTCCTATTCTTGCAAATCAGATCATAGATGGGGTGTCAATCTCTGATTTTCTTTTCGTCTTAAATTTTGAAAAATGGAAAAACAAGCCTCTCACTTTTTCCCAAGAGGCTTTGGTCAGAAAGGTTGGAAGATTGTTGGTAAGATGCAGAGACCATAGGAAAATACCAAGAAGCTCAGAAGAGTTTAAAAAATTGGGAGTCAAGCCAAGTGGAGAGGACGGAGTAAAATTTTTGCAGACAGCTCCTATTGCCATGCGTCTATTTACGTGGGAAAGATGTGAAGAAATGAAGCGGCTCCTTTCGGGTGAAGGGATTACTCTTTTTCAATTGATGAGCGAAGAGTTAAAAGTAGATGAAGAAGCTAACTGGGAACTTTCTAGAAGAGTCAGAGAGATTAGAGCTGCATTGATCGACACAGGAGCGCTTCCTAAATTGCGTGAAGATGACCAAGAGAATTACATCGATCAACGGAATAAGATATCGGCCGTCATGGGGCATCTGACAGCAAAAGGATACAATTCAGGGGTTGTCGGAAAGCTCATTGGACATTGGCTGCAGTACACAAATGTAACCCTTATTGAAGCTTGGAACCGTTTAGAAAGCGATATTGAGGGTTTACTGATCGCCCAGGAACAACACGATTATGAGCTACCACATGACCTGTATCCCCTTCTTCACCAAATAAAAGTTGTACAGGGGAAAGCATTTGAGCCTCCTCTTGCTAGCCCCTCCAAATATTTAGGCGACCTTGTAAATAGCCTTGGTCGTCTTTTTAAAGAGGAGTAGGTTGGCCTCAATTGTGAATTTTTTAAACCACAGAGAACACAGAGAGCACAGAGAAAATTTCTAAAATAATAAAGACAAAAAGAAAGAGTGGGCTTTCCTTGGCGAACCTCCTCTGTGTTCTCTGTGGTTAAATTACTAGAGTTCTTATCTACGTTTGTGGGTTTGGTCTAGATCGTCCAATAGATCCAAATAGGAATCGTAGCGGAGAGGAGAAATTTTGCCCTTTTCAACCGCCTTTTTAACGGCACATCCTTCTTCTGATCTGTGAGTACAGTCTGAAAAACGACATTTTTTGGAAAGTGTTTCCCATTCCGGAAACCCTTTTTTGATCCCTTCCTTATTGATTTTAAAAAGACCAAAGCTTCGAATGCCGGGAGTGTCAATGGTATGCCCCCCTTTGTTTAATGGAATCAGTTTAGGTGAGGTGGTAGTGTGAGCCCCTTTTTGGGTTTTAAATACCACGTCTCCTATCATCAATTCGATCCCGGTGAGGTGATAGAGCAAAGAGGATTTTCCAACTCCGGAGGGGCCTGAAAAAACAGAGATCTTCCCTTTCAATGCCTCTTCTAATGCAGGTATTCCAACACCAGTTTCTGAACTGACTAAAAAGAGGGGGACATTAGCCTGTGCATAGGCTTTTTCAACCTCTTCGAGCAGCTCTTTTTGTTCAGGATAACTTTCGAGTAGATCGATTTTATTGACCACGATGATCGCTTTTAGGTTGCCATCTCTTGCCGCAATGAGATAACGGTCGATGATTGAGGCCTTAAGAGGGGGTACCCCTATCGAAACAGTGATAACGACCAGGTCGATGTTGGAAGCGATGATCTGTTTTTTTCGACGGGTTAAATTGTCTTGCCGGACGAGTTCAGAAGTTCGGGGGTAGACGGCTGCAATGACCCCTTCGTTGTCATTTTTAGGGGTCCATTGCACTTTATCCCCAATGGCCACAAGTGTTTTGTCGTCGTGCCACTCTTCTTTTAAAGAGCCGCGGATATTGCATAGCAAAATGCCAGAATCTGTTTCGACAAAGTAGCCTCGGGATGAAATTTCGACGACAATGCCGGTTTTTGCCCCTTCTTCGGATTCTGGCAACAGATGTTCTTTAGCATGTTTTTTTTGATCACTTTTTTTGTATTTAGAGCGGTCAGTAGCCTCTTTTCGTTTCCGTTTGTCTTTCGACTCCCGGTTCTCATCTTTGTAAAACGCATCTTCTATATCAAACGGATCAATCATAAGAATGATTATACATTATTCCCCGCATCTTTTAAACCTTGTCCGAAAAAAACCACAGAGTCAGTGAGATCACAGAGAAAATTTGAGAACATAGAGAGCGATTCTTTTGGTAAAGAAAGTTGAATTAAAATTTTCTCCCCGTCTCTGCGCCTCTGCGTTGATAATTCAGTTGGCTTTCACCAGAGCATGTTTCTAGTAAAAACTAATTAAAATTTAAACGCAGAGAAGTTTAAGGTTGCCGATACAACCCGCCTCAATGTCCTCATTTTTCCTCTGTGATCTCACTGGCTCAGTGGTTTTTTTGTGAAAGGCAGGGATTTTTTTGAGGTTAGAGGATTCCTTTGAGTTTGGCCATGAGGAGAGAGCCGGCGACGGCAACGTTGAGGGACTCGACTTGGTCGCTGATGGGGATCGTGAGTGGAAGGGTCTGATCTTTGAAAATAGACGAAATCCCCTGCCCTTCATTTCCTAAAATCAGGATGGCGCCGGAAGGGGCCTGCTCAGGGAAACTGCCGTTTAAATCGCCCGCATAGATAGGTAAGGAGTGCTTTCGTTGAAACGAAAGAAGATCTTGGGCTGTTCCTTCTCGATAGGGGATAAAAAGGGCCGACCCTTTTGTGGCGCGCAGCACCTTATCGTTAAAAAGATCGACTCCTCCTGAAATTAGAAAAAGCCCTTCAAAACCAAAGGCAAGGGCGGTTCGGACTAACGTTCCCATATTGCCCGGATCTTGTATCCTATCTAGTGCTAAAATCCAGCGGCAGCTATCTAACGTTGAGGCAGCCGGCATCGCTGTAGTGGCTATCCAGCCGTCTGGTGTCACGTTGCCTGAAATTTTTTCAATGACCTCTTGCGTGACGTGAAACGTCTCCTTGGATTTAACGTGGGGGTGTTCTTCAGTTGTTAATAAGTGTACTAATGGACGCTTATTGGCAATCTCTACGATCGCTTTTTTCCCCTCTATTAAACAAAGACCCATTTCGTGCCGCTTTTTCTTGTTTTCTCGCAGCTCGGCTAATTCATTAAAAAACGCTTTCATGGCACCTTCCAAACGGGATCTTTCTTGAGATATTCGATAATCGCATCTTCGGTAGTAAGGCGTTGTCGAATAGCAGCCTCCTCCCCTTTTTGGATCAGCAAGCCCATAGTTTTTCCAGGTTTTATCCCTTCTTGCATCAACCGTTGAGAGGATAGAATAAATTTTTTCTCCCGCTTCCTTTTGATGGCCTCGTTATACTTTTCAAAGATGCTTTTTAGGCCTTGTTCGCGTTCCGGATAAACGGTGATAAACCCTTCTAGAATAGCTTTAGAGCGGTGGTGAGCAAAGAGATCGACAAAGGCAACCGGATCGACCGGATCTGACTTCAATAAGGGAATTGCCTGTATCGTATGGTGATAGTCGTCTAGCACTTCATTCGATACCCGCATATCTTTTAGCATCTGATGTAGTGAGAGTGATTCAAAAGTTAAGGCAAATCGTATCGCTAAAGGAATCCACAAAGGGAAAAGATTCAACTGATGAGCCGGCTTTTCTAAAGAGACATCAGCTAACGGTGGCATGATCTGTTTTAACAGCTGCACTTTGTGTAGGAGGAGAAGCGCAGCCCCTAGCCCCTTTCTTTCTCCCATTTTCACCCATTCATCCCAGACCCGTTCTTTGGCGACAGATGGAAATAGGCTATGACTCAAGTTTTTAATCGCATCTTCGGTCTCCTGCGCAAGGGGCCAGTCAAACCGGGCTGAAAAACGGACAGCTCGTATCATCCTTAGACGATCCTCTTGAAAACGCTCTTCTGCTTTTCCGATCGCTTTGATCACCCCTTTTTTGATGTCTTGCTGCCCCCCGACAAAGTCGATAATTTCTTGCTCGATCGGATCGTAAAAGAGGCCATTAACCGTAAAATCGCGTCGTTGGGCATCCTCTAAGGCAGTTCCCTTTTCGATAGTGCTTGGATGGCGTCCATCGATGTAAAGGCCATCCTTTCGGAAAGAGGCCACTTCAAAGGGATGCCCTCCCTCAATGACGATGACCACGCCAAATGCTTTGCCCACCGGGACAGTTTTAGGAAAAAGGGAGATCACCTCGTCAGGGCTTGCACTGGTGGAGATATCAACATCGCTAGAAGCGTGGCCCAAAATAAAATCCCGCACCCAACCGCCGGCAAAAAAAGCCTCATATCCTGCTTTTTTAAGCTGTTTAACTACACTGATCGCAAACTCTTCCATCAGTATAAAATTACCTGATTAGACAAATATTTAATACTAGACTAATGTCCAACCTTAAGAGGAGATGGGGACTTTACTGTCCCCTTAAAAAATTATGGATTTAAAAAAATTTAAAACGCTTGCGTTAGTAGCTGTTGCTGCTGGCCTTGCTACTCAGCCAGTTAATGCAACTGGAGAACAAACTGTAGCCGAAGACAACTACTATGTCCGTAGCTGCGGCGGCGACAAAAGCTGTGGTGGTGGTTATTCAAAACCTTATAACCAAACCAATCCAGCGCCTGTTGCAATGGATGAAGATAATGCCAAAATGACACCTCCTGGCCAAGCTCCGGCTCCAACAAAAAATGGAATGCAGCCAGCTCCAGTTCAAGGACAAAAACCGGGATCAACGACTTCTAACTCTCGCTATTACCAAAAAAGAGATAGAGATGTAGCTGACAATGCCCCTAATTTTTCTCCTTCTAACGGCCTTCTTCCAAATCAACAAAAAGGGACCGGCACCAATACATCAAAGACTGGTACAGGCACAACAAACAGCGGCACCTCTTCTTCATCCTCAACTTCAGGATATGGTTCAGGTTCTTCTTCATCAATGAACTCTGGCAGATAAGCTGCAGATACCTTAAGGTGTGATTTTTCACACCTTAAGGTTTTTTTTCGTTATGTCTTCCTTTCCCCGCTTTGGCATTGGTCTTGGCTTTCGGATGGTCCATTTCGAGACGATTCGACAAGAAAAGCCGTCCATCGATTGGTTCGAACTTATTTCTGAACATTTTTTACTCAAAAGCAAACGTTCTCAAACAGCCCTCGATTTTTTAAAAGCCCATTATCCCCTCGTCTTGCATGGAGTTTCTCTTGCGATTGGAAGCAGTGAGCCCCTTGATTTTGAATACCTTAAAAAGGTGAAGGCACTTGCTCGCGAAGTCAAAGCCCCTTGGGTTTCAGATCATCTTTCATGGGGAAGGCTAAAAAAGGCTCATTTCCATGATCTTCTTCCGTTGCCTCACACACCGGAGGTTGTCGAATTTGTGTCGGAGCGTGCGCGCATTGTGCAAGATTTTCTAGAAGTGCCCTTTGCATTAGAAAATCTTTCTTCCTACTTACCTATCAAAGAACACCAGATGCCTGAATGGGAATTTTACAGGCAGATTGTAGAAAAAAGCGGCACCTACATGATGCTTGATGTGAATAACATCTACGTTTCGTCCAAAAATTTGGGCTTTTCTGCAGACACATATATTGATTCGCTGCCCCTTGAAAAAGTACTCCAGATCCATCTGGCAGGTTATAAAGATATGGGAGACTATTTATTCGATAGTCACGACCACCCTGTTTCCAACCCTGTTTGGGAGTTGTACCGAAAGGTATGGCCAAGAACCGGCGGAGCCTCCACTCTTTTAGAATGGGATGAACATATCCCCCCTTTTTACGAACTGTGGGCCGAAGCAAAAAAAGCCAAACACTTTCAAGAGGAGCTTCTTCATGCACCCACCCTCGTCCCTTGTTAGTTGGCAGGAAAAATTTGGCAAAGTCTTATTAAGACAATTGCCAATTGACTCGATCAAGCCAAAAGAGCGGATCGAGGTCTATTTGAACAGTTACGAGTCTAAACTTGTCACTGCACTGGAATATCAACTTCCTGCTGCCTCTTTGTTAATGGGGAAAGAAAAGTTCTACCATTCAGTTGCCTTCCCTTATCTGAAAAAGCATCCCCCATCCGATTGGTGTATCGAGACTTTTACGAGGGGGCTTGCCCCTTGGCTTGAAAAGGAGAAGTTGTCTCACTTGCATCCATTGCTACTGCCCGTTGTACAGATCGACCTTGCGTTTCTAAACGCCCATTACCCGGAAGAACGAAAAGGGTGTTTAAACGATGATGTTCAAGTGGTAGAAACAGTTTTCCCCATGATAGAGATACGGCAAGCTGTTCTTAAAAAGGAGAAAATCCCCTCTTTTGAGAAGAAAAAGCGGTGTTTTGTTATTTACGGCAATGAAGAGGGAAAGCTTCACAGCAAAGAGATAGATCCTTTTCACGGGCGTCTTTTGCACTGGATGGCCAAGCATTCTTTTGAAGAGGCCATTGAGCAGCTTGTCCAAGACAGGTCACTTCCTCTAGACTCTTTAGAGTCGGTTCTTCCTGCGTGGGGGGCGATGTGGGGAGAAATGCGATGGATAGACGAGAAAAGGCTTTCCTAGAGGCAATCGGAGATGGTTTTGTAAAAGAGCCCATCGCGAGTGGGGCTATCAAAGAAAAGTTGTTATTAGAGAAGATAGCCTGTTCTTATGTCAGTAAGTTGCCACGAAAAAGGAAGGAGAAGGCCCTTTTCGACCAAACACTCTATCAAATTTTTTTTCAGCAGGAAGTGCCGCTTTATGCGATTTTAGATGAATCGCAAAAGCTGGCAAAAAAATATATCCACGCTTCTTTTGCTAAATTTTTGAACGGCGCTTTTCGGTCCATCTCTTCACGTGAAATTCCTAGTTTTAAAGATTTTTCAATTCAATATTCATTGCCTCCCTTTTTTATTGAAAAAGTGATTCAGGAAAGAGGGAAAGAGCAGGCATTGGACATTTTTCAAGCTTTTCGTGCTCCGCCTCGGCTGTTTGCAAGAAAAGGAAAAGAGATAATAGAGCTTTCGGGCGCCGGCACCGATTTTGGGGATGATCTCTACATTCAAAACCCTACGCCCATCCATCTTTTCTTTGATTTGGTTAAAGCTTGCAAAAGAGTCCCAAAAAGGGTGCTGGATATAGCAGCGGCTCCAGGAGGCAAATTGTTATTGGCTTTAGAATGCTTTCCAGAGGCTAAATTATTTGGAAATGATGTCAGCGAGAAAAAGTTAGATCTGATCCGAGAAAACCTAGAAAGATTGGGCAAAAAAGCGATATTAAGCTGTAGTTTGGGAGAGGATTTGCATTTTGATGAGCAATTTGACCTGGTGATAGCCGATGTCCCTTGTTCTAACACAGGAGTGTTGCATAAGCGGGCCGAAAGCTCGCTGGCGCCTTTCGCAAGAAGAGATCGGTGCAGCTGCTGAAAAGCAAAAAAAATTGGTCAAAAAGGGGCTTGATCTGTTGAAACCGGATGGCGTCCTTTTTTACATGACCTGCAGCATCCTAAAAGAAGAGAATGAACAAGTCGTCGAGGAATATCGCCCCTTCTTTCAACGCACTATCTTACCAGATCAAAACGGCTTCGACGGTGGCTTCGCCGCCCTCCTCCAAAAAACAAGATAACCACTTCGATCTAAGACGTTTTCGTGGTAATAAAGAAAAATAACAGGGTGAACAGGATGAACAGGATAAGCTCCGCCTTGCGTTGGTTTTTTATAGGCGGAGCTTATCCTGTTCATCCTGTTCGCCCTGTTATTTTTCTAGGATACTTTTCCTTAGGTTGATGACTATCCTGTTTATTGTTTTTACCCATTATGCTTGGAGCATGATTGAGTATTTCCTAGAGTTTCCGGTGGTGGCAAAGACTATTGTAGAGCCGGTTGATTTTCCGTGTATGCAGTTGAACCAGGTGCATGGGAATAAAGTGGTTGTGGTGGATAAAACGACACCCTCTTTTCTTGAAGCAGATGCAATGATCACTCAAGAGCTGGATGTGCCGCTTGTGATACGACATGCCGATTGCCAGGTAGCCATCGTGTATGACCCTGTAAATCATGCTTTAGGCATTGCACATGCTGGTTGGAGAGGACAAACGCTGTCTATTTATACCATGATGGTAAATCAGATGAAAACGGCCTTCAAATCAGATCCGAAAACCCTTCATGTGGTCTTTTCCCCAAGTCTAGGACCCACGAAATCGGAATTCAAAAACTACCAAACCGAATTGCCCGAATGGATGTGGAGCTATCAACAAGCTCCTTTTCACTTTAATTTATGGGGCATTGCAAAAGCAGAATTCATCTCTTGCGGGCTTTTAGAAGAAAGGATCCAATTGCCAACCCTTTGTACCTATTTGGACAGCCGTTTTCATTCCTATCGTCGCACAAAAACGGCTCAGAGGAACCATACCTATGGGATATTGAGCTCTTCTAAGCTGAAACTAAAAGGGGAAAAATGCTCTTTCTCAACAGATGACAAAGTATCCCAATAAGTAGACATAAATTCCCACCATCGGTTGGGGTGTTGCTTAAAACCGTTCCTAGTCATAATATCGGAAAGAATTTCTCGATTCTGCCTCTCTTCCTCTGTGCAATCTCGATAGTCGCTATAGGCCCTTGGAGTTGTTTCCATATAGGGTGTAGGTAAGGGGAGCAGTTTTCCTTCTTTATCCATTAGCAAAATGTCGACGCTTAAACCTCGGGTGTGCAAATCGTCTTGGCTGCCTGCTTGAGAAACAAACTTGGGATCAGAAATCACAGCGAAAAGGGCCTGTTGAACATAGAGAGGGCGCAATGCGTCCACAATCTTTAATTGGTAACCAAGACTCATCGCGTCTTGTCCTGCTGATAAAAGATTAGAATAACAGCCCCTATGAACAGCGCAGCAAGACTTTTTAGAAAGGAGGGCAATGCCTAAAGGGTTAGATTTTTCGGTCAAATGGAGTTCATAGGCCAATCCGGTCGTCGGTTGTTCAATGACTATAAAATCTGTGAGTAAGGCAAGAAGCAAGTTAGCAAGAATCGAGATCAATAATTTGCCCTCCAAAAGAAACGTTGATCAAGAACAGGGATCGGCTCTCGTTCTACCCAAGGGAAAGGAAAGCAATAAGACTCGTTCGATAAAGTGGAAGTGCGGTAGAGATCGATTTGTAAACCGGCAATGAATGTCTTTTTAAAGACATGATCATAACCCCCCTTGATGAAAACTGAGGTGTTACTGCCAATATTGGCTCTTAAACAAATGGCTCCTCCCCAAACTGAAGGACGGAATTCGTTCCTAAAATAGTATCCTTCGAGCCGTCCAACTCCTTCAATCCAGGGTAAAAGTCTCAATTTATTTTCTATCCCGAAACGGAAAAGCTGGCAGGGGATGTGGACCATCTCAGCGCCAAAAAAGTAGTCTCCGATGTAATCATCAAAAAACTCCTCTTCAAACGTTTTTTTCAGAGAGATTGGGTGATTGTATTCTGCAAAAATGCCTCCAATCGGTGTAGGAAAAATCATTCCGTATCCGATTTGAAAAAATTCGTCCGTTCTTCTGAAGTAATCGACCGTTCCGTATATCCTTGAGATGGTTTTGTCGTCCGGACAGCCAAAAGCAACCCCTAGCAATCCGCTGACGCCATTCCAATCGGTAGAAGGAAAATAGAAGACCCGTCCTTGAAAAAAAGGATTGAGAGGCTGCTCATCTAAAAATGTGGTGATGCCCACTAAGCCTGAAACATAGTTTGCCTTGTAGCCCAAACCCTTTCCAAAAGTATCTTCAACGGCAAAGTCAATCTGTACCCCGCCGGCTAGAAAAGATAACATCAAAAGGTAAAGGAGAAAAAATTTCATCATCTACAGTGCACTTAACCTCATCAACATCAAAGTAATGGGCAAAGAGTCGGCAATCCCTAAATTGCCCGATGTCAATGACTGGATGGTTAAAGTGGTGCTTCTTAAATTGGCCACTTGAACCACATCTCCCTCATTAAGATGGACGATGGCATACCCAATGTGTTGCCTTGCTGTTCCGTCTTGGCCATAAAAGGTAGAGTTGAGGTTAGTCGTACCATTTAATCGGATACAGGTAAAAGGGTTCCCTTTTGTGACGTTCAAATGGTAGAGGATAAAGTAGGTGCCGCTTACGCCCACTTTAATGGCTCCTGTTGTGTAGGGCTTCTGAGTCACTAAAGAAAACTCTGGCGTCGATACACTATCCAGCACATTAAGAGGGAACGCGGTTTCACCCATTACGGTATGGGGTGTGGAACCAGAAAAATAAGCGTAGGCATAGCCTTGGCTATTAGTTTGGATGACAGATGTGCCGTTGCCTGCCGGTCCTTGAGCTCCTTGGGGGCCTGGCGGACCCGGTGGACCTTGCGGGCCTGGAGGCCCTTGCACAGGACGTGGAATGATTCCCTTTGGAGCCGGCTGGTCCAAAATATCACCATTAAGATGAAAAGTGAGGAATATGAGGAATAGAGAGAGAAATTGTACCATCACAGAGCCCAAGAATAAAAAATTCTTTTTACTATGTTGAGATAGTTTTTACAACCTTTTCTTCCTTCTCCTCTTGGCGGACTTCTTCACGATAGAAGAGACGTAACCCAATGTAAACGATCACATAAGAAAGAGCAAAAGGCCAAGTGATCCACTCATCCAAGAAAAAATAGCCAAAAAGGGCGGTGAAAAGAGGGGTGGTAAATCCGGCAAAAGAGATGAAGGTCGCCGTGTATTTCTTCAGGAGATAACCATACAGATTGTAGGCAAAAAGATTGGATACAAGCAGTAGCGCTGTTGCCCCTTCTAAGAAAGGCGCCCATTCTAGAACAGGAAGTGGGTCCCAAGCTTCAACGCTGTATGAATGGAAAAGGGCAACCAGGCCACCAATGAGCATGCTCCAACCGTTGACTGCAATGGGCGAGCTTTCCTTTACAAGCCCTCGCATCAATATCCATCCCCAGCAACTTAAAATAGCCGCTGCAGTGACGGCAATTTCAGGCCATGAAAATATCCATAACTGTCCAACCGTCTCTTCTACAGGTGTTGATTCAAGGAGAATAGGGATAAATCCGGCAAATCCAAGCGAAAGGCCAAGCCACTTCATTTTCGATAGGCTTTCGCTGAAGATAAAATAGGACAAAATAGCTGAAACAAAAGGAGATATGGAGTAAATGAAGCAGGTTTTAAAAGAGGTTAAGTATTGCAAGCCCCAGAATTCCAGTACGTTGACGAGGTAAATGCTGGTAATTCCAAGAAGTATTAACTGCGGAATTTGCCGTTTTTTAAAGGGAAACAGTGCCCCTTTTCTCAAAGCAAGAAAGGCTAAAATCAATAGCCCTGCCACTGCCATTCGGGAACCGACCAAAAACAAGGGGGATGTGTAGGAAAGTGTCCATTTTCCTAGGATAAAGACCGAGGCAAAGAGGGCGTAAAGTAGGAAAACCAGAGGCATAGGGCTTTAACTCATTGAAATTCAATAAACCATTTTACAATAGGGGGGAAATTAAAAGGGAGGTAAAATGAAGTTAAGAGATATTTTAATTTTTGTGTAGGTTTTTATGAATAAAGCTAAGATTGTATTGATCGAAGATGAACAAGATATTGCCGATCTTTTAAAGCTGCAGGCAACACTAGAAGGTTACAAGCTGTTCGTGGAACACGATGGCTTGAACGGTTACCGAATGATTGAGCGAGAAAAGCCCGACATAGTGGTGTTGGATCTGATGTTGCCCGGTATGAGCGGCCTTGATGTATGCAGAAAAATGAAAGCGCACGCCGATTTAAAAGAGATTCCCGTCGTGATGATTTCAGCCAAAAGTGAAGATTTAGATGTCATTTTGGGTCTTGAGATGGGAGCCGATGACTATGTGACAAAGCCTTTTTCTCCAAAAGTTCTCTTTTCACGGGTCAAAGCTGTGCTTAGGAGAGGGACAGAGGCTGAAAAAAGCCCTAAAATCTTGAATTTCGGCCCTTTCACCCTCGAAGTAGATCGTTATTTGCTGAAGAAACATGGAAAAGTCATTCCATTGACGTTGTCAGAGTTTTCAATTCTTCTCCGGCTCGTTTCTAACAAAGGCAAAGTGCTTACCCGAAATCAATTGTTAGATGACATGCACGGCGATGACAGTTTTGTATTGGATCGAAACATTGACGTGCATATTGCCGCTCTTAGGAAAAAAATGGGCAATGAGTTCAAAGGGATACAGACAGTACGGGGACTTGGCTACCGTTTCATGGAAGAAGAGTAAGCTTTTCCCAGGGGAAATCCCCGGAAAAATGACCTTTGACTGCCGTTTCGTAGTACCGCGGTTTTTGCAGCTCTAAAAGCGAGAAAATTTCTGCTTTTGTAGCTTTAAAAACCCGTTTTTCAGACCCGTTTTCTGTCAAAACATCAAAAGAATGGTTCTGTTGTTCGCCGAAGATAAAACTTAAAGTCACAAAGGCCCACTCTCGCCCTTCTGTTTTGACAATGCTTTTTGCAAGCAGGCGGGCTAGGTAAGCGCCTAATCGATCGACTTTCCCCCCATCTTTACCCGATAAAGCGCCGCCTCCATGAGGAATTTCGCTGCCATACCCAGTTGCAACTAGTTTTCTTCCTGTTAGCCCTGTATCGGCTTCAAGGCCTCCCTTAAAAAAAGGATGGAAAACGATCATAGACTGTTTATTTAGGTGAGACAATTTTGAAAAGAAAACCCTTCGTAATTCTTCAACAGAGGGGCCATTTTCTTCCACTTGCCATGAGATCCTAAGCTCTTTGATCATTTCGTTCTCAACAAAGCAGAGCAATTTTCCATCTTTCCCCAGTCCATCTATTTTTTCGAGAATTTGGATGGCTTCCAGAGCCAAAGCTTGAGGAAGGGGTAAATAGGAGGGGTGTTCTCTACATGCAAATCCGGTGACTATGGCCTGATCGGCAAAAGCGCCGTCGAGCACAGCTCTTGAGATTTCGACAGAGGGTGTATGGAGGTGAAAGTGGAGGGGAATGGGTTGGTGGATGCCTACATCTAATAAGACTTTCTGTAAGCCCTCTTCTAGTTGAGGAATTGTTTGGCTATCCACTTCGCCTGCTATAGTGATCTGTTCCTGAGAAAGGAGCACCTCAATTCCGATCGAGGCCAAAGGGTCTTGTTCCAAAATCAGGTCAACAGTCTTGTCGGCTAATTGATCGGCAATCCTGTCTGGGTGCCCTCTACCGACAGCTTCTGCTACACGGAGTGGGGAATAAAAGGGGAATTTCATACACTCACCTTACCATGAGTAAAATTGAGATCAAAGCACAGGATGATGGTCGGATGGAAGCGCGCGGTTTTTTGCTCCAAACAGGGTCGGATGAGTGGATCCTTTACCCCGAGCCCGCCCTCAAAAGCTGCTGCCATGCAGGCGATCTCAAAATGGGCCTTCCCCTCACAGGCCATATCCCCACTCAATGCAAAGGGCAATGTCTCACCCTTCAGGGCACCCTCCAAGCAAACCATTTCGAAGTCTGTTCAAATACAGAAACCTCTTTCCCTGTTGGCATATCTATCCTGATTCTCACTTTCATGTTACTAGCCTTCTTCGCCAAGCATCAATTTAGGAAAAAGCCTCCAATAAGTTCGGGGTAGGGGATTTGCCGGCCGAGGAAGAGGGGGGCGAGGTTGAAGATGGTCTCGGGTTGACTTGAGACGAAAAAGCGCTCGAAACCTTTGTTTAGAGAGAGGTTTTTTAAGTTGTGAGTTTCAAGTAATTCGACAATGTCATCGATGCAGGATTCGGTCGAGTCGACAATCGAGACCTGGTCGCCCAAAGCTTTTCTGATGTGATGAAGAATCAAGGGATAGTGGCTACAAGCCAAAACAAGCGTATCGACGTTTTCCTTTTTGAATTTATCGATCGCAGTTTCTACTACAAAAGGTGTTGCATGGTGATTATTCAGCCCATTTTCAATCAGGTAGGCTAAAGTCGGGCAGGCTTTTGGAAAAAGAGAGATGTTCGGGCAGAGGGCTCGAATGGCGTTTTCATAAGATTTGGAACGGATGGTCGATTGGGTGGCTAAAATGCCAACTTTTCCCAGATGGCTTTTTGCCACTTTTTTGGCACAAGGTTCTATCAAGCCGATGACAGGAATGTTCAAAGACTCTTTCAGAGCCTGCAAACCAAAAGCTGAAGCCGTGTTGCACCCGACAATGAGCATTTTTGCACCCATCTGCTCAAAAAATCTTCCATTTTCTAAGCAGTAACTAACGATTGCGTCCTTTGATTTTTCTCCATAGGGGAAATGGGCCAGATCACCTAAATAAAGGATTGATTCATTCGGAAGCCGCCGCTGCAGATGGTTTAAAACAGCAAGTCCTCCTGATCCAGAGTCAAAAAGGGCTATAGGCGCATCTGTCATGGGATCTGCAGTTTCTGTCCGACTCGTATAGTGTCTTTGGTGAGGTTATTGTGCTCTTTTAAGGCCTTAGTTGTTGTGTTAAAGGCAATGGCGATTTTACCGAGTGAATCCCCATCTTTGACTGTATAGCCTCTGTCTGAGGATAAAGTGGGCTGCTTAGTGTCTACCCCAAGAGCATCCAAAACCGATTTTAGCGCCAATTCTAAATGACGGATGTTCTTGCTTTGAGCATCCATTTCTTTTTCTAGCTTGGACAAGGCAGACTCTACACTTTTTTTCAGTGCAACCAAGTCGCCTGCAAAATCTTGTGATATCTTTTGCAATTCATCGACTTTTCCTGAAGTCTCTGACAAAGTTCCTTTAACAAGTTCTTTGTTCATAGCAAGATGGTTGTCCATCTCGCGTCGAATGGCCTCGATCACAGTTTCTTGGCTTTCAATCCTAGCTTTGGCTTGGACCAATTCTGTAGCAAAATTGCCCAATTCATGCCTTAACATGAAATTGGGGTCCTTTTGTGTCTTAGTTGGTCCTGTTGCTAGCAAAAGAGCAAAAAGGAGAACTTTCATTTTTCGTAAACTTTAAAGACAGCTCTGCGATTGAGACGGTGTGATTGATCATCATCCCCATTGGCAATCAGACGCTCTTTTCCGTAAGAAATGGTGAAAAGTTTGTCTGTGCTGATCCCTTCAGAGACTAAAAACCCTCTGACCTCATTAGCCCTTCTTGAGCCGAGTGCAAAGTTGTAGGCTTCAGGCCCCCGTTTATCACAATGTCCTTCGATGAAAACATACACATTGGGGTGTTGTTTCATAAAACCTGCAATGTTTTGCAAGATTTGCATGTTTTCTTGCCCGCGGATTTGGTTGCTATTGTAGTCAAAATGGGCGGGACGGAACACTTTTGAAAGCACCGGGTCACCCGTTGGCTCTTTGAAACCATCAAGACCTGGAATTTGACTTCCCGGGTCACCAGGAGAGTGCTTCGAAGCAGGGATATCACTCATCGAGTAAAGACCATCATTCCCTTCATCAAAGTAAGGCATTAAATCGGGGGAATAGCAGAAGGCACTTTCATCGTTTGCAAAGAAATCATCTGCAGATGAAACCTGACGAGAATCTTCCCGTTTTCCACCGAGTGATTCAATCCCTCTTTCCATGTGATGGCCACATGTTAATGTGTCATCCCAAAGTTCTTCATTGGAACGGTAGCAGCCGCTAGCTAGTATTAACAAAGTTAATGCAAAAAAAGGTAAGAATCTCATGGGAGCACTCTATGGGGGGGTATCTATAAAAAAAGGATACTACCACAAGAGAATCTACCATCAAGCGCAGTTATTTTTGGAGTAAATCATCTGCTAACAAAAAATTATTTCCCTGCCCGAAAAGCTTTTGCCTAAGCAGTTTCTTAGTTAAAATTCGGGCACGCGCAAGTATTTTTCTCTGTGTTCTCTGTGCCTCTGTGTTGAAAAAATATAGTTAGCTTTTTGCCAAAGCGTATTTTGGGTAAAAGTTCACTAGTTTCAACACAGAGGCACAGAGAACACAGAGAAAAATTTTGAACTAGAGTTTAACGCTCCAAGCGCGTCGCGAAGCTAAGGAGAATTATCACATGAATTTCCTTCAGATAAATGAGGAGTCAGCATCTCACTCCGAGTAAAACGAACAAGCCTTTCTTGCCAGTCGGGACGGTAGCCGACAAGCTGGAGGGCTTCTTCTGAGGAAAGATGGGAGGGCGAGGCAAAGAAAGCTTCTAAGTCATTTTTTGTCTTTAACGAACTTCCCCACTGAAAGGTGGGTATGCCTAAAAGGGGGCCTTTAATGGCGGTTGTTGTTTTGTTGTACCCCATCACATCGGCAACGGCCATAGCCTGCTCAAGTGTACCTGTGGATATTGCAAAAGGTGTTTTCCAATTTGAATAAAGTAAGTCTATTTTGTCGGTTATCCCCTCTTCTTCAGCTCTTGGATGACGATGAAGGAGGAGGTTATATTGCGCCAATCCCTCGTTGTTTTCAGAAAGGAATGTTTTAAATATATTTTCGTAATCCTTATCAGCGGAGCCTATAAAGAGAAGGATCGGTAGTTCAGGGCTAAGTTGATGTTTGGCAATAAAACTTTGCTTAAAGTCTTCGTCTTGGCGGAGCGCCTGAATTCTTTCGATGTCTTCTAATGGATAATAGCCAAGTTCCTTAACGTAGAGTGCCTTGTCTGCTACCGAAACAATCTCAGCTGCGAGTTTATTGCACCCCTCATAATTGTCTACATAGGCGATCACTTTGACATTTCTCGCTTTTAAGGCTTTTGCCAGATCGAAAGAAAAAAGAGGGCCGACATCTAACAAGACTTCATCTGCTACTTTAGCGATTTTATCTGCGGTTTCTTCCACCATGTGGGTATTGATCGGAACGACTGCTTTTAATGGGGACATTTTGATCAGGGCGTTGTCGGCGGCAAAAGCGACGTAAGGGATGCCCTCTTGTTCAAAAACCTTCCCAAATTGAGCGAAGTGGTGGCCGGGATTGGGGTGAATCGCTACGAGAGCGATCGTTAAAAATAGATTCATTGAATTTTATAGTTTTTCCTCTTAATATTATCACAAAATTCTATTATTAAGGGGTCGTTCAATGGGATACATCAAAGAGTTTAGCAACCGATTGGCTGAGAGAAATTTTCCTCGCTTTTTGGAACTCTGGGAAGAATATCTCACAGTTGACACCACAGACGCTTCAGAGCTGATCGAAATTCTAAAAGACATTAAACAGTCAGATCTTTCCGCTCAAATTGGGGGGGTGGTTGAGAATCTCTTGCCTATGTGGGAGACGATTCAAGATCCTGCAGCCTCTTACGAAGTTCTTAGGTTGATTTTTGACCTGGAAACAACAGACAGCGACAAACTTCGCGAGCTTGCTGCCAAAGTAGTCACCGAAAAATACGAAAGCAGCCCACATTACAAAGAAGGGATGAAGCTTGTTGGCCTTAAAGGCGGACCTTTTCAAGGCGCGATTCGAAAGTTCGACCTTTTGGCCCATCTTGAAAAAGGAAAGTTTGTTTATCACACATCAGGTTGGGGAACAGGAATTATCCTCGACATCTCTTTTGTCAGAGAGCAGCTCACCATGGATTTTGAGTTGGTCAACGGTAAAAAGGAGCTATCCTTTGCCAATGCATTCAAAACATTAGTCCCCATCGCAGCGACAGCTTTTTGGCGCGCCGTTTTTCAGATGCCGATCAATTAGAGGCAGAGGCCAGAAAAGATCCCCTTCCAGTTTTAAAGCTTTTATTTAAAGATCTAGGCCCAAAAACGGCTCAAGATATCAAAGAAGAAATGATGGATTTAGTCATTCCTGAAGAAGATTGGGTAAAATGGTGGCAAGGAGCGAGAACGAGATTAAAAAAAGATCCGTTGATTGAAGTTCCAGAATCTGCAAAAAAACCTTTCTACATCAGATCTAAAGAGAAAAGCTTGGACGAAGAGGCCAAAGAGGTCCTGGACAAAAAGAGGAAATATTGCTCTGTTCATACCAACTCTTTACAGCTTTATCCGCGACTTTCCGCAAGGGCTAAAGTCGGCCACCATCCGCGCAGAAATAGAGTCGATCCTTTTAGAAAAAATGAGAGACAAGACCCTCTCTCCAGAAGCTGAGCTGCAGTTTGCCCTCTTTTTAGAGCAATATTTAGATAAACAAGTTCCAGGACATACCATTCAAGAGGGCATTGAGAAAGTTAATGACCCTAAAAAAGTGATCAACGCCATCGAAGTGATGGCTCTCAAAAAACGGGCTTTACAGGCTGTTCAGCAAGGTAAACAAAACTGGCCTGAACTCTTCCTTGAGCTATTAGTAGAACCTCAAAGCTCCATGATCAGAGATTATCTGCTGAAAGCGCTGCTTAGCGATTCTGTTGGTAAAGAAAAGTTCTTAAAATCCCTTGAAGGGATCTTCAGAAAGCCTGATCAGGCGCCTGACTTTTTTGCCTGGTACTTCCAAAAAATCATCGCTCAAGAAGAAGTTCCATTTGGAGACAAAGAGGGGGCTCAAAGGGCACTCGAATCACTGCTCATTCTGCTTTCCTCTATAGAAAACCAATCGGCACAGAAAGATTTGGTGAAAAAGATCTTAAATCTTCTGTCTGGAAAAAGATATGAAGTGGTTCGAGAAATCATCCACGGTGCCTCTACGCCCTACCTAAAAGAATTTCTGCTACTTGCTTCCAAGTGCAACTCTTTCTCAGAGCAAGATGTAAAAGTTTTAACATCTCTTGCTGCAGTCGTCGATCCCGGCCTTTCAGTGAAGAAGGTGAAAAGGGAACGGCAAGATGCCAATATTTTCTGGGCGACTGGAGAGTCATTAAAACGCATTCAAGAGAGAATCAAGCTGATTGCAACCTCTGAAACTGTCGATAACGCACGAGAAATTGAAGCAGCAAGGGCTCTTGGAGATTTGAGAGAGAACTCTGAATATAAGTTTGCAAAAGAGCGTCGTGCTCGCTTGCAAGAAGAGATGAGACGGTTGTCTCAGGAGATCCAAAAGGCGCGCGTTTTAAGTCAGGTGGATGTCGATACAGATGAGATCGGCATAGGAAACATCATCACCTTGCTCGATTCAAAAGGACAAACTACAACCTATACCATTTTAGGGCCTTGGGATGCAGACGCAGAAAATGGTATCCTCTCCAACCAATCTCCTTTTTCCCAAGCTATGATGGGAAAATCGGTTGGCGATACATTCCAGTTTAAGGGAGAGGAGTATAAGGTAGGTGAAATTGCGACGATTTTTGATCGCAAATAAGGGGCCTCATTGTGGACATGGATATTGTTTTAGCTTCAGAAAATCCGGGCAAGCTAATTGAGTTTAGAGAGCTTTTCAAAGAGTTTGACCCTTCAGTCGATCTCCTTTCTTTGAGAAATTTCGAATATACCCCTCCGGAAGAAACAGGGAGTACCTTTGAGGAAAATGCTAAGCTGAAAGCAGTAACTGCCGCGAAAGCATTGCAAAAGTGGGTGTTGGCTGACGATTCAGGGCTTGTTGTGCCTGCCCTAAAGGGTGAACCGGGCATTTTTTCAGCACGCTATGCAGGTGCCGACGCAACTGATCTAGACAATCGCAAAAAACTTCTCAAAGCAATGGAAAGCCTAGAAGGGCTTGAAAGGGCTGCCTATTTTGAATGTGTCTTAGTTCTTGCAAGTCCGGAAGGGGCAAAAATTGTGGCGCGAGGACGCGTTGAAGGGGTCATTGTCGATGCAGAAAGGGGGAGAAATGGTTTTGGCTATGATCCTCTTTTTCAAAAGTATGAGTCAGGTAAAACCTTTGCCGAACTTGATGCACAAACCAAAAATCGGGTATCTCACAGACGAAAAGCTTTTGAGAAGCTGAAATTGTCTTGGGAAACTCTTAAATTGTGACAACTCCTTTTTTAGTTGATGCTTATAACCTCCTTTTTTGGTGCTTAGAGGGGGAAAATTTAGAAAGAGAAAGGGCACAGCTGATCCACGAAATCAATTTCCATGCCAAAAGAAGGCGGCTTGATGTCACCCTTGTTTTTGATGCAACATGGACCGACGATCCCCTAGTTCGAGGCCATTTTGATGCTCTGGAAATCGTATTCACCGCAAAGGGTGTAACAGCAGATGAACATATTCTAGAACTGGTTCAGAGCCAACCTAAAGTGATTGTAGTTACATCAGACAAAAGCCTTGCACGTCTTGCAAGGCAAACGGGTGCAAAAACGGTTTCAACCCCCGAATTTTATCGTTGGCTACTCAAAAGTAGGGCAAAGGTGAGAGAGGCGCAAGCGCCGAAAAAGATCGATTTTTCCAACCCCAAAGTGGTTTTACAAGAGGGTTCTCTTCTCTGGTACCAGCTCCAATTCGAAGCCAAACTCAAAAAACACGATACAGAATAATACACGGTGGTTTCGCCACTTTCTTTTTAGCTTAATGTTGTATCAATGATAAGAGATAGCTCGCAACGCGTTTGGAGTGCTCTACGCCCGTTTAGCTTTCACTTATCACTAAAAAATGAAAGCTAAACGGGCGTAGAGCACTCCAAACGCGCTGCGGAGCCGAGCTGGCACCTAGAATGGCGTGAAGTTATCTGCCGTAAGCGCGATGGTTGATGTTCATCAGTTGTATGTTATGTTGCATGACCATAAGAGTTAAAAGCTGCTGTTTTTCTCGAGCCTTCTTTTCTTGTTCCGCTTTAACTTGAGCTTCGTGATAACTCTTTTCAATCACTTTTATCCCGTCTTTGGCGATTTGGATAAGAATATCTTCACCAAAAATGGCTCGTAGGGCTGCCTCATTGCTTTTATCCTGCTTTATCCCTCTGAGGAGAAGGACATTGTGCGCTTGCAATAGATTTTGAAAGACGATGTTGTCTTTTTTAGGGAAAAGATTTGAAAGAGGGGCGTCGGTCTCTTTAGCTGTTATGACAAGAGGGTTCTTATCTGGGGAATTGTAGGCAAAGGTTAGTAAATGACTTGAGCTGACTGGAAATTGTGCCTCTACAAGTCCAGTATAGTCTATTTTTGGACGGTTGAATTCAAGGCCTGCTCTTTTGAGGAGCCATTGCTGCAAACCACCTTGAGTGCTGTTCCACAAATTGATGGTTTTTGCAGATGAGAAATAGTTCTTGAAGTAGCTTGAATCGGGTGTGATTTCTTGATGAGCACTATTCAAGGCCTGAACTTTTAGCCCTGCTAGGAAATAGATCTTTGTTAGCTCTTTAGTGTGCTCGGGCGATAAACGAGAAAATAAAAGGGTCGCCATCAGAGAAATTTTCTCTAACCAGGGACGTTTAACAAAAGAGAACTTGTCATCACATTTGACACCAAGTGGACCTTCTTTTTGTAGGAGTTCCAATTGTTTTACGGTGCCTTCATAGTCTATTTTACTTGCCATAAGAGTCTCCAATGATGGGTATTAGATGAAGTGGGGGTTGATCAACTTTGCAATTTCAAAAATTCCAATGGGTGTTGATTTACCAAGTAGTGCAGCAAGTTTTGCATCGGGAAGTACTTGTCGCTTATCTTTTGGATTTTGCAAGTTATGAGCTTTGATATAATCCCAGAGATCTTTAACAACTTCTGTGCGAGCCGCCTCATTTTTTCCAATAAAAGCCTGTAAATCGGGTGAAATTGGTACAGGTTTCTGCTCCCTTTTTGGCTTTGCCTTCTCTTTTGTAGCCGTCTTTGTCTTTTTGACGGCTTTTGCTTTGGTGGTGGTTTTGGCTTTAGAGGTAGGTTTCTTTGCCTCTTCTTTCTTTTTCCCCCATTTTTTTTCGGCCTTCACATAGGGTGTGCGAGGATGGTTGGGATATTTCTCTTCCAACTGCTCAACATCGTTGACGATCACATCACACTCTGGATAGGTGGAACATGAGTAGAATGTTTTGCCGAAACGAGAACGTCGTGCTTTGATTTTACCTGGACATCCAATTGCTGGGCAGTCTGGCAGGTCTTCTTGATTTAAGACGACCTCTCCCTTTTTAGGAATATTGACAATCCCTTTGCAATCGGGGTAGCCGGTACAACCAAGGAAAGGACCAAACTTACCAAATCGAAGCTTCATGTCTTTACTGCATTTAGGACATTTTTGGTCCCAATCGAAGTTGTCGGCGTATTCTTCCCGATTAAAATGGTACTCTTCTAAAGGAACTGTGTAGTCGCAATCGGGGTAACGGTTACACCCATAGAAATATTTAGATTTAGACCAAACTTTTTGCAGTTTGCCTGTATGACAGCGTGGGCATTCGATGTCTGTCTCTACTTTCGGGACAAACGCCTCTTTTTTGGCGATTTCAAGGGTTGGTTCAAACTTTTTCCAGAAAATGCGTAAAAGGTCTTTCCAATCCCGCTTATTCTCTGCGACATCTTCCAGGGCATCTTCCATTTCTGCCGTGAATTCGGTCTTCATGATCTCTTGAAAACTTGCGACTAAGAGATCTGATACAACGCACCCAAGCTCGGTCGGTTTTAATCTTCCTTGCTCTTTTTCGGTGTAGGAACGGCTCTGGATTTTGTTCATGATGGCAGCGTAGGTCGAAGGTCTGCCAATGCCTGATTTTTCTAACTCTTTGACCAATGAAGCTTCGCTGTAACGTGGAGGAGGTCTTGTAAAAGACTGCTCTTTTTGCAAATCGACTAAAAGTAAACGCTGCCCTTCTTCAAGAGGCGGCAACCGTTTATCTTCTTCTTTTTCTGTCTCTTCATCGACCCTTTCTTCGTAAAGGGCTAAAAAGCCCGAAAATTTCAGGGTGGACCCTGTTGCACGGAACACCATCTCTTTTTGCGTGATGTCGCACGAGAGAGTGTCGTAAACGGCAGCTTCTGCTTGCGAAGAGATAAAACGTCTCCAAATCAATTGGTAGAGACGAAATTCGTCGCGTGTTAAAAAGCTTTCTAAACTTTCTGGTGTACGGGTTAAATCAGCAGGACGTACAGCTTCGTGAGCATCTTGCGCGCTTTTCTTTGCTGCATAATGTCGAGCAGTTTCAGGTAAATAAGAAGCTCCTAAATGATCCTTGATCCATTTTCTCGCTTCTGTGATCGCCTCGTCTGCGACTCGGACAGAGTCGGTTCTCATGTAGGTGATCAAACCTGTTGGCCCTTCATTTCTTACGTCAACCCCTTCATAAAGGCTTTGGGCAATCGACATGGTTTTAGAAGAGGAAAAGCCAAAGTGACGGCTAGCTTCTTGTTGTAAAGTTGAAGTGATAAAAGGGGCAGGAGGAAAACGCCTTTTTTCTTTACGCTCAACACGGGTAACGTCGTAAGGCTCTTTGTCAAGCCGCTTGACTAGCTGTTCTGCTTTTTCGGCGGTGTCGACAATGAGAACATCTTTTCCTTCAACCGGTTCCTTTTCAATTTTGATGCCATCGACTGAAAAAAGTGTGGCTAGAAACGGTTTTGGGTCATCTTTTGTCTTGAGATGAGCAGACAGTGTCCAATATTCGACCGGTTTAAAGGCCAGAATTTCTCTTTCACGATCGACAACAAGTTTTAAAGCGACCGACTGAACGCGACCTGCAGAAACAGATTCGTTTTTCCCTCTGTGGATTTTTCGATTTAGGATGGGGGAAATAGAATAGCCCACCAAGCGGTCTAACACCCTTCTTGCTTGTTGAGCATTAACCAGCGCCATGTCGATTTCTCGCGGATGGGCTAAGGCATTCAAAACGGCATCTTTAGTGATCGACTGGAAAGAGACCCTTTTAGCAGGTGTCCCTTTGGGTAAAATTTCTAGAATGTGCCAAGCAATAGCTTCCCCTTCCCTGTCAGGGTCGGGAGATAGGTACACAATATCTACAAGTTTTGCGGCGGCTTTAAGCTGACGTATAACGTCCTCTTTACGAGGGACTGTTACATAGGTGGGTTCAAAATCGTGCTCGATATCGACACCAAATTCCTTTTCGGGAAGATCTCGGATATGTCCGATAGACGACTCAAAGGAATAGGTGGGACCTAAAATTTTCTTTAGCGTTTTGATCTTCGTCGGAGATTCGACGATGATGAGCGCTTTTTTCATGCAATCCTATAAATTTTTTTGAGAGTGATTTTACGATAATTGCCTTTAATTAGCTCGATTTTGTTCGTTTTTGGATGAAATTTAGCTGCTTATTTTGTAAAATCCCCCAGCTAATTGTCTGATTTTTCCTTGTAAAACCAATCGGGTTAATTGAGCTTTGACGGTCGAAAGTGGCAGGTTGGATTTTATCGAAAGTGTTTCTACATCTATTTCTGATTGGGTAAAAAATGACAAGAGCCCTTCATTTAAAATGGGGGGAGAAGATGTTAGTTTTTTCTCTAAAAGATCAAAAATTGAGAGGGCCAATTTCGCTTTCCCCTCTTTTAGCAATTGGTGATTCCCCACAAAATTTTCTGAATCAATCCTGCCGGGAATGGCAAAAACTGGACGATTTAACTTGAGGGCAGCCTCAACTGTGATCAAAGATCCGCTTTTTAAAGGGGCTTCTATGACAAGCAGCTTTTCAGATAAGGCAGCTATTAACCGGTTTCTTGCAGGAAACTGGTATTTATTAGGTGGAGTATGGATTGGGTATTCAGATAAAAGAAGCCCTTCCTTTCCAATTTTTTCACCCAGTTCTCGATTTTCCGCCGGGTAAAGAGAGGCAAAACCGGAACCAATGATGGCCACAGTTTTACCAGCACTCATCGCGCCTAGGTGTGCTTCGGTGTCAATGCCTCGGGCAAGTCCACTGACAACTGCTACGCCCATGCCGGCTGCTTGTTTCGAAAAATTTCTTGCAACTTCACGCCCGTAGAGCGTGGCATTTCGAGTTCCAACAATTCCTAAGGTGTTGGCAAGAAGGGACAGATCTCCTTTGACCCACAAAAAAGAGGGGGGATTGGTTAGCTCTTTTAATTTTTTTGGATAGGCTGCGTCTTTTACAGAAAGGATCTGTATTCCCTGAGTGCAAGCTTCCTCCCACTCCTTTTCTGCAGATTCCTGTCCTAGTTTTAAGACTAAATCATCCATGATAGTTGACATGTTTACCCATCTATTACTTCTTTTATTGACCATTAGTGGTTCTGTCGCTCCAATTGTCGAAGGATTAGAGCAGATCGAAACGTTGTCTAAACAAAAATATACGAAACGGCAGTTTACCGAGATTGAAAAAGCGTTAGAAAGAAAAGAGCGGAAGATTCGGGTGATGTCTTACAACATCCTTTTTGATCTGTTTGATGAAAGATGGGGGGAAGAAAACCGGTGGAAAAACCGGTCTACCCGTGTATTAGAATTGATTAAAGAGATTTCGCCTGACATTTTAGGGGTTCAGGAGCTTTATAAAAACCAGCTCAAAGATTTGCTGTCCCAACTTGGAGAGAGCTATGCTTTTGTGTCTAGAGATCCTTTGATTGGAGAGACAAATGGGATTTTTTACCGGAAAGATCGATTTACCTGCCTCGACCAGACCGTCTGGGATACCCCTCATGTGAGCCAGATTCATATCTCAGATCATTTGACCGACATCACCTTACTTGATAGTAAAACCGGGCAGTCTTTTTCTGTTTTGAACGCTCACTTTGCTTTTACCGATATCAACACCAGAGAATCTCAAGCTGAATTTGCCGGGAAATTGGCCCTTTCAAAAACGAATCCAGTCGTTTTCATGGGTGATTTAAACATCTTTCCTGCGCGGCCCGAATTATACAAACTCCCATTTTTTGACGGGGATTATATCCATCGAGTTTTAAGCGGTTACGGGCTTAAAGAGGCAAGAGAGTGGTCTTTGTTGGGGCATGTTGGCCCGCTGGCCACCTTTACAAATGAAGAGAAAGACACACTTCCTTTTAAAGGGACAGGAACACCTGGTATCTTTACGGATCACTTGTATGTGTCACCAGGTGTTACAGTGATTGTGCATGCGATTGAACCAGCGCTTGTCGACGGCCACTTCCCTTCCGATCACATGCCCGTCTTCGCCGACATACTTATTGATTAAGAGTTAAACGTGCCCGTGCCCGTGCCCGAATTTTCACTAAAAAACTGTTTAGCCAAAAATACACGAGGCCTTTACTCAGAAGTTTTCGGGCAAGGGCACGGATTAAATTGGGGAGGGGCAGCGGCCTCTGTTTAGACCGCTCAACTAATTCTAAATCACCATATTTTCTCTTCATCAAGAAAGTCAACTTCTGTATTATCCTCTTACTTAATCATAAATAATACTTTTATGGTGACTTTGAGCATTTTTGAGCAATGGAATGCTCTTATTTGAATTTGAAAAAGGGAGCTTTATGTCGCGATTCTGGAAAATCATTCTATGCTGGTGCTGTAGCTTTTGTTTTTGTTCTTCAGCAAAAGCTGAAGATTTAGATCTTCTCTCACGTGCTTATCTATCAGATAAAAAATATGCGAAAAACATCGAAGTCAAAGCTTATTTAGTGACTAAAGATCAAGTCGCAAAGCTATTTAGCGAGGAAAATGGGGTAATTACCCAAAAATCGAATAAAGAACTTTATGGCCAAGAAATTTTTCTTTTAGTTCGTTGCAAAAATACTGGCGATTATAGGGCTTTTGGGATTTTAAACTGCAAGATGTCGAATGGTGGTAACCCCATATCAATTGAAATCGCGATGATGCCTGGCTACATGAAGTCTTACTATGATTCTATTCTTCCCAAATATAGTGGAAGCATCCCCAATAACGATAAGGTCCCTGCTATTAGCTGCGAATGGAAGCGCTTATATACGATATAGTGTTGAGATGAGAAAACTTTTCACTTGTGTATGGTGCTCTCATTGCCGAATATCAATTTACCTACGATAACAACAATAATTGCAAATCAATCAAGGAAATAAACTCTTCTGAGACAAAGGTCGTTGTTTATTCGTATGACAAGCTGAATAGACTGATCGAAGTTAATTATTCTGATGATAGCTTTGAAAAGTATGTCTATGACGGGGCAGGCAATCGCTTAGCCTTGATCACGCAAGCTGGAACTGTCGATTACGAATACGACAATTATAACCGCTTGATACGTGCAGGAGAAACCCGTTTCCGTTATGACGCCTCAGGAAATCTCATTAAGAAGACCTCTAAAGAGAAAGAAATTCTATTTGGTTACGATACGGCAGGGAGACTAGTTTCTTATGAGGACGGGAAGAACACTGTTACTTTTGGTTATGATGGAGAAGGGCGAAGGGTTTATAAAACAATCAATGGGAAGAAAACCTTTTTCATTAACGATCCAGCTTCCCCCCTTAGCCGAGTCTTATTGGAAAAAGATGAACAGAGTAAAACCAAGAAACGTTACGTGTATGGGTGTTCTCGACTTTTTGGGCAAGGACCTTCTGACACCCAATTTTTTCTATATGACCAACCTGGAAAGAGTGTTTCATTTTTGGTCGATGAAAGTCAGCGGGCTTTGGAGAGCTATGATTACACTGCTTTTGGGATCAGAAATGAAGCACGTGATTTTGGCAGTTCTTATGGATACGCGGGAGAAGAGTACGACGAACAAACGGGTCTTATTTACCTCAGGAATCGCTACTATGATCCTGAAATTGGAAGATTTATTTCCCCTGATTCGGTCTTAGGAATCTTAGGTGACCCACAAACACTCAATGCCTACGTTTATGTCAGGAATAACCCTGTCAACTATATTGACCCTTCAGGATTCTACGCTGTTAAGGTGCCTTTAACCTTTTACGGCAATTTTCCCGGGACTCAAACAGCTGCCGGGAAATCTCGAGTTGGTCATGGTTGGATGGGCGGAATAGACATAGATGGCAACGAATTTAACCAAGGTGCTTGGCCGGGTCCTGATGACTACATGCATTACGATGAAAATAAAATTTCCTATTGCAAGGAGACTGTCAGTCTAACTGTATGGGTTACTCCAGAACAACAAATGCTTGCAAGGCAAGCTGGAGACTATCCGCGCTGGACCGTCAATGATAATTGCATAGACCACGTTGAAAAGTCATTGGATGCGATTGGGTATCCCCATCCAGGTTTTAAGCCCACTCCATTCGGGATTTCTGACCCCACAATTTTTGGCATCTGGATTACAAATGAGAACAAGCGCATCGATTCTAGATTTACGCTTGGTAAAGATGATGTCGTCCCTTATGGGTTTAATTCTCAACTTAGGACAAACACAAAAGAACACAGCTTACTTTTTCAGCCAAATTATGGGGGGATCTCTCTATCTAAAACCGCTGAACTTATGACTAATATTTCGGACATCGCGGGTGCTGTCTTTGATCAAAAAACAGGGCAAGTAATCCTCTATGGTAAAAAGGATTTGCCACTACCCAACATGCATCTTGACGATTTGGCGGTTGCCGTCCGTTCTGTTTACGGATTGGGAGGAAGACAAGAGCAAGATCCAGGGATTTCCATGGATCCAGATCCCAACCCCCAAAGAAAAAATCACAACCTCAAATGATTGTGACTTACTATGGGGAAACAAAAAATACACGATTTGGCGCCGTAATGTTTGAAGCAGATCGTCTATTAAAAAACCTTACCTTAGGTAGGGACAATTACACCGGAAAAAGATTTAGGGCAAATCTTCAGGGATATCATGACCTTTTAGAGCTATATCAAAAGGAGAATCGTTTATCAACAAGTGTCTCATGGCGTATGTGGTTTGTGCCGGAGAAAATTAGCCTTATTCAGTCTGAAGATGGAAGCTCCATGGTTTTCGACCAAGTGCAGATGCAAGTATTGACAGAATCTAAATGCAAAAAAGGTATTTATCATGATAATGCGGCAGAAAAATTTGCCTCGCATTTCACTCAAAATTATGATCGTTACTCTCATGAATTCCCCATTCTTCATGATTTAAAAAAACTAGGGAAAATCACAGCGGTTGTTAAATGGATAAAAGAACAAGGGTTGCCTTTTGATCTCTCATTTTTTAAGAGTTATTCTCCTAAATTTGTAACTACTCCCACACATACGCCTCAAGTAGGTGGTGTTGAAGGGAGAATAATTATCAGCGGAGGGGTCATCTATCACTTTGATGATAATAATTTCTCCACCAGAACCGGCTGGCAAGCTAATGAGGCAAAGGATGAGGTATTGCAAGGACGACCGGGAGAGGGGGAATTAAGCTGGGACTTTGGAAAGGGCTATACCGCAATAGTTCAAAACCTTGGCAAAACACTTAAAGTAGGAGATGTAAAAAAGTCTTTCGTTGATATGAGTTTTCCCGTTGCAGGGACTATTCCTTTAGCTCTTGTTCGTACCTACGACTCTTTTAACGAGCAAAGCACTGGATTTGGCACAGGATGGGATGTTACACCTGCAAAACTTCGCTTTCTAAGCGAGAAAAAGTGGTGCCGCTTCTCCGATGGCACCACAAGCAGGGTGTATAATGAAATTTTTGTGTGTTGGGGAGGGGCAGAATCTCTCTATAGGATTGTAGGTCTTAATGCTGAAAAAAACCCCGTTTATAGCACAGAAGGAAGAGCTGCTCCGCTGCTTGAAAATTTAGATGGAACCTTCTCTTTCTCTGGAAAACAAGAATGTTTTCTTTTTGATTCTGAAGGTAAGCTGATTAAGATTAGTGATAAGAGCGGAATGCTATTGACTATTGTTATGACGGAGGAAGATTGGCCTGTATCTCTTGCAAAGGGAAGAAGGCAATCCATCTTGAATATGAAGGCCCTACAATTGCTCGTGCAATAGGGAACTGCAGCAAGGTTATTTATTACGACTATACCCCAGAAGGCCAACTTAGGGAGGTCCGAGACAAAGAGGGCGTTCTAATGAGTTATACGTACGATAAGGACTTGCACCTATCAGCTATTTTCGATGCCAAAGGAAATAAGACTTTTGAGGCAAATTATGATATCTACAATCGAGCTGAAGAAAAAGTTATTAATGGAATATGTTTCAAACAAGAGTTTAGCTTGTCAGAGAGAAGAGCTCGAATAGAAGGAGCCAACAATTTTTTCTTGGAAGAGCACTTTGATGAAAAGTATCGACCTCACAAAATCATAGATTCATCGGGGAGACAGCTGGAGTTAAGCTATGCGGGGTCTTTTGGTCCTGAAAAATCAGTCGACAATAATGGGCTTGAAGTTTTTTATAAATATGATGCGATAGGTAATCCTATCAAAATAAGCGATGCATATAGGGGAGAAAGAAAGTTTGAATTTGATCAACAAGGCAATCTTCTAGAAGAAGTTGATGGTATGGGAACAAAGACTGCGTACATCTACGATGAGAAAGGGCGGCTTATAAAGGTTTACAAACCGTTTCACCTTAATTTTTTCAGTATTCAAAATGGAAAAGTAACTAAGAAAGGAGATGAACAGTTTGCAACAGGTTTTCAATACGATCCCATAACAGGAGGCCTCCTCTCTATCGACTTTCCTGGAGGAGGAAAAGAAAGCTTTCGATTGGATGAAAACGGACTCCCATTGGAAATTTGTTATAGCAACGGCTTTATTTCGAAAAGGTCTTATGACAATCGCTCCCGCCTTGTCGAGGTCTCTGAAGCGGGAAAGACAACTCAATACACTTATGATGAGCGAGATCGTATAACAACAATTTATTCTTCCTTTGGAGAAATGAGTTATTCTTACGATCAAAACGGCAATGTTCTGTCAAAAACCGATAGTTTAGGTTTGACTGCAACTTTTCAGTATGATGCAAACGACAATTTAATTGAGGTAATAGATGCTTTGGGGGGATTAAGCTCCTATGACTACAACTCTTTTGGCGATCTGATCAAAATCACATTGCCAAATAATTCTATTAGAGAAATTCGCTATGATGAATTTAAACGTCCTGTTTCTCTGAGGTGAATGCTTTGAATTTTTCAAGGACAGGGTTAAACGGGATAAGTGAACTGGACCTCTATAGCCGTTTAGGGTAAAATATTTGGCAACCCGTGTCCCCGTAGCTCAGTGGATAGAGCGATCGCCTCCTAAGCGGTAGGTCGCACGTTCAATTCGTGCCGGGGACGATTTTTTTTATCGTGGCACTTCATCTTCCTGTCCTACTTCAAGAAGTTCTTCAAGCTTTCAAGCCTTTGAAAATTTCTACTTTTCTCGATGGCACTCTAGGCGCCGGCGGGCATGCAGAGGCCCTTTTAGCAGATCATCCCGAAATAGAACTTTACATCGGGGCAGATCAAGACCAAAGCGCTTTGAATATTGCTAAAGAGCGGCTCTCCCCTTGGAAAGAGAAACTTTTATTCCTTCACGAAAATTTTTCAGCGCTCCCCTCCATTTTGCATCAAAAAGGGGTCAAGCCTGACGGAATTTTATTAGATATCGGCGTCTCTTCGATGCAGCTAGATCAGCCCGAAAGGGGATTTAGTTTTAGGTTTGATGCCCCTCTTGATATGCGAATGGATGCAACCCAAGAGATGACTGCAGCTCAAATTCTCAATACCTTTTCTGAAAAGGATCTTCAACGAATCTTTAGAGAATATGGCGAAGAGCCAAAATGGAGAAGGGCAGCGGCAGCTATCATAAAAGGGCGCCCAGTTTATACAACTTTTGAGCTTAAAGCTATGCTTGAGCCTGTTTTAGGTAAAAAGAGATTCGGGGAAAAAAGAACCCATTACTCAAATTTTTCAGGCTTTAAGGATTGCCACAAATCGAGAGCTTGATGTACTACAAGAGTTTCTTCCTTCCGGGATCGAGCTTCTTCCCAAAGGCGGAAGAATGGGTATCATCACCTTCCATAGTTTAGAAGATCGGATGGTGAAAGAGACTTTCAACTTAAAAGCTTCTGACAAATGGGCGACAACCGGTTATCGAGGCCATTTTATGGATAAAGACCCTGAAGTTCTTTTGGTGAATCGAAAGGCAATAGGTCCGTCGGATGATGAATTGGCTATTAACCCTCGCTGTCGAAGTGCAAAACTTCGTGTGATAGAAAAACTGTGAGACTGTTTCTTGCTCCTCTTTTGTTGATCGTCTTTTTCCTTTTAGTGCTAATCAGCAAAGAAAATCGACTGATGGAATTGAGACTTTCAAATTCCCAAAAAAGAGGCGGAGCTCAAAAGCCTAATTGAGGCAAACCATCGACAACAGACAGAATTAGATGCAGTTTTGTCTCCAAAAGCGCTATTAGAAAAATTAAGAACGCCTACCTATAGCCATCTGGCTTTTCCGGAAAGTGGCAAATGAAAAGATTATATCTGATTTTTTTTACGTTCTTAATAGGTTTTGCGGCCCTTTTTTTGCAATTTTTCAAATTGCAGGTTTTAGAGCATGAGAAATGGGAAAAAGTAGCCGATAGCCAACACTATTTTACAGTTGAAACACCTGCCAAAAGAGGAACGATCTATACCTCTCCACGCTTTGGCGAACCGCTTCCCTTGAGCGTAGATGTAGAGGTCTTCGACCTCTATGCAGACCCAAAAGTCATTCCTAAAGAAAAGCGGGAAGAGATCGTTTTGGCCCTCGCATCGCTTGTTGGTCTTGATGACAAAGAGGTGAACAACATCCGAACCCATCTTGCAAAAAAAAGTCGGCGGAGAAAATTGCTCACCTGGCTTGAAGACGAAACAAAGCTAAAAGTTCAAGGTTGGTGGTCGAGTTTTTCAAAAGCTCAAAAACTTTCAAAGCATGCCCTCTTTTTTGAGTCTAACTTCAAAAGAGTTCACCCTTCAGGCTCTATGTTGGGGCAAGTTTTACATACGGTACGCCATTTAAGAGATGAAAAAAGTCGCAAGGCAGAGCCGACAGGAGGCCTTGAACTTGCTTTTAATGACTATTTAGAGGGGAAAGGGGGTGTTAAAAGGTATTTACGTTCCCCACTTAATACGTTTGAAATCGGAGAAACGGTTCGAGAGCCTGAAGCCGGAGGAGACCTTTACTTAACGATCCATCCCACATTGCAAGCCATTGCAGAGGAAGAGGTGGAATTTGGAGTAAAACGATGCAACGCAAAACGGGGCTGGTCGATGGTTGTAGAACCTAAAACAGGCCATATATTGGCCTTGGCACAATATCCTTTTTTTGATTTGCCCCTTTACCCCTCCTATTTTGAGACACCTGAAAAAATGGAAGAGACGCGGGTGAAGAGTATGCAGGACGCTCAAGAGCCAGGTTCTGTCATGAAAGCGTTTACGATTGCTGTGGGCCTGCTCGCCAATGAAGAGTTGAGTAAGCAGAACAAGCCGCCCATTTTTTCCCCCGAAGAAAAATTTGCCACCTCTAATAGCCATTTTCCGGGCAGGAAAAAGCCACTTGAAGATACCCATCTGCACTACTTTCTTAACATGTGGATGGGGTTGCAAAAGTCCTCTAATATTTATATGGCTCTGTTAGCGCAAAGAGTTGTCGATGCTCTTGGAGAGGATTGGTATCGGAATGTGTTGATCGATTGTTTTGGCTTTGGAAAAAAGACAGGCATCCCTCTTCCTTCAGAATCTTTGGGTTTGGTTCCAAAGCCGGGAAGGCTTCATCCAAATGGGGCTTTAGAATGGTCTAAAGGAACTCCTTATTGTCTGGCTATGGGACATAACATCCTTGCGACTAGTCTGCAGTTATGCCGAGCGATGTCGGTTTTCGCTAATGGAGGGCATTTGGTTGAACCTTCTTTGATTGAAACGTTTGACGAGCAACCGGTAGAAAGCCCTAAAGTCCTTTCTGATGCTGTTTTAAACACCGTATTGAGAGCGATGCGTTTTACAACAAAACCTGGTGGCACTGCCCGCAGAGCCGACATTCCGGGTTTCACAGTCGTTGGAAAAACCAGTACTCCCAAAAAGTTGATCGACGGATTCTATTCTGAAAAAATTTATGTTCCTTGCATGTGTGGGTTTGCTCCGGTAAACGATCCTGCCATCGTCTGTATAGTGGTGATGGATGAGCCAAAGTTTGGCTATGTTCCGGGGCGTGGGCTTAATCACCATGGCGGAACAGCCAGTGCTCCAATCTTTCAAAAAATTGTTAAAAGATCGCTAGAGGCGCTTGGCATTGCTCCGGATGATCCCTACAATTATCCTGAAGGGGATCCGAGAAGAGATGATACAAAGGCCGAGTGGGTAACCGAGCTGCAAGACTTGGATGCTTTGTACCAACTTTGGAATGGGCCATCGAATCACCACTGAGGCAGTGGGATCACAGAGAAAATTTTCTTTTTTTCTCAAAAGGTGGCTCTCAATGCTCTCAAATTTCCTCTGAGATCTCACTGCCTCTGTGGTTAATTATGTGATAAAGCGGTATAAATAGCGGTTCCCCCTATGAAGCTCAAAAAACTGTTTAAAAAAATTCCTCATGAAAGAATTGAGGGTTCTAGAGAGATAGAAATCTCAGGCGTATCTTCGAACTCCAAGCTTGTTTCGCCGGGCAATATATTTATTGCGAAGAAAGGGGCGACAGATGATGGGCATCGGTATATTTCTCAAGCAATTGCCGGAGGGGCTGTAGCTGTTTTGACCGATCTTTTTGACCCCACTCTTTCGGTTCCACAAGTCATTGTCAAAGATATTTCTCAGATTGAGGGGTTGATAGCGGACACATGCTATGAATCTCCTTCTAGCCAACTGTTTGTGATTGGGGTGACTGGTACCAATGGAAAAACAACTACCAGCTATTTGGTAAAACACCTCTTAGATGGTACCTTTGGACCTTCTGGTTTACTTGGAACCATTGAATATTTGATTGGCAGGCACCGTTACCAAGCCACACACACAACTCCGGATATTGCCACTAACCATAAATTACTGAAGGAAATGGTTTTGCAAGGATGCACGGCAGGTGTGATGGAAGTGACAAGCCATGCATTGGATCAAGGTAGAGTCAAGGAGATAGACTATGATGCCGTTGTCTATACTAATTTGACCCAAGATCATTTAGATTACCATGGGACGATGGAAGCTTATGCAGCCGCTAAAAGCCTGTTATTTCAGCAATCAAAATCTAAAAAAACGGTGGCAGTGATCAACTCCGATTGCCCTTGGTCCAAAATCGTTACAGGACCATCGACCTTTCCAAAAATCACCTATGGAATAGACCAGCAGTCTGATTTAAAAGCAGAAAATTTACGCTTCTCTCCTCAAGGAACCGAATTTACTTTGAATTATCAGGGGGAAAGTTGGGAAGTGAGAAGCCCCTTGATAGGCAGGCACAATGTTTACAATGTACTTGCCGCTATCGGTGTGCTATTGGTCAAAAAAATTGATGTTCAGAGCATTGTTGAACGACTGTCTACCTTTCCTGGGGTGCGGGGAAGGCTTGAGTCGGTTGAGAATACTCTTGGCATCCAAATTTACGTCGATTTCGCTCACACCGAAGATGCTTTGAGAAATGTGTTAAAATCATTACGAGAGTTAACGAAAGGAAAGATTTTAACAGTGTTTGGATGTGGCGGGAACAAAGACCCAAAAAAGAGACCTCTGATGGCAGAGGCTGTTGAAGAGGGAAGCGATCTTGCCATAGTAACACTCGATAATTCTCGGAATGAAGACCCTGAAACCATTTTAAGTGATATTTTAAAAGGGTTTAAGTCTCCTGACCATTATATTGTGGAACTAGATCGTGCTGTCGCCATTGAGAAAGCCATTCATTATGCAAAAGAGGGAGACACTGTTCTCATTGCAGGAAAAGGGCATGAAACGTCTCAAATCTTTGCCACCATGACCATACCGTTCGATGATAGTAAAATTGCCTACAAAGCCTGTTTAAACCGTTCTTTATTATGAAAAAATTCATTCTTGTTGCCCTTCTTTTAGCAGGCTCACTTAGTGCCCAAACCCCAACACGTCATTATAAAAAGGAAGTGATCGTATTGGATGCAGGGCATGGCGGAGAGGATAGGGGGACAAAATCGCTCTCTAAGCCCATTCTTATAGAGAAAAGATTGACCCTTTTTACAACAATTCTTTTAAGGTCAGCCCTTGAAGGGCTTGGTTATCAAACCCTCATGACACGTTGGAAAGATGAAACGATCAGCTTAGATGACCGGGTGATTTTTTCGAATAATGTTCACCCTCATTGCTTTGTTAGCATCCATTACAATTCGGCTCCATCGCCTGAGGCAAAAGGAATCGAGGTATTTCTTTATCGAGATAAGGGCGATCCTAAACGAACTCAAAACTCGGAAAAACTTGCAGAGCTTGTCTTAAAGAATGTTTTGAATTGGTCGGGGGCTGAGAGTCGTGGGGTCAAAAATGGCAATTTCCGCGTCATCAAGGATACAGAAGATCCTGCCATCCTTGTTGAGCTTGGATTTTTAAGTAATAAAGAAGAGGCTAAAAAAATCTCCGAGCCTCTCTACGCTAAGCAGTTGGCGATGGGTGTCGCGCACGGCATCGACGAATACCTAACCTCCCGCCGTACACAAAAGCGATCCTCTCCCTAATTTAAGCGAATCCTTGCCCGATTAAATAACCACTGAGACAGTGAGATCACAGAGGAAATGTGAGGGCAATGAGAGCCATTCTTTCGGCAAAAGACAACTAAAAATTTTCAACGCGAAGAAAAAACGAAAGATTTAATTGAACTTTTGTTGCTAAAAGAACGGTTCTCATTGCCCTCACATTTCCTCTGTGATCGCACTGTCTCAGTGGTTTAACTGATAAGGGCTTTTTCTTTTTCTGGAGAGCGGCGGGAAAGGAGAGAGCCCGACAAACAAAGAAGCCCTCCAACAAAAAAGACTAAGGTTTTAGAGCCGGTAAGATATAAAAGCTCGCCAATAAAGGGAGCAATAGAACCTCGAATACCAACACAAGCCACATTTACGCTGCTAAAAAGGGTGCTTTCACCCTCTTTTGCAAAAAGAGGCCCAGATAAGTTCCAGCTCATCTCGCTTCCGGCTTGCATGACTCCATATAATGCATAGGCAAGAAAAAGGCCTGATGGAATCCAAGGGGACAAAATCAAAAGGAAAGCGAATCCGGCTGCAAGAGAGGTCACAAGCGTATTGAAACTGTAGATGGGCAGTTTGGTGTAAAGCTTTGCCCAATAGCTAGAAGAAAGGGCAAAAAACAGCCCTTTTGCAACCGATGTGGCAAGTGAAACTTCTGTGTAGGACAATGACAAAGTCTCTTTAAAGAAAAAGGGCAGGACGGGGTGCATCATGATGAGGCCACCACCTCCCAAGAAAAAAACCCATTGGAAATGTCGGAAGTCTTTCCGCTCTTTTAAAAGAGCAATCCCTTGCTTCCAAGGCAATAGCCATGAGGGACGGGGTGGCGCGGTTTTTGCCCCTTCAGGAATGGGAAGGCCTCGGATCAAGATCAAATTAAATGCTTGGACAAGCGCTAGGAGAAAAAAGATCCACTTCCAAGAAGAGGGGTCGTAATCAAGCCAAGGTGAAATCAAGATGGGTATGAGGATGTGGATGATTGAATGGAGGGAGGATCCTCGAGAAAAAGCCTTTCCCCTCTCTTCATGTTTTAGATTTAGCTTAAATATTTCGCCCCAGGCCAAGATGAGGGCTCTTGAAGAGATCCAAAAACAACCATTAGCGGCGATAAAAAACCAGAGATTGTCAACGAAAGGGAAAAAGAGGCAGGGGAGCAACCCCCCCAAAGTGACACCAATCAGGTAAGACTTTAGGCGGGCTCTTCTTCCTAATATTAAGATGCTTCCATAAAAAGCGCCTAATGCCGAAAGAGGCTTCATGGCGACAAGAACAGTAACCTGTAGAGGAGAGGCGCCAAGTTCTTTACAAAAGAGAAAGGCTAAAAGGAGCCACAAAGCTTCAAGAGGGGCGCTCAATCCCTTGGCCAAAGCAAAAATTCTTGCTGTTTTCTGGCTATTTGACTCTGTCATTGCAGAGATTATAGCCGATTTAAACGATTTTATTAAGCACGTTGATTAGGTCTTTTACAAAAATAGGTTTAAATAAAACGGCTGAAAACCCATGTTCTTCCAGATCATCTATCTGGTCAAGTTTGGTAATGCCTGAAAAAAGGACCATCTTTAAATGGGAGAACTGAGGGTTTTGTAGAATCCATTTGCCCAACTGTTTGCCGTTCATTTCCGGCATGGCAAAATCGATAAGGGCTATGGAAAAAGGGTCATTTGCAGCTATTGCACTCTGAAGCAATTCACAGGCTTCTTGACCTGATGCGGCTGTCTGAACATTAGGGCATTCCAAATGATGTAAATAGCTTAAAAGAATGTCGCGGTTTTGATGATAGTCATCTACAACTAATATTTTTTTTGATTTCACCTGCTCATTTAGAGTGGGTATTTCAGGCTGAGAAGGGGCGATTTGGCAAGGGATATCGAACCAAAAAGTTGAGCCAACTGCCTGTTCTGACTCTACATGGATGGTACCTCCCATCAAACTCACCAATTCTTTGGAAATAGCAAGCCCAAGTCCCGAGCCACCAAACCTTCGGCTAATGATAGGGTCTAACTGAGAATATTTTTTAAATAGTTGATCCAATTTGTCTTTCGGGATGCCGATGCCGGTATCCTTGATCGCAATAATGAGTCGATCTTTTTTTTCTCAAGCGTTAAAAGAACCTCTCCCCCTCCGGAAAATTTGATCGCATTCAACATCAAGTTAAGTAGAACCTGTTTTAAATGGACAATGTCTGCAAAAACCACTTTGGGAATATCTACAGAACACTGAACGATGATTTCAACCTTATTTTTTTGAGCTTCGATCTCTAAAATTGCGGCCATTTCCGAAACCAATTCTTCGATATTAGCGGGTGTTAAGTTAAGGGTGACTTGTCCTTGTTCAATTTTTGAAAGATCTAGCACATCACTCATCAAGGTAAATAGGAGCCCTGCTGAGGAGCAGATCGTTTTCACATAACGGTGTTGGTCGGGTGTTAATTTGGTTGTCAATAAAAGTTCTGACATCCCAATGAGGCCACTCAATGGGGCTCTAATTTCATGGCTGATCCGAGAGAGGAAGTCGCTTTTGGCTAAATTGGCCGCTTCCGCGTTCTCTTTGGCTAACTTTAGCTCCTCTTCAGCCTTTCTTTGAGCGGTGAAATCTTTGCCGAGCATGATGGTGCCAATGATGTTGCCATTATCGTCTTTGTATGGAACTTTTACGCCGGCAACCCACCTGGTGCCAAGGGCTTGATCTTCATATGGAAAATAGAACTCTAAGGGATGTCCTGACTGGATCACAGTTTCATCGATTTTAGGGACGATGTCTTTCAAGCTTGGAATAAAATCCTCACTTCTTTTCCCTACCGGATTTTGAGTGAGATGTTTATACAGATCAATGAATGTTTTGTTGGCTTTGATAATTCTGCCGCTAAGGTCTTTATACAAGATCATAGCCGGGATATTGTCAAAAACAGCTTCAAACTCTTCTTGTTGCTGGTGAAGATGTTTTTTTTCTTTAAAGAGTTTGTAAAACGCGAAAAGAACGAGGATGAGAATGCAGGTGACGGCTATCAACAATCCTTTTATTAGCATTTTTTTAACTCATCTATGAGCTCCTGGTGGACTAGGCCATTCGATGCTAAAATTCTGCCTGTAGCCATCTCTACAGGTCCTCCTTCATAGGAAGAAATTTTTCCTCCGGCTTCAGTTACTAGCAACATCCCTGCTGCAATGTCCCAAGGTTTTAACCCTCGCTCCCAGTAACCTTCTAAGCGACCGGCGGCGACATAGGCTAGATCTATAGAGGCACATCCAGCCCTTCGTACCCCTTGAGAAACCTGGGTTAAGTGGCAAAATTGCCGGTAATTGTTGTCTTCTGTGCCTCGCCTATCATAAGCAAAACCGGTGGCAAGTAAAGATTTGGGCAGAGCGTTGATGGTGGAAACATGACATTTTTTCTCTTGAAAATAGGCTCCACCTCCCTTCATGGCTGAAAAAAGTTCTTCAAGGATCGGATTATAGACCACACCTACGATAGGCTGGCCCAAATAAAGAAGCCCAATTGACACTGCGACGAAAGGAAAATGGTGAGAAAAGTTGGTCGTCCCGTCGACTGGGTCGATGACCCAAAGGTACCCCTCATCCAAAGGGACGTTTCCAGCTGATTCCTCTCCAAGCAAATGGTGTGTTGGAAATTTGGCGCCGATTTTTTTAAACAGGGCCGATTCGACTGCAAAGTCAATTTCTGTGACTAGGTCTCCTCCCTCTCCTTTTTCAAAAATTTGGAAAGAGGTGTTCCACCCTTGGCGGATGATGTGACCTGCTTCTCGAGCAGCCTCGAGTGCAAATTCAAGAAAGGGCTTATAGGTCAAAGTAGACTCTTATTTTTAGGCGGAGGCTTCATCACCCCCGCCCGATATTTTTAAGCGAAAAAGCCAAACCAAAGCAAGACTAAGCCGATGACTAGCCAGACAATGCTCCAAGCAACGATGCACTTGTCGCTTTGATGGCAAAAAGAGCACAACTTGCTGCTCCAGCCATTGCCAAACAGCCTGATAATCCCCTTCAAAATGGATAGGTAACCGAGTATTGTAATGAGAACAGTCCAGTTAGCGGCAAACTGAGGATGTAAAGCCACCAACAAAGTACCTAAAAGTAAACTCATTGAACCTGACAACGCCATGAATGCCGGGTTCTTTTTGAACGTGTCGACTAGCGTTCTCACATGTCCCAAGCGAATCAAGACAAACAAGCACGTAATCGTCAGGTAGAGACCCATCCATCGGGCCAGCCAGGTGTCATCGGGAGTCGCAGCAGCAGCTCCCCAATTGAAAAAAGCCAATAAATCCATAATAAAAGTCCTTTTAAACTTTTATTTACCTAGGCAGGCAATTAAAAGAAAGACAAGGTGGAAAAGAAGGAGTGGGCGCTATTCCTTCAAGCACTCGAAAGGCCTCATTTGAATAAAACTGCGACATTCGTCCTACGCAGTAGAGCCAGATGTCCCAGTTTTTTCAACTGAGGCCTTTCGAGTGCTTGAGGGCGCCCAACCTTAATGATTCAACCTTCGGCTGTAAAACCAACTTCCCATCTTTAATTAGATTTTTTTAACGGGCTGCCTGCAAACGGCCACTCAGGCCATTTTCGCATGCGCTGAAAGGTGTTTAGTTCGCAACGCGTTTGGAGTGCTAAACTCCTGTTTAGCTTTGACTTATCAGTGAAAGTGAAAGCTAAACAGGAGTTTAGCACTCCAAACGCTACCGCGTAAGAGCGGATTATTAGAGGTCGAAAATGGCCTGAGTGGCCGTTTGAAGGAACAGCGCCCACTCCTTATTTTTCTAGGCTGCTGTTCCCACATTTCTTCTAACCATATGTACCTGCCTTCGGAGGATTTCGTCCTTTTCCATTTTTTCTTTGATGGTCTTGCAGGCGTGAAGAATGGTGGAGTGAGTTTTGCCGAAATGGACGCCCAGCATGAGAAGTGACTCATTGATCATCTCCTTGGCCAGATACATGGCGACCTGGCGAGGGAGGGCTACCTCTTTAGTGCGAAGATTACCGCGGAGAGCCATGACAGGAACTTGAAAAACAGCAGCAACACTTTTTAGGATCTGTTCGATGGTGATTTTATCTTTTGGTGCCTTTTGCAGCATCTCTCGTAGCGTTTCCTCTACAAGCTCTTCAGTGATGTGCATGTCAAGCAGACGGCAATGGGCCGATAGCCTATTGATAGCGCCTTCCAGTTGTCTAACATTGTTTTGAACATTTTCAGCGATGAAGAATGCGACATTGCTTGGAATCGTCAGCCCTTTTAGTTCCGCCTTGTGCTGCAAGATGGCCACACGTGTCTCTAAGTCAGGCATTCCCATGTGGGCAACCAATCCCCATTCCATTCTTGCAACCATCCTTTCGGAAAGCTTTAACTGGGAGGGAGGCTTATCGCTTGTGATGACAATTTGCTTATTATGGTTGATCAGTGTTTCGAAGGTGTTGCAGAACTCCTCTTCAAAGTTCAGCCGGTTTTGCAGGAATTGGATATCGTCCACAAGGAGAACGTCGACATCAGAACGGTAAAACCTCTTCATTTTCTCGATCGATTTATTTCGTAAAGCATCGACCAAATCGTTAATAAAGGCCTCTGTGGTGATGCACTGTACCTTTAATTTCTTGTGGTTTTCGTGTAGAAAGTGCCCAATGCTATGCAAAATATGGGTTTTACCAAGCCCTACCCCTCCGTGGATAAAAAGGGGATTGTAAGAGTGTCCAGGTCGGGAGGCCACTCCCATTGCGGCAGATTTGACGAATTGGTTAGAAGAACCTTCGATAAATGTGCTGAATCTGTAATTGGGATTTAGTCGAATTGTTCTCTGATCATCTGTCGGAGCTATGATCGCCTCTTTGGCTTCCACGATCAGAGGCTGATGCTTTCTTTGCTTTGGCTCTTGCACGACAAAAGGAAGGTCTAAGTCTCCTTTTTCAGTGACCGGGAAAAAAGATTTTAAATCCTTTCCAAAGTTGGAAAGAAGATATTCTTTTACGAAAATATTAGGGATTTCCAGCGCAAATACGCCTTCTTTTTCCACAATTTTAACGGGGGAAAACCAATTTTCATACGTGGTAGATGAGCATCGTTCTTTGGCATAACTAAGGAACTGGTCCCAAGCAAACAAAAAATCGAAATTAGGAGAGTCAAGTTCTTTGACATCGCTAGAGTCGGATGAGAGAAGACCTTCTTCGTGTTCCATATCTAAAACACCCGCTTTTCTATAGACTTCGCTCATTCGATCTCCGTTCTTCGACAATTATAAATTTAGATTTATACGCTTTAAATCCAGATCCATCGCATAGTGTGCCGGTTTTAAGCAAGTGGAAAAAAGTTATGAACAACCTTTCCACACCCAACCCAGAACCATTTTCTTGGGCCGAAAGGTTAGCAAGGGGCCAGATTGGCCGCAAGTTTAACTATATTTTTAATTGATAATTTAAAAAAAACATTTCACTGTTTTACAACCTCTTTGACCTATTTTGCTAGCCGGGTTATAATGTCCTTACCAAAATTTTCATTACATGGAATCACATGGCAGACGAGGCCCCAAAGAAAAAAGAAAGACGTCCACAAGCGGCAAAACGCCACTTGCAGAGTCTAAAACGTAACGCAATCAACCGTGCTTACAAATCAAAGATCAAAACAAGGATCAAAGCTCTTCAGGACAGTCTGACAAAGCAAGATGGACAACAAGCTCAAGAGACTTTAAAAGAAGTATATAGTCTCATGGACAAAGGTGTCAAAAAAGGGATTATCAAGAAGAACAAAGCAAGTCGCACAAAATCAAGACTCGCTACAAAAGTTACTGCGTAGTTCGCGATAGCGTTTGGAGTGCTAAACTCCTGTTTAGCTTTCACTTTTTGAAAGTCAAAGCGCAATAAGAGTATGAGCACTTTAAAAAAAGTATCTCTAAATGCAACGCAGAGAGCCTAAGAGAAACCTCTGTGGTCTCTGTGTCCTCTGTGGTTATAAAAATTTAAATATATCTAACCACAGAGAACACAGAGACCACAGAGAAGAAAGATACTTACTTTACGTTAGAGACGAGGTCTCTTCAGAGTTTCTAGCGTTTTGCGTGATGATATTTCTTTTGTTATTCAAATCAGCAGCTCAATTCCTTTCAACTCAGAATGGAGCAGCTCTGTCCTTTTGTGAAGCAACTCTTCACGGCTAGCGTCTTCCTCTAGCTTTTGGTTTAAATGACCCCGCCTAACCGAAATGAGCAAACGATTTAGTTTTCTTCTGTCAACGCCGCGGATCCATCCGTTTTCTAGCCCAATTTTGATCCAGCCGAAAGCCTCAATAGCTTCAAGCGTCTCCATTTGATAAGAGTGAACAAGCAGCCCAAATGCTCTTGCTACCTTATCTTTGGTTCCGCTTTCGTCAGTTTCAAGAAGCCTCTTCCTTAAATAATTTTCTCTACTAATTGTCTTCTCAGCAAAGCCTTTTACTAGGCTGAAAGTTTGGTCCTCACTCATTCCAATAGAGGCTTTGTTTCTGATTAAAAGGAGCCCTCGTTCAATACCGGAACTATTAGAAAAAAGAGGTAACGACTCAATCCGATCTTCTTCGTTAAATAATAAATGCTCCTCTTCCCGAAAGAGAGAAAGAGCCGGGGTTTGTAGAAGAATTTCAACCTCAAGTCCTGTCCCTGCATCTTTGGGGAAAGAAGTTAGAAAACCGAAATGAGGAGAAAAAGCAAAAGGGGCTCCTTCTTGCAGAAGGTCGTCCTGTTTAGATAGTGTGGTCCATCCTTCTTCTAATTCGCTTTTAGATCCTAAAAATCTCAATTGCAGGTGCTCTTGCACATTTAAAATGGCTGAATAAGGGCCAGAATTGATCAGGACGCCCGACCCTTTCTGGAAATCTTGCAGCGGATTGGCCAGAAAAAAATGTTCTTGCAGCCATTCTTTATCGAGAGGTGAACATTCTTCTCCCTTTAAGAGCAACAAGTCTTGTTTTTGGTTGATTAAAGGCTTGGTCAGGAGGGAAAGGATTTGTGTTCTTTTATCTTTGTCTAACTTAGATGGGAACAAAAATCGGTCGATATTTCTTTTGAGAATGATAAATGCTGCCAAGTCTATATGGCCATCATTTTGGTCCCAAAAGGTCTTTTCAGGAAGATCTGGGTTAAGTTTAATCATGGTGCTCCTCCGTTAACCGTTTGATTTGGTCGCGAAGGCGTGCAGCCTCTTCGTAATCTTCTCTTTTAAGTGTGTCCTCTAAAGCCTCGTTCAAAGCAAGAAGGCGTAAAGAGGCGTTTTCTGCAGGCACTTTTCCGGGAATTTTTCCAATGTGTAGAGGTAGACTTTTTTTCTGGTTCAATACTCTTTCCGGCAATGCCTTTTGGTGGATGAGATCTTGGATAATAAAGTCGCTAAACACAGTATAACAAGCAGAACACCCTAAGCTGTGCCCCATTTTGATTTGTTCTAAAGAGGTGCCGCAGCTACCGCAAGCAAGTCCAGTTTCTCCTAACTTTTTGTCCAGCCCCGTCAGGTCGGAAGAACCATGCAATCGTTTTTTTAACTCAGGACAGTCGCCGCACATGACTTGCTCTGTGATCACATCTCGAATCACGAGGGTGTAAAGAACCTTGATGCCTTTACGACAGGCGGTGCACTCGAAAGGCCGCTCTTTTTCTTCTCCCCTGAAATCTGCCATTAACCCCTCTCAGGCAGGAAGAAATAAATAATTTTAATCACAAGCCGATTATCCATGCTGTTTCCTGGAATATTCCGCATCTTACGCTGTAAAGAAATTATTGTAAAACTTGAATTGACGGTAGAGAAAGAGTACGATGTTTCTGTGCTTAAAAGGACGAAAAATTTTCGGAAACTTCTGTCTGCTTCGTTGTTAGTGACAGGAACTTGCGTGGGAGCAGGTATGCTTGGTCTCCCTGTGGTAACTGGCCCTAGTGGATTGCTGCCTACCATTGGCGTCAACCTTCTTGCCTATCTTTTGATGCTATTTACCGGTTTGCTTTTTTTAGAGGTGACCCTCCTTTTTCCAGATGGGGCTAATCTAATGACGATTAGTCAGTCATTGCTAGGAAGGTGGGGGAAATGGTTGGCCGGAATAAGCTTTCTTTTTCTCTACCTTTGTTTTCTGATTGTCTATGTTTCAGGAGGTTCACCCCTTCTAGACCGTTTATTGACCTTATTTGGCTTTAACATCAGTTCTGGCGGTCCCATTCTTTTCACCTTCATTTTTGGGTTAATTGTTTGGATCGGCCCTCGGTTTGTAGGGGCTATTAACTCCCTTTTGATGGTGGGGCTCATTGCCTCTTTTTGGCTGTTGCTTGGGGTGACAGTTCCAGAAATTGATACGGCAAGATTTCGCCCCTATATGCTTTCAGTAGGTCTTTTCGCCCTTCCCACATTGTTATCGGCCTTTGGCTATCACAACATCATACCGACACTAACAACTTATTTGAAACGAGACCGTCAGCAATTAAGATGGGCTTTAGTGTTGGGGGTTACCTTTTCGCTGGTCATTTATCTGCTGTGGCAAATTGTCATCATTGGTGCTTTGCCAAAAGAGTGGATTGAAAAGGCTGGGTCTCAAGGTGTTCCTATCTCTGAAGCTCTTTTCAATCTTTCCCATCACCCCTGGATTGTGGCGTTTAGTGCCTTATTCGCTTTCTTTGCATTAGTCACCTCGTTTTTAGGTGTTTCTTTATCAGTTGTTGACTTTCTAGCAGATGCTCTTGGTGTAAACAGAAAGGGTTTTTATCGATTTTTCCTCATTTTGCTGATGTTGATACCGCCGGTTGTTTTTTCGATGTTGTATCCTTCGATTTTTATGGAAGCTTTAGGGCTTGCAGGAGGGATTGGGGAAGCTTTGATGAATGGCTTGTTGCCTATCGCATTTGTTATAGCTGCCAAAAGGAAGGGACTTTCTCAATATACCCACCCTTTTTTGCTGACCGGCGCGACTTTTCTCATTCTTTTCATCATGATTCTTGAACTGATCACCTTGACAAGGTAGAATATTGGGATAACGATATCTCGCACCGGTAGCTCAATCGGATAGAGTACATGGCTACGAACCATGAGGTTAGAGGTTCAATTCCTCTCCGGTGCACATTTTCTCATGTTTTTAACATTCTTTTCTGCAGGCCCTCTCGAAACCAACGGTTATGTTTTTGGTGAAAAGGAGGTGTTTTTTATCGATGCTCCGCTTGGCAGCCTCGCAGAGTATGAACGTATCGTCAGGACACATAGTTTGGTGCCCAAAGGGTTGTTGCTAACCCATTCCCATCTTGATCACACTGCCGATTGCAAAGAGATTGCTGACCATTTTTCCATCCCTGTTTATGTTCATCCACTCGATGAATCGAATGTAAGGAAGCCAGGTAGCGATCAATTGCCTCTTTTTTTACCGGCATTACCCTATATTGGCGCACTCTCGTTGAAAGGAGGAGAAAAGCTACAGCTTGGTTCCATCGCCATTGAGGTAATCCATACGCCGGGCCACACTCCAGGCGGTGTGTGCTTTTATCTTCCGGAACAAAAAATTCTTTTTTCAGGCGATACCCTTTTTCGGGGAACCATTGGTAATTTGTCTTTTCCGACCTGTGAACCAGAAAAGATGTGGCACTCTTTAAAAAAACTTGCCCTTTTGCCAAAAGAGGTTGTTGTTTACCCTGGACATGGTCCAAAAACGACCATTGGAAAAGAGCCGTTCCTTTCCAATCCAGAACCATACTTTTCATAGAAGAGGAACACATGAATAATTTTATTGGCCAAAAAGCACCGAGCTTCAAATGCGAAGCTATTGTTGAGGGGCGAATTATCCCCGATTTTACCCTAGAGCGTTATCTTGGGAAATATGTTGTCCTTTTTTTCTATCCACTCGATTTTACTTTTGTTTGCCCAACTGAATTGCATGCTTTTGAAGATAAACTGGCAGATTTTGAAGCTCGTGGCGCCGAAGTCATTGGCTGTTCTGTTGATAGTGCCCATTGCCATTTGGCTTGGCTAAGAACGCCCAAATCGGAAGGTGGCATTGAAGACATTAGCTATCCCTTGATTGCTGATCTTAAAAAAGAGGTTTCAACCCTATTCAATGTATTAGCGCCGGAAGGGATTTCTTATAGAGGACTATTTCTGCTCGATAAGCAGGGCAAGATCCGCCATTATTTGATCAATGATTTGTCCCTTGGGCGTTCGGTCGATGAAGTGTTAAGAACGCTTGATGCCCTGATCTATGTCGAAAGCCACGGAGAAGTATGCCCAGCCAATTGGAGGAAAGGGCAAAAGGCGATGAGCGCCACAAAAGAGGGCGTCACTTCCTACTTCGCTGGCCGCTAAATCTTTTTTCTAGCAAGCTAATGCGAAATGAGAAGAAGTATTATTTTTAGTCCGCAGCGCGTTTGGAGTGCGAAACTCCTGTTTCGCACTCCAAACGCGCTGCGGACTAAAAATGTTTTCATGTTTTTTCACTGCTTTTAGGAACAGATGAAGTCGAAAAAGTCCTGCTCTGTTGTTAGGAGCGGGACTTTTTGTTTTTGAGAAAATTGAAAAAGCGGGTTTAGAATTTCAAGGCTTCCCACCCCCGGGGCAAATACCCCTCTTAAATGAAGGGGCCCTCTTTGTTCCAGCCAACGGAGTCCTGCCCGGTAGTCAGGCACACTAAAACCCTCCTCTTTGACCCTGAAGAAGAGAAGAGGGTGGTTGTAGTGGAGCGCTTGAATAGCCAAAACCATCCCCCGAGCTTCCTCAGGCGGATGCCCGAAGAGGTGAAGCAGCTCAATCGGAGTGTAGATCTCTACACCCTCCTCAAAACTGCCTTTCTGAGCTTCAGCAAATAGCGCAATCCACTTCATCGTGCGAATAAGTTGGAATCTTTATAAAGAGCAATAGTTCCTAACTCCTTTTCGATTTCTAATAACCGATTGTACTTGGAAAGTCTATCACTGCGAGAAAGAGAGCCTGTTTTGATCTGGCCTGTATTTTTAGCAACGCTCAAGTCGGCAATGAATGGGTCTTCAGTTTCTCCCGATCGGTGAGAGATCACAGCTTGCCATCCTTGCTTTTGAGTTTTTTCAATCGCATCAAGCGTTTCCGAAAGAGATCCGATCTGATTGCATTTAATGAGGACGGCATTGGCAGCCTTCTCCGCAAAAGCTTTTTCGATGAGTTCCGGGTTGGTGACAAAAATATCATCTCCTACGATTTGAATTTTGTGACCTAACCGTTGCTGCAATATTTTCCACCCGCTCCAATCGTGTTCATCTAAACCATCTTCAATCGAGTCGATCGGATATTTTGAAACCAATTTTTCAAGAAAGGCAATTTCCTCTTCCGCAGTACGTCCCGGCTGTTTTTCTGAACTTTTTGCATTGATGTATTTTTTCTCTTTTTTGTCGTAGTAGGACGAGGCAGCGCAATCCAATGCAATCGAAATTTGATCGCCAGGTTTGTAGCCAGCTTCAACAATCGCCGAAAGGAGAAAATCAAGCGCATCTTCTGTAGAAGCAATGTGAGGTGCAAATCCCCCTTCATCGCCTACCGATGTTGTGAGTCCTTTTTTCTTTAGCAGACTTTTCAAGGTGTGGAAAACTTCAGATCCCCAACGTAACGCCTCTGAAAAAGTATCGGCTCCGTGTGGTCTGATCATAAATTCCTGTATTTCAAGAGGGTTGTCTGCGTGGGCACCTCCATTCATCACATTCATCATAGGGCAGGGCAATGTTTTTGCCGCAACACCGCCTAAATAACGATATAAAGGCATTTTGCTGGCTGCAGCGCCTGCCCTTGCTACAGCGAGAGAAACGCCAAGAATAGCGTTGGCGCCCAAGTTTTTCTTCTCTTTTGTTCTATCTGCATCAAGCATTAGTTGATCGATCTCTTCTTGATAAATGACCGATTGTCCTTTTAATAGTTTTTGGATGACCCCTTCTACATGGCTCTTGGCGGTTAGGACACCCTTTCCCTTATATCTCTTTTTATCTCCGTCTCGAAGCTCTAACGCTTCTCCTTCACCTGTAGAGGCACCTGAGGGGACTGACGCCTGCCCAACAATGCCCTCTTTTGTTACGCAAGTGACTTTCAGGGTAGGAAATCCCCTTGAGTCTAAAATTTCCAATGCGCTTAAGGACTCAATTTCAAACATATCTTCTCCAAAATAAATAGAGTGGAGACTAACAAATGCAGTAAATGCTGAACATACCTTGAGCAAAAAAACCAAAGCATGTTATCTATGTAGCCCAATCGAAATTGGTTTTGGGAATACCTCGAATGTGGTGGTGCTCTTTTAACCGATATCAACAACAAATGATGAGCTAAAGATGAAAACTACTGTGCAATCTTCCTTGATGGCATTGCTCTTCATAGCTACCTGTTTTGTAACAGGTCCTGTCTTTGCAGACGATAGCTATGCTGAAACATATGACACTACTATTACTGACTGGTCTCCTGAGTGGGACAACGCCCAATGGGATGAAACAAATGATTGGGCATGTTGGAGCTACGATGAGTGCTGCGCCAACGCCTCACGTGTCTATGTCGGCCCGATTTATTTCAACAGACGTCTTCACTTTAACCCAAGAAACGAGACTATTCCTAATCTATTTGGGATGACAGGCTCTACACGTTCAAACGGTAACTTCGTTGGAGTTAACTTTGGATACGAATACAAAGAAATTTGCAATGTCTACGGACGTATTGATGCTATCTGGGATACCGGATGCCTCAAAGGGTGCGCAAGAAACAGAACTAATGACTGGTGGTTAGATGGTCGCATCGGCTGGACATGGGGCGAATGCTCTCCATGTGGTTGGAGCCTCACTCCATACACTGGTATCGGCTACTTCTGGATCAACAGAAGCTTCCGCCACCAACCTGTTTCTATCAGATACGAAAGCTGGTATGTACCTGTAGGTCTTTTGGCTGTTGTTGAAGTTATGCCAGATTTCACAATCGGTATTGACGGTACTTGGATGCCAGAATTCTCTTCTCGCGTTAGCCTTGACCACCATTCGTTTGTTGATCTCGATCACGGAAACAACAACCGTTATGGCTGGAGAATTGAAGTGCCCTTTACATACACACTACCATGCAACTGGTCTGGATGTGATTGCTTGAGCGCTATGGATATCGATGTCTGCGTAGCACCGTTTTATCAACAGTTCTACTACGGACATGTTCTACCAACAACAATTGCTGGTGTACCGACTCCTACAGCTGTTCCTCGCATTCGCGAAGACTTCTGGGGTGCTAAGTTCCTCCTAGGCGTCCGCTTCTAACTAGCGGGCTGCAAAGGCCTATTTTAAATAAAAAGACGACCCAGGTGTGTGTTTACACTGCCTGGGTCGTCTTTTTTTTAAACTAGGCTCTTTTCGCCGCGCTAGTTCACGGTTTGGTTAGTTTATTTCCTTCGGCTGTAAAAGCCATCTTGAAAGGATTGTTGAATAGCTGATAAGGTTTTCGCATGATTGAAAATATAATAAATTCAACAATAGCTCCTTGGCTTAGTCCGCAAGATCAGCTTCAAAAAGCAAAAAAGTTTGCGATAGGCGTGGCTTGCTACCCTGCTTATTTTATCGTCTGGGAACTATCTAAAAAGGCTCTTTTCAGTATAGTAGAGAACTCGATTCCGGTAATGGAAAAAATGTCTCTATCAGGAAAAATCCTCGGAGGGATTTCATTTGGCTATCGAACAATTATTGTTATGCCGGCCCTTGAAGAGCTCCTCTTTCGACAGGTTTGGCAGACTAAAATTTTAAATGAAACTATAAAACCCCTTTTGCCACCTTCCCTTTCAAAACGTTGGGACAGTTGGGCAGGTGTTGCTATCCGAGTCTCTATTGTGGCACCTATATTTGGACTTTGCCATTCTCCTCAACTTTTGAGAGGAGACTTTAAAGCAGAAACGTTAGCGGCCTTTTTAGGGGCAACCTTGCAGGGAATTGCATATGGCGTATTGAAAGAAAAGGTGGGCTTTTTTGCTTCCTTTGGGTTGCATGCAACGAATAATGCCCATGTGTTTTCTCTTCTTGCCCATCATATTTTCACCAAAGCCTAAAAAGCCGTCCCTTAAGTTCGCAACGCGTTTGGAGTGCTAAACTCCTGTTTAGCTTTCACTTTTCACTGACAAGTCAAAGCTAAACGGGAGTTTAGCACTCCAAACGCGTTGCGAATTAAACACCTTCCTGCACATTCGAAAATGGCCAGAATGGCCGTTTGCAGGCAGCCCGTTAAAAAAATCCACGCAAAGAGAGAAAATACATTCTTACTGCCGAAGGTTGAATAATTAAGGTTGGGCGCCTTCAACGCTGGAATGCGCCTTAGTTGAAAAAACGAAAGCCTCGGCCTACGGAGTAGAGCCGAGGCTTTCGTTTTATTCAAATGAAGCCATTCCAGCGTTTGAAGGAACAGCGCCCACTCCGATCTAAACTAAGAAGGTGTCGGAGATAAAGGATAGAGGTGCGAATGCGGTGTTGCTTTTGAGGATCTTGACCTCGTCGCGATGGAGAGGGAGCCCTGTGATGCCGCATGTGACGTCAAGTGTTCCCAAATCGATTTCTAGCCCTGTAGAGACCGGAAGAATCGATGTCTTCCCCTTGCCCGATTGAAACAGATCGCTGCGCATCTTTTTTGTCACTTCGATCCGGATATCCCCTTCGGTTCCTGCAAAGTCTGCAAGTAGCATCAATTTAGGTTGAGCATTTTCTGCAAGCGTTAGTGAACCAAAATAGCCAAGCGAGTGGCTTAGAAGCTCGACCTTGCCAATGTCGTAGGCACTTGTGTGACCAAAGCTTGCAACTAAGACATCAGTTCCCCTGCACATTTCTTTCAGTTTTTCGCTGTAAGGGGCACTTGAAAGATAGGTAAGAGAAAGAGGGTCTCCGACCGGACGAAAAAGGTCAAAAAAGAGATGAAGGGCTCCATCATGCTTTGAAGGGACGTACCTTAAATGGGCATGAGAAGAAAGCTCTAACGTTTCTCCATTCGTCGAATCTAAAAACAGATCGAAAGCGCTTACCATGTCTCTTTCTTGCTTATAAATAGGCTTAAGGTATGGTGCATAGTTTTCATGAACAGCACGTTCGAGAGTGTACTGGATGAAGTGGGTGGTTTCTGCTGCTTTATTCGTCTTTAGATTGAGTTCGTAAATAGCCAGAAGATCTCTTGTGTGCTCTTCATTATTCTCTGTGACGATGACATGATCGATATCACGAACGGTATAACCTGCTTTATGGAATCGGTCTAAAAATTCACGTCCTGGGTTGATGGCAATGCCGGTTGATTCCCAAGCAAAGAATAAGCCGCCAGAAGCTTGAAATGGGCCTTGGTGAGGCGCCCCGGCTCGACGAGCTTCAGACCAACCTTCCAAGAAGAAAAGATGATTGCCTTTCTCCCCTTTCTTTTTAGGACGAAGAGAATAACGGAGCAGCGCATCTTGCGACTGTTTCAAATAGCTTTCAACTCGCTCTTCAAGTGAAACATGCAGTGCGTCCTGTGAAGTTTCAACAGTAGGTGGCGACGAGATGGTAGGGGTGCCAGTGACAAAGCGAGAAAGCTCTTCAAAAAGAGACTCTTCCGATTTAGTATCATTTTCAACTGAATAAAGACCAAAAAGATTGCTTTTATCATCCATAAAAAACTCCAAGTGTTAAGGTGTAGATTACCTGGCTTATTTGGCTCACGTCAAAGGAATTCATGCTTCTTAGAAAATCTCCTATCGAGTTAACCAATTATAGCGAGTTAGAACTGACTCGACATGTAGTAAACTTATCTAGAGAAAATGTTGGAATCGATGTATGTCCTTATCCTTTAGGTAGCTGCACGATGAAATTTAATCCAAGAGCACTCGAAAAAGCAGCCGGTTTTATAGGATTTTCTACTGCACACCCATTAGCCCCTGAGCACACGGTTCAAGGGAGCTTAGAGGTTATTAAAAATTTTACAGATTTCTTGGTCGATCTATTAGGAATGGATGGAGGGACTTTCTCTCCCTATGCAGGTGCACAAGGGGAATTTGTCGGTCTTCATTTGATCAAAGCTTATCACCAATCAAATGGCCAGGTGCGAGATGAGATCTTAATACCGAATGCTGCCCATGGGACAAATCCAGCCTCTGCCAGCATGTTGGGATACAAAATCATCACACTTTCTACAACCAAAGAGGGAGATGTTGATGTAGAGGAAATCAAAAGAGTCCTTTCTTCTAAAACAGCTGGGTTGATGCTAACAAACCCTAATACGCTCGGCATTTTTTCTCCTTCGATTTTGCAAATCAGCGAGGCGGTCCATAGTTGCGGAGGGCTACTTTATTACGATGGTGCAAACTTGAATCCGCTGGCAGGTGTTGTCAAAGTGGGGGAAATGGGCTTTGATGTTCTGCACTTAAACCTTCATAAAACCTTTGCGACATTTCATGGAAGTGGCGGCCCTGGTTCTGGTCCTGTCTTCTGCAAAAAGCAGTTGCTCCCTTTTTTACCTGCTCCTTTAGTTGAGGAAACAGCAGAAGGATATCGGTGGCAAAACAAAAGCGAACAAGCAATCGGCAGACCCTCTCCATTTCAAGGCAATTTCGGCATTGTTTTGATGGGTTATTTGTATTCGTTGCTACTTGGTAAATCGGGTTTACAAAAGAGTGCATATGCGGCGACATTACATGCAAACTATGTAAAACAGGGAGCAGAGAAATTCTTTGAATCGCCATTTAAAGCTCACAGTCTGCACGAGTTCATTTTGTCGATGACAAAATTTAAAGAAAAAGGGATTACGGCTCTTGATTTGGCGAAAAGGATGATCGATTTTGGCATTCATCCCCCCACCATCTATTTTCCTCGGATCATCGAAGAGGGTTTTTTATTTGAACCGACCGAATCAGAATCCTTCGAGACGCTCAACAGAATGATCGACTGTTTCAGAAAGCTATCTGAAGAAGGGGAAAACAACCCCGACATGATCAAGCAGGCTCCCCATACAACCGCGATCCAACGTCCCGACGAAGCCAAAGCCGCCAAAGACATGAAAGTCGTTTAGAGGCCTTTTTCACACGATCACTCCCTTGCCCGAATTTTTAATTAAGAGTTTTTTTGCATTGTTGTTTAAGTTGGAAGGGAATTACAGACTTTTGGCAAGGGCAAGGGCAAGGGCAAGGGCAAGGCAGGGCAAGGGCAAGGGTTGTTACTGCTTGAGAATCTCTTCTTTGACGATGCCTTGGTCGATGACCTCTTTGGTAGGGCTGGCAAGCTTAATGCCTGTAAACCCTTGAAAGGCCATGGCCATTAAACCACTCATGATGAAGGTAATGCCCATCCATTTAAGCCCTGGCATGATGTGAGAATACCGAAGCTTTTCTCTAATGGCAGCAATCAATGCGATGGCCAGCCACCAACCCATTCCGGAACCAAAGACATAAACCATGTTCGGAATGAAAGGATATTCCCGTGTGACTGCAAAAAGGCAAGCCCCAAGGATTGCGCAGTTAACCGCTATCAAAGGCAAATAGAGGCCTAAAGACATGTACAATGCGGGTGAAAACTTCTCGATGATGATTTCTAAAATCTGCGTAAACGCCGCAATAACCGAAATGAAAAGGAGGAATTGCAAGAAGGACAAGTTGATTTTAGAGGCGTCGATCCCGATAAAAGAGAGCCAGCTTAAAGCGCCGGGAGCAGTGATAAATTGAGCCACACACCAATTCAAGATGCCTGAAACGGTAAGGACAAATACCACGGCAACGCCAAGCCCGTTGGCTGTTTTCAGGTTGCTAGAGCAAGCTAGGTAAGTACACATGCCTAAGAAGTTTGCCAAGAGGAAGTTTTCTATAAAGATCGATTGAATTAAAAGACCAATCAGATTAATCGGTTCGTATTCTCCCATCTATTTCTTGGCCCCTTTTGCTTTGCGTGACTCTGCAATCCAAATCATGATGCCAATGATAAAAAAAGCAGCCGGCGGGCTGACCATGATGGCAAAATTTTCGTAGAGATTTGGGTTTTCAGCTGTTGCATACCAAGACAGCGGGATGATTTGATAACCAAAAAGCTGCCCAAAACCTAAAAATTCTCGTATGGCTGCAACAATGGCAAGCACCCAGGCATAGCCAAGGCCTGCGCCTAAACCATCCAAAAAGGCAGGGACAGGACTCACATTTTTTGCCATCCCCTCTGCACGTCCCATGACGATGCAGTTAGTGATGATCAAGCCTACAAAGACAGAGAGTATTTTTGAGATGGGGAAAAAGTAGGCCTTTAAAAATTCATCAATGATGGTGACAAAAACCGAGATGATCGCCAGTTGGGTGATCATCCTGACACTATCAGGGGTATAATTTCTTAAGAGAGAGACCAAAAATGAGGAGCAAGAGGTGACAAAAGCAACCGACAGCCCCATCGTCAACCCAACAGAAAGACGATTGGTAACACCAAGCGCAGAACAGATTCCCAAAACAGCAACTAAAACCTGGTTGTTGCTAAAGAGCTGATCAAAAAAATAAAAACTATTTTTAGGGCTATTTTGTGCCATTTTTTTCACTCTGAAGTTTGACAAGGAAAGGGCGATAGCCGGTTAGTACATCGGTGAAAGCGGCTGTGACCCCATTTCCCGTTAATGTGGCACCTGCCATTCCGTCGACAGCATTTTTTGCTCGGGGCTGGTTGCCAAAAACTTCGTTTACCTTACCTCGTACAACAACGATGCCAAGAGGAGCTGTTTTTAAATCTGTTTGACCATCTGGCGAGGGTTGAAAAATCACTTTTCCGGGGAATTGTTTTTGCCAACTCCATTCAGTTATATTAGCACCAAGCCCAGGCGTTTCCTTTTGGTCGTACCAGCTTGTTCCAATCACAGTGTTGCCATCCGGTTTGATGGCCAAATAGCCATAGATGGCATCCCAAAGTCCATATCCATTGATCGGAATAATCCACCCCTCGGGTTGATCTCCTTCGTTTGGCAGTATTTGGTAGATCAACTTCCAAGGACGTGTGAAATAGCCTACCTTTTTGAATTCATCTAGGTACTTATTGTAGGGGATATTTTCTTTCTCAAACGTTGAAAGCTCTCCCTTATCATTCACAACAAAAGGGCGAATCCTTCTGGTGTAAACGGTCAACACTTCACTTTCTGTTGGGGTGATTTCCCGATCAGTTCTAACAAGCTCTCCCCCTTTTTCCACTTGTGCAGGAAGGTCGAGTCCGTCGGCATTTGGCAGTTGAAAAAAGCCTTTACTATTAAGGATTAAGGCGCTTTTTAACATCTCCTTGCTTCGATCAAGCTCTCTTGCTTCTTGTTGGGGCACCCGCAAAGCGCTTGCCATCACCGATAGGATGAGGGCGGCAACAAAGCTTAAGATCACCATGAAAACAAGCGTTCCCTGAGGTGTGAATCCTTTAGGTCTTCCTGAAGACAAGGGCCCTCCTTCTTTGGAAGATGATAGAGTAGTGATCGATCAGAGGGGCAAACACATTGGCCATGATGATGGCAAGCATGACCCCTTCCGGATAAGCAGGATTGATTAAACGGATGGTAATCGTCACAAGGCCAATCATAAGGCCATAGATCCACTGCCCCAGTTTAGTGGCAGGCGAGGAGACCGGGTCGGTTGCCATGAAGATATATCCAAAGGCCAGCCCTCCGAGCAGCAACTGTTTGTAAGGAGGAAAGGCAAAAGAGCCCGGATTCCACGCTCCACCATCAGCGCCAAAGAAACTTGCGCTGAAATTTAATAGAGTCGCGGTTAAAAAAGCCCCTAGGAAGCAAGCTACCATGGTTCTCCACGAACCGATCCCGGTAACGACTAAGAAAATTCCACCTAGAATTGCTGCTAGAGTAGAGGTTTCTCCCATACTGCCTACCTTATTGCCAAAGAAATAGCTTCCATCGCTTTGTAAAGGGGATAGGCCATACGAGACATCGGCAAGGCGCCAAGCGTCGTCGAAAGAGCCGCTCGAAAGGCCAAGTCCGCCCTCGCCAGGTGGCGAAGTGACAAACGACTTTAAGTCTGCAACCGGTAGATCGGTTAATGTTCCTTCGTGACCAGCTGCCTTCCATTTTTCAAAGGCCTTTTCTAATGCAGGGTAGGTAGAAACTTTATCTCCGACTTCTTGAACTGCGATCGCATCGACATGGATTTTCTTGATGTCGTGCGAAACATTCATCCTCATCAGGGGGGAGGCCTGGCTGTAGCCATCCACTCCTAACTTTCCAGCCTCATTATTCATCTTTACAAGGCTTTCTCTAACAGTTGTTGGATTAGTCCCAACCCAAACATCTCCCGACATTCTTCCCGGGAAGGTAAAAAAGAGAAAGGCGCGGCAAGCAAGGGCGGGATTCATGATGTTCTGTCCCGTTCCTCCAAACACCTCTTTTGAGAGAAAAACCCCTACTGCTACGCCCACAGCAACCATCCAATAGGGAATTGTGGGAGGCAAGATCAAGGGATAGAGCATGCCGGTGACTAAAAAGCCTTCAGCCAGTTCGTGGCCCCGAATCAGCGCAAAGATGGCTTCGACAAGACCTCCTACTGCGTAAGAAATGATGACAATGGGAAGGAACGCAAGAGAGCCTCGTTTGAGAATTTCAATCCAACGGTCATCCTTCAAGGCAAATTGAAAATAGTGATCAAAGCTGGATAAAGAGGATAAATATTCATCCATCAAGTGGTAGTTGCCGGAAGAATAGACCAAGTCTTGCAACCCGGTATTCCAAATGGCCATTAAGATGGAGGGGATCAAAGCGACAACCACAAGAAGCATCCAACGCTTCACATCGACAGCATCTCGTATGTGAGGGGCTTCTTTTGTGTTGTCTTTTGGCTCGTAAAAAAAAGTGTCCAATGAGGTTATCAAAGGGCGAAGTGGATGAAGCCGACTTCCTTTCTCGGTAAGTCTATATTGAAAATCAAAAAAACGACGCAGCATTGAACCGTTACAATCTCTATGAAAGCTCCAAATCCTAACACAAATAAACATACTTGTACCAAGGAAGAAACGTGCCCGTGCCCTTGCCCTTGCCCGAAACTCTTTTGTAAAGAATCTAACTACTTCGCAACGCGTTTGGAGTGCTCTACGCCCGTTTAGCCTTTCACTTTCACTGATAAGTCAAAGCTAAACGGGCGTAGAGCACTCCAAACGCGTTGCGAAATTACTAAACTTATTGGGAAACAGCTTCCAACTGGAGTTTGCGGATGACGAGCGTGGGGTCTGAATCAATAATTTGTTTGGCTTTATCCAAATAGAGCTGACTGGCAGCGGGATCATCCTGCTTCAACAGTTTCGCCAATCGCAAATAAGCCCCTGAAGTCCAAACATGGATTAAAAAGGGATCAACATCTTTAGCTTTAGATTGGATCATGTCGATCCCTTCCAGCAACTTAGCTTTTCCCTCTTCTTTTTTCCCCGATAAATAAAGGGCTTCACCCAAATGGGCAGTCCAATCCCCTTTTTGGGCATCGTTAGAGGGATAAAAGACGAGCGCAGATTGAAAGGCTTGTTCTGCAGATGAATACTCTTGTAAAAGCAGGTCTGCTTGACCCTTTAAGAAATAGACCAGGTGTTTGTTTTGCAGCCCTTTTTCTTTCGAAATCCTTTCCAGAGCCTCGGTTTCTGTTTTTACTAAAATCGCAAAAACTTTATCGTTAGTTTTATAATAAAGATGCTTCCACGACAAAATCTGCCCTGTTAATGCAGAAACAAGGGCTTGGTCCTCTTTTTCGTTCGCCGCTTGGACTAGAAGGATATTGTACAATTCTATCGCTTCTAAGCTTTTGCCCTGCTCTCGCAAAGTGTCGGCTTGGTTTAATAACGCTACATCTGAAGCTGCAAATGTTAATGCCAACAATAGAGAAAGAAACATCTGTTACCCCTTTTTAGCTTCTCGCCGAACTTCTTGATCCATCCGGCCAAGACCGTGGCCTGAGTAATCGACGAACTTCAAAAACCGCTCGAGCACTGGGAAGCGAGCAGAGATTTGCCGAGCCATTTCTTGTGCAATTCTTCTATAACTGCTGTGGCCTGCAGGTGAAGAGCGAAGTTCAACAAGCCATTGGATGGCTCGTAAATTGGCGTGGAAATACCAGCGGGCTTTTTGTACCCCATCGGAACCACATACTGCGCTTCATGTGGAAGTTCTTTTCGGATCAACTCAAAGCTATCTCTTGCCCGTTCCATCGCCTCTCGGTAAAGGACCTCTTCAGGTGTTCCTTCCAATTCTTCCGGGAGGGTATAGCCCAAATCGGTCGATACTAGTTGTCTTTTCTGGGTGAGTATTCGGTGTCTGTGCAAATCTCGGTAGGCATTAAAATCGGCTACAAACTCGAAGGTAAAGTGGGCGTGCTCAAGAGCGCGAGGAGATTTTTGTCTTCGGTTCTCCCTTGCAGAGCAGGCGGCTTCTAAAACCTCTTCCAGCTCTTCAGGGCTCATATTATCGACGACTTGTCTCAAATTTTCTAAAGAGCTGTCTCCATATTCGAACAAGAGATGGGTGGCAATTTGTTGAGGAGCATCTGGGGTGGCATCAAGAAGTTTTACCATCTCCGACTCGCCGCTTGGATGAGGCACCCATTTCGAAGCAACTCTTTCCAGTTCCGATTGCATCGTTTCATTGAAGTGGGTGTAGGATGCAAAAGTTTTATGCTCAGGAGAGGCCCTTCTGATGAATGATGGGATGACACAAGAAAGCTCTTCATACGCTTTTCTGCCCAGTTCTTGCATTTCAGACATCGAGTTAGATTGCAGCTTCAACAACATCCCTTCGAAAAAGCGGCCGTTGCCAAACATGCCAAGGTTGGTCAGCGTGGACACCGGGAGAAGGCCTCTTGCGACGTCCAATACTTTTGCCCTCAAGGCAGCTTGATAGGCATTCGGAGGTATTCCCGGTTCTTGAGGAAACGAGGCGCCGATCCGTTCGGTTAAAGGGCCAATTAGTTTGGAATAAGTTTCAAAAAGATCCCGACAGGTTTCTAAATAGAGGTCTCGGTAGGCAGAGGCTAAAAGGGTAGGATCTTTATAGAATAAGAAATCTCCATTCTCTTTTTCATCGAAAGGGATATACCTGGTCGATTTTTCAAGAGGAGATCCTCCAATCCGACAGTCTTCTACCGCTTTGGCAGCTAGCATCGAAACTCTTTCCAGGGCGATGTGTGCTCCTCCTAATTCTCCAATCGAGTCATCTCCATAACCGTCCAAAATGCGGTCATAAAAACTTTGTGCTCTTTGGATGGCTAGAGTTTGATCTTGGGGAGATTCGTTCATGTCAGACCCCATGATCTGATCAAAATGGGATTCATTCGAATCAGTGATGAATTCCTTCAGCAAAAGAGCGCGAAGGCCTAATCTTGAACGGGAATATTTGGAGAACAGGGCTCCTTTGATCACCTCCGGTAAATTTTTGAGGACAAAGACATTTCCTTCAGTATTCGTAACAAATCGGGATAACCTTTTTTGCTCTTGCTCTGTGAACTCGCCCATATCAATGTCTCCTGTTCTAGAAAGATACCATCTACTGATAACACGGACTGCCACTTTCCCTCTAATATTTCGTCAAAAATAAATGAAAAATTTATCTTTGTGTGCTAAAATCTTTGTATGTCTGCAACTCAATCAGAAATTATCTATGGTTACGGTTCAAATCTTAGTAGCGAGTTATTAAGAGCCCGTCTTAATGATGGGGAATGGCATGATACCGAATGGCGCAAAACAGGCGATCCCGTTGGCCCAGATCCTCTATTCCTTGGAATAGGGGTATTAGCAGGCTATCAATTCAAATATAATTTAAACGATGGCGAATTTACATCAGGAAATATTGTAGCTAATTACAATGACCATGTGTATGGCGCCATCTACAAAATCACACCCGAACAGTTAGCTCTTTTAGATCGAGATGAAGATGAAGGGACTTGTTACACAAGAACAGCCCTAAAAGTTCAGAAAATAGCTTTTGGCGCCCTTGGAGCGTCTGCCAACAATGAGGCGGTCACGGCTTGGTGTTATGTGGGCAAAGAAGGGGCTCAGGTTTCTGATGACCAGATCAACCCTGATCCCGAATATGTCGACCACCTTATCCAATATGCAAAAGAGCGCTCTCTGCCATCTGCCTACATCGATCAGCGCTTCCGCTACACTGCCCCCCTTTTAGTTTAGAATTTTTTTATTTCGCAAAGCGTTTGGAGTGCTAAACAGGAGTTTAGCACTCCAAACGCTTCGCGGACTAGCCTTGTAACAAAGAGAGGAGGTCGGAGCGGGAAAGGGGGAGGATGCCGCCGGGGAATAGGCCTTGCCGCAGGGCACCTTTCTCTAGAAGGATCTGGTCGATTCGTTCTTCAATTGTATTCAGTGTCAGAAGCTTGAAAACTTGAACGCCGCGGGTTTGGCCGAGCCGGTGGACCCGGTCGGTCGCCTGGTCTTCTTTGGCCGGGTTCCACCACCGGTCGTAATGGATGACGACAGAAGCTTGGGTCAGATCGATACCAAGGCCGCCGGCTTTTAGGGACGCTAGAAAAACGCGGCAATCATCGTCGTTAAATTTTTTAACAGCCGCTTCTCGGTCTGGGGTTGACCCTTTCAATAGGCTATAGCCTACTTTTTTATGCTCCAAATCACGAGAAAGAAAATCGAGCATGAGAAGCGATTGGGTGAAGACCACCACTTTTTGGCCAGAGGCTAAGGCCTCTTCCAACAACTCTTGATACAGATTCCATTTGCCAGAAGAGAGCGTTGAAAAAAGATCGGGCCGTTTTAAGTAGAGGGCTGGATGGTCTGCCACCTCTTTCAATTTTTGCAGGAGGGCAAAAATGTGCATTGGCGCCGGCATTTTTCCTTCATGCAGCTCTGTTAAGAGGGGTTGTTTTCCTTCATCCAAAACTGTTTGGTAAAGCTCTGTTTGTTCTCCGGTCATCTCGCAGTGAGCGATCTCTTCAATTTTTTCGGGCAGCTCTTGCAGCACCTCTCTCTTGGTGCGCCTTAAAATGAAAGGGGCAGTGATGCGGTTTAGCAGTTGTTTCGACTTGCCAATTCCCCTCTCGCTCGATCGGGTAGATAAACTCTTGTCTTGAACCGATTTTCGCTTGGGAAGTAGTCTGGAAGGAGGAGGTCAAAGAGGGCTTTTAATTCTCTTAGTCGGTTTTCAATCGGTGTGCCGGAAAGGCCGAGCAGCATCCCCCCTTTCAATTGAATAAGCGATTCCCAAAGACGGCTCATGTGATTTTTTGCCATCTGCATTTCATCGAAAATAATCAGGTCGAACGGGATCTTTTTCAGTTTGTTTAAATCCCTTTTCAAAACACCGTAAGAGGTGATCAATAGAGGAATTTGTCTTTTTCTAACGCTATCTAGTTCTCGTTTTGCTCCATGATAAAGAGTAAATGCCGCATCCGGCAAAAAGGCCTGTAGCTTGTCCTTCCAATGAAAAAGAACCGATGTAGGGCTCACAATCAGACAACGGAGCTTTTTTTTCTTCTTTTTCAAGGCCGCAATGAGGGCTATGGCCTGCAAGGTTTTACCAAGGCCCATGTCGTCGGCTAAAAGGCCGGAGAAACCCCTTTCATATAATCCATATAGCCATTTTACCCCCTCCTCTTGGTAGGGTCGTAAGGTAGCCAAAAAACCTTCAAGCGGTGGAAGCTTCCCTGTTTTAAGAGAAAGGAGCTTTTCTAAAAGTTTTTTTCCTTTCTCATCTAATCGATCATCAATAGGGGTGATCAGAAGAAACAGTTTTAACCATCTCCAAGGAGCCATTTCAGGTTCGATATCATGAATCTATTCAAGTTCAAGCTGATGCCTATCGATCAACCCGGCTTCCGTTAAAAAGAACCGCTCTCTTCTTCCCTTCAGGGTGAACGGGTCGATTTCTCCCTCTTTTCCTTGAAGGATGAGGCCGCAACGGATTCTTCCTCCAGCCACCTTTCGAAATTGGGTGAGCAAAAGATCGGGTTCTTTTAAAAGCACTAATTCTTTGGAGCATTCTGTGACATAGGGATAAAGGCGGGGATAAAGATCGCGAAAGAAGGCGTCAAAATCTCTTTTGCGAATACTTTTGGGTTCCAAAAAGTCCAAAGGGAACCGTGGATCTATCATCAGAGGAAAAAACCCCAATTTTTCGGCATAGAGATACGGTCCAAACGATTGGATATCCTGAATAGGGGTTCTTAAAACCAAGTGAGGAGTTATTTCTATCGCATCATTTTGCAAGACCACTTTTAGCCCAAAGCGATTGATAGGATTAACAGTCGCAAAAAACCCGGGGATATTGATCAGAAGATCGTGGTTATCTCTAACAAAATTGGCCACTTCGCCTTGTTTGACCACACGTCCATCGAAAGGGTGGTTTTTTCCCTGGGGCCCCTCTCGTGGAAAAAATCCTGTGTGTTCAAAGTAGAGCCAACTTCCACAGTCGATCCATCCTTCGTCTACTTCTGTGTTCCTTGCCTGAAAAGTAAGATCTCCGCTCTTTGTCAGCTGATAAGAAAGGAGGTTTTGAGACCGGAGGAGATGAGTTTCAAAACCTGGCTGCCTGTTGAGCCATATCTTATTTTTCTCTACAAAATCGCCAATTTCACTTCGGGGTATTGAAAGTTTGGCCGATAGAAATTGAGGCTCCCAAAGAGGAATAAACCCCCTTTTTTGGTGATAGGCCCACCTACCGTGTAGATAGACATCGCCCTTTTCTTCTAAAAAAGCTTCGATTTCAAGCGATTCCTTTCCTTTCCATTCTAAGCTATACTGTAAGGGGGCTTTTTCCCTTTCAAAAGGAAGATAAAGTTCTCCTAAAGATCCTTCTCGAAGCTTTTGATCTAATAAAAAGGAGAGCTCTAAGCCTGTCCACTCTTTTTGCCCTTCTTTTAAAATATGGGATACTGGGTCGTAAGAATAAAGGGGGATAAAAGCTGCCCTCCTCTGAATGGGAATCACCCCTTCCATCTGGGCTAGAGTAAGGGGATCTAACCCCTCCTCCTCCTTCAAGAAACACCATTTCATTAAATCGGATAACGGGGACAGTTCGTACTGCAAAAGAGATGGGGGCCTTCCTTGGCGCCATAGATTTAATTCCTCCTCCGACAGATTTGAGAACTTAATCGAAGTTTCTTCCGTCCCCACACTGCTTGCAAATAGCTCTTCCAATTCTTCTCGAACCGATTTGTCAATCGGAGTGATCGTCAGAATGGGGTTTTCTTCTCGATTATAAAAAACAAAAGAACCCTCTTTTTCTTCCATCTCATGGGGAGCGCCTTCCATTTCTGCCCAATAGCGGATGCCTAACTCATGCCAGGGGCTTTTGGCATATCGAACGTGAAGAGGGACGGGGGTATGGTTGTAGATCCGCAAGATAGAGGCAGCAAGGTGCCAGCAAGGCCCTGCAGCTTCGCACGTGCAAAAAGCATCTTCATTTCCCTCGTCTTCTGAAAATTGAAGGAAGGTCCAGCAAGGCTCAGAAACTGCAGGATCGAGTACTTTAAACTGGTAGGTGGCATGGGAAAAAGCCAAGGGGATGACCAACCCTTGTTTTAATGCAGATTCTGCCTCCTTTTTAAAAGGAGCGTAGGGAGTAGCATTCAAGGGGTTATAAAAGGTCATAAGTCCACCCCTCAGCTTATCAAGTTTTAATTTCCCTCACAAGTACTTGGTTGTGAGGGAAATAAAATAAGGCAGCCTGAGAGGGGTGTTAACTTTGCTGTTGTTTGGAACCTTTTTTCAGGTAGTTAACAATTGCTTTTCGTTTTTTGATTTCATCAGATGTTAGAGATTCATCGTCCTTGGCTTTATCTTTTGCATAGCTCAAAGCATCCTTACCATCAGAAACATTCCTCAAGTCGGCTCCTGCATCTACTAAAACTTTTACGTTCTCTTCTCTTGCTAATGTAATAGCAACGCCAAGCGGACTTACTTTAGTTGTGTGACTTATATGATTTAACACCGTTTTGTTAGGGGATTTTTCTAATAGAAGAAGCAGCATGAGCTTATGAACGCTGGCTGCGGCTTTGTGCAAGACATTTTCTCCAAAGCGATCTTGTTTTTCAAATATGTTTGGATTTTCACCAACTATCTGCTGAACTAATAGAGATAAGCCATTTCGAATGGCCACATCCATTAAGAGTAGGTGGAATGCATCGTCTACCTTAGCCTCAACGCTGCTAAGGAATATTTCTCGAGCTATCCAATCTTTTCTGCTTTTGGCAGCATAAAAAATTGGCAAGCCTCCATTTGAATCAGGCTCGTGCAATTTAGCACCCTTGCCTTGTAATAGTTTGACTATATCAATATCCCCAAAGTGTGCTGCTGCACTTAGAGGAGTTGCATTATGATAAACTCTAGCTAGTCCATTAGAGGACTCGTCCATACGATCATTTAAACTATTTTCCTGATTTGGGTTTGCATGATGGTTCAAAAGAAGCTTAACGATTGCCTTGTTCCCATTCAGGCAGGCTTGAAAGAGAGGTGTTAGTCCATTTAAGCGAGCATCTGGGGAGATTTTCTGCTGAAGCAACGCTTCCGTCGTGAGGGGTTTTCCAATTTCGATTGCCTTGTGGAAAAGTCGCTCGAGAGTAAAATAATCTTTTGTTTCTTTGGGTTCTATTTTAGGATTAAATGACTTAAAGATAGCCTTTCCAAGCTCTTCAACTTCTTTTTTTAGCTGTAAAATGAGCGGATTTTCAGTGTCGGTAGAGGCAGCATCCGCTCCCTGCACAACATAAAAACCTTGAGAAAGTTCTAGGTTGGGTCGGATGGTGATCGTGGTGGGTAATGAGGAGGTGCGAAGTGTCGTAGACATAATTGTCCCTAAATGGTTCCGTTTTAATCTAAACAATTGATAATTAAGCCGCAACGAAGACGAAAGAAAAGCATTCTAATGCAGAGAGCCTTTTTTTTACGCGCAGCGTTTGGAGTTCTAAACGGTCTTGTTGCATAATCAAATAGAATTCGCATACACATTGTAGCTTAGGCTTTAGCCTGAGCTCGTTTTGCAGGACTTTAGTCCTGCTAGAATCTTGCGGGTTAAAACCCGCAAAAACGAACTCAGGCTAAAGCCTAAGCTACATTTCTCATGATGGCGATTAATTATGCAACAAGACCGTTTAGCGCTCCAAACGCGTTGCGAAAGAAGAATGTGTTAGGGTGAGGCGCGGTTTCTGAGGTGCTTTAAGAGCTGGTCGCGGGGCTTTGTGCCATCGTGGCTGCTTAGGCCTTTCTCCAGCATTTCTTCGTCTGAAAGGAGCAACAAATACAGCCCACTGTGCTCGGGAGAAAGCTGCTCTTTTACTTCCTGTTTCTTTCGGTCAAAGGCACGCTCATGGATGAACAGCCTGATGACAAAATAAAAGAAGGTCAACAGAGGGATGACCCAAAGATAAGGGATAAACGTGCCAAAAAGAGGCAAAATTAAGGTGATGAGAAAAAAATTCATCTCTTTGGGCTGGCGAAAAAGGGGCCCCCACATTTTGCGGAAGGGAGAGGTGGAAGTTTGATAGGCTAACATCTCTTCAAAAAGAGGCTCTGAATAGGCCATCCGCGCCACATGAACAAGCTCGTGGCCGACAAGCTCGCTGACCGGATAATATCCTAGCAGCTTTTGTTTGCCCCGAAGCCCTTTCCGTAGTTGTAGAAAAGCCTCTTGCGGAGAGTCTTTTGTCTCCTGAAAGATCCAGGCAGCTGCCCCTTCGAAGAAAGAAAGCTTTTTGTTGCTAAAGACAACGGGAACCCAATCGATCGAAAACCCAAAAAGCCCTTGAGTAATAGCAGAGCCCTCTTTCAAGAGATTGGCTCGCTCTTCTACTTTTTCAAAGTGTTCGGGTGTCTTTTTCCCCTGCTCAATTCTAGCTAAAAACTGCTCTTCAGTTTCCCAAGGAGCTGGAAGCCAACCCGATTTAGCCAGCTGATAAATTTGTTCAGGATTCATCATGGTTCAGTATAGGGTCCAGTTGTCTTTGCTGCTTCTTGCAAAGCTCGCCAATGTCCACGGTCAAGCCACCCTGTGCTCCCATCCCAATAATGGACCCAGATAAACAATCCAATGATCGGGAGGATGATGTAGGTCAGTATCAACCAGCGGGGGATCTTAGTGTCGTAGGAGGCCGGAACATCCTTTAATTCATCATTCATCATCATGCATTCGCTCTTCCATAAAAACTATGTTGCTTGGCTCTTCAGACCAATCCAATTTTTTTCTCCACCATGTGAAAAGAAAGGTAATCAGGGCGCCGGCTGAAAGTAGAATAAGAAGTCCATAGTGGATCCATTGCCCTTTCATTTAGCGTGCCCATCGATGATCTCTTTGGTGTTCACAGGATCTTGCCCTAGCCACCACGCTTTTGAAGGCGATGTCAACCGTGTCCCTTTGGTCATCATATATTGATAGATGGCCTCAAATTGGAGGTTAGGAACACCCATTTTAGCTCCCGGAGTGCCTCTTGGATCGTCATCAAAGAAATGTTGAAACGATGGCATGATGCTGCCAGGACTTGCTGTTTTTGGAGCCCAGAAGTGGGCTTTATGCCAATCACGGCTTGGTCTCTTAACCCCGGTCCTTGAAAGATCGGGCCCAATCCTTCTTGTGCCCGGAAAAGTGACATCTTGGTAGATATATTCGCTGGCTGTCGAAGGTGGGGCCGGGTAGGCATCAGAGCCGTTTAAAACCACGTCTTGAACCAAGGTACGGGTCTGATCGGTGTGGCAATACCAACATCCCTCAATTGCATAGATCCGTTCGCCTTTCGAAATAAGCTCTTGGCGTGACCAAAAACCCATTTTCTTGAGCTCATCTAATGAAGCAATCGGTTTGCCTTTTTGAGAATAGAGATACCCTTTTCCTGTTGGAACTTCAATTTCTCTGACGCGGTATTCGACCGGGTTTTTGATGAACAAATGTCCCTTATCTTTGCTTTCCATGTCGACAAGGACAAAATTGCTTTCAGCAAAGTCTTCTAAAGCTCCTTCAGTGGCAGATGTAGAAAATCCTTCTTTCAAGCCAGAGTCATAAAGCTCCATCACCTGAAAAATCGGCAATGTCATTCCCTTTTCTTTCCAGTTGGGCTTCTCTTCAGTAAAAGCTCTTTTTAGCTCTGCTTGCAGTCTTTCGACTTCATCCTTAAATGAAGGTGAAGGCTGGCGAAGAAAAAGAATTTTATTGGTCAGATGAATCGGCCCATTTTCTTTGCTGATATGTTTTTTCAACGGCTCCGGCGCTACGATCCGAGAATGTTCTCCTTCGATAAAGGCAGATAACGTTTTGCCTGCTTCCATATGGGCCACAAACTGCAGGTCATAATTGCCCGTTACACTGTTGGAAATAAAGACACGCGGGTCTCCCAGCTCGTAAAGTTGCTTTTGATAGTGGGAGGTGTTTTCTGACCAGGTTGGGTCTACAAGAGGCGGTACAACCACAGTGATCGCAATGGCGCAACAAAAGAAAAGGAAAATACCAATGAATGTCCCCCAAAACGACTGTTCTACTTTGTGTCCAAGGTCTTGTCTGAATTGCTTCATGCTGGCTCCTTCAGAACGGCAGTTTCTTCTCTTGGAGGTAATATGATCGTGTTAAACATATTGAAGACGAAGATGAAGTTAGCAAAAACTACAATGGCGCCCCCCAACGTTCTCAGCAACCACCAAGGCTGCATGTGGGCGACCGTTTCAATGAAGGGAACAACGCTGATGTTTTGTAAGTATTCGGCATAGGTTTTTCCGTTGGCCCAGTTGGCCCATTCCAATCCTTGAAGAAAACCCCCAATCCACAAAGGAAGGATGAAGAATAGGGAACCAAAGAGGTTCAGCGTAAAATGCCAATCGGCCAGTTCAGGCGACCATAACGGTTTTTTTACGATACGAGGGATCACATAATAGACGCCTGCAATCGCAAAAAAAGTAAAGGTTCCAAACAAACTGATGTGAGAGTGGCCAATGACCCAGTCGGTCTTTGAGGTGATCTCGTTGATATTTCTTAAGGCCATTAAAGGGCCTTGAACGCAAGTAAGAAGATAAAAGACATTCCCCATCATGATGAAACGGATGCCGGGGCTTTCTAAATACTTTTTCCAATTTCCTCTCAACGTGCCAAAAAGATTTGTCACAACAGACCACACAGGGATAAATAGCCAGAGTGAAAAGACGATGGCGGTGGTTTGCAGCCATTGAGAAACAGGACCATGGATGATGTGGTGGGCTCCAATCCAGGCGTAGGTAAAGGCAATTGACCAAAACCCGACCATCGATAGGCGGTGGCTATAGATCGGGGTATTGGCAAATTTCGGCAAAAAATAATAGGCAATGGCAAGGCCCATCGGAGTAAAAATCAGGCCAACGAGGTTATGTACGTAGAAAAAACTGGCATTAACCCGCGAGATTCCTCCCTCGATCTGATAGATATAAAACCATCCGATGTAGACAGTGATGGTGGTCCAAATAATGGCCCCTAGCGAATACCAAAGGGAGACATACATCTTTTCGTAAACGCGTCCCGCAATCGTAACAAGCATTGTTGCTGCCATCATCAGCCAGCCGGCCAAGAAGATCACTTTAACCGGAACAAAAGCAACGAACATTGGTAGCTCGGCATATTCCCAACCCCAGTTTGTTCCAAAGGGATAGGACAAATTTCCAAAAATGAGGCTAAACCACCAAATCGAGATCCCCACTTTTGCCAATGTAGGATTCCAAAGAGAGCGGCCGCAGAGCCTTGGGACTAAATAAAAAAGGAGTCCAACATCTGCTGACAAAAGCCACAATAAGAGCACAGAGCCAACATGGACAGGCCTAACTCTTCCAAAATGGATATATTCTCCCGAAAAATAATCGGGCATTAAAAACCCGTTGATCGAGATAAACAGCCCAACCAACATGCCAAAAATGAGAAAGCAGAGGGCTGGATAAATCAACCACTTTACGGGCTCGTCGTTATAAATTACTTTACTAGTTTCCATTTCCGATCTCACCATCTTTACTGCAACTGCTTTTCGTTTCTCAAATAAAACCACAGAGTCACTGAGATCACTGAGGAAATATGTGAGCACTGAGAGTCACTTTTTTGGTAACAATTCAGTCTTCTTTTATGCAGTAACCGGGAATAAGTATCATTTTTCTCTGCGTCTCTCCGTCTCTGCGTCTCTGCGTTTAGAAATTTAACTATCTTTTGCCCACAAAAAACGCCTTGGCAAAAGCCAGCTAAATTTTTAAACGCAGAGACGCAGAGGTGCAGAGACGCAGAGAAAAGGCGAAGCCCGAATTGAACTTTTTTAACCAAAAGAGTGGCTCTCAGTGCTCTCATATTTTCTCAGTGATCTCAGTGGCTCTGTGGTTTGTTGTGCATTATTTCTTCTTGCTGATCCTTCCATACTTTACGATTTTCTGCGAAGGTTTCTCTCATGCTTCTGAGCAAACTTTTCCATTCTTTCAAATCTTTACCCATCTCAACCGTGTTGGAAGAAAATAAATCTTTTTTCCGCTCATCTTCTTTCGCCAGTTGATCGATTCTGGATTGGACAAACTGCTCCATCTCTAGCTCTAGAGCCTCATTATTCTGTGGAGGCTTCACGCCGTCCTTTGAATAGACAGGCAATGCACCAGCCGACCATTGAGCATAGAGAGGGGCTAACAATTCGGCTCCATCTTTTGAGCTGATGGTAACGCCTAGGGTCTCTACCCCTTTTCTCTGATCGTCAAACAACTTTCTTATCGTAGGAGAGGTGATCGCATTATCTGATGCAATTGTACTAGAGTAAAGCTCCTGTTTGATCTTTTTGTAGGCCAATGTTTTGCTTGAGAGGTTACGGATATAGATTACCAGCTGCGCCCTTTGCCAGGGGGTTGTGATGTCGGCAAACGAGGTCATGGCAGTTCCCGGAACGCCATAAGTGATCGATTGCAATAACCGCATATCATCATGCGAATCGATCCAATCGAGATTGGTTAACATCCTTGGTTTTGCATCTTGCATCACTTCGGCCCGGTTGCTCGATCCATCTGCGTCAGCCCCATGGCACATGGCGCATTGCAATAGAAACAATTGTTGGCCCGCAACAATGTTCTCAGGGGTGTAGTATTCTTTTTTTATGTAGTACCGATCAGATGTGATCCCATAGGGGTCTCCAAGTTCCTTATCAAAAAGCTTCTCTTCAGTCCATTTTGTTTGAATCTGAAGCAAAAATCCGCTTTTCAAAGGTTGCGAAGAGGGCTGGCTGTTCAATTCATGGATGAATTCTTCAGGTCCATAGCGCCATTTATCTGGCTGAGCACCTGTACCTCCGGGAAGCTGATTAAAAATCCACTGGACCATGAGATTCACTTCACCTTCTGTGTAAACAGGTGTTGCAAACCCTTCTCCCTTTTGCGGGTGTGATTCACCCCAAGGGGCCATCGGCGTCCCTTTGACTCCATGGATGATCGAACCTTTCATCCGCTCTCTTCCAAGGCCGCTTAAAAAATTGCCGTTCCGTAAGTTTTTCGGAATGGGGTAGATCCAAACCGATACAGGGCCATTGCCTTTCAATTGATCTCCATGGCATTGGGCGCAAGTTCTTTGGTAGGCCATTCGGGGGTCAAAACCAAATAGCTCCCATTCTCCCCTCAGATGGTCTCTATTTTTCTTTCCTAATTGGTTGAGCATGTAGGTTAATTGTTGGAATTTAGAATCATCAAAAGGAAATACAGGCATGATCGAACGAGGAACATGGCTTGCAGGGTTCCAAAAATGCTCCATTAGCCATTCGTCTGAATGGTATACACCAGACCAATTGGGTCTTGGACCTATTAAACGGCCTAAGCCGTAAACTTGGTAATACCCTTTCATAACACGGTGAACACGGTCTTGCCATTGTGGGTCCCCGTCTTGCCTTAATGCAAACCGGAAGGGGGCAAAGAAACCGGGCAATAGCTGAGGATCTTCTGCCTCAAGTTCTTCTAAGATGGAAAAAGGTCGAACGCCATGAACAAGACGTTCATCGATCTCTTCTCTCTTTTCTTTGAGGATGTTTACGAATTCACGGCTGCCAACATCTTCAGGAATCGTATCGCGGAACCAATGCTCCTTTTCATATGTTTCTCTTTGTCCATTAGATTTGAAACCTACTTCAGAAGTGTACCCCTCTAACCTATGGCAGCTAGCGCATCCTTGAAGGGCAAACGTTTTCATACCGGCATTTAAATTGTAAATTTCTTCGGATGGAATAGGTTTTTCAATGGCCGTTCTTTCGCCAGAGTCCCAGGCTTTCAACAATGTTTTTCGCCCCACATCAGACTCAGACGCCTTTTTTCCTTTCTGAGCGAGTAAATAGGTCATCAGATCTTGCAGCTCTTCATGGTCTAAAACCATGTTAGGCATGGTCGATGTTTTTAAATCGGCTTGCGGCCATACGATCGACTCTTTCACAAACCAGGGGTAGCTGTTCCCCTCATTTGTCAATTCAGGTCCCACCCCACCTCGTGCTACACCTGCAATTTTATGACAGGCATAACATCCTTGAGAGATGTACAGAGAACGGCCTCTTTTAAAATGAGTCGTCAGCTGATCAACCTCGTTTTCCATTTGATCTAAATCGGCAGCATCGTTGACCGCTTTTCGAACCCCTTCCTCCGTTGTGGAAACATGATCAAGGATGCTTTGAGTCAGATCGACATTTAATATAAGTTTGAAGAGAGTGCCTGTTGCCTCAGGAGAGCCTTTATTGGCTTGTAACAAGTCAGGTAAGGGCTTCCCTTGTTCAAGGTCTTTCAGAATCGATTCGGTCAAGGCTGGCGTGCCCAATGCCTTTTCCATTTCCTTGTCGATTTGATCGAGAAGAATGGTTTGATTTGCGGCAATTCCCGCCATCTTTTTATGTACCCAGGGTTGCGTCACCCTTTCAGGGTTTCCTAACCCTGGGCTATATTCCTTCACCCCATTCTGGGGTGATTCGTCTTTCTCAGCGGGAATTGCCGCTTGATTCGCCGCTTCGTTTAAAAGCCTCAATTGCCCTTTGGCGGCCTTAACATTAGGAAGAGGCAATGTATCGTCATGTGTCTTTTTTAAAACGATCTCTTTTGCTTTCTCAATCCCATTCTTTTGAATGATCTCTTGCAATCCGTAGAGCGTCATAAAGGCATCTATGCCTTGTTGCACACCTTTTTTCTGAAGGTCAAGCTCTTTGTCCTTTTGCTGCAAAAGTCTGGTGATCTTACCTTTTGCCTCTTCAAACTGTTCTCCACCTACTTTATGGCATTGGACACACTTGGCCTCCATTAAAGGGCCAATCAACATGGGCGTGGTTTGAAAGAGAAGTTTGTCGCCCGGCTTATCATTAAAAATAGAGGCAAATTTTGGGTCGTGGATAGGGTCGCGTTCTAAAAATTGTGGTTTTGGCCCCTCAAATTCAATGTCGTAGGTTCCGTCGAAAATAGGACCATGGGCACGATCTAGGGTTAAGGCTCTACCATTTCCACTGTGACAACTTGTGCAACCAAATTCGTTCATCGGATGGTATTCCAACGGACGCACCTCTTTACCCATCAGAGGATGCATTTGAAGAGCCCCTTCAATTTTAGGGGTGGAAATGGCCTCCAATTGCTTGGCTCTATTGAGCCGTTCGTCTACCGCGCTTTGATCGCTATTTTTTTCAAGAGAGGCGATGGTGTCAGGGTCTCTTAGCTGATCGATCGTTTCTCGAAGCAAATAGAAGACATAGGTGGGGTTTCTCTCTTTGATTGGAACGCCATGGTTGTCTCTTAAAATTTCGCCATTGATGTCTTTTGCAATCCTGGTAGGAGAAAAATCCTCAACTTCTAGTGCAACGTGGCAAGAGACGCACCGGTCAACTTTTTCGGGCCCCTTTCCTTCCATCATCAGAATTTGTTTTACACCGAGAGAAAAGGGGGCTGGTGGCTCTCCTGTGAAAGAAGATCGGAAGAGCTCTACCTTCTGAAAGGCCTCTTGATAAATTTTATATTCGGGAAAAAGTTCTCTAAACCAAAAGACGCAAAACAGGGCAGCGGTGACCAATAAAAGGAGGATCAGCGAAAGTTGGTACTTGTTAGCTGACCTCATCAACATTTCTCCTTAAAAAACTGATAAAACACCCCAGAATGGAGTGAAGGATGGTAGCCCAGGGTAAAGAAACCCTGAAAGGGTGATGCAACCCTGGGAATCAATTGATATTTACTGCCCGACCTCATCAGTGCCTCGCATAGTTTTCAAACCAAGGATAGATCCAACCCCAGTTGGCCCCTCGGAAATAGGTTCCAATGATGATAAAAAGGGTTTGCCACACCATGAAGGCTGTAAATAGAAAAATGGCCACATAACGGCTTCTGTGAAACCAATAACCAGTCCCGTAGGGGTTTCTATCTAAATAGGGGACTAACATCAATCCGATGACCATGAGAGCGGGCACGCCTACGCCACCCCAAAAAGCCGAATAAGAGACCATCTCTTGCAAACCTAAAAAGTACCAGGGAGCTTTAGAGGGGTTTGGAGGTTTGGTTGGGTCAGCCGCTTCTTCTAAAGGCGCATTGATAAAAGAGAGTGCTAGAACCAATACTGTGCTAAATAGAAAGGCCACCATTTCAGCCCGAAGTAGATGAGGCCAGGTGAACACGAAATTATAGGGTCCTTTGTCAACGGTGGGGCACGTTCCTCTAACCAGTTCCATCAGTCCGTAGGTTCGTTTTACACCGGGCGCAAACGACTCTTTTGTATCACTTCGTTGCACGACTCTGTAGGGCTCTGGCTTAAATTTATCGGGCGGACGGGAAAGGCCCCCGTCTTTTCGAACTCTCCAGAAGTGCACTCCGATAAGTAATGTGGCCGCGAGAGGCAGAACAGCCACATGGAGGACATAAAAGCGGATCAGAGCATCTTGCCCAACACTTGTCGATGCTAACAACATTGTTTTATTGATGTTGTATTGAAAGCCGGGAATGTTAGGGGCGTAGCCTGCAATTTCAGAGCCCACCGTAATAGCCCAGAAGGCAAGCTGATCCCATGGCAGAAGATAACCGGTAAAAGAGAGAAGCAGCGTCAAGACCATTAAGATGACACCGACGACCCAATTAAACTTCCGTTCACCCTTGTAAGAACCGGTATAAAAGACCCTCGACATGTGGAGAAAGACAAACAGCACCATCATGTGGGCACTCCAACGGTGCATATTGCGCCACATTTGTGCGAAAGGGGTGGTGTCTTGCCAATCCTTCATGATCTCGTAGGCCCTATCTTCAGCCGGGATGTAATAAAACATCAAAACAACGCCGGAGATAGTTAGAAGCACAAAGAGAGAGAAAGAGATGACGCCTAGTCCTAGCGTATAAAAGGGGTCGATTGAGTTTTTATGACATTTGACAGGATGGATATGCAAAAAGAAGTTTTTGAACACAATTTCCGAACGGTCAACATCGTTATTGGGATAATTGTGCCGAAAAATGGATCGAATAAAGGCCCTTGGCATGTCGAGCAAATGGGCAAGAAAACTTTCTTTTGGCTGGCCTTTAAAGTTCATCAGCAATTTCCGTTAGAAAAAAGTGGAGCACCCCAGAATGGGGTGCAGGATTGTAGCCCAGGGTAAAAAAACCCTGAAAGGGTGATGCAGCCCTGGGTATTTCAAGTTCTGAAGGGAATTGCTGAAGATTCATGCTGAAAACCACGCTGTGTCGTAATCTAAAGTGGTTTTTGCTTTATCCACCATCAAATCTCCTGATGCCCCTTTGAAGACGTCAAAAAAAACTAAAGGTCTCGGCGCTGGGCCAGAAACGTTTCTGCCTAGCTTGTCGTAAACAGAACCATGACACGGACATTTATAGCCGGTCTCTGTCATGTTGACGGTGCAGCCTAAGTGGGTACAAACAGCTGTCTGAACGCGCACCTTGCCAGCCTGCGATTGAATAAACACCTTTTGGCTGGCCATGAAAAGCTTTCCATCCTTTGACAAAACATCTTCAGGACGTCCAATAGAAAAGATGGAAGGGGGGATTTTCATCGCATTGGGATAAAGGAAACCGAGTACAGAGACGCCAAGCAGCTGTAGCGCACCAAAGCCGGCTGCTGCTCCTAGCAGAACAAGAAAACGCCTCCTGCTCATGGCAGGGTCGTATCCATCCCCATCTTTATTTAATGAATTGCGATATTTAGGCATCGTCTCTATCCCTGAACACGATATATTTAATCTCTTCTGAGTTGTCGAATTGTCCTTTTCGTGCGTAATAGAAATAGCAAAAAAAGGAGAAAAGGCCCATCACAATCGTTCCTATAACCGCCCAAGCCACAAATTAAGGTCTCATTGCAGGACAAACCACAGAGACACAGAGATCACAGAGGCTGTTTGAGATAGTGAGGAAAGCCTTTTGATTTATAGATGTTCGATTGAATTTCACCAAAATTCGCATGACTAGTTAACTCCTCTCAATCTTCTCATACTTTCTCTGTGATCTCTCGTGTCTCTGTGGTTTAAAATTAAATTAACCAATCCATCTAAAGCTATAATCCATCAGGTCCATGGTCACCGCTTGGGTTGGACACTTCTCGGCACATAGCCCGCAACGGATACAAAGATCCTCATCTTTTAACATGGCTGTTCCCATCAGGTCGAGCGATTCTTTTTCCATCCCTCGACTATCGACTCCATAATAGTTATCGACAGCTTTGCGCAAACTTCCATCGGCCAAATCCAGATTCAGCTTGCTGATAGGAACTTGAGAGAGGCAATTGGTAGGGCAGACATCGACACACCCATTGCATTTGATACAAAGGGAGCCATCAAAAACTGGAGAAACGTGACACTGCAAACAACGGTTACTTTGTTCTATAGCCTCTTGCATGGTGTAGTTATTTTCTACCATGTTCAGGTTGTGGACTCTCTCTTTTACAGGCTGTGCAGTAGGAAGAGCGTAAGGGGTTCTTAGATAGGTTTTGTCTCGCATTGGCTGGATTTCGTGAAACTCTGCCGAAAATTCTTGGTAAGGATTGGTCCCAAGCAAGTCATGGTCAATGGCCCTTGCAGACTCCTGTCCATGCCGAATGGCAGTGATAAAAAGAGCAGGTCCATATCCTGCATCTCCTCCGGAATATAGTTTAGGAATAGACGTCCGCCCGGTTCCACGCTCAACCTTGATTAACCCTCTATCTAGGACTAGCTTATCCTTCTCTTTCCAACCATCCATGAAGGAGGCGTCAAGCCCCTGGCCAATAGCAAGGGCAATGCAATCACAGGGGATCACCCTTTCACTCCCTTCAATCCATCGAGGAGCAAACCTCCCTTCGACATCAAAAAGAGAGAGGATTTGCTGCACTTTCAATCCAATCACATTCCCTTCATCATCTCTGACAATCTCTTTGGGGCCTAAACGATTCAGAATGGTAATACCCTCTTCCATGCCGTCTTCGATCTCAAATTCATCAGCTGTCTGTTCATCTCGGGCTTCCAAACAGACCATTGTAACTGTGTCGGCCCCATTTCTTACTGAAGAGCGAGCCACGTCAAAGGCAACGTTTCCTCCTCCAATCACCAACATGTGCTTTTTAATGGGCCATGTTCCACCTGCACATAGTACACGCAGGTAATCGATCCCTTTGATGATATCTGGTTGGTCAGCGCCGGTGATCGGCAAGTCGCGTGATTTCCATAAACCCACCCCTAAAAAGACCGCATCATAATGGTCTAATAGGTCATCCATGGTTTTGTCACGGCCAATTTTGTGGTTGTAGAAAACTTTAGCTCCCAAAGCTTCGATTGCATAACATTCGTTCACAACGATTTCGTTTTTAAGGCGATATTTAGGAACTCCGTAATAAAGCATACCGCCAGGTTGAGACATCCATTCGTAGACATCAACAGCATAGCCAAGGCGCAATAAATCGTGAGCAAGTGTTAAAGAAGCAACTCCTGCTCCTACGCAGGCTACTTTTAAACCATTGGGTGTTGGTTTTGTAGAACCGCGAGCGTAGCTAAATTCCAAAGATTGGATATGCGCCTCTTTGGAAAGGCCAAACCATTCATCTAAAAATCGCTTTTGCGCCCTAATCGTAAGTGTTTTGTCTACCCTATCTCTTCTACACGTTGTTTCGCAGGGGGCGCCGCAGATCATGCCGCAGATTGAGGCAAAGGGGTTTGGCCCTCTTGCTATCTTGTACCCTTCTAAAAAGTTCCCCGCATGGAGTGCCAGCATGTATCCCCGCCCATCTGTATTGACAGGGCATCCATCGCGACAATCGATTTGCCTAATAAAATAGGTCAAATCCGGAATCGTCACATCGTACAATTCCCTATAACCTTGTAGTAGTTCGTTATCCATAGATTTGGAAGGTTATAACACTATCAAAATAAAAAAGGAGTAGGCGCTATTCCTTCAAACACCGGAATGGCCATTTTCGGCTAGCGCTCTGAATCTCGCCTAATTACGCAACGCGTTTGGAGTGCTAAACTCCTGTTTAGCTTTCACTTATTATTGAGAGTGAAAGCTAAACAGGAGTTTAGCACTCCAAACGCGTTGCGTAATGTAGATTTTTTGGTAATCGAAAATGGCCAAGGGCCGTTTGCAGGCAGCCCGTAAAAAAAATCCAATCAAAGATGGAAAAAACCCTTTTACAGCCGAAGGTAGAAATTGAATTGGGCGCCCTCAAGCGCCCACTCCTTATTTAAAAGTTAGCTACAACACCAAGAACAACAGAATAGTCGGTGGCTCTGTTCCAGATTTCGGTGGTGCCTTGTAAGTAGGCTTTGAAGTTCTCTTCGAAGGCAGAAGTGACAGTGATGGCTCCATCAAAACTGTTTCTATTCAAATGGAGGCCATGATCTTGGAAAAAATCTCCAAAATTTTGGAACGTTTGCCAAAAAAGAACATCTTCATGTGTCAAACGGCAATTCCAAGCGGCATCCAAGCTTACAGAGAAAGTGCAGTAAGGTCTTGATGTGGCATGGAGGCCAAGACGGCTTGTTGTCAATGTATGCCTTCTTTCATAAACGACAAGATTTGCTACACTTGCACCACTTTCAATTGTTCTATCTCTCCAATAGGTTTGGCTTTCGATTCCAAAAAATGGTTGGAACAAGACCCAGCACATTGGAAGATCAACACCAACTTCTCCATAAGTCACGACATGGTAGGTAGGGGCTGAGCTGTCGGCAGCAAAATTTAAAGGGCCTACGTTAATAGGACGGTGGATTTTATTGTTTGTATAACTTCCGGAGATGTCATACATGATATACCAATGTTGTGGACGATAAAGGGCATAGATCCCTAACAAGCCAGTATCTAACTTCCCGTGTCCACCTAAGTTATAATGAACAAAATCATGTGCATAAGAACCTGCGATCCCAATTAAAGCGGTGTCACATAAAGATTTTTGCAAACCTAAAGTCACTTCATATCCGCTGGAGTTAAAACCAAAGCTATTAGCGTCATTTTCGGTGATGATCCGATCATAGCTTCCTTCAACCCAGGCATCTAGCCCCACCAAACAAGGGTCTTCACATCTGCAGCAAGGCATTGTTGTCACAAGTTCTCTTACTGGATCATACATTCTTCTTACAAATTGGCGGTTGAGTGCGAATGTGATAAAAGGGTCGTTAGTATGTTGGTTGCCGCTCAATTGATCGAGCGCTTCAGCTGTAGCAGCATCTGAGAGGCCAGCAAAGGCACTTGCAAGTTCTGGGCTGTTGATCACTTGGCTAGCAGTCCATTCCTCATTAATCGAAAAAGCAGAAAGGGATACTGAAAGTAAAAGAAGGGTTAGTAGTTTAAGCATATTATCTCCAATGGGACAAAGTTTATAGCAGGTCCAAGATATAAAAATAAGGAGTGGGCGCTAGAACCTCAAAGACTCGAAAGGCCTCATTTGAATAAAACATCGACATTGGCCTACGCAGTAGAGCCGAATGTCGATGTTTTTTCAACTGAAGCGCTTTCGAGCGTTAAGGGCGCCCACTCCTTATTCATCAATAGAGGTACTGGAGGCCGAGCTGGAGGTTGTATGAGGCGGCGCGACTCCATGCTTCCCCGTTGATTTCGATGTAAGAGCGCAATTTTTCTGTGATGTGGTTAGAAACAGTGACTGCACCTTCTACGCTGCTTTTTGATACTGATACACCTCGGAGATTAAAGGGGGTTCCAAAGCTGAGGAATGATGGGTTTAATCTGTTGTTGGAAGAGGTAAACCGATAGTTCCAAGAGATGTCGGCGCTGAAGTAAAACCCCCAGCAATGTTCATAGGTGGTTAGATGAAGACCTGCACGAGTTAAAGCATTTGTATGGTCAAGTTTTTGAAAAGAAAGGCCAAGCTCTGATTCATTACTTTCGCTAAATCCATTGCAGCAATAGCTGATGCTTTCAATGGCCGCAAACGGCTGCACTAATAAGTTGGATAGGGGCAAGTCAAAGCCGACCTCTAAATAAGCTGTAAAATTGTAAAACTTAGGCCGACTGTCTGCAGATTCCACAAATCCTTCAACGACAAAATTTCTATGGACTTTGTTTTGGGTATAGCCAAAAGCCGCATCAGCTAGAACGTAGAATCTATCAGGGCGGTAGAGGCCATAGAGGCCCAAAAAGCCGCTGTTCATTCGACCGTAGCCGTTTAGATTATAGTGTATATATTCGTAATCGTAGGATAAACCCGCACCGAATATGAAATCGGTTAAAAATGTTTTTTGAGCACCCCAAGTTAAATTGAGGCTAGTGGAATGAAAGCCAAAGCCGTTTCCATCATTTCGTAATTGGTCGTGCCCCCAGCCTCCTTGGGCCCAAAATGTGATTCCATCACAATAAGGAGTATAGCAAGGGTCCACTACAAAAATGCGGATCGGGTCGTAGAGCCTGCGGATAAACTGTTGGCTTAAAAGACCGACAAGGTAAGGATCGTTGGTATATTGCACGCCACTCAACTGATCGAGTATTTCGCTGTCGATAGATAAAAGTCCGTCTACCTGGCTTTGTACCTGAAGTTCATTGTGAGAAAGAGCGCCGATAAGCTCTGTCGAATGGAATAATAAAGGTATTAGAACAACAGCGGAGAAGGTTTTTTTTGCGTTTTGAAACATACGATATGACACTACAAGGGTGGATCAGATCGTATTTATAGCGCTAATTCGGTGGAATTTCAATGGAAAGAAGGACGGGCGATGCCTATACCGCTTGGACCATTTCTTCGGAAAGTTGGGCTAAAAATTCTCTTATTTGATCAAGCGAAGTGGCATGTGCGATGGTATGACGAACCACTTTAGCCCCTGGAGTATCTGAAAAATACCAAGGACCGACTCGCCGCATATCGGTTAGAGCGCGCCGATCATTCTGATAGGCTTGTATCATCTCAAAATGCTCAAGCAGCGCCCCTAATTTTTGGTCGTGGGTATAAGAGAAAGGCTCACCTTTGCTGTAAGCCCGCACTTCGTCAATAAACCAGGGGCGGCCCATTGTGCCACGTGCGATTAAAAATGCGTCACAGCCTGTTTCTTGGCCCATTTTATAAACAGCTTCTGCAGAGAAGAGGTCTCCGTTTCCAATGACGACGATATTTTTGGCCACTTGTTTGGCCATTTTGATGGTTTCCCAGTTGGCATTGCCTCGATAGCCTTGCTCTCTTGTTCTACCATGGATGCAGATGGCTTTGGCCCCTGCCGCTTCAGCAATCTCTGTGATCAAGGGGGTGACAATTTCATCGTCATCATCCCAGGCAGCTCTGATTTTAAGAGTCACAGGAATTTTAACTCTGGCGACCATGTTAGAGAGGATTTCACCAATTTTTTGCGGAGTTTTTAGAAGGCCTGAACCACTTCCATCTTTTGTCACTTTATCGACAGGGCATCCGCAGTTTAAATCGATGATGGGGAAACCAAGCTCTTCAATGATGGCGGCTGCTTGCCCGGCGATAGCAGGATTGCTGCCGCAAAGCTGAGCACCCACAACCATGCCGAGCGAGTGGTCGACATCTAAAAGTTGATAGGTTTTAGGTTCATAACGGACTAAAGGCTCCATTTTGACCATTTCGCACCACATCAAACCAGGGCGAAATTTGGAACCCATTTTTCTGTAGGGATAATCGGAGCATCCTGCCAGGGGTGCGTAAAATATATTGCTTTCAAGGCGAAGATCGCCGATCTGAAAATGTTCTTTATACACTGCCAACCAACATAATAAAAATATTTTCAGAAAACTGCAGGGCGAGGAAAGCTATGATCGGTGAAATATCGACCATGCCGATCGGCGGTATGATTTTTCTGAATAGATTCAAGTAAGGGTCGGTATAAAATGAAATAAATCGGAGCCATTTTTGCTGTTGGATTTCCGGCACCCACGAAGAAAGAACCCGAACAATCAGCATCAATTGGAATAGGGTGAAGAGATAATGGACGATCTGTATAAACATGGGCATATTTTAACCCCTTTAGAAAAAAATCCCTATGCTTTTTCGCTTTTTAGCCCTCTTTTTTCTTTTTAACCTCTCGTTGCAAGCAAATATTTTAGACGAGCCAAAACCGTTAGGCTCCTGTCACTTTGTTGTTGTAACTATTCCAAAAAGTGGGACCCATCTGTTGCAGAAATATTTAGAATTGGCTCAGGGCAAACATCAAACAAATATTACAATGACTTTGCAATTGCCCGGATGGAACTATTTTGAACCAAAAAAACCTAAGAAATTAGATGCTAGAATTCAGCGATTAAAGAGTCCGAACACCTACCTCATCTCTCACGGCGATCTTGCGCTTCCTGTCCTCCGTTTTCTTAATAACAATCCAGATAGCCCTCTACTCGTCAACATCCGTGACTTAAGAGACGTGCTAATCTCGCAGGTTTATTACGAATGGGATTGGATAGAAAGATATATAGGACCAACAGACTTTACAGAAAAACTGTGGTTCCTTTTGAAACATGATAATATTCGCTTAAGCGGTTATATACACACTCCCTTAAGACACGCTGAAGCTTTAATTCCCCTGATCGAACACCCCAATTGTCTGATTGTCCGGTATGAAGATTTTGTCGGGTCTGAAGGGGGAGGGAATGACGACCGGCAATTAGCCCTCATTTTTGCGATTGCCAACCACATCCAAATCCCCATGTCTCCAGAAAAGGCGATAGAACTTCAATCGATTCTTTACGGCGATAAGGGGAAGAAATCTAATACCTTTCGCTCAGGGAAAACCGGAACTTGGAAAGAGGCTTTTACCAAGGAGCAACTGCAATTCTTTAACGAAAAATTCGGAAAAGTCCAACTGCAGCTCGGCTACACCTTAGACCAGTAAACGCCATCGCTGCATAACTAACCACAGAGGCAGTGAGATCACAGAGAAAATATGAGAGTCTTGAGAGCCATTCTTTTGGTTAAAAAGTTAAAGGTTGAGGTGACGACGATAGAATCAGTCTCGGTGTTCTCATGTTTTCTCTGTGATCTCACTGCCTCTGTGGTTAATTGTATAGTTATGCAGAGTGCCCCAATGGACTCGCGTTAATTGTTGTTAAAGGATAAAATTTTGGCTATCAATGCCAGTTTCATCACCTGCTTATAAAACCCTTTGTTTTACTCTCGACGGACGAGGTGTCGCCTTATCCTTAAATAAGGGGGTGATTGAGGTGAACGCTTTACTTGATGAAGTCAAAGCGTTTGACAATCACCTTATTACTCTTGTTTTAAGCAAAAAGGCGCCCCTTCTGGTCCGCCCTCTAGTGCTTCCTTTAAAAACATCTAATGAAATAGATCAAGCTTTGCCGCATGAGGTAGAAGGGCTCTTTTCAACCCAACAAGGAGATGTCGCCTTTGATAGGATTTTACATCCTGTCGAAAAGGGCAAAAGAAGAGTCACTCTTATTATCACGACGGCGCCGGGGTTACAAGAGTCGTTAAAACCTTTTGAGGAACTAGGCTTGATAGCAGAAGGGGTAACAGCGGCGCCGGTTTGTCTTGCAACCGCCGCCCATGCAGTAAGCCCAAGAGATGTGCCAAGAGGGGTTTTGTTGGTCCAAGAAGAGGCATCTTTATTCATTGTTGAAAAAGAAGGGGCTCTTTTAGGGGCCGTAAAACTTCCCCATCCCCTACAAAAGGGCAGTTTAGCAAGAGCAATAGGTTCTTTAACTCGAGAATTGCAAACCCCCATTGCCAAAGAAATTCTCACCTTTTCCACCGAACGTGTTATCGCTCCGCCTGAGCCTTATGTTTTTGTTAAACCTACTGAAATCTACGGATTGACGACGAGTGACTGGGAAAGATTTGTCCTCCCATTTGGAGGTGCAGTCGGTTCGCTTGTCGGAAAAACAAACGGTATTAATTTACGAGAAAAGCAACTCCAACCTCCACTTCCCTGGAAAAGAACCAGCCCTCGTTTATTTTTAGTGTGCGGCGCATTTTTATTGGCCCTTGCTGCCTTGTTTATTGCCGGTGTTTCTTACCTGTCTTGGAAAGAAGATCTTTTAAGGGAAAAATGGGCCTATACATTATCTTTACTTGGGAAAAGTGAAGAACAATTTGAAGAGCATTTTGTCGAAAAAGGGGGAGGGAGAGCGACCGATCTTGTCTTTTTAAGTCCAAATGATATCGTTGCGAGGGCTCACTTTGTTCAAAAAGACTTGGCCTCTACGCCGATTTTATTTCCTCTTCATCCCAATGTCCCCAAGGTGACCGATCTTTTAGCATGGTTGGCAACGCTGGACGAAGTCGTTGGAGAAGAAGAGAGGTTGCAAATCACTTCTCTTCAATATTCGATGATTAAACGTCCTGAAATGGAAAAAAAGCAGGAGAAATACCAGGTTAAAGTGGATTTAGAGTTCACGACGCCTTCTCCTAAATGGGCAAGGGAGTTTCATGACCTTCTCATCAACCCCAATCCCTTTGTTGACCCTAAAGGGGAAGTTAAATGGAATGTGACAAGAGGAAGTTACAAAACCTCGTTCTTACTAAAGGATCAAACAGCCTATGTCCATTGATACCTTGTCTACAAAACGGCTTTTTTTCTACTTATCGATCCTTTTAGCCCTCCCTCTTTTTCTTATTTATCTCCATTTCTCTTCGATAGCAGATCACATCGAACGGGTCGAAGAGGCCTTGTCGATGTTAGAAGTTGAGATTTTGACAAAAGAGAGGAAACAAGCAGAAAATAAATCTGTGCGAGCACTTTATCGAGAAAGCGACCACTTTTATATCGATAAGTATTTAGAGCCTCTTCCTCTTTTACAAAACGAAGTAGCGGCCATAGAATCCCTCTTTGAAAAACCGATCCCCTTATCCGAGCCCTTAAAGAAGAGGTACGATTTTTTAACCAACGGCCAAAATGAGGTCAGGTTTATCGAAGGGCAAGTCAAATCGTATCCAACATTTCAAGAGACCATTGAAACCCTTTCGCACCCTGTTGAGATCGATTTGGGCGATCTAAAAAAACTGCTAGTTTTGATCGAAGGTGCAAACTTAGAAGAAAAACCCCCTGAGGGGCGTCCACACCTTTTGATCACCGATTTAAAAATCGAAAAAAAAGAGGGGCTAAACAACCGAGAGCATTTTCAACTGTTTTTGAAACTACTTAAAAGAGAATACTTATGAGATTAATTGTTTGCTTATTGTTAATTATTTCCTTTTCGTTAGAATCAAAAAATCCTGTAAAAGAAAGAGCCCGGCTATCTTCCGTTCAAATCATCGATAGAAACGGTTTCTCTGAAAATATCACGATCAAAGAGAAGTTGGAAGGTTTCGAAAATGTCAATTTCTTGAGCTCTCAACCCTATAAACGGGTTTTACGGGTTTATCAACCTGACAGAGAAGGAGCCATTCGCTCTTTTTTAACTACCTATTTTGAAAATGGCCAAATTAAGCAATATTTAGAAATTAAAAATGCCCGTGCCTATGGTCTGTATCAGGAGTGGTATGCAAATGGACAAGTTAAGGTAAAAACACACGTGATCGGGGGCCCGCCTGATTTATCCCCTCTAGCCGAAAGTCAGTGGGTTTTTGAGGGGTTGTCATTTGCTTATGATGAAGAAGGGCATCAGATTGCCAAAATCCAATACAAGAAAGGGGCTTTAGATGGGATTGCCGAGACCTACTCTTCCTTTGGAGTTATATTATCTAAAACACCTTATAAAAACGGGGTGATTGAAGGGAGTGAACTTCTCTATTCTACAAGCGGTGTTCTATTAGAAAGACACCAGTATAAAAACGGGGTTTTACACGGCCCCTCAGAGACCTATTGGGATGCCGAAAAAATTGCAACGGTTGAATTGTATAAAAATGGATTGCTTGCATACGGAGTTTCTTTTTCAAAAGAAGGGTCAATCGTTAACTTTGTGAATGAGGGAGAAGGCTCTCGGTTGTATGTTGTTCTTGCTGTTTTGAAACAGGAGCAGGAAATCCATGATGGAGAGATCCGAGGGAAGGTGATCGCTTTGGACGAGAGCGGAAGGACAACTTCGGTCTTTCATGTAAGGCATGGAGAAAAACATGGCTTAGAAACCCTATACTATCTAAATGGGAAAGAGAAAATTGCCATGGAATGGATCGAAGGAAATATTCAAGGGCAAGTGACGACTTGGTATCCAAACGGCGTCAAAGAAAGTGAAAGGGAAGTGATCAAAAATAAAAAGCAGGGACTTGCCCTTGCTTGGTATCCTACAGGAGATTTACTTCTGATCGAATCTTATAACAATGACCTACTGGACAAAGGGGAATATTTTAAAAAAGGGGAAAGATCTCCTATTTCGTCTATAAAGCAGGGAAATGGACTTGCTACTCTTTTTGACAAGGATGGCTTGTTAAGGCAGAAGGTTACATACGAAAGTGGAAAACCCATCATCCAGTAAAAAGGCTTTAAGAGAGCATTATCAGGCTGTTCTCAAACATCTTTCCGTCGAGAGAAAAAAAGCGCCTCCCAACAAGCAGAGAGCTTTTTGCCTTCTTGGGTTGACGATCGGGTATCTAATAAAAAAGGGATGATCGCTGTTTTTTCCCCTTTTAAAGGTGAGATAGACCTGTGGCCTATCTACAAGCTTTGGCTGGGCGAACATCGTATCATCTTCCCCAAAATCAGTGGCGCTACCCTTTCTTTCCATCAAATTCACAAAATCGAGGATCTTTCTCCCTCGATTTATTCTCTTTTAGAACCCAATAGTCACCTTCCTGAAGTTCCACTTGAGGAAATTTCCCTCATCTTTGTTCCAGGCCTTGCTTTTGATAACGAGTATTATCGTTTAGGCAGGGGACTCGGGTTTTATGACAAGCTCTTATCCCTACTCCCTCTAGGAATACCTAGAGTCGGTATTGGCTACAAAGAGCAGCTAAGCCCTGAACCCTTGCCAAGAGCCGATCACGATCAGAAATTGACAGATAGGCTGCTTTTCTAATTTTTCAATTTTTTTCTTACATAACGTCTTACAGTACAAAGTGAAAAAGGTGTTGCTCAAAATAACTTGGGTTGAGTATGAAGAATTTTAACATTTAGAAATCGACCTTTAAGCAAAATGCGAACGAATATTCAAACGGTTCACTTGGAATCTTAGAAGGTCTTAGAGTTGGAAAACGACAAGGAGAAAAAGATGAGGTCTTTCCTCAAAAAGACTTGGAGCGCTGTAACAGTAGCAGTTCTTTCTGTATCAGCATTGCAAGCAGATCCATTTAACGATGATAATTGCTGTGCTCCCAGAGTAGAACCTTGCTATGGCTATGCTTATAACCCAGGTGTATTCATTGCAGATTGCTGCGGCTGGTATGCCAATATTGCCTATCTTTACTGGAAACCAAATCAAGAAGGGATTTCTGCTGGTACTTTAAACAGCTTGACAGAGAGCCCCATAGGTGTTGCTGAAACTGAAGCGGATTCTTTTGACTTCCTTGGTACAACCGATGCTAAGCAAGTTTATCCAAAATTTGAGTGGGATTCTGGTTTTCGTATCGGAATTGGCTATCATCTCCCCTGCGATAGCTGGAGTGTCGGTTTAGAATATACTCATTACCGTACTGATACCCATACAACCTTCTCCTCTGCTTTTATAGACAATTTAACCCTGGGGAGTGCTACAGGTATTTCAGGTTCTCTGTTCGCTCCTGCTTATTCTGGCGCCTTCGATTCAACTGATATCTTTTCACAAACACAAGTTGCTCTTGAAGTAGACTGGAGAATCCAATTTAACCAGTTGGATTTAGATTTTGGACGTGAGTTTTATGTTGCTCGCTGGATGACTTTAAGACCTCACGCAGGTTTGAGAGCTCTCTTTATCAACCAAAACTATAACATCCAAAAAAACGCTACTGGCTTTAATCAATTTACTGTTGAAACAGCCTTCACCAACTCAATTGGCCAAACCAGAGAAGCGGTCAAGATGTATAACGACTTTAAAGGGGTCGGTCTTGAAGGGGGACTTGATATGTCCTTCGATTTGGGATGCAATCTTGCGTTCTACGGAGAGCTTGCCGCTGGAGCAACTTTTGGTCGTGCTCGTGTCACTCAAAAAACTAGCGCTACCAATCAGTTTGGCGTCACTACTATCACAACAACAGAACCGATCAATTATCGGATCACCGATAACTACGACACCATTCTTTGCAATGCAGACATGGCGTTTGGCCTTCGTTGGAGACAAAGGGTCAACTGCGATGAAAGCTTGCTCACAATTAATTTCGGGTATGAAGAACACATTTTCTTTGGCTACAACCGGTTCCGCAATATAGTTGGACCTAGTTTACAAAATGTTATCACAAACAGCCCAACAGGCAATCTTTCCTTCTACGGGATTGTCTTGTCAGCAGCTATAGATTTTTAACGGCAAAATCTAGTTGCAACACTACCCCTGAGGGCCAAAAGCTTTCAGGGGTTTTTTGTTTTAAAAATTCGATTTCATCAACAAAGGCAAATAGAAAGCGAGGTTCGCAAAGTCATCAATGTGGACTTTTAAGAAGGAGGATAAGCCCCTCTTGCGAGGTCGTCTCTAAAAAGCCGTACTTAATAAACCGGACGAGGGCTGCAGTGTTTTGAATATTCCGATCTTCTTGGGGAAGAGAGGCAAGCAGCTTTGGTAAATGAGCGAAAATATTCTTTGCGCTTTCTTTGCTATGGGGAAAGACTTTGTTGTAAGGGGCCATTAATTCAATGATGTGCTTCCTATTTTCTCTTGAGAGAGGTGCCAATGCTTGAAAAGCAAAGCAACTAGGGGACCTCTTTTCGAGAAAAGGAAGGAGCTCTTGAACAACTTCGAGCCATTCCTTCTTTTCGAACATCCGCAATTGTTCGAAAAAAGTACCTATAGGGTTGAGACATCCCAATGTTTTGAGATCAAAAAGAGGCCGTACTGCTTCGAAAAAAGTTAAGCAATCGTCTTTTGGGATTTGTAATAGATTCTTAACAACGGACTTAAGTAAGTCGGAGTCGGGCGGCATCCTCGGAGAATCGAGGCAGATAAGTTCTACAGCTTCAGCCAAATTTGAAGAATCAAGAGGAAGGTCAATAAATACATAATTTGCACGTAAGAAAATTCGGCGAAACAGATCATTAACTTGGATCTGTTGATCTTCCGTTAGGTCTGTTATGGCCTTAATTTTTTTCAAAAGATTGTTAAAGTCGGCAGGCTTATATGTAGGTAATTGCCATTCTACACAAGACTTTTTTACCTCTGTAGCTAATTTTTCGACCTGGTCTTTAATGCTTGTCCCGCTGTGTAAATAATGATCGGGATTTATGGTGAATTGTTGAACTGAAGTTAGGTTGATTGGTGTTGTCATAATTATTCCTTTTTTTTGAAGTGAAGTCCATGTCAAATTTGTTTAATTATCGAGGTTTGAGAATTAAATGTTAATACCAAACGTAATAAATAATTTATCATTTCATCGCCCACTCCTTATAAAAAACGACGCGTGTATACACTTTGCAATAGTCCGAGTGCACCCATTGTTGCTAACAATGAAGATCCGCCGTAGGAAACGAGGATGAGGGGGACGCCGGTGATGGGGAGAAAGCCAACCATCATGCCGATGTTCATGAGCATGTGGGCGGCTAGATAGATGCTGATGCCGGCGGCAATCAGCCTGCCAAAAGGGTCTTTTGCAACAAGGACCGTTTTGAAAGAGAGGAAGATGAGCAGATAAAGAAGCGTGAGGAGAAAAAGGAGGCCGATGAGGCCGACCTCTTCTCCAAAGGCTGGAAAAACTGAATCTGTATAGGGGGTTGGCAACCATCCATTGCCTGCAAATTCGCTTTTGCCAATGCCTGAACCTGCAAGCCCGCCAATAGCGATAGCTGTAAGGGATGCCCTTTGGTGAAGGGTATTGGGATCAAGCCTGTCGTATTGATAATCTTTTAAAAAAACCGTTGCATAGGGACGAAAGGCTTCATGAGGAATCACTGCCGTGAATTTAAAGACAACAAACAGAAGCGCTAAAGCAAGGACGAGGGAGATGCTTTTGATGACAAACCGATGGATGCCGCCAAAATAAAACATCACTAAAGCTATGGGAGGGAAGATAAGACTTGTCCCAAGATTTGGCTCTTTGAGTATTAAAAAAAATGGGATGAAGACAATCAACAGGGCAAGAAGAGCGGTGGTTAGCCTTTTTGTCTGATCTCGATTTCTTTCTAAAAACCAAGCAAGGATCAAGATGGTAACTAGTTTGGCATATTCTGAGGGTTGGAAACTAGAGCCTATAAAAGGGATGCGGTACCATCGATGGACATTTTGTATTGGCTCTACGAAAAAAAGACCTACAAGGGCAACAATGGTAATGATATAAAGCGGCAGACTCCAATCGCGTAGTTTGCGATAATCAAAAAGGGCGATGCAAAAAAATAGGGCAAAACCTGCCCCATACCAAACCAACTGTTGCATGACCATCGGGGTAAAAAATTGGGTCGAATCCAACTGTGTTTGGCTATACGAGGAGATGATCAACAAACTAATCAACGCAAGAAAAAGCAGAATGATGACAAGTTTTGGATCAATTTCCTTTAAACGCTTAGTTTCGAACATACATTTACCGCGAATTCTATGATGCCATACCAGACCTATAATTTTTCCACGATTCCCTCTACACAGGAAGAGGCCGCAAGAATTGCCAAACAACTGCCCTCTGGGACCATCGCCGTTGTATCGGCAGAGGCTCAAGAAAGGGGCAAGGGACGTGAAGATAGATGTTGGGATTCTCCCAAAGGCAATCTCTATCTTACGTTTATTTTACCCCTTCCACATGGGACAAATGGCTCGACCCTTTCGCTTGTTCTGGCGGCAACAGTGGCAGAGCTTTTGAAGCACAAGGGAATTGAAGTGCAAATCAAATGGCCTAATGATCTTTTGATAGGCGGGGCAAAGGTGGCGGGGATTTTGGGTTCAGGTTCCTCTCCCCTTTTACTGGGTATCGGTTTAAATGTTGCCAGCCATCCAATGCTTGATAGGCCGACAACGTGTTTAAATACATTTGCATTGACGCCCTTTGATCTTGAACAGTTGAAAACCCAGCTAATCAACTCATTTTTAAATAATTATGAGAGGTGGTTAGAAGTAGGCTTTGATCCATTTTTCTCCATGTGGAGTTCTTTTCTGCTCCATCGGAAGGGAGACGCGATCAAGATAGGACAGAAGAACGCCACTTTTCTGCAAGCCGATCTCTCCGGCGCCATTTGGGTGGAAATAGAAGGAACCCCAAAACAAACCCATTCTGGGGAGGTAATAATTTAGCCACTTGAAAACGTGCCCGTGCCCGTGCCCGTGCCCTTGCCCGTGCCCGAATTTAAAACCTTTTCCCCTCTTCCCCTCCCCCGTTCCAAAAAATGTCTGTCCTGCAATTTTATCTTTGAGTACAAAGAAGAATGTTTTCGTAGCCGAATACAAGTCGGGCACGGGCAGGGGCAAGGGCACGGGCACGTTTTTAAAGTCCGGCACGGTTAGATTATTCGAGGTAATTTTTTGGAATTTGTTTTTGCAGGTGTTTTGAGCCTTGCCTTAGTAGGTTATCTTGTTTATGGCCTAGTTTACCCGGAGAAATTTTGATGATAGAACTGATCGCTTTGGTCGTACTTTTGTTGATTTTCGCCATCTTAATAGGGTCTTGGATGCCACGCCTTTTCGATGGGCGCAAAACCTTTCTTACCCCTGTTTTAGGCTTTGTAGAAAGGGGGATTTATAAATTGGCCGGCATCGATCCATTTGAAGAGATGGTTGCGATTCGCTATCTAAAAAACCTTTTAAAATTTAATGCCCTTGGATTTTTTGTTTTATTTTCTATCCTTTTGCTGCAAGGATACCTCCCTTTAAATCCTCAAAATTTTCCAGGTTTGTCATTCGATTTGGCCTTCAATACAGCTGCAAGTTTTGTGACCAATACAAACTGGCAGGCCTATGCAGGAGAAACAACGCTCAGTTATTTTTCTCAGATGTTTGGTCTAGCCGTTCAAAATTTTTTAAGCGCAGCAACAGGATTTTGCGTTCTGTTGCCTTTGACCCGCGGCATCACAAGGAAAACTGCGCAAACGGTAGGGAACTTTTGGGCAGATCTTGTCAGATCGACTCTTTATGTGCTGCTTCCGCTGTCGCTACTTTTTGCTATCTTTTTAGTCAGCCAAGGCTCTATACAAAGCTTTGGTTCTTACGCCGACATCACTACTTTAGAGGGGGCAAATCAAACCATACCTTTAGGGCCGGTTGCCTCTCAGGTCGCAATCAAACAGCTTGGGTCCAATGGAGGTGGGTTCTTTAATGCCAATAGCGCCCACCCTTTTGAAAATCCGACACCCTTGACCAATTTTTTAGAAACTTTTGCGATTTTGCTGCTGCCTGCTGCTTTGGTCTACAAGTATGGAGTCAGGTCAAAAGTTAAAAAGCATGCATGGCTTCTTTTGCTAGTCATGCTATCCATCTGGCTGTCGGGCATTTTTATCTCCAATATTGCAAGTTATATGCGCAATCCAGTCTTAGGAACCGATCTAGTGTATGAGGGGATAGAGTCTCGCTTTGGATTACACGATACGCTTCTTTGGACTGTTTCGACTACGGCCACTTCAAATGGTTCATCAAATGGTGCCATAGACAGCCTTTCGCCGCTTGCAGGCGGCGTTGCCCTCTTTAATATCATGCTGGGAGAACTTGTTTTTGGCGGGATAGGCGTGGGGCTGTGCAGCATGTTGTTATATGTGCTTTTAACGGTGTTCTTAGCGGGATTAATGGTTGGAAGAACGCCGGAGTATAGGGGGAAGAAAATTGAAAAGCGGGAAATACAGTGGGTGATGATCGCTATACTAACACCGGCAGCCTCAATCTTATTAGGCTCTGGAATCGCCCTTTCCTTACCTCAAGCTTTATCTAGTTTAACCAATGAGGGGCCTCATGGGCTGACAGAAATGGTATATGCTTTCACATCTGCGGCCGGAAATAATGGAAGTGCCTTTCAAGGCTTAAACGGCAATACACTCTTTTTTAATCTTGTTCTTGGTTGCATCATGCTGCTCAACCGGATGGCCATTGTTGTGCCGAGCTTAGTGATAGCTGGTGCGCTGGTTACAAAAAAAATATCACCAGAATCGCGAGGGACCTTTTCTACTGAATCGTTGCTGTTTGCGATTCTATTGATAGGGGTTATTTTTATCGTTGGGGCTCTGACCTACTTCCCGGCCCTTTGTTTAGGCCCGGTTATTGAACATCTGTTGATGTTGAGAGGTGGATAATGAAGAAAAAGACCAAATTTTTATCGTCAGAATTATTCTTGGGGTCTATTAAAGAGTCGTTTTTGATGTTGTCGCCTCGTGTGCAATTCAGAAACCCTGTGATGTTTGTAGCCTATGTGGGCGCCATTTTAACCACGCTATATGTCATTTTTAGTTCAAGTTTAAAAGAGAATTTCTCATTTAATTTGCAAATTTCTCTTTGGTTGTGGTTTACGGTCCTTTTTGCCAATTTCGCTCAATCCATCGCTGAAAGTCGTGGCAAAGCGCAAGCTTCCTCACTAAGAAAAGCCCAAATTGATTCTTTCGTTCGATTATTTAAAAACAATCACGAGGAGAAAATACCCTCTAGTGATTTGAGAAAGGGAGATATCATCATTTGTGAAGCAGGAGATTTTATCCCTGCTGACGGCGAGGTGATCGAAGGGATTGCCCTGATAGATGAATCTGCCATCACAGGCGAATCTGCTCCCGTCATACGGGAAAGTGGGGGTGATCGTAGCGCAGTGACTGCGGGTACAAAAATTGTCTGCGATAAGATCAAAATATTGATTACATCAGAAAAGGGGCAAAGCTTTTTAGATCGGATGATCCATTTGATTGAAGGGGCTAAACGACAAAAAACACCTAATGAAATTGCTCTCAATATCGTCTTATTTGGACTGACTATCATTTTTATATTCACAGTGATCGCGTTGAAGTTTTATGCCGACTACAGCGGCAAAGCTGCCGACCAAGATTTAACTTCTCTGGTGACAGTGCCTGTTCTCGTGGCTCTGTTGGTTTGTCTAATTCCAACGACTATTAGCGCCCTTTTAAGCGCTGTGGGAATCGCTGGAATGGATCGGCTGATTCAACGAAATGTGGTGGCTAAAAGTGGCCGCTCCGTTGAGGCAGCAGGCGATATCGACCTACTCATCTTAGACAAAACAGGGACCATTACGATCGGCAATAGAATGGCTACCGATTTTTTCCCTATAAAAGGGGTCAGCGTTGAAACTTTAGCAGAGGCAGCACAATTAGCTTCATTGTCTGACGAGACGCCTGAAGGGCGTTCTATCGTTGTTTTGGCTAAGAAGAAATTCGGTTTGAGGGCAGAGTCACTTGATGTGACCCATACTAAATTCATCCCCTTTTCGGCAAAAGCTAGGATGAGCGGTGTTGATTTCTTAGACGATAAGGGAAAAGTCGTTAGATCGATCAGAAAAGGGGCACGTGATGCTATAGAGGAATTTATCGAACAAAATAATGGAACGTTTCCTCAAGAACTTAACAAGGTGATCAACGATATTGCCAACCAAGGAAGAACCCCTTTTGTAGTATCTGATAACGAAAAAGTGCTTGGCATCGTCCAATTAAAGGATGTCGTCAAAGGGGGAATTAAAGAACGTTTTGCTCTCATGCGAAAAATGGGAATAAAAACGGTGATGATCACAGGAGATAACCCCCTAACTGCCGCAGCTATCGCAGCAGAAGCTGGCGTCGACGATTATATAGCCGAGGCAACCCCTGAAATTAAACTGGCTTTGATTCAATTAGAGCAAAAAGGGGGGCGCCTTGTCGCCATGACGGGCGATGGAACAAATGATGCTCCAGCTCTTGCGCAGTCAGATGTTGGTGTGGCAATGAATACAGGCACTCAAGCTTCACGAGATGCTGGCAACATGGTTGACCTCGATAGCAATCCGACAAAATTGCTCGATATTGTCGAAATCGGCAAGCAACTTTTAATGACAAGAGGGGCTTTAACTACCTTTAGTATTGCCAATGATGTGGCCAAATATTTTGCAATCATTCCGGCGCTCTTTGGAGTCCTTTACGTAGGGAAAGAAGAAAGCGCAGGCCCACTCATGAAGCTCAACGTGATGGGGCTCCATTCTTCTCACAGCGCCATATTAAGCGCGGTGATTTTTAATGCGCTGATCATTGTTGCATTGATCCCTTTGGCCTTAAAAGGCGTTGCCTATAAGGCAGAGTCTGCGCAAGACCTACTGAGAAGAAATATTCTTATTTATGGTTTAGGAGGCATTATCTGCCCCTTTATTGGAATAAAGATCATCGATCTTCTATTAGTCGTGCTCGGAGATATTACATTATGAGAAAAATTATTGTTGTCTACTGCTTGCTAGTGCTATTGACAGGTCTTTTTTATCCACTTTTAGTCACAGGACTCTCCGATTATTTCTTTGCAGAGAAAGCATCGGGTAGCTTTCTTTATAAAGACCGATGGGTTGGTTCAAAACTTATCGGACAAAAGTTTTCAAAAGAGGGTTATTTTTGGCCTCGACCCTCTGCTAGCGAGTACGACCCTTTAGCTTCCGGTGGAAGCAATCTTGGCCCGATAAGTCTAAAGTTAAAAGCTAAGGTAGAAGAAAGGAAGGCAAAATGGGGCTCAGATGCTCCTGTCGAGCTTTTATATGCGTCAGGCAGCGGTTTAGACCCTTATATCACTGCCCCTTCTGCCTATTTTCAGGCTGAAAGGGTGGCAAAAGCACGTAATGTGGATAAAGAAATAGTTGAGGCATTGATAAAACAAAGCACTATATTGCCCCGCTTTGGCTTTATAGGAAGGCCCATTGTGAATGTTTTGGAGCTGAATCTTTTGTTAGATGAGCATTCAAATGAGTGAAGATAGCGACAGACCTAACCCTGAAGATCTCTTAAGGGCTGTTCAGCGTAGCGAGGTGAAGGGCGCACGCGGTAGGTTGAAAATCTTTTTGGGGATGGCTGCAGGCGTTGGTAAAACCTATACCATGTTGGAAGAGGCGCAAAAGTTGTCCAACTTAGGCACTCAGGTTGTTGTCGGAAGTGTAGAAACCCATGGAAGAAAGGAAACTGCCAAGTTACTTGAAGGTCTAAAAATAGTTCCTGAACGGTGGATGGAGTACCGAGGTACCCTTTTTAAAGAACTCGACATCGACGAAATTTTGAAGCAAAGGCCGGAGCTTGTCATTGTCGATGAATTGGCTCACAGCAACGTCCCAGGTTCGCGCCACCCCAAACGGTGGCAAGATGTTGAAGAAATATTAGATCGAGGGATTAACGTTTTTACAACACTCAATGTTCAACACATTGAAAGCTTAAAAGATGTTGTAGAGCAAATTACCGATATACCAGTGACTGAATCGGTGCCAGACTCGATCATTGAGCAGGCAACACAGATTGAATTGATAGATTTAACCCCTCTGGAGCTTTTAGAGCGCCTTAAAGAGGGTAAAGTCTACTTAGGAGATCAAGCGCAAATAGCCATCCACCATTTTTTTCAAGAAGATCGATTAACTGCTTTGCGAGAGATGGCGCTCCGTTTTGCAGCAGAAAAAGTCGACCATGATTTACGTAGGATGGTGTCATCTGTCGAAAGGGAGGAGGCCTGGAAGCCGAGGGAAAGGTTACTTGCTTTGGTAACGCAAAACCCCAGAAACCAAAAAACGATCAGAACAACAAGACGGTTGGCATTTGTTCTTAACGCTCCATGGATTGCGTTGCATGTTGACGATGGAAGTGAAATGTCCGATGAAGAAAAAGCCATTTTAACAAAGAATATGGACCTTGCACGTGATCTAGGGGCCGAAGTTATTTTGACTCATGATCCCTATGTGGAAGAAGCGATAAAAAGAATCGCTAAACAGTGGGGGGTGACACAAATCATCATGAGTCGAAGGCCAGAAAGAGTGTTATTTGGTCTTTTTCCTCAAAGTAACCTGGTAGAAAGTGTGATTAAAAATTGCACAAACCTGGATGTGCATGTCATCAGGTATACTGGGACAAGTTCGCGGTTTAAGAAATCTCGCCGTTACTTTCCAGAAAACTGGTCTCCCTATCTTGTTGTCACGATTTTGATTGGGCTGCTTACAGCGTTTAATCTTTTCATTCATATATGGCTTGGCTACAGAGAGATTGGCTTTAATTACATGGTGGGCATCCTTCTGTTAAGTCTCTTTTTTAGACGGGGGCCTATTTTATGGGGTTCAATACTGGCTGCGTTGAGTTGGTTCTGTTTTTTTATCTACCCAATTAATAACGAAAGACCTGAACTTAGCGAAGATTGGCCGTTGCTGATTCTTTTTTTGCTTACTGCTTTTTTTATTGGCCTGTTGACCGAAAGAGCTAGAAAGAGCAAAGAAATGCTTGTTAAAAGGGAAGAGACCGCAGAGGCCCTTTATAAAACCGCTCGGGACATAGCTACCTCTACCAACCAAAAACAGCTTCTAGAAACTATTTGCAAAAGATCAGAAAGGTTGCTGGGTGGTGAATGCAAAATTTTCTTAAAAGGAGTAGAGAGCGATCAATTAGATTTAGAAAAAGAAGAGCAAGATCCTAAAGAGAAGGCTGCGATTGAATGGGTGTTTGAGAATGGAAAAGAGGCCGGTTGGTCTACGAATACCCTGCCTCTAGGCAAAACGCTTTATCTGCCATTGAAGACGTCTACAGATTCTTACGGCGTTTTTGGGCTCACGCCAACAAAAACAACCGAGCTTACCGTCGCTGATAAAAACTTTTTGTTAACAGTCTGTCAGCTGCTTTCAAGTGCTGTCGAAAAAGAATTCAAGGAAGCACACGAGAGAAAAGAAGAGTCGATCCGGCAAACAGAAAAAGTCTACCAGACAGTCTTGGATCTTTTGTCAGAGAAATTTGTCGATCCATTTCATGCGTTAAGAGCATCTGTTGGGGAGTTGAAAGCCGATATCCCATTGGGCGAAAGGCTGATTTACCGGATAGATGATACATCTGAAAAGCTCTATCGGGATATCGAAAATATTTCTGCAATGGCCAAGTTAAATGCGGGCGAATTAGTGCCTGTTAAAGTCCCGAATGATGTTCGTAAGCTCTTTGACGCCTGTTTCAATAAGATTAAAAAACTGGTTGTGAAGCATCGAATAAAAATTGATGTCCCTCCAAATATTCCGCTCATCCTGTTTGACTTCAATTTAATACAAATTTGCATCACGAATTTAATAGTGAATGCCATCCAAAACTCTCCGGAAGGTTCATGCGTGGAAATTCGAGTACAGATATCAAAGGATCAAGTGTTCTTATCCGTTTTGGATGAAGGAGAAGGGATACCTGAGGATATGTTAGAGACTGTTTTTGAAAAGTTTACCCGTCTTCCAGATGCTAAAAAGGCGGGCCTTGGTCTTGGCCTTTCAATTGCAAAAGAGATCGCCGCCCTCCATTCGGGAGACATTCGTGCATCGAACCGTGCAACCGGCGGCTCCGACTTCACCCTCTCTCTTCCCCTCTAACCCCGTTCGAAAAAACCACAGAGGCAGTGAGATCTCGAGAGGAAATTTGAGAGCAGTGAGAGCCTTCTTTGTGTCTTCGTGTCTTTGTGTTTCAATTTTCTTTAAAGCGATTGAAACACAAAGACACGAAGACACAAAGAAAACGCTTTCTTTTTTTTCTCAAAAAACAGCTCTCACTGCTCTCAAATTTCCTCTCGAGATCTCACTGCCTCTGTGGTTTTTCGGTTGTGCAGCAGCAGGTTTACTTCTTTTGAAAAAACGGATATAGATTAACGTCGATATTTGTAGGTTGTCCACGTGCATTCATATTTCAAAAAAATAACGCTCTTTGTGCTATCCCTCTTAACACCCACCATGAAGGTGACAGGTGTTAGCGAGGTTGGATATACCTATCTGTACGATGGGACCCTTTCAATTACAGATCCCAATACTTTACCGAATGCGGTCTACCCCGTTATTTTCACTAACAAAGACTCAAGGGGTGCCACCCTTCAGTTTTCTGCCCCTCTAACTTTCCAAAATCCGATCTTAATCGGAAAAGATTTTGAGGCTGTCATAGATGTCGATACAAATCCGATCAATTTATACAGCAAAATTTCCGATTTAACGTCAGGGGGCAACTTGTCATTTATTGGCGGTAATACAGTGACGTCGTTTGGTGTGGCCTCCAATAGCGGCATCACTTCGATCGATGCTGGTACTGCCCTTAAAGCAGGTTCCAATGCTTTGCTTTCAAATAGATCGCTCTACGCAGTGTCTGGCGTCCTTGATTTGAACAATTACAACCAGACGATAAAGGCCCTTTCTGGAGGAGGCGAAGTGGCATTAGGAACTGCTACACTGACAGTGGATGGGTCAACAGAAGAGACTCTTTTTTCAGGGACAATCTCTGGAAAAGGAAGCGTTGTTTTAAAGGCGGGAGAATTAACCCTTGCAAACAACAACAGCTACACAGGCAAAACGACAGTTGAAGTTGCAGGCACTTTAATGGCAGCAGCTAACCATCCGATATCTTCTTCAGAGGGATTACGGCTAGACGGCACGCTACTAGCTAACGACTTTCAAGTCGCACTGAATGGGCTATCTGGAAAAGGCAACCTAAATCTGGGGACAAAAGGAACAGGCATAGTAGCTCTTTTAGGCTCCGAAACCCATTCTTTTGATGGAAATATCGTCGGGGATGGCCACCTAACCGTGGGGTCCAAAAACTCTAAGCCGACCCTTCTTTTGTCGGGTAGCAATACCCATTCTGGTTCCACCACCATTTTAGGAACGGTTCAAGCAAAATCCGAAACTGCCCTTTCAAATAACTCAACCATCACGGTAGAACCCTCAGGATCGCTTGATATAAACGGTTTTTCAACTACTCTTGCAGGTTTAAGTGGAGCAGGCAAAGTTAAAACACAAGGTGCCTCTTTAACAGTTGGAAGCGGTAATTTTAGCGGGGAGATTCAGGACAATGCACCGCTTATTAAAAGTACAGCTCACACGTTAACGTTAAGCGGTTCAAACGCTGTATCAAGCATCAGGATCGAAGAGGGAAATTTAGCCGTTCACCAACAAAACAATATAGGGACAGAAGCCATCACCTTTGAAGGTGCTGACGCAACTTCTGCGAAACTCACTTTCTTACAACCCAATCAAACTTTTACCAATCCCATACTTGTTGCAGACGAGTTTGAAGCCCATATTTCAGGCAATCAAACCACTTTGAAGGGCAATATTACCGACCTAACAAGAAACGGAAATGTACAATTTGATGGCCAAGTGATTTTAACGGGAGACAATTCCTATTCCGGAAACACACACATCGCCCCTGACAGCACACTCTACGCAGCAAGTGCAACAGCGTTATCGCCCATCTCCACCTTTGTTGTAGAGGGCAATTTAGAGTTAAGTGCTGATAACACGCTCAATGCTTTAGAGGGGAATGGCAATATTGTTCTCGGAAGAGAGGGCAGCCCAACCCTCTCCATTACCCATGGAAACGATTTAACATTTAGTGGCTCAATAGCCGGGCCTGGATCGTTAACGCTGCAGAGAGGGGATCTCGTATTAACCGGAAAGGAAAATACTCTAGCCGGAACAACCACCATTGCACCCACTGCTACTTTAGTAGCTGCCGCTTCAGGTAGCCTTTCTCCTCTTTCACAAGTGGTAGTGGATGGAACCTTGAAGACAGAAAGGATGTCGATCCATTCAATCCCCTCTCTTTCTGGAACGGGTGAGGTAGTAGTAGGGACAGTCTTAATTCTGACAGACTCTACCAACTTTGCAGGAAATATTTCTGGAACCGGCGGAGTTAGCTTTCTTGCAAATGGGCCTTCATGCTTGAGCGGCAACAACAGTTATTCTGGACCTACCACCCTTTCAAACGGTTCTTTAACGGCACTTTCAACAACTGCGCTTTCTCCTTCCTCCGATTTTGCGGTTGATGGAAGTCTTGTTTTAACCGACTGCAGCAATACAGTAGGCACCTTGACCGGGTTTGGCTCTGTTGATGTGGGGCAGGAAGGGACCCTTTTAACCATTGCCGATGGAAATGAACGTCGTTTCTGCGGAGATATAACAGGAAATGGCGGTGTTGTATTACAAAATGGAAAATGGGAAATGTGTCCGACGACTTCCAATCGTTATACCGGGCCTACCACAATAGAATCTGGGGCTACTTTAATTGTAGGCGCCACGAATGCGTTACCTCAACAATCTGACTTCCATATCGAGGGCACTTTGTCGCTAAGCAGCGGACATGTTGATTTTGATGCAACTTTGCAAACGCTAGCTGGAGCAAATCCAAAAGCCAGCATTGATTTAGGATCGAATAAGGGTGGGATATTAACGATCAACGGCTCTTCTTCAACTGCTTATGCGGGCACGATGACAGGTTGCGGCGGATTGACCATTCAAGAGGATGCTTCTTTAATTTTAAATGGAGCCACCAGCTATTCAGGCGTGACAACAGTGAAGGGAGACTTGATAGCAGGGGCCGATAGAGTATTTTCTGCCTATTCAACCTACGCTGTCGATGGCACCCTTTCAGCCAACGATAAGACCCATACGATTGGCGCTCTCACTGGCTCTGGAATCGTCGATTTAGGCTATGCGTCCAATACTGTTTTTACTGTTTGCGGGGGAGATTTTGAAGGCCATATCATTGGCTTAGGTCAGTTATTGGTCAACGGAAGAGACAAGTTAACGTTGCAGGCCGATCAAAGCTATTCTGGCGGAACAAAAATTGTCGCAGGATCTCTTGTCTTAAAAGGGGCTGGGGCCTTGCTTTCATCTGGAAATGTGGATGTCCAATCGGGTGGAATTTTTGACATCAGCCAGATGACAGCAAGCTCACAAACCGTTGCCAATTTAAACGGCAGTAAGGGCGCCATTCTTAACCTAGGAGATAAACAACTGGTAGTCGATGCTAAGAGCAATAGCAGCTACAATGGCCTAATAACGGGAACTGACGGAAGCCTTCGTAAGCAAGGGAAAGCGACGTTGACGCTCGATGGGATTTCGAATTTTACAGGGGGAATAGAAGTTGCAGACGGCACTTTAGTCGGCACTGTAAAAAGCCTCAATGGAAACATTCAGGTCGATGTAGACACCCATCTTATTTTTAACCAAAAAGAGAACGGAACCTTTTTAGGCCATTTAAGTGGAGAAGGGAAGTTTTGTAAATTCGGCTCTGGCAAATTAAATCTGATCTCAGGAGTTTCCTCTTTTAATGGGATGACAATGGTCAAGGAAGGCAATCTTGCCTTGAATACGGACCTTGGGGGAAATGTGACGGTTCAAGCCGGAGGGATGTTGTCCGGCAATGGATCTCTTTCTGGTAATCTCTTGATCAACAAAGGTGGGATCATTTCTCCGAGCAATAGCACTGAAATGATCACTGTTCATAAAGACTATGTTCAGCGCGATGGTTCCACTTTTGTGGCCCAGATAGATGGCCAAGGAGAAAGCTCTTTAATAGATGTAGGCGGGGCAGCGGCCTTAGGTGGACATATTCTGGCGACGACAATTGATGGAAAAATTAAATTGAACCACCATTACCATCTCCTCCACGCCGAAGAAGGGGTGACCGGCTCTTTTTCTAATCTTTCCATCAAGAACAATCCCCCCCTTTATGCTTCAAGGCTCATTTACGGCCAAAATGATCTATTTTTGAAATTAATTAGCACGTTTGTTAATGGTGCTCAAAATAACAACCAAGCCAATGTTGCTCTTCAATTAGATGGGATTACCAAATCAGATCCTCTTCTCAATGGTCTATTTAGCCAGATGGCGATTCTTCCAATTGAAGACGTGTCTTTCATTTTGCAGCAATTATCAGGCCAACAGCAAACTGCAGATCTATTTGCGGTAGGTGTCATCAATCGACAGTTTTTAAGACGGCTCTACGACCCGTTAAGGCCGATTGTGACAACGTTGCCTGGTTGCTACACTTCTTCAAGCTGCGGTTGGACGGTTTGGGTAGAGGGAGGGCAGGGTCAAACATTTGTAGACAACTCTGATGAAGCCTCTGGATTTAAACTGTGCGGAGGGCACATCACTTCAGGCATTCAAAAAACATTTTCAGAGTTAACGTTAGGCTTTGCCGGCTCCTACGATTACGAGAAACTATCCTTTAAACAGAGTGGAACCGGTCGGCTTAATAGCACCTTCGCTGGTCTTTATGCCTTATACCGGCCAGACTGTTTCTACCTCCTTGCAGATATGGCTTATGGCTATTCTCACGATAGACTTTCTCGCCAAGTGTTCCTTCCTGGAGTTGCTCTTGATATCAGCAGTTCGGCCGATATTAACCAATACACCCTCTACGCAGAAGGGGGCATTGACCTGCTGTGCGGTCATCTTTTAATCCAACCCTTTGCGGCGATAGAAGGTGGAGGGGCATGGAAAAGTAATGTGCACGAACGGGGTGGTGCAGATCTTGGGTTAGATGTGGAATCAAGAGAAGAGGGGACATGTTTTAGCCGTCTTGGATTGCATGCTACAACAACCAATTGGCCAGGTGTTGTTTTAAGTTTAGATGCAGCATGGCGGTACCGTTTCACCAAAAACTCCAATTGTGTGTGGCAACAATTTGCAACGTTTGGCTCACCCTTTGTTGTCGAAGGTGTTCACATCGATCGGAACTGCTTTGAAGGGGCTGCTACATTGACTTGTCCCTGTAGCGATTCAGCTTCCCTCTACATTGAAGGAGAAGGAGAAATATGGAGCAAGGCTTCAACCTATTCCGTTATCTTAGGGTTTACAGCCTCCTGGTAATCTTTTTCATGCCCCTCTCTATTTGGGGGTATGAATTTGAGTTGGCCTGCGTGTTGCTTTTCCAAAACGAAGCGCAGCATCTAAAAGAGTGGATCGAGTACCACCGATTGATGGGTGTTGAACATTTTTTTTTGTATAACAACCTAAGTGAAGACAACTATTTAGAGATCCTTGAACCCTACATTGAAAGAGGAGAAATAGAACTTTTTCAAGTTCCAGACCGAACATTGAATCAACCCGATAACTTAAGGGTCCAGTGTAGGGTCTATAATGAAGCATTAAAGGCAGCACGTGGACGGGCTAAATGGGTTGCGTTCATCGATGGAGATGAATATCTCGTTCCGCTCGAGCACGATAACCTGACCTGTTTTCTAGAAGAATATGAAGATTTTGGAGGGGTACACGCTAGTTGGCTGGTTTTTGGAACTTCGAACGTACAAAAAATACCAACAGATCGCCTTCGGATAGAAACATTGGTTCATTGCGATGCGACCCCTGCAAAATTAGGAAAAAGCATTGTGAGGCCGGAGCGGGTAAAAAGATGTACAGACCCTCATGTATTTCTCTATATGCCCACCTACTTCCACGTGAATACCAATTTTACACGCTTTGGCTGGGAGTCGATCCCTACAATGGAAAGATTGCTTGTTTTTCACTATTACACAGGCGATCTCGACCATTTTATCAACATCAAATACCCACGCAGAAAGCTGTGGTATACCCATCTGAACTTAGATACCTATTTAAGAGAGATTGAGAGGTATAATCAGAAGCACAATCCTACCATGCTGCAATACGTCGAGCAGGTGAAATATATGATGAATCCCCATGGATAAAAAAACCACTGAGACACTGAGATCACAGAGGAAATATGAGAGCATTGAGAGCCATTCTTTTGGTGAAAAATCCAATTAAAACAACATCTAGAAATCATGCCGCTCATGCGAAGCACATTTTTCTTTGTGTCTTTGTGTTTCTATTATTTTTAAAATAAATTAAACACAAAGACGCAAAGACACAAAGGAATGGCTCTCATTTTTTTTACTAAAGAGTCGCTCTCAAGGTCCTCATATTTCCTCTGTGATCTCAGTGTCTCAGTGGTTTTTTTTCATCCGTAGGGGATTAGATCTTTATGGTCAACAACCCATCCCAAGAAGTGGTGAATTCGGCGGAGGTGTGCTCGCGCTTCATCTTCCAGTCCTGCTTTCCTTTAACCCCTTCTGATAAGAAAAAAAGGGCATTTTTGTCTTTCCCCCTAACCCTGTCTAATAGGTCCATCAGTTTTCCTTCTTTTTCTCTCCGATCTTGAGAAACGAAAAAATCTCCTTGGCAAGCTTGCCGGTTGGTCAATTGTCCAAGAAATACACCACATTTCTTATAGGGAACGTTAGAAAAGAAAAGGGGCTTTGCGATCGCTTTGGCCTTTTCAACCAATGTGGGAGTAAAGTCGGTCGGCACTGCAAAGTGGGCAGACCCTACCCTAGAATACTTAGCAAGCTCCGGATGAAACCGATTCGTCAATAAAAAAACCTGTAAATAACTGGCCTCTGAGCCTTGTTCACGGATGCTTTCAGCTGCCCTTGAAGCATGCAAAGCAATGGCCTCGCCCATCTCTTCCCAACTTGTCACCTCTTTCCCAAACGACCTAGAAGATAATACCCCCTTTTTAGGCTCTGGGCTTTCGTCAAGCAGAAGAGCTTGTTCCCCTCGCAATTCAAGTGCCGTTCTCAGTCCAAAAACCCCCAATTCTCGCCGTATCAACGTGTCGTCGAGTCCTCTGAATTGAAGGGCGGTTGAAACGCCAAGCGCTCGCAGCCTTTTTCCTATCTTTCTTCCGATCCCCCAAATCTCTTCGACTGCAAGGTCCTTTAATACGGATTCTGTCTTGTGATCTTCTAGCATATAGACACCCTCTCGAGTCTCTTTTGCCAGGTGAGAGGCTACTTTGGCTAAAGTTTTTGTCGAAGCCATCCCTATCGAAAGGGGAATGGCTGTCCACTTTAAAACCTTTTTCCGCAGTTCAACAGCCTCTTCTATCCGATCCAAGGCTAGAAACGCCTCGTCAATCGAATACATTTCTACATGATCTGATCCTTGAGACAACAGCTCCATGACTCGAGAGGAGATGTCTGCGTAAAGGGCAAAATTGGAAGAGCAAACAATAACACGGTGCCTTTTTAGCTCTTCTTTGCATTTAAAATAGGGCAGACCCATCGGGATCCCAAGTTTTTTTGCCTCTTTTGATCTGGCCACAATGCAACCATCATTGCTCGATAGAACAACGACCGGTCTATTCCATAATTCGGGACGAAAAACCCGTTCGCAGGAAACAAAAAAACTGTTGCAATCGGCCAGTGCTATTTTCCCCATGTCTTCTATTATCAGAGAAAAAGCCATTTTGTGTAGGGATCCTCTTGTTTTTTATGCAACAAATCGTCAAAAAGAGGTTAATTACATCTGTTTGGAATTTAAGAATGAAAAATTTACTAGCAAAATTTCTGTTGTTATTGGCCCTTTATGTGCCCCTTGAAGCCTGCAATGGCGATGCTTGGCTAGAAGCACGAGCGGCCTATATCCACCCAACCGGCGGCCGTTTTAACAAGATCTATAACGATAACGGTTCTTACGGTGGTAAATTGACCGTTTCTGTTTGGGATGATTTACAAGGTTGGCTTTCTGTTGATGGTTATTCTCTGAAAGGAAAATCGATCGGCCTTAGCACTGGAACAGATCTAGATTGCGTCCCATTAGGACTTGGGCTGCAATACATGTTTCCTTGTTGGCCCCTTTGCAATACCGACCTATATGTTGGAGCAGGAGTCGATTGTTCGTTTTTCTCCATCCATGATAACGGCCCCTATGTCATCGAAAAAATCAACCACACAGCATGGGGAGCTCGATTTCTTGGTGGCGCCATCATCAACTGCACAGAAAGTTTTTTCTTCGATATTTTCGTTGAATATACCTTAAGCCGCATAGACTATAACCACGGTTTTGTTGACGGGGTCTATACCTCCTCAGCAGACGTCAGCCACATCAACGCCGGCGTAGGTGTAGGATATAAATTCAACCTCGGCTGCTGGTAACAGGAGCGGGCTGCAAAGGCGAAATAGTTAGAAAGTGCCCAATCGGTGTATGACAGCCAATATACTACCGATTGGGCACTTTCGTCCTATTTCATCCTTTTCGCTCCGCCCTTTAAATCGAAGCGTTTAGAGTGCGAAACGGCGTTGTTGCATAATTAAGCTTAATTTGGACAAATATTGTAGCTTAGACTTTAGTCTGAGCTTGTTTTTGCAGGTTTTAACCTGCAATCAACCTCACACGGGTTAAAACCCGTGAAAACGAACTCAGGCTAAAGAGCCACTTGCAAAAATCGGTAAAGAGTCGGCTTATTCTGAAAAATTAGCGAAAAAAAAGAAATCAAATGGCTTCTAGGTGTATCCTATAGGTATCTAACATCCATATTATACAGGGAAAGAAGCCATTATGAAGATAAAGTTTGCCCAGTATTGGGAAAGAATTCAAGGCTCTCTTTTTCCTTGGCTTGAAGAAGAGCTCCCCCCGCTTACCAAGCTCCAACAAAAACTAGTTGCTATACTCGAAGTCATTCAGATTGAAGAGTTCATCCCGTCAACATTGCACGACTGTCGAGGGCGCCCAGAAAAATGCCGCAGGGCGATTATTCGCTCATTTATCGCTAAATCGACCTACAATATTCCTACGACTAGAAATTTGATAGATAGGTTGCAGTCGGATATTTCCCTAAGACGGATTTGTGGTTGGGAAACAAGAAGAGAAATACCTAGTGAATCTGTTTTTAGTAGAGCATTCAATGAATTTGCAAAAACCAAGTTACTTCATAGAGTGCACGAAAATTTGATCACCTCTTCCTATGCTGGAGAAATGGTGGGGCATGTAATAACAGATTCTACAGCGATAGAAGCAAGGGAAAAAGTCGCCAAAAAGAAACAGAAGGAAAAGCCAGTTATAGTATTGCCTGAAGGGAAAAAGAGGCGCCCAAGAGGTTACGAAAGAGAACCTACTCGTCTTCAGAAACAACTAAAAGGCTTGCTTTCGCTAGAAGAGATGATTGCTGATTTACCTTCAGTATGTGATGTGGGAGCAAAAACAAACTCCAAAGGACATCTGCAATGGTGGCGTGGGTATAAACTTCACATAACAGCATCAGACAACGAAATCCCCTTAGCTGCACTGGTAACTTCTGCCTCAGTAAATGACAGCCAAGTAGCAATTCCGTTAGCAAAGATTACCAAAAAACGCGTTGATAATCTTTATGATGTAATGGACGGTGGGTATGCCTGTGACGATGTTGTAGCGCACAGCAGATTTCTAGGACACGTTCCAATCATTGATTGGCCGGCAAAAGGCCACCCTGAGAACAAAGAAATTAAAGAGGCTGAAAACTTGGCTTGTAAGACCATCAATCTACATTCTGCTGAAAAAAAGAGGTTTGAAATCCGTACTTCTGTTGAGAGGGTTTTTTCGAGACTGAAAGATGAATTTGGTGCGAGGTTTGTCAGAGTTAGAGGAGCGAGCAAAGTGCTTACGCATCTGATGTTTGGGGTCATAGCCTTGACAGCAGACCAACTACTCAAGATACCCCTCTTATAACTGCAAATCGAAAACGAAAGAACAAGCTAGGATGATAAGGCTACCTGCTGTGCAAAAAAGGCGATTTTTTCAACAGTTCTCCCTGAAATAAGCAAAAAAACACCAAGTCTGCTTTAAAACAGCGAACTTGGTGTTGCGTTGCCCTTTGCCGAGCAAAAAATCACAGGATTTTTGCAAGTGCCTCTAAAGCCTAAGCTACATTTTTTAATTAGAAATTGAATTATGCAACAAGGCCGTGCGAAACTCTCGGTTTGCTTTCACTTTCAACGATAAGTCAAACCTAAACGCTTCGCGTAATACGACTATTTTCTTTGGAAAAATAAGCAGCACCTTGTAAGGTAAAATTTTTAGGAGAAATTTTTCGATGTCGACACTTTTTAAGTTATGTTCTTGGCTTTTAGCAACCGCTTGCAGCACTTCGCTTGGCGCCGTTTGCACCGGAGAATGGGATGGAGGTGGGATTCCTGACGATAACTGGAGTGTGCCAGGCAACTGGTCAACCGGCTGTTCGCCTCAAGCCGATGGCGATTCTGCAAGCTTTGGCCTGACTGGACCTACTGTGGTGAACCTAGATATTCCTGTTACCCTTACAAACCTTACTTTCGAAAACCCCTCGCAAGACTATACGATCAATGATACCGGGCCTAGCATGTTGATGCAGAGTTTTGGCGGTGTTAATCCCACGATGAATGTGGATAGCGGCAATCAAACGTTTGATCAGCTCGTTTCAATTGCTGCTGGCGATACATTGTTTCTGAACGTGGACGGAACGCTTGACTTTAACACTAACTTTGGAACTGGGCTGGGAAATTTGACGATTGGAGGAACTGGCGTCATCAACACCAATGCTTTTATTCTTGTACAGAATTTAGTTCAGAATGGGGCGACAATAAACAATAACGAGTTTGTTTCAGTAGTCTCAATCTTTATGAATGGGGGTGTTGTAAATAACCTTGGTAGTTATTCTTCTCAAGAAGCGTTAGTTGTTAATGGGGGGATTATAAATAACCAAGCAACTATTGGGTCTGATTCAGAGCTGATTGTGAATGGAGGGGTTATAAATAGTCTGGCATCGGGATTTGTGAATCCTACTGGAGGGCTAACTATGAATGGAGGGGCTTTCAACAACGCTGGCTTTATAGAGATTGCTCCGATCGTCGTTAATGGTGGAACATTCATTAATCAATTCGGAGGTACCATTGAGGATATACCCTCTGTTATGGTCAACGGCGGCACAGTCATTAATCAAGCGGGCGGTCTTTTTGCTAGTGCAGGCTCCTTTACGATCAACGGCGGCCTCCTCCAAAATGATGGCTTGGTAAGTGCCCCCTCTGCGACGGTTAATAGCCCGGGAGTAGTTACTGGAACGGGTGAATTTTTTGTAACGTTTACCAATAATGGAACGGTCATTCCGGGAGACTCAGGAGCTCTTCCAGGCACCCTACTTTTTGATGGGGGATATATACAAACTGCCGCCGGCGATCTTGTCATCAACGTTTTAAATTCAACAACGTATGGTTCAATTAGTAGCGATTTTGGCGATACCCTTGATGGGACGTTGACCGTCGCCCCTTCTCCCGGATTTTCCGGGTCGGTTATCGGAGCCCCCTTGACTATTGTCTCAAATCAGGGAGGGACTGTATCAGGCACCTTTTCGAATATTGTCGATCTTTTCCCTACCTTAAGGGCAGAGGTAACCTACTTCCCTGATACTGTTGTGCTGGAATTGTTCCCCATTCTTAGTTCCTTTATATCACTCAAAGAGGTCGCCTTTTCAACGATCAATCAGGTCAATCTTTTGTTAACCAATCATATGGACCGGATGGTTGACCCTTGCTGCTGCCCAGAATATTGTATGCAGTTTTATATCGATCCTCTTGGGTCGACAGGGAAAGTCCATTCCAGAAACAACATATCGGGCTACCGCTTTAATACAGGAGGCGTGTTGGTCGGCTTAGACGCGTTCTTAAGTGAAGGGGGCGTTGGAGTGGCCTTTGACTACGAAAGAATCTATTCAAGGGGTTTCAACGACTTTGGCAGCTTTGCCTCTAACAGATATCATTTTAGTGGATATGGAACTTATCTTATCGACTCCTGTCTTCAACTGGATGCGATCGTCGGTGCCGGCTGGGAAAGCAACCGTTTGAATAGATCAACAGGCCTTTTCGGGAATGAGTTGACAAAAGGAAATCCGGGTGGCGATTCTTTCGATGCCTTCTTAGGCGCTGAGTACTTCGTTAATTTTTGCGGTATGAATTTCATCCCTCTGGCTGGTTTGCAGTACATTTATTACAGAATCCATCAATTCGAAGAAGATGGTGTCGATCTTTTCAATTTTGCATATGAAGCTCAACACTACGACTCTTTACGGCCGTTCCTTGGGTTTAAATTCAACTGTCCTTTCAATATCGGTTGTTTTCAGATCGTTCCTCAAATCAATGCTGCATGGCAATATGAATGCCTGGACCGAAGCAAAACACTTGTTGCTACAAACACTGAATTTTTTGGTCTCACAACTCCCTTCGTCATTCCAAGAGGGGGGCAAAATATTGTGCTAGCAGGAGCTGATGTAGCCGTTCTCTATGACGGGTACACTTTAGACTTAAGCTATGAGTACGAGGGCAACAAGCGGTATTATAACCACTTCTTCTACCTCGAACTCGCCGCCGCCTTTTAAAAGGGGTGGGTGCTTGAGGGCGCCCAATTAGATTTCAACCTTCGGGTGTGTCTAGTCCGCGTTAGCGTTTGGAGTGCGAAACTCCTGTTTCGCTTTCACTTTCAAAAAGCCAAAGCGCAGCAGGAGCTCGAGCACTCCAAACGTTAGCGAGGACTAGCTGGCAGCTAGTTCTGAATCGATGGAAAAGCTAGAAAATTTGAATTTACCATGCTCTTTAACATCCTCTGGTTTATTCATAACCACGGTGAATTTTCCTACAATGACGACTCCATCTTTTTGTACGGTCGTTGTTGCGCCGTCAGCTTCTTGCATAAGGCTTAAGGGACAGCTTACTTCGACATCCACACTTTCAATTTTACCTTCTGCATTTCTATTGATGGTAATGTGACTGATGTTTTTTTCCTGACGTGCTGACATCCCTTGCTTTCCAACGGCTTCGTTGATTAACGATTGTTCTCCCAGCATCATCCCATTGATAGCTGTTTGAGTTCCTAAGTAGAGGAGAGCTGACTCCCAATCTGGGTCAGACTTAGCAATTTCGGCCATATCCTTTGTCTGACCAACCTCTTTTCCTTTCTCGTAGATATGAGCATCTACTCGATCTGCATCTGATGCATTCTGAGCTCGTGCGTTTTCCAAAGGGTTATAGTTTGGATCGCTTTCCAAAGGTTCATCATTAAGATATCCCATGAGGGCTCCTTCACCTGCTTTATGAAACTGAGTCCTTCGTTCGACGATCTCAGGATTCGTTCTCATTTCAGAAAATTCGTGTTTAAAAAGATGGAGTTGAAGATCTTTTAAGTCAGGGAATGCAGGAAGAACGTTATTCAACACATCCTCAGAATTTTTCATCAGTAACACCAGGTGGTCATAAGGAGGGGTGTCTTTCCCCTTCAGTAAAGCAGGAATAAATGAACCGATTAAAGCGCTTGAGTTAGGTTTAAACGAGATGATCAATTCCAGAGCGGCTTTGGGATCTGGGTTGTCGGTCAGCAATATTTCCAACGTAGCTGGGGTTAAGATATTTTGTGCAATTTCCAAGTGCCCCGCTTCAACTTTGTTTTTACGGATAAGTGATTCTTCGACCCGCTGCCGAAGCGGTTCTAGTTCCTCTGGAGGTTTGCCAAGTTCTTTTGCTAAGGCATAGCTGTCTACAAGATTTTCAACAGAGGCAGCTGGATCAAAGGGAATTTTAGTCTCTAATTGTCTTTTTAAAGGCTCCAAATTTCTGGACTTCATCTTGGTTCTAGTGGCTTGCTGAAGGATTTCTCGGCCAACTCCCGGTGAAAGCCCTTCAGGAAGCTCTCCGGTTTCTCTAAAAGCATCTAAATGCTTAAGCGCCTCTTGCGAAGTAGGCGAGCCCATTTTTACAAGGATTCGATTACAAGCTTTTTGAAAGGATTTACTCACGGCGCCTTTGACCTGTTCCGTAGAGGCAGCAACGGTTTTACCAATTTCTTTAGCAGATGAGACGAATTCCTGCTTATTGAAGATCCGATTATAGAGCTTTGAAACAAATCCACCGCTTTCCTTGCTTGTTTGATCTGTAAAAGAGGGTTCAGCAGTTGCTGCCTCTGCAGTTGAAGCTGTTTCTTTTAATGGACGTTGCTGTTGCAGAGTCTGAAGCTCAGAAATAGAATATGTTTGACCCAGAGTGAGTCCGGAGTCATGGACAGACGCCATAAAAAACAAACCTCTTATTTGTTTTCATTCTACCACTCATTTATTAAACAAAACCCCTGACTTATTAACCCATTCTTAATAATAGGCGAAGCGTTTGGAGTGCGGAAGAGCGTTGTTACATAATTATTCGCTGGATAAAAATAAACACCCTTCGGGCGTTGTTTGTAGAGCGTCGTGTCTGGAATTTTAATTATGCAATAAGGCCGTTTCGCACTCCAAACGCTTCGCGTATTGGGTAAAAACCTGACGGACAGTCTCTTATATTTAACGCATCATCTGGATTTTTAGGGCTCGCCGAAAATGGCTAGTTTGATGACCGTGTTAATGAACTGGTTACAGTGATTCTGAAAGGTCTTCAAAATGGCCGTTTGCAGGCAGCCCGTTAAAAAAAATCCAATTAAAGAGAGAAAAGGTTTTTTTACTGCCGAAGGTTGTATTCATCGTCTTGGGCGCCCTCAACGCTCGAAAGCGCCTCAGTTGAAAAAACGAAAACCTCAGGCTCTACTCCGTAGGCCAATGTCGATGTTTTATTCAAATGAGGCCTTTCGAGTGCTTGAGGTTCCAGCGCCCACTCCTTTTTCTCTACGCAACTTTATGAATAACAAATGTGACGACGCCCCAGATTTGGTAGTCGATGTTGCTGGTAAGATGAATGGGTGGATAGGCGGGATTAGAAGCCCGCAGAGTAATTTTCTCTTTTTCGATGTGAAGCCTTTTGACGGTGAATTCGCCATTGATAACGGCGACGACAATTTTGCCTGAGAGGGGCTCAAGGGCCTTATCGACAACAAGAATATCGCCCGTTGTGATGTGGTCCCCGATCATCGAATCCCCTACCACCTTCACGAAGAAGGTGGCTGCAGGGTGTTTGATCATGAATTGATTAAGATCCAGCCGGTCGTGTGCATAGTCCTCGACAGGCGCTGCAAAGCCTGCCGGGACCGATTCAAACAGGGGAATCGAGCTCATCAGTCTTTCATCGATAGGAGGAACTCGATGTTGTTATTAGTCTTTTTAAGACGGCTAACAAGCAAGTTCATCGCATCGAGAGGGGACAAGTCAGCAAGTGCCTGACGAACGAGATAAATTTTTTCCAACTCGTTCGGGTGGTAAAGCAACTCTTCTTTCCTTGTTCCGCTTTTGATCAAGTCGATAGCAGGGTAGACCCTTCTATCGGCTAAGCGACGATCTAAGAACAGTTCCATGTTGCCTGTCCCTTTGAACTCTTCAAAGATAACCTCGTCCATTCTGGAGCCTGTTTCGATCAGGGCGGTAGCAATGATGGTTAAAGAACCCCCTTGCTCTACGTTTCTGGCAGATCCAAAGAAACGCTTAGGTTTGTGCAAGGCATTGGCATCGACACCACCACTCAAAATCTTCCCGGAATGGGGTTGAACGGTGTTGTAAGCCCTGGCCAAACGGGTCAAGTTGTCGAGAAGGATGACAACATCATGCTTGTACTCAACAAGACGGCGAGCCTTTTCAATGGCCATTTCGGCTACTTGGACGTGACGCTCAGGCGGTTCATCAAAAGTGGAGGAGATCACCTCGCCTTTGACGATCCGGTGCATGTCGGTCACCTCTTCAGGACGCTCGTCGATCAGCAGCACGATCAAAACGACTTCAGGGTTGTTTTGAGCAATAGAGTTGGCAATGTTTTGCAAAATAATGGTTTTACCGGAGCGTGGCGGCGCTACGATCAACCCCCTTTGACCTTTCCCAATAGGGGCGGCCAAATCTAACACCCTCATAGAGAGAACGTCTTTTGTCGTCTCCATCACAATCCGTTCGTCAGGATATAGAGGCGTTAAGTTTTCAAAACTGACCCTTTCTTTAGCCTTTTCCGGCGGCAGACCATTCATTTTGTCTACTTTCAGAAGGGCAAAATACTTTTCCTTTTCCTTAGGAGAGCGGATGGTTCCGGAAACGCTATCCCCCCTTTTTAAGTCGAAACGGCGGATCTGCGCAGGAGATATGTAGATATCTTCAGGAGAAGAGAGATAGTTGTAGTTGGGAGAACGGAGGAAGCCAAAGCCGTCTGGCAAAACTTCTAAGACACCTTCGCCGTAAAGCACCTCTTCAGGGTCTTCGGCCAAAAACCGCACAATGTCGAAAACCATTTGAGATTTCGATAAAGAGCCTAAATGTTTGAGGTCTAAAGTTTTTGCATAATCATTTAGCTGCTCGATCGACATCCTTTGGATATCGGCGATATTGATCATACGAGCGGGAGCGGAGAAAGGGGTCGTATCGGCTTCGTCAAGTTCAGCTTCTTGCGGCTGGTTCCGTTGCTGTTGATGGTAGCGCTGTTGCTGCTGCTGCTGCTGCCGTCTTTCTTTGTTGTAACCTTGGCTTTGGTTGCTTTGGCTATTTTGATTTTGGTTTTGGTTCCGATTCTTTTGTCGATAGGCTCCAGATCGATCAGATCTGTCCTGTCGCTCTTGATGCCGCTCGGGCCTGTCCTGTCGTTCTTGAGTTTTTTCTTGGCTTCGCTCTTGAGACCGCTCTTGATTTCGCTCCGGAGGTTGCGCTTGTTTTTGTTCGACAGATTCGGCCCGTTCAGTGCCTTCTTGGATAGGTGCAGGTTTCACAGGTTCAGACTCTTGAGAAGATTCATTATTCATGTTTTTAATGTTCCAATAAGATCTTGAAAAGAAGGGAGGCTTCTTTTTTTAGATCATCAAGGGACCCCCTGTTCAAAAGAACAATGGAGCTCCGGTTTGCTTTTTCTTTGGAGGAGAGTTGCCGTGCTACTCTTTCCTCAAAATGGGTGATGTCGCGAGCAGAACTTGACCGGATCACAGTCACCGTTTGGTCAAAGGTTTTATCTGCGCCCGCTTCAAACAGAAGGGGGATTTCTGCGACAAAAATATTACAGTCCTTCGTCTCTGAAAAACAGCGGTCGATCTCATTGAAAACCTTGGGATGTAAAAGGGCTTCTAGCGCCTCTAATTTTTCCCGATTTCCAAAAACTTTTTCCGCTATTTTCTCCCTCGAAGGTTTTCCTCCGACGAAAACATCAGCACCCAGTAATCGTTCAAGCTTTTGGTGAATGTCTTGGTCATGGAGAAGAAGATGGTGAACTATTTGATCGGCACTTACTGTTACTGCACCGAGAGCATCAAGAAATTGGCAAAGAGCGCTTTTACCAGAGGCAACAAGCCCAGTAACTGCAACTTTTGTTACTTTCATACTAGCATTCTTTCCAATTTTTGCCAACGTTGACTTCTACGGTTAAAGGAACAGAGAGAGAAAAGGCCCCTTCCATCTCTTCTTTTAAAAGGGCAGTCATTACTTCAAGTTCGGTATCTGGTACTTCAAACACAAGTTCATCGTGGATTTGAAGCAGCATCATCGAGTGCAGCCCCTCTTTTTTCAGCCTTTTATCAATGGCAATCATCGCAATCTTGATCAGGTCAGCTTGGCTGCCTTGCAGAGGAGTATTGACCGCCAGCCTCTCAGCCGCCTGCCGAATTTGAGCATTGGGGTTGTGGATGTCGGTGATCTTCCGCTCTCTTCCCACCATCGTTCGAGCATAGCCGGTTCTTCTGGCCTCTTCTTTCGACCTTTCAAGATAATCTTTTACTTTGCTGTACCGTTCGAAGTAAAGCTGAATAAATTTATCGGCCTCTTTAACGCTGATGTTTAGCTCTCGAGATAGTCCAAACGCTTGCTGCCCATAGATAATGCCAAAATTGACCGCTTTGGCCCTGCTTCTCATCTCAGGCGTCACCTCTTCAGGAAAAATATTCATCAAAGCGGCAGCTGTCCGGCGGTGGATGTCTCCCCCTTCTCGAAAGGCTTGTAAAAGGAGCGGATCTTGAGAGAAATGGGCTAGCAACCGCAGTTCAATCTGCGAGTAGTCGGCCGAGACAAACGACCATCCCTCCTTTTTGGGGCGGAAAAGCTGACCGGATCTCTTTTCCTAACGGATTTCTAATCGGAATATTTTGCAGATTGGGATCTTGGCACGAAAGGCGTCCTGTTGCCGCGACCGATTGGTTAAAGGTGCAGTGGATCCTTCCTGTTTTTGGGTGGATGGCCAGCGGAAGCGTGTCGATGTAGGTCGAACGGAGTTTTTCAAGCGTACGGTATTCCAAGATCAAAGGGATCATTGGGTGCTTATCTTCTAGAAGCTCGAGCACCTCGGCATTGGTCGAAAAGCCTGTCTTGGTCTTTTTTGGAGGAGAAATTTGCAATTTTTCAAAAAGAATTTCTGAAAGCTGTTTAGGAGAATTCAGGTTAAAGGGTTCTCCTGCCAGATGAAAAATGGTCTCTTCTAACGACTTTGAGGCACTTTTTACCTTTTCCCCAAGTTCAGATAATACCGCTGTGTCTACGTAGATCCCCGTTTCTTCCATTTCTGCTAAAACAGGAATTAAGGGCAATTCTACTGTTTGATAAAGGGAGGTCAAATGGCGCGTTTCAAGTTCTTTTGAGAAAAGATCTTGCAGTTTGAGGGTCACCTCAACATCTTCAGCGCAATAGTCGGCAACCTTTTCAATCGCAACTTCTGCCATCGTGATGGAGCCGGCCCCTTTTCCAATCAACGAATGGATGGGGATTTTAGCCAGATCCAGGTGCTTAAGCGCAAGGGCATCCAAGTTGTGTTGCCGTTCATCGGCCTGAATGACATAGGAGGCTACCATCGTGTCAAAAAAAGGCATTTTGGTTTGAATGCCAAGCCCTTTTAAGATGTGGATGTCATACTTGATGTTGTGCCCCACTAAAGATTTGCTTTCTAAAAGGGGCTTTAAAAGAGAAACAACCCTCTCCTTGGGCAAAGCTCCATTGAGGGGGACATACCAGATATGGTTTTCGTCTACTCCAAGGCCAATGCCAACTGCTTCTGCCAAAAAAGGGTGTTCTGAAGTGGTTTCGGTATCGACAGTAAAAGATTCGTAAGACGAGAGCTGTTCGATCACATTGCGTAGCTCGTCTTCTGTTTGGATGATTGTTGCCGTTTTGGGTGCAGCAGCAGGTTGTGTGGGTTCAAGATCGGCAAGAAGAGTCCGAAAAGCATGGGTGGTATAAAGCTCTTTTAACCCTCGGGGATCGTGCGGGCCAATTTCGTAAAAAGAGAGCTCTTTAGGAATGTCCAAATCGCTTTGCAACTCGATCAGTTTTCTGCTCAACCTAAGTTGATCGAGATTGTTTCGAATGGCTTCTCCTCTTTTCCCTTTGATGTTGTCAAGGTTGGCAACAATGCCATCGATCGAACCATATAGGCCGATCAGCTCTTGAGCCCCTTTTGGCCCAATTCCCGGCACTCCGGGGACATTGTCACTGGCGTCGCCCAAGATGGCTAGATAATCGCCGATTTTTTCTGCAGCCAGTCCATAGGTATCGACAATCCCTTGCGGGTCTAAAATCAGGTTTTCTTTAAAGACATTCAAAATCGAAATCGAAGGAGATACCAGCTGAGCCATATCCTTGTCGCTTGTGCAAAGGTAGGTTTCGATCCCTTGTTCTTTTGCCCACAAAGCTATGGCGGCCATTGTGTCGTCTGCTTCGACCCCTTCTAGTGTAAGCGTTGACAGACCTTTGAGGCGGCAAAAGTCTCGCGTCCAATCAAATTGGGGTAGAAGGTCGCTGGGTGTTTCTCCCCGATTTTCTTTATAGGCCGGATAAAGAGCTTTTCTGCTTCTGTCATTATGAGGACCATCAAAAACGATGACGAGATGTTGAGGAGAAAAATCTTTGATCAGCTTATTGACAGAGCGGATAAACCCAAACAGGGCATTGGTCGAAGCGCCTTGGGGGTTTGTCATCCGCCCTATCGCATGATAGGAGCGGAAAATAAACCCCATGGCGTCTACAACAAAAAGCTTACTCACGGAGTCCACAACCATAAGGTTTGGCGGCTTAACCGTGACGAAGGAGGAATGATTCCAAACGATTCTAAGAAAAGATCGGTGATCGATTTGCTTTCGGTGTTAAACAGTTCTTTGACCCAGTTTTTCTTTTCCAAACTGACCACATAGACTTTTTCCGGATCAAGTCCTGCCTTCTCGGCCAACGCCCGGAGGGCTGAGTGTTTATCTTTTCCGACTACGTCAAGGTAGCCAAGATCTAAAGCTTGATGAGCAGCGTAAACTTGCGCGCCGTAGTCGTTGATCAGTTTTTCTTTCAATAAGCGTGGTCGTGCTGTCGTCACAATGTTGACAAAGTCTTCGTAATGGGCATCGACAATGGGTTGTAGAGACTCTTTATCAGCTTTTCCCCAAGGGCGGTAAGGGTTCAAGATGTCTTTATCTTTCCCTGCTGTGTAGGTGATCGATTCAAGCCCTAAAGTTTCCATCGGTTTTGCGACGTTAAACTGGGTCGGGATAAGTGTGCCGATACTGCCAATGATGCTGGGTTGAGTGGCCCAGATTTCATCTGCTGCCGCTGCAATATAAAAGCCACCGCTTGCTGCCATTCCATCTACAAAGGCAATCACAGGGATTTTCATCTCCTCTTTGTAGCGCATAATCGCTCTGTAGATGCCATCAGAGTCAACAGATCCACCGCCGGGAGAGTTAATGTGAAGCAGAAGGGCTTTGACCCTTTTGTCCTTCAAGTCCCCTTCTTTAGACTCTTGCAAAAGCTCTGCGATGCTTTCACGATCCAGGTTCTTCTCTCCAATGACTCCGTTGATCACCAGCTCTAAAATGACAGGGCTTGATTCGTCCAGCACACTCCGTTTTCCCTGTAGGTTGGGCAATACTTTGAGTTTAGCTGTCTTGTTAATCTCTTCATCGCCTTTGGTGTCAAAAGTGAGAAGAAGCAGCACTAGAAACAGGCCAATGACAATGCCTATGACTCCCATAAAAGTTTTTACGAAAGAGCGTAGGGCAACAGAAAAAATAGAAAGAGGGCGGTTTTCAGACATAATCAGCCATTATACGACCTTGTTACATAATTAACCACTCCAGGCAGCGAGATTATAAGAGAAAGATTGTGACAGAGAATCGGTCTACATAATGTAGCTTAGACTTTAGTCTGAGCTCGTTTTGCTGGACTTTAGTCCTGCTGAAATCTTGCGGGTTAAAACCCACAAAAACGAACTCAGGCTTAAAGCCTAAGCTACATTAATTTTGCAAGAAATAAGATGGAGGTCAAATTTCGATAAATTTCTTTATAAGAAATTTATCATTCCTACATTTTTCCGTTCCATTCTCAAGGCAGAGGTGAAAAATGGCTTCTATTCATGAATCTGGAGGGCAACGCCCTATCTTTCAGGGAACACCTGATCAGGCGTTAAAGGAAATGCACGGACTATTGGATGTCGGCTATGGCAAATTGGCCCATTCCAAGGTGTTGGGGTCGGAAAGTAGCATTGCCTCTGCAAGGGCATGTCTTACAAAAGTGGGCATGCTTCTTGAGCAAACAAAGGGGCTGTCAGAGCAGGACCGGCAAAAGGTTGTGCAGAAAAAAACTGATCTTGAAACAAAAATATTTAGTTTAGACAACGACACGACCAAACGGGGGGCTGTCGGCAAATTATGGAGTAAAGTCTTTGGATCGTTTTTCCATTCGGAAAAAGCTCAATTAGGAAAGCTTTCCTCAGAAGAGCTTGCCGTTCTTTATCATTCTGGCAATGCACAAACAGCAGGAAAACAAGGCGCCATTAAAGATGCCTTCCTTGCAAAAGGCGATAAGCTGGTCTCTGATTTTAAAAAAATGACAACAGAGAATGACCCAGCAAAACTGCGTCAATATATCAAATCAGGCATGCACCAAGAGCTGCTTGATTACCATTTTGCTGCCTTGGCAATTGACGATCCTGAAAACAAACAAAGCCATATTGATGCGATTGCGACTTTGATGGTCAAAGCCAAAATGGTCAATATAGATTTTATGGACCCGCGAACAAAAGGGAATCCAGAGATCAACAAAGCCATATTCGCAAAGGCAGAAGAGATATTAGACCGCAAGAATGATGATACCCCTCTTCATCTTAAAGATGTCCTTCTGAATAAGTTGGGCGATTTGTTGCCCCTTGGTCAAGTAAGGGAGCTAAAAGAAGGGCACAAAATTGATCCAGCAGAGCCGGATACGCAAAAGCAGTTCTTAAAAGAAGTGGGTCTGGAAGGTAGTAAAAAACCAATTCGCGATCTTGCCAAAATGGCATCCAAGGAAATGAAGAGTCGAACTCCCGAAGGGTTCGAAAAAGCCCGTCTTGCTTTGCTAATAGGGCACGAAATGGTAGAAGCGCACATGCCCCATGGCAAAGATTGGGACAAAGCTGCAAGTACCTATGTTAAATCGTACATGTCAGGTGCAGTACATCTGATGAGTTTTAATGCTGACAAGGCTGCTTTGGCAACAATAGATACTGCTTTAGAAATCTATGAGTTACGAACCACTCAAGATAAAGCTACACATGCATTGGGAGATAAGATGAAGGTCGTTTTAGAGGATCCGAAGATTAAAAATGCGTTCACGGCTCGCAGAACCCTCAATGATGCAACTTCGTTAATGGAACAATGTGAGCGTGCGGCAGATGAAGCTCAATTATTCGGATCTTTAGAGGGAGGCTTAGCTGAAGAAGACACCCCACTTGGTGGAGCTAAGCAAGCTCTTAAGGAATTAAAAGCCATGAAGAGCAAGATCGATGACTTGAGTCGTCGACACGACACTGCTGCATTACCCGTACAAGAGACGTATGCTGCTGCCATTGCTAGGGCAGAATTCGCTGTGACACGAGCAGAGTTAAGTTTTGGAAAGACACCTACAAACCTTGCTCCTCCTCCTCCCCTAACTCCCTCTCAAGTAGACGCCGATCTTTTCACCTCTATTTCTTCTGCCATTCCCCTTCCTCCAACCTCTCCCGTCCTGACAGAATCGATGGTTTCTTTTGCTTCAACATCGACATTATCGACGCAAACGGCTGCATCCACAGCCTCTCCAATAACTGAATCGCCATTTGCAAGACTTGATGCTGTGGTAAAACAAAGAGAATACTCGGCGCTCTTGGGAGGAAAGTCTGTGGATTCTCCTCTCAGGCCATTAGGTGAGCTATATATGCTAAAGCATTCTGCTACAACGCTACCAGGTAAAGAGGGTGAATTGAAGCTGGTCGAAGCAGCCATTCAGAAAAGGTTAAATGCAGCCAATGAGCTTAATTTAAAATTGGTAAAAATGAAAAAAGGGACGGAGATTAGAAAGGCGTTGGATGCTTCTCCTAGTGCCTTCAAGGATCTTTTAGAGCATGCTCTCATTCTGGCAGAAGAAGGGGCAGGTAAAGATGAAAATCAACACTATTTAGTTGCCATATATGTAAAGGCAACGCTTGCAGGCGTTAAGATAGATGCCCCAACTAGTTTCCGAATTGAAAGCTTGAAATGGGAAGAAAAGGGACATAAATCCCTATTTTTGATGCAACTAGAAGCATCTCCTTTGGGAAAAAAACAACCAGTGATTCAAGCATTAGCTCAAACTATACCTAATTGGGGCAGTCCTGAGAGGCAGAAAATGAGAGCAATCGTTTCTGAAGTCGCAAACGGAGACATTCGCCTGCTTAAATCTTATGCTAACAGAAGTTCTGTTCAAGAGCAGAGAAACCGATTCAAATCGTTGTTTCAAGGCCACGTCAAACTTGCTCTGCTTGAAGGGCATCCATTAAAAGAGCAGAGCTTGGATTTTCTTGCCGACATGCTCATCTTTAGGGCCCGTTCAGGCGTAGATTTCCATCTTGACCAAAGGGACATCCAACTTTTGAATAAAAACCCAGAGGCCAAAGCAGCTATACTGCAGAGAGTTGGGGCGCAATTAGAAAGGCTTCCCACTACAGAAGGGCAAGCTGATTTATATAATAAAATCGAGAATACCCTAGCGTAACATCTCCTCAATAAAACTGATTGGCTCTCTCCACTGTTTGAAAAAAGTTTTTTTCTTCGCAACGCGTTTGGAGCACTAAACTGCTGAAAAAGTGTATTGCCCTGTAAATGAACAATTTATAAAACAAATTTCTTAATCTTTTGTTTATGTATGCCTAGTAGGCTTGGGGTATAAAAGTGAGGCTTTTTTATGTCTGTCACCGGTGATTCCAAAGATTATGCGGCTATTTCACGCCAACTCGACACGGCACTTGATTATGTTGGCAAGGCCAAGGGAACTAAGGATCCAACACGGAAAGATCACCTCGGAGAAGCTGACAATATTTTACGCACAATAGGCGAAGAGCTTCTAAGCTCAAAAGAAGTTATTGAAGGCCACGGATCTATCTTAAAGGTTTTGGAGAAGTACAATCACGTCCTGAAAAAGTATGACGAGGTAAAAGCTTATGCTGATAGCAATGAGGGAGTTGTTCGAGGTAAGCCTTTAGAAAAGGTGAAGTTGTTTTTCAATAAAGTTCTTTATACGAAGCTTGGCGCAGAGACTGAAAAAGGACTTTTTGATGCTGCTTCAGACCTTTTAGATGGGAAAATAAAAGTCAAAGAAGGTGAAAGTAAGAAAACGGTGCATGTCAATCGAAAACAGGTTGAGGAAGACTACAAAGAACTATATGCTAATTTTTTGAAGACGGGAAAAGTCGATCAAGAAGCACTTGATAAATGCAAAAAGGATTTAGCTCTTTTACACCAAGGGTTGGATGATTATGGCGTTTCCGGCAAAACTACTCCCGGTAAGCCAACAAGTTTTCAGCAGTTGACACCAGAAGAAACGGGTAAATATTGGCCAGGCGCAGGCGCTTTACGCAGAAAGTTGGTTCTAGAGCTTGCAAAAGTAACTTCTTTAGAGGCACGTCTTGTCGCTTTAGAGAACGCGAAGGCCCCAGAAGGCATACCTAAATTTGAAACGAACGCAGAGACAGTCAAAACATTACCTGCTAAGAGCATAGAAGTTACTGTTAGAGAGTTAAGAACGGCTTTGGCTCAAGCCAAAGAATCAGGGGTATCTCGTGAACAGATTGGTCGAATGGAATTGGCCTTACATCAGTACACAGAAGCATTCAATGCGAAGTTAACCAAACTAGTTAAGTTAGATCAAAAATTTTCTGTCGGAGAGTCAATCGGAAAAGATTCCAAGCAGATCGATGAGGCGATTGCTTTGGCGCAGGCCAAATTTTTTACCTTTAATGAACCTCATGATCCACAGGTAGGTGTCTATTTGGGTAAGCTGACTGCCTATTTAGTACTAAATGCTGATCAGAAAGGTAACGGAGAACGATTAGCAGAAATAAGGCAAAGGCTCGAAACAGATCTGCAGAGCCCTAGTGATGAAGCTATGAAAGACTTCGAAAAAGGGTTTCAATCGCTTCTTGAAGATAGAGCAAAGTTCTATCAATCGGGTTCCGAAGGACTAGAGCGGGTGATCAGCAAGTTGGTTGCAACTTATGACGATGCAACTACTAGCGAGAAAACGCTGATAGGAAATTTTTTAGATAATAAGGTAATGCTTCTTCCAGCAAACACCACTCCTGCGGTGGTGATGATGCGTTTCACTTCTGCTTTACAGGCTCCCTCTGACACAAAGCTTAGGGACAATACAACAGGCGTGTTGCTTAAGCTTGCCGTGCGGACTTCCTTTAAAGGAACAGATAAAACGAGCACATTAGCGCTTCTTTCTTACCTCGGCAATCCAGAGTCAAAAGAGGTCGAAGCCTTCCACGAAGCGCTTGTCAAGAGGGCAGTCGAAGATCTACGAGGAGCTGACCAAGAGGGATTGCTTGTCTTCCGTCAAGCGCTTGCTAAAGTGCAATCAAATATTCCTGTCTTTATTACAGAAGAGACCGAAAATAAACTAAATGCTGCTCTAGGCTTGGGAGTAAAAGAACATTTGGCTGCAGCCTTTGCCAAAAAAGATCCCCAAAATGTAGAGAAAGCCTTAACTTTTGCGGCAAATTTTTCTAATGACTTTCTTGCGGTTAACGTTAAAGGTTTAGAGGCTCCTCCAGTATTGATCACTAAACTGAAAGGATTACTTGGAGCAGCTCCTGAGCCAACCGATGTAAAACGGGCCCCCGGAAATTACGAAGCGCTGGAGAAGGAGTTACAACTAGCTCAAGCCCTGTTTCCAGATAATTCTGAAATTAAAGAATTGTCGGAAGGTTTAAAAGCTAAGCAAGAGGCGCTCGATAAGGAACTTGCTTCTCTTTTTTCTTGGAGCGGTGCACAAGATCTTTCTACAAGGCTGACACAGAAAAAAGCCGATGTCGCATCGATTCAAGGTGAAATGCAAAAAGCCATCGATGGAGCGTTGGTCAGAAAAGACTCTGGAGAGCTCCTTCGCATTGAAGCCGACCTAGAGAAAATGTCTACCATGAGCAGTCTTGCTCCTCATCAACAGGTAATAAAGGGGCTTTTAAACGCTTTGAAAGCGGCTGTCGAGAATGATAGGGATTTATCTTTTAATCGGATCGAGCGCCTTGTAGGCACTGAATTGCCGAAGCCTTCTTCAGGCTCAGTAGATTCGGTTAGGAAAGGAGATGTCCGTGAATTTTTGATTGTAGAAGAAGGGCAAAAGGGTTTGCCAGATAACTTTGTAGAAGTCAGAAATGAGATTGCAGAGTGTTTGCTTGGCTCCAGGCAAAAGCTTTCCCCAGAAGTTACTACCAAATTGATACAATACAGTGAAAGCTGCGGGAAAGAAGGCAAAGAAATAGCTCAAGCAAGAGCCATAAAAATCTTAAAAGAGTTTGGATCTACCAAACCAGATGATAGGGGAGCAAGGCTCTCGTTGGGTAAATCGACTACAAGGCCATTCATCATTTCTGCAGAGGTTTGGGATCAAAAATATTCCGCCACTGCTGTTGAAGGGCAAAGAGAGCGATTAAGTAAACTTATTCCTGGCGCAAACCTGCAGACTATAGAGGAGCAAGTAGAAGTAGCTCCATCTGCCGGTCTTCTTGCTGTAAAGCCTGCCTTTACGAAGGTAGTGGAGCCTCTTTTAGATGCAGCAAAAAAAGAAGGGAATGAGGTTCATATTCAAGTCCTCGAGGCAGTGAAAAAGGAACTTGCCTATCTTGGAGACATAGAAGGAATTATTGCTGAGCTTGAAAAGATTGAATCTCCTCCAGAAAGTCTTTTGCAAGTGATCAATGCTGCTAAGGAGAATCTCGAGCTGCATAGGGTTGCTGTCCGTTCTTTAACGGGTGATGGGCAAACTCCATTAACACAAAACGAGCTAAATAAAAGGTTTGGAAAATATTTAACAGATGGCTCGTTCGAGAAAAATTTAACGCATGATGCTCAGCTTAGTAAGGCTATTATGAGCTTGAAAAAAGATCCGGCAATGCTTGCCAAATTTAATGAGATGAAACTCTCTCCCATTAATGTTAATTTATTTGTGCAAGGGCAGCCTCAAAGCTTTGCGAATTCATTGAATGTCCCTACAAACCAATTGATGTTTATGCGGGTCATTTTCATGGCGCTTATCATGGAAGAGGTAAAAAACAATCCTCAGTTAAATGGTGAATTTAATAGCACACTAGCTCCTAATATAGATCAAAGAGCAAAAGATGATGCAAAAGAAAAATTCGTAAAAGGGTTGGCAACTCGCGAACAGTCTGTAGCAGATGCTTCTATAGCTGCTCATTTAGTGGGATTTAAGGCTATTCAAAAGTTAATATTAGGCGCCTAAATCACAAAATTTGGTAGAATGCTTCCTTTTTGAGGTCCTTTGACTCCTGAATATAAAAGTGCAATTTTAGAGCGGCGGTGTTTGGTTCCGAATGGAACTGGGCGTCGCTGCTTTCATTTAACTTTGGGGCTAGAAGGATCGGGCATCCAATATCGGGTGGGCGATAGCGTAGGGGTGACGACTAAAAACAACGAAGAAGAGGTCGAAGAATTTTTGGGGTTGGTGCCCGGGGCCGAGATCGAGGTGGCCGATAGGAAAGGCAATAAGGCCTCTTGGGGCGCTTTTTTAAGGGAGAAGGCTAACCTTGCGACTGTGAATCGGAAATTGATCGAAACGGTGGCAGAAAAGGGGCAGAATCCTTTTTTAAAAGGGTTGCTGGCAGATCGAGAAGGGTTGAAGGTCTACCTTGGCAGTTTTCATGTCATTGATTTTCTGCAAGAATTTAAGGATGTTGTCTTTACGCCAGAAGAACTTGGCTCCGTTGATGATGCCGATGATGCCCCGGTTTTACTCGGTGGCTTCAGCGCAGGAAGTCGTTGGAAATCAGGTCGATTTGCTGGTTGCAGATGTCCATTATGAGATGAGGGGCAAGGAAAGAAGGGGTGTAGCTTCCCATCAGTTGTGCCATGTTTTGCCCCTAAATGAGTCGGTTGTTCCGCTTTTTCATCAGGCAGCTCATGCCTTTGCGTTGACCGACGATTTACAAGCGCCTTTGATCATGATTGGCCCCGGAACAGGCGTTGCTCCCTACCGTGGATTTATGCAAGAGCGGGTCAGAAAAGGGGCAAGTAAACGGAACTGGCTCTTTTTTGGGGAATGGCACCAACACAGCCATTTTTACTATGAAGATGAGTGGCAAAAGTGGTCAGAAGCAGGTTACTTAAAGGTGTCTACCGCTTTTTCTCGAGATCAACAACATAAAATCTATGTGCAGCATCGGATGAAGGAAGAAGGGCAGCAGCTTTTCCAATGGATCGAAGAGGGCGCCTACATTTATGTTTGCGGGGATGCCTCGCAAATGGCTCGCGATGTGGAAGATGCGCTGCTTGAGATTTTCGAAACAGAAGGGAAGATGGGCATCGAAGAGGCGCACCAATACCTCAAACGCCTCCGTGCCGCCAAGCGCTACCAGCGCGACGTTTATTAATAACGCGAAATAACACCCACAGATCTTTTAAACTTGCCCCTGCCCTTGCCCTATCTAATTCAGTAAAAATCGATTTGCTTGTTTTTACAAAATTCGGGCAAGGGCAGGGGCAAGGGCACGGGCAAGTTTAAACTGCTTTAGTTGCAGATTCTTAATAAAACCATTCATCTTAATATATTTTTCTAATAGAAGGGGGTTAGTTAGCATATTTTATTTGATTTAGGGGTTGTATGAATAGTCGTGCCGTTCTCACGGTTTTACTTGGTATCTTTTGGTTTCTGTATCCACCTAAGGCTTATGCTGCCGAATGTAAACAATGCAAAGCCTTGCAGCAGTTAGCACAGAACGAAAAAACCGACATCAAAGATTGGGACACCGACAAAACGACCTGGAACAAGACCAAGAGCCCTTCTGATCAACCGATAAAAGTGAAGAAATCAAAAGCCCAGCAAACTAATTCAAAGTGATGAAGTGAAAAAATTGTTGGCATAAAATGGGCTAATGAGGTACAACGACGGTAATAGTACTATTTTGCCCTCCAGAATTCCTTCATGGCTTTAACTGAAACTCTTACAGAAAAGCGGGTCATCGAGACCAACACTCTCAAGATTGAGGGTGGAACACCTCTTGTAGGTTCTGTTCGCGCTAGCGGTGCTAAAAACGCGATCACAAAGCTTTTGGTCGCCTCTGTTTTATCTGACAAAAGATGTGTTTTTTATAATGTGCCAGACATTGGCGATGTTGAGGTTACCGTTGACCTCTGCCGCGAAATCGGTTCTGAAATATCTTGGGACAAAGAAAATGGCATTATTGAAATCGTCACAAAAGAGCTAAAAACTTCTTACATTCCACAAAGATTCTCCGGGGCCAATAGAATCCCGATTTTGATGATTGGTGCTTTGCTTGGTCGCACAGATGAAGATATTATCGTTCCTACCGCAGGTGGTTGTGTCATTGGAAAGCGGCCTATCGACTTTCACGTTGAGGCGTTAAGTAAACTTGGCGCAACGATTGAATACCGCGAAATGAAGCGTGAAGGGGCCTATTTTGCCCATGCTCACCATGGTTTAAAGGGGGCTTTGATTGCTTTGCCTTTCCCTTCTGTTGGCGCTACAGAAAACACGATACTTGCCAGCGTGACTGCTAAAGGGACAACAGTCATCAAAAATGCAGCGATTGAGCCTGAAATTGTTGAACTGATTTTATTTTTGCAAAAACTTGGCGCTAATATCACTTTAGATGTCGATCGAACCATCGTCATTCAGGGGACAAGACGTTTCTTTGATGTAGAGCATACTGTCATTACTGACCGGATTGTTGCCGCATCGCTTGGCATGGCCGCAATTTGCTCAAAAGGGCGCGTGTTTGTGGAAGGGGCAGATCATCTCCATATGATCACCTTTTTAAACAAACTGCGTGAAGTGGGTGGTGGCTTTCAGGTTCGTGCCGGAGGCATCGAGTTTTTCTACGACGGTCCCTTACAAGGGGGATTGCACCTCGAAACAGGTGTGCACCCAGGGTTTATGACAGACTGGCAGCAACCTTTTGTTGTCCTTTTGACGCAAGCTACAGGCTCATCGGTTGTTCACGAGACCGTTTATGAAAACCGCTTTGGTTATGCCGAGACACTTGTGGAGATGGGGGCAGATATTTCTCTGTTCCGACAATGTCTTGGGGGAGCAACGTGCCGTTTTGCTTCGCAAGGTTTTCCTCACAGCTTAGTGGTCAGGGGGCAAACGCCGCTTGTAGGCCGTCCTGTTCTCATTCCAGACTTAAGAGCCGGTTTTGCGTATGTGATGGCTGCCTTGATTGCAGAGGGGACCACCCATTTGACAGGAACCCACTTCTTAAAAAGAGGTTACGAGCGTATCGTCCCGAAATTAGCCTCCCTCGGGGCCAACATTTCTTACGTCGAAGACTTAAAGGGCTCCTCCCAAACCCAAATCGTCTGGCCCACCAACTAATAAAAAAACCACAGAGGCAGTGAGATCACCGAGAAGAGTGAGAACATGGAGAGCTATTCTTTTGGCAAAAAAATTCACTTTCTTCTTCGCGTTTTCTTCGCTCGCCTTCGCGCTCTTCGCGTTAAAAATACAGTTGTCTTTTGCTTAAACGGTTTGTTCAGCTAAAACAAGCTTAATCTTTAACGCGAAGAGCGCGAAGGCGAGCGAAGAAGAATTAGGGTCCTCAATGTTCTCACTCTTCTCGGTGATCTCACTGCCTCTGTGGTTTTATCAAGCCCCTGCTTTTTTCTTTTGGGTGTGGTAAACTGTTCGGGCGATGGTTGCACTCTGGCGCGAAAAATTGCGCGAAAATTTTACATCTTGGCCAAAACTTGCCCACTACTTACAGCTTCCACTTGAAGTAGGGGCTACTCCTAGCCAGTTCCCCCTTAACCTTCCTTTGCGCTTAGCAGAAAAAATTGAAAAAGGACGGTGGGATGACCCCATCCTTCTGCAGTTTCTGCCAACCTCTCAAGAAGATGAAAAAACTGAAGGGTTTGTCAAAGAGCCAGTCCTGGATCAGGCCTTTCAGCTGGGGCCAAAGCTGCTAAAAAAATACCATGATAGAGTTTTATTGCTACCAACATCAGCTTGCGCTATGCATTGCCGCTTCTGTTTTCGCAAAAATTTCCCTTATGCCGAAACCAAAGAAGATGATTTAGCAGCCGAATTCGAAGCGATAAAACAAGACACCTCCATCGAAGAGGTCATCTTAAGCGGTGGCGACCCTCTCTCTTTGTCAAATCAACGATTGGCTGACATTCTTGATAAGATAAAAGCTTGTTCACATGTGAAAAGACTTCGCTTTCACACCCGCTTTCCTATTGGGATACCGGAACGGATAGACAGCGAATTTATCGATATGCTGCAAAGTTTTCCCGGCCAAGTTTTTTTTGTGATCCATACTAACCATCCTTTGGAATGGGATGAAGATGTTGAGTTAGCTCACGAGCGTTTAAGAAAAGCGGGTATCGTCCTTCTCAGTCAAACTGTTTTACTTAGAAATGTAAATGATAACATCGAAACATTGGAAGCTTTGTGCAGACGTTTGGTCAATAGCGGAGTGATCCCCTATTATCTGCACCAGCTAGACCGTGTAGAGGGGACGGCCCATTTTGAGGTGGAGCGCGAGCACGGTAAAGCTCTTGTCAAAGAGCTGTGGTCTCGCCTGTCTGGGTACGGGATTCCTACCTATGCAGAAGAAATCCCCTTTTTACCAAGCAAGCAGCCCATTTAAGGCCCTTGCATCCTCGCATAGGTTGTGGCTACGTCTACAATAGCTATTAATAATGTTGCACACGTAATCGCAGCGATAGCTCTTGCAACCTCGCTCCAATCTTTATTTGTAGCTCCTTGCTGCAGATGGATTTTTCTGCCTACAAGCCCTAAAGAGATAAACCCAGTCACCATGCCAATCGGTGTCCAATGAGACACACGCAAAGCTAGATCAAGCCAACTCTTTGCCGAATTTGGCTGATGTTTTTCAGCTCCTTTTGTGCGGATTCCAAATCCGTGAAGAAAGTCGCTTTGTGACACATTGTAAGCTACGTTTTTTAAATTAGTACTCATCGCTCTCCTTCAGGGGTTTAGTTTTTCCAGGGGTCTAGATCTTCAATGGCATCATAAGGACTGGTTGGCTTTACCGAATTAGTGTTTGTCCTGGGATGTGTCTCATGTAAAGCTTTTAACTCTACCGAATCCGTCTTGATCCACTGTTGTTTCTTAAGCGATCCTTGAGTTGGCTGTGTTGTGTTTTGCGATGCAGGTTTTGCGTCCTCCATTTTCTCCACTTCTTGCTTTGCTTTTGGAGCTCTTTGCTTGTTCTTTTCATCTAATTGATTCAATAGGTTTGCTAAATCACTTAGTGGCATTTCGTTTTTACGAAGGTAGGTCGCAGCAAAGTCCAGAAAGATCAAAATGAAAGGAAGATTTACTATGGCAAGAATAGAGCGTGTTATTTTGGAAGTATCTTCGTCGTCCAGTCTCTTTTTATTAGAGATGTTATTGACTACTAGCCCTAAACTCAACAATCCTGTGACGGTTCCAACTACAGGAATCCAGTGGCTTAACTTTAGTGCGTTTTCACCTAGAATCTCTATTTTAGATCGTAGGTTTGCATCTTTGGGCAGCTTTTTCCATCCAAAGGCCTTCCCTGCGTCAGACGTGGCGACATCTTTTGCTATAGTACTCAAACTAATCATAACAATCCTTGTTTAGTAAAGAATATTATCTACTTTTAATGTAAATAAAAAATTAACTTAACGCAGGATGTTTATTAAGGTGAGTTAAATTCGGGCAAGGGCAAGGGCACGGGCAGGGGACGAAGGGGTGCCACGGACTTTGGCTACATTTTGTCGATGGGGCGGATGCCGAGAATGGAAAGGCCTGCTTCGAAGATTTTTGAAGAAAGCACGGTTAAATGGAGCCTGTTTTTCTCTTCAGGCGAGCCAAGTACCCTGCAATCTCTAAAGAAGGCATTGAAAAGCTCGGACAATGTGTACAGATAATCTGTTAGTCTATTTGGCAGCAGTTCATTGGCTATAGACAAGAGAAGATCGGGGAATTTAAGAAGATGGAGGGCTAATTTCCTTTCGCTTGGGTGGGTGATCAAGAAAGGGGCCTTTTGGATCTCATCCAGTGAAAATGAGCTCTTTCTTAAGATGCTTTTGGCTCGAACATTGGAGTAGAGAAGAAAAACGGCAGTATTTCCCTCGAATCGGAGCATTTTGTCATAGCTAAATGAGTAGTCGCTTAAACGGTGAGTCGAAAGGTCGGCATATTTGATCGCTGCAATTCCAATGGCAGCTGCAAGCGATTTTCGTTCCTCTTCCTCAATTTCAGGTTTCTTTTCTTTGAGAACCTCTTCAGCTTTATCGATCGCTTTTGTCAACAAATCGATCAGCTTTTCGGTTTCGCCGGACCTGGTTTTGAATTTTTTCCCATCAGGACCTAACACCAACCCAAAAGGGACATGGTCTAACCGGTGGCGTTTAGGGTCGACAAGGCCGGCCATGTTAGCAACGGCATAAACCAGGGCAAAATGGAGCGATTGGCCAGCGTCTGTCACGCAGATGATCCGATCGGCTTTCTCGATTTCTAGTCGATGCCAAATGGCTGCCATGTCGGTGGTGTCGTAGTTGTAGCCTCCATCCGATTTTTGAACCATCAAAGGTTGAGACGTTCCTTCCCGATTTTTAAATTGTTCGACAAAGACACATTTAGCCCCTTCAGATAGGGTGACAAGCCCTTTACTTTCTAAAAATGAGACAATTTGGGCCAAATAAGGGTTGTAAAACGACTCTCCCCTTTCGATCAGATGGATATCGAGCAGGTCATAAATTTCTTGGTACCCTTTTTCAGAGACCTCGCAGATAATTTTCCAGATCTTCTTATTGGTTGCATCTCCCCCCTGCAAAGCGACCACTTCGCTTTGGGCCTCTTTTTTAAAGACAGGGTTTGCATCAAAGCGTTCTTTTGATGCTTTATACCACCCCATCAGATCTGAAAGGGAATAGGCTTGCCCGTTTTCTATAAAATCGGGGTGCTCCTTTTTGATGAATGCAATCAGCATTCCAAATTGTGTGCCCCAATCGCCCACATGGTTGAGGGCAAGAACGTCGTGTCCTAAGAAACGGAAAAGCCTAGCCAAAGCATCGCCAATAATAGTCGATCTTAAGTGGCCTACATGCATTTCTTTGGCGATATTCGGTGAAGAATACTCGACAATCATTTTTTGAGGCTTTTCAGGAAGAGGAAGGCCAAGCGTTTTGCTGTTATCTGCTTCTTGGAGCCGCTTTTCTAAAAAATCGTCTGCAAGTGTAATGTTGATGAAGCCCGGCCCTTTGATCTCTAAAGCGTCAACCAGCCCGGTTTTATCAAAAGAAGATACAATGGCCTCAGCAATAGCTTGGGGCGCTTTTTTCAGTTCTTTTGACAGTTTTAAGGCGCTGTTGCATTGGTAATCAGAAAATTCTGACTCTGCAACATCCAGCGCCGTTGTAGGTGCATCTGGAAATGCTTTAAGTAAAGCCTCTTTAAACCTTGTTTTAAGGGTGTCTAAGACGGTTTGCATTTCTGGAAGTGGGGCTGTTCTGTCCGCTTGCCAATCTTCTTATCAAGATATTCTTGAGTCAGATGGATCGACGCTTCTAGAGGGGTGATTTTCTTTTCAGCGCTTAAAGTAAAAAGACGGGTCAAAGTAGGCTCTATTTGATTAACCAGATGACGAGCGTTAGTAGAATTGTACCCTTGAGGGAGCAACTCTAGAGCCACATTGATGAGACCGCCGGCATTGATGACATAATCAGGTGCATAGAGGATCGACCGGTCTTGCAACATCTCGGCATGTTGTTCGGTCAATAATTGGTTGTTGGCACACCCTGCAATCGCTTGACATTTGAGTTCAGGGATCGTCTGATCGTTAAGAACCCCTCCCAAAGCACATGGAGCATAAATATCACAGGCGACTTTGTGGATGTCGTTTGTCCCGATTTTTTCGGCATTGTAAAGCTGGGCATAATGGTTCAAAACTTTTTCGTCCGGATCTGCGACAAAAAGTTTAGCGCCGCGCCAAAAAAGAAAGCCGGCCAAAGGGGCTCCTACTTTTCCAAGTCCTTGGATGGCAATCCTTTTACCTTCTAAATTGGTAGATCCATATAAAAAGGAGCAGACTGCTTCGATCCCTTTTACGACACCCCAAGCAGTGAAGGGGCTTGGGTCTCCGCCGCCGCCCTGTTCAAAGGGGAGGCCGACAACATAAGGGGTGGTTTTTAATAGCTCTGCTACGTCGTCTGTCGTCGTGCCGATATCTTCTGCCGTGATGTACTGGCCTTTCAAAGTGTTGAGCACTTCGCCGTAGGCTTTGAAAAGAGCCGGTGTTTTAATTTTTCGGTGGTCCCCGACGATAACAGCTTTGGCTCCGCCAAACCCAACTTTGGTAATAGCAGATTTTGAGGTCATCCCCTGTGAAAGGCGGAGGACATCTGTTAAAGCTTGCTCTTTTGTAGCGTAAGGGAAAATGCGCGTGCCCCCTAAGCCTGGCCCAAGTGTTGTATTGTGGAGGGCAATAAAAGCATGCAGCCCAACAGTGGGGTTTTTAGCTTCCAGCACTTTTTCAAATCCTGGAATATGGATCTCTTCAATCGTAGTCATGCTTAATAAAATAAACCAGGAGCTAGCCCTTTATCAATGGAAAAGACCTTAGCCCAAAGAAAGAGTGATCAAAAAAAATAGTTTTATAGTTCGCGGTAGCGTTTGGAGTGCTAAACTCCTGTTTAGCTTTCACTTTCACTGATAAGTCAAAGCTAAACAGGAGTTTAGCACTCCAAACGCGCTGCGGAAGAAAAAGAATATTTGATGCCTTTTGGGTAAAGACTGGGCAAGAGGAATGTCTATTTACTTGAAAGATTTATTGAGAAGAGGTATTGTTTTTCCTCACAGCAAACTCTTTTGTCTGAAAATACCGAACAAAGCTTGCTGTCAATAAATTATTTAGGTGATGCATGGCGCAATTAGCCCTACCAGAAATTCTCCGAAAGGATCTCGTATCGTATTTGTCCGCTGAAAGCGACAGAGAGCTTGTCGATACTTACCTTCATTTTCTAGAACTCAAGCATGATCTAGAGCCTGTTCTTTTCATTCGCGATAAAATGATCTTTGAAAATGTCGATAAGGCCTTGTCAAAGCTAGAGAAAGATGGACAGCTTTACCACCAAGCCGAAATAAAAATACAATTTCATACTGGTGATGTTAACGAAGAGACAAAAAGGGTCTACATCTGCCCATTTACCGGGAAAGTGTTCGGAGACAACACCCATCCGAACCCACAAGACGCGATTTACGATTGGGTTTCCAAATGCAAGGAAAACACAGAAAGATCGGGCGGGTTGAAGGCCAAACGTTTCTACGTTTCAGAAGATCCTGAAGTGATCAAAAGCTATATTCCAAAAGAAAAACCGAAAGAAGGCGTTACTAAAACGGTCTTTTCTTCGCTGTTAAGCGGCCGCCTTTTTGCCTCTAAAAAGGGTGTTTTAGAAGAAGTTAAGAAGAATTATTTTAAACCAATGAGCCTGTTTGAAGTTCAAAATCAAAATAGGTTCAAAATCGATGATACTTTTCTTGCTTTCTTAAAAGAAAATTTGCAAGAAGAGAAAATTGCCCGCTTTGTTGAAGAGTTGGCCGAGTATGAGGAATTCTCTCCCTTCATTGAGAAGTGGCTTGCCTAAGAGGTCTATTCAAGATCAAAAGGCGATGGTGGCTTTTGGGGAACAGCTTGCCTCTTTCCTTAAGTCCCGTGACCTTGTTTTTCTACGTGGCCCTTTAGGGGCAGGTAAAACAACGCTGGTTAAAGGGATGTTAAAGGCGTTGGTTGGGATCGACCCTGAAAATGTGCAAAGTCCAACCTACTCCTATGTTCACCCCTATGAAGGGGGGGTGCCCGTTTTTCACTTTGACCTTTACCGCTTAGAAGATGAAAGCACATTTTTTGATTTAGATCTTGATGCCTATTTGTCTACCGATGGAATCGGCCTGATTGAATGGCCTGAACGGGTTCCTTCGTTAGCCCCTTTAAGAGAAGGGCGGAAAATTGAGATCAACATTTCCTATGAAGATGCAGGAAGAAGGGTAGAAGTAGACGGTTTATGAAAGATATAGTTCGATTTGTTAAATCTGCGACAGGCGATAACGATTTCCCCCCTCTTTGCTCCCTTTTAGGGACCCCTTTAAGAGAAGTTGCTGTGGTTGGACGCTCCAATGTGGGTAAATCGTCCCTTCTGAATATGTTATTCGGAACAAAAGGGATGGTGAAAACCTCTGCCCAACCAGGGAAAACTCGTTTGTTGAATTTCTTTGCTTTTGACGAAAAGCTTTTCTTTGTCGACTTTCCTGGCTGGGGCTACGCCAAAGTAGGAAAAGAGCAACGGGTTTCTTTTCTCGATATGTTCAAAAGCTACTTTAAATCTAGAAGAGATCTAGCGTTGCTTCTATTTCTCTTTGATTCAAGAAGAGATCCTACGACAGAAGATTTGCAGATCTGGGGTTGGTTTAAACAAGAAAACATTCCGGTCGCTTTAGTCCTCACCAAGATCGATAAGTTTGGGGTGACAAAAAGATTGTCAGAAATAAAGAGGATAAAAAAAGCGTTTGGAGCAGACGATAAAGAGGTCTTTACCTTTTCGACTTTGGAAGGGATTGGTAAAGAACAATTGTGGAAAAGGATAGAAGATGGGCTCAATCGATAGTGAAGTGTTTGCCTGCATCGATTGCGAGATGACAGGGCTGGATCCGCAGCAGGATAGGGTCATAGAGGTAGCGTGCGCCCTTTTTAAGGGTGGAGAGATTTTAGAGTCATTCGAGTCGCTGATCGACCCTGGCATGCCGATTCCTGAGGCATCCATTAAGATACATCACATCACAGACACGATGGTCAAAGGGCAGCCTAAAATAGATGAGGTCCTTCCTACCGTGATCTCTATGGTTAGAAAGAGGATCATCATCGGGCATGGAATTGCCGGTGATTTGGCTCTTTTGAAATCGAGCGCCGACAGGGCAACCATTTCATTTCCGATTGGCGATAGGACAATTGATACCTTTCGTTTGGCAAGGCTTTACGGCGAGTCGCCGACCAACTCTTTGAATCAACTGAGGCAGCATTTCAACATTGAGGCAGAAGGATCTCACCGCGCTCTTGGAGACGTGAAGGTCAATGTTCAGGTTTTTCATTACCTAGCAAAGCGGTATAAGACAACAAACGAGCTGTTTAATGCATTGTCTAAGCCGATCCAGTTAAAAGTGATGCCCCTTGGAAAATATAAGGGCAGACCTTTTGCTGAATTGCCATTGAACTTTTTGCAGTGGGCCGTTCGGCAGCAATTTGATGAGGATTTACTCTATTCCATTAAGTTAGAGCTAGGTAAGCGAAAATCGTCCTCTTCCTTCAACCAAGCCTTCAATCCCTTTAACCATCTGGATTAGGCAATAGCCCTATTTTCAACGCGAAGCGTTTGGAGTGCTCCTGAGCTCGTTTAGCTTTGACTTATCAGTGAAAGTGAAAGCTAAACAGGAGAGGCACATGCAAAATTCAGATCGAAATAGGCCCACATGCATTGCATTAACCTAAGGAAAAGCTTCCTATAAAAATAACAAGATGAACAGGATCGCCTACGGCGACAGGATAAGCTCCGCCTGCATTCTATTTTTTTATCATGTCTATCATGCATATCCCATCTATCATGTTCTTGTAACGTAATAGAAAATACATGATTAAGAGGATAGACATGATAAAAAAATAGAATGCAGGCGGAGCTTATCCTGTTCATCTTGTTCATCCTGTTATTTTTATATTGTTACCAAATGCCATTAAGAGATGTTAAGGGCTTTACCAGGGTTCATTCTGATTTTTGCAAGCGTCTCAGGAGTTTAGCACATACTGTAATTGCGCTTCAGAGCTTAGCCGGTAAGAAAATGGGCTGTTCTAGGAGGGTTTTAAAAACCCCACGGAGTAGTACTAGACTCTCCAGGCTTTGGCTTGGTAGCCTAAGCAAGCAATACAGGAGAACAGCCCAATGAAACATTATATCGGTTTAGACGTATCTTTGAAAACTACTGCCATCTGCATCATGGCTCAAGATGGTAAGATCATCCGAGAGATGACAGCCGCTACTGACCCTTTAGCTATCGCAACTGCGATCAAGACGACCAAGCTCACTATTGAAGCTATAGCAATTGAAGCTGGTGGAACAAGCCGATGGCTTGTTCAAGAACTTCAAGAGCTTGACCTTCCAGCGATATGTATCGACTCTCGCAAAATGGCTGCCGCCATCGCAATCAAAGCCAATAAAACAGACAAAAACGATGCGAGGGAAATCGCAAACGCCCTTCGGACTGGCTACTTTCAAGAGGTCTATCAAAAAAACGATACAAATATGAGCATCAAAAGTCTCTTAAACATCCGACGCAATCTGGTGATACAAAGAACCATGACGAGTAACTGTATCCGCGGTACTTTGAGATGTTGTGGAAAGCTTTTTTTAGGGTCTAGTAGTAGTCAAAAGAACTTCATAGAGAAGGTAACAGAGTCGATACAAGATCAACCTGAAGAGGTCGCAATGGGCATTCGTGCACTTTTAGTAACCTTTTCTCAACTTCACAAACTAGTAGATGAAATAGACAAGAAGATCGAAGACATAGGAAAGAATGACGAAGTCGTTCAGCTGCTAATGACAGTTCCTGGTGTAGGGATCGTAACTGCAGTGAGCTATAAGGTTGAAATTGGAGACCCAAAAAGATTCACACGATCGAGGTCAGTTGGAGCATATGTTGGGATGACTCCAAGGCAGTATAGTTCAGGTGAAACCGAGCATCAGGGGAAAATAACAAAGATTGGATCAAATGAACTCAGAGCGCTGCTATCTGATGCCGCCATGAGCATGATGTATCGATGCAAAACATGGAGTAGAGCCAAAGTTTTTGGGCTAAAGATCAATAAGAAGCATGGGCATAAAAAAGCTATAGTTGCCCTTGGTCGGAAGCTTGGTGTGATAATGCATCGAATGTGGACAGAAGGTAAACCATTTGAAGCTGGTGAAGTCGAGAAAAAAGAAATTGATAAAGTAACCAAGCCAAGTCGGAAAGAGAAGAAAAAATCAAAGCAGATGGCTGCTTAAGAAAAGTTAAAAAAGTTCTCAAAGAGCGAAAGAGCAGAGAGAGTAAGAAAAAAGATTCAAATACGAGTTCGAAATAAGGTTAAGACGCTTTGGAGTTGACGCTAATAAGACGTCGTGTAGCACATTGTCTTACCTTGTTTCTTTTGGAAAGTATGTTGGGGCTGAAGATCAGCTAATAAGGCCGAAATCTTCAATAAAAAGGACCCCGGAGAGAACTATGACCGAGTTAGAATTTTATTTTTTACGATCAAGCTTTGGAAGCCCATAGAGGAAGTTGTCAATTATCTTGGGGGAAGTATCCCCCAAACCCCCTCGGCTTAGGAAGGGGAAAGAGAAAAAATCATGCTTGCCTAGAAACGCAATTAGAGAACTCCAAACGCGTTGCGAACGAAAGAGTTTTTGGGCAAGGGCGCGTGAATGGTAAAAAATAAGATTTACCATTAAGGTGGGGTTTAATGTCCTATCGAGCTCTATTTTCTTTTGTTTGGCAATCTGTACGACCCTATAAGCTATTTCTACTGCTCATTCTCGTTCTCTCTACGATATGGTCGTTAGAGGCTATTTTGTGGCCCTACATCTTGAGGTTAGTTGTAGATGGTTTGACCGAGTTTCAAGATAATCGGGAAGCTGTCTGGACCGTCTTACAATGGCCTATTACGCTGGCGATTATCCTGTGGCTGGGGACCGATATTGGAACAAGTGCGCAAGGGTTTTTAGTGGCTTGGCTGGTTCCTAAAATGGAAGCAGAGGTGCGGATGAACACATTTGATCATGTTCAAAAGCATTCACCTGCTTACTTTAATAAAAATTTTGCCGGGACTTTAACCAACAAAATTGCCGATCTGACAGGTGAAGTGACCGCTATTTGGGGACAATTGATCTCTGTTTTTGTCCCATTTATAGGTGCTTTTGTTTTAGCGACCCTCTTTTTTTTCCAAGTTAGGCCGATTTTTGCTGTTCTTATCTTTATTTGGATGGTCCTTCACATTTTGATCAGCCTTTTCTTTGCCAACTATTCGGCCCACTACGAACAAATCCACGGAGAAACCCGCAGCGATTTGTACGGAAAAATTGTCGATAGTTTAACCAACAACATGACTGTTAACCTTTTTTTCCGATTTGTGGATGAGTTCAAAACAGTCTCCCTTTTTCAACAAAAAGAGAGGACAGCTCACTCACAATCGGCAAGAGTGACACAATATTTGCAGATTGTTTTATCGGCTTTAACTTTTTTGGTAGGCGGGCTGCTGATCAACGGCTTGATGTTCCATTTTTGGGGGCAGGGAGCTGTTTGACCGGAGAAGTGGTTCAGGTGTTTAGTACCTCAACCAATATCATGATGCTACTATTTGGCTTAAGCAGCTCTATCCCAGCGCTTTTTGGTTCGATGGGGATGGCCATGCAAGCGTTGACGCTTTTGGAGGCGCCGCAAGATGTGCTAGATAGTCAAGGGGCTAAACCTCTAGTTGTTACGAATGGCGAAATTGTTTTTGAAAACGTATCTTTTCAATATGGCCAAAAAGGGTTGTTTGAGAATAAGAGCATTGTGATCAAGGGGGGAGAAAAGGTAGGCGTCGTCGGTTTTACCGGAGCTGGTAAAACAACATTTGTGAATCTGATTTTAAGGTTTTATCCCCTTAAAAGCGGTAAAATTTGCATCGATGGGCAAGATATTTCAGAGGTGACTTTAGAATCGTTACGAAACCAAATTGCATTAGTTCCACAAGACCCGATCCTTTTCCATCGAACCATCAAAGAAAATATTCGATATGGTCGCCTAGACGCAACCGATCAAGAGGTAGAAGAAGCTTCGAAAGCGGCCCATTGCGATAATTTCATAGAAAGATTCTCTGAGGGTTGTGAAACCGTTGTAGGAGAAAGGGGAACTGCTCTTTCGAGCGGTGAGCGGCAACGGATTGCAATAGCGCGGGCCATGTTGTCAAAAGCCCCTATTTTGATATTAGATGAAGCAACTTCTTCCCAAGATTCTATTACAGAAAAATATATCCAAGAAGGGTTTGAAAAACTCATGCAAAGAAGAACTGCTATTGTGATTGCCCACAGACTATCCACCTTGAAAAAGATGGATAGAATCGTGGTTTTTGAAAAAGGAAAAATTGTAGAAGAAGGCAATCACCAAGCCCTTATCTCACAACACGGACCTTATGCCCACATGTGGGATGTACAAGCCGCTGGTTTTTCCTCCGCCATTTAAGGCACTTCTAACGAGAAATCTTGTACTTCAAGCGCTAAGAAGCGCCTTAGGACCAGTAGCCACAGCCCTCCTGCTGCCAGCTAGCTCCAAGAGGCCTCACATGAGCCACTCCTCTTTTGAACCTGATTAAGCTGCCTTTTCTTAAATATGCATTATTGCTGGCATTCTAGCTCCAGGATTAAAATTTCTAGCGCCTACAGATCTAACTGGTGCTTGTGATTTTGGTTTGCCTTTGAAGCCGAAAATAGCTGGAAACATGCTTACCTCCCAATAAGAGTTAATCTTTAATCTCTATTATTAATACTAGTTGTAGCCTTTTCCCCCGCCACCTGCAACCTTTCATGCTGCCTCTCTTATTACTCATATACCAAGGGCGATTGCCCTGGCCTGTTGCAGCTGTTTAAAGGCCTTCGGCCTATTTGGTTTTACCTGCACTAGGTACTCCTCCGGGATTAAAATTTCGAGCGCCTACAGATCTTACAGGAACGCCTGCTCCTTTTGCTCCTCCTCCTGACGCTTTGCCTAACAAAATAGCTGGAAACATACTTCACCCCCAATAAGAGTTAATCTTTAGTCTCTATTATTAATGGTAGTTGCTTTTGTTTAAGGCATTATAATTTATTTGTAAGGGGTGGGATAAGAGCTAGGGCGAGATTCTTTCTAGCAGCCAACCGGAAGGGCTCTTTCGATAAGCAAAATGATCATGAAGTCTAGAAGGTCGCCCTTGCCAAAATTCGATTAAATTGGGAAGTATTGCATAGCCGCGCCAGGTTTCAGGCATGGGAATGGCCCTTCCTGCATATTTTCTTTCTAGTTCTTCAAAACGGTTGATGAGCTCCTTTTTCCCCTCGATGACTTCACCTTGTTTTGAAGCAAGAGCTCCTAGCTGACTTTTCCTGGGCCTTTTTGAAAAGTACTCTTCTGTTAACTTTTCTGGGAGCGCTATCACGGAGCCCTCGAGAATAAGCTCTCTTTCGAGCGTTTTCCAGTAGAGGGTCAGGCTTGCGTAAGGGTTTTCTTCCAGCTGCATTCCCTTTTTGCTGGTTTTGTGAGTAAAAAAATAAGCCCCATCTTCATCGAAATGTTTCAATAGAACCATTCGAGAGGAGGCGCGGCCTGATTTTGTCGAAGTGGCCAAACAGGCGGCTGTTGGTTCAAGCTCGGAGGAGTGTAGAGCTTCTTCGATCCATTTTTTTCCTTGTGCAAAGGGATTTTGCAGAAGCTCCTTTTCCGATAAAACCCCCTCTTGGTACTCTTTCCTTTCATCTTCTAGCATGAGGCCACCTATGATCCAGAAATTAACTCTTGCAGACCTTCCGATCAAGGGGCAAAACGTTCTTATGCGGGTCGATTTTAATGTCCCTCTCGATGGGCAAAAAATATTAGACGACACCCGGTTGAGAGAAAGCGTTAAGTCGATACGTTTTGTATTAGATAACGGAGGAAGGCCCATTTTGATTAGCCATTTAGGAAGGCCAAAAGGGGGAAAAGACCCATCTTTTTCTATAAGGCCCATCGTAAAGAGGCTGCAGGAGCTAACTTCGGCCAAAGTCAATTTCTTTGAAGGGCCCTTGCAAGAGGCCCGCTCTCTGGCTAAAGATGGGGAAATTCTTTTGCTGGAAAATATCCGTTTCGAGCCCGGCGAAGAAAAGCCAGAAAAAGACCCGCACCTTGTAGATCGGTTAAAATCAATTGGTGACTGCTATGTGAATGATGCTTTTGCCACTTCTCATAGAGCGCACACCTCTATTGTCCCCTTAGCCCAAGCCTTCAAAGGAAAAGCGGCCGCCGGCTTTTTGCTTGAAAAGGAGATTAAATACATTGGAGAGCTGTTAGATCACCCTAAAAAACCCTTTTTTGCCTTGATTGGAGGGTCGAAAATATCGACAAAATTAGGGGTGTTGAAATCGCTCCTTGGAAAAGTGGATGCACTTTTTGTGGGTGGTGGGATGGTGTATACCTTTATGCTGGCAAAAGGGTTAAAAATAGGCCGTTCCATCCATGAAAAAGAACTCGTTCCGCAGGCGAGAAAGCTTTTGGAAGAGGCGGAAGAAAAGAAAATACCTTTCTTTTTACCTGTTGATTTGGTGGTAACTGACGATATCAGTTCTCCACAGAAAATGGAGGTTGTGTCGATTGAGGATGGGATACCTGATGGTTTAGAGGGGGTGGATATCGGGCCCAAGACGGTCGAGCTTTTCTCAAAGCAGTTAAGTCACGCAAAAAGTGTCATGTGGAACGGCCCTTTTGGCGTCTATGAACACCCCCCCTTTGATAAGGGGACACTGGCTATTGCAAAGATATTGGCCGATTTGGAGGCAGATGTCGTCATAGGGGGTGGTGATTCAGTAGCCGCAGTTGAAAGAGGAGGGTATGGTGCACACATGACCCACTTGTCGACAGGAGGTGGCGCAACCCTTGAGTACCTAGAGCAAGGCTCATTGCCGGGTATAGACGCTTTGACGGATAAGAAATAAACGTGCCCCTGCCCCTGCCCTTGCCCGTGCCCGTGCCCGAAAAGTTTTTGCCTAAGCAGTTTTTTAGTTAAGAATCGGGCACGGGCAGGGGCACGTTTTAAAATTGTTAAAACCTTTCTATTATAATCTGTCCTGTAGTATACTAAGTCTTCTTAACTGAGGGGAATTTGTGACGTGCTTGAAGCGGATAGCCAAGCAGGCCAGAGGTGGTTATGACTGAGACCAAACTTAAAGAGTTTGGCCCTTGGCGAGCCTTTTTATGGCCCGTCCATCGGTATGAGTTGAAGAAGCTCATCCCGATGCTTCTAATATTTTTCTTCATTTCTTTCGATTACAACATCCTTCGCATTTTAAAAGACTCATTGGTCGTTACTGCCAAGTCGTCCGGCGCAGAGGTGATCCCCTTTATTAAATTGTGGATGCTTTTTCCCGGCGCCCTGGCCATGATGTGGCTGTTTAGTTTTTTATCGAGCAGATTTTCACGCGAGACAGTTTTTTATTCGATGCTGTCGGTATTCTTAGGGTATTTTCTACTTTTTCTATTCGTATATCCCGCCCATGACAGCCTAGAGGCCGATAGTTTGGCCGATTGGATGTCCCAAACCCTTCCGCTGGGCTTTAAAGGCTTGATTGCCATGATCCGTTACTGGCCCTTTAGCCTGTTTTATGTCATGAGCGAGCTTTGGGGCAGTGTTGTCTTGACGGTTCTTTTTTGGGGGTTTGCCAATCAAGTCACTCGCTTAGGCGAGGCAAAAAGGTTTTATGGTTTGTTTGGAATTGGGGCTAATTTCTCGGGGATATTTGCAGGGCAAGCCTCTATTTATTGTCTAAAACATACATTTGACCCCTCCCTCCCTTTCGGAGACACGGCCTGGGATCAGTCGCTGATTATGATTTTATTGATCATCTTAGCTGCAGGCACCATCGCCGGTTTCCTGTTTCGTTGGCTGAACAAAAGCATATTGACAGACCCCAGATTCTATGACTCTTCGATGTCTCACAAAGAAAGTCATATTAAAGGGAAAATCAGCCTTAGAGAAAATTTCCGCTATCTCTTGCGTACTCCTTATTTACTCTACATAGCGATCATTGTGGTGGCCTACAACATCGTCATCAACCTAGTTGAGGTGTTGTGGAAGCATGAGGTGCGCCTTTTGATGCCTAACCCGTCCGACTATTCCCTCTACATGAACGAGGTGAGTATTGTGATCGGTTTTATAGCAACATTATCGGCACTTTTTGTCTCCGGAAATGCTATTCGCCTATTTGGCTGGACCTTCACTGCCTTGTTAACTCCCTTTATTCTACTCGTGACCAGCATTGGCTTCTTCGGCTTCTTCTTTGTCGATCAGCTGGGGTATGCGGGGGTGATTGCAGCTTTCGGTTCAAGTCCGCTCGCTTGGGTTGTCTTTTTCGGTACCCTTCAAAATGTGATGAGCAGGGGTGCCAAATACACTGTTTTTGATGCTACAAAAGAAATGGCCTTTGTCCCCCTCCCGCCTGAAAGCAAATTGAATGGAAAAGCGGCCATTGATGGCGTTTGTTCTAGGATGGGCAAGTCGGGTGGTGCCTTCATCCATCAAACGCTGCTTTTATTTTTCTCAACGCTTACAGCCAGCGCCCCGTATGTTGGTGTGGTTCTCTTTGGTGTGATCTTGATTTGGATGGCAGCGGCTCGTGCAGTAGGAAGAGAGTTTGTTGCTCTTACAGACGGCCCAAAAGAGAAGGCGCGGGATTCTCTTGCGACAACGCAGGAAGTAGCTGTAAAGGCGTGACCTTTAGGGTCGTTTTTTTCAAATTATATTTTATTGCAACTATCCCCTCTTTCCTGTATAGTTTAAGTATAAACCTTTCGCTGACAGCGTTAGAGTTGAGGATTTTTTGATGAAGGCAAACGTTGACCGAGAATTCGGAGGGATCCGTGCTTTTCTATGGCCAATTCACGGGCACGAGGTTAAAAAGCTAGTCCCAATGATGATCATGCTTTTGCTGATCTCATTTAACTACAGCGTCTTACGCAATTTGAAAGATGTTGTGGTGGTGACAGCAAAATCCTCAGGGGCTGAAGTGCTGCCCTTCCTGAAGGTGTGGGCTGTCCTCCCGATGGCTATTCTAATTACCTACTTTTTCACTAGGCTTTCCTCCCGTTTCAATCAAGACACGGTGGTCTATACGATCATTTCGATCTTTTTAGTTGCTTACGCTGCTTTTGCCTTTATTCTCCATCCTGCAAGTGGCTCTTTACACCCTCATGCCTTTGCCGACTTCTTGCAAGACATCCTGCCGGTTGGCTTTAAAGGGTTGATTGCCATGTTCCGCAACTGGACCTTCACCCTCTTTTATGTGATGTGCGAGCTGTGGGGAACCATGGTCTTGACCGTTTTGTTTTGGGGTTTTGCCAACGAAGTGACTAAAATTGGCGAAGCGCGCCGTTTTTACAGCATTTTGGGGATTTGCTCTAACATTGCAGCCATTTTTGCAGGTCAAATCGCCAACTTTCTTTCAGGCATGGAATACAATCCTCACTTGCCATTTGGGACGAATGCTTGGGATCAATCGATGATGCAAATTGTCATATTGATTGTCATTTCGGGTCTATTGACCATGACGGCTATGTGGTGGATGAAGAAAAATGTGCTGAACGCTAAAGAATACTCTACTTTTCATTCCACATTGAACGAAACTGCGTTAGAAAAACGGTTAAAAAAGAAAAAAAGACTCTCTTTAAGAGAAAGTTTCCGGTTCCTATCTGATCATAAGTATTTGGCCTGTATTGCGATTTTGGTGGTCTCTTACAACTTGGTCATCAATTTGGTGGAAGTGATTTGGAAAGACCAATTGCGTGAACTGTATCCTTCGCCTAAAGACCTCAACATTTACATGAATAACCTCACTTCTCTGATGGGGGTATTTTCTACCATGGCCGCATTGGTCATGTCTCAAGTGATTGGCCGTTTTGGATGGACAAAGGTTGCTCTTGCCACCCCGTTTATCATGATGGTCACAAGCATTGGGTTTTTCAGCTTCTTCTTTATGCAAGACCATTTAGGGGCAGCATTTTTGGCAATGACCGGCATGACCCCTCTTGCTATAGCTGTATTTTTTGGTTCGGCACAAAACTGTTTAAGCAAGGCGGCCAAATACTCTCTATTTGACACGACAAAAGAGATGGCCTTCATTCCTCTCAACCATGATGAAAAACTGCGAGGCAAGGCCGCTATTGACGGCGTTGGCTCTCGTTTAGGGAAGTCTGGCGGGTCATTTGCTCACCAAGGCCTATTAGTTGGGTTAGGAAGTTTTTCGAATTCGGCCCCTTATATCGCAGGCCTTTTGTTAAGCGTTATTTTTGTCTGGATCCTGGCGACCAAGTCTTTGGGTCGGCAATTTGCAGCCCTAGTTGCATCAAAAGATGCCGAAGCCTACCAAGAGCTTGCCGACGACGCTCCAGCCAGCGGAGAGCCCACTCAAGCCAAAGTCTAGCAAAAATCGGTTTAGCCCGCGCTAGCGTTTGGAGTGCTAAACTCCTGTTTAGCTTTCACTTTTCACTGACAAGTCAAAGCTAAACAGGAGTTTAGCACTCCAAACGCTAGCGCGTTATATTAAACAACTTGGGGTGTTGGTTTGCGGGCTGATAACAGCAGGTTGAGGTAAGAGGCGACGCCGAGGAGCAAGAAAAATAGGGTTGCTTCTGGAGGGGCTGTCAGGCCAAAAAGGATCCAGACCAACAATAGAAGCTGACACGTGGTCATGACTTTGCCGAAGAAGAAGGCCGAAATCTTGTGGCAACTCCACTTTCCTTGTCCCCATAAAGTGAAAAAGAAGAGAACCAAAGCCCCTTCTCTTGCGAAAAGAGAAAGCAACAGCGGCAATGACAGGCCGTCCTCGAGATAGAGAGATCCAAAGCTTAAAATCGCAAATACTTTATCGCCGATCGGGTCAAGGTAGGTTCCCAATTTAGTCGGTCCCAGCCTGCGGGCCAAAAAACCATCTAAAGCATCGGAAATGCCGGCTGCAAGCGTCAAGATAAGTCTTGCAAGCGGCCCCGCGTAGATAAAGGCGATTCCTAGCGGTATACGGAGAAATGAGAGTAAGTTTGGTAACATGATGTATCTCCCTCGTGATTTTATACGATTTTCCATGTAATATCTATCATTATGACAAACGCTATTTCCCCTACACGAGAAGAAGATTACCCAGAGTGGTACCAAATGGTGATCAAAGCTGCCGATTTGGCTGAAAATGCCGAAGTTCGGGGCTGTATGGTGATCAAGCCCTGGGGGTATGGCATTTGGGAGCGGATCCAACGAGAGATGGATGATAGGATCAAAGCATTGGGCCACGAAAACGCCTATTTTCCCCTCTTTATCCCTTTAAGTTTTTTAGAAAAGGAAGCTAAGCACGTTGATGGCTTTGCAAAAGAATGTGCGGTTGTCACTCATCATCGCCTAGAAGAAAAAAATGGAAAACTCATTCCTACAGGAGAGCTGCAAGAACCATTAATTGTCAGGCCAACTTCAGAAACCATCATTGGCGACTCCTTTTCCAGATGGGTCTCTTCTTACCGTGATTTGCCCCTTATGATCAACCAATGGGCCAATGTGGTCCGCTGGGAAATGCGTCCTAGGATTTTCTTGCGAACGACCGAGTTTCTCTGGCAAGAGGGGCATACAGCCCACTCCACTGCCAAAGAGGCTGTAGATGAAACGATGCAAATGCTAGAAATGTACCGCTCCTTTTTTGAGGATTTGTTGGCCATTCCTGTGATCGCCGGTAAAAAATCGCCTCAAGAGACATTCCCAGGGGCTGAAAGTACGTTTACACTCGAAGCGATGATGCAAGATAAAAAAGCGCTGCAAGGGTGTACCTCTCACTATTTGGGGCAACATTTCGCACAAGCTTCTAACATTTCATTCGATAATAAAGATGGGGTCAGAGAATTTGCCTACACCACCTCCTGGGGTTCTACCACCCGGATGATAGGCGGATTGATCATGGTTCACGGAGATGACGACGGAGTGAGATTGCCTCCACGTATAGCTCCAAAACATGTTGTCATCATCCCAGTCATTCCTAAGCCTGAAGAAGAAGAGCGTGTCTTACAGCACGCAAAGCAACTACAGCTGCAACTAGAGCAACTTTCTTACCATGGTCAGCCGATCAGAGTTCATCTTGATAAAAGAGACCGTCGAGGCGGAGAGAAAAACTGGGAATGGATCAAAAAGGGGATACCGCTCCGCATTGAAGTGGGTCCAAAAGACATCGAGAAAGGGCAAGTTGTCCTCGCGCGGCGTGATAAAGGGGTTAAAGAGAAAGAGTTTTTAACTCAAGAGGCTCTATTAGCTAAAGTACCCCAAACGCTTGAAGAGATTCAAAGTAACTACTTCCAACAAGCAAAAGCCTTCCAGCAAGCAAATATTGTCGGCGACATCAAAACAATGGATGAGCTGAAAGCTTTCTTTGAAAAAAAGGGTGGAGGCTTTGTCCGTGCTAAGTGGTCTGGAGATGAGAAGATCGAACCTCTCTTAAAAGAGCACAACCTTACCATTAGATGCATTCCGCTTGAACAATCGGACTCGCAAGGCAAGTGCATCTTTACGGGTGAACCTGCTACCCTTGATGTGATCATCGCCAAATCTTATTAGCAGATAACCGGACGTAGGTTCTCTTTTAATGCGAAGACCTTCTCTTTTACTTAAGAGACGGGTCTTCGCGATCTTCTAGAAAAGAAATCAAATGACAGGTTAATGTCTGGGCTTCAAATAAGAGATTTATATGACAGCCTTAGTCCCCATTACTTTAAACGCAAATTCCTTTTACCGTCTTTATGCCCCTGCTTGCATTGAGGACGAAGGACCCCATTTTGCCTTTAACTTTCAGTTTGTTGGCTCATTTGGCACAACAGAGTTTAGTATGGAGGACATAAAAGCGAGAATAATCCACTGTAATGAGGCTGCAGGTTATTGTGTCGTCGCTCTTGTCGTGAGCGTCATTGTTCTTAGTCTTTTCCGCCGAATGGATTTGATAGTACTGCCTATCATTGTCTTTGCTGCAGGAATCTTTCATCAGTTCCAGGAGAAGAAAACGTTAGAAAAGGTAAGTGCTCTCCATCAATTTTTCCTGTCCGTTCCAGAACCTGAAAAGCGGGCCGACGCATTATTATCGTCAGGTCCTTACTTGTTGCAAAGATGCTGGGAATTTGGATGCATCCCAAAAGATAACTTAGACCGGAGCCACCAAACAATTTGCGAAATCGGTAATGCCATCGTATCAGGACATCCCGAGCACTTTGGAGACCACAGAAGCAATCTTATCACCGATTTTTCGGGCATCATCGGTCTAAACACTTCTTTTACAGACCTTACCAACTCAAGGCCTACTGTGGTAATAGTGCCCCAAAGAGAACAGGATCCTGCCCGGACGCAGTTTGATCCTGTTCTTTTTGAGTTACAGTAGAAGATTTCGAGCAAGGGCAGGGGCAAGTTTATTTTGGGTGTTACCTCACGTAGATCCAGGAGGGCTGGATGCTAGCCAAAGAGCGGCGGGTGGCTGCGGAGTGTCGATGGATGGGCATATGCGAGAGCTTCTCGTCGAATTTGGCGCGCATGTTTTCCATGGTTTGCCAATCTTCTTCGGTAAAATGCTCAGGGTTTTTGACAAACGCTCGCAGCTGCTCACGTGTCAAATTCAACCCCGCCAACATCTCGTCAAAGCTTTTAGTGACCTCGTCAAACTTTGCCTCTTCTTCTTCAATTTGTCTGTCGGTGACTACCATAAGATTCAACTCCCAAAAAGACGTAGCACATCGTTGTAAGTAAAGAATAGGATGAGGGCGATGAGTGCAAGTGCAAAAGGGAAGATGAGCTTATCGATAAGTTTTAACGAAAATTTACGGCCTGTCACTATTTCAATGAGGCCAAAAAGAATGGTTCCACCATCCAAAACTGGAAGGGGCAATAGGTTAATGAAAGCTAAGTTCAGAGAGATAACTCCTAGCCAGAAAATGCCGCTTTTGAAGCCATCGGCCCATGAGGTCGACATGATGCGTACAATTCCAACCGGTCCAGAAACCCATTTTGGACTGATATGGCCAGACAAGAGCCCACCGAGCGTTGTTCCAATCTCTGAAGAAACTTCAGAAAATTGCTGGAAAGGGTTTGGGTTATAATTAACAGGTCGATCTGTAAGTCCGGGTAGTCCCAAGTAAAGTGTTTGGTCGGTTGACTCTTTGTCTTTGTCTGACCAATCCTTCAAAGGTTTTGGTGTCACCCCATTTAAAAGTGCAAATCCATCGGCTGTTTTTGGCAATGCGGGATCGGTTAAAGCTTTGATCAGGGGGCTAAAAGCCCTTTCATCGTGAATCTTATCGTAAAAGTTTTGAGTTTCTTCTTGAGAAAGGGATGAAGGCGCCCCATTTCGATAAACAATAAGATGGGCTGTGTGGGTTTGAACAAGCTTTAAAATGTCTGGTGCAGTTGAGACTTTTTCACCATCGACCGATACAATCCTGTCGCCAACCTGCAAAGATCTTTCTACATCGGTTTTCAGGTGTTCAGGGATGTATTTGATTTCATCTTCTCTGTCGATAAAGCGGAATCTTCCATCAACAGTTCCGTCTGAAGATATGTTGTAAGGGATAAATAAAAGGCCATCCTTTGAAGGTGAAAGGCGGGCTTCGTAGGTCCAATCGCGGAGTTCATCCTTAGTAAAGGAGTCTAGTTTTAAGGCTGATAGAGGAACTCTTGGCACTCTTCTGACGAGCAGCTCGCCTGATCTATCGATCACAACAAGAGCATTGCCATCTTGCACCAAAGTGTTTAGCTGGCTTTGAGAGAAGATCGGCATCCCATCATACCAAACAATAGTATCTCCCGGTTCAATTCCGGCTTTTTGAATGGGAGCTTTAGGAGAAATAACGGCCTTTTCAATCCAGGGAGGGTTGAAAGTAATAAAAGAACCTGGGGCGACCACTCCAAAGGTAGGGGCCTTTTCGCCATGCCTTTCAGTGGTGTAAGGAGATAGAGGAATCTGCTTGTCTTCTACAGTTCCTTTTGTCCAATCATGAAGTCTAATAGAAAGATCGGTCTGCCCTTCAGCGACTATAGGGGCTAAGAAGTGGCTTTTAATCCCTGTGACCTTTTCATTGCCATAGCTCAAAATTTCGTCACCGGGTCGAAATCCCGCAATATACAGTTCAGACTTAGGGTCTACAGCGCCTATGGTTGTGGTTAAATTAGAGAAAGGCTGATCTCTTCCACCTAACGCAAAAAGGAGGACAAAAACTAAAAAGGCAAATACTAGGTTGACAAAAGGACCCATAAAGGCAACTTTGACCCGATTCCATGGGCCTCTTCCAAAAAAACCATCCGGAACGTCATAGGGGTCGAGATCTCCATCTCTTTCAGTCCCTTTAATTTTTACGTAGCCGCCAAAAGGGAGCCAGCCGAGCTGCCATTTTTCGCCATTCGGGCGGATCCACGAAAGGAGGGGAGAGCCGAAGCCAACACTGAAGGTTTCAACTTTCATGCCCACTTTTTTGGCCATAAAATAGTGACCAAGTTCATGGATAAAAATCAGAAAGCCAAGCCCCAGGGCGGCTAATATAATACCTAACATATCACCTCTAAAAACGACTCACTCGCGTAGTAACTCACTATCCTACCAAACCACTCGATTTTGGTGAAAATAGGACCGGAAAAGTAGCGTAAGTAAAATCATAATTTAAAAAATGAAAAAAAGCAAGGAAACTGGGGGGGCTTGTTGCATTATTTACCACAGAGGCAGTGAGATCACAGAGGAAATAAGAGAGAATTGAGGGGATTTGTATCATCATCTTCCAATTTTCTCTTCATCTTCCAAAAGAATGGCTCTCATCGCTCTCATATTTTTTCTCTGTGATCTCACTGCCTCTGTGGTTTAAAAAGAGGAAGTTGCAAAAATAAGAATTTGTAGTTTATCAGTGTGTCCAACGTTATGCGCCTATTTTTCGGTTTTTTCTCTCTTTTTGCCCTCTTTTTTCACCCTCTTTCTGGAGATCTAGGCGAAACTAGCCCTTTATTGGAAAAGGCCCCCATTAACTTTCAAAACCTCGAAAAAGATACAGGACAGAGCAATACATCAATTATTCCCCTCTATCTAGAGAACCTAACGCCAGAACCTGGTCAGGCTTTGCCTGAGGAAGCTGTTGTCACGGAGTTGGACAGGAAACTTGCCTTTTTGGAAGAGATTTTGGAAAAACGTGACTACGAACGTTTTAGGTGTTTAGCAAGGGATGCTTTTGATTTGTGGGATGATGAAGCCTTACGAGATTTGGAAGAGCTTGCCTATAAAAATGATGTTTTTGACATCAGCCTTGAACTTGGCAGAAGGTTTCAAGATTTAGAAGAATGGGGAATGAGCGCCTTTGAATTGGGGGCTTATTCTGAAGCTTATTGGGTTCTTTTAGAGCTTTTTGAAACTGAAGAAAAGCCCACTTACCAAGTTCCTCATGCAATAGGTGAGATCTTTTGGTTTTGGGAAAGAAAATGTGAGGCTTATACCTACTTCAGAATCGCAAAACAGAGAATAGAACAAGTGCTTGCAGAAGCAAAAGTTGAAGATGAAGACGAGATCATCTCTGCAAGACTTGCTTTAGCTTCGATCCATTACCTTGAAAGAAATGAGGTTGGGGCCCTTAACAATTTAAACGATCTTTTAAGCCGCTATCCCGATCACTATTCGATTGCCGCAACATATTCCTATCTTCTAACCGAATCGGGCTATTATAGAAGCGCTAAGTGTGTTTTTGATGCTTATTTGACCACGCCGTGGGAACAATGGGACGAATTTGAGACAGAAAAAGGGGCAAGCTTAATGAACCTTTATATCGAAAAGGTTCGATATTTAAGGCTAATTGGCCATCAGGAAGCTGCTTTTGCACTTCTCTACCCTTTAATCGAAAGGCAAGAGACCATTCCCAACCCAGATATCATTTGGGGTTCGCTTGCTGAAGTTGAGGTGGTTTCAGATTATTTTAGACAAGCAGCTAGCTCCTACTGTATTGCTCTCGATGAAAACCCTGTTAGCGAAATTTATCCACATGATTGGTGGGATGCCTATCAATTCCATCGCTCCTTTTTTTATGGAGAAGGAGAGCTGCTCCATACCATCCCAGGGCAAAATGAACACATTTACAGAGGGAACCTATTTGAAAGATTCGGCTTACCCCATTTTCTTGACACAACCTTCGAGATCGATCATTACAGCGTGATTGATGTTCAAGATGTATTGACAGGGGATTTAGAAAACGAAAAAGGAGATCGGTGGCGCCTTTTTGTGAACTACGGTTTCGATAGCTTCAATGCAAATCAGTTAATCCTCGGGCTTTATTTTGCTCAAAGCATTGTCGGTGGAAAAGCCATATTCACTGCAAAAGACGAAAGAGGGCAAACCTTTATAGAAGGAAACTACCATTACCCCTCTTGGGAAATCATAGAAGCGACCACTCAAAGAGGTTTGTATGACCAGGTTAAGTTTGGTAGAACCCACTATTTCAACCAAAAATTTTATTTTGATGGTTGGACAGCGTATAGGGTATGGGGTGTTGCCGGTATAAACAGTGTGGCAACCTCTTGGGCAACCTATTGGGATTTAACCTGGTCGTTTGAAAATCTATTTACAGAAAGATATTTGGGTGAAAACGGCTCTATTAACCTGATCTATAATTTGGACGCAGAATATATCTTCAACAGGAAATTTGGTATTACATCCGATGGAACTGCTTTGTACGAATTGCTTCCTTTGATTACTCAAGAGACCCATTCGATTTACCTATACGTTAATAAAGAATTTAACCCTACATTTAGGGCAGAGGCTTTTGGGGGGTACAGCGCTAATCGGCATGGAACAACAGCCCCGGATTATGGACTAAAATTGATTTGGAAGAAAAAGAACTGCTGGCGTGTTGTGGCCAACTATACTCACCAGGCGGGAACAACAGTACAAGATAGTACCGTTGAACAATTTTTGATCGGTGCCTATGTATATTTTTAGAACAATTTTATTGTTTAGCTTGGTGCAGGCAGCTCTTTTTGCACAAGTTGAACCACGCACTGTTTTAGTTCTCTACTTACAAAGCGAAGAGCCTGAACCTAATCTCAATCCCAATCAGGCCGAAAACTATGTTGAAATGCCATTGAATCAGCTAGGGTTGAAAATTGCCCTGTTTGATTTAGAAAATGGCACCCCAAATTACGAGGCTTACGATGATTTAAGGGGCATTTTCGCTTGGCTTCAAAACACTAAAACGATCAAAGACCCTGTTGCTTTTTTAGATACTTTAAAAGAACAGATCCAAAAAGGGATCAAGTTTGTCACTTTTGGGTCATTGTCATTTGACCAATCAGACCCTCAACTTGTGCCCATTTTATCAGAAAAAGTGGCCGAAATTTATAAACTCATTGGGCTGGAAGACACCGGAAGGGCGATGGAAAAAGATTTCCGGACAACCATCGCATCGCTCGACAAAACAATGGTAGGTTTTGAATACCCTTTAAAGGCTTTCACAGCTCCCTACGATGTCATGATGCCAATGAAAGGAAACAGTTATCTGGATGTTCATGTTCCTGATGTAGAAGGTTCCCGTTCGTCGGTTGTGTTCACAAGTCCTTTGGGTGGGTATGTAGCTTCTGGCTGGGAATTGTATACCGATGAGTCGGGCAAAAGAGATACTGTTCAGTGGCTCGTCAACCCCTTTTTGTTCTTTAAAGCGGCATACTCTACAGAAAATCTTCCTAAGCCAGATCCAACCACCCTTTCGGGTCGAAGAGTGTTTTATAGCCAAATTGATGGAGATGGTTTTTATAACGTGTCTCTAATCAGCCCTTATTACGAGCAGTTCAAACTATCTCCCGAGGTGCTTTTACAAGAAATTTTTATTCCTTATTCGGACTTTCCATTTGCCTTTGCGCCGATTGCGGCAGAAATTGATAAAACTTGGATTGCAACCGATACCGGCATTGATTTGGTTAAGCGAATTTTAGAGCGTCCGAATATTGAAATTGGCTCGCACACCCTTTCCCACCCATTTTTCTGGGAATTTTTTGAACACTATACAGAGGCAGAAGAACTTCCCTATTTAAGCCATTATCCTTATGGAAGCTGGCTAGATATTAAAAAAGCCTCAAGATTGTGGTCTTTGCGCATTTTTAAAGATAAGGCAAGCGACCCGAATCTCGATGTGGGTGGGGAATATGGACCTAAAGAATTTGTTATTCCTCGGGCTTATGCTAATTATCCCTTCAATCTTAAAGATGAAATGATGGGGTCTGTTGAGCGGATCAATAAGATCGTCGCGCCGCCAGGCAAGACATGCGATATTTATCAATGGTCCGGCAATGCGTTGCCTTTTGAAGCAGCACTTGCTTTAGTGAGAGAGGGTGGTGTTGCTAATATCAATGGAGGAGACACCCGTTTTGATACCACTTTTCCTTCGTACACTTGGGTGGCGCCTTTAGGCCGTTTAGTCGGTCAAGAAAGGCAAATCTATGCATCAGCCAGTAATGAAAACACCTACACTGATCTGTGGACAGATAAGTACTTTGCCTATCGACAAGTGTTAGAGACCTATTGGAATACCAATGTCCCGATCCGTGTTAAACCGGTCGACCTGTATTTCCATTGTTATTCAGGAGAAAGATTAGGGAGTCTTGGCGCCCTGAAAACCATTCTAGATGATTTGCGAACAATGAACCCTTGCTGTGTTAAAACCTCTCACTACTCAAAAATGGCTGAAGGTTTTTATTCGACAGTATTTGAAAAGTTAGGAGAAAAGAAATGGAAGGTGCTCAATCGGGGTGAGTTGCAAACGATACGATTTGATCAATCTTCTGACATGACGGTGAATTGGGAAGGATCAATTGGAGTCATCGGTCAGCGCCATTTTCAGGGCTCTCTTTATGTCGCATTAGAGCCTACGGAACATGAAGCGATTATCGAGCTTGCCTCTCTTGGAAATGTTGCTTCAAGCCCTGTGGTTGCAGCTCGCCCCTATCTTCTAGAAAGTCGAAGCTCCGTTTCGAATTTCCAAGTCGTTGGCAACCAATTTTCGGTCGAAACGGACGGTTTTGGACCCCTTGAAATCTCTTTTGTGGTACCAGATGTAGGAAAGTATGAAGTGTATCTAGACGATGCGCGTCAAGAGGTTGAAACAAGCCAACATCTTCTAACCATTCATGCCCTAAAACTACCCAAAGAGGTCAAATGTCAAAAGCTTTAACCATTCTTTTATTGCTTCCCCTTCTTTTATTTGGAGACGATCCTTTCCCCCCATGGATTGCCTATTTTTCCGATAAGGCGCCGGTGGAGAGTTTTAAGATTTATAAGTGGATTGCCCTAGACCGGTTCGAACATCCACCCATAAGACCTCTTCTCAACCAAGGAAAGATTGTTTTTGGCTATGTCACTTTAGGTGAAGTAGATAATTTTGAACCCTGGTTTAACGAGGTGGTCAATGAAGGGATTACTTTTCATGCCAATCCTGTGTGGGAAGAAAGTTTGATGGTCGATATGCGCGATCCTCGTTGGAGCAAAAGGGTCATTGAAAAAGTGATACCTTTTGTTCTTCATAAAGGGTTCAACGGCCTTTTTTTGGATACGGTAGACAATGCAGCAAACCTTGAAGAAGAAGATCCTGAAAAGTATAAAGGGATGAAGCAGGCTGCCATTAAATTAGTGAAGGCTATACGGCTTAACTTTCCTGACATCAAATTAATGATGAACAGAGGCCTTGACGTTGCCTCTGAAGTGGCAAATGACATTGACTTCATCATTGGAGAGGATGTTTTTTCTCAATATGATCAGAAGCGAAAAATCTACTTCAGGACCACGAGAAAGCAGACCGACAAAGATTTGGCCCTCATGCGTGCCGCCAAAAAGATTAACCCCAATCTCACCCTTCTCTCCCTCGACTACGCCGACCCCACCAACCGCTCCGAGCGCGCCACCATCTACCGCTTAGCCAAAGATGCCGGCCTCGACCCTTACGTCGGCACCATCGATCTAGACCACATCATCCCTCCACCCTAAGAGCGAGCTGGCTGCTAATCACGCGCTAGCGTTTGGAGTGCTAAACTCCTGTTTAGCTTTGACTTATCAGTGAAAGTGAAAGCTAAACAGGAGTTTAGCACGGCCTTGTTGCGTAATTGTCTCGAGACTTTTGTATTTCCTGCAGCCTTACAGGCTGCCAAAGTTATTTTGCCCAGTAACCCGGGGCGTTGCCCGCGGGCTGTTGCAGTTTTGGCCTTTCAGGCCAAGGGAAAAGCATATATTGCTAAGGTTTTCCGGCTGAAAGCCGGATAGTTGCAACAGCCTGTGGGCAACGCCCCAGGTTAAGGGCAATAAATAAAGATGGCAGCCTGTAGGGCTGCAGGATTATGCAACAAGGCCGTTTAGCACTCCAAACGCTGCCGCGTAATGATGGGGATTTTGGCAGGTCCGAAAGTGGCCGCGCTGATGGGCGTTTGCAGGCCCTGGGCATAAATCCCGTTAAGGTTTTCTTACGCTGCTGCTTCTGATGCGTTCTTCTTAGACTCCTCTTCCTTTATTGCTTGGATCTTCTCTTTGAGCTTATTTGGAAGGCTGACGACCTCAGTGATGTTTTCTTTTGTTATTGGATCGAGATTATTTGTCCTTCTCCAAATGGAAATTGCCGTCCTGTCGTAAATTCTGTACGAAGGATAGACAAGGACAGGGTCATCTGTCCAATCAGATAAAATAGGGCATTGGTAGTCATTAGGATCCATTTTAAGATCCGGCAAGTTTTGGAATACCTCTTGGACCTCTTGGATGAAGGCCTCGTCTGTGATGTTTGCTAGAAGCTTTGCTTTACGCTCTGAAGCAGAGACATGAAGTTCTAGTAATTCCCACTGGGTTAATGTGGGGATTTTCTGCTGAAGTTCAGCCAACTCCTGTTTTTTTTGTTTAAGAATACCTGATTCAAGATCTATCGGCTGCAAAGAGACGTCGGTCTCTTGCAATGCATTAACTGCAAAGCCAACGTGACTAGCCGGTTGAGGTATTGCAGTGTAGTCAATAGTGTAGTTAGGGTAGTCAAAATGAAAGCCAAAAGCTGAGGTGTCGACCCCCCTTGTTACATATTCGACCCAACGATGATCTGGCGAGGTGTAGTTCATCCAATGACCCATCTGAATCTGAAAAGTTGCCGATTCGGACGTGATGGTTGTTGTCACTTTTTGAAAAAAACCATAAGGCTCCGGGAATTGTTCCCCGAAGAGGGTCTGCTTCCGCATAAATAATTCTACAATGACGTTGTCCTCTGAAAGGAAGCCGTTACTTGATCGGCCGATCCAGTCAACAGTGATATTTCCTTGTGGATCAATAACTATTCCTTGGATTTGATCGACAGGAAGGCCTTGTTCGCTTAATTGTTTATAAACCGCTTCTTTGATGGCAGCCTCTTTTGCTTCTGGGATGCCAATTTCTTGTGCGTAAATTTTTTGGATAGCACCTGAAATAACGCCGTTCGTAAGGCCTGTTAAGAGAGCTTCGGGAACACCTTTTACTTGAGAAAAAAAGTTGTCGAGGGCGGCTTGTAGTTTCTGGTCTTCCGGAGCTTTCACTGCGGCTTTTAAGGCTCCAACAGATAATCCACTCACCATTAGGGCGCCTCCGACGCCAATGGCGATCAAGGAGAGGGGATTTCCGGAGACAAGGCTTTGACCAATCCCGCCTCCGGTAACCCCAGCACCAATTTTGGTCCAAGCTTCAGGTTTCGTGAGCTGATCAATGAGGTGTACGAGGAGTTCGGCAGCTTCTACCGAAGCTCTTAATGGGTGTACCCCTACGTAAAGCAAGGTCTTTATTAAAGTGTATAGAAGATTAATTTCGTTTCTGACAACGCGAAGAGGCAATTTAGCGAGAAAAGTAGCCACTTGAGTATGCCAGTTGCCCTGTCCGTTGCTGTTTAGCCAATCATTGAATTCTTTGAGGGGGCAAATTTTTTTTTCAGATGTCGAGCGATCATGTCAATTCGCTCTTGAGCCGGATTGTTCGGAATGGAGAGTTCTAGCTCGAGTCTCGCATCAGCTAATTTTTCAAGGGATGAGGTCTTAAAGGATTCATAAATATCCCCTATTTTGCTTGGTTGGAAGGTGTTGTTGGCTAATGCTGGCATGCCAATCGTCTCGGAAGCATTGATTAATCCCGGCAATCTCAACTCGCTACTCATAATTAACTCTCCAAAAAATTATTACTATGTATATTCTAAAATATGATAGATAATCTGGTGTGTAGTTAATGTTAAGTTTTGTTTAATGAGCAGGGACCTCTTCCTTCTTTTCCTCTCTCCTATTTTTTTAAATATTTGGTAGGGTGAAGCTTTACTGGCGCTATGACGTCTCGTGGGTTCTACGGAACTATTCTACTTCTGTCCCTCCTTGAGCTACTGTGTTTGGCTCGTAAGAGTTGACAAAAGAGAGTTGTTTAATAAAAAATGTTGAGGTCAAAAAAAGGAGCATTATTAGGTCATGAGCGTTGTTCGTGTTTGTCTTTCCCGTTTTCAAATAGCTGCAAGGCATTTACCCGCAGCACTTGGTCGTAACGCTCCACTGCAGAGAGTTGCTGCTACAGCAGCTCCTCACTTGAGCCTATTTCATCGGTCAGCAACTGTAAAAACATTTGAATTTCTCGCCTTCCGGATAAGCAAGCCTAGCGCGCCTCACGTTTTTAAGAATGAAGGCGGATTTCGGTTCCCCGTGTTTTCAAAACAGCGGCAAGAAAGAGCACAGTTCTGGCCTATACATGAGGTTCAAAAACCCCAGGCTGAACGGTCAAAGGGTGTAAGTGTGGTGAAAGCAGTTTACGCATTAATGCAAAAGCGAGCTGTTGAAGAACGGCAGGCCCTAGTTTCTCCATCATTTACATTTAAATTGCCTTTTAGCTCGAGGCGCTAGAAACAAAATTCACTGTTATCTTCTCGCCATTTTTGTTGAAAAGGCTGTCGAATTGTTTGGCAGTCTCTTTGCCAATGCGATTATCTCCGAGGTCGAGCAAAAGAACTTGGCTCTGAGGTAAAGTCTGGAGTAAGGCACGTGCTCCTTTGTCTTCAATGAGGTTCAGGCTGAGGTCAAGTATTTTGATCTTAGTCTGAGGCAAAACAGAGGCTAAGATGCCAGCCCCCTCGCTTCTTAAACCATTCATAGACAGGTTAAGCTTAATGATATTGCTGTAGGGCAACATTTCAGACAAATCAGCCACTCCTTTGGCGGTAATCTGGTTAAGGCTGAGATTAAGATTAACGAGGGACTCAGATAGAACAGTAGACAAAGCCATCACTCCGCGATCTGCAAGCATCTTATTCGATAAATCCAATTTTTTTAGGTCGTAGTCTGCTTGAAATTTCGACTCCTTCAGGCTGTCGGCCTTGTGACGAAGGAGTTTCAACAGAGCTTTTCCCATCGTTCTATTTTTAATGTCTGACTGTTTAAGAACATGTAAAAGGTATTCACCAAGTGAGACGCAAAATTGTTTAGAAAGCTCCTTTTTAAATGCAGGAAAAATAGGGGAAAGGTTTGCATCAGGATCATCTTCAACATGAATGACAGTTGCCAAATTTCCTTTTACAATCAAATTGGAGATATTTTTTTTGCTTACTTTGAGCTCCTTTAATGCACGTGCATCGATCTGAAGAGGTGCAAGCATCTCACAGCCTGTCAAATTTAAAGTTTTAAGGCAGGGGAGAACGACTGGAGGGAGAGCATCAAGCTTTGATCCTTGCAAGTCTAAATAAGTAAGCTCTGGATGGAGAAATAAGAGAAGATCTTTTGATGTCAGCGCGGCAGCATTGTGGATGGAGAGAACTTCCGGAGGCTCTTTTTGAAATTTAAAGAGCCGCCTCAACACTTCGAGTAGAAGTTCTTGTTTCTCTTTCTGAATGGAACCAAAATCAATATTTATTGCCCCTTCAGAGCCATCTATTTCAGGTAAATGCTTTAAAGTCGTGAAGAGGAGCTCGAACCCTTTTTCTCTATCGGGGCAAAGAGAAGGAAAAAGAGAGAGGATCTCCAGGGATGAGAAACTTGTTTTCCAGTTCTTTAGCGCTTCTCTACAGCGCTGGATATAAGGGTTAGGGAATGACGTGTCTATAGCTGGCGTCATTCCGGTTTCGATGAAAGGACAATAAAGGTGGTCAGGTTTGGTTTCGAAGAAGGGAGCAAGCTTGATGTAATACTTCGACAGGAGTTGCCTATCTTCCAAATAGGGACAAAAGTTGTCTCTCATTGCAGACAAGGTTTGGAGGCACCCTTCTAGGAGAGGCTGGTCTTTGTTTTTAAGAGCTTGATCAATCGATTTATCAAGAGAAGGGAGGTTTTCAAAGAGTATGACTGCAAAGGCCCTTGAAATCTCCTGATAAAGGTCGTCGCCTAAATAGAGAGCCCGTGAATAGCTATCAAACATCGGAAGTAAGAGCTCTTCGTGCCATTTTGCTTCTGATACCCTCTTTTTGTGGTCAGCCATATCGTACCAACGAGCCAAGTGCTTTTCGAGTTCGCGAGCGTTTTCAGTCGGGAGACCGGTGGTGCGAAGTGGATTCACAATTTTTTCGAACAAGTCGGTCTTCTTTTCCCATGCGCACGTTCTAAGGAGGCGCCCCAGATAGCCTTGCAGCTTTATGGGCTCATCTCGAAGAAGCCTTGGGGCAGCTAAGAAAAGGTAATCCCAAGCTACACTAAGGTCTCTTTCTATATAGTCGTTGAACTGTTGTGAAAATTCCGAAAGCTTTTCTAATAAGGCTTTTTTTTCTTGAGAAAGGGTCTCGATTAGTCGAGCTTTGGCCGTGGCATCGAGTGCTCCTTCAATTGTCACCAGGACTTTTAATTGCTCATATAAAGTACCCTCTTCGGGGGAGAGGCAAGCGTGGTCTCCAAAAAGCATCAAGAATTTTCCTTTCTCTTTTAAAACATCCTGAAGTTCACAGTCGCTTTGTACGGCTGGGTGCTGCAAAACGTTCAGCAAGAAATCGATGAGCTCTCCCGAACATTTTGGAGTCATTGAGGGCTCGGAAGGGAGAAAATCGGGCTGCAAATAGATCAAGAAGAGAGGAAGAGTTTGTGCGGGGTCAAAAACGACAACTTCATCGCATTCAGGATTTAAAGAGGGGACATAGACTTTTCCAACTTCACGAATGACCGGAATATAATGAGCTGTGTGAAAGTCATGAGCTCCTTGACCTTCAAGACGATTCACCTCGGTGTTGGTTATAGGATCTATAGATCTGAAATCGCTCATGATAACAGGGTAGGGATTTCCCATTGAGACGCAGCTCATCAAAAAAGGAACGTTTGGACCACCATAAGCAGATCTCACATACTCAGCGCTTGAAGAGAAGTAAATCCCACTTCCATAGTACCCAGGATCTGTCACGCCTGAGGCAGTGGGAAAAATTTTCTTTTTTAAACTCTCGATGATTCTGTGTTTACCCGGAATGACAAATCCTGAATGGCAGATAGAGTGTCCTATGGCCGGGTCGCCAAAGGCATGAAAGGCAGGGAGCACCCGCACTTTATCAAACCGTCCATTAAAACCATCCTTTGCTCTCTCCATCAGGCTTAAGGGGGTGAATTGGTCCGTTTGGCGCTTCCAGATCTCTATGACTTTTTGCCGTTCAGGAGCATCTTTTTCAGCCGTCCATTTGTTAGGAAATGCGGTTGTTTCAATGTTAATAAGGGTGTTTTCAAAATTCTGAGTCCGCCCTCCATGATGAATAGCATAAACTCTTCTGATCCTTTGCCCTTTAAGTCGTACGGCTTTTTCTAGAGCACACCACTCCTTGTCAGAAGGAAAAACGGGACATTTTTTATACGAAGAGCCAGGTTCTGGAGTAGACCGTTTGATCCTCCGGTAAAGGTCGGGGCTGAACCGCCACGGCATTTCAGGATAATAAAAGTCGTTTCTTAGATTCGCAGGGTAGAACGAGGTCATTTTTTATCGAACTCGAGGAAGATCCTTTTAGTTTTTGCAAGCTCCCAAAGCTCTGCTTCTTTTGCCTTTACTTTAGGGCATCCGGTCAGCGTGATTCTTTCTAATTGGCCACGATCTACAGATTCGATGAGTCTGCGGATAGCTTCAGAGGTGATGTTCACATTTTTATGTAGAGAAATTTCTTTGATGCTTTTGTTTGTTTTTAGCGATTCAGCAATGGATTTGACCCCAGCGTCACTGAGACACTCGTGAAGGCGAATGGATGTAAGGTTTGGGTTCAGATGGAGGATTTTTCCAAACAATATCCCTCCATCTTTTATAGAGCTACAATCAAATATTAATTCGCTTCTAAGAAATCTTATAATCATTTTTTTGTCACTGTCGTCAATGGATTGATATTCAGGCAGTTTTTGAAGTTCTGTTAGGTTTTTATAGAGAAACAAAAAAATCACGATTTTGGATCCGGTGCTTTTGATAGATTGCTGCCAAATTTTTGTAATATAGTAAGTTGTAGGGGTCGAGTTCGATAGATTTTTGAACGTCATCTATCGCTTTTTGATATTCACTCTCTTGATAGCAAAGTGACCTGTTATGATAGGCAGGAGCTGATTCTTTGTTTTCGAGGTAAATGTCATAATGCTTTTTTGCCGCTTCTAGCTTGAGATCTCTTTCATATTTTTCTGATTCTCTATGATACAAGTATCCAAGCTCGACGTGTGCGTCAATCAAGCCCCCTTCAATGACGATTAAAAATAACTGTTCCGCTTTTTGGAAATGGGGTTTTGCATGTGTCCCTTTTTGTTCAATCCCACTGCTTGTGTAGTATCTTCCCATTCTTAGGATGCAATCCATCTGCTCTTTGTCATAGATAACATTTCCAGATGTATCACCTTTCTTCTTAAGGGAGGTTATTAACAATGTGTGCATATCTTCATTTGAAAGCTGGTCACAAATTTTCAGGAGAAGATGAATATGACTGTTCTGCAGTGGAATTCTTTTATTTAAAATGTCGATGAAGTAGTCTCTAAAATGTTTTGATAGCCCATTTTCTTTTTTTTCGACATAATTAATAGAACCAATAATGGATGCTGGGTCCGCAGTGGCGATGGCATATTCAAATGCTCCTATGAACCAGGTCATTTTTTGCTTTTCAAGCTCATATTCTTTTTGAACTTTAAACAGATCTGGTCTCGTATATCTCAAAGAGGCCAAACTGCTTGTTTTATAAGATTCATTGTTTTTTTCAACTTCTTTTGCGACTTCATCTTTTAATTTGACAATTTCATCTTGTAAAAATGCATAGTGTATCATCATCTTGGTTGTTTGGTGAACGACGATAGTCCCGTTTTTTCTAACGATTAGATATCTCTTTTCCAATTCTTCAAGAATGGATTGAAGGCAATGGTGAAGAGTATCTTCATCAAAATAATAAGCCTCTTTATTGCTAGAGCATGCGCGTAAACACTTTAAAAGTTCGCCCAATGTATTTTGAGAACGGAGCTTTTTGTCTTCAAGCACTCCGCAGAATCCAAGAAAGTACAAAACATCTTTCACAATGAGTTTTGCATTTGTACCTAGCTTAGCCTGTATCTCTGGAATATGGAGAGCATAAGTGCGGTAAGCTGTTTTTGCTGCTCTTAGATCTTCCGGAGGCTCACCTTTTAGTAAAGCTTCTAGAAAAACAACGTTCAGACTGCTCATTTTACTTCTGTACACTTTCAGAGTGAGATCTTCGGTGTGGTATCTGTTAAAATAACCGGCTGCTGCTCGAATAAAGAGGGGGATGCCGTCTAAATCTTCATCAATAAACTTCTTTTTGTCTGCAGCATCCTCTTTGTCGAATTGCTCTTGGCAATGAGGGCGCAGCAGTTTTCTGAAAACCGCAATTCCTGCCTCTGTACTTAATTTTTCGATCTGCAGAGGATATTCGGCTATTCTAGAAATATGTACCTCCTGACCTGTAAGGATTACATCGCCCTTAGATTGAGCAGGTAAGATCCGTTCGACTTCTTTAGCAAGTTCGTATGTGTCTACATTGTCGATGACTAAGAGGTACTTATTTAGAGGCGCAAGAGACTCTTTTATAACGGTGTGTAGTGTTTTTTGAGGCAGGCCTTCAGGTGTAACGATCGCAAGAGGGTTAGATGCATTTCGAATGGGTTGTGCCAAATGAGGGGCGCTTGATGCTGGCAACGCATTCTTAAGAGTTTCAAGGCTCTTTTGAAACTTTTCACTATTTTCGCAATTGATGAAAATGAGCCTTTCGTACTCCTTTTCATGCTGATCAGCATAAGACAGGGCAATTTGTGTTTTCCCAATACCGCCCATGCCCTTTAAAGCAGTCACCTTTGTTTTATTAGCTTCACCTTCTTTACGAGAAAAGAAGGAAGATAGGCGATCCATATCTTCACCTCTGCCTAAAAAAACCTCATCTGCCTTGCTTGGCCAGTTGATCCATTTTTCTACAGAAGGTGGACTAGGTTTACAAAAAAAATAAGCACATGCAGTCAGAATTGTGCCCAAAGGAATTACAACTTTAGGTTTAACCTCAATTTGTTGCCCCCACAAAGTGAACTTCCAAACTGTTCTCGTGGAAACTGTAACTAAGTTTCTATTCTTAAATGTTACTGGGTGCAAATGGGTTTTGGATAAAGAGATGATCCTTTGAGTGAAAAGGGTTCGATGGAGTGCATGAGGCTCCACGGCCCTACAAAAAGGCCTTAAATACCGGATGCTTGTTAGCGCTGCCATTAAAAACTCCTTTTCTCGAGGAGAAGTAAGCAGCATCTGACGCTTTCTGACAAGTTTTTTTGCCGCTTCCTCAATAGAGGGCTTCTCCTTCATTCTCTCTATGTATTTTTTTAAATATTTGGTAGGGTGACACTTTATAGCGCTATGACGTCTCGTGGGTTCTACGGAACTATTCTACTTCTGTCCCTTGTAGGGCTGCTGCTGATTTGGTTTTGCAAGCCAAGCGAGAAAGAGCTTGCCCTCATCTATTTCAAAGATCGGAGGTACAGCCAAGCCTACCCTATCTTGAAAAAGTTCTACGAAAAAGGGGACACCGACCTCAACATGCTGCTTCCTCTGGTCGATGTAGACATTGTCTATGGCTATACCCGCGAGGGGGTAGAGGTCATGGAAAAGGTTGTTGGGCTGCATCCTGATGTAGAAAGGGCTTGGAGGCGGTTAGGGGCCCTTTACCTCTACGATAACCGGCCCTATGACTACTACGTTAATTTGGGAAAAATTGCCTCTAAATTCCACCAAGAAGCCGATATTAGAGATGTCGTTGGGTTTTATGAAGACCAAGGCCAAATGGACAAAGTGGTTGAGTTTGAAAAAGAGCTGATCCAGTTTGGCTACGCCAAAGAAGCTGATTTATCAAACCTTGCCTTCATTCAGGCCAGAGAGGGAAATAACGAAGAGGCTATTGCAACGCTTGATCTAGAGCCGGAAGATCAATTTGAGTCGGTTGAGACGGTGATTCTTTACGTCAGTCTTTTACTGGAAGATGGACAAGAGCAAAAAGCCTTAAGGGTAGCTTTGAGCTATGATGAACGAAAACAAGATGTTGCAGCTGCCCTAAGATTGGCCGATCTATTTGAAAATGCCAACTTCACCGAGTTGGCATTGCAAATTTTAGATCCATTTACCGACCAGTTGCAGTCAAATCCTTTGCTTCTAACAACGTATGCAGCTTATGCGGAAAAAGTCGGTAAAAGTGATCAGGTTTTTCAGATTTTAGATAGGTTGTTTGACTCTTCAGGCTTGCCGCCCGATGTGTTATCGACCTACCTATCAATGTTGATCGATCGAAAAAACGCCGAGAGGTTGCAAGAGGTCATCGGTAAAATAGATCTCAATGTTTTGGACGATTCAACCATCATTGATTTGATCGAGTATGACAACCAACAATTTTTGCCCGTCCTTCAAGCTAATCTGTCAAAAGAACGGCTGCAAGCGTCACCCATATTAACGCTTATCTTCTTTGCTTTAGATCCATCTAAAGGTGATTTTAATGCAACGCTTGACCAGTTTAATCTCAAAGCAGATGAGCTCATCGCCCTGTCCCTTGATCTTGTCAGGTTGAACCAAGCAGAATTGGCAGCAGGTGTCTTTAGCCGAATCAAAGATGTCAGCGGTTTTTCTGCCGATGAGCTTAGGGATTATGCCATTTTGGGAGCCGATTTACAAAAAGCGGCCACCGCTTTGCAAATCGTTAATGAGGCAAAAAATGTAGAAGATACCCTTCAAGCAAGAGTCATTCTGACGACAGCGTTAGGAGAAAGTGCCACAGCATTGGCCTATTTATCTAAAGAACCAACGCCCGAACTCTCATTTCTGGAAGAGTTAGTAAGAATTGCATTAGATGCCAAAAATGGCGCTGTTGCTCTAAAAGGGGCAGATATTTGGTTTAAACTTGATCCCAATTTTGACTCCAAACTAGCTTACGGGGAGGCTTTGTTCCTCAATGGGAAAGATCTAGAAGCCTTAGATATCTACCAACAGCTATTGGCCGAACAGCCGGATAACGTCGAGCTCATCGAACCCTATTTATTAGCCTTAAAGAAAGCAGGCCCACCCGGTACTTTCGGCCCTATTTTTAGACAATACGTTGAAGACCCGAAAATAGCAGCAGAGATCAAAGCCGATTGGGCAGACGCTTTTATAGAAAGGGGAGATAAAGCACCTGCAAGGGCCATTTACCGCTATCTTGTTGTGCAAGATCCTGCTAATCGGGATTACATCGATAACTTTTTAGATTTGGTCGGCGACAAACCCACCGCTAGCCAGCTCGATTGGATTGTGCGGCAAGCAGGAAGGACCCCAACACAAGCAAAAGCCCCATTTTTGGACTATTTAAACGGACAAAAGGCCTATTGCACTGTTGTCGGTTTAGTGGATCCATCAGAGTATTATGACAACGAGCTTCTATTGATTTACATGGAAGCTTTGATTGGAGTTAAAGAATATGAAGAGTTCAGGTGCCTTGCTTGGGACGCACTCTATTATTTCCCTGAAGAGCAGCTTCAAGAGCTTTTAACGCTAGCTTTTGACAGCGATGTATTTGACGTCAGCCTTGAGTTTGCTCGTCAGCTCGGCGATACCAAAAGGCGTGCCTTTAGCGCTTTTGAGCTTGGGGCCTACTCTGAAGCCTATTACCAGCTGCTTTGCCTGTTCTGCCAAGGCGATCAAGACCTGCTCATTCCGTTTTATATAGGTGAAATTTTATGGGATTGGGATTTTAAATGTGAGGCTATTAGTTATTATGAAGTTGCAAAATGTAGAATAGAGCTCGTGCTTGATTCAACATTTGAAGAAGAGATTGTTACAAAAGCGATGGGTTCGTTGGGCCGTATTTATTATAACGAGAAAAATGAAACAGAAGCTTTATCCATTTATGAAGACCTATTAAATTATTTTCCTGATAACTATCACAATGTGGCCGATTATGCTGACCATTTGACCACCTCACAATATTGGGGGACGGCCGGTGCTCTTTTCGATTGCTATCTTTCAACCCCTTTTTGCCAGATCGATTGTTTCTGTACTGAAGATGGGTTTGGGCTTTTCCGTGCCTACATAGAAAAAGTAAAATATCTTCGATTGATTGGTAAAGAATATGCGGCCTATTGTTTATTAAAACAGCTGTGTCCATTGCAGGATTTAATCGCAGATCCCTCTGTTTTTTGGAAATCAATGGCTGAGGTTGAACATCAGACCCGATTTTTCAGGCAGTCTCACATGTCTTGGTGGAATGCAAGAGAAGAAAACCCTGTTAACGAGCTTTATCCGGTTGAGCAATGGGATGATTACCAAGATTGGCGCTCTTTCGGAGATTTTAGCGGTGAGTTACGCCACACAAACCCCCACCAGACAGAGCACCTTTACACTGCCAATGTGTTCGAAAGGTTTTCAAATGCCTATTTTGTCGATGCTAAGTTGGAAATGGACAATTGGGCAGCAGACGCAGTTTTAAACGCCCAAACCGGAGTGGAGGCGAATGAAAGCGGTGTGAATTATCGTGCGACGCTTCTGGGTGGTTACGACATGATGGGAGGCGATCGATACGTTGTAGGGTTTTATGCTGCATCACAGCTGTTTGGCATGACTGTAAAAGGGCTGTGGAGAGATATAAAAGGTGATACCTATGTGCAGCTCGACTATCACTACCCGTCTTGGGAAATCATTGAGACCGTTTCTGAAAGAGGTTATTACAACGATATCTTAGTTGGGCGAGATCATTATTTTACACCCCACCTTTATTTTGAAGGGTATACTTCCTACCGTTTCTGGGGCATTCACCATATCCCAGATGTTGCCAATTCTTGGTTTGTTTTCTGGGATTGGGTCTACACTTTTGATGATCCTTTTTGGGAAAGATTTGTGGGGGAAGGGGGATATGTGAACATCACTTATGAACTGGATGCCGAATACATTTTCAATCGAAAGCTGGGTGTCGATCCGACAGGTGCAGTGTTTCAGCGCATTCCGTTAATCACACAAGAGACACATACTCTCTTCATATTTGCAAATAAAGTTTTTAATGATAGTTTACGGGCAGAAGCATTTGTTGGTTGGAGCTATAACAGGCTTGGGAAATCTGGCCCAAACTATGGCTTAGAGGTTGTTTTTGGGAGAAAGCAGTGTTGGGAAGTCAGGTTAGATGCAAGCCACGAACCAAGTACCACAGTAGCCGGTGGAACTGTAGACCGATTTTTGATAGGAGCTCATGTCTTTTTCTAAATTAACGTCTTGGTACGATAGAAGTTGGAAGGGATTAAAACTCTCTCCTTTGTTGGAGATGGGACTTTTTTTTGCCCTTTATTTCCTTGTTTTCCATTTTCTCTACCCTATCGATTTTCATGAGGTATCTCCTCACCCCTTTTGGATCATCGTTTTATTGATGACAGTCCAATATGGAATCAAGGAAGGGGTGATAGCGGCTTTTCTGTCTATCTTATTCTATTTCTTGGAAGGGATACCTGCTCAAACTTACGGGCAAGACTATTTTGCCTACCATTACGCAATATGGAAATTGCCCCTCTTATGGACTTTAACCGCCTTTGTTCTTGGATCTATTGTTGAAAGGAAACAAAGCTTCCGAGAAGACTTAAAAAAGAATTTAGAGGCCACTCAAATAAGAGAAAAGGAAGTCACTCGCGGTTACGAGATGTTGAAGGGGATTAAAGAGAACCTTGAAGCACGTTTGGCAAGTCAATTGAGAACATCTATCAACACCTATCAAGCTTTGAAAAGTTTGGAAGAGTTGAGACCTGCTAAGGTATTGCTGGGGATTGAAGGGCTTGTACGTTCTATTCTTAATCCTACAAAATTTTCTATCTATGCCCTTGGCCCAGTAAGTCTTGAAGCCTCGATTAACGTGGGGTGGGAAAAGGGAGATAATTTCATCAGAAGATTTTCTCCAGACAGTTTGCTCTATTTGGAAATAGTAGGAAAAAGAAGGGTTGTTTGTGCTCTGAACAAAGAAGATGCCTTTATTTTAGGAGGGGAAGGGATTTTAGCTGCCCCTTTGCTGGACGAAGAATCAAAAGCTGTGTTTGGCATGTTAAAAATTGAGGGGCTCGACGTTGAAGAGCTTACCATTAGTAACATCGAAGCCTTTCGTCTAATTTGCGAGGTTGCAGGCGTCGCCTATGCCCATGCGATGAGTTACGAGAGAGCGGCTCACTCAGGCCTTTTTGATCAAACCTTGCCGGTCTATTCGCCGGAGTTTTTAAACATCCAAAAAGACTACCTCACCTATTTTGCAGAGACATTAGGTTCGCCTCTTGCCGAGGTCAAAATCGAAATGAAGCTTTCAGAGAAAGAAAGTGGTTTAACCCATTTATTGGCCGAAAAACTTCGACAAATTTCCTCCACTCTTTTTGGCCCTCTTTCACAACTGTTTCACTCAAAAGCAAAAGGAGCCGCTTTTACCCTTCTGTTGCCGGCCATTCCTGCAAGTCAACTGGACATGACATTGGAAATTCTAAAGCAAGAGCTTAAAAGGGTTCCAGAGTTTAATCAGAAGGAGATTACCATCAAAAGAGTATGGCTTGAAGAATTGCGCCAAATCGAGGCCTACAACGCATGAAGTCAGCAATTTTTGGCAAATACTCAGGGTTGCATCCTCCCTTCAGTTTTTTTCTTTCGCAGCGCGTTTTTAATAAATGTAGCTTAGACTTTAGTCTGAGTTTGTTACCGCGGGTTTTAACCCGCGGTCGATCGTGCGGGGTTAAAACCCCACAAAACGAACTCAGGCTAAAGCCTAAGCTACAATGTGTATGCAAATTCTATTTAATTATGCAACAAGGCCGTGATCCACCTTTCTTGTGGAGGTTTTGCTGACATGAAGCCTACCCCATTCAGACGTGCGGTTATTCCGAAGGAAGATCTTCAAAAGATAGAGATTCTATCGTTGATCTTCTTTGTTCTAGAAGCGGCCGTCTGTTTTATGATTTTGATGTGGCAGATAGAGATCAGGTATTATTTTATTTTACACGCAATCCTAGTCATTGCCCTACTTTGTGTTTTGCCGACTCGAAAAATTGAAGGGGCCACCTACACCCCATTTTTTGCCATCACGTTCTTTTTCTTGGGCCCTTTTGGGGCTTTGATCGCTCTTTTATTTTGTCTCTATTATCCCTACAGAATTAAGCGAGGGAAGACCTTTATGGAATGGTATGAAGGGCTATTTCCAACAGAATATTTTGAAGAGAAGTTTCCTACCTATGAAAGGATGTTGGCAGAACAGGAAGACTATTCGAGCAAAGCACACCTTGTCCCTTTCATCGATATCATGAATTCGGGTACTGAAGAGGAAAAAGCAGAGGCGATCAATAAAATCCTTCTCTACTTTAGGCCCTCTTTTATGCCGGCTCTTGTTCTTGGCTTGAGCGATAAAAACCCTATCATCCGGGTAAGAGCTGCAACAGCTGTGGCGAGGCTTGAACAAGAAGCCTTGCTGAGAAGGGAGCAGCTAGAAGAGAGGATTAAAAGGAACCCGCAAGACGAAGAGGCCATTTTAGCATTGGCTAGAAGTGAAGAGGGATATTCGCAAACAGCCTTCGTTAGCGATGCAGAAAGAGAGGAAATGTTGCATAAGTCGATCTCTCTTTATAAAAAATATCTAGAGCTTAATCCAACGGCTGCTAATGAAAGGGTTCGTTATGCGTGGCTGCTATTTTTAGCCAAGAATTTTGAAGAAAGTCGTAAAGAAATTAGCAAAGCGGTTGCAGAGACTGGGATTGATGGAATTAACACGCTTAGAGTCTATCTAAAGATCCTTTTTCAGCAAGGCGATTATCAAAAAATACGAGAACTTGCAGCGGTCGATTACCCTTTTCTACAAGAGCAAAAGGAAGAAGAGATCCGTTTAAGAGATATTCTGTTGCTTTGGCGCTTAAGCGCCTATGATGATGAGGTTTTGAATGTCTCCTGAAGCAGCAATTCCCGCTGAAAAAAATAAATCACCCCAGAATGGGGTGAAGGAATATAGCCCAGGGTCAGGAAACCCTGAAAGGGTGACGCAACCCTGGGTACGGAAAGAGCTGGCGGGAATTGCTGCTCCTGAAGCCGATATTTGCCTTTTTTTAGAGGGGACATACCCCTATATCTCCGGAGGGGTTTCAGGATGGACGCATGAATTGATAAAAAACCATCCTCATCTTACCTTCAACCTTATTTCATTAGTTCCTCCTAATTTTGTAGGAGAAAGAAAATATGAACTGCCTCCGAATGTGATTGCACAGCAAGATGTAAAGATTCAGTCTCTGGAAGCCGGTGACAGGTATCTATCAGAAAAGAAAAAAAAAGTCTTCTTTGAAGGATTAGAGCGTCCTTTTTTACATTTGCAAAGTAAAGGAAATCTTGATGATCTCAAAACGATCATTAACTTGATGAAAGAAACCGGTGCTGAATTAGGTGAGGAAATTCTCATCCACTCTGAAGATGCCTGGAAGCTCATTGTCAGGATGTATTCTGCTTCTTTGGGAAATGCAAGTTTTCTCGACTTTTATTGGACCTGGATTGGCCTGATTGGCGGCCTTTATTCCATTCTCTTAGGGCCCTTGCCAAAAGCAAAAGTCTACCATTCCTTCTGTACCGGATATGCAGGGATCTACTTAGCAAGAGCGGCTGTAGAAACAGGCCGTCCAGCCCTAGTGACAGAACATGGCATTTATACAAACGAAAGAAGAATTGAGATTGTCTCTACTGAATGGATTAAGGAGAGGCAGTCGATCAATTTGAACGTTGAAAAAAGAAGAAAGGAGCGGGGGTTAAAGGACCTTTGGATGGATACCTTTAGCAGCTATTCTCGTATCACCTACCAAGCGGCCGAATGGATCATCACCCTCCATGAAGGAAATCAGCCTTTACAGATCATCGATGGGGCGGATCCTAAGAAATTGAGAATCATTCCGAATGGGATTGATATTGAAGCATTTGCCAATCTTCCTCGCGATCCTTCTCATCCGCCAACAGTGGCTCTGATTGGTCGCGTGGTCCCCATTAAAGATATCAAGACCTTCATCAGGGCGATTGGTTATTTAAAACAAAGTATTCCCGATGTGCAAGCCTTGGTTATGGGACCAAATGAAGAGGACATCGGCTATTTTGAAGAGTGCAAAGAACTTGTAAAAAGTTTGGATCTAGAACACGTCATTACTTTTACCGGAAAAGTCAATGTCAGAGCCTATTTTCCCCGTATCGACATCGTTGCATTGACCAGTATTTCAGAATCTCAACCCCTTTCGATTCTGGAGGCAGGGGCAGCCGGTATTCCTTGTGTCGCCACCTCTGTAGGTGCCTGTTCCGAGTTGATTTATGGGAGAAAACAAGAAAACCCTCCCCTTGGAGCAGGTGGAAGAATTGTTCCCCTCGCCAACCCCCTTGAGATTGCAAAAGAGATGACCACCCTCCTTTTAGACAAACATTTATGGACCAAGTGTTCAGAAGCCATGAGAGAAAGGATGAAAACTTATTACAACCAAGCTTTGCAAACCCAAGCGTACGGTGAATTGTATGAGCAGCTGATGAATGAGGCGACCGTATGGCAGGGATAGGGTTCATACTTAAGAAGTTAACGCAGCGAGAAGATCTTTTGGGGCTTGTCGATGCGTTCATCCGTGCCTCGATTATCAGCGCGGGTCCCTGGATCCTGACTGTGTTGACTCTAAGCACAATCATGATGTTCGGAAGAGAGCTTCTTCCCTTCGAGGAAGCCTTTAACTTTCAGTCGATTATTATCTATAACTTTTGCTTTTCCCTTGTATTAACGGCGCCTATTTCTTTAACAACAACACGTTATCTTGCCGATACTATTTATGCCAAAGATGTTTCGGGTACACCCGGTATGCTGTTTGGCGCCCTTTCTCTTGTTCTCCTTATTGAAGGCCCCATTGCTTGCATTCTGTATTTTGGCATTGCGAAGCTTACCTTCCTAATGGCCCTTTTGGCTGTGATCAACTTTTTATTGATCGCCATTATCTGGATGGTTGCCATTTACTTAACCGCGCTTGTAGCTTACGATGCAGTTACGGGCGCTTTTTTTGCTGGTCTTTTTGTTAGCCTTATTTTAACGGTGCTTGCCGCCCTTTATGGGGATGATGAAACAATGCTAGCCGGCTTTAGCTTGGGGATGGCGGTGATCATTGCCCTTTTAATCACCCAAATTTTATCGGAGTACCCTTATCCCTTCAAAGAGCCGTATGCTTTTTTGGGGGCCTTTAGAGAATATTGGGAAGTAGCTTTAAGCGGCCTTTTTTTTAATATGGCCATTTGGGTCGATAAATGGGTGATGTGGACATCGCCCGATCGACTGCATCTTCCTAATAACCTCATCATCTATCCTCATTATGATGCATCTGCGTTCATGGCTAACCTCATCACCATTCCTGCCATGGCAATTTTCCTTATCTTCATCGAGACCGAGTTTTTTGAAAAATACCTCAGGTTTTACGAGGAGATTAGGCAAGGGGCGACAATGAAAAAAATCATTTCGAACCAGGAAGAAATCTGGAGCTTTGTATTGCATGCGACAAGGCGTCTATTAATTGCCCAAGTTCTCGTCGCTATACTCGTTATTGGGATTGCCCCAACTGTTTTCGAAGCCTTTGGCATTAACTTTATGCAATTGGGAATGTTCAGGATGTGTGTAATAGGAGCCTCTTATCAAATACTAATACTGTTTTTAAGTATTCTTTTGTGGTATTTCGATAATCGTAGGGATGCGCTGCTTTTGCACATCTTTTATTTTATATCTAACGGAGTATTGACATACATTAGTATGGAGTTAGGATTTTCTTTTTATGGTGCCGGGTTTGCTCTCTCAGCCATCCTGTCTTGTCTTTTTGCTGCTTACCTGATTGAGAGAGAAGTGACTAAATTGCCTTACCATACCTTCGTGACACATAACACTTCCTTAAGAGCTCGTCATACATGAACGAACGGAAGAAAAATGTTGCAAAATCTGAGCAAGAGACCTTTCTTTCTAATATTAACCATGAAATGAGAACGCCCCTCAATGGGATTCTAGGGATGACAGAGCTGTTACTCCATCAAGATCTTCCTGCAAAGCATGAGAAATATGTTCGGGCGATCCATCGGTCGACCGAATCATTGCTGGCTTTGATCAATGATCTGATTGATCTCTCATCTCTAGGGCATGGCAATTTAAAAATAGAAAAAGTGGCTTGCTCCCTTCCGGAACTTTTACAAGAAGTTGCCCTATTGCTCTCAACTGCAGCTTCAGAAAAGGGGATAGAACTTTACTTGTACTGTCCTCCTACAATTCCCGCTAAGGCCTACATCGACCCTATACGATTAAAAACGATTTTGATGACGCTTGTGGAAAATGCGATCGAATTTACAACAAAGGGAGAAGTCATTCTTGGAGTCATTCCAGAGACAATGGAGTTTTTTGTTTCAGACACCGGAATTGGGATAAAACCAGAAGCGTATGGGCGAATTTTTGACAAATTTGCAATAGGCGATTCATCAACCAAAAGAAAACATAGAGGGGCAGGGCTTGGGCTATCGATCGCAAGGACACTCATCGAAAGGATGGGTGGAGAAATGGGGTTCAAAAGTCGAGAAGGGAAAGGGTCCTTATTTTACTTCACCCTCCCCATTGAAGTTATACCAACCCCGCCTCTTCTTTCTGATGAAATACGGGCAGGTTTCAAGGGGAAGAGGGTGTTAATTATTTCCCCTTGCCAAGTGAAAAGGTTTATATTTTCAACGAACTTGCGGTGGGCAGGGTTAATTCCTGTGAATACATCTGACCTGCATGAAGGACTTCATGAACTACAAAAAGATCGGTTTTCCGGTTCCACTTTTGATGCGATTATTTTCTGTCATGGAGAACAAAAAAAAGCTTCTTGGTTGGAAGATGTTTTGAAAATAGAACAGGAGGCCAAGCTGCATGGTGCGGAAATCATTTTTAACGGATGGCTTAAATGGTGGAGTGAACAGGTCGTCGATGAAAAAAACCTTCCCTGGCATTTTCTTGCTAAGCCCACCTTGCCAACGGAACTTTACAAACTCTTGACAGATCTTCTTGTATTGCACAAAGTGAGTAAACGATGAAAGAGCACTATAAACAGTTCAATGCCACCATTCTTGTGGTGGAAGATTATCCCATAAATCAAGAAATCACGAAGGAACTCCTTGAAATGATGGGCTGCGATGTGGAGGTTGTAGACAGCGGAGCTGAAGCGCTAGAGGCTGTTCGCCGCAACCCTTACGACCTGATCATCATGGACATCCAAATGCCGGAGATGGATGGCTATGAAGCGACAAAAGAGATCCGCAGAATAGAAGGGACTGCAAAGCATGTTCCGATAGTTGCCTTGACTGCTAATGCCCTTCAAGGCGATAGAGAAAAATGTTTAAGCGCTGGTATGGATGAATATATTTCTAAGCCATTCCGAGCCGCTGAACTCGAGGCTATCCTTCTTAAGTTTCTCCGTCCAAAGCAGACCGCCGGATAGTGCCTTTAATTTCGTTGCGAGAAGAAGAAGAGAGATATTCGGCATGAAAAACCAAAGTATCGCCAATAAGCCTGATTACCTCAAACCCTTCGAAAAGCGGGGGGGCATTCAATTCCCAGCTGATATAGTTGTCTCCTGATAACCACTTCCCGGTCGCCTCTCCTAAAGCTGAATTATTGACATGCAAATCGCCCTCCTTCTGAAAGGTGAAGGTGTTGGTAAGCGGTTCATCTGCCCCGGCCATCCAAATTATTTGCGTCGCCACTTGCTGATGACCAGACGGCTTTTCTATAACCCATTCAACTTTAAATGAGATCATGGAGCCCAGTTCATTTTGAACAACGGTTCCTTCCCCTTCATATTCCCCTGGCAGCAGTATCGGTAGCATAGCGAAATTTTAGCACAAGGGGTTCTTTAATTTAATCTGAGTGGGCGTTCGCGAAGCGTTTGGAGTAAAAAATCTTCGGGTTTAGGTCTTAGCGCCCACTCCTTTTTCATTTAAGGACTGTGTTGGCGAAAAGCTTTGTGGTTTTTAGGACGAGGGGCTGCATGCTTTCTTTGGTGACGGAAAATTTAACCAGGTCCATTTCGTGTAAAAGGGGCTCGACATTGGCGGCTAAAGAAGGATCCTTCTTAAAGATTAATGTCACAATTTCTGTAGTTGTTAAGGCCGCGCTCGACCTGCCAATCACCGGATCGATGAATTCTTCTTGCCAGCTTGCAGGCTTTTTCTTAGGCGGAAACATCCATTTCAAAAATTCTGACAGTCCATAAAACGTGATAAGGACAAATGCAATCAATGGGACAATGTAGGAGAGATCTGTCTTTGTATATTCTTTCACCAAGGCGGCTGTTGCAACCGGATCCAGTGTTGGAAGAGGAAGTCCTGGAGGAGGGGCAAAAGGCAAACTCATTTTCGCCTCTTTAGAAAAGCAATCAACTCTGCAAGGGGTTCCTTGTCAGAACGAAGGGACAAAACAGATCCTTTTGCTCGGTTAAAAAGGGTGTAAAGTTCCTTCTTCTTTTCCTCACGTTCTGCATCCAACCGCTTTTGAAAAGAGGTTGAAAGGGTATTGAGAGCCACCATCTTTCCTGTTTCAGCATCTTCGACAAAAATTTGTCCTTTTGGGAAGAGGTTTTTCTTCAAACGGCTCTTCAACAAAAATGCCCACTAGCTCGTTCTTTAGGCTTAATTTAAAAAAGAGAGCTCGACTTTGGGAGAGATGCAAAATCTGATATGAGAAAAATAATGGCCCCTCCATGAGGATCTGTTCTTGATAGGTACGAAAAGGGGATTTCCCAGTCGGTTCCTGTCCCTTTGGGTTGGAGGCTAACAAGCTCTTTTAGCAAATAAGGGGCAGATCCCATCATCCTTCGGGGAAGAATCAGTTTTTCTTCTTTATCGGAAAAAAAGAGAAGGCCGACGCGGTCCCGTTGATCTAAAGCAGCCAAAGTGATCAGCGAGGCAAGATCTGCCATCCGATCTCTCCTTTTTGAACCAAACGAGAAAACAGAGGCAGAGACATCAAAAAGGATCCAGATCTTTAGGTCTCGTTCTTCTCGATACCGTTTAACCAATAACCGATCCCATGTTGCCAAATGGCCCCATGAAATATCAGAGATAGGATCTCCGGGCGAATAGGAGCGTAATTCCTCAAATTCAATTCCTCGCCCTTTATAGCGGGATTTCCAAAGACCATCTAAAAGACCTCTGACAGAACGTTTAGCCTCTATAACTAGATGTCGGACGCGATCGTTCATTTAGGTAATGGGCAATTTTGAGAGGAGTTCAGCTGTAACCTTATCGGGAGTCCACCCTTCAGCTTCTGCTTCATACGTAAGGATCAAGCGGTGGCGCATCACATCGGGCGCAATTTCCTTAATATCTTCTGGCAAGACATAGCTGCGTCCTTGTAGGAAAGCAAGCGCTTTTGAGCCTTCGGCAAGGGCAAGGGTTGCTCTTGGCGATAAAGCCCAATTAACAAGCCCTTTTAAAATCCCCTCTCCGCGCATTCCCTTTCTGGTTTCTTCGACGAGGCGAACGATGTAATTGCCAAGTTTTGGGTCTAGATGGAGTTGATGGACATACCTCCTACCAGCTTCAATCTCTTGTACAGTTAGGATAGGTTGAAAAGGGGTTACAGGTTCCAGCTTTAACTTGTTAGCCAATATTTTGGTTTCATCCTCTAGCGTTGGGTAAGGGACTCTTGCATGGAGGAAAAAACGATCCCGCTGCGCTTCCGGAAGGGGGTAAGTTCCTTCTTGCTCAATCGGGTTTTGAGTGGCAAAGACAGTGAAGATTGTTCCTAAGGAAAGTGCGCTCTCCGGCAAGGGTGACCTGCTTTTCTTGCATGGCTTCAAGCAAGGCAGACTGCACTTTAGGAGGGGCACGATTGATTTCATCTGCCAAAAGGATTTCGGTAAAAATGGGTCCCTTTTCAAGGGTGAATGTCCCTTCTTTTTGATGAAAAATCCGAGTTCCTAAAAGATCGAGAGGGAGAAGATCGGGTGTAAATTGGATCCTCTTGAAGTCGGTTTGAATTAAAGTGGAAAGAATTTTAACAGCCGATGTCTTTGACAAGCCAGGCGCACCCTCTAGCAGAAGGTGGCCATCGACCAAAAGGGTCATTAACATCCTATTCAAAAGGCTTTCTGGCCAAATCACCACTTCGCTAATTTTATTTCTAACTTGCACGAATTTGGCAAGGTTCGCCGAAGCCTGTTCCGAAAGAAGGGGGGTTGTACTTGTACTCATCAGGTCTTAAGTTCTCTTTTGATAAAGTTTAGGCAGGATCAGAGTGAAAGTTGTCCCTTGGCCAAGCTTTGATTTCACAAGAATTTTCCCGCCATGTTTCAAGACGATCGCTTCTACTATGGCAAGGCCTAATCCCGATCCTCTTGCTTTGCTCGATCTTGCAACTTCTGAGCGGTAAAAGCGAGTAAAAATAAGATCAAGATCTTCGGGCGGTATACCAATCCCTTTATCGATAAAGTTGATTTCAAAAGATTTTTTCTGCTCTCTGATATCAATATTAACAAAAAGAGGGTCGCGGGAGTACTTGATCCCATTTTCCATCAGGTTAAAAAGGGCTCTTTCAAGCAAGTTGGGGATTCCGTAAATGTTAACTTCAGTTAACTCGTGCGAATCAATTTCTATGTCAGCCCCTGGCCATGCCTCGAGTACTTGATCTTTGCATTTATTGAGCAGAAATAAAAGGTCGCATTCTTCAATCCGCTCTTCCGGTAGGTGCTCAATATCAGAAAGAAGGAGTAATTCCTCGATCAACGTTGTCATCCTTTCACAGTTGCGAGTAATTTTTTCTACAACAAGGTTGATTTGATCTTTGGATAACAGTTCGGGTTCTTGCAGCGTTTCGGCAAAGCCTTGGATGATGGTGATGGGTGTTCTTAGTTCGTGCGAGGCATTGGCGACAAATTCCCTCTTCATCTCGATAACTCGATATTGCGATGTTTGGTCTTGCAGCACCAAAATGGCGCCAGACAACCCCTTAATGGGCACAGCAATCCGTTGAAAATAACGTGTTCCCTTTTCTTCATCGAATTCGAGCAAGTCGGTCAAGGGGGCTTCGTCCATAAGACATCTTTTCAGCATGCCTAAAGACCCTTTTTTAAGGTTTTCAGGGTCGCCGCTGAAGATATCTTGTTCATTGCTTGCCATAAAAATTTGCAAAGCGCTGGTATTGGCATAAATGACATTCAGCCTTCGGTCAACAGCAACTACCCCTTCGACCAGTGATTCTAAGACCTGTTCTTTCTCTTGCCTTTCTTCAATTAAATGATTGATCTGTTGTTGAACCTTTCTTGAAAGAGCATTAAGGGTGTCTGCCAATTGACCAAATTCGTCTCTAGAGTTGGCGTTGCGCAAAATAATTTCAGGGACAACCTGCGATGTCCCTTGTTGAAAGGGGCGAATGGCAGAAATGATTTCTTGGATGGGCCTTGTTAAGTAATTAAGCACAATCCAAGTCATGATGGAAAAGAGCAGCAAAATCAATGTCGACAAGAAAACAAATCCGATTTTGAAATCTTGAGTGATTTGCATCACGTAACGGAGAGGAAATGAGATCCTTACCACATAAGGTTCTCCGTGGAAATCAAACCTTTTGGCAAAATAGGCAAATTCTTGGTTCAAGATCAAAGAGAACTCTTCGTTGTACCCGACCCCTTTTTCAAAGGCCTCTAAGACCTCTTTGTGTTGTACAGGAAAATCTCTTGTTAGGCTGCCGCCAAGAAGCCTTTTGGTATGTGTGTCATATAAAACTTGCCGCTTAGAATTGATCAAAGTGACCCGATAAAAAAAGAGAGGGCTTCTGATCTTTTAAGGTAGTGATCAGTCCCGACCTCATTTTGCGCCCCTTTAATCGCGTCAATGAGTTCATTGGCGCTCTCTTCCATTACCCCGTACATGATAACCGTTGCAAGCGGGTTGCAAAGGGGATCATCAAAGACAAAAACAAAAGAAAGACGACGATGTAGGGAGGGATGATTTTTTGACGGAACGTCATGTGGTAATCACCTCATAACCATCTAGAGTCCAACCACTGTTTCTTCAAGTCGGACGCCCCCTTTTCCGGCAAAATAGATTCCGGGCTCTATTGTAAAACACATTCCCACTTCGGCGACATCAGTCGATGTGGAGCGAAGTGGGGCCTCGTGTACCTGAAGGCCAATTCCATGGCCTAAACTGTGAGGGAAATAGTCCTTAAATCCTGCATTTGAAATGATGTCACGTGCAATCTTATCCAATCTGCTAAAGGTATGCCCGGTTTTATGGCACTTATTGCTGCCGCTTGAGCTTCTTTTACAATATGATAAATTTCTGCAAGAGGGTGATCGTCAGAAGGCAAAATATAGCGGCTCATATCAGAATGATAATGATCTACTTCCACACCTATGTCTATCTGTACCGTTTCACCTTTCACATAGGGTTTGTTTTTTGGCCTGTAGTGAGGGTAAGCGCTCCCTTTTCCAAAACCAATGATAGGAGGAAAGGAGGGGTGATAACACCCGGATTTGAGCCAAAAAATTTCAAGCATCGCTGCGAGCTCTTTTTCTGATAAACCCTCTTTCAGCTGGCCTTCGATGTGGTGATATCCTTTTATGGCCCACTTTGCCGACTCGCGCATCAGAACAATTTCCGATGGTTCTTTGATTTGCCGAACTTTAGCGATCGGATCTGTTGTCGAAACAAAAGGGATACCGCTTTCCATCCATTTTTTGACACGTCCCCATGGAGACTCGTGCTCAGAAAAACCTATTTTTTCTTCGGGCCGTAAGTGTTTAAGTAACTCGGCGTCAAACTCTCTTGTTTCAACAATGTGGCAAGGGGCTATCGTGCGAGCTTCGGCCGCATACCTTCCGTCGATAAAAAGAATCATCTCGTTAAAACGGACTAAAAGCCTGCCGGCAGATGGTGATATGCCGGTGAGGTAGAACATGTTGTACGGGTCTGCCGTAACAAATCCTTCAATCCCGAGCCGTTCCAGCTCTTCTTCTACCCGTTCTTTCCTCATATCTGAATCTTACTGAACTTGCTCAACTTTGTACAATTTTTGCAGAAACATACTTCAGTAAAAGAGCAGAAAAATAACAGGATGAACAGGATAAACAGGCATACGCATCAACCTAAGAGAAGAGGCATT
>CAVXVG010000028.1:0-141478 GCA_963765145.1 Parachlamydiales bacterium
ACGTTGGAGTGCTAAACGGCGTTGTTGCACAATGCAGAATCGAAGCAAATAAGTGAATTTTAAAGGTTTAAACCACAGAGAACACAGAGATCACAGAGAGAGTGTAAAAATGAAACCATGCTTTGGCAATATTTTTAAGCCTATTCAGGTTTTCCGACTCTCCTCTGTGGTCTCTGTGCTCTCTGTGGTTAATCTTTTATAATCAGAGCCTTAAATAAAAATGAATTGTGCAACAACGCCGTGCTAAACTCCTGTTTTTTAGCTTTTTTCACTTATCAGTGAAAAGTGAAAGCTAAACAGGGAATTCCGCGCTCCAAACGCGCTGCGAACTAAAAAACTCTTTTCACGTTATGAGAAATGGCTGGGGTTCGAGCTAAGAGTAAATAAAAGTTTAAACTCTTACCTTAATCATCCAAGGAAGAATCTCTGTCACGCTGGGAGGACCAAAATATTGGATAGGTCCAGGACAGAGGTATTGATCATCCAGTGCCCACTTAGGAGATTCCTTCAGGTAGTGGTTATACATGGCCCCTTCCAAATCGACAAGCGCTTTGGTAATCACTCCTCTTTTTTTCCCTTTTCTTACCTCAAAACCCATCATGGAGACTAATGGGACAAGATTTGGCAACCACTGCTCCGGCGGATGGTGCAAATCTGAAAGGGCTGCCATCAAACCGGTTGTCCGAAGAGAAACGCCGAGCGCCGCCACCATTCCTAAACTATAGCAATAGTTGGCGTCAAAAGAGGTTGGCAATGAAGCTCTTGCCTCGTATCCAAAGAAAAAAGGCTGAGGAGAAAAAGGGACTTTTTCACCACGGCGCTTAATCTCTTCTTCGACCATCTTCATAAAAAGGCGTTCTGTTTCAATTTTTGATACCTGAACATTGCCATGAGGGTCTCTTTCTAGCGTCAATTGTTCCTGAAAGACTTTTGGCAGCAGTTCAAACAGCTTTTTCCCCTCTTCATCTAAGTGTTCGGGCCCTTTGCCCTCAGCTATGAGAGTATTGAGATGGCCGATCAAACGCTTAAATTCCGGGATAAACTCGATAATCCCCTCAGGAATTAAAATCAGACCGTAAGGTTTGCCCGCTTTGGCACGTGCTATCACTAGGTCGGTGATCTCATCGACAACTTGGTGTACAGTTTTTTGCTGTTCTTCAACTGCCTCTCCGATAAGAGCCATGTTGGGTTGGGTGTTGAGGGCACATTCTAATGTCAAATGAGAGGCAGATCTCCCCATCAATTTGACAAAGGCCCACATTTTTTTGGCTGACAATAGATCTTTGCCAAGGTTCCCGACCAGTTCACTATACACTTTAGAGGCTGTGTCAAAACCGAAAGAAATTTCAACATCTTGGGTCTTTAAATCGCCGTCGATGGTCTTTGGCACTCCAATGACTGTGCAATCGATTTGTCGTTTTGCAAAATCTTCAGCCAGATAGGCCGCATTGGTGTTGGAATCGTCTGCCACCAACCACCACAAGGCCATCCAAATTCATCCCCTCAACAACCTTTCGGACCAGTTCAAACTGCTCGTCAGTCTCAATTTTAGTTCGACCGGAGCCTAAAAGATGAAATCCCCCTTGGTTTCTAAAGGGGGCGATTTTTTCTTCATCGAGAACAACGGCCTTTCCATTGACCAAGCCGCTAGGGCCGCCCAAAAAACCGACCAACTCCGATTTAGGAGAAAGGGTCATCAACATGTCGTAAAGCCCTGGCAACCACATTGTGGCCGCCGGGCGCTTGTCCACCCGAAAAAAAAGACGCCGACTTTGAGTGGCTTTTCTTTGCTTAACTCCCCTTCAACGAAGGTGACCCTTTTAGCCTCTCCAATAATAGGAAAGAGGCTTTTTAGCTCGTGTGTGATTGTATCATCGCTGCAGGCGCTTGGCCTCAAGTGGCCGCCTCTTTTTAGAACAGTTGGAAATCGAGGTTGGTAAAGGAGTCTTTCTTTTTCAAGCGGGGTCATTGTTAACACTCGTGTACGTTGGCTGCAAGACCCCCTAAGGAGGTCTCTTTGTAAATCGACTGCATGTTGATGCCTGTTTCCCGCATCGTTGCAATCACCTGATCAAGCGATACCCGATGGGTGCCATCTCCTAACATTGAAAGTCTGGCAGCATTAATGGCTTGTAAAGTGCCCATCGTATTCCGCTCGATGCAAGGAATCTGCACAAGGCCCATCACAGGGTCGCACGTCAAACCTAAATGGTGTTCCATCCCAATCTCGGCAGCATTTTCGATCTGCAGTGTCGTACCGCCTAAAGCAGCTGTTAATCCGGCTGCAGCCATCGAACAGGCAACTCCCACTTCTCCCATGCAGCCCATTTCGGCAGCAGAGATAGAAGCGCCCCATTTGAATAACATCCCAATTCCGCCAGCCGTTAACATAAAGTCAACGATCCCTTTTTGGGTCGGATTAGGTGTGAATGTGGTGTAATATTTTAAAGTGGCCGGAACAATGCCTGCAGCTCCATTCGTAGGGGCAGTGACAACTCTTCCGCCGGCTGCATTTTCTTCATTCACAGACAAGGCAAACAGGCTAACCCAATCAAAAATCAGGGCAGGATCTTCATGAAAAGAGCGATTTTGCAACTGTTTAAAGACATCCGGCGCCCTTCTTTTGACACCTAAGCCTCCCGGCAAAATCCCCTCTTGATGGAAGCCCCTTTCGATGCACCGTTGCATCACATTCCAAATGTTTAGCAACCCTTGATCGATCTCTTCATCAGTCCGATTGACCCTTTCATTGGCACGGATCATCTCAGGAACAGAAAGACCGGAGGCTTTGCCCATCCTTAAAATATCATCCCCATTTCGGTAAGGATAGGGATGAGGCATATGGTCGCCAACTACATCCTCAACAGTTTTTGTAGCCTCATCATGCGACACCACAAAACCGCCACCAACCGAATAATAGACAGCTTGAGAAACAACTTCCCCTTTGCTGCTAGCGGTGAATCTAACACCATTGGGATGGTAGGGCAAAAAACGGTCTTTATGGAATAAAAGATCTCTCTCTTCAACAAAGGAAACAGCGACCTTTCCACCTAATTGCAAAGTTTTTTCGGCGCGGATCTTTTTTAGCTTAGGCTCGATCGTTTCGGGATCGATCGATTCAGGCTTTTCTCCTTGCAAACCGAGCAGTACAGCCGTATCGGTGCCATGCCCTTTTCCGGTTAAGGCAAGGGAGCCATAGAGATCTATTTGAATATGATCAACTTGGGCAAAATTTTGGATCGTGCTTAAGAATTTGTAAGCTGCACGCATGGGCCCAACGGTATGAGAAGAGGAGGGGCCAATCCCTATAGAAAACATGTCAAAAACGCTGAGCGTCACGATCACTCCTAGTGATGAAGGACATCTATTTTAAGTGGTATCCTCCCAAAGTCTCAAGGAATTTCCTTCAACTCGACTTTCCAAAAAGAGGATGGGGCCTAGAAGCCTTGTGTTTAAAAGTGCCTGCTTAGCCTATTTTTTGCAGATTTCTTTCATCTTCTTACTTTGGCTTCGTCTCCGTGTAACATTCTGGATACTATCTCTGAAAATTCTGCTCTCGTTCCCATGCCGGCGGCAAATTTCCCAGATGTATCTGCTCCGTTTTTAAGCAGAAATTCTACTAATTCACACTTCAATTCACGAACGGCATCTAAGAGGTAGTCACGGGGAAGCTCGTGAATTAGAGCCTGTTGTTTGTCCAGATATTTTTGAGCTGCTGTAAAATCTTCTTGATTACACGCATCGATCAACATTTTTATAGTTGCGTACTGCTCAGGACTCTTCTTTTTCGCTTGTTCTGCAGCCCTCAATTGGAAGATTTTGTAGGCGCCAAAGAATGGAATAAATGAATACAAAAGTTCTTTGTTGGTCTGTTCAATAGATTTGTTGAGGAGGTAAGACTGCAATGGGGTTGCTTTATTACCATCATGCGAATCAGCCTGAAATCTCATAGCATTTTGAAAAAGACCGGCAACAACTCCGACAATGGGTAAGTAAACCCCATAATGGGCAAAATTCTTAGCTAAATGCGATAAAAGCTGAGAAGATGGTGCGCTTTGTGGAATAGATGACATAGTTTGCTCCTCAAGTATTTAGAAAAAGTATAGCATTTTTAATTAATTTTTTGTTAATTTTAGAGTTTCATTGAATTGTCTAGAGGCCCGGCCCCTTTTTTTCCAAAATGTACAAAAACTTTTGAAAAGGGGTAAAATAGAAGGGTATGTACGACTTACCTCTTCAAGATTTTGAAAAACGGCTCGAAACTTTAAAAGATCAGGGGCTCTTTAAAGAAGAGCGGGTGATCACATCGCCCTCAGAGTGCAGAAATCACCATCAATGGTGGAAAAGAAGTCCTAAACTTCTGCGCCAACAACTACCTCGGCCTTGCAGACAACCAAGAACTAATCGAAGCAGCCAAGGCAGGGCTTGATACCCATGGATTGGGAATGGCCTCGGTTCGCTTCATCTGCGGAACACAAGATATCCATAAAGAACTAGAGAAAAAGGTCTCTTCGTTTTTAGAGACAGAAGACACCATCCTCTATTCTTCTTGTTTTGATGCCAATGGTGGCCTTTTTGAAACCCTTCTTGGATGAAAATGACGCCATCATCTCCGACAGCTTAAACCATGCCAGCATCATCGACGGCATCCGCCTTTGCAAAGCCGAAAGGCATCGTTACGACACAATGATATGGCAGAACTTGAAGCCAAATTGAAGGAAACTGGAAGATAACCGGTATCGGATGATTGCGACAGATGGTGTCTTTTCGATGGATGGAACGATTGCCAATTTGAAGGCCATCTGTGATTTGGCCGATAGTACCATGCCTTTGTAATGGTCGACGAATGTCACGCAGCCGGCTTTTATAGGAAAACAGGGAAAGGAACTCGGAACACTGCGGCGTCCTAGGAAGGGTTGACCTTATCACTGGCACACTTGGCAAAGCTTTAGGTGGATCGTCTGGAGGCTATACTTCCGGTAGAAAAGTTCTATCGACTGGCTAAGACAAAAATCTCGCCCTTATCTATTTTCCAATGCATTGATGCCTGCCATCGTAGCTGCATCCCGAAGGTCTTTGAGTTGGTGGAAAAAGGGGATAGCTTAAGAGAAAAGCTTCAAAAAAATGCCCGCTTTTTCAGAGAAAAGATGGAAAAATTGGGTTTTCAGCTGTTGCCGGGAGAGCATCCTATCATCCCTGTGATGTTAGGCGATGCCGCCCTTGCCAGCCGATTTGCAAAAGAGATGTTAGAAGAGGGAGTTTACGTGATTGGGTTTAGCTTTCCTGTGGTCCCGATGGGCAAAGCCAGAATCCGCACACAGATGTCTGCTGCACATACAGAACAAGATTTAGAAAAAGCTATTAACGCCTTTGCCAAAGTGGGCAAAAACCTAGGAGTGATTCGATGAAAAAAACAATGAAAGCGATTGTCAAGAAACACTCAGAAGTTGGTATTTGGATGGACGAAGTGCCCATCCCAACCATCCAAGACAATGAGGTGTTGGTCAAAATTTTAAAGACTTCGATCTGCGGAACCGACCTTCACATTTATAAGTGGGATGCCTGGGCTAGAAAAAATGTACCGGTGCCCCTTGTGATTGGACATGAATTTGTTGGAGTGATCGAAAAAATTGGTTCGAGAGTCACGCAGTATAAAGTAGGTGAACGGGTCACAGCAGAAGGACATTTGGTCTGCGGCGTCTGCGAACCTTGTTTGGAAGGGAAAAAACACTCATGCCCTAAAACCAAAGGGATTGGTTACCACGCGCCCGGTGTTTTTGCAGAATATGCTGCTATTCCGGAAGAGAACGTCTTCCGTTTACCTAAAGAGATTAGCGACGAAGAAGCGGCCATTTTGACCCGTACGGCAACACAACACACACCGTTTTATCTTTCCCACTCACCTCTGAAGATGTTCTCATCACTGGTGCCGGCCCGATTGGCTGCATGGCAGCGGCTATCGCTCGTTTTGGCGGTGCACGAAAAGTGGTTGTAACAGATGTTAATCCTTATAGGTTAGAACTTGCCAAAAAGATGGGGGCCACCGAAGTGGTCAACGTCAAAGAACAACAGCTGCAAGGCTCTTTTGGTCTTGGTTTTGAAATGGCCGGAAGCTCTGAAGCTTTAAACCAAATGTTACGACACGTCAAACATGGTGGAAAAATTGCCCTCCTTGGCATTTTGCCTCCAGGCACACTGATCGACTGGGATTTGGTTATTTTCAAGATGTTAGAAATCAAAGGGATTTACGGTCGCGAAATCTTTCGAACGTGGCACCAGATGTGCCGCATGATAGAAGGCGGACTCCAAATTGCTCCTGTCATCACCCACCGTTTTAAAGCAGAAGACTTTCAAAAAGGTTTTGACGCCATGCTATCAGGACAGTCAGGCAAAGTCATCCTCGACTGGACCTGATTGCGCGAAGCGTTTGGAGTGCTAAACTCCTGTTTAGCTTTCACTTTCACTGATAAGTCAAAGCTAAACAGGAGTTTAGCACTCCAAACGCGTTGCGAACTAAAAAAACTTTTTCACAGCGATTATGCAAGGGCGCTCCTTTTAATTTTACCTATTGGCGTATCATCAAGGGGGCCTAAATGGCCTTCTTGATGCGGGTGGCGTTCCAGACGACGGTAATACTGCTGGCGGCCATGACGAAGGCTGAGAGGGCGGGCGTCAGACCGGTGCCAAAAATCGCCCAGAAAATGGCAGCAAAGTTATAGGCAAAGCTAAGCGCCAGGTTTTGCACGATGATTTTTCGGGCTTTGATCCCAAGTTCTCGCGCAACGACCATTTTTTCAAAACTGCCGCAGACAACAAGGTCGGCCACAAATAGGGTGATATCTTTACCGCCTGCAGGAGAGACGGAAAGGTCTGCAGCAGCCAATGCTGGCCCGTCATTGACGCCATCGCCTACAAAAAGGGCTGTTCCTCCCCTTTTTTGCACCTCGATCACAGCCTCTCTTTTCTGTTCAGGCGTAATTTCTCCTCGAAAATGGAGGATATTCAACCGGTTTGCCAATTTTTCAACTCTTTCAGTCCGATCTCCCGACAATATTTGAACTTTCGGCCCTTTGACACTTTGCAACCAAGTTTCAATCCCCTCTCTCAAATGCTCTCGGAACAAAAATCGGTAGACTTTTCCTTCAGCATAATAAAATAATTCTACATCAGGAACAGCCGCCGGCAACGGGAGTTTCAACTGCTCAAACCAACCCCTCGAACCGAGATAACGCCCTCCCCCTTGCATTCCCTTTCCCGGAAGCTCTTCCACATTGTCAAGCGGGAGCTGTTCTGTTTTCCCCAAATGACGTTTTAACGACAGCGAAAGAGGATGATTAGAAAAGCTGACTAGTGTCATTAACTTTCCTTTCTCGTCCTCAGGGATATCTCCTGAAAGCCATTCCAGATCTCCGTCGGTTAATGTGCCTGTTTTATCGAGTAAAAGATCGGTCTCATTGCCCAAAAGATCGAGCCCTTCAATCCTGCGGACAACAATGCCCCGATTTCCCAATTCGGCCCCCAAATGGGCCCTAGCAATGGGAAGAGCAATCCCCAAAGTGCAAGGACAAGCCAGCAACAATAGGCTTAAAGCATCGACAGCACCTCTATAGAAATAGAGGAATACAGCTACCGTAAGAATTACTGGCAAAAAATAGGGGAATGAACCGATCAAGAAAGGTAAAATGGGACACACGCTTCCCGAGCCCCTCTTCAATCAGGCTCACCATTGTTTGCAGGGTCGATCCCTCTTGCGTTTTGGTAACACGCACTTTGACCCAACCATCAACTAGACGGGTTCCTGCTAACAATTTATCCCCTAATTTTTTGGGGATTGGAAGCGATTCTCCTGTGACGATCCCTTCATCAACGTCAGCCGTCCCTTCAGTCACTTCTCCATCTAAAACAACTTTTTCTCCTCGAAGAATGAGGATTTCATCGCCAACTTCGACCTCTTTGATCGGCACCCACACATCGTTTCGGCGAGCTTTCATTGGCAATGCCCGAGAAACATCTAAAAGCTGCTCTCGCGCCTCCCCCTTCGCACGGCTTTCTAGCAGTTTTCCCCGTCAAGAAAAAGGCTGGCAACAAGGTGACACCATCCAGATAAAACTGAAAAGTTCCATTGGATAGATTAACAACAGATAAAACAAAGCCGCTGACCACGGCGGCTGTAATGAAAGCCTCTACCCCAAATGAAAACCGAATAAGAGAGGCAAAACCTTGTTTAAGAAGCGACCAGGCGGCATAAAATGGGACTGGCAGGGCCGCAATGAAGGCATAGTAGGTAAAAAAAACTTTCCATTGCTGATCCATCTGCTCTTCTATCAGAGAATAGGAGGCTGCCATCACATTGAGTGTACAAAAAAAGGCGACAGCTACCTTCCAACGGAGCCCTTTCAACCAACCTTTCCTATCCAATTTCTCAAGAGGATGAGGGAGATAGCCCAATTGCCTGACGACTTTGAAAATCTCATCGGGAGAGACAAACCGGGGTTGATACCAAACAATGCAAAGATCGGTGGAATAATCGACCGAAACCGACAACGCCCCCTCCATTTTGCCAATTGCATGCTCGATCAGATGCTGACATGAGGGGCAAAACAACCCTTCGATCCAAAAAGCAAGCCGCAACTCCTCCCCTTCTCGCTTCTCAGGTTGCCGGTCGTTCAATAGCCCCATCTCTTGCGCCTGGTGAAAAAGAGGGTCTTCCGTTGAGGGATCGACCCCCTTCCCTTTCAGCACCCGCCACACAAAAGAACACCCACGGCAGCAGAACACTAATCCATCCTCAATAATATGAGAGGGTGTTTTTTGGCAAAGTGCACACTCAGATTCGACAAACAGCATAGTTACATGTTATAATACTTGTGTTATGGCAAGAAGAATACGTTATTATGGGGACCCCATCCTTCGAAAAAAGGCGGAGCCCATCAAAGAATTTGGCACCGATTTTTTGAAAGAATTGGTTCAAGAGATGGACCATCTCATGCTCAACAACGATGGGATGGCCCTTGCCGGCCCTCAAGCCGGTGAGGCGCTCAGGATTTTCGTCACTCGAGCTCCTTTTGAAACCCCCGAAGGTAAATGGGAACTGGGTGACCTTGAAGTTTTTATTAACCCCGTCCTTACACTTCCCACCCCAGAACTTTGGATGCTAGAGGAAGGCTGCGTTTCTGTCCCTAAACTCTCTGTCCCCGTCGAAAGACCTGTCGGAATCACGATTGAAGCTTACGATATTGAAGGGAAATCGTTTAAACGTTCAGTCGAAGGCATCGTCGCCCGTATGTACATGCATGAAAACGACCACCTCAACGGCGTTCTCACCATTGACCGGACCGACAAAAAAACCCGCGCTAAGCTCGAAAACCAGCTCCGCCTCATCAAGCAAAAATATAATAAGAAGTAGGAGGGCCTCTAGCGCTCTACTCGGGTAGATTTGCTTTTCCAAACGCTTCGCGAGAAGATCAAGTTAAGAAAAGGATGACTCCGGCTACGGCAACTCTCTGCCTTGACTGAGATTCAAAGGCCAGTTTTGCGAGCAATGCCTGATAGGCCTGCCGTTTTTCGGGCTCTGGAACCCAATCTGCCTTGTTCATCTCTTCAAGGAGCGCCCCCTCCTCTTTTGTTAAGCTCTCCCTAGAACTAGCTGGAAAGGAATTTTTTAGCTGCCCTTTGACCTTACTTATGAGCTCTTCCTCTGCAGGAGAAAATTCGATGGGGATCCCCTCTTTGCGACTTTTGATCTTTCCCTGGATTTGGAGGAGTTGATTGAACTCTTCTCGTGTGATGAAACCCTCCGCTTCTGCCATGGAGAGGTAACGCTCCATCCTTTCCGATCCCTTGCGGTAGTATTGCCTTCCGTGCAATCCCTCTTCCCGCATACTTTTAGCTTCTTTTTGAGCCGATTTTTGGTATAAGGCTTGCCCGACGGGATCCTTAGCCATCCCACTTGAAAAACCGACTGTGGCAATAGCTGCTCTTAACAGAGTAGTTCTCATCCCAGCTCCCGAAACAGGATCTGTTGCAGTTTCAGCATCACCCCCTAGCACAAAATGGATCGATCCAAGAGATACGTGGTTCGTTTCCGCCCTCTGCACTTGCGATGCTGCTGCCACAGTCTCTTTGTAAGATGTATCTGCTGCTAGCCCCTCACTGATCCCAAGTGCTTTATAGGCCATCATATTAATGAGGTAGTCCTTTTTAGAAATCGATTTCAAAAAGTCATCCACGTCTTGACCGAGTTTCTCCATCTGAATTGCAAGTTTTTGCAACTCCTCTCCTGAAACCCCTTCTGCAGCAGCGGGCCACCCTTCTATTTTTTGCAGGGCTTCAAATAGCTTTTCGGGAGTACGCAGCAACTTTCCACGATTTTTTGGATCCAGCATCTCCTTGGCCTCTGCAACACCTTCTTGCGCCGGATCCATTCCTTCTAGATTTTTTAACAAGTCGTCTGCCCACAGATCGACATCCTTCTTAACTGTCTGGATTTGCTCCTCAAAAGCCTTTAGCTCCTTCTCTTCCTTTTCGCTCATTGTAAAATAGAAATATTGCAGCTCAGGAGTAGACAGGAGCAACTCTCCGCGCCCTAAACACTTAAAAATGGTACCAAATGCATCAGCTCCCCCTCCGCCGCCCATCAAAAACTTTGTTCCCAGCCTAAACATCCTCGGAACTGTAGCGAGCACTGCCATAAAGCGGGTCATTAGCCGCTTGAATGACGTCTTAGCCTCATGGACCTCATAGAAAGAAAAGCCCATGCGAGCAACTTTTGATTCTTTGATGACATCAATCCCCAAAAGATCACGTGTTGTGGCCCTGTACCCCTCCATGACGTAGGTAATGGCAGGCTGGCAAGTCACCTGCTGATCTCCCACCCGATAAACGATTGCAGGTTTACCATCTTCTCCCTGCACAAGCGCCTCGACCGATGCGTTGTAGTGCACAGAAAATTGCCCCTCTTCTGCTATGTCTTTTGCTGTTTGGAGAAGTTCCTTTTGCACATCCTCGATTTTAACCTGCAGCACACCATCTGCCATTTCGGTCGACTTGCCAGCTTCCTTCAGGCCATCTGTCACACCAAAAAAATCGAGGAGTTTGATATCTGCAGGCATAGTACCTTTAGAGCCTGCCATCTGCTCAAGCATGGGTTCTTGCGCCACATCAGCCTCTTTACCTAAGGCAACGATGTTTTGCCGCATTTTGTCATTTTCTCCACGCGCTTCCAGCAGTGTTACCGGATGCCCTTGCATCATCGACAGTAACGCCGTCATCAGGCCACCGGGGCCACCACCTGTAATCAGCACCTCTCCTTTGCTTTCACCCGAACGTTGGTACTGCATCATGAACTTCAGCGCCGCTATCTTCTCTGCTCGTGTCTGTGGTGCTGTGACACCACCATTTGGAAGCATTGCTTGAAACGTCTTTTGCATTTCAGTGCTAAAGTTTTTTGCCTCCTTTATAAAAATGATCTCCGTGTTATAGCTTGCTTTTGCTTCTTCCGGAAGAACGTTTAGAACTTCTTGGTCAAGATTGTCAACTGCATCCTCATCTAACTGAAGGGCAACAGAATTTAAATCCATGACAATTTCAAAGGGATTCGACAGGATATGCTGGTAGTGCTTTGCGTACTCGGATTGGTACGCTTCTTTGTTGGTAGGATTTGCATCGGCATTTTTATTTGCTTCAACCTTGGCAAGGGATGCGGCGACCAACATAAGCTTCATTTTATTGAGCGCAGTCTTCTCGATGGTGTTGATACATTCACCGATACAAGTTTTTAATTGAGCAACCTCTTCAGGACTCAGCACCGTTGAAGAATCTAAAAGAGCAAGAGCCTCTTTTAGATATTTTAAGTCATCGCCGGTGACAGCGCCGTTCCTCAAATAGATTTTCTCATGGATCGTGGACAGGCGCGCAACTAAATATTTTAGCTTAGGGTTTACGTAGGACGAAGAGCTTAATTTACCCTCCAAGGCCGTCAGATCAATAGGCTTTTTCGCCTCAGTACCCTGAAGCTTAGCGACATTGGCCCTTCCTGCTGCAACCCTCTCCTTTTGCTGCAACCGAGCAGCGAGCTTATCTATACTTTGTGCAAGCCCTCCCGTTTCTAAGCCCGAAGTCACAGTCTCTTGGAAAAGTTTATCGATCTTCTCGTAGGCGGTCCGAATCATTTGGAGCTTTTCTTCGGAGACATCCCCTTTTAGCTCCCGCTTTAGCACCTTCACTGCTTGGTGAAGCTGCTGGAGATCTGTCTTTTCTTGCGATAAAACTCCCCGCACAAATTCAGGAAGAGCGTAGCCTCTATCTATTGCAGACATACCCTGAAAATAGCATCCGGGCAACGGGCTGCTATAAATTTTTCATTAATGCAATGTTAAGGAGCGAGTTGTAAACTGGCAGAAAAGTGCGGTCAGTTACCGCTGTCTCATCCATCGATCGCACTTGTAGCAGAAAGTGTGAGACTCTCCCCCAAGTTCAAAGGTGAAAAGCAAGTACTCAAGATCTTTCTCAATATTTTTGGGTACCGCGATCTAAAAGTTTGATTCATAACTCTCACTTGGAAAGACAGTTGTAGAGTCGAAGTAGAAATTACTTAGCCCATATTCCCATTGTGCATAATTATTCTGGATAGCGCTATTGCGACAGTCTGCATTGTACTGAGCTTGCTGGAAAGCCTGCTGGCGAAGAGCTTCGCAATGAACCGTTCCAACCGTAGTGGAATTAGCATATCCATTTGCAGACCCGCTCGCCCAACCATTTGAAGAATGGACACCGAAGTTTGAATGAACATTGCTGCTGGTATGGGTCGCATAATCGATTCTGCCAGCGTTGCTAGCATTCATGCCTTCAATGCCACTGCATAATGCCGAACCAAAGATTTGCCAGTTCCTCGATGTCTTTTTGTCGTTTATTAGCTCTTTTTTAGAAACAACCCTTATCTTCCTACCAAATTGGTCTTCAACCTTCAAATTTGAGAAGTAAAAATCAAATTTTTTATCAGAACGGTTAGACACTATGAAATAGAAATTGGCAACATTATCAACGATAGATTCACTCACTTGATACAGCACCGCCGAGTTCAGCTTGTCTGAAACAAGTACGCTACCCCCATTATGCAAAACCTCTTCTTGCCCCTCAAATTTGCACGGCTCAAGATATCTGCCTGCATGACAATCCATAACAAGCAGTAAGAGACCTAACAACTTGTAGCAAATCAATTTCTTCATAAAAATCCAAGGTTATAAAAAATGAATGCTAATTATTAAATTAATTAACTATTACATTACAAATATAATGCAGAAAGTTTACGAAATTTGATAGAAAAAAATGAAAAATCTTAGATGAATGGATTTGAATTCTTACAGGAGCAAAAATCCTCTAGTGCTTTGAACACTTGAGGAGGCAGTCAAGCGTCAAACTTTCGAAGGTAGACAGGTTCCAACATCTAAATACCAAGCTTTTCGAAAAGATCATCGATATCATCACACCTAACCAGATCTTCTCTCTTCTCGACTTTTTCAATGGCCTTTAGGGTTGCAGCGTTTGGAGAGTTGGAGCTGTAGAGATTCTCTTGAATCCAGCCCACAATAATTTCCCTCATGGTTTCACCTCGGAGAGCAGCAAGAGCCTTAAGCCTCTTATGGTCCTCTTCCGGAATATCAATTGTCATCCGAGACTGATGTTTTGCGGTCATAGCACTCCTACTCTCTAACCCCAATTATACATAAACAAGTAAATAAAGAAATAAAGAAGACGAGCCTGTCTTTTCGCTAAGCTGGTAAACGTGAGATTCCTTCATGTAATTACATAGCAAATTAGACAGCTTTTTCGTGCCTTTTATCGAAAGATGGCCGTTTGCAGGCCGCCCGTTAAAAAAATCCAATTAAAGAGAGAAGTATTTCATTACAGCCGAAGGTTGAAATCATCTTGGGCGCCCTCAACGCTCGAAAACGCCTTAGTTGAAAAAACAAAAACCTCGGCTCTACTGCGTAGGCCGAGGTTTCGCCGCCAGGCGCTTGTTGCTTTATTCAACTAAGGCCTTTCGAGTGCTTGAGGGACAGCGCCCACTCTTCTACTAGGTGCTGTGGGCGAGGAAGTCGCAGATTTCGGCAATGTTCAGCTCAACAGGAAGAGGGATCTCTTCAAGTGTTGGGCGTGAAACGAACTGACCGGAAAACGTGCTCGTGTCGCAAGAAAGATAAGCAGGAACAGTGCGGTGTGGGCCATCGACGGCTTCCGCAACGATCTTCATTGTTCTTGATTTTTCTTTGATAGAGACAACCATGCCAGGCTCAACTTGGAAGGAACGGATATCCACTTTCTTTCCATTAACTAGCACGTGACCGTGAGCAACCAGCTGTTGAGCTGAGAAGAGAGACGGGGCTAGTTTGAGTCTATAAACAACAATATCCAGCCTAGATTCAAGCATTTGAGTCAAAAGCTGAGGAGTGTTACCCTTCAGTTTTTGAGCATGTTTGAAATATTTAACCAGCTGTTTTTCAGTGAGCATGCCATAGCAAGCTTTGAGCTTTTGTTTTTCATCTAACATACGTCCATAGTCTGACTTCTTACGGCGGCGAGCCCCGTGCTGCCCAGGAGGATTGGGCTTATGGAGGAGCGGATTACGGCTACGGCCAAAGATATTTACGCCAAAACGTCGGGCGATACGATTTTTCTTTCCGGTGAAGCGGACCATCGAATTTCCTAAATAGAAAAAGTGTTTTACGGGGGCGATTATGACATGAATCGACTTATTTAGTAAACATGGTATAGAAAAAATTATGCCTATCGAGAAAGCCCTAGTCGTTGAAGATGAGAAGCTGACACGAGAGTTTATCTCTGCAGCTCTAAAAAAACTAAAAATCGATGTCTTTACAGCCGATTCGCTCGAAAAGGCAAAGAAACTGCTGAAAAAGCACCCTTTTGACCTTCTTCTTGCAGACCTCCATCTACCTGATGGGGTTGGACTTGAACTATTATCCGAGTTTAAAGAGAGCCATCCGGAAGGGATATCGGTTGTAATGACAGGACACGGATCGACAGAAAGCGCGGTGGAAGCCATGCGTCTTGGCGCCTTCCATTACCTCCAAAAACCCTTTTCCATCGATGCATTAGAGATCATCATTGAGAAGGCCAAAGAGCGCCTAAAGCTACAGCGGGAAAAGAACTTTTACGAGCAGGAGCTTAACCAGACCCCTCCTCGACTGATTGCCCATGGGAAAAAAATGGAGCAGCTCATCCATGACATAGAGCAGGTGGCAAAAACAGACGCTACCGTCTTTATCTATGGAGAAACAGGCACCGGTAAAGAGGTGGTTGCTAAAATGATACACTCCCACTCTCAAAGAAGCGGCCTCCCTTTCATCAAGACCAACTGCGCTGCGATTCCTGAAACCCTTTTAGAATCTGAATTTTTTGGGCATGAAAAAGGGGCATTCACAGGTGCACTGCAAAAAAGAATTGGTCGTTTTGAGATGGCCAATAAAGGGACGCTTTTATTAGATGAAGTGACCGAAATGCCCTTGGCACTACAAGCTAAACTGCTTCGAGCGATTGAAGAAAAGGAATTTGAACGGGTTGGCGGAACGGCGACAATCCACGTCGACGTTCGAATCCTTTCCACATCCAATAGAGACCCTAAAAAAGCCATCGAACAAGGAAAGTTTCGGGAAGATCTTTTTTACCGTCTCCATGTGATTCCCCTCCATTTGCCCCCTTTAAGAGAGCGGAAAGAAGAAATTTTGCCGTTGGCTTATCTCTTTCTAGAGTCCTTTTCACAAGGGAGGCTAAAGTTATCCAAAGAGGCAGAGCAATCATTGTTGGGCTATAGCTGGCCTGGAAACGTTCGTGAGCTGAAAAACATCCTGGAAAGGGCTTCTGTTTTAGCTCAAGGAGAGATTGTCTCTCCTGCACTACTCTTCCCTCACCCTGCCGTCGACCTAGACATCCTCGAAGACATGCTGGAGCTCCAAGAAAGCTCAGACAGCGTTAATTAACGCCAATTTTTGAGGCGAAGCACATGCTCTATCTGGCCTGGCAACTCGGGGCTATTACGAGTTAGAGTCTCTTCAAAACCATGCTCTTTAAAAAGCGTGATCAATTCCTGTTCTTTCGAATTGATAATCGTCGAAAGCTGCGGAACAGGAATAAAGTGGTCTCTGACGTAGGTTTGAATACCCTCTAAAAGCGCTTTGAAATTGTCCCTCTTTTTCGAAGCAGCTAACTCCCGTTCTTGCAATTGGATACTGCTGAACAAATCATGCGCTGACCTGTCTTCCGGGGACGCATTAAATGTGCTCATTGCCGACCCTATGTCATCCTTAGTATAATGTGTGACAATAAAACGTTTGATGGCGATCGATTGTACGCCGTCAATTTCGTCCACAATCCGCTCTCTAAAAACAAAGGCCCCGAGAAATGAATCCCCTTCTCGGAGGATACCGGCTTTCAATGCGGTATCTTCGCTCATCATCATTCCAATAAAGTCATGTTGGCTACCATAAAGCGGCTCTACCCGTTTAATAAAAAGATAAGTAAGAAAAAAATGATTTGGTTTGCCAACATCTTTATGCCCTACGAAGGTAATCTTCAGCTGGTTAGGGGATTGGACTTGAGAAACAAGAGACACAAAAACTCCTTTAAGTTACTTATATTTTGTTGGATATGAGGAATTTTACGAAAGCAGATAAAGCTGAGCTTCGACGACCATCTTCAGAAACGGGATCCTGTCCTTTCTCTCTAAAAATGTGAGGATTTGGTCAAAAATAGCCAAAACGGCTCCATAGGCCACCTCTTCCCGCAAAGCGTGATCATACAAAGCACCCGCAGGAGTCTCTTCGATTTTTTCCAATAATACTTGGCAATTCTCTAAGCTTGCTTTCAGCTTTTTTAGCGCCTTTTTTAAAGCTGCGGGATTTACTCCAAGCGGTTTTAACACCGGCTTTAATTTACGCTCTTTGGTGAAATGCTTTTTTATCACCGTTTTTAGAGGCACATTTTCTACACCTTCAAATCCAAGCCCTCCTTCTGTCGCATTGATCAGCTGAACATCGGGATGCTCTTTTTGAAATGTTGAAAGCCATTGGCTTTCCTGCAGCCACATGTATTTTGTGTGGATAGGTTTGCCAAAGATATCTTTTCTGATAACCGTATCGGCAGGAAGCTTTCCTTCTTCAACACCTTTAGCATAGATTTTTCCTTCCGGATACCCAAGGTCAAGACCTACAGTAACGATCGGATTGCAGCCCATTTTTTCTGCAATAGCCACCAAAAAAGCGACTACATTGTGTCCCTCTTCGATGTTTTGCCCCTCTATTTTAAGCTCTTTCTCCAGCCACTCTGCGGTGTCAAAGCCCCCGGAGCCTGGCATGTACAACTTAATGCCTTTAAGGGCCTTCAGAGCCTCCGGAAAAAGTCGCAATCTATAGAACAGAGGCCCTTTAAACTTATTGGCCCTCTTCATCCTTTCCCCTTGCAGAGGGTTCGGATCAATAGCAGCGCCAAAATGGGGCTCTACCCCTTTTTCTAAAAGGGCAGGAAGTCCGGAGCCTCCTGTCAAAATCAACCCTTTATCCCCAATTGTTTTTAACAACTCTCCATTTTTATCTAGAGAGGGGCCTGCACCCACAATGATGGCAGGAACATTTTTATACTTTTTAAAAAGGGCTTCCCCATGGAATGAGTCGACCAAAGCAGGTAAGTTTTGGTAGAAATTTTGGTAATACCGGGCTCCATACGTCAAATAATCATCTAAAAAGAGGGTAAGCCGTTCTTGGTCAAAAATGATCCGCTCATGCAGCTCTTTAAATGTCTTTTTCGAATAGTTTGGATGGGCAAGAAAAACAAGCTTCTTCCCATACAGCTTCCACATTAAAGCATTGAAGGGATGGAGAGTCTCTTCGATCTGATGGAAAAGATGGAGCTGCACCCTTTTATGATTTAAAAGCTTGGCAGCAACTTCTGTCTCTAGAAGTTGTCTTAACGGGATCTCTTGATCTTCAAAAAAGTAGATCTCCCTTTTTCTTTTCGCATTTAGCCAAGGAAGAAGGGTGTTGTAAATCTCCCCTTTTCCGACCCCATACATAATCAAAACATCGGCATCGACATCGCAGCCGGGAAGTTCTTTAGCTTCTTTCCAGGGCTGCAGAGTCATCTGCTCTAAATAAAAAGCCTCTTGAGGATGCTTTTCTTGTAGCTTAGAAAGATTAGTGAGAAATCTGGAGCTCATCATAACTCGGAAGCTCTGGGAGAATTTTTGGACCAAAGAGTCTGATCTCTTCGGCTCCCACCAAAGCTACATAAGGAGCTTTTACAAATGCATTGTACCCAAAAACTTGAGACTCATGTTCTCCATTGAGTTTTTCAGCCTTGCATTCGACTAAAAGCAGTGGCTTTGACCCTGTTGGATCGAAAACGACTAGATCAATCCTTCTATCAACAGGGACAGGTTCATTTTTTAAATGGGGCAGCGCTTTTAGAGGAAACTCGATAGCAATCGATCGGATCGGATACCCTTTTGCATGCAAAAGGTAAGCGATAAAAGCCTGGCGAATCCGCTCCTCAGGAGTAGCTACAAGGCTTTGTTTGCGAATCAAACAACTTATATCCTTCATGCTTCAGGCAACATCAAACCGTAATCGCCATCATCTCGGCGATAGATCAGGTGAAGTTTTTTATTGTGTTCGCCCTTAAACAGGAGGAAAGCATCTTGGGAAAGATCCATTTTCATCACTGCTTCTTCAATAGTCAAAGTCTTTAGGTGAAGAGTTTTTTGTTTAACAACTTTATGCAGAGCAAACAGTTTTTTTTGCTTCTCTTTTTCCTCTGCAGATAGACTCGCATTGAGAGCAGCAATCTCTTCGTCCTCTGTAAAGGGACGTATCACTTCAACAGACAAAGGCTTTTCTTCATGTTTCTTCTTATGGTGGTCATGAAGTCTGCTCAAATAGCGACGGATTTGGCTGCACAACTTATCGATAGCCTGATCAATCGAAACATACATGTCAGTTGTTGAAGCATGGCTTTTGATTTTAATACCATGAGTTAAAAGGACGATATCGACCCTTTGCTCCAATTTTTGGGTATCCATATAGACATGGACATCAACAATACGGTCTGTGAATTTTTCGACTTTTTGGATGATTTTGTCGATGGCATATTGTTTCATTGCCTCTGTGACATCCAGATTGCGGCCAGTTACATGGATCGCATATTCTTCGCCTGCAAAGAGAGCAGCTTTTTCTTTTTTATTCATATCACACCACACAGAAGAGAGCCTAATTTGCACCGAAGAGGGCTCGAACCTCTAACCACCTGGTTCGAAGCCAGGTACTCTATCCATTGAGCTATCGGTGCAGCTTGTTATATCCTTACTATAACCTTACAATACAGGTTCTTCCTATTTCGTGACATGTCCCTCATTTTTAACGGCATCATTTTAAGAGTTACACCCTATAAAGAGCGAGCAGAAATTCTTCTGCTCTTCACTGCTGAGCTCGGTTTAGTTTCTGCCATCGTAAGAGAATCTAAAAAAACCCCTACACGATGGGTTGAACCTTTTGTGGTTGTGCGGGGAAAATTTAAAGAGCGGAAAGGAAACTTTTTCCAAATCGAAGAGCTTGATGGAACCCATTGGTTCTTAGGACTAAGAGAAAAGCCTTCAGCATTGCGCATGTTAAATTCCATCGTAAAATCGACTGCAAAAAAGGTCGAAATGGAATCCCCGGCCCCTTTGCTATACAAGCTTTTTCTAAAAATTGTTGAGGCGTTAGAAAAAGGAAGCGACCCCGAAACGATGGAGGGACTGTTCCTAGTAAAATTAGCCCTACATGAGGGAATTTTGAGCGATTTAGGCGAGCCTTGGGTCACTAAAGCTGCCCAGGCCAGGAGCTTCTTAGAGGTGCCTATTATTCCAAAAAACCTTGTATTTGCCCTAAACCGACTGTTTTGCTAACATACTCGTTTCTTTCTCATGCGAAAGTGGCGGAATTGGTATACGCGCTACTTTGAGGTGGTAGTGAGGGTTTCCTCGTAGGGGTTCAAGTCCCCTCTTTCGCATCCTTTGTCTTCTATCCGACATTTATGTATGATCCAAACATATGCATTGTTTTGGCTGCTGTACTGCTACTTCTTACGACATCAAAGCCCTATTCGATCACCTAAATCGAAAGGGTGAGCTACTCTCTATAAAGATGTCATCCACATCAAATTTAGAACCGGAGATGTTTTTTTCTTCGGCTATGGCGTCATTGTTTTTTGGGGTGTCAGAAAAGAGGATGAAAAAATTCTCACCGAAGAGGTTGAGCCTTACGAAGAAGAGGCCAACGATGAAATTGAGACCGATCGCTTTACCTATTATGTCTCTACAGACACAAAGGTCAAACATGATGAAATCATTCTGCCAAACCAAGACACCCTGACTTTGCTTGCAGTGTCTCACGCTTTGGCCCAATCGGTAAAGTTAGATACTTTCGATCTACGTCTAAGAAAAGCGTTCCGTTCAGTTAGCGAAATTCCAAAAGCGCTTGCTCAAACAGGACACATACGCCTTTCTCGAAGAGAAATCAGAAAAAAAATGGGAGAGCTGTTCATCGATCGCAGCAGCATCAACCTGCACCTCGACATTTTAGATACGCCCGACTTTTTCTACGAATTTCCCGAAACCGAACCCCTCTACATCATGTCCAGCCACTATCTAGAGCTAAAACAGCGGATAGAAGTGCTTAACCAACGTCTCGATGTGGTGCATAAGTTCTTCGAACTTTTAGGCAATGAGTTAAATCACCAACACTCAAGCCGCCTTGAGTGGATCATCATCATCTTGATCATGCTAGAAGTCTTGCTGATTGTGCTGACTAATATCCTTCATTGGATATAACCCTACCTCTGGCTTCTTAAACTAGTTCAAGGGACGTTTGAGTTAGCTCTCGGATGTACTGGATCAGCCCCTCTGGCTTGAGATAATTCTCCCAATGTTTTTTTTGCTCATCGTAAAGCTTAGTAATCTTTGCTTTCATTGCATCTACTCGTTGCTGACTTTTGCCTACAATTGCTTGGTAGAGAAGCTGGATGTGCCGGCTTAATAAAGCATCACCATCACCTTGTTCAAGGGAGGTGGCTAAATAATTCTCAATCACAGCATGCTCATGCATCCTCGAGAAGTTCATTAGATCTTCAACCTGTTCGGAAAAACAAATTGACCAATGGGTGATTACCTTTTCTTGAATTCTTTTTGCAGCTCCCTCTAGAAGGGTTTTCCATTGATTTTTAGTATTCCCCGGTGTGGTTAGAAGGGTGAAAGCTTGCTCTGCAATTTGTCTGTCTTTCAGAGGTAGCTTTGTGAAATCGGGCTTAGGTTTGTAGATTTTTCGAGTCCCTAAACTTTCAGACTTTTGGTCAAGAAACGATTCGCTAACAGCCGCTTTCCTAAAGTTGTTTAAATCGGAGAAAAAAAGCTCTGTATAGCCAAAAGCATATTGCTCAACCGATACTCGGCAACTATAAAAGCGTTTGACGATGCCAGCTTTTCCTTCCCGTCTTTGATTGAGGTTTCGAAGTAGAAGCTCTTGAGCTGCAGACGTTGATATATCTACGTCCGGTAATTCCAACTGCTCAAGCGAAAGTGCCATTTCAGATTCTCCTGGCTCCCCTTGCCGTCCAGCGCGCCCCCTCACCTGCCTTTCCGTCCGTAGTGAATCAGGGTGAAAAGTAAAATGGAGGAGAAGACCCCCATTCTGAACACTTTTTTTACTGAGCTTGACATTCGTTCCACGGGCAGCATTGAGAGTGGCAACAGTTAGGCTTGTTTCAAACCCAGCATTGTCGATAATTTCATCCTCACTTTTCTCCTGCACTTCATTCATCAATTCAAAAGATATCCCATGATCTTTTAACAGTTTGGCTATAGTATTAGATTCTTTAATCGTTTCGCAAATGAGCAGCATCGGGCGCCCCAATGCTTTCATCTGCCTTGCACGCTGAATGGAATAATTTCGACGCTCTTCTGTCGTCCTAAAAATTCGATCTGGAAGATCGACCCGGATGGAGGGGAAGTGAGTGGGGACATCAAACATTTTGAATTGATAAAGCTCGTCAATCGTCTCTCTTTCGAGCGCCCCCCCTAAAGTTCCAGTAAAGCCTAGCTTTAGGGCAAATTTGTTATAAAAAACGGAGTGGGATAGGGAAATAGGACATAGAGATTCCTTTTCAACATCTATTCCATGCTTAGCCTCTAAAAACTCTTGGACTCCAGCTTGCCAGCGGGAATGATGTTGAGTTCTTCCCGATTTATCAACATCCACTATCAAGATGCTTTTTTTCTTAGTTCCATCTGGTTGTTCTGACAGATCAACGACATAATCTTGACCCTCTTCTCTTTTAAAAAGCGCTGTATGTCCTGAATCCAGCCACTTATTTAAATCTGCATCAACTAATTTTTCGGCCTGTTCTTTATGCTGGCCCTTTTCGAATTCGATTAGAAACTTCTTTAGTTTATGTAAGGCATTAGGTGGAAACGGATCGGTATGTAGCCGATTTTTGTAATGGGTTTGTATAAAATCTAGAATGAGAGGATAGACCCAGTCATTAGAAAACTCCTTTGGATAACTGAGTCGCGCACTATTTAAAGCGGTGTCGACCGTCAGAAAGTCTGCTTCGTCTATCATAACAAAATCAAAGGTCCCTTCAAACAACACGGTACCATGCAGCATCTCTCTCATCACCGCAAATTCAAAGTCTGAAGTCGTTCCATAGAGAAGCTGGGCTTTAAATGTTTCTGCAGAAGGTTGATGATCACAGATGTGGCGTGTCTTCATTCCAAAAATTTTAAGGAAATTGACGAAAGCTTTTTGATCTCGGATAGATAATCCTTTTGCCGATGAGATGGAAGCCCCTTTTTTCCCCAGCATCAGAAGGACAAAAGCCCCTAACCCGTTGATCATCGATTTCCCCTCACCAGTCAACACCTGCCCTATAGCATGTGTTCGGATAGCAAGCAGAGCTTCGACTGCTAGAACTTGAGTACTATGAAGGTAGAGGTGAAATTTTAGCCTTAAAGCTAGTCGACCAACAGCAATTAGCTTCAGTAAATCTTCATCTGTTTTATTTTCTTTTTTTCGGATCTCATTGGTTAAATCGACCAATTGTCCCATACGTAAGTTTTCCCATTGGCTGCAAAAATCTTGAACAATGCCATACCATTGCTCAATGGTATCAATCAAGTGTGGATCTAGAGGAAATTCGACATTGGGGTCTTTGATCTTCCCACTGAACCTATCGATGATCATACGGATGTCTTTCGATGTGTCGACGTGGGGAAGGTTTTCATCTGGTACCCTTTCTTCTAACCAATCAATGAAACAGATCCACGAGATCTGCCCATGAGAAAAGAAACGCAATTGTACCATTACTTCATTGGAAAGAGAGACTTTTCGTCAATAAAATCTGAAGCAAATAGAGAGTGTGATTGATTTTGTCTAATTCAACGCATTTTTGTAGGTGTGGAGAGGATCGAAAAAGCGATAAAACCTCCTCTCCAAACGATTGCTCGATCTCCTCTGCTTTCTGTATCAATGTTTCAAGATCAACAAATGGGAATCGGAATAGAAGAGGGCGATCGGGATCTATTGTTGAAACAATGGCCAATTTCGACACTTCGATTTTTCCATTTTCACTTAGAGAAGAACGGTGTAACTCGGAAAAAAATCGGCTGTAATCTCGCATATAGAGCCGTTTTCCCTCTGAAAGAGAGGCGAGGTATTGGATCGACCTGGATTGAAATTGAGGTAGGGAGAACCTTCCAGTAAGTAGCTTTTTCAATTGATCTGAAATATTTAAATTATCGGATTCCATCGGATGTGGAAGATGATTTCTTAACAGATATAACTGGGCTGTTCCCCCCTCTTCATAGGAAAGAAGATGGGCAATGACCGGCAATTCCTTAATCTCATTTGCGCAATCAAAAAAAGCACTTGTGATTTTAACAATTTCATCAAATGCGTAATATTCGATTTTTGTTGTAGAAGCGTACTTAAAAAACGTCTCTCCTCCACCTCTAACGCATATGTCTAATACTTTTGTTAAAATCTGAAAGGATTCTCTTTCCCCTTTTAGAACTGTTAGCAAAAACCTTTGTAGGGTTATTCCATTTTCTAGATTCGAGCAAGCTTGTAAGATATCGAGCGCAAGCCGAGCAAGTTTAACATCCTCAACATGAGGGGAACCGAGCAAACGATAACCAATGAAGCTTTGCAGGTTACAATTTAGTGCAACATAAGTATTTCTTTGCTCTTGAGTCAAATAGAATTGAAAACCAATCTGACTTTGCCCTGTGAGGCTTACCATCTAATTGCCCTCTTGAGCCAGATGTTGATCTGGTCTTGCCGGCAAAAGAAACGGATTTCCACTTATTCGTAATTCTTCGCTGGGAAACATCGCTTGAAAGATCTGATGCAGCTGCTGGAGCTGAAGGTACTTACTCTCACAAAATTCTCCCGTTGCTTTCAACTTATTTAGGTCTATTAAAAGAACAGTACAAACATTGATGATCGTATTTTTAACATTCTCTAACCGTTGATTTTCATGGGTCTCTACCTCGTTTAGCCATTTAATGCGATAGACACTCCCCACATTTTCAACATGTATTTTTACCGCATGCCTAGCACTAAAAAAACCTAACAGACCTGCTGCTATGACAGTACCAAGAGATGCACCAATAACAACACCACGTGTAATGACCACACGTGGACCGCCAAATAAGCTAATAGCAGCACCAACCCCTGCGGTCCCTGCCACGGCAATCACTCCACTTCCAAGAGCTGTTAAAGCTGTCCTCTTAGTTTCATTATCATATTTAACGACATCTGTTGCGGAAAGTAAACGCAACCGGTTTCTATAATGATCTAAGGCTCTTCTGAAATCTTCGTCCAAGAGGTGGATGATATCGCTAGAGATTTGAGCTGATGGAATACCTGCCATTGCAGAGGGAGGTCGCGAGGTCTCAGCTAATACGGTCATGATCCGCTCCATATCAAGTGTCTCCAATTGGGCATTTGAAATGCGCAGAACCTGCTTATCCCAATCTAATCCCCTTGGGACATCGTTATTGTTGCCATTTCTAAGAAGTGCTAACTGCTGCCCTTGAAATTGATTCGTAATCACAGTGGATGAACTAAGCATTTGCTAGCCTGCCTTTACTAATAATTGTTTCATTAACTCATCTCTTGCGAGATCGGCTGGGCGTTTATTCCACTTATCGACACTGTCTGTTTTAGCTCCATGGCGAAGAAGGTGAAGTACAAATTCTTTTTTCCCAAGGGATACCGCTAAATGTAATGGGGTCCTTCCGTCACTATCTGCAACATTAATTCCATCTGTCGCATCGGTAAAGGTTAAAAACTGCAATGCAAGCATGTGGTTGCCGCGGATAGCAAGATGCCAAAAAGAGCTCCCCTCACTTGCAGATTCCAGCAAGAAATCATATGTTTTAAAAGTCTCAATTGTTTCTAGGTCGTTATCATCCACAAGATCAAAAGGGGTTTCTGAATTGAGCGAAAGTGCGGAAGAATTTGCTCCAAGGGCTAGGAGCAGCCGAACAACTTTTGTATGTCCATTTTTAGCCGCTATATGAAGAGGAGTGTAAAGTCTGCTATCAGTTGATTCGACTGGAGCATTTTTCTCCAAAAGAATGAGCACATGTCCAATATTTCCTGCTGCGGCTGCTAAATAAAGCAAGGTCTGCCCCCTACTATTAGTAGACGAAAGGTCGTAGCTAGCAAAGTCAAGCAACAATCTAAACTGCTCAAAAGATCCGTTGGCTGCAGCTATCTCCAGGGCATTTTCTCCTGTAGCTGAACGGTGATCGGGGTCAAGGCCCTGTTTTAAAAACCACTGTGTAGATAACAACGAGCCAAAACGAGAGGCCAAGTGCAATCCGGTCTCTCCTCCTGCAACATCAATCCCGGTAGGAATGCCTCTTAAATACAGTTCTCTCACTGAATCAACATTGTCAACCATTATTGCATGTGTTGCAGCTTTGCAAAGGGCTTCGGGCTGCACCGAGATAGTAAAAGGATAAAAATACGGCAAAATGGTTGTCGAAGCTTGACTCATAGCGGCAAAGGCCAAGAGTTTTGGATCGTTCATTTGCCCTGGCTGTTGCTTAACAAGCCAATTGAAGGTTGCAGGTTGCCCACTCAATGCAGCAACTTGTAAAAGTGACATGTCTTTATTCTCAGATTCATCCAGATCCATCTGATCCGCTAAACAAAAATCGGACAACTTGACTAAGGCTTTCAACGTTTGTAATTTACCTGATCTGGCAGCGTTATGCACAGGTTTAAACCCTCGATTATCTAAAACCTCAAAAGACACTCCTTTTCCTGTTAAAAGACCAAGCACAACCGAATTGCCTTTTTCTGCAGCCACGTGGACAGGCCGAATTCCTTCTTTAGTTGGTACGTCACACTTCACACCTTGGAGGATGAAAGTGCGGGCAAGAAGGGTGTCATCTTGTGCCAAGGCAATATGGAGCGGGAGAAGTCGCTCAATAGTTGCCGGTTGATTTGGATTTGCGCTGCCTTTTAAAAGAGCTTTTACATCTCCAAGTCGTTGAAGTTTAGTAGCCACCGAAAGCGGAGTAATGAGACGGAAATCCCAAACATTTGAGTTCACTTTTAAATCAACCAAAAGTTGGAGATTTTTTTCTTTTTTTCCTTCGATCGCATAAAAAACGGGAGTTCGACCTTCATGATCGATCTCTTCTAAATCTTCATGTCTTGCTGCGTGCAAAAGGTGTTCAAAAAAAGAGGCTTTTAAAAATTGAGCCCCTAAATGATAAGGAGTCTGACCTTTATGATTTTTTACTCTTAAGTCAAATGGAGTAAGAATTGAAGGCTGCACGTTGTAAATCACAAAATAATGAGCAAGTGTATTTCCTTTATAGTCCGGGATATTTGGTTTGAAGGTAGGGATAGTTCTCAATACATGATTGAGGAACAAAAGAGCTGTTTCTTCATTACATTCTGCAACAATGTGTTGAAGGAGCGTTCTTTGGATGCTTAAACCTATATTGTCGGTTCCACATGATATTTTTTCATTGATAGGAAGCTTTCTAATTGCGGCAGTAATGGCCTCTAAATTATTTTGTTTAACAGCATGAAGAAACTCTTTAACATCAACCGAATAGGCTTCAAATAGTCCATTCAAAACCTTAGAAACTCCTTGGTGTGGACCAGCAAACTGTAAAGGAGATTTTCCCTGTTTATTCACTGTTCTTGGGTTATAGCCTGCCATGCATAGCTGGTGGCAACAAGAGGCATGGCCATTCTCAGCACTATAATGGAGGGGAGTGTTGCCAAGAAAATCTTGTTCATGCTTTTCGCCTTTGGCAAGAAGCATCTGAAGCACAGACTCTTGACCTGTTTGAGCCGCCAACAAGAGCGGAGTTAAACCATTTGTTGATACATAACTTGTCGATGCTCCTTTGGCAAGAAGTAAAAGAGAAGCTGGAAAATCGTAAGATTTAACTGCTTTAAAAAGGGCCTCCCCTAAAAGTTCGGGCTTTTTATTGTGAGCAATCAAAATCGATAGAATTTCTCTACTTTTTAGTGCAGCCAGAAAGAGAGACTGACTGGTCACTTCCATGTTGTAGGGGCTTTGAAGGAAGTGCAAAATAGTCTTAGCATCTTCCAACCGAACAAGATAATCGATCGGCCTATACCCAGAAGCATCTTCGGCCTGAAAATTAGCCCCTTTCTTAAAAAGGAGCTCTAACAGATCTTTTGCACCTATTCTAGCAGCCAAATGGGCCGGAAGTGACCCTTCCTTATCCAATACTTTGTTTGCAATCTCAACCGAATCATGTTCTATGATGAGTCGAGCTGCCTCTTCGTGCCCCTGTTCTAACGCTCCACATAACAGATGCTTATCTCGGCAGTTGTTTTCTAAAGAGAGCCCGCCATTTTTCATCTGCTCAAGAAGGAAGCGTAAAACACGTTGGCTTCCATTTTCGGCAGCAATATAGGCCAAAGTTTTATGTCCTTCTTTAGATAAGGGCTGTTCAAAGTCACCTGAGCTCGCTACATGAGCCCTAAATAAAAAAATTCCATCACATTTTGCTAGGTAATGGAGTGCGCACCAATCATTTGGCCCTTTGAGAGTTGAAAGATCGGCTCCTTTCGGAAGAAGAAAATTACTTATAGCTAGATAATTACCGGCCTGAGCCGCAATCAGAAGGTATTCTTGTAGTTTTAAAGTGTCGAAAGGTGCTTTTTTAGCCACCTCTTCAAAGAGCGAGTCATAAGGCAGCTTGAGCAAGTCTTCTATCGATATTTTGCCTCCCTTTTCAACTAAAGCCTCAAGAAGTTCCCAAGCACCTAATTGGAGGGCCATTTGAGTAGGTGTTTCGTTTCCTTCATTCTTACCATTAACATAGATCCCTATGCTCTCTTTTTTAGCAAAATAGAGCGCGGCTGATATATTTCCATTCGCAATCGAAAGATGGAGGCAATTATCTTTGTAGCTATTTTTATAATGTAAAAGCTGACCTTCGAGGAGAGATATCACTTCAGAAGAACCACATTTTAGAGCAACTTCTTTATCTGTATCGGAGAGGGCTATATGGCTTAAAAGCTCCCTTAAAACTGGAAGACAGTCTCTTTTGATGGCAATAGATAGTGCTGTAGTACCGTTCTTTTGTTTTACACTAGGGATAGCCCCAAGTGTTATCAATCTTTTAACTAAATCTGGATTGTCGAGCTCACAAGCAAGCATCAAAGGGGTACCCCCTTCGGCACTAGATTCTGCTAAGCAGAAGCTTACAAAAACGGCGTTTTCTAAAATAGCCTCTGTTATGGCTATATTTCCTTCTTGAAGAGCAACGTGGAGGTCATTGTAACCGCTGGATAAGAGTGTAGGAGTTGCCCCTGATTGAAGTAGATGCTTGACAATAGAAAAATGACCATGTTGAATAGCTACAATCATTGGAGTTGCGCCACTTTTGTTTTTTACATTTAGGTCTTCTCTTCTATACGAGAGTAGTGCCTGCACTACTTCGCTATTCCCCTCCATTGCAGCGTAATGAATTGGGCGATATCCTTGATGATCTTCCTCTGGAAAGGCAAATCCACTCTGGATAAAAGCTATGACATAAAAAGGGTCTCGAATACTCGCACCGTAGTGCATCAAAGATCTTCCCTCAAAATCGGTTATAGATGCCAACTCAGCTGTCAAATCTGCAAGAGCGGTCTGATCATTTTTCAAGATCGCCTCTTTCAGATGGAGGAACTTTTCTATTTTCCCCTGTTCAGGATGAGGAGTAAATAAGTGGGTTTTCATCCATTGGTAATTATCTGACAGATCCGCAGGAACATCTTCTAGCGATAGACGGAAAGCTAATGTTTTTGTCCCTTCTTGCCCATCGGTTTCAAGCTCCATCCAAGTTTCTGGTCTTGCCGAAAGCATTTCTTGCCAAGAGTTTTCTAAAATATCCGCAGCTTTTTTCGACGGTTCTACCTCTATAGGCTGAAGCTTCAGTCCACAACCCCCAACGACTCTTCTATTGAATTGAGCTTCTTCAGGTGAAAGCTCTGAGATGAGCCTTGGTATATTACATGTCAGCTCAGCACAATCTCTGACCTCATTAGGCAAAAACTTTTCTAAACGGTCAAGATGCTTTGTCGCTTCTTGATCTATGTATGATAAAAATCCAGAATCGTTGTTGAGCCAGTTAGAGATTAGCAAATTCAGAGATCGACTAGGGTCATTATTAAAAGAATTTTCAAACGATTCTAAAACTCCCTTTTTATAAAAACTCCTCGCTTCTTCATCAAATTTTAAAATCTCCCTATTTTTTTCAAGATGATGTCTTAGAGAGGGAACTACTCTACGGAGGGCGTCTTTTTCAAACTCTATCTTGAGTTGCTCTATGATCTTATCTTGCTCATGAGCATGGTAACTTTGTAAATGGTTTTTAGAATCAAGACGTCCAAGACGTCTCTTATCTAACATCCCTTCTTTGAGAAAAGCAACGATGGAAGATCGGTTTTTCTGCACCCAAGCTTTAATGACTTCATGAAGGTTAACTTGGATCGTTTCTGTACGTGTCGCACTAATCGGAAGATGGGGAAAAAGTGGAGGACAGCCTTTAATAATATCTCTTTGAATCGAGGGTAAAACTGGGATCTTCCGGTGTTTTTTTAAGGTTGAAAAGTAGCTCGAAAAAAAGCTGATGACACTGAGCATTGCAAAATATTTTTTGCAGATGGGCAATTTGACCATATGATCATGGATCCGTTTTGCCATCATCTCGTAAGCAAACACCATATTTTGGTAAGACGGAGGAGGTGCGCCATGCCTTCTGATGTATTGCTCCATTTCTTCTTTATATTGAGGCGACGGTTCTATCGTATATTCAACGTCAAAGTCACCATTCACGATAAAAACAGGTCCCTCTTTATGGAGATTATTTTGCTTTGCAATGATCCGAAAAGAATTTTTAAACCCTTCGTACTCGGTTAGGACAGAAGTCTCTCCTTGGGAAAGAGCTCCGACGCTAACAAGCAATTTTTCAACTGCTTTTTCCCCTTTTCTAGCTAGGTTCTCAATCCCTTCTTCTCGAAAAAGACCAACTCTTTCAACAAGCATTCTTAAAGAAACATACAGACTATCAGCGCCGGTTAAAGCCGTTTTGCAATAAGTACTAAAATCAATCAAGCTTGCTAGAGCAAGAGCGGAGCGATTATCCCAATCGGGATTTTGATACCAGACGTCTAGGAGATCGTCTGCATATTCCCCTCCATTTAAATACCCTTTCATCTGGTGATCGAGCATCCCAATCGTGCGACCCACAAGCGTATTTTTATAAATAGGGTGAAGAACCGGGAAAAGGTCGTGATTTTTTTCTCTAAAGTGAAGGCTAAAGAAAGGAAAAGCTCCTTCGGCGTAAACTCCGATGGCAAGTTCTCTCAAAATTTGTTGCAATTCACCATTTGTAATAGACCCCTTCTCAAGCGTTGGAAAGCAGAAATAGTGATCCCCTTCAAAAAGAGATTCAGGTTGATCAAACAGGCCCTTTATATATTCAGTACTGCATGCGACACCCCCAATGTCACCGACCTTCTCTCCTTTACCTGCCATGGGGTTATTCGGATGAGAAGAGTTATAAGACTCCCTCAACCCTGTCTGATCCAATTCTCCTTCAAGTTGCTTTGTGCCCGGAGATTTATAGGGCTCGGAATTAAAATATTTTTCAGAGCTATCTAACCATTTACTCGCCTCTGAGAGTTCTTTTTCTATCCGCTGTCTTTCCTGAGGATTAAGTTTCTCTTGGCGAAGAGTTTTTTGGTGACTTACAATAACTTTTTTTAGGCAACGCTGCTTCTGGTTTACGTCTTGGACATGATCAAAAGGGTCACCATTGTCCTTAAATTTTACAAATTGCTTTTGCTGGTCCCGTTTAGCCGCATTATAGTGATAAGTATTAAGTGCCTCTTTAGCATTGTCAATTTTTCGTTGTGACCAGGTTTTTGCAATGTCATTTCCTGCTGCAGCAATAAGATAAGGCCACACTACAATCTTTTTTTTGTCTTCTAAATAGCCTAAGCCCCATTTTCTTAAGGTTAATTTCTCAAAGCGACTGATCAGGGCAACGTCATTTTCTTGTGGCAAAAGTCCATTGTATACTTTCGTGCCGGGAATGATGGACATTTTCCCGTTATGCAGAACTGAACCGAAAAGATGATCTTTCCATTTCCAAAGTTGAATCACCCGTCCTTGTAAGTCTGTGTAAGGCATAGTCAACGCATGCGCACTTTTGTCAGTCAAAAGGTGCGGGGTGGCATGAGAAAAGTTGCCAAAGGCAGAGAAATATTGGCTTGATGGCTGAGAGGACATTTTAAATACTTACCCCTTGTTTTTTTTAAGTTTTTCTGCAAATTTTCTGGCTTCATTGATTGTCGGTTCAAATATTTTTTCTCGCTCTAAAGCAATAGCTTCTTTCCACTCTTTTCCCAATCCTCTTGCAAGAGCACTGAAAGCAGCCTCTTGACAAATTTCATCTCCATATTTTCCTTCAAAAGTTGCTATTAACAGCTCAAAAAGCTCTTTTTCAGGTTTCACTCTTAACAGTTCCCCTGTGCAGCTGATGGCTATTAATCTAATATCATCTTCCCTATCCCAACTGACACCTCGAATGAATTCCTTTAGCTTATCCTTGTATTCGTCGTCATATCCCCAGAAATTGCATAAGGTATTTAAAGCAGTAGACGAAACCATGGGATCGGCGGGATAGTAAAGAAAAGGTTCTATCAATGAGCGGTATTTTACAGCTCCTGCCCTTCCGAGAATATCTATGAGCCTGTAAAGGTTTTCATCCTCGTTATTTTTAGCAGCTTCTATTCTTTGAGCAATCTCTGCAAGCTCTTGCTCACTCAATTTTTCCCACATAGCCCTATGGAACAACTTATCTAGACTTTGCATTTTAATCCTGTTAAAACTGAGACAAACAATTCACTTTAATGTGATTCACGAACAAACACAACAAATATTATTGCATCTAGGACAGTCTTCTAAAGGGATCTCCAATTCTTGCAGATGGCAAGAGAGGTAAGCGGGTAATGAACCTATTTTTTAAGAGTCTGTAGCGCTTAAGAAACATTCCTCTACTTTTTCTTTTTCTTCATTAAACCCAATTGTTTTATGAAGTCATTTGACAGCCTAAAAAAACGATTTGTTGGGCATGATCCTTCGTAATCATAAATAATGAATTTATTTTTCAATAAATGCTCAATCATTGAGCTTGAGATTGAAACTCTATTCAGAGCACTTAGATCTTCCAAAACTATTGGTTGCCTACTTGCAATGATCGCTAGCAATTTTACAGCAAGGCAGTTACACGTTTGCTTTACCTTAGCATTATCCCAAAGCAAACTAATATAGGGCCCAAATTCTGTAAAAGTCAGATAAGCATTTTCTAAATCTTTTACAACACAAGTTATAAAGTACTCATTGTTTTTTTCATTTAAGAGGACAGTATTGTACATTCTATCAATCTCTTCGCGCAAATTAGGGTTTTCATCCCAATACTTAGAGGAGGCTTGAAGGAGAGCGCCTAAGAGACTACCATCATGGTCAAATAATGGATCAACACGCAAAAGTTCCATTGTTATAGGAATTAAATATTTAATCCCTATACCTTGAGATATCATACGCAACAAGTCATCTTCTTCGAAGTCCTTCAAAGGGACACGCCGAAGTCGAAGGCAACTATTTACAAGTGGAGAATCACTCTGAGGTTCTCCCCAATTTGATTTTTCTAATTCCTGAAGAGATTTGTTCAGGTCGAATTTTATGAGTATTCCCGTATTTTGATTTTTACGTTTCTTGATCAATGAATAATTCTCTGGCTCATGTGATTCCTTTGCATGAGAAAGTTACTCCCCTTCAACGATACCCTTGGGCAATTTAGAGGGTCCACTGTCAGCCTCTTCAGAGGCCATGCGGACAATTCGAGGCTGAAACTTACCTAATACGTCAACTAGATCTTTTTGCTCTTCCATCACTGCGTCAATAGCTTTGTAAGCTTGTGGCGCTTCATCTAAACCTCCACCGATTAGATCTATTCCACGTTTTGATAAGTATTCAGCATGCTGCTCATGAGTAATGTTTTGCTTTGCTTTAGTACGGGCCATTAAACGTCCGCTGCCATGAGAAGCTGAGTTTAAAGAATCGGGATGGCCTTTACCCACAACCAAATAACCGGGATCCGCCATTGTTCCGGGAATAATTCCTAAAACGCCTCTTCCAGCAGGTGTTGCACCTTTGCGGTGAACAATTGCCTCTAGCTCTTTCCCGTCGACCACGATCTTTTCCCGCCACGCAAAGTTGTGATGATTTTCAATAGTGGCAACCGGCGATATCCCAAGTGATTGAGCGATTCTTTGGTGGATAACATGATGATTTGCCGATGCAAATTCTCCGGCAAGCTCCATGGCGTCCCAGTATTCCCTTCCAATGTCCTGATCAAGGGGCAACCATGCCAAATGTTTCACAGAGCGATCCAACCCATCCATTCGCTCCATGGCAATTTTAGTGTAATGGTTGGCTATTTTGAAGCCTACTCCCCTAGAGCCGCTATGAGAAAGGAGTGCAAGGTAGTGTCCTGTCGGCAGATTAAGAGGGTTTTCTGGATTTGAGATTTCTAATTCCCCCCATTCAACAAAATGGTTTCCTCCACCACTTGTTCCTATTTGACAAATCGCAGTATCTCTCAATGATTGAGTCAATTTTGACAGATTCCAGCGGGATTTATCCAAAATAGGGTGTTCAATTTTACCATCATGGATACCTGCAGCCCCTGAACCAAATATTGTGTTGTTCACTAAGGCTGAATAAAGATGCTTATAATCTGAGCTTTTATTGTTTCTAAGAACTTGCAGTGAAGAGGGATAAACTGTCAGCATCATTCGGCAAGCGATGTCGACGCCTACTGCATATGGAATAACTGCGTTCTCTGTCGCCAAAACACCGCCAATAGGAAGACCATACCCCATGTGAGCATCGGGCATTAACGCCCCGGCTAATGCCACAGGCAAACGAGCAGCCGCTGACATTTGTGCTAAAGCTTCTTCTTGGATATGTTTTTGCCCCCAAATTCTATAAGGAATTGGCTGTGTTTTTAACTGCAAGTTCCTTCGCATTTGCACAAATTTATTTTCAATGTCTCGTACAAAGCAAAGGGCAACCTCGGGGCTTGATGTTTTGTAAAGATTCCAAGCCGTACTCTTCTCCGCATCTGTTAACAAAAATTGACCTAGCAGCTCGTGAAATTCTTTTGGGCTCATAGCCAGCTTCCGTTGTTTTAATCGGGAGCAATTTTATCAGAAAAATAGATGTACACAAGGACATAGTGACATGGATATAACACCAACCGTTACCCCCAAATCAACCCGTGCCCTTGCCCGAATTTTTAATTAAAAAAGATCTCTAGTTAAAAATCGGGCAGGGGCAGGGGCAAGGGCAGGGGTTAATTTGTGGGTTAAGGAAATATTATCCCCACCTGGATGCCGAAGGCGATAGCTGTTGTGTTGATAGGTCCGGAAAAGCCGTGGTCAGCTGCGGGCACCATGATCTCGTTATTGATCGGGTAATCAATGACCTCTCCACCTGGCAGAGTGATGGCAAGTGTGGGTGGTACAGCAGAAACGGGCAAGATGGGGTTGTTCTGGATACCGCATTTTGGGGTGAAGATATATTCCAAACCAACATCTGCAAACACACAGTCATTGAAATTACACCGTGCGCCTATCGAAAAGAGGTAGTGGTCATTATCAGGGATGTGCAACTCTCTTGAGCCAGATCGGATAGGGCTTTGGTCATAGGCAAAACCCATTTTGACGGTCCACATGTCACTTGCATCATATTTTGAACCGATCGCAAGAAAAAGGGTATCTTTGCCATTGATGTGAATGGTTGCCTCTCCGGTATTGAGTGTGATGATATTCTGAATCGAAAAGGTGGTTCCGGGCGGAAAAGGGCCTGGAGGAGAAGGTATCAATGAAGGAATCAAGCTATTGATGAGTCCTAAAAACTTGGGATCTACAACAATTTGTGGAATATCAGTAAAGATACTGATTTCTTTTACCTGACTCCAAAGATTATACCCCACCGTTCCAAGCAAACTCCAGCGTCTAGAAATATCGTATTTAAAACCCCCTGTTAAAACACCCGGAGTTTTAAAGCGGCAAGAAGCTGCTGCATCATTGAATAGAAGGGAAGATGAACCCTTAAGACGGTGGGTGATCCCCGGACGATAAGTGGCTCCAACAGTTAAAGTCGGATCGACCTCATAAAGGAAGGCCAAATTGTAGGTATTTTCCCACCCATTTAACTTGAAATAACCACCTGTATTGATGACAGAAACGGTGAATTTGGTCTCTAAAAACTCGCGACCATAACCTACAGCAAAAGAAAGACCTCGATACCCAATGGCAATCGAAGGGTTGATTTGCACGCTTTCGATCAACGTTTGCTCTGCATATGAGGCGACGTGAGAATAGCTATAATCTGTCTCAAGACCCCATGGACAATCGACAGCAAGACCAAAAGCGAAATGGAGGTCATAATAGTGAATGGGATATACAGCATTAATCGAGGGGAAAAGAGGCCATGTGGTTCCTAGCGCCCTTTCTGCCCGAAAAGGTTGTTCAAAGGATTGCGCCGGAATGGTGGTAATCACCCCCTGCTCATAGACTAAAAGGTCGGTTAAAGAGGAAAAGCCAACCATGCTAGTAAACTCTTCTTTGATCATGAACAAAGAACCCCCAAAACAAAGCTCGGGGTCACAAAGTTTTGTCATACCAGCAGGGTTATACCATGCTGTAGAGGCATCTGATGTCAATGCGGCCATATCAGCATGGGCATAGCCTAAGCTGTTGGCAGATTGAGAATAAATCTGAAAAGCAGCTCCTGATAAGGTTGCAGATGAGAGCGATAGCAGTGAAAGAGTGGTGAGAAAAGAAATACGAGACATAGCGTTTGACTACCATTAGAGGGTCAAAAAGAATGTGCCTCAGCTCTCCTTTATTCTTCAAAGCTTTTTTTCGATAGAGTTCCAAAGAGTCGATCGAAGATAGGCATGAATAACGCGTAATTGGTTAAAAACTCAGAGTGGTGCTTCTCATGATACTCAGGACTATAGACAAACCACCTAACCACCGATTTTTTATACCATTTACCCTCTAATTTAACGTTAAAATGGCCAAAGCTATTCAAAAGATCGAATAGCAAAAAGAAAGCCAAAACAGCCCAGTAGTTAAACAGGCCAAAAAGAAAGGCGACAAGAGGTGGTATCGCAAACAAAAGCGTGTAGCTGATCCTTTCAAGGAGGGTAAAACTCATTGAAGTCGTCGCCATTGTCCGCACCGAACGGTGATGATAAATGTGGTGATTTCGATAGATCCAGCCTGTATGGAGAAGAAGGTGAAAGCCATAATAGAGGGGCTCCACAAGGACAACATGGGCTGCCAACATCACTAAAAAAGAGGCCCAAAATCCACCTGCAAAAAGAGAAATGTCTGCAACAGAGACAAAAGCCGCTAATGCCAACGTATCTAAGATCAAGCCCAAAGGCCACATACTTTCTCTGTCTTTCTGGCTTTGCTTGACCTCTTCAGGATTAATGTGATGTTTGAAAAATTTAGGTATCCATAACATCACAAACATCAACAGGTATCGAGTTGCAAAAAACAATATGATGTAAAACAAATTAGACATCTTCTTCTACCCCTTCTTTTTTACGGCCATATTTTTCATGCGCATCGGCAAACTCATCTCCTTTGACAATCGCAAGTCCAAGAGAAATTTCTAACGCAAGGGCACAAGCTGCGACAATTTCAGCAAATTTCTTCACACCGTTTTCGCCTGCACACCCCAACATTTGTAGATTTTCATTTTGATCTTTTAAACGGGTACCACCACCTACTGTTCCAATAGTGATGGAAGGCAATGTGATAGTCGCTTCATATGAACCATCTGGATGAGCTTCTGATGTGAAGATAGCCCCCGCATTTTCTGCAACGCAAGCCACATCTTGCCCTGTGGCTAAATAAATCCCAGCCAACGCATTTGCGGTATGTAAGTTATGGCCACTGAGACCTGCAAGCGAAGAGCCTAACATCGCCACCTCTCCTGCTTGTAAAACAGTTAAAGGATCGACCTTGAGAACTTTACGCCCCAACTTTTCAGGCATTCTGACTGAAGCAGTCGCAGAATGTCCTCGCCCTTTGATGATATTTCTAGAACAAGCGTTTTTATCACCGCTAAAATTGGATTCAATTAAAAATGTGACAGGTATTGTCTCTTGCAGTGCCTCTTGGATATAGTTGGCAGCCGCTTGTGTGGCTTTTGTCACCATATTTTGACCGGCTGCGTCTCCTGTTGTATAAATAAAATCTAATAAGACCTTTCTACCCATTAAATAGGGGTCGATTTTGAGCAATTTTCCATAACGGGTAGTTGACTCTGCAACAGCCTTGATTTTTGCAAACTTTTCTTGGATAAATCTTAAAAATTCAGCGCCATCTTTCAGTGAAGGGAGAAAAAAGACAGGAGTCCGAGGCATCTCTTGTTTTAAATATTGGGCTTTAACTCCACCAGCAAGATTGCAAAGGTAAGCGCCCCTTGTAAGAGAGATCGACAACGTCCCTTCGACTGTTGAAAAAGGGATGATATATTCCCCTTGAGCAAATTGGCCGTCGATTAAAATGGGGCCACAAAGGGCAAGAGGCATTTTCACAAAACCGATAGGATTTTCTACAATTCCTTGTAGATCCTCATCCATCCAACGTTTTTTTGGATCAAAGGTTGTGCCCATTCGATCATTGACCCACTCAATCCTTTTTTCAAACGAAGGATAATCGTAACCTGTTGGCGGTCTTTTACTAGACATCTATTCTACTCACACTATTTAACGAGTAATTATAACAGGAGTGAACCCAAAAGACAAAACCCTTGCCCCTGCCCTTGCCCGATCATTAATAAAGGATCTTTATAAGAACAATTCAGAATCGTCTTACCAAGAAATTTTCGGGCACGGGCAAGGGCAAGGGCAAAGGAATGTTACTTTTTCCCTAACTCTGCGACTTGCTTTTCGAGCTTGAGGATTTTGTCGGCTAATTTGGTGGCAATGATGTAATTGCGCCGGAAAGTTTTTAGAGGAACCAAAGGATAGCCCCCATATTCGCCAGACTCAGTGACTGACTGCGCAATCACAGAACAGGCGGCAAATTTTGTATTTTCAACAATTTTCAAGTGTCCGTTGACAGCTGTTTTTGCCATGAACACTACGTTTCTTTCTGTTTCTGTGCTGCCGGCAATACCGGTTCCAGAAACAACAATATTGTCTTTTCCTAATTTGACATTATGACCGATTTGAACCAAATTATCGATTTTGGTTCCGGCTCCGATATCAGTTTTTGCAAATCTTGCTCTGTCAATCGTGGTGTTAGCACCCACTTCAACATCATCGCCAATCGAAACTGTACCCAATTGATCAAGCTTTTGATAATGGCCTTCTGCATCTGGCAAAAACCCAAATCCACACGAGCCTATCACCGCACCAGGTTGCAAAATAACCCTGTTGCCTATGATCACTCCTTCGCGGATGGTCACATGTGGATGGACCCAACATTTTTCTCCCATTTTCACTTCTGGGCCAATGTAGGTATGAGACCCAATAAAGGACTCTTTTCCAATAACAGCCCCTTTTTCAATCACTGCAAATGGACAAACAGTCACCCCTTCAGAAAGGTTAACACCCTCTGCAATGGATGCAAGTGGTGAAATACCTTTAAAATAACTTTGAGGAGGTAATGTTTGTTTGTAAGCTGCGAGTAGGGTTTGAAAAGCTAGAGAAGGATTCTCATGGATAATGGCATTGCCTGAAGGAGGAAGTGCTCCTCCAACAGGTAAAATAACGGCACCAGCCTTGGTTTTTTGAACATGAGGCGTATAGCGAGGATTTGCTAAAAAGGAGAGTTCCTTTTCTGAGGCCTCATCTAAGCCTGCAACACCATAGATAAGAAGATCGGGGTTGCCCACGATCTCCCCACCTATTACTGCATGGATATCCGACAGTTTAAAAGAGCGTGTCATTTGCCTGCTTTAAGAGCTGATGCAGAATCTTCTTTTTGTTTTTGTTCCCATGCGGTGTCCATCAGGGCAACAATTGCTTTTGAAACGTCAAGGTTTGAGTTTGCGAAAAACGTTGTCTCTTTGTTTCCAATGAGGTCATATCCATCTTTTTTTGCTAGCGCTTGTGACGCTTCAGCAACAGATTCTGTTAAAGCTTGGACAATTTTAAAATTTGCTTGTTGCAAAGCTTGCATATATTGTTGATGCAATCCGGCGCCTTCTTGGCTTAAAGCTCTAAATTTTCTTTTTAGTTCTGTTTCGGCTTCTAAAGTTAGGCTATCGAGATAATCGGCATCATTTAAGCTTTGAGTTCATCTCGTTTAAAACTTTCTCTTTTTCACCGAGAACATTTTCCATTTGTTTACGGAAAGCATCGAACCCTTCTTGTTCTTTTTTACCGAGCTTCGACTCTTCCGCACAGGTTTTTAAATCGACAATTCCAATTTTGAGATCTTTACCTTCAAGCACTACAAAAGTAGCCAAAAGGAGAACAAAATATTTCAACATGTTGTTTTCTTCCTTAAAAAATTAAAATTTAGCTCCGAGAGAAATGAAGAATCTTTTTACGTCCCCCTTTTCTCTTGCATTCAATGGATAACCCATCCCTAAAACTAATGGTGGTGCTCCATCAAGAATTTGTAACTTCGCACCGTAACCGACAGAACAGTTCAAATAGTCAAATGTCCATGTTCTTGCTGAAAGGGAACCTGCATCGGCAAAAAGGAATAGATCCATTCTAGAAAATAGCTGCCAATCATATTCGCCAGAGAGGTACATCAAAGACAAACCCCCTTGAGGATCAGTTGTCCCTTCAAATTTTGGCCCAATCGCATAAGGACGGAATCCTCTAACCATGGTGTCGCCACCTAAGAAATAACGCTCATCCAATGGGATTGTTGCAAGTCCTTGGTTTCTTTTGACTGGCTCAGAACCATCTCTATCAAACGGTTGTAAGAACTTAAAATCGGCACGGAGTCTAACATACCCTTGTGATCCAAACGGATGATATAGACTGTTGAGATAGGCAAGCGATGCATAGTGACGATGCCCTCCCAATCCAACAAATTCGGCATCCAAGCGTGAATGGAAGCCACTTGTTGGCCTTAATGGATGGTTGGTAGAGTTGTAACTAAGAGATGCACCCACAGCAGAAATAAGTCCTTGTCGCCCTTTTTCCTTGTCAAATTCGATTGAATTTTTCAACTCTTGGTCAGCATACACGTTGGAATTTCTGATACGGTAGTTTAGCCCGGCTAAAACAAAGGCATTCAATGCCCTCTTTCCATGGACGCTTACTCCGTAAGAGACAATATTGTAATCCTGAGAAAGGGCGCCATTAAATGACCTGTCTAAGTCGACACCAACTGCCCATGGGGTATCTTTAAAATAAGGCTTGGTCCAAGAAAGGACATAGCTGTCAGTCTTTTGACCGATAGTAGCAGTGAAGTGTGCATACTCCCCATCTCCTTTAAGCCCTCTCCAACCATATTTTTTGATCGAACCGGGCGCAAGACCTGCAATGCGGAAGTTTTTCTCGGTGATATTAAAACCGCCGAATATGTCGCTTCCTGTACTCAAGCCAAGGAAGGCTCCTAGATTACCTGTTGGCCCCTCTTCAACTTCGATGTGGATATCTCGGTAGTTTTCGCCAAGGCAAGAATCTTCAGAAACTTTAACACCATAGACATTGACCCTTTTAAAATAGCCAATGTTACGGAGACGCTCTTCAGTATACCGCAGTTTCATCGTGTTAAAAACTTCACCTGGCCGTAGAAGCGTTTCATGCAAAATGACGCGAGTAAGGGTGTAATTGTTCCCAAACACTTTGATCAAACCAACGTGGTAAGGCTCACCTTCTTCGATGGTAAAATGGATATCATAAATTGGCTCGTCTGCATGTAGGTTCATGTCGTCGTCGACAACAGCCAGGATATGCCCCCTGATTCCATAAGCATCTTGCAAATCTTTAATCGCGTCACGGATGGCATCCGGTGCAAAAATAGCCCCTTCTTCGGGATAGATCAGTTTTTCAATGATTTCGTCAGAAAAGATGCAGTTTCCTTCATAGGTCACTTTTCCAAAACGGAACCTCTCTCCTTTATCGGCTGTAATGCAAATCGTCAGCCAATGAGGTTTTCGGTCTTCTGACACATCAATAGTAACACGAGCATCGGCATACCCGCGGTTTTGCAGGTAGTTGATGATTTGGAACTGATCGTATTGGATCATGTCTTCGTTATAAAAACCGCCATTCCCAAACACGCCGGTAAAAATATTCCAACGTTTTGTGACCATCAATTCCATGATCTCTTGCTCTTCACAGTCTTCAAAACCACAAAAATTGATGTTCTTGATACGACCAGATCTTCCTTCTTTGACATAAACTTCGATGTCAACTTCGGCAGCACATGGATCTCTGATGATGTTATAGGTAACATCGGCTTCAAAATAACCCATTTTGATGTAGTAAGGCTTTAACTTCCTGAAAGCTTTGACAAAGGCGTTCCGATCAAAAGTTGTCGCTTCGCAAATGTCAAGTTCACCTAACAAATCGGAATCGCTTGCACATGTATTTCCAAAAAATCGGATCGAACGGACAATCGGCTTTTCCCATACTTTAAGTGTCAGTGCAAGGCCTCCATCAACTACTTCAACAGAGGGTTCTACCCAATCAAGCTCAAGAGCTAATGTCTTCAGATCTTCGTCAAAAATAGTTTGAGAAAAAGGGAAACCGGCTCTTGTTCTTAACCGTGCACGGATAGCCTGTTCAAAAGAAGGAGAAGCAACAGTGGCATCTCCCGGTTGAATGACGATCGATTTAACCGTTTGATTTTCGTAATAGACTACATCGGCAAAAGCACATGAGACTAACAATAGAGATAGGAGAGCTGCAAAATAACGGGCCATTTATGATCGCTTACAGAGATAAAACGTCATGATCATAAGCCCCCCCCTTCAATTTTGCAACCTGGGTATAAATAATTGGAAAAAACCTGCCTTTGTCGGTGGTCGAAAACTCAAATAGAATTTTCCTTCGCGCTAGCGTTTGGAGTGCTAAACAGGAGTTTAGCACTCCAAACGCTTCGCGTAATTATTTGCCGATAACCGTTAACTGACTCGGAATGTTTGTCCCTTCAACCTGAATCCTTGGCAAAGAAACAAATTCATTTTCCCTATACCTGCGCAAAACTTGGTACATCGTGCTTCTTTGAACTGGTTCAAAACCAGCTTCTCGTATCATTGAAAGAACATCATTGTGGCTTGCTTTATGGATAAAACCTGTTGCTTTATGGACATTTTCTTCAAAAATAATTCCACCAAAGTCATCGGCTCCAGAATGCAACGCTTCCATCCCGATCTCCTTCCCTTCACTAAACCAAGAGGCTTGGATATGAGGAATGTTATCTAAATAGAGGCGCGAAAAAGAAATGATGCGGAGGTAGGCATCATCGCCCACCCAGTGGCCGACTTTACGTCGAAGAGCTGTACGATCTCTCTTGTAGCTCCACGGAATAAAGGCAGTAAAACCTTTGTATTGATCTTGCAAACTCCTTAGAGCTTCCAAATGTAAAAGAATATCTTCTGGCTCTTCAACATGCCCGTACATCATAGTGGCAGTTGTTTTATAACCTAAACGGTGAGCTGTTTTATGAAGTTCTATCCAAGCCCCTGGCTCCATTTTTTTAGGAGAAATCGAAGAGCGGACTTTTTCAGATAGTATTTCAGCCCCGCCGCCAGGAATCGATCGAAGTCCTGCTTTCCAAAGACGAGTCAATGTTTCTTCAACGGTGATGTCGGAAACTCTTGCGACATTCCACAATTCTGGCGCAGAAAAAAGATGGGGATAAATATCAGGATAGCGTTGCCTGATTGCTTTAACAAGCTCTTCATAATATTCGATTTTGAGCTCGTCATTTAGCCCACCCTGCAGCAAAACAGTTGTAAGACCCGCCTCTCTGGCTATCTCAAAATGTTTTAGAACCTCTTCTACCGTTTTGGTATAGGCATCTTTTGCAGAAGGTTTACGATAAAAAGCGCAAAAAGAACAGTCTGCATTGCAAACATTGGTGTAGTTTGGATTGGAATCCAAAACAAACGTCACCTCTTTTTTTGGATTGATCTGAAAACGTAGCTGGTCTGCCCTTTTTTTTAGCTCTTCAGTTGAGCCATTTACAAAGAGATCAAGACCCTCGTAATAAGAAATTCGACGATGTTCCATATAATCTCGCCTTTATATAATTTTTGAATTCATCCTTGGATGAGCAGCTTTCTCAAGGCTTTTTCACAAATTGTACAAAGCCGAGATGAATGTGGTAATATGAGTCTTTGACGGAAATAGATCAAGAAGGGTAGCATCATTTCCTCTGTTTTGACGTCAAGATCCACCAAGGCCAAACCTGCCTATGCAAACACTTATGGAAATATCCTCTACAACTATCAATCCTCAACCTGAGGAACCTGTCCCAGCTGTTTCTACTTCTGAAGCACAAACTGCACCGCCAGTGACAGAATCTAAAAAACCCTCTGAAAAGTCGAAGGAAAAAAAATCTCGACCTCCAGAAGAACCACCAGTTGTACCTGCCGACTTGCTTGCAAGGCTTGAGTCTTTGTCTCTGCCTGAAAAGGCTAAACTTCTTTTAGACGAGATCGAAAAATCTCTAGCGGTACGTCCCCCCAATTACAAATTGTTCTGGGATTTAAGAAGATACCTTCTAGCTTTCACAAAAGATCCTTACTTTACTGAGAACAAAACGTTTTGGGATCGTTTACATGGCCTAACTTCTGAAGCACGTCGTTTAAAAGAAGTGCTCGCAGAAGAATCTGCCTATGCACAAGAGCAAATCGATTTGGCTATCCAAGCTGTCGAAAAAGAGCTGGTTGAGCAAGAAATACCGGCGGAACCTTTTGATCCTCGTCCTTTCGAAGATTTAGCACAGTTCAAAGACAACCTACACTTTTATCTTGAAAGCCAAGGCGAGCTCATCCTATTGAACGCCTATGCCAGCCGAGTCAATGCTTTGAGAAAAGAACTCACAAAGCTCCCTCTCAGAATGAAAACCAAAAATGCGCTTTTCGATCGCCTATCTGCGCTTGGAGATCAAATTTTTCCAAGAAGAAAAGAACTCATCCAAGAGGTCAGCGATAAATTTGTTGCAGATATTCAGCAGTTTGTCCAAAGCATCCAACTGACAAAATTGGCTCCAAGAGAACTTTCCCTTGTTAAGGGTGCCATCAAATCGCTTCAATCTTTAGCAAAAAGTTTGACACTCAATACTGTCGCCTTCAATCAGACCAGAGAAACGCTTAGCCGTCTTTGGGACAACATGAAGGGAGCCGAAAAAGAAAAGTTTGCTGAAAGAGACGCTGAGAGAGAAGAGTCGAAAAAAGGCTTGGATGACTTGCTTGAACAAGGCAAAAAGATCATGGAAGAGTGGTCGACAGGTGCAAAATCGCTCAATGAAACTGAAAAATCATTGGAAGATTTACTATCTACCGGCAGAAGAACTCGTCTTGATCGGTTCCATGTTAAAGATTGGAAAGACAGCTATACAGTTTTAAGGGCGCCACTCGATCTAGAATTAGACAAAATGGCAGCTGAAAGAAGATCTTTAGATCAAAAAAGAGAAACTGAAAAGCAAGATCGGATCATCGCCTTCAAACTCGAGATTAAAACTTTACGTGAAAACGCCAAAGCGGCTGATCTTGAACAGGTGGAAAATGACCTTGCTGCTTTAACTCAGAAGATTGCGACTTTAGGCTTAAGCAAATCTGACAAGCAAGAAACTGAAAAAGAATTGAGACAAATTCGAGAAATTATTCGGATCAAAAAAGAAGAAACTCTTCTGTCTCTCTCTTCAGACGACAAATTAAAACTTGACAATCTTAAAGAGGTTCTTGAAAATCGGCTTCAGAGGAAGAAAGAGATTCGAGACCGCCTTGAAGAGCTTAGAAAAGCAAAAGGGGCAACAGGCTTTGACTTTGAGCAAGCACTTCTATTGGAAACACAAATCCAAGAGGAGCGTCAAGCTTTAGAGCAGATCAATAACTCTATCGGAATTATAGAGGAAGAAATCGAGTCTCTCTGTAAATAGACATGAAAGATCAAACAGAAAGTGGTATTCGGTTGGGTGTTTTCGATTTAGATGGCACCCTTTTCTCAAAATCGCTCCCTTTTCTTTTTGCAAAATGGCTTTTTTTCACAGGCCACCTTCCATTCAGAGGCCTTGTCAAATTTTTATGGATTTTCTTTAGATACCGTTTCTTTTTTAATAGAAAAGAAACGTTTCAAAAAAAGATATCCACGCTTTTGGAATCCTATTTTAGAGAAAAAAGGTTGATTGCCTTATCTCATCAATTCGTCTCAAAAACTTTGCCTTTTTTGCTTAACCAAAAGGTATTTAGATACCTCAAAGTACTTCAAAGAGCAAAAGTAAAGACATTACTTCTTTCAAGCTCACCCGACTTTTTGGTTCGGATTGTGGCTAAAAAGCTGAAAATATCGATGTGGAAAGGTGTTTCATATAAGAAAGGCTCTTTGATTTTACTTGATGGATTCCGTAAAAAAGAATTTGTGCACAAGTATCTGAAATCAACCGGTATTGAACCGGATGAGGTCCTTGCCATGGCCGACAGCTTGCTCGACCTGCCGCTTCTCTCATCAGTAGGTCTCCCTATCGTCGTTAACCCAGAAAAGCCGCTCCTGAAAATCTCCCAAGAGCGCAACTGGCAAGTCCTCACTTAGAAAATGGCGCTTTCCATACAAAATGTAGCTTAGACTTTAGAGCCACTTGCAAAAATCGGATTAAGCTCAAAAGAAGGCCTGGAAGGCCGAAATATGAAAGCCCAGCGCCGAAGGCCTGGGTAAGAGTTGTAAATAGAAATTGGAGTCCTGAAGGGACGACATATCCTATTCTACAAATAGTCTAAAAGGCAGTTATGCCGTCCTTTCAGGACTCCAATTATATTTCGCATTTATAACCCAGGCCTTCGGCGCTGGGCTTTCATATTTCGGTCCTTCGGACCTATTTTCTAGAAAAAAACCAACAATTCGAGTTTTGCAAGTGCCTCTTTAGTCTGAGCTTGTTTTTGCGGGTTTTAACCCGCAATAAAAACTACTAAATGGACAATCTTCAGCTTCCTTAACTAGTCTAGCTCTAACTGGATTCTCCATTATGTAGTCCCATTTTTCTCTTAAATCTTGAGCATTACGAATCAGGTGGTCAAAATTTTCCGTCTGCCAAAACTTTCCTTTTCGTTCTAATCTCTTGTTTAACTCGTAAGCAGCACCACCCTTAATGGTCTTCATGATTTCTGCAAGGGGGCATCCTTGAATAGGCTTTAGAATCAAATGCAAATGATCTGGCATTACAACATAGGCATGAAGCAAGTACTTTTTCCCGGCATCACGGTTTAAAAAATGGATCATAAGATTTGCTAATTCTGGATCTTTAAAGGGGGGTCAACTTCTGAAGACACCCGAAATGTGATAAAATAAGTAGAACCCTTTAGTTCCCAATGAGGAAGGTTGCGTCTATAGGTTTTTGTCGAAAACCAATCATGGCCATCGAATTCTCGGATTTTTGGAAGCGCATTATTCATAGGCTGAAAACCATTTGTTGCGGGTTAAAACCCGCAAAAACAAGCTCAGACTAAAGTCTAAGCTACATTTGTTGCAATAATGGAGTTTGTTATATAATGTATTTTTTTTAGCATATGAAGATACGAGAGATTGTTAGAAAGTTTTTGGAGAGGGAGTGTGCGGGAGGCGAGCTGCTGCTGGCCCTTTCGGGTGGGCCTGATTCCCTGTCGCTTTTCTATGCTTTGCTGCAGCTTCGGGTGAAATTTTCTGTGGCCCATGTGAACCATGGTCTAAGAGAGAAAAGCAGTGTGGAGGAAGCCAAGCTCCGCCAGATTGTAGAAGAGGCATCCATCCCCTTTTTCGTGAAAAGATTATCCCTTGAGTCAGGTGGAAATTTGGAAGAAAGGGCCAGAATTGAGCGATACGCTTTTTTTGAAGAGCTCATCTCTTCAAAGCATTATGAAGCCGTTGTGTTGGGTCACCATGCAGACGATCAGGGTGAAACATTGATCAAACGGTTGTTTGAAGGGGCCTCTTTACGCAAATGGCATGGCATGCAACCGGTTTCAAAACGGGGCTCCCTTACTCTTTTCCGACCACTTTTAACCGTCCGAAAAAAAGAAATTGTATCTTGGTTAGAAAAACTTGGCGTTGTCTCATTTGAAGATTGGACAAATTTGTCTGATCAAAACCTCCGAGGAAGGCTGAGAACAAATCTATTTCCTCATCTCAATGAACAGTTTGGGAAAGATATCGTTTCTCCCCTTATACATCACCAAAAGGAGGTCGCAGAGTGTGTCGATCTTCTCGATGAATTGACAAAGCATGTCCCTCTTGAAACAGAGGAGCTAAACATTCCTCCTCTTCACCCAGCATTGCAAAAACATCTGGTTAGAAAATGGTTAGAACATAAAGAAACTGCAATGGCTGCCACGACACTCGACGATCTAATTTTTTCTATCCCTTTAAGCGGCAAACGCTCCTTCCCCACTCAAAAAAAACCTATCAACCTAGTGGACTGTAAAATATATTTTTAGTTTAGGATGCGCCTATGCCTCCTATTCGCCTAAAAAGCTTCCATCCTGGACCCAAACGACTACGCCCTAGCTCGCTTTTATCTCGTGGAGACAAAACAGGGACAACCGACCTTTTCGGCAATCTGGTATTTGGCCTTGAAGAGATGAAAAAAAGGTTGCCAAAGCCGGTGGTTCACAATCTGCTGGAATCTGCCGTCGGAAATGAGAAAATTAAAGAAGAATATGCCGATACGATCGCGACAGCTTTAAAAGAGTGGGCCATCGAACAGGGCGCCACCCATTTTAGCCATTGGTTCCAACCTTTAACTGGTTCGTCTGCAGAAAAACATGACTCTTTTCTAGCTTGGAACAGAGCAGGTGAAAAGCCGATCGAAATTTTTTCAGGGAAACAGCTCATCCAAGGAGAACCTGACGCCTCCTCTTTCCCTTCCGGCGGATTAAGAAGTACCTATGAAGCTCGAGGATATACGGGCTGGGACCCTTCGTCTCCCCCCTTTTTATGGTTGGGCGGAGATGGTGTCACCCTTTGCGTCCCCTCTGTTTTTTTTTCTTGGACAGGGCAAGTGCTCGATGGGCGCATTCCTCTGTTACGCTCAGAAACAAAACTGAACAAAGCTGTTCAGAGACTATTAAAGCTGACTGGCGTTGAAGCAAATCACACCTTTCCGACGCTAGGGCTTGAGCAAGAATATTTCATCATCGACAAAACATTGCGCGACCTTCGCCCAGATTTAGTGATATTGGGCAAAACCATTCAAGGAGCCCCAGCTGCCAAAGGGCAAGAATTACAAGACCACTATTTTGGAGCAGTGAAAGATCGTATTTTGGCTTATATGCGAGACTTTGAAGAGATGGCATTGCGGCTTTCCATCCCTGTTAAAACTCGCCATAACGAGGTGGCTCCAGCTCAATATGAAGTGGCTCCCCTTTTTGAAAGGGCAAGCCTTGCCATTGACCATAACATGTTGTTGATGGAGGTGATGAAGCAAATGGCAGAAGCCCATCACTTAAGTTGCCTACTCCATGAAAAGCCTTTTGCAAAGCTCAACGGCTCAGGCAAGCATAGCAACTGGTCGATCACCACTGATCAAGGGCTAAACTTATTAGACCCATTTGCAAGCGAGAACAATTTACACTTTTTCATCCTCTTAATTGCCATCTTAAAAGGAATTCATAGACACAACGGCCTTCTCAGAGCAGCTATTGGATCGGCCTCTAATGACGACCGGCTAGGAGGACATGAGGCCCCACCCTCTATTATTTCGGTCTATTTAGGAGAAGAGCTAGAAAAATTGCTCGACCAACTACTTGATACGGGATTAATGGGCAAAAAAGGGGTCAAACAGCTCTATGATTTAGGGCTTATTTCTTTGGCCCATCTTTCGCGCGATCAAGCCGATCGGAACCGAACATCTCCCTTTGCCTATACGGGAGGAAAGTTTGAATTTAGGGCTGTTGGCTCGTCACAAAACCCGTCTCTTGCCATTGCGATGTTAAATGCGATTGTCGCAGAAAGCCTCATAGAATTATTGGACGAATACGAAAAACGGAAAAGTAGCAATAAAACAGTTTTAGAAAACTTCCTCCCTATTTTGCAAGAAGCCATCCTGTCCTCTAAATCGGTCCGGTTTTCGGGTGACAATTATAGCCAGGAGTGGATCAAAGAAGCTGAGAGGAGAGGCCTTAAACACTTTGATAATTCGGTCGAAGCTTTCATGCTGTTTAAAACCGAAGCGGCAGATCATCTTTTTAAAGAGATTCTAACACCGGAAGAACTGCAGAGCCGTTTGGACATCTTACTTGAATTCTATGTCAGCGAAGTGGACATCGAAGCCAAATTGCTCATTGATCTGTTCAGAACAAATATATTACCTGCAGCCATCAAAACTGAGTTGCGCTTTGCGGAAGCTATCAAAACTGTCCAGGAAGCCCTAAGAGGCAAAAAAGAACTTCACCATCAATCTGAAAGACTTGAACAAATTGTCCAAGCGATTGAGACAGCTATTTTAGAAATAGAGATGTTAGAAGCGGTCCGGAACGAGACTGCAACCCTCTCCCTTCAAGATCGTGCAAAACGTTTTGCAACCAAAGTACGCCACCAAATCAGACAAGCGCGTCAATCGCTGGATCAGTTAGAAACGGTTACAGACGACGACCTCTGGCCCATCCCGAAATACCGCGAGCTGCTTTATCTTTTCTAACCCCATTCAATGAAAACTTTTATTTCGCAACGCGTTTGGAGTGCTAAACTCCTGTTTATCTTTGACTTATCAGTGAAAGTGAAAGCTAAACAGGAGTTTAGCACTCCAAACGCGTTGCGAAATAAGAACAATTTTATCGAATTCGAGCCATTTTCAAATGTTTACCATTTTTCACATGTAAGTTAACATACTTCTGATGAAAAATCGTCCATCCAAAAATAACTCGAAAATCGAGAAGCTACCACCTAAAGTAGCCCTTTTCGGCGGGAGTTTCGACCCGCCTCACGTTGGCCACCTCTCTTTTGCCCTATCTTTGCAAGAAACCGTGGGGTTTGATCAGATTTTATGGATTCCGAACGCACAAAATCCTTTAAAAGGGGCGCCCCCCTCCTCTTTTGACGATCGAATTGAGATGGTACGCAGGGCGATTGCCCCTATCCCCAACTTTCAACTGCTCGACTGGGAAGGTAAGCGTCCTCCCCCTTCTTACACCATCGATACAGTCCGCCGTTTGATTGCGCTTTATGGAGAAACAACTAACTTTTCCCTACTATTAGGGGCAGACCAACTCTTAACGCTTCACCTGTGGAGAGAAAGAGAGGAGCTGTTCCAACTGGCCCCACCCACTATCGGGTCCCGAGGCGGCGTCCATATCGACTGGAAAACTTTGGCATTAAAACCGGAGCTTCGAGATGATTTAAGGCGAAAATTTGTCACCATCCCCGAACTTGACATCGCATCGACTAATATCCGCGACCGAATCAATAGAAAAAAGTATTGCGGGCACCTTATTCCGTCGTCAGTCCTTGACTACATCAAAGAAAAGAAATTATACTCTAATGCCTCGAAATCTACAGTTCGTGAGAACTAATTAAAATGAGGATGAATACTATTCTTAATGAAGCCGCCCAAGCCCTTTTTGATAAAAAAGGCTCAAATATCCTTGCGCTTGACGTAAGAAAAATTTCATCCTACCTAGATTATGTCATCATCGCTCAGGGGAATGTCGATCGCCACGTCCGCGCTCTTGCCCATTCTGTTGAAGATCAACTAAAAAAAACAGGGATGCAACCAACAAGAAAAGAAGGTGAACGGGACGGAGACTGGGTTATCCTAGACTACGGTTCCTTTGCAGTCCATGTGATGACAGAAGAGATGAGAGAGCGTTACTCACTAGAAGAACTCTGGCGTGAAGCTGATGTTGTGAATCTAGAGATTAAAACAGGACCACTCACTGCATGAAAAGAAGACGGATTGTTGTCACCGGAATGGGACTTGTCTCTTGCTTTGGAAACGAGGTAGAGCCTTTTTACCAATCTCTTTTAGAAGGAAAAAGCGGCGTTAAACCCATCGAACATTTTCCTGTTGCAGATGCCTCAACCCGTTTTGCCGCTTCGATTGTTGGCTTTGATCCAGGCGATTACATGGAAAAAAAGACGGCAAGAAGAACCGACCCCTACATCCGCTACGCAATGGTGGCAGGGAAAAAAGCGCTGCAAAATGCACGTCTCTTCACACCTGAAGAATTAGAAAAAACCGATAAAACCCGAGTAGGTGTCATTGTTGGCTCCGGCATGGGTGGAATGCAGGTTTTCTGTGATGGTGTCCAATCGTATACTGAAAAAGGGTACAAACGGGTCAACCCATTCTTTGTCCCTTTCATCATCACCAACATGGCCGGAGCTCTACTTGCAAAAGACTTAGGCTTCATGGGGCCAAACTATTCCATATCAACTGCCTGCGCAACCTCCAACAACTCTATTGTAGCTGCTGCAAACCATATTAGAAATGGCGAGGCCGATATCATGGTCACAGGAGGAGTTGAAGCTGCTATTCAACCCCTCGGACTTGCAGGATTTTGCGCCATCGGTGCCTTATCTGAGAAAAATGATGCGCCAGAAAAAGCTTCCCGTCCTTGGGACAAAAATCGAGACGGCTTTGTCATGGGAGAAGGGGCCGGCGTCCTTGTGCTGGAAGAATTAGAACATGCTCTGAAAAGAGGCGCTACCATTTATGGCGAATATTTAGGTGGCGGCCTTTCTTGCGACGCATACCACATGACAGACCCTCATCCAGAAGGTCTTGGCGTGGCTTTATGCATCAAAAAGGCTCTTGAAGATGCAGAGATTGCCCCCGAACAAATCAGTTACGTCAATGCCCATGCCACATCGACTCCGGTAGGAGATATGGCGGAAGTACGCGCGATGCACAAAATTTTCAAACACCCGGAAAATATTGTGATGAATTCGACCAAATCGATGGTCGGCCACTGCTTAGGGGCTGCCGGTGGAATTGAAGCGATTGCAGTGATCAAAGCCATTGATACAGGAATTATCCACCCCAACATCAATTTAGAGAACCCGGAAGACGGAATCGGCTTTCAATTACCAACTGAACCAAAAAAGATGGAGATCCAAGCAGCTCTCTCTAATTCTTTCGGTTTCGGCGGTCATAACGCTTCTGTCATCTTCGCACCTTATAGAAACTAATGGAAAAATCATACGGAGTCATTCCTTGCCGACACACTACTGACGGCTGGGAATTTCTCCTGATTGAAGATTTCCGCGGCAATTGGGGCTTTCCAAAAGGGCACCCAGAACCAGGCGAAGAGCCAAAAGAAACTGCCGAGCGCGAACTGCAAGAAGAAACAGGCCTATTCATTAAGCAATGGCTTGATACTCCACCCATCACAATGCAATACACCTACTCTGAAAAACATGAAAAAGAAGTCACCCTCTTTTTTGCTGATGTGGATGGTAAACTTGTGGTTTTGACCGGCGAGATTTTGCAAGCCCAATGGGTGACACTTGAAGAAGGAGAACAACTTGCCACTTTTAGTGAAACAAAAAAAGTCTTCAGATCGCTACGGTCGATTTTCAGAAACGCTTGAACAGTTACAACAACAACACTTGCACCGCAAACTTCATGTTGAAGAGCAAAAGGTATTGTTTTCTTCCAACGATTATTTAGGTCTTTCCAAACACCCTAAAGTGATTTCTGCTGCAAAACAGGCTTTAGAGACCTGGGGATTTGGCAGCGGAAGTGCAAGAACCTTTTCAAGTCATCTACTCTTTTACCACACCTGCGAAGAGCTCCTTGCAAACACACTCCAAACCGAAAAAGCCCTTCTGTTCAGTTCCGGTTACCAGCTCAATTCCACACTTTTAAAAGCCCTCGCCAATGAAAACACACTTTTCTTTCTAGATAAATATTGCCATCGGAGCCTACTTGAGGGGGCTTTAAATAGTGCAGGAAAGGTTTTCCGTTTCAGACATAACGATCCGGAACATCTAGAAGATTTACTTAAAAAGCATCGAGGAGAAGGGCAAGAGGCTTGGATTGTGACCGAATCGCTCTTTAGCATGCACGGCACCCGAGGCGCAATAGCCGAACTGATCGAGCTAAAAAGCCGCTACGACACCTTTCTCCTTGTCGATATAGCCCACACATTAGGGATTACGCCCCCTCCATCTGCTTCTATCGATCTTCTTGTTGGTGGTTTTGGAAAAGCGCTAGGAGGTTTTGGGGGCTTTGTCGCAGGACACAGTATACTTATCGATTACATCCTCAACACCTCTCCGGGCTTTTTATTCACTACAGCCCTACCACCCTCCATTGTCGCCGGCCTAACCGAAGGACTCAGGCTATTGCCAGAACTCGATCTCGAACGGACCAAACTCTTCAACAACGCCAACCTTCTCCGGCAAAAACTTTCACTGCCTCCAGGAGACTACATCGTCCCCTACTCTGTTGCCTCTCCTGAAGTTGCCCTCTCCCTTTCCCAATCCCTCAGAACCAGCGGTTTTCAAGTGCCTGCCGTCCGCCCCCCCACTGTTCCCCCTAACGGCTCCCTCCTCCGCTTCAGCGTCACCTCCACCCACACCTCCGCCCATATCGAAGCAGTTACCAAACATCTGCTTAGTTCTCGGTAGCGATTGTGGATATCTCGCCTTATCTATGTTTTCCTCCTGGATAAAGCGGAATATGGCCCATGCCTCGCTTTATCTATGAAAATTATGGACATTCAGCGGAATATGGTGGACAATTCATAGACCTCATTATTGATCGTGCCGACAATTGCATCCATCTTTGTGAGATGAAGTTTTGTGATTCAGAGTTTATTATCGATAAGGCTTATGCAAAAAAATTAGAGCAGAAGAAAGAGATTTTTCAAAGAATCACTGGGACACACAAAACACTGTTTCTCACCTTGATAACTCCGTATGGAGTAAAAGAAAACGAACATTACATTGGTCTTATCGATCAGCAGCTAACCCTCGACTCTCTTTTTCCACACCCATTCCTCCTTAAAAACTTCCAAAAAGACGAGGAGTGCGTGCTTGCTATCTTCCTCTACATTATGGACATGATAAGGTCCAAATACTCAGCTGCGCTGAAAGCGCTGTCTAAAAAAGCAGTTTTTTCTTCTGCAAATGGCAGGGAAGTTGGAATCCCTCCCCGGATGCTTGCCTATTTTCGAAACCGTTATCAAGCATCTGCCTGCTAACTAATCTTCTTTTTTTCCTAAAAAATGATATGTTAGCAGTTTTATTCGGTCGTTGATGAGGAACCAAGCCAAAGCATAACCCCAAACAAATAGCGCCCACCCCCAACCGATAGGTGTCATTAACAGCCCATAAACCGCTATGATTGTCGCAATGATTTGTGTACCAAACACGGCCACCCACAAAATCCGTGCTGGGCGAATGGACCAGAACGGGCCGCGCGTCCGTGTGAGGAAGATTGTCAGATGTCCTGCTACAGACAATTTCAAATACATCAACGTTTGGATGTGAGCACGGTCTAGATGAAAGACACGCTCACCAAGATAAAACAAGCCGAAGGAGGCGATCACACCGATGACACCTAGCACCGTGGCGATCCCCAGTACAACATGCATGTTCCAAGCCTCAGGCTCATTTTTATAATGAACATTGTCGTAGGCAATCGACAGGATCGCGCCATCGTTAAGCAATGCCAACATCACAATCATCACCGCAGTCAACGGGTAAAAGTTAAATACCAGAATCGCAAGCGTCATGAATAACAGCACGCGCAGCGTCTCTGCGATGCGATAAATCGCATAGCTGATCATCCGTTGGAAGATGCGGCGGCTTTCCTTAATTGCGTCAATAATGACAGCTAGGCCTGGCGTGAGCAGCACCATGTCCGCTGCTGCACGAGCCGCATCTGTCGCCCCAGAAACGGCGATACCGCAATCGGCTTTCTTCAGCGCAGGGGCGTCATTAACCCCATCGCCCGTCATGCCGACAATATGTCCGCCTTTTTGCAGAACATCCACAATATGGAACTTGTGTTCTGGAAATACCTGAGCAAAACCATCGGCTTTCTCAATGGACTCTGCCTGCTTTGGGTCGCCAAGGCTGCTTGCATCCAAAATGTTGGCTCCCATGCTCAATGCTTTAGCGGTTTCTTGGGCAATAGGTAATTGATCGCCCGTCACCATTTCGACCTTCACACCCATCTTGCGCGCAGTGGCAATGGTTTCCCTGGCATCTTCCCGAGGCGGATCGAATAGGGGCAGCACGCCAAGAAACTGCCATGGACCTTCTCCCTCGGCTCTTGCCACACCGAGCGAGCGAAAACCACGTGCAGCAAATGCATTGATCGCTTTTTCAACGACTGACTTCACTAGTTCTGCATTTGCACACAAAGCCAAAATCACCTGAGGCGCACCCTTTGTCACCTTGAACTGTTTTCCAGCTGCGTCTTTGACAAGGGCCTCGGTCCGTTTATGCACCGGATCGAATGGCTGGAAATGGAGCGTCTGAAACCCCTTCAACGCCTCTTTATTTTTCAACCCTCCAGAATGGCCAGATCAATAGTATCATTATTGTCAGCACTCGAAGAGAGCGCAGCATTGAGTATGACTTGCTCGACAGTAACATTGTTCACGCTGAACGGATCACCAAGCGTCAACTGATTCTGCGTCAGGGTGCCTGTCTTGTCTGCGCACAACACATCCACGCCGGCTAATTCCTCAATAGCCACCAACCGGCTTACAATCGCCTCTTTTTTCGCAAGTAGTCGCGCCCCGACAGCCATTGTGACTGACAACACTGTCGGCATCGCCACAGGAATAGCAGCTACAGTTAGTACCAATGCAAACTGTAACGTGATGAGGATCGGGTCGCCACGGAAGATCGCGATAGTAATGATCATCGCCACCAATGCCACTGCGAATAGGATCAAGTAATCGCCAATCTTCAAAACTGCTTTTTGAAAGTGGCTGACATTATGAGCTTCCTCGACTAGTTGAGTCGTCTTCCCGAAGTAGGTGTTATTACCTGTGGCATAAACTAGCGCTCCAATTTCACCTTGGCGGATAATCGAACCTGAAAATACAGCCCCGCCGGTTCCGCGCTCGACAGGCAGCGACTCTCCCGTCAGGGTAGATTGATCCACCTCCACCGGATCACCATCCAGCAAGCGGGCATCAGCCGGCACAATGTCCCCCATTCTCAATCGGATGACATCTCCAGGCACCAATTCACGTGCCGCCGGGCTGGTCCACTTTCCATCTCGTTTCACCCGTGCCTTAATCGCAAGCTTAGCTTTAAGGGCAGCGATTGCATTGCCTGCCTGATGTTCTTCCCAAAATCCAACGACAGCATTGGTCATAAGCAAAAGAAGGATGATGAAAAAATCGGGCCAGTGCCTGACCACACCTGACAATATCACTGCGATCTCAATCATCCATGGAATGGGACCCCAAAAATAGGTGAGGAACTTCAGGAACTCATTGGTTTTCTTTTCCTCAATTTCGTTAGGCCCATATTGGCTTAACCTTCTCTCAGCTTCAGCTTGAGTGAGGCCGTCTGGCGACGACTCCAATTGCTTCTCCAATTCCGGCATGGGGAGAGATTTTAGATCGATCATCACACTCATTTAGAGCTTCCCACTTCAAAAGGGTAGGCCATAGGCAATAAACTCATCCTTCAGATTTTTAGCATCACAGCCACGATAAGGGGTTTTAAGCTGAGGACGAATGAGCCAGACGTTTAAAAGCCCGCAAGCAACGATAATTTGAAGAATAATTCTTAAAATATCCATCTTCACTCCTTGCTAACATGTACCATGAATACGCCTATTTTTTTTAATGTTTAAAAGAAGGCCATCTTTATCGACGTATAGCCTTTATTTGCTTTTGTGGTCTTTTACTTAAGGCTCCCGTTTTGATTGGATCAATAAAACGATAGGCGAGCAACTTTATGTTGAGCAACGCCAGCATCACAATCATCACTGTCGTCAAAAGGTAGAAATTGAAGATCAAGATGGCAAGCGTCATAAAAAACAGCACCTGAAGTGTCTCAGCTATCCTCAGTTTTAGCGGCTCCTTCAGCAGTGGATTGTCGTAGAGATAAATCTGCCCAACAGCCAGGTAGTTGGCAGCTCGCCAGTAAGCGTCTATCTTGTGGAGTAGTTCCGGTGAAAGAATCTTTTCAGGCGTTAGCGTTGCGGTGATCATCTGCTGTCTCCTTTAGGTTGTCTTTTTAGAAATCACATCCTCATCAATCCTTTTTTGCATTATAAATTGTCATTAAGCATTACAGGCTTTACCACATCGCTGTTATTGACCCTTGCAGTTTATTTTATTATTGTCCATCCCGAATTTTTTCACTTCGATATCAAGATTGCGATTATCGCTATTTTCTCTCTTGCCATTGCTCAATCCTTGGTTCAGCTCATTTTTTTCATTAACGTCTGGAAAGAGAAGCGCCACTTTTGGAATTTAGGAGTTTTTATTTCCACTGCTTCTATTATCTTTATTATTGTGTTCTTCTCAATCTGGATCATTGACCATCTAAATTACAACATGCGATGAAGGGAAAATGCTATTTTCTGATTTTTGTACTGTTAATAGATTTTCCATAGCTGTCCGGGTTGAATAAGCCCCACTTTTTAAGGAGTTGTGTATAAACACCATTCTCCTCAATCTCTTCCAAGCCCTTATTAAATTTAATGATGATTTTTTCATTCTCCGGAGTATTTTTCATGATCAATCGCAACCCATCATTATTCAGTGGAACAGAGGCTATTTTAAGCTGATTACGGTACATTTCGCTGTTAGTAAATTCATGCGCTGTCATCTCATCCAAAATCATGCCGTTAATAACGTCATTAGCAACATCTTCAATCAGCTTACCACGGTCGTTATAGTCATAAAAAATAAAAGCGGCCGAAGTATGTTTATACAATTTTTCAACAGGCCTACCTCCACTGATAACCCCGATAGTTTTCCCATTCAAGTCTTTTACCGAATTAATGTGAGATCTAGTTGACACAACAAGTACAGGCCCAAGAAGATAGTACGGCTTGGAGGAAATATATTTTCCTTCATATTCGCCATATAAAAGTATTGAGGCAAGGACGCCATCAAATTCTTCGCTGTCAAGGTCTATCAATAAATCCACGTCATCAGTCCGCACTAATTGGACAAAAAAATGTTGATCCGACGCAATGGATTGTAAAATGTCCTTCGAGAATAAGGAGGTATATTCTTTTTTATCGTACAGATCTAGTGGATACCACGATTCATCAAAGGCAATTCGATAAACTTTAGGAGGTAATGCTTCTTTTGACGAATAGGTTTGAATTAAACCCACCAAAGAGACTCCTAAAAACAGCAAAAAAACGATGAATATCGCCTTGGTATGTTTAGTCAATTTATTAATCATTTAGACCAACAATTTGGTTAAGGGGCTTAAAAGAAAATAGACTGCAAGTCCAGAAAAATAGGCTACTAGCGCCGGTACCGTTATCTTTTTCATATACCACATAAAATCGACTTTCTCCATCGCCATCAATGCAACCCCCGCCGCCGACCCGATAATCAAAATGCTTCCTCCAGTACCCGCACAATAGGCCACCGCCTGCCAAAAAGTGGAATCTGCCTTAAATTGATGAAGGTCGTACATGCCTATGGTAGCCGCAACCAAAGAAACGTTATCGACAACAGATGAGACAAGTCCGATCAATATTGGGATAAACTCCGGAGTTGTTACGTGCACGTTAAGCCATTGGGACATATTTTTTAAAAGACCTGCAGTCTCTAACGAATTGATGGCTAAAAGCACACCAAGATAGAAAAAAATCACAGAGATGTCGACCCTTGGCAAAATTGCAGCAACTCGCAAGTGCTCTCTCTCTCGATATTTGTAGTGAAGCAAATCTGTCACCACCCACATCACTCCCAACCCAAACATCATTCCCATAAAGGGTGGCAAATCTGTCAACACCTTGAAAAAAGGGACAAAAACTAAAGAGCAAATCCCTAAAATCAACACCAATGTTCCCCAGGGTTCCGGCTCTTCTTCAGCTACCTTTTCGGCTACACTGAATTCCCCCTTGAACTTAGGGCTAAGCCAGAATAAGCAGGCTACCAACCCAAAAATGCTAGGGAGAAACAGGTCTCTTATAATAGCGACAGTCGTGATTTGACCGTAAATCCACAGAAGTGTCGTGGCTACATCACCGATCGGTGTCCATGCGCCGCCGCTGTTAGCTGCTATCACTACAGCTCCCCCAAGTATTAAACGTTCTTCTCGATCTTCGATCAATTTAGCAACTAGAGAAACCATCACTACAGTTGTCGTCAAGTTATCCAGTACCGCTGATAAGAAAAATGTGACCAACCCTGTGGTCCAAAGCATCTTCCTCTTAGAGCGTATCCTTAAACTTTTAGTGATAATTCTAAAGCCCTTATGCGCGTTTATGATCTCTACAATTGTCAAAGCCCCCATCAGAAAAAAGAGAATCTGACTGACCTTGAACATTTGAAAAGTAAAGATATAAAGATGCTTTTCTACAGACTCGGCCGGCTCTAAAAACAAGATCGTCCAACATCCTATCCCCATCAACAATCCGGTAGCAGCTTTATTGAGCTTGATAAGCTGCTCAACAATGATCGTTGTGTATCCAACCAGAAACACCCACAAAACCAAATAGGCGTGATGTGTAATTTCTTCCAAATTGATATCCATCATCCCAACTATCCGCTTTGACTACGTCGGTTCATAATTTCGCATATTGAAATAGGACATGAATAATTACCATGCTAATGGTTTTTGGAGGACGTGAAATGATGACGAAATGCTTGATATAGGAATCAAGTGGTCCAGTCATTATTGGGCTACAAAAACAGCTTAGATCAACCCCCCTAAGCCCGGCCCCTTTTACTTAAAATCGAAAGTTAATTATCTTCAAAGTTGTATTTTTGTAGCGATGTTTATCAATTTTCATGGAGGTGACAATGCTCACAAATATAAGACAGGCAGGGAATGTACCAATATACCCTTTAAGAGATGGTGTATGGCAAGGACAGATTAATATAAGAGCGCCGAATGGATGGAATGTTCCTGTTCACCACTCTGAGAAACCAGAAACAATAACCGGTAGTGGTGATTGGGGTGTCTCAGAAACCTATTATGACCCGCGAGATGAAGTTTCTACAATAGAATATCCAGCTTGGGGAACGGAAAATTATACAGCATTTAGGGCGCTGCCAGGCATTGACTATTCTGCGTGGGGATTTATCAAAATAGGAAAAGTTTGGGTTGATCCGCAGAGTCAGCGAGACGTTCATGTCGCTACCGTTCGCTACTGGCAAGAGCAACAAGCCCCTCCTCTGTGTACTATCCTATAAGAGGGGCCGTAAAAACTCCCCTACTCTTCTGGAATGTGTAGCCAGCCGGAAAGGCTTGAAGTCAAGCATTGCTATCTTCCTCTGGCTTGAAGTATAGAAATTATTTCATTCTATGTGGATTATACGGATTGCCCTTGAAAGGCCCTACACTTTTGTGGTGCTGTCGCTACTGATTTTTATCATGGGCGGATGGTTCCTGTTCCACACCCCAAAAGACATTTTCCCCACGATTGATATTCCTGTCGTCAATGTCATTTGGAACTACAGCGGCCTTGCACCGGAAGACTTTGAACAAAGGATCACCACCTTTAGCGAATTCTCCCTTTCAAAAACATCAACGATATTGAGCGGATTGAATCTCAAACGCTGGAAGGGATCGCTGTCATCCGGCTCTACTTTTACCCACACGTCAACCTCAATTCTGCCATCGCTCAAGTCACGGCTTCCTCCCAATCGGTATTGAGACACATGCCAAGAGGGGTAGAACCCCCCATCATTGTTCCCTATGTAGCCAGCAGTGTTCCAATTTTACAAATCCTCCTTTCTAGCCACACCTTGAGCGAATACGAGATTTACGACTGGGCCATTTACCATGTCAGGCAATCGATCGCCATGTTGCAAGGGGTGACCATTCCCAGCCCTTATGGTGGGGTGGAAAGGCAGATGATGGTTGATCTAGACCCTGAAGCTTTACAGGCCAAGGGGCTTTCTCCCCGCGAGATCAACGAAGCGATCAATACCCAAAACCTTATTTTGCCCACAGGTGATAGCCGCATCGGGACGATCGATTACCGGGTGAACATGAATAACACCCCCCTTCTCCCGGAAGATTATAATAATATCCCCATCAAAGTGATCGACGATGTGGTTGTTTATCTTCGAGATATCGGATTTGCACATGATGGTTTTATTCCTCAAACCAACATTGTGAGGAACAACGGAAAGCGAGCTGTTTTGTTAACGGTTCTTAAAACCGGCTCGGCCTCTACTGTTAATGTCGTCAACGGGATTAAAAACATGTTACCCAACTTGCGAACAGCCGCGCCAAAGGGTCTTGAAATCGACCTGCTTTTTGACCAATCGATCTTTGTTAAATCGGCCATCAAAGGGGTGCTGATCGAAAGGATCATCGCAGCGCTTTTAACGGCCACTGTTCTGTTGATTTTTTTGGCCAGCTGGCGCAGCTCTTTGATTGTGTTTGTTTCGATTCCCCTATCGATTTTGAACTCGATCATCCTTCTCTCTCTAATGGGAGAGACATTGAATATCATGACATTAGGCGGCTTGGCCTTGTCGATAGGGATGCTTGTGGATGAAGCCACTGTGACCATTGAGAATATCCACAGAAACATCCTTCTCAACAAACCATTCCGTCAGGCCATCATCGATGGCTCGATGGAGATTTTATTGCCTGCCCTTGTCACCATGTTGGCATTGAGTATCGTCTTCTTGCCGGTCTCCCTTTTAGTTGGCCCTGCTAGATACCTCTTTATTCCGTTTGCTTTAGCTGTGATCTTTGCCATCGTCACTTCTTTTGTCCTCTCAAGAACACTTGTACCCACGCTTATTGAATATCTGCTTCCTAACGAGCATCTCCATCAAGAAGAGGGTTTTTGGAAACGATTTCAGCAGACTGTACACACTCGCTACGATCGTTTTCGAGAGGGCTATCGCAGATTGCTAAACGACGCTTTATCCAACCGATTGATGGTATTGATCTTTTTTGGGTGCATCTTTTTAAGCACTTTTCTCTTAGCTCCTTTTGTCGGACAAGATTTTTTCCCTACCGTAGACGCAGGTCAACTTAGGCTTCACGTTCAAGCAGCTACCGGCACACGTATCGAAGTCACAGAAGAGATCTTTGGTGATGTCGAAGAGGCGATCAAAGAGATCATCCCTGCAGGTGAAATCGACTTTTTGATCGACAACATTGGCCTCACGATCGAGCCTTACAATTATGCGTTTGGGGACAATGCGACCCTCGGCAGTTACGACGGGGAAATTCTGATCTCTTTTACTAACAAAAAAAGTCACTCTACCGAAAATTATAAGGTCATTTTGCGAAGAGAATTAAGAAATAGGTTTCCTCATCTTAAATTCTTCTTTCAGCCTGCCGACATTGTGACCCAAATCTTAAGTTTTGGATTGCCGGCCCCTATCGACATCAAGGTGATCGGCCATGATAAAGCCCATAACTTGGAAATTGCACGAGAACTGGTAGAAAAAGTGTCTCAAATTCCTGGCTCTGCCGATGTTCATCTTCACCAAATCGTCGATTTTCCGGAGCTTTTTTTGGATGTGGATCGAACACTTTTAGCCTATGCCGGGCTTACGCAAGGGCAAGTTGCAGATGATGTATTGATTTCTTATAGCACAAGCACAGAAGTCACACCCAACTTCTGGCTCGACCGCAAAAGTGGCATCCCCTATCTCATCGCCGTACAAACACCCAAATACCGGATTAACACCGTCGATGCGTTGATGCGGATGCCTGTGGCAGCTACTGGGCAAAACCAGTCCCAACTGTTATCTAACTTGGCTGCTGTCGAAAGACGCTCGACCCTTGGAGTGGCCAACCATTTCAACGTCCAACCTTCTTATGATGTCTATGCCAATGTACAAGGGAGAGATTTGGGTGGAGTCTCTTCAGACATCGATCAAATCATCAAGCAGGCTGCTGAAAAACTTGCGCCTGGCAATGAAATTGTGGTTCAGGGAATTGTTGAGAGTATGAACAGGACTACGGTAAGGCTGGCCCTTGGCTTTATCTTTGCTATCATCTTGATCTACTCTTTGCTCGTGATTAACTTTCAATCGTGGGTCGACCCTTTCATCATCATCATGGCATTACCGGGAGCCATTGCCGGCATTACCTGGATGTTATTTTTAACTCACACCACCTTTAGTGTCCCTTCTCTTATGGGAAGCATCATGTCTCTAGGGCTTGCCACCGCTAACAGCGTGCTGTTAGTTAGCTTTGCCAATACTGAACTTTTGGAAGGAAAAGATGGAAGAAAAGCTGCATTGGATGCAGCCAGCATTCGACTGCGCCCCATTTTGATGACATCAGCTGCTATGATTGTCGGTATGTTGCCGATGGCTTTAGGGCTAGGAGAAGGGGGAGAACAGAATGCCCCTCTTGGCAGGGCTGCTATCGGTGGCCTTTTGTTTGCTACGATTACTACCCTCTTTTTTGTCCCTGTGATTTTTTCTTACTTAAGAAATGAACCCAACCAATTTCTTGCTAAGAGGAAAGCGTGACCGAAGAAACTGTCTTTCATCCGGCAAGAGAATTTCCTAAAAAGAAAAAAGTCTATTTTGTCAGCACTGTCACAGGCATTCTCCTCCTTCTTTTCGTCATCGGACTTCTTTATCGACTGATCCTTTGGGAAGAATGGAAAGAGGCCAGACCCGTCCAAGAACCATTGGCAGTCAAGACGATGGTTCTTGAAGAGGGACAAGAGTCATTGAATTAACTCTACCTAGTATTGCGGAAGGGATCCATGTCACTCCCATCTGGGGGCGTGTAGACGGGTATGTTCAAGATTTTTATGCTGACATTGGGGATCATGTCAAAGAAGGGCAGCTGCTGGCGATCATCGAAACGCCCGAATTGGACCGACAAGTCGAAGAGTTAAAAGCAGAACTTGCCAGCACTGAAGCACAATTGGGCCTTGCTCAAATAACAGCAGAAAGGTGGGAAGCCCTTTATAAGAAGAACCCCAAAGCGATCTCTTTACAAGAAGTAGAAGAAAAGCAGGCCTTTTACGCCAGCCTATTGGCCAACCGAGAATCGGCCGCCTCCAATTTAGAACGGTTAAAAAAACTGCAGGAATTTAATCACTTGGTTGCCCCTTTTGATGGGATCATCACCGTTAGAAACCTCGATATAGGCACCCTTGTGACCGCAGGAAGCATCGATACGATCATGCAACTGTTTCAGATTGCCAAAACTGATGTGATCCGAGCGTTTGTCGATGTGCCTCAACCTTTTTTTAGGCTGATACAACCGGGTGAAAAAGCCGATGTTTTGATCAAGGAGTTTCCGGGAAGGGTCTTTAACGGATGGGTCGCCAGAACTTCAGAATCTCTAGATTCGATGTCTCGCACTCTATTGACCGAAGTCCATGTGATCAATGAGGATGGAGCGTTGATCACAGGGCTGTATACCGACGTCAAATTCCATTTAATCCCCAATGAACCCTCCTTTATCATCCCCACAACTGCTTTAGTGATTCGAGAAGGGCCTCCGCAAGTGGCTGTGCTAAACGAAGCCAATGTGGTTCGTCTTCAAAATGTCACGATCGGGCGCGACTATGGAAAGTCGATCGAAATTGTATGGGGCTTAAATGAGGGGGAAAGGATCGTTACTAACCCAACCGATCGGATCAGAGAAGGGACACAGGTGACAGTTAAGAATGGGTAATTACAGACTTCGTTTTTTATCTGTTATTTCACTGTTAGGAGTGGCCCTTTTGCTATCCAACTGCCAAGTTGGCCCCAACTACACCAACCGAAAAATCAAAGCGCCGGAAGAATGGAAAAATCCCCCTCCTCTTGCTGGAGACGTGTGTGACTATGGAGAAAATTGGTGGAGCTTTTTTCAGGACGATCTTTTAACTGAACTCATTGAGACCGCTTTAGAAAATAACAGAGACTTTTTTGCTGCCTATGAACGTATTGTTCAAGCCCGAGCTATAGCGGGAGAACGTTTTTCCGATCTTTTGCCCGATTTGAGTTTTCACCCCTCGTTTAAAGACCAAATCACTTTGTATCGGCAATTTGATCCAACACGGATCACCCGAGCCCACATTCGTCGTCAAGCCACGCCCGTCGTCCTTAACTACGAAATTGACCTCTGGGGCAAATACAGAAAGGCCTATGAGTCGGCAGCCGACACCATCGAAGCAGAATATGAAGCCTTTAAGACTACTCTTCTCCTCTTAACGACCGATCTTGCCCAAAGCTATTTTCGATTACGGATGCTCGATGCAGAAATTGACTATTACCAAAATGAGATCAAAGCGCTTCAAGAAGCGGTCGATATCACCACGTCTCGCTATGAACTGCAAACAGATGATTATTCTCCTGTAGCACGAGCAAAGCTTGATCTGTCTAACACCAAGGCAAGCTATGAAGAGGCTGTCAGGGAACGTGGGGTCGAAGAAAATAGAGTCGCGATGTTAGCGGGACTTGCCGCCCCCAACTTTCACCTAGAACCGTTGCCATTAGGAGGAGAGCCCCCTCTTATCCCGGTCGGCCTCCCCTCTTCTATTCTTTTGCAAAGGCCCGATCTGGCCGAAGCAGAACGGAGAATGGCTTCAGAGCATGCTTTGATCGGGGTGGCTTATGCCTCTTTTTCCCGACGCTCTCTTTAACAGGCATTTTAGGTTTTTCCAGCCCGGAACTAAAAGACTTTTTGAAATGGCGCAGCAGATTATGGAGCATCGCGGCAGAGTCGTTCCTCCCCATCTTTGATGGGGGACTACGCCGTTCGCAACTGATGTTTGCCTTTGCAAAGTTTAGAGAAGCTCGAGACCATTACCTGCAAATGGTGGTGCAAGTTTTTCAAGAAGTAGAGGACTCTTTAGTTAGCCTAGAACAGCTCGATAAAGAGTACATAGAGATCCAAGATTCGGTCGATTCGGCCCAAGAGGTGTTCCAAATTGCTCGTGACCGGTATGACGTGGGGATGAACTCCTATTTAGAAGTTACTTTAAGCGAGCGTGACAAGATCGAATCCCAAATCGAATTGATCGAATTGCTTGGCGACCGCTATTTCGCCACCATCCAACTCATCAAGTCCATTGGAGGTAGTTGGGGCACCTTCTCCGACGTCGCCCACTGCGCCCTCCCTGAAGCCACCCACCTAGAACCCTAAGCTGAAAAATCAAAAACAGGGTGAGCAAGATATCGCTATTTAGTTGCGTTTAAGACTAAGAAAGCAATTTCTTTTTAAATTCAGACAAAGGAAGGTAAAGGGTTAAGGGATCTCTTTTAGAGGGAAGAAACCCATGCTTTTCGTAAAAAGCTTTTGCGCTCAAATCTTTTGCGTCAACAATGATAGCATATGCCGCAACAGTTTCGGATGCAATGCAGACCCTTTCTATAGCATCTAGTAAAAGGTATTGCCCATGCCCCTTTCCCTGTGAAAGGATTGAAATAGCCAGACGAGTGAGCCGTCCGACGGGTAAAGGATATTTAGGAAGTTTCACTTCAAGAGTAGCTGGAAGCTCAAACACTTCAATATTGCCCATCGCCAAAGAGTAAAATCCTTCTACCTTGTCTTTATCAATGAGGACAAAGGTGCTCGAAAGCCCTTTTTTATGATTTCCTCGAGCAAATCTCTTAAAGTAATCATTAAGAGGTTCAACACCACAATCAAATCCTGAACAAGAGCTAGGAGAAACCTTTGTAATTGGCAAAACCAAAGCAGGCTTAGTTGCCATATTTCCTTTTCTTAAATTTCTTAATTGCGCCCAGCATAGTCTTGTTCAACTTGGGAGGATTTTCCAGAGCCTTGAAGAAGAGGTCACGATCTTCATTTGAAAGAAGAATAGTATTACTGTGGTCTTTGAGTACCAACATTGATTTTTCAAGCGCAGCCATTCTAACAAATGAAGAAAGGTTCATACCCAAGACGATAGCTGCCTCTTCAAATTTGTTTCTTTCGGAATGGGTTGATCTTATTTCTATTCTATCGTCTCTCATACCTTAATTTTAACAAAATGTACGGAATTTGTCCACACACTCCAAACGCTTCGCGTTACCTGAACAACGAGTCCAAGTTCACACCTGACTTGCTGAGAATGATCAGGAAGATCGCGGTGGGGGCAATCCACTTCATGAAAAACAGCCAGGGCTTGAAGAGGTAGCGAAATTTGGTGCCTGAGGCAAACTCTTCCAACGCCTGTTCCCTATCTAAAAACCAGCCGATATAAAGAGCTGTCAAAAAGCCGCAAACAGGCAGGAACCAGTCTGTTACCAGATCATCGACCGTTTTGAAAAATGTTTTTCCATAGATGGCTGGCCAATTGGCAAACAGCGGCCCCGAAATAGAAAGGGCGCTTGGAATACCAAAGATGAAGCAAGCCGAGCCGACAATGAGGGCCGCTTTCTTACGAGTCCATCCGAATAGGTCGATGAAGTTGGCCACCACCACCTCAACAAGAGCAACAGAAGAGGTTAAGGCTGTGAAGACAAACAGGACAAAAAAAGTGGTCGAGATCAGCAAAGAGCCTGGCAATTGACTAAACAGAACCGGCAATGTTTTAAAAACAAGACCAGGACCTGCTTGTGGAGGCAAATTAAAGCTAAAAATGATCGGGAATGTCATGAATCCGACCATCAATGAGATCAAAATGATCATCGAGCCCACAATCAGACCGGTTCTTGGGATATCATCATGGGGACGCATATAGCTTCCGTAGGTGATCATGATCCCCTGCCCTAAACTGAGGGTAAAAAAGGAAAGACCCAAAGCTTGCAAAATCCCTGAGGCTGTCAGCTTTGAAAAATCTGGGTAGAGGAAAAATTTTATACCCTCTGGAGCACCACTCAGTGTTAAGCTGTAGGCCATTAAACCAACCAGGATGACGAATAACCCTGAAGTCATAAACCGGCTCCAATACTCAATACCATGCCTTATGCCAGGGATGACCACGGCAACAGTCAAAGCAGTAAAGGCAAAGTGCCAAAAGAGGGTGATATCTCCGGAGGAAGCAAGCACATCAAAAGTGTCTCGGATTTCGGGGATTGATTTGCCCTGCCAAAAATGGGACAACGACATCAAAATGTAGTTCATCCCCCAACCGCCGAGCACGCTGTAGTAAGACATGATCAAAAAGGAAGATAAAACCCCAAGCCAACCGACAGATTTCCAAAAAGTATTATTATGAGTCAGATGGGCAAAGGAGCCAACCGCCCCTCTTTGAGCTTTTCGGCCAATCACCAATTCGCCGATAAAGACAGGGATACCGATGAGCAACGTGCAAGCGATGTAGACCAAAACAAAGAGACCGCCCCCGTTTTCTCCCGTGACATAGGGAAATTTCCACAGGAGACCAAGACCAATTGCCGATCCGGCTGCCACCAAAATAAAGCCTAGGTGGGAGCTCCAATGTTCGCGTTGCTTCTGCATCGGGATTTTTATTCCTCACTAAAAAAAGGAAACATTCTAACATGGTTGGCAATCATGTTGAACCCCTTATTTTGTAACATCCAACTCGAAGCAACCGTTGTCGGGTTAGTGACCATTGTTTTTCTTGCTCTGTTTATCGTGGCCGGCATACGGCAAAAACTGAAGGACAGAGAATGACTCTTTTCCTGTACCGGGTGTGGCAAATGTTGCACCGGCTCTCCGGGCCTTGTCTTTGTCACGGTCGAAGAAATTGAAAAAATGGCTGAGAAACTGGATTTGTCTATTCAGGCGTTTACCCGTCAGTTTGTAAGAATCGTCAATGGAAGATTTTGCTTGAAAGAGCTGCTTCCCCACTACGACTGTATCTTTTACAAAGATCGCAAATGCACAGTGTACGACGTCCGCCCCACACAGTGCCAAACCTACCCCTTTTGGCCGCGCCATATGGCAAGTGAATCTGCCTGGGAAAACGTAAAAAAAGAATGTGAAGGGATCAATCCTTACTCAACACTTAAAGATGTGCCGATATGCTCTGCCTAACTCCCGCCCTTTTGATCGCCTCCGGAAAGGGAGGCGTGGGCAAATCGACTGTTAGCGTCAATTTAGCCATCGCCTTGTCGCAGCTTGGGTTAAAAGTAGGCCTTTTGGATGCTGACATGTACGGCCCTTCGATTCCGGTGATGTTGGGGCTTACTCGCACACAATCCCCTAAGGAACCTGTAGAAAAATTTGGCATTAAAATCATGTCGGTCGGGTTTTTTCTGCAAGAAGGGCAAGCAGGCTTATGGCGCGGCCCTATTTTGCACGGATTGTTAGAAAAACTTCTTGCATCCCCATGGGGAGACCTCGATCTGTTAGTGGTCGATCTTCCTCCCGGTACAGGCGACGTGCCCATCTCTCTTTCCAAACTTTTATCAGAAAAAAAAGGGATCATTGTCACTACCCCACAAGAAGTTGCCTTACAAGACGCCAGACGGGCATTACAAGCCTTTGAAATTTTACAAATACCCACAGCAGGCATCATTGAAAACATGTCTGGCTTTGTCTTTGGCAAAGGAGGTGGATCCCTTTTAGCAGAACGGTACGGGATCGATTTTTTGGGCAATATTCCCTTTTTATCTTCATTGCAATATGGTGCCGACGAGGGAAAACCTGCCGCTTTTTATAAAGGGAGCGAAGGGGCCCACCTCCCCTACGAACAACTAGCACGCACACTCCTGAAAACTTTGAAACGGAATGACCAATAAATGGATTTAGCAACGCAAGAACGGGTTCAAGCATGGTCGTTACCACCTTTTGATGAACAGACAATTAAAGCTGTCATCGAAATGGAAAAAAAAGAACCTGAAGCCCTCACCAACGCTTTTTACACGCGCCTTTCTTTTGGGACAGGGGGTTTAAGAGGATTGATGGGGATTGGCACGAACCGTCTCAATACCTACACCGTTGCTTTTACAACAGAAGGTCTTGCAAGGTACTTAAGAAGGACATTTGGAGCAGGAGATTTGAGCGTCTTTATCGGTTACGACTGCAGACACCACTCCAAAGACTTTGCAGAAGTGGTCGCTTGTGTATTGGCCGGCCACGGGATCAAGGCTTATTTGACTGACACTATTGTGACAACTCCTTTCACCTCCTTTTCAACCAGATTTTTAAAGTGCCAAGCCGGTGTCATGATCACCGCTTCCCATAATCCCAAAGAATACAATGGATACAAAGTCTATTGGCAAGATGGGTCCCAAATCCTTTCTCCTCACGACAAGGGCATCGAAAAAGAATATTTCCAAATCACCTCTCCCGATCAGGTAAAAAAAGCCGCACTCACCTCTCCCTTGATAGAATGGATGGGAAAACCTTTGAAAGAAGAGTATGACAAGGCCCTTTTGAAGCTAAAATTGCTAAAAAATGCTGATGGCTCCAGCATCAAAATTGTCTACTCCAACCTACATGGCACAGGGATAGTGTTTGTCCCTGAATTGATGAAAAAATGGGGCTTTACCCACTTTGAAACGGTCAAAGAACAAGAAACGCCGGATGGCAATTTCCCCACTGTCGATTTCCCTAATCCCGAAGAGCCGGCTTCTCTAGAGCTTGGCCTTCAAACACTGGGAAAAGTGGGCGGCGATCTTTTGATTGCGACAGACCCGGATGGAGATCGGATGAGAATTGCCGTTCGCCATCATGAAAAAGCGGAGCTTTTGAATGGCAATCAAATTGCCTGCCTTCTTTTGCACCATATCTTGACCCATTTGCCTCAAAAGCCTGCCAATAGCGTTGTGATCAAAACGATTGTGACGACAGACCTTTTCAGGAAGATAGCCGGTGCTTTCAATGTTGAATGTGTCGATGTGTTAACAGGCTTTAAATACATTGGTGAGCTTATCCATCAATATGAAGATGGATCCAAAACATATATTTTCGGAGGGGAAGAGTCATATGGAACGCTTTTTGGAACATCTGTGCGAGACAAAGACGGGGTCATGGCAAGCCTTCTCATTGCAGAGGCCTGCCTTGCAGCCCACCTTCAAGGTAAAACGCTCGTCGACAAGTTAAACGAGCTATATGCAACCTTCGGCCATTATGCGGAAGGGATTCGCTCGATCACCTACCCAGAGACTAAAGAGGGACACGAAGAGATGCGCCGAGTGATGGATCTTTTACGAACGACCCCTCCCACTTCAATCCACCGTCTACAAGTGATCGCAACCGAGGATTACCTCAAAAAGAAAAAGATCGATCTCATAACTGGCACAGAAGAACTTCTCACACTCCCTATTTCTGATGTCCTCATTTTCCGCCTTGAAAACGATGCCAAACTTATCATTCGTCCTTCCGGCACCGAACCAAAGATCAAGATTTATGGCGAAGTGATTGGTGAACAAACCGAATGTCAAGCCCTCCTCGAAGCCTGCCACGACCTCCTCCATAAGCTAACCCATTCATAATAAAAAATTCAGTATCAGTTAACCTCCAGACTCTCCGCCGTAAGAAAAAACGGCCCTCTCTAGGGGGGCTGAGCACAAATCACTCGCCTTAAGTTGCTTGCAATTTCCACCTTGTTTTTCATTGACACTCTGCACGCTTCAAGTTCATATACATTCTGTTAAAGCGTCAAAAACAGGAGCTAAAATGTCAGGAATACAAAGAGGCGTCTTCCCAACAGCACAGATACAGTCTCCTTTCAAAAATCCCTGAAAAATCGCCAAAAATGGACGAAATCATCCTTGATTTTTCGCCAAAAACACTGCTTTACTTTAGAAAATATCCAGCACCCACTTCGTGGGTGCAATTCTTATTGTATCACCCTACCCAGGGTTGCGCACTCCGCGCTTACCCTGGGCTACAATCCAAAACGCTCTTCGAGCGTTTATTTATTTTTCACGACTTCTAATTTCTCTCGAGATCTCATTGCCTGGAGTGGCTAATTATGCAACAAGGCCGCTTAGCTCCAAACGCTAACGCGTAACTTATTGGGATTTTAGCACTAGCCGAAAATGGCCAGATTGCGAAAACGGCTTGAAGAGGGTTTTACAAAATGCCTGCTGCCGTTTATCGCAAGGTGGCCGTTTGCAGGCAGTGCGTAAAAATCCCGTTAAAGACGGAACGACTTCTTTTACTTCCGAAGGTAAAAATTAAGGTTGGGCGCCCTCAACGCTCGAAAGCGCCTCAGTTGAAAAAACGAAAACCTCAGGCTCTACTCCGTAGGCCGAGGTTTTCGTTTTATTCAAATGAGGCCTTTCGAGTGTTTGAGGTTTCAGCGCCCACACCTTCTCTCAAGAATGAGATGACAAAGTGATTGCGGACCAGTCGAGATGCTCGCGTCCCTCGGCAATGCCCTCTTGGAGGAGGCCGTGGAGAAGGGTGACAAGGGGCATCTTGCAGCCAGAATTATCGGCAGTCTGACGGACTAAATGCATGTCTTTTAGGCCTAATGCTAATTTGAAGCCGGCTGGCTCGAAGGCTTGTTTTGCGATGACCTGCCCGTAAGTTTTATAGACGGGGGATGGAAAAAGGGTTTCGGAAAAGAAATTGGCCAGCTTTTGCTTGTCGATCCCGTTTTTCTCTCCCAAATCGAGCATCTCTCCCATCGCTTCGACAGCAGAAAGAATCAAAAAGTTGCCCGAAATTTTAACAACATTGGCTTTGTTTGGAACGTCGCCAAAATCTTCAATCCGCTGTCCAATGTGTTTGAGAAGCGGTTCGATCTCTTTTTTAGCTTCAGGGTTTCCGGCAAGACAGATCCACAATTTGCCTGCTGCTGCAACATCAGGCCTTCCAAAAACGGGCGCAGAAACGAAATAGGCCCCTTTTTCTTGGTGTAGCTTTTCTAGCTTATGCACTAGTTCCGGAGAAACAGTGCTCATTGAAACGTGGATCGAGCCGGGTTTAATCGTCTTTAATAAGAGCCTTGTCACCTCTTCTAAAGCCATGTCGTTGGCCAACATCGTGAATACGATATTTCCTTTTTCAAACGCATCTTCAGGACGTTCAAGCAAACTTGCCCCGTCTTGAATCAAAGAAAGCGCCTTCTCTTTCGTTCGATTGTACACATAAAGAGTTTTCACCCCTTTGCGTAAATTTCTCGCCATGGGCTCGCCCATTTGACCCAAACCAATAAAGGTAACAACTGCAGACATGAGAAACTCCTAGCCTCCCTTTTTAGAGACCTTTGTAAAAAAAGAAAGAGGGGCAAATTTAGAAAAAATGCGTGTAAACAGGGCATATTTCCAGTCAAAAACGACCTCGTCTTTCTCTGTCTCAATCTGCCTGATGATCGATTGGGTTGCAACACTGACCGGCATGGTCAGAGGGTTATTTCTAACGTCCCCCCCTTTTCGGGATCTCGAGAAAAAAGCAGTCTCTACAGCGCCTGGGCAAGAGGTCAACACATGGATGTTCCCCTTTTCTTCCCCTTCAACTGACAAGGACAAATTACGGACAAATGCTTTTGTCGCAGCATAAAGGGAAGAAAAGGGAAAAGGAAAATGGCCAACAACAGAAGCCACATTCACAATGATTCCACCCTCTCCCCTTCTTTTCCAGCGATCGATAGCACCACGGGTTTGCAGGGCAAGCGTCGTGCAATTGACATTGATCATGTCAATGATCTCTTGGTCAGAAAGCTGCTCATACTCCCCTCTTAATCCATAACCTGCGTTATGGATCTGTACATTAGGATTTTTTTTGTCGATCCATTCGGAAAGGGCTTTGACGTTATCTAAATTGGCAAGATCTGTCGCATAGATCTCGGCCCCAGTTTGCTGTTGCAGGCTTTTAAGCTCTTCAGAGTTTCGACCTGTCAATAAAAGAGGAACATTTTTTTCAGCAAGAGCCAAAGCCAAAGCTTTACCAATTCCGGATGTTGCACCTGTAATCAGACAGCTTCTAATCTCTTTAAGTTGCACTTGCGACCTCTTTGGGGTATTTGATCCGGACGTGGCTAGCGGCCACAAGTGTTTGTACCATCGTCTTCTTCACAATGGCCATCTCTTCAAAAGAAAGAGGGCATTCATCAAATTGGTGGTCTTTTTGTTTGGTCTCAATGATCTGATCCATTAAGCAAGAAAGGTTGGCTTCATCTAACCGATCAAGCGACCGAGAGGCAGCTTCAATGCCATCTGCCAGCATGATAATGGCAGCTTCTCGACTCTGAGGCTTTGGGCCAGCATAACGGAATAAAGAGACATCCCCTTCTCCTACCTCTAAGCCCATTTGATCAAGATACCCTTTGTAAAAATACCAGACCAAGCTTGTCCCATGGTGCTCTTTGATGATATCGATGAAGGGCTCAGGAAGACCTGCCTTCCTTGCCATTGCAACCCCTTCAGTCACATGCGAAATGATCGCTTGGGCAGACTCTGTGGGCGTTAATAATTTGTGGACATTCATCTCACCCATCTGGTTCTCAGTAAAATAGTGAGGCATCACCATTTTTCCAATGTCATGATAAAGGGTTGCCACGCGACAAAACAGACCATTAGCCCCTATCGCCAAGGCTGCTGCCTCTGCTAAAGTCCCTACCACAAGTGAATGTTGATAGGTTCCCGGGGCTTCCATCGATAACCGTCTCAATAGAGGATGGCTTGGATCCAAGTACTCCATCAACGTGACATCGGTTACAACCTGGAATGTGGTTTCAAAAAGCGGTAACAGACCCAATACAATTACAGACGTGCCAAGAAGAAACACAAAGGCAGAGAACAGATCTGCCAAAATAGAGATGTCAAACACCGTGTTTTCGTAGAGGTGAAAAGCTACGATCACCCAAATACACCCTAAAAAAGCCTTAAAGGAAACGACAAAAATTTCTTTTCGGTGCTTTAAGCTTTTGGTTTCTAAAATGGCAATCAAAAGAAGCGACGATATTAATCAACATCCCCTGCAGATCGAGTGTTTCTGAAATGGTCAACGTGACGGTGATTAAAACGGCCGTAAAGGTGGCAATTTTCGGCCCCATCAAATGACAGGTCAAAATGGCTGCAAGAGGGACAAACAGTGGGTAAGATAACCATTCATGCAGACGGCCATCAGAGTTAAGCTGCCAAAGGTCGAAAGCGCGAGATAGTATCAACGGAATGATCGACAGCGTGGTCAGCAAAAAAAGTTGCCGGTTAGAGCGGAATATTTTGGGGTAATTGGTGAAGAAAAAAGAGGCAGAAACAAACGTGATCAAAATGGCCAGGATCAAACTGCCTAAAATCGTTGTGGGGGCCCACAAATTTCGACTTTCATTCAGTTGCCGCTTCATAGCCAGCAGCATCGTCACGTGGCGGTTCATGACCCGCTCGCCCTGATCAATGATCCTGTCTCCCGCACCGATCGAGGTGTACTGCTCTTTTACTTCACTTTCTATCTCATAGCGGATCTTCCGCATGAGCACTGTATCTTCTTCTAATTTCCAAGGCTTTTTACTAAATTCAGACACAACGAAATTGCTGAAAGATTTAGGAACGGGGTGTTCTTGAAAAATCCTGTCAGCTTCTTGCTGCCAAATATAAGTGGGTAAAAAGAGGGTAGATTGTCCTTGTAATGATTCTAAAGGTTCAAATTGAGAGACATCGACATTTCTTTTCTTCAACATCTCCAATGTTCTTTGATCGGTAAAATGGAGCGAGCGTATCCCTCTTTGAAAGGTATCCATTGTGAAATGGAGTTCGCTTAATGAAGCGTCGGGAAGTTCTTTTTTTAGCTCATCATTTTCGGCAAAGTCATTTTCGATGTCTTTGATTCTTTGACGTATCTCACGCTCTGACAACCGGTAGATTTTTCCTAAATCTCGTACCGCGTCCAGCCTTTGCAGCTTTGTCGCATCGTGGTCTAAAAACTCGAAATTGGTTTGGGCAACGACATATTTTTTAGCCGGCGTGTCCAACTCAAGCGTTTCGACCCTGACCTCTCTAAAATGGAGAGATAAGAAAAGGGCAAGGACAAACAGGACTCCAATCCCCCATTTAATCGGGAGACTTTCATCGAAATAGCCACAAGTCTTCTGAAAAAGAAGACTAGGCCCAAAGGAACGTTTTACCTCATCACTAGTCATGTGTTACAAAAGGATTATACATCAATCTCACAATAGAAGTTTTCGCATAATGACACAAACTCTCTTAATCACGGGCGCCGCGGGCTATATTGGCTCGTTTGTAAATAAATTATTTTTGGAGAACGGATATCAAACCATTATCCTTGACGATCTATCTAAAGGGAAGAAAGAATACGTTGTTGGAGGTGAACTCATCGTCGGCAATTTCGGCGACCGACACCTTTTAAAAGAAGTTTTCAAAAGAAAAATTGACGGCGTTCTTCACTTTGCTGCCTTCACTAATGTGGGGGAATCGGTCGAAAAACCGTTTAAATATTACGAAAACAACGTGGTTAACACCCTTGTTTTGCTAGAAGAGATAGAAAAAGCGGGTGTTGAAAGGCTTATTTTCTCCTCATCGGCTGCCGTTTACGGCCATCCAGAAGAAGAGCCCATCACCGAAAAGGCACGGCAACAGCCGATCAACCCCTACGGTGAGACAAAACGGGTCGTTGAAGAGATGATCAGATGGTCCAGTTTTGAGGCCATTTCATTGAGATACTTCAATGCCGCCGGCGGCGATCCAGAGGGAAAGCTGCTGTATCGCAACCCAAGCCCGACCAATTTGATTCCGATTTTGCTGAACGGGATTGGGGAAAACAGGCCATTTACCCTTTTTGGAGAAGACTATCCAACCGAAGATGGAACCTGCATCCGCGACTATATCCATATTTATGACTTGGCCACTGGCCATCTTTTAGCATGGGATGCTTTAAAGGATGGAAAAATGGGGGCTTACAACCTAGGAAACGGCAAAGGTTATTCAGTTTTAGAAGTCGTAGCAGCTGTGGAAAAGGTGACAGGAAAGAAAGTGAACCTCAAAAAAGGTCCAAGACGTGCCGGCGACCCAGCCATCCTCCTTGCAGATGCCACCAAAGCGCGAAAAGAGCTTCATTGGCAACCTAAATATCCGGCGCTTGAGCAGATGGTCCACGACTCCTGGCTAGGTTACCGCACAACCTAGTTCGCGAAGCGTTTGGAGTGCTAAACTCCTGTTTAGCTTTGACTTATCAGTGAAAGTGAAAGCTAAACAGGAGTTTAGCACTCCAAACGCGTTGCGAGGTGAAAAAAAATCATCAAGTGAGCTCTCTATTCGAACCCTCTTTTTCAACATCCCAAGTTTCTCTCAAGATCTGGAGGCTTCGCGGAAATTAAAAGTAGTAATCGGCGCCGAGGACGAGGCCGTAAAGGCCCATGTCTCCCCTCAAAGTATGAGAGACCGGCATGGCCGTTGTACCATCTAAAAAGTCTTCAAGGACGAAGCCGCTGGCATCTCTAGCTATGAGCATATTGAGGCCGGAGAGGAAAATATATTCCCACCCTGCCTTGACAATGAGAAAACTCTCGTCGCAATTAAAATCTTTGACCCACTGCAAGCCAATAGCAAGGGTTGCCATCTGCTTTAAGCTTTTTGGGTTACTTTTAAAGGTCAAATCTTGTGTTAGAGGAGACGAAGCAGCAACTGTTTCTGCAAGGAAAAGATCCTGCCGAAGACTTACGCAAGAAAGAAGCACTGAGTAGTCAAAATTCCCATAAAGAGACAATCCGCAAAAACCGATATCCCATGTGCTATCGAGTCCAAATTTGATTCCAAAAGCGTCTATTTTGTTTTTATTGTAAGTACCCACTCGGAGGCTGTCCCCTACCCCCGATGAGACAAGAGCAAAAGCAGTATTGAGTTGCTGTTCGCTCCAAACAAATCTAAAGCCAGCTCTTGGTGTAAGAGTGATCGATCGATTGATCATTGAGATGCGAGAAAAATCGACGTCGAGCTGGTTATATTGCCATTTCCAATGGCCAGTGGTCGAATAGTCTCCATTAAAAAACTCTGAAACATTGTTAAATAGAACAGGAACGATTCCGCCGGCCAAAGGCACTGTTTCCCCCGGATTGATAACAGGAAAATTGTTCGCGAAGGCATCTGAATGAGAGGCCGTTGTCCAAAAATAGAGGTAAGAAACATTCAAAGCCCACTGATCGCAAGGTAAATTGAAGCCCAAGATTCACACGAAAGCCGGAATCCCAATTCAGGCTCGGAGCTTGACGGGTGATGCAGCCTGAAGCACCCGGCGTATAAACGGTTTTCTCTGAAAAATAGTTCTCATCGACTGCTGGCTTCATGTAGAGCCATTCAGCTCCGACAACCACTGTCCCAAAAGATTCTACATAACTGACCGGTGGCGGGTAGCCATAATCGTAATAGTAAGGGATTTCAGCAGCTTGTAACGCTATCTGAGGCAAAATTGCGGCAGCTAAAAGGACTTTTGAGAAGTTCATGGGTAGTATCCATTTAAAGTAAAATCTGTTCGCTTACCTGATCTTGGTAAGCAATGGATACATTTAAACGGATACCCCGATTTTCTAACACCCCATTCACCACCTCCAGCGCCTTTGCCTCAGAATTACACTCTTTAGACAAATGGGCTAAATGGACAGCGACAAGGCCCGGATGGGCCACTTCCGATAAAATATCGGCCGAGGCTTTATTGGAAAGGTGACCCAGCTTACTTAACACCCGATCTTTGTAAACCCTCGGCCGAGGAGAGGCATGGACAAAACTTTCTTCATGGTTGGCTTCCAAGTAAAGATAATGGCAGTCTTTCAATACCCTTTTAACAAGGCTTGTCCCAAAGCCAAGATCTGCAGCTACCCCTATCTTTATGCCTCCGCTCTGAATGGTAAAAGCGACAGGGTCAACCGTATCGTGAGGAATGGTAAAGGGCAAAATTTCTAAATCGGCAAAAACGAAAGATTCTCCGGTTGTGAAAATTTTGAAGCGAGGTACGACTCCAATAGCAGTCACAATGGCTTTAGCCGTTTCACCATTTGCAAAGACTGGGATCTGGTAACGGTTCCAAATAGCCCCTAGCCCTGCAATATGATCTGAATGATCATGGGTCACTAAGATCGCATCGATCTGATCAAGAGATGACCCGATGGCATTGAGGCGCAATTCCAATTGCTTTGGACTCAAGCCCGCATCGATCAATACTTTGACCTGTTCGGTTTCTAAATAAAGGGCATTGCCTTTTGAGCCCGAGGCTAAGGGGCAAAACCGTACTTTATTCTTATTCGTCATCGTCAAAACGGGGCTGCGGTGTTGCTAAAACACGCCGTGCTTTTGAACCGTCCGGCTCTGAAATGACCCCTCTTTCTTCCAATTGCTCGATTAAACGTGCAGCTGTTGGATAGCCAATTTTCATCTTTCGTTGCAAAAAGGAAGCAGAGGCTAGCTGCGCCGACATCACTACCTTTAAAGCCTCTTGGTACATCGGATCTTCGTTCTCTTTTTTAGCCTTCGTAGACTCTGGCATGAAGGCATCAAACGAGCGGATTTCGTAATTTGGCGGTGCTTGACGTGTGATCCACTCAATCGCCTTTTGGATATCTGCATCCGAAATAAACGCCCCTTGAGCGCGCACCAGCTGAGAAGTCCCCGGCGGCAAAAAGAGCATGTCTCCGTTGCCGAGGAGGGTTTCAGCGCCTACTTCATCTAAAATAATCTGGCTGTTGATCCGGCTGGAAACTTTAAAGGAAATCCTGGTTGGGAAGTTGGCTTTGATGAGCCCGGTGATCACCTCTCTTGAAGGCCTTTGAGTAGCCAAAATCAGGTGCATCCCCACCGCACGGGCCATCTGAGCAATCCGGGCAATAGGCGTTTCGATATCACTTGTAGCAGCCATCATCAAGTCGGCCAACTCGTCGATGATCCCCACGATGTAGGGCATTTTTTCTGGTATCGCAATGTTTAAGCTTTTTTCGTAGGCTTCATCAGGCGTACGAGAATTAAACGCATCGATGTTTCGTACCCCAACCAATTTGAGGATCTCGTAACGTCTCTCCATCTCTCTCACCATCCAGTTGAGGGCCTCTTGAGCTCCATGCGGTTCGGTAATGACCGGGGCAATGAGATGGGGCAACTTGGTGTAGGGCGTTAGCTCTACTTTTTTGGGGTCAACCATCAACAGCCGCACTTCGTCAGGACGGTACATGTACAAAATGGACATGATGATGGTGTTGATGCAGACAGATTTACCAGACCCTGTTGCCCCTGCAATAATGCAATGGGGCATTTTTGCAAGATCTGCTACAACATCTTCTCCATTCACGGCTTTGCCAAGCAAAAGAGGCAGTTTGTGTTTTTTTGGCCCTTGCAAATAGTTGTGGAGCATTTCTTTATAGCTCACCTCTTGCGAAACCAGGTTAGGAACCTCAATTCCGACAGCAGCTTTACCAGGGATCGGCGCAATGATCCGGATCGATTTTGCCTCTAGGTTGAGGGCAATATCGTTCTCAAGCGCCTTGATTTTCTGGACCTTAACCCCAATAGAAGGGTGCACTTCAAAAGAAGTGATCGTCGGCCCGCAATTGATTTGTCCCACTTTGGCTTCGATGCCAAAACTTTGCAGCGTCTCTTCTAAAACCTCTGCCTGTTTCTTTAAATGGCTTTTCAGATTGCTTTGGTCTACCTTTTTTGCAGCCGTCAGCATCGAAGGAGGTGGAAGTTCGTATCCGCCGACAATATGGGGTTTTGCTGGCGCTACAGGATGTGCAATTTCAACGAGCGGCTTTTGCTTTTCTTTTGGCTCATCTATTTTCATCGAAAGAGAAGGACGTTCGACTAGCTCTTTCTTTGGACGGATCAATAAAGCCTCTTGCGGCTCTTCTTTCTGCGGAGTCGGGATTTTTAGCTTCACAAGACGGCTAGCATTGGGGCTTTTTTCCATCTCCAACACAGGCTCTTCAAAAGTAGGCTTAGGATAAAGACGACCAATGAGCCGGATCAATCCTTTTACTACCTTTTGGATAGGAAGTTTTAAAAGAAAAAGGGTTGAAGCAGCAGCAAGAGTACCGAAAAGAAGAAAAACTCCTGTGTGATTGACCAACAGTTTTAAATTTAAAAAAGGGATATAGCGATAAACCATCAAGGCCGGAAAACCTGAAAGTGGAGGTGGCATCCCTTTATACGAGGCCGGATAAAGGGCTCGTCCCCACTCTAAGGCCCATGTGGGGTCAATATCTTCAAAGACAGCGACCAACATGTCCAACGAAAAAAAGAGGACCAAGAAAGCTACCAATCGCGTGGTCAATGGAGGAGGTTCCCTTGAAAAAAGGAGTTCGCCTCCTAACCAGATCAGACCAAGAGGGGCAATAAAACTAAAGATACCAAACACTGAATGGAGAAAAAGACTGCCTCCATACCCGATGTACCCAAACCAATTAGCTGATGGAGCATGCAGAGCAAAACTCCAGCTGCTTAAGAGGAAAAACACCCCAATGATCAGGAGCAACACCCCTTTTAAATCTTGCCAATCTTGGATCACTCCAAGAATTGAACTTTTATTTTTATTTTTGTCTTTTTTGGACATCGGAACTTATAACAGGTAAAACGTTAGCCCGGATAAAGCTAAACAATACCATGCAAAATAGCCCAATTTGCCCATCCTGCCAAGGGCTTTGATAAAGCCGAGCGCAAAAAAGCCGACAACAAAGGCAGTCATAACAGCGACTGCTAGAGGAAGCGGGTCGACGACATCAGCACTTCCCTCTCGCATAAGATGGTAAATTTCTAACGTTAAAGAACCTAAAACAGCAGGGATGGCAAGAAGAAACGAAAAGGTAATCGCTTCTTGGCTAGAAAAACCGGCAACTCGTCCGGCCGAAATGGTCATTCCACTTCTAGAAACACCCGGGAAAAGGGCAATGGTCTGGGCCATGCCAACAACAAGCGGTCGCCACTTAGAATCGACAGGTATTCGGAGTCGATCACCTAAAAAAAGGACGCAGCCGGTAAAGGCAAACGCCGCGGTTAACACTTCAGTAGCCCCAAAGCTTGCCTTGATCACTTTAAATAGAGGAACAAAGAAGAACAGAGGCAAAGTGCCCAAAATAAGGGCTCTTCTCATCGTCGACTTTCTAGTAAAAATTTCCATAACCTCTCGCCTAAAGACAAAGAGAATGACAAACAGAGTGCCTACGTGAGAAAAGATGTTAAAAAGAAGCATTTCGTCATCTAGAGTCATCCCCATAAGCCGTTCGGCTAAAGTTAGGTGCCCGGAAGAGCTAACAGGAAAAAACTCTGTTATCCCTTGGATAAGACCTAGAAAGAATGCAGTTGAAAGTTCCACAGAAAAAAGATGGGCGATCGACGGGGCTCGAACCCGCGACATTCGGAACCACAATCCGACGCTCTACCAACTGAGCTACAACCGCCATGAAAAAGTGACCAAATTTTGTCTTATTTTCCCCTTTCACGTCAAGAGCCCCCCATTTCTACCAGTTCCCCAAAAAACATTATAGAACGCGAAGCGTTTGGAGTGCTAAACTCCTGTTTAGCTTTGACTTATTAGTGAAAGTGAAAGCTAAACAGGAGTTTAGCACTCCAAACGCTTCGCGTAATAAAAATCTAACTTTAAAGCGTGCCGAGAGTCACCCTATGTGTCGGGATTCTCAAGTATCTCGGCAGAGGAAGTCAGATCTCGAGCACGAATTCTCCTCTAATTGCGCCATTATCCTGACTTCATTGCACTATCTTGCACGGGCATAAAAGGTGGCGCGACCTTTTCCTTGGCACAAAAGTAACGATTTTTCTACAAGGCTTTCCAAATGTTTCTTGAGCGTATTTCTATTCGCTTTGGTTAATGCCTCTATGGCGCCCATCCTTTTCTGAATACTTCAATAGCCATGCATGGAGTTGTTTAACGCTATTTTCAGTGAAAGGAATGTGTTCGAAGTTAGAAAAGATCTCTCAGAACAACAAACATGTCCTCAACGCCATTGCTTTATCCAAGCATCAAATTCTGAATCGAGGAGGCGGTATTGGACCAAATGTCCTTTGTGTAATGAGGTGAGATCCCTTTCTACAATCTCCACATACGAGGCTTTGTCGCTTAATGGAATATGTTCTTCCGCATCGCGCTTAATAAGGGCAATCGCTTCTTTTTTATTCAGACAACCCCGCACAACATTGACGATTATCTCGTTAATTAACTTAGAATAGCGGAGGCGGAGACGATCAGGCATCCCTACAGCTTGCTGTGTGGCAGAATAGCGCATACATGACTGTTCATAAGCCCAAATAAACACATCTCTCAACAATGCAATTTCATTGAGCTCGTAAACAGCTAAAATAGCCTCCTTATACGCATCTTCCGGCACTTTGATAAATGAAAGCGGGCTTAAATTTTCTCTAATGAGTGGAATGTTAACCGAAAGCCTCGACACACGCTTATTGACATCGATAAACGGTTGCAAGTAGGGCAAATGAACCATAACAAAAAAAGCTTGCTCAAACGGCTCTTTAATTGATGCCGCCTTTGTTAAAATCTCATCAAAACATTCTTCTATTAACTGTGGAACCGATGGTGGCGTGTAAACTGATTGACCTATTCCAACAGCCAAACTTCTTAGTTGTCCTTCTAATGCCTTATCTCCAAGCAAATCTCGAGAAAGCAACGCATGCAAGCTTAGAATTGTTCGACGGTCAAAACCGATCTGGTCTATCGACTCAACTAAAAACTCTATCGCCTCCTTGTGATTGAGGATCATTCTGGCCTCTAAAAAACTCTTTTCATCGGCTTCTTCCCCAAATTCAATTAATCGTTCAGTTTCAAGTAATGAATAGGTATTTCCTTCCAAACGGCTTGAATTCCAAGAAAGATCAATCAAGAGACGGTGCAGAATTTGCTTAGCATAGGTTCCCGCTGGGCGTTTTCCGTCAGGCACTTTGCCAATTTCCCGAAGGTATTCTCGATTTGCTTCTGTTAAATAATAGCTATTGTTTGGCCTATATTCTTCCAAAAATGAGCGTTTGTAACCGACACGCTGCCCTCTTTCATTAACAGGCCTTTTCAGTTTTTCTTGGGTCACTTTTGCCTCAGCAGAAAAAGTGAAAGGCTTCATTCTGAGTACAATTTCTGGATTAATTTCAGGCGATGTCACCCGATATCTTCTGGCGCGTGCTTGCCCCTCAGCAATAACCGTCCCATTCTTGATGAGCATGACAAGACGTCTTTGAACTACCCTTTCACTTAATCCACCATCAAAGGACGTAAGGATATCATCGATAGAAGCCCCTGCCGGAAAACGGCTTAGGACAGACACAAGTGCATCTAGCTCGCTTGAACTTGTAGGTTTAACCATTCTCCCTCTTGTCGGGATTCTTAAGTATCCCGACACATCTAACCCTATTATATGTCGGGATACTCAAAAAAAACAGAGAAAATCAAGTATCCCGACACATCTCGTCCGATCATCTGTCGGGATACTCAAAAATAACGGCAAAAATCAAGTATCCCGACACATTCCACCCTTTTACATGTCGGGATACTCCATTTCCTTTTAAATCGCGCCAATATACGGCTTATACCGGCGCAATCTTTCGCAATTGCGCCATTATCCTGATCTCTTTTGCACTACCTTGCACGGACATAAAAGGTGGCGCGTCCTTTTCCTTGGCGCAAAAGCAGAGATTTTTTCTAAATTTCGGGCAAAGAGCACTTTTAATGCTTGTAGGCAATAGGAGAGGATATCTGGGATAAAACCACTTTCTTGGAGCACACACTTGTCATAAAAAGTTAAGAAGTTGATATTTCGACCTTGCACTCATCATGAGGAAGCGTGCAATACCGATAGGAGGTCTTTTTATGGCTGCTAATGCCACAACTTTTTATATCAACGGGACTCATGTCCTGCCACGAGCCGATGTTCTTCTACATAAAAAGAGAGGAGTTTTAAATACGATCCAAAGGATAGAGACAAGGACAAGGCTTTTGGAAAAGTTTCCACATGAAGCAAATCGCTATGAAAATAATAGAAGGAGAATCCTTGGATGGTTTGGTATTGCAAGCACGAACTTAAGTGTAAAGATATGCACAGACATTCAAACAGCAGCCGTTAAAGTCGATAATTCATTCAGAACATTTATTCATCCTGCAGCCTTAGACCCACTCTGTAAAGTTGGCTTAGCTATTGGGCATGGATTTAGAGAAGGGATTGAGGACCTATTTTGCGCCTACAAGGCAGACTTTGAGCTAATGACCAGGCCTGATTGTGCAAGATATATCAACAACTCTTTAGTACACGATCTAGTTAAATTTTATAATGAGAATGGAATTGAGATCGATCGCCGGGATGGAGTTCAAGAATTTTACAATCCCATTACCCTAGAGATCCCCAAAGATCCTGTGACACCGCCTACTGCCAGAATAATCTTTGATAGAGAAAGCATTACAGAGCATCTTAACATTAGGGTGCCCATTGTAGAAGGGCCAATAAACGCACTCAATCAACGTATCGCAAATTTAGAGCTTGAGCAACTAGATCAATATATCGAAGTTGATCATACAGCAGAGATAGCAGCATTAAGAGAACAAATTCATCAGTTAGAGGCCTCTGTTTGCCCTTTGAGAACAGGTTTTTACCGACCGACTGACTTAGCGGATGCTAATTTGCCAACAGACGACATAGTTACTTTTTTGAATTCAGCCATTATAAATCAAAACCTCCCTCCACTAACAGATGACCAACTTGAACAAGCTGCAAAACATTTAGAGACCTCTCACAAGTTAAAAGTGCGTCAAATGATTAAAGATAAAAATGAAGCTCTCATTCAGCAAGGTGTTTCACCTGCGGAAATAGAAACGCGTCTACGGGACTTACAGGAGATATGTGATCAATCTTTAGCGCAGGCTTTAAGAGTTAGTTTCCTTCCATAGCAATATAAGCTAAACCATTGGCATCCTCTCCTTCCGGGAAGGATGCAGCTAAAGAAAAACAAGACCAACAGGATCAGATATGAGCGTTCAAACTCTAGCCTTTTATAGAAATGGGAATCATCTCCTACCTAATGCCCACAATCTTCTAGTGGTAAAAAGGAAGATAATAGAAGCAATCCCACTGGATCAATTAGTTGAAACTTTTCTGCATCGTCATCCAGGAAAAAATGAAGCCATTCGAGCCCATAAGCATACAAAGATGGGGAAAGCTGGTGTTTTAACTACAAAGTTCGGTCAAAATTTATCTTCTCAAGTTAAAACGGCTGCCCTTATAACAGATGGATGGTTAAATACTTTTATACCTCGAGAAGCTTTACAACCACTCTCAACAGTTGGATTAGCCATTGGTTCGAGTTTTAATAAGGGGATAGAAAAGGCGTTTGGCGGAGACAAAGCCGACCGTGAATTTATTGATAGATGGATCAATCTTTCACTAGCAAAGAGTCTATTAAGTTTTTATGTGAACAAACTCTCTTTAGATGCTATGGAAGGTGTAAGTCAAGAGATCAGGGATTTTTTAGAGCGCGCACAACTTGAAACTCCTTTCGATCCCGTTGAACTCCCTAATGGAACAAGGATAGACCGAACAGTTGCACTCGAACAAATAAATGAGGCCCGGGAAAGAATAAAGCAACATTCCCTTAGGTTGACAGTGTTACGAGCGGAGATGGATGAGATCAATCAATCGCATCCTCTGAATCCAGAACAAGAAAAAGGAGCTGCTAATCTTACAGATGAGGCAAACTGGATCGAAGGGCAACGCAAAAAGGTCATGGATAACTTATATAAAGAAAGTGATTTAAAAGAACGTGACATTGATTTTGATCAAATTACCACATTTTTAAATGCCATTCTGGAAACAAATGAAACTCGACTGGAAGAGGCTTCACCACTTCAATTTATCCTTGCTATGGTTGATGAAAGACAGCGGATCGATCAGCCTAAAGTAAGACCTTTAACAAATAACCAATCCTTGGCAGCAAAACAATTTCTCTTAGCTTACAGAAGGGAAATGAAGCGTTTGCTCGAGGATAGGGGCTTTGAACTTTTGAGGGAAGGAGTTGAAATGAATGTCGTGCAGAGTTTTCTGGATGACCTTGAGGGTTCATGTGATAGAGCCCTTCTAGAGGCCCTCCAAATTCCAGAGGAATTAGAAGGCAGAGTTTTTGACGTTATCACCTAATCGTCTTGAGGAGGTTCCAGAAGCTTCAGACAGTATTTCTGCTAGCTCTCTTGTCCCCCATCTCGAGTCCTTTGCTAGCTTCTCTACAAAGGTAGTGGGGCCTGTGATTACAATCGTTATTCCATCTGCGTCCTCATTATGGAGTATTGACGCAGAAAGCTCGGGCAGCCGACTTTGCACAACATGTTCCTGAGAGACTTTCAACTTAAGCTGTGTTGCCTGTTTATACAATGAACGAAAGAAAAAAAGGAGCCACGTTTGATAATCTGGATTGTCCTTTTTTAACGATTGTTGAGACCTTCTTAGCGCAAGGTAATAACTTTCTTTATCCTTTTCAATGATACTCTCTAACGAGCTGTAAGGGACAAAATAATAGCCACATTTTAACATCAAAAGCGTCGTTAAACAGCGTGAAAGCCTTCCATTGCACCCGATTTGGCAATTTTTTATAGATACAGAGACAAAGGTTGGCGATGAGCCAACCTTTGTAGCTCGGATTATCCGGGCAGATTCTTTTTAACTTCTGCAATGATTTTTGGAGCGACGAAAAGCGCACCAACAGAACCAACAAACAGAGCCACTTGGCCAGGCTGGCTTCTAATAGTAGTACGGATAAGCTGCTCGAAACAAGAGTGGGCAAGTTCTGCCACTTTTGCTGTAATAAAATAAGCAACACCGGCATTTAAGATGCTCGCCATCGATTGAAATGCAGGCTTCTGGGTAACATTTCCCTTAGCTATTAAAGGATAGTTCGTAGAAAACGCAGCCGCAGTTAGACTGCAAAGTTGTACATATAAGCTCATAGATTTACTCCAACATGTTGATTTTCCCCCCCTCCTACAAAAGATGGGGAGGCATGTTAAAAGTGATAGCACCCCGATGATAAAAACTAAAGGACATTGTCCTTTCAATTGAGGCAAAGGGAGATCGAAGAAATTTAAACCAAATAATATGCCATCTGCCGCAATTGCAACGATTGGGTCAAGAAATGGAAAGAGAGTGGCCAACAAAAAGGCCCCTAGCAGCAGCGAAAACAGAGGAGTAAAAAGAAGATTGATCAACAGACTGATCAAAGGGAAAGCCCCAAAAGCATACAAAGACATCGGGATGGCGATCGAATAGACCGCCAAAGAAAAGAGGAGCGATTTTTCAAATACCGTTCTGCACACCAAAAACCATTGCTTTCCAAGAGATTGCTGCCTCACCTCGTCGATAGTTGGAAAAGAAGCTTTTTCTAGCAAAAAAGGATACAGAGTCAAAATGGCATACGTAATGCCAAAGCTCAGTTGAAAGGAAAGTTGATAAATAAGCTTCCAATCAAATACTAAAGTGGCAACAAGCGACAGGCCAAAAGTATTTAAAGGTTTTGAACGGCGGTTAAACAGGTCGCCAAGCAAAAGAATCAGCGTCGAAAAAAAAGCCCTTAAAACAGAAGGAAAAGGGCCTAAGAAAAAAGCGTATCCTGCCAAAAACAGCAACAGAATCACAAATTTTCCCTTCCCTCGAAAAAAGAACCCCAAAATAAAAAAAAGACACCCACGTAGCAAAGAAAAATGAAAACCGGATATGGCCACGACATGAAGCAAGCCTGTCTTTTTAAAAAGGGCCTTTAAATGTTCGGGCAAGTGGCTGCCCATCAAAAGAGACGAAAGAAGAGCTGACTTATCCCCTTCGCCAAACCGGGCCAACAGGTGATGTTTCATGTTATCTTTCCATTCGATACGATAGGGTGAGTCTTTTTGACGATAAACCGGTTTTTCGTAAGGGACGGCCGAAAGGGCCAGCAGCATCAGCAAACTTAGCAGTAAGCTAGGGTGGTAGCAAAAAAAATGCGTGATTTTTTGGCCAACAGTTGTTAGATGTTGTTGCTCAGAACGAGTGTGAGTTGACATGGACCATCATATAAAAGAATATTTCAAGGAATCATCTGCCAAAGAAGCCTCTGTCGGTGCCTACCACCAAGTGATTCATCTGCGGCAGGATTCTAACATGAGTTGGCAAGAGGCCGTAAAGCTTTCTCCAAGCCTTCCAAGAGGCTGGTTTGAACTCTCTAAGCTGAAAACAGAAGACCGGATCGAATTTTGTCGCGATTTTTGGATCTCCCGCTTCCCTTTTCATCCAGATTTAGCCCCACTTTTAACCAAATTCTTTTCCACGCTGGACGACCTTTGCGTCTTTTTAACTCAAAAAACATTCGACTCCCCTGTCAAACCTAAGCTGATTTATAGCATCAAAGGAGATACGGGCTTCTTTCAAGGAGACCCTCCGGCAGACGACTACCTCTTATCTTTGCTACAAAGTGAATTTCCCGGTGTGTTGTTTCCACAAGACTATTTAGCTTTTTTATCGATTCACAATGGCTTTGGCAAACTTGACGACACCGGAATTCTTCAGGTTCAAGACCTTAAAAACACATACCTGGCGTTCATCGAAAGATTAGAAGAGCAGGATCCTATTTTCTTAGAAGAAGGCGTACCCCTCAACCCCAAGCATCTTTACCCATTCTATGAGTCGTTCGGCACAAGATGCTATCAGTGCTTTTTAGAAGATTGGTACCCGGAACAAGAGATGGGCAATGCTTACTATTCTGACATGACCAAATCGCTTTCCCCTTTGAAAAGCAATTTTGCCGCGGCAGAGATCCAAGCTTTCCCCACCTTTGGCGACTGGCTCTTCTTTTATTTGGAACGAACTGCCTAAATAAACCACAGAGCCACGGAGATCACAGAGGAAGTTTGAGGGCAGCGAGGTCGATTCGTTTCGTAAAAAAACGTCAATTCGACACTTAACGTACTGAAAATCAAATGGAGCTCTTTTGTGTTTGTCAAATGCTCGAAATCGAGACAAAGACTCGAAAGAGTAAATTTTTCTCTTTTTGTGGAACGAATTGGCCTCACTGCCCTCAAGCTTCCTCTGTGATCTCCGTGGCTCTGTGGTTTATTTATTGCGTTTGAAAACACTGCTTGGTGAGTCTTCGTTTTCAAATTTGTCGGCAATATGTAATATTGCTTTGAAACTTGAAAATGATCGGTCTTTTCAAGCACAGCAAGTGATCGAATGTATCGAGTAAAAGATCTTTTTGAACAGCATGGCGTAAGGCTAGAGCTTGAATTGGTTGCAGGTTCTGCCGGCCTGCAGAGGACTATTTTAGTCCCTCAAGCCAATCGTCCTGGTATAAGCCTTGCAGGCTATATGAAAGGGTATGCGAATAAGAGGATACTCATTTTTGGACGGCTTGAATTTCATTATTTGAAAGATTTAGACGCAAAAACCAGAAAATCCCGGATAAGAGCCCTTCTTTCTCCTCAAACACCGGCCGTGATTATCGCAAGAAAACACAAAGCGCCAAAAGAGCTGGTCGACCTCTGCGAAGAAAAGGGCATTCCCCTGTTAAGAGCCGGCATGTCCACCATGAATCTGTTAAGCAGACTGACTTTGCTGCTGGCAGAAGAATTTGCCCCCTCAGTTGATTGTCATGGCACTTTAGTTGAGGTGTTTGGTATCGGAGTGTTAATTCAGGGAGAATCCTCGGTCGGCAAAAGCGAAGCTGCCCTTGGATTGATTGAACGGGGGCACCGTTTAATCTCTGATGATATTGTAAGAGTTAAAAAGAAAGAGGCCAATTTTTTAGAAGGGCGTGGCATTGCCTTAACACGCCATTTAATGGAAATACGGGGCATCGGCATCATCAATGTTGCTTACCTATATGGCGCCGTCTGTGTTCGAGAAGCCAAATCGATCGACATCATCGTTAAGTTGGAAGAGTGGGATGATAGCAAATATTATGACAGAGTAGGGATTGAAGAGAAAAACGAATTGATCCTTGAAATTCCGGTCCCTTGCCATATTCTGCCTGTTAAACCGGGGCGCGATGTGGTTTTACTTTTAGAAACGATTGCGTTAAACCATAGACTGAAATTGCTTGGCTACCACTCTGCAAAAGAATTTCAGTCAAAATTATTAGACACCATCTCAAACAAAGAGGAAAACCTTGAATAGTACAGCCACTAAGCGGATTGAATTGGAAGTCAAAATCAAGAATCCGATGGGCCTGCACACTAGACCTGCCACCAACATTGTCAGGATTCTGCAACATGCAAAATGCAGCGTACAATTCACCTACAAAAAGACAACGATCAACGCAAAAAGCATCCTTAGTATTTTGACTCTGGCAGTCCCTAAAAATGGTAAATTGATTGTAGTCATCGATGGAGATGGCGCAGAAGATATTTTGCCAAAACTGATGCGGGTGCTAGAAAGCCCCCTAGAGGACATCAGCGTCTTATGATCTTCGAAGAGCTTGTTTTTCAGGGCATTCCCATTGCAAAAGGGATCGGGATTGGTAACCTTTACCTCTTACCGCTAGCTCAAAAGCAAAGCGATCCAACGAAGCAGCCAAAAGAAAACGCCTCCATCGAAATCAAAAGATACCGAGAAGCGGTCAAAGCCTCAGTCCAAGAAATTAAGGCATTGCAAAAACAGCTGAAAGAAGAAAACGCCCAAGAAGCTGTTGATGTTTTAGGAACCCATTTAGAACTACTCGACGACCCTATTTTCACAAGCCAAGTGGAAAGTGAGGTCAGAAAAAGTAAATTAAAAAGTTTAAACGCCCTTCAAACTATTTTAGCTTCATACGAAAAGCAGTTCCAGGGAATGGTAGACCCTTTTTTCCGTGAAAGATTTCGCGATATCCAAGATGTTTCTGAAAGGGTGATGAAGCACTTGGGGAAAAAGGTAAGACAACGGCTCGACAATTTACCTGAGGGGATTATCCTCTTTGCCTACGATTTGACCCCCTCTGAAATAGCATCCATCCTTCCGGGAAGTGTAAAAGCTATTGTGACCGAAAGGGGCGGCGCTACTTCTCACACTGCTATCATAGCAAAAGCAAAAGGGATTCCTTACGTTTCTCAACTAGCGTTGAATCCTAAAAAGCTAAAGGGAGGCACTCCTACGATTGTCGATGGGACGAGTGGGAAAGTCATTGTCTCCCCACATGTTCATACCCTTGAAAATTACTTTATCGAAATCCAGCAGCTCGCATTATCTAAAAAAGCGCAGACAAAAGATGGGACACCGCCAAAAACTGCCGATGGCGAAACGATCCAGCTTTCCATCAATGTCGACACGCTTGACGATTTACCCGATAGTCCCATCGCTTGCGGCCTATTTAGAACAGAATTTTTGCTTAGCGAAGACAATGAGTTGCCGACAGAAGATGAGCAGTTCACTATTTACAAAGAGATTCTTGAACGGCTGAAGGGCAAATCGGTTGTGATCCGGGCTTTTGACTTGGGTGGCGATAAAGGAGCCATCCTCAAAGAACATCACACAGAAGAAAACCCGGCTTTAGGACTACGGGCTATACGGCTTCTTCTTCAAGAGTTGCCTATCTTTAAAAAGCAGGTTCGAGCCCTGCTCCGAGCAGCCCCGTACGGTCAACTCAAACTGCTCATCCCAATGATCACCTCAGTAGAAGAGATCTTAGAAACAAAGAAGATCATCAGAGAATTAAAAAAAGAGCTAGAAGTTGAAGGGCTCCCCTCGGGCGATTTTATAGGCTTGGGATGTATGATCGAGGTCCCCTCCGCCGCCCTGATTTTAGAAGACCTCTCTTCTGAATGCGAATTTTTCTCTATTGGCACTAACGATCTGATGCAATTTTTATTGGCTGTAGACAGGAACAAACCTCAGATTGTCCCTGGCGCTTCGCCCTTTCACCCTGCAATGGTCCGCCTGTTAAAAACAATTGTAGACGGCGCTCGAAAAATGGGTACTCCCCTCTCTATTTGCGGTGAAATTGCTTCGGATCCAAAAGTGATTCCTCTCCTGATTGGCTTAGGCATCCGAGAGTTGTCTGTCGGCATGCAGCAGCTGCCAATGATCCGGACGCTTATCCAAAAAATCTCTGCCAGTGATGCCAGATTGAAAGTTGAACAGTCGTTGAAAGCTGCGACTACTGATGCGATACAAGCAATTTGGAGGTGACCCGCTTGCCCTCAAATACCCTTGCCCTTGCCCTTGCCCGAAAAGCCTCTTGGTAAAAACTCTTATTAATTCATTTCAAAAAGTACTTAATTAAAAATTCGGGCAAGGGCAGGGGCAAGGGTAGGGAAGGAATTGGGGTTTGGTGTATAATTTGCCGACTGGTATAAAACGGGATTTACCCAAAGGGAAAATATGCACTTTGAAGAACAAAACCGCCCTCGCCTCTCGTTAACCCCCTATGTCATTGAAGATACCGGTCGCGGCGAGCGATCAATGGATATCTATTCCCGCCTTTTAAAGGACAGGATCATCTTCATTGGAACAGAAATTGATGACCACGTCGCAAACGTAGTTGTAGCTCAGCTCCTCTTTTTAAAGATGGAAGATCCTAAAAAAGACATTCACCTCTACATCAATTCGCCAGGCGGGATGATCACTTCCGGCATGGCTATTTACGACACCATGAAATACTTGGGCGTCACCGTCAACACCTACTGCATCGGCCAGGCAGCCTCTATGGGCGCCCTTCTGTTGGCAGCAGGAACGAAAGGGAAAAGAAAAGCCCTTCCCCATAGCCGCATCATGATCCACCAACCGATCGGCGGAGTAGGCGGAACAAGTGCTGACATCCAACTGCAAGCAAAAGAGATCATCTTTATCAAGAGCTTGATGAACGAAATTCTTGCTGAGTGCACTGGCCAGACCGTTGAACGGGTCAAAAAAGATGCAGAAAGAGATTATTACATGAGCCCACAAGAAGCATTAGAATACGGGCTAATAGATGAAGTTATCATACCAAAACCGGCGTAAGAATGTCAGATAAACAAAAAAAATTGGAATGCTCCTTCTGTGGCAGAAGCGAGGAACAGGTCGAAAAGCTTATATCAGGTCCAGATGTCTACATCTGCGACAAATGTGTCCGCCTATGCAGCGGTATCATCGATAAACCGCAAGACTCGGGCCCCGCTGCCTCCCCTTTAAAAGAGAAAAAGGGTGCTACAGAAAGTGGTGCGATCCAATTTAAAGTGTTAAAACCGCTTGAAATAAAAAATAAGCTTGATGAATACATCGTTGGGCAAGATAGCGCTAAGCGGTCGATTTCTGTTGCGGTCTACAACCACTATAAGCGAGTCCACAACAGAAATTTATCTGACCAGGTCGAGTTTGGAAAATCAAACGTCCTCCTTTTTGGTCCTACAGGATCTGGAAAAACATTAATGGCCCGCACGCTGGCCCAAATTTTGGATGTCCCTTTTGCTATTGCCGATGCCACCACCTTGACCGAGGCTGGCTACGTAGGGGAAGATGTCGAAAACATCATTTTAAGATTGTTGCAAAGCGTCGATTACGACGTGGCAAGAGCAGAACTTGGCATTGTCTACATCGATGAAATCGATAAAATCAACCGGACAACCTCCAACGTTTCGATCACACGAGATGTATCTGGAGAAGGGGTTCAGCAAGCTCTTTTAAAAATAGTCGAAGGAACAATTGCCAACGTCCCTCCAAAAGGGGGGCGCAAACACCCTCACCAAGAGTATATCAAGGTAAATACCGAAAATATCCTCTTTATCGCTGGCGGCGCCTTCGTCAACCTAGAGAATGTGATCTCTCGTCGTCTCGGGAAAAGCACCATTGGCTTTAGCACCGAAACAAAAGAGGGTGAATCGGTCAGCGGTCTCGACAGAAACACTCTTCTTTCTAAAGCAGAACCAGAAGACTTGATACAGTATGGGATGATCCCTGAATTTGTGGGCCGTTTCCATTCGGTAGTCAATTGCAACGAACTTTCGGTTGAAGATCTCGTCCGCATCTTGACAGAACCTAAAAACTCGATCGTCAAGCAGTTCCAAGCTCTTTTTGAAATGGACGGCGTCAAACTTTCTTTCACTCCAGAGGCCCTACAGGCAATTGCAGAGAAAGCAAAAGAGACTGGAACAGGTGCCCGTGCCCTTCGGATGATCCTTGAAAATTACATGCGAGACTTGATGTTCGAAATACCAACTGATGAAACCGTGAAAGAAGTTCTCTTCGACAGAGACTGCATCACAGAGCATCAACCTCCGGCCATCATCCGCAGTAACGACAAGAAAATCGCTTAAGCAACATTATAGGCAGTGGATGTAGAGCCTGATATGGTCGAGAAAAGAGTTTAAGGTGTGCTGAGGAAGTGCGCCTTTCTCTAATTCTTGAATCGTTGCATCTAGCAGACCCCCAATGTGTTCATTGATTTTTTCTGCATCTTCAGCCATTTCATCGTCTTCATAGACCTTCCAAACAAGGGCTTGGTAATTCTGTAAAAGAATTTTGACCCTTGAGGCATCATCCGGCTCTTGAGAATATAAACCGTAATCGACGAATTTGACCTCACCCTCATTGGTTATCATGATATTCTCCGGGTTTAAATCTTCCCAAACAATCTGTTGATCATTTAGGTAACGGATGCCTTTGTAGATGGCTTCTGTCAGTTTTAAATAAAAACCTCGATCGATCTTTTGAAAATTCAGAACACCTTCTAACGACTTTCCTTCAATCCTTTCGATTTCCAATTTATAGACACAATCAACTTCCTTCTCATTTTTATCTAAGTAAATCTTTTTAAAAAGACGATGAACTTTCATAAAATTGGGATGGTCAATGATCTTACCAATGACAAACTCATTGATTAATGAATTATTAACAGATTTTTTTATAAGCTTTGTTTCATCAAACTTACTAACGAATAAGACGCCAGTGTTCCCTTCATTTATGGAGAGAATAGTGCTAATCCGCAAGTCCTTCGTCGCTACTAGGCCCTCGGCATAGTAGGTGACCATTGAATTGTAAAATGATGAAACTGAAGACATTACAACGATTATACATAACAATATTTAATTTTTTATAAAGAAACAAAGACTACATCACAAAGCATCAACCCCCGGCCATCATCCGCAGCAATGACAAGAAAATCGCTCCCAGACATAATAGACCTCCTCTAATGTAGACTAGAACAGGAGCACTAAGGAGAAGTGAATGGAATGTTAATTATTTCTTAGGTTCTTCTGCGGAAATCTTCAGCTTTAACCACCTATTCAAGAATTTGATGACCATGAAGATGGTGAAAGCAACAATGAGGAAATTCACCACATTATTGACAAAGAGGCCCCACTTAATTTCAACGGGTGGAACATCTCCAACAGCTGGCTTCAAAGTGATCGCCAAGTTTGAAAAATCGACTCCACCAATAAGAATGCCGAGAGGTGGCATGAGAATATCGTTCACAAGAGAACTGACCACTTTACCAAAGGCAGCACCGATAATGACCCCAATGGCCAAATCGATCATGTTTCCTTTCATGGCAAACGCCTTAAACTCTTGTAACCAACTCATATCTCTATCCTAGCGCTTGAGGATGCCCTCGAGTTCGACGGCGGCAAATTGGAGAAGAGTCTCCTCTTTGGCTGTAAACATGTGGGTTTCTCTAATCGTGGTGGCTTTTGGTTGTGGAGCTGGTGGTGCTTCTACTTGAGGGGCCGGGTCAGCAGCGTACTGAACAGGTTGTGGAATCGCAGCGTACTGAACAGGTTGTGGGATCGCAGCATACTGAACAGGCTGTGGAACTGCTGGCTGGGTCCTTTCTAAAGCTTCTAGTTTTTTAACAAGAAGATCGACAGGAAGAAGATAACGGCTCCGGATGATATGCAGAAGAGTTTCTTCTAAGAAAATACGTGGGTGATGTGCGTTGCGGAACTGGTCTTGCCTTTTGACAAGTTCTGAAAAAAGGGACATCGCCTGCTCCAAACGGTAAGGAGACGATTGACCCTGCAAAAGGTTTTTTACAGATGTTCTGAAATGGTCGACAAGCCCTTCAAAAAAATGGATCAGGTGCTTGCCACTTTGATAGAGCTCTTCGACTAAAGTAAATGGGTAAGTAAAATCTCCTGCAGTCACTGCCTGATCTAATTTTTGATACGATTCAAGCGGAGGTAGTCCAAAGACCTCTTCCACACTTTTTTCCGATATTTTCCCTTCAGAAAAAGCAGCCACCTGGTCAAAAAGCGATTCAGCATCTCGCATCCCCCCTTCAGCCCGATCTGCTATCCGATGGAGAGCCTTTTCCTCAACCGTGATATCCAACTCGGAAGCAATCCGTATGAGTTTTTGGATCAATAAGGGTCGGGGAATCCGCTGCAGTTGAAAACGTTGGCAGCGGCTAATGATGGTGGCAAGAACTTTATGGGCCTCTGTTGTAGCAAACAGAAAAAGAGAACGGGGTGGGGGCTCTTCTAGAGTTTTCAAAAGGGCGTTAAAAGCCTCTTTTGTCAACATGTGCACCTCGTCAACAATGACGACCTTGTAAGCTGTTGGACCACTCCGGAAGGCAACTCCCTCTGTGATCAAGCGAACGTCGTCAATACCTCTATGAGAAGCACCATCGATTTCGATGACATCAAGAGAGTTTCCGTTAGTGATATCGAGGCAAGAAGAACAGGTGCCGCAAGGTTCCGACTCAGCAGTGAGGTTTGAACAGTTGATCGCTTTAGCAATCAGTCGTGCTAGAGTGGTTTTTCCCGTTCCTCTTTCACCAGAAAGCAGATAGGCCTGCGCCAGCCTGCCGGAACGGATCGCATTTTTAAAAGCCTGGACAATGGGTTCTTGACCAAGAACCTCGGCAAACAATTTTGGACGGAATCTTCTGGATGTTGTAGTCATAAGGACAGAATACCTTATTTTCCCATTTTTTGCCCTTGCCCTTGCCCTTGCCCTTGCCCTTGCCCTTGCCCTTGCCCTTGCCCTTGCCCTTGCCCTTGCCCTTGCCCTTGCCCTTGCCCTTGCCCAAAAAGCTTTTTAGTAAATGTCCTATTTAATTTATCCAGAAAAACTTCCTGCTTAAAAATCCGGGCAAGGGCACGGGCACGGGCAAGGGTTAGCTCTTAGGTAAAATTCCTTAAAAAGCGGCGAAGAAGCCTTTAATCTTATCGAGAAATGAGCGGCGCTTTGAGAAGTTTTCTTGTGTCTCAAGCGACTGGAATTCTTCGAGAAGAGCCTTTTGACGGGGGCTCAAATCTGTCGGCGTTTCGACAAAAACCTTCACTAAAAGATCTCCCTTTCCGTGTCCATGCACATTGGGGAAGCCCTCTCCTTTAACCCTGAATTGTTTTTCGTTTTGGGTACCAGGCGGTATTGTGAGCCTGCAAGTATGAGAAAAAAGAGAAGGAACATCTTTTTTGCAACCAAGGGCAGCTTCTGAAAAGCTGATCGGAAGATCTAATAACAGATCGTTCCCCTCTCTATGGAAAATTTCGTGCGGTTTAACTGTGATAAATACATACAGATCTCCTGCAGGGCCCCCATTTGGACCTGCATCACCATGTCCTGCAAGTTTTAACCGCATGCCAGAATCTACGCCGGCTGGAATTGGCACTCGTACCGTGTGCTTTTCTTTTACAACACCTTGACCATGACACGCTTTGCATGGATCTGTGATCACTTGCCCTTCACCTTGGCAGGTTGGGCAGACCGATGTCATGCTAAAAAAGCCACGTTGCTCAAACACTTGCCCTTGTCCGCGGCATTGTTGACAAGTTTTTACACCGTTTGAAGAGTTGCTTCCCTTTCCATGGCATTCGTGGCATGTGACGTAATTTTGTACGGCAAGTTCTTTATCGGTCCCTTTAGCAGCCTCTTCAAAAGAGATCGTGATATTGACCTTTTTGCTGGCTCCTTGCCGATGCATTCTTTGGCCGCCAAATCCTTCAGAGCGACCTCCACCCCCGAAAAGGCTATCAAAAATGCCCTCTCCTCCGCCACCGCCGCCAAAAGCCCCCATAAAGGTGCGAAGAGCATCTTCCATCGAAGCAAACCCTTGTCCGCCGCCTCCATGACCTCCAAAACCGCCCATTCCTTGTACGCCCTCTTTTCCATAACGGTCGTACATCTCTTTCTTTTTGGCGTCGCTTAACACCTCATAAGCTTCAGAAATTTCTTTGAATTTCTTTTCGGCATCTGGGTTGTCAGGATTTTTATCTGGGTGAAATCGGATTGCTTGCTTACGGTATGCTTTTTTTATCTCGTCAGAACTGGCAGTTTTTTGGACTTCTAAAAGGGAATAGTAATCCGCCATGGGTCACCTCACAAGACAATACGGTAAGAAAAATTATAAATATTTCAGGTGCCAAACTGTGAAGAATGGCACATTTAAGCTTTAGCTCTAGCGCTTGCGGAACTTCAAGGCAGCTTTCGCTTTAGCTCTTTTTTTAACTGAAGGTTTTGCATAAAAACGGTGAGCTTTCACAGTTTTCATTACTCCCTCTTTATCGAGTCTCTTTTTGAGAGCTCTTAGGGCTTTATCGATGGATTCGCCTTGGCGGACCTTAACAAGTGTCATTCTAAAAAACTTCCTCAAGTTTGAAAGTAGTCACCCATTCTACCCCAGCACTCCGTTAAACTTCAACCTACATAATTTAGCGCAAATTCGATGCGCTATTGTAGATAGTTCAACTTGACCTGCAAGGGTGAAACGAACTCCTGCTCTTCCCACTTTTTTTTCAGATAGAGTAGCAGATGTTCTGTTTTGAAGGGTGAATGTTCTATTTGATACCCTTCTAAAGCAGGGTAGATTTTTTTTAAAGGTTGAGGTGAAACAAAAGTGTGCGGCAGTTCAGATAAGGGCAAAATTTTCAAATTCCTCTCATTTAATGTGTAGAACATCCCTCTTTTTCCATCTGCCACCACCGTGCTTGTCGCTGAAATCCCTTGAAGGGAACAAAACGTCATCAAAGGGATTTTTTTAGCATAAGCCAAAGGTAATAAAAGAGAGGCCGCCACCCTCATTCCGGTATAGGAACCGGGCCCAACTCCTAAAGCTAAGCCTGTAACGCCCTCTTTTAAATACTTTTCAAGATAGACAGCTAAATCTTCGTTGGCAAGAGGGCCCAAAGCCACCTTTTCTTCTTTGATCACTTGGGTATCATCAAACAAAGCGATCACACCCTCTAAAAAACTTCCGTCCAGAAGAAGACACTTCATAAATCCCAGCGTAACAAATAACCTGCCATTTCAGCGCGTGAAAGCGCCGCGATTCAAAGATCTTAATCGGGGTAGTATGAAGAATACAACCCCGATTAAGATCTTTGAATCCCGGCAGCTTTGACGCTGCTCAAATGGCAGGTTGTTTGTTGCGTTGGGATTAATCCCAAGCAATGGTTTGGGGAACTAAAAACCGGTTCACCTGTTTTAAGAAAAAAGAATTGGTCATTCCGGCCATATAATCGATCACCTGTTGCACATCATTGGATTGCTCCAGATACAACTTGGGCTTATTATGAAGAAAATCTTTGTATAAAGCGCTCTCTTTGCCTTGAGCCCGATGACCTGTTAACAGGGCGTCAAACAACAGCTGGTACGAATTTTTAATTTTGAATGATTCCACTTTAAGAGCGGGATAGTGATAGATATATTTAAAATTAAAATTCCTGAGCGTCTTCAAATCTTCAAAAAGGTTTCCAGAAATCTCTAAATAAGATTTTCCTTTGCTTGCCCGAACGACATCTTTCCGTAAAATTTCTGCCATTTCTCTTCCTCGGTTTCCTAAGGCTGTCTTTGGGATATCTTCACGCTTGATGATGCCCAAAGTGATCGCATCTTCCACATCGCGCGAAACGTAACTAACCGTATCACATAGCTTAACGACACAACCTTCTAAGGTCATAGGCCACAAATTTCCATCAGGATTCCGCTTTCTTTCCTGCAACTCTCTTTGATGATCTTTCTCTGTTTTTTCGACAGGTCTGTAGATCGGCTCTGACAATCCCCCATCATGACACAGAAATCCATCGTGAACTTCTATTGGTAAATCGAGAGGCTCTATCAGACTAAACAGGCGACACGATTGGTACGGATGGGCAAAAGGGCCATTTCCCCTCTCGATCGACAGTTGGGACAGGTACCCTTCCCCCTCGTGACCAAAGGGGGGATGCCCAACATCGTGACCTAAAGCGATCGACTCTATTAAATCTAAATTTAATTTAAGGTCGCCGCCCACCTCCCTTGAGAGGCGACTAACCATTTGAACATGGAGCCCCCTCTTTGTAATATGATCATTTTCAATAAGATAGGCTACCTGCGTCTTATCGACATACCGGGCATAAGCCTTCGATTGAAGTATTTTATTTACGCACTCTGCATCCATAATAATTGTGGATATTAGTTCAAATCGTCTATTTTATTCTCGATGAATGATGACAATGAAATCCTTTCGATGGAAGAGGGCAACCTCCTTCCACTAGAAGAACTAACCGGCACTAGAGAGGTTTTTCTTCTCCCCCTCAATAAGCGGCCCTTCTTTCCTGGAATGGCGGCCCCTATCTACATAGAACCGGGCCCCTTTTATGAAATGTTACAAGTGGCAAGCAAGGAAGAAGGGAAATGTCTTGGGCTTGTGATGACCAAATCAGAAGGGTCTATCCCCGAGAAAGTAGGTTACCAAGAGCTCCATTCAGTGGGGGTATTAGCCCGCATTCTTCGGATTCTTCCTGTTGACAAGGGGGGCTGCCAGCTTGTCCTTAATATGGAAAAAAGGATGATACTCCGCAAGGAGCTTAAAGGCGAAAAAACACTCAAAGCCAGCGTCGACATCTACGAAGAGCCAAAAGAGGTCAATAACGAGTTGAAAGCTTATGCCATGAGCATCATCTCGACGATCAAAGAATTATTGAAGGTCAACCCGATCTTCAAAGAGGAACTTCAAATATTTCTTGGTCATTCAGACTTCACAGAACCTGGCAAATTGGCCGATTTTTCTGTCGCTCTAACCACAGCTTCCCGAGATGAATTACAAGATATCCTTGAAACATTTGGCATTGTAGAAAGGATCAACAAATCACTCCAGATCCTCAAAAAAGAACTTGATCTAAGTAAGCTGCAAAACAGCATCAACCAAAAGATTGAGTCGGCCATCTCAAAGAACCAGAAAGAATTCTTCTTAAAAGAGCAGCTCAAGACCATCAAAAAAGAGCTTGGCATCGAGCGTGACGACAAAACGGGCGACCGAGAAAAGTTTGAATCTCGTCTAAAAGAACGAAAAGTTCCTGAAGATGTCCAGAAAGTAATCACCGAAGAACTGGATAAACTTTCTACTTTAGATGCCCAATCTGCAGAATATGGGGTCACCCGTGGCTACCTCGATTGGCTTACCATACTTCCTTGGGGCATCCAGTCCAAAGACATCCACAATCTCCACACCGCTGAAAAAATTTTGGGCGAAGACCATTGGGGCCTGGAAGACATCAAAGAACGGATTCTGGAATTCATTGGTGTGGGCAAACTGACCGGCGGCGTCAAAGGAAGCATTTTATGCTTAGTAGGTCCTCCAGGCGTTGGTAAAACAAGTATTGGAAAAAGTATTGCCAGAGCTCTTGGCCGAAAGTTTTTCCGTTTCTCTGTTGGCGGCATGCGAGATGAGGCCGAAATCAAAGGCCACAGAAGAACCTACATCGGGGCCATGCCCGGAAAGCTGGTTCAAGCACTGAAAGCTTGCCAAACCTCAAACCCTGTGATCATGTTGGACGAGGTGGACAAAATGGGTTCGAGCTACCACGGCGACCCGGCTTCTGCCTTGCTTGAAGTTCTAGATCCAGAACAAAACAAAGAGTTTTTAGACCACTACCTCGATGTCCGTGTCGACCTGTCAAACATCCTCTTTATTGTAACAGCAAACGTGCTTGACACGGTTCCTGAACCGTTACAAGACAGGATGGAAACCTTAAGGCTTTCCGGTTACATCCAGCAAGAGAAAGTCCAAATCGCCAACAAATTTCTCATCCCTAAAAACAGAACTTTGATGGGACTGAAGGCAAAAGACATCACCATTTCTCAAGAAGCGCTCAAGTTGATCATCAACGGATATGCCAGAGAGTCTGGTGTTCGCTCCTTGGAAAACAATCTCAAAAAAGTGATGCGAAAAGTCGCTTTAGAGATTGTCAAAGATGAAGAAAAGAAAAAGAAATCGAAATCGAGCAGTAAAGAAACAAGAAAAATCGGCAAAGATAACCTGCAACACTACCTTGGCAAACCGATTTTCACAACTGACCGCTTTTATGAGACAACTCCCATCGGCGTTTCGACAGGCCTTGCCTGGACCTCTCTTGGCGGCGCTACCCTCTACATCGAAGCGGTCAAAGTGCCCGGAGAAAAAACAGAGATGAAGCTGACCGGGCAAGCAGGCCAAGTGATGAAAGAATCTTCAGAAATTGCCTGGAGTTATCTTCACAGTGCCCTACACAAGTATGCTCCCGGCTATACGTTCTTCGAAAAATCGCAAGTGCATATGCACATTCCAGAGGGTGCCACACCAAAAGATGGCCCTTCAGCAGGCATCACCATGGTCACAGCCCTACTTTCTTTGCTAACCAACACACCTGTTTTGCCCGATTTAGGGATGACAGGCGAATTAACCCTCACCGGTAGAATTTTACAGATTGGGGGCGTGAAAGAAAAGCTGGTGGCTGCACGCCGCTCCGGCCTAACATCGCTTATTTTTCCAAGAGACAATGCCCGTGATTTGGATGATTTAAAAGCAGAGATCAAGGCAGGAATCGATATCCATTTGGTCGACCATTATGACCAAGTCGTAAAAATTGCATTACCGGGGTTAAATTTTTAAACATGCAGTATAAGTCCTGGTCTGAAGAGGCCCACAAAAAGTATGTTGCGCCACATGATGTCGCCAAAAGAGTGCAAGAGTGGAAAAGCCAGGGGAAAAAAATTGTCACCCTCAATGGCTCGTTTGATCTATTGCAAGCAGGTCACCTCTACATCATCCATCAGGCCAAACAACAAGGGGACATCCTTTTTGTTGCAGTCAATACAGACGCTTCGATCCGAGGTTATAAAAGCCCCGATCGACCGATTATTTCCCTGCATTATCGACTACAGCTGTTGGCAGCCCTCGAATTTATTGATTACCTCACCTGGTTTGATGAGCTTGACCCAAGGGCTCTTCTTGAAAAAATAGCCCCGGACGTCCATGTCAATGGTGCCGAATACGGAGAAAGCTGCATCGAAGCTGAGGTGGTAAAAAGAAACGGAGGCCGCCTCCATTTGGTCGACCGGATACCCAATCTTTCAACCTCCGAAATCATCGCCAAAATCAAAAGCTTAACAGCATAACCTCTCCGCGAAGCGTTTGGAGTGCTCTACGCCCGTTTAGCTTTCACTTTCACTGATAAGTCAAAGCTAAACGGGCGTAGAGCACTCCAAACGCTTCGCGTAAGTTATTTTTATTTTAATGACCAAGGGTTAAAGTTTTGGGGATGAAAGTTTCTTATGCTTTGGCTGCTCTGATGGTGGCTTTGACCTTATTGATCAATGTCACACGGCACACTGTGCCGGCTTATCTAGAAGGGACGCCCATTTCTGTTCCTCTACAAGCAAGTCCTGTTGAAAAAGAACTCTACTACGATTGGCCCTCTGTCTATGAAAAAATCGACTATCTCAATAAACGGTACGGAGAGTCGGTTTGGGAACATTTAGAAGAGATACCGGCCGCTTATCAAAAGGAACTCGTATCCACACCTGTCTGGCAAGGCTTTTTGCCACAAATATTAGGCTATCATCTTCCCCCTGCCCCTTGGTTTGAAAAAATCTCTCAAGGAGAAGTGTGGAGAACATTTACTCCGGCGCTGATTCACACAGACCTATGGCACCTTGTTTTTAACCTCTTTTGGCTCATTGCGCTCGGCCGGTTGGTTGAAGAACGGACAGGATGGGCCAAGTATCTTATTCTTACCCTTCTTTTTGGCATCGTTTCGAACACAGCCCAGTATCTGATGACCGGGCTTCATTTTTTAGGCTATTCGGGAGTGATTTCAGGACTTTTTGGATATGCCTACATGGATCAAAAGCATGGGATGCCCTACCCTTTAGTCCCACTCCTTTTCACGGTCACATTCGTTTTCATTTTTGGCGTTGCCCTTCTTGAAACCATTTCCCTATTTTCTCCTATAAAAATGTCATGGGGCATCGCCAACACAGCCCACATCACCGGCCTCTTATCGGGCCTCCTCGCCGGCAAGCTCCTCCCCTCCAAAACAACAAATTAACGCTTAATATCCATAATCCTGAACATTAAGCAATATAAAGACTGCGTTAATGAACATTATTAATAAGTAGTTGAAATAAAAGAATATGTCATTAAAAATATCCCGCAATTCTTCAAGCGAGGACCGATGGCAACAGGGATCTTTTCTACTCACAATGCATTTCCGATGAGAGGGGGCTCACAGCCCTATGCCGAATCTCCTTGGAAATTCACCGACGGTCTCTGGGATCGAATAAGTAAGAAAGAGGATGAGGCTGAGCCCTACATATTTAAAAAATGCCTCGTCGTGCCGGATGACCAGGAATTTGATGATGTTATACGTCGTTTCTCCGAGTGCAAACCGAAGGACCACTATATTAGACGGATTGATGCCGTTTATAAAAGTCATCTTACTAATGGTTTTAAAAATCATCTCCATAAAATTAACGGATTAGCTAATGATCAAAACTTTGCTTCCCAATGGAAGCAAGAACCGACAGGAGTGACCCAACGGGAAGAAGTCATCAAACGATGGAAACATATTACTGATAGCAGTCCGCCTATTAAAGCTCGGAACAATGGAAATGAAACAACCTTAAAGGATGTTCGAATATTGGACTTGTGGCATGGCTTTAACACGGGATGGAAGGGAAGATCGATTTGCCATCATAATTTTGTTGTCATACCAGACGGGACAAAAAAAGTGAACGTTACCGATGGAGGATGGTATGGAAAGGGTATCTACGGCTCTTCTACTGCTAAATATGCAATAGAGGAGTATTGTGACATTAAAGATAAAGACGGCAAGAAAACGAAAACATACAATCCTCATGTATTATTATGTTTGTTCGCCTGCAGGGTACCATTTCCTGTGGTTAGTGAAGATGGGAAGATATTTGAAGGTCAGGAGCACGCTGAGCCGGGGCATGATGCCCATTACATTCCTATAAATAGGAAGTATCGACCTTGTGGCGAAAATGAAATGGCTATGTGTGATGAACTCGCTGTTTTTGAGTCCATACAGACATTGCCAAAATTTTGGGTAGAGTTTCAGTCAGAGACTTCTGTCCAGAGCAAATTAGATCAGATTACGACGGCAGAAGATTTAGCAGATTATTTGATCTATTATTTACAAAAGCACGATTCCACTTTAGATGACGAAACAAAAAAGGTTCTGAAAGGTAAATTGTCATATCTTTATTCAAGAATTTCTAAGGGGAAAAATGAATATATGGAACATGACAAAGCGTTTGTGAGGTTTTTTAAATCTGGGATCCAAAAAGACGCTACCGTTACATTTACCCCGGCTGAAGCAGCCAAATGGCTGCAATTTATGATAAATAAAGAAACCATAGTTGAAATTGAAAAGCCAGTCGAGATTGTAAAAGAGATTGAAAAAGAACGTGATCTGAATAAAGAACCCTCTTTGAAATTGCTTTGGGAACTGATCAAACGACCTTCTGTGATAGTTAGCGGAGGAGGGGCGCTGCTCGTGGTGGGGCTTGTTGCCTATGTGGTGCGAAATTATTTCCTAGGGCAATCGGATTCACAACCACCCCCACGACCTCCAAAACCGGTAGGTTTCAGACTCCCAGACATTTCATTTGCCCCCCATGGAGAAAGATCATGACGATGAGAGTTGCAAGAACATTATGGCAAAACTTTCCTTTGCAGGTCAAAAGAAGGATAGAAGTGCCCTCCGCTGTACCAATCGTGAGCGCCTTGTCTTATAAGAGGCATATTCCAGCCTTAGTCGTTTCAGAGCTTCAAGACAAGAGATGGAGCTGGCTGAAATGGGGTGGCGCCTTGCTTGTAGGAGTGGTCGGAGTAGGTGTGCAGAAAACGGTTTTTGCAGAACCTCCCCCGCTTAAGACTGGGAATTTTTATGGAAGAAAAAAAAGAGCTGAAGGACCTGGAAGATTATCTTCTCGAAAACAAAATCGTCTATTTACTGGGACGGACTGAAGCGGGTAAAACCAGAATTGCCTTAGAATACAGGGAGAAGTACAGGTATAAAAAACTTTTTTTTATCGATTGCAGATCTCAAGAGAGCTTTGACAAAGGGCTCAAGGAGCTTGCGCAATCGAGTCAGTATGCAGGAAGTACGCTCGATAAGGGACGCGACATTTTAGCGAGAACGAAAAATTCCCTTCTGATCCTTGATGGGGTGGATCGAGCCAAGCTTGCCGATTGGGTCCAATCGCTTCTAGATGTAGAGGTTGCTGGACATGTTATCATCACGGGTAGGTATCCTCTCTCTTCTGACCGTTTCCCTAGATTCCGAATCTTTGAGGCTGAAGTTGAAACAGATGAGCTCAGCGCGATTTTTAATCAACACCTCTCCCCGCACCATCAAAAAATATTCGAACAGTTAGAGCAAAAAGATAAGGAGAAATTGATTTCTGTTTTGGGGAGGTCTTTAGCCCTTATCGAAATCGCAGCCGAGACTCTTGGCTTTTTATGGAAACATCCCGATCAGCCAAAAGATCTCACTTCCCTGATAAACAAGGTGAGTTCCCTCGAGCCAAAGACGATCCATGAGTTGATGCAAGGAAATGCTCAAGCCTATGAAGACAGCATCAAGGCAGTGAGGGAGGCTGTAGGGGGGCCTAGTCTTGATGAGAAGATGGTGGACTTTGTCCTTTACTTTTATGCCTTCCATTTTATGCACAACAGGATCGCCCTGCCTGTAGGCAAAGAGGCATTGAGAGATCTGTTGATCAACCTTACAAAAAAAAACGATCAATCGATTGATGTACCAGGCGGCTCCATTAAGATTAGCTGGAGCGACACCTTTGATTATATTTATGAGGCTGAAAGCCATGAGGATATTTATAGCGCCTTTTTAAGAGTGACAATTAAATTACACGAGCAGGGCCTTATAGATATGGATGAAAAGGGGGTATGGATACCGCTTTCGCTCCGATGGTGGGTGATCGACGATTTTTATAAGAGTGCAGATAAGATTTTCTTGGAACAAGTCACTCCGAAGTTGAAACAAATCGGCAAGGTCAATCCTCAAAGAGTGTTTTATGGAACATTGGAAAAACGGTTTGCCTGGTATTTGTCCGGTTTTCGTTCCTACCTTGACCAGATCTCCAAAAGCAATAAACCTGATATTCAGCAGCTCTCTCTTTTAATCGGTTTTTTGGAACTCGTCAAAAAGTTCAACCTCTCTTTGGAACTTCAATCAGAGATCATCAACGGCCTGCACTTATGGAATGAGACAAAAGTTGTCCTCCAGCAGTGGCAGAAAGCCTCTTCCCCTCTTTCCCTGAAGGAGATCCAGACCCTCTCTTTTGAGCAGCTTGAGATATTATGTGATCAACTCTTGCAAGAGGGTGGGAAATATATTCCGGAAACTCTCGCCCTCTTGGAAAGGCTAGGCAATGATTGCGAGGAGTCAAATCCTGCAAAAGCTGAGAAACTCTTGCTAAAGGCCAAGGTGGCTGGAAGCCAACAGGCTCTCGTTCAATTGGGGTGTCTTTATCAATGGATGGCAAAGAGAGAAAAAGACCCGAAGCAAGCCGATTTATTGGAAAAGGCCAACAACGAATATTCATTATTTCTTGAGAAGAAAGAAGATTCAAATGGCAGTGTCCATTATGATAGGGCCCAATGTTATCCAAAAAATGGGGAAGGGTTCAAAAAAGCTGTTTTAGATTTGGAAAAAGCGGTCGAAATAGATCCTTCCAGGATTTTATATAGACTATCTTTAGCCCATTATCTGAAGGAAAAGGGAGATCCCAGTCGAGCAGGACGAGAGGAACTCATGGCTAATGGGCTTTCTCACATGGAGAAAACTCCTAAGCCTATTTCTAAAGAATACAAGGATCTTATTTTAGAATTTTTACAGGCTGATAAAAAATTTGAGTGGGATGAGTATAAAAAGAGGTGGCGGGGTCACACAATGAAGGATCGAGGGGTCCTGTTTGGAGAGATGCTCCTCTATCACCCGTCGATCGAAGAGGTTCTTTTGCATGGGTGCCACTTAAGCGATGAGGGGATGGAAGCTATCGCAAAAAGCCTCGCAACCAACAAGTCGATCAAAACTTTGCGTTTGGATTGGAACAACGAAGTGACAGGCAGGGGGATCCGTGCGCTGAGCGATGCTTTGAAAGCAAACCGACAAATTAGCGAGCTTTCTCTCCGCAACTCTAACAAAATTGCCGTTGCCGATATCCTCTATTTAATCGATCTTGCCCCCTCGCAGTTGAAGATCAATCTGTCTGGTTCTGCAGTTGCCAAAGATCACCCAGACGAAATTGAGAAGCGGGCCAAAGCCAAAGGAATCAAAGTTATTTTGAAGGAATAGCGTTTTATTTGGTCAGGTGAATGATGCAAAGGTCAGTTTTTATTGATTTTCTGGTATAAACACTGCCCTCCCTATGAAGATCAAGAAACTTTTTAAAAAAATTCCCCTTGAGAAGATTGTGGGCTCTCGAGAATGTGATTTATACAGAATGTTTCACTGGAAGCGTCCGAGTGTGCTAATATGTTCGGCGCATGAGTAAAAGAGATCTGATTGTTCTGGGAACATCAAGCCAACATCCGACAAGGACCAGGAACCATGGGGCCTATCTATTCCGCTGGAATGGAGAGGGTTTTTTGGTTGATCCAGGCGAAGGGACTCAAAGACAATTCATCTTTGCCAATGTCCCTCCAACTGCTGTCACCCGCATTTTAGTGACCCATTTCCATGGGGATCATTGCTTGGGGCTTGGCTCTATGTTGATGCGGCTGAATTTGGACGGGGTCAAACAGGTCCATGTCTATTATCCTGCCTCAGGAAAGAAGTTTTTCGACCGTCTTCGTTATGGAACGATCTACCACGAAACCATTGAGGTGATCGAACATCCAATTGAATCTGAAGGGCTCGTTGATACAATGGAGGGATTTTCGATTGAAGCCTATCGGCTGCAACATGGGGTAGAAAATTTCGGGTACCGGATCAAAGAAAACGATGAGATCAAGTTTTACAAAGAAAAACTGAAAGAAAAAGGGATATTTGGTCCCGCAGTCAAGCAATTGCAACAAGACGGATACCTGATCGTTGAGGGCAATAAAGTCCTTTTAGACGAGGTCAGCTACCTTAGAAAAGGGGATGTTGCCGCCGTCGTTCTGGACACTCGTTATTGCGAAGGAGCCTTAAAAACTGCACAAGGAGCCAAAATTCTCCTAGCCGAAAGCACCTATTTAGAAAGCGAAAAGGACTTGGCCCACTCTCATTACCACATGACTGCTAAACAAGCCGGGCTTTTAGCCAAAGAGGCAGGAGCCGAGAAAGTCGTTCTCACCCATTTTTCAGCTAGATACGTCAGTGGATCTGATTTTGAAAATGAGGCCCGTACCCTCTTTCCAAATGCGTTTGCAGCTGAAGATCTCTCTGTCTTCCCTTTCCCTAAATCTGGTTAAACGATGTCGCTGTTTTCCCCCTCTGCCCACCTCTTCTTAACTCATTTAAAAGGGATCAAAGGGGCTTCTATCCATACGGTCAGAAACTACGCTATCGACTTAAACGCCTTTAAGAATTTTTTAGAGAAAGAATGGCATCCTACACTGCCTAAAGAGCAATTACCCCAAAAAATTAACCACACTACCTGCGAACATTATCAACCTGCATCGCACGACGCTCTTTTACCTCTGCAGACTATTGACAAACTGATGATCCGAAAGTTTTTGGCTCTACTTTCAGAGTCTCACCAGCAAAAAAGGACAATTGTCAGAAAACTAGCCGCTTTAAGAAGCTTTTTCCGCTTTGCAGAAGGGCAACGGCTTATCAACCACAACCCGACAGAAACCATTGAAACACCAAAGCTTGAAAAACGGGTGCCAGTCTCTTTAGGAATGGATCAGGTCAAAAAACTGTTTTCTCAACCAGATACCAGCTCTTATCTTGGCCTACGAGATCGGGTGATGATGGAGCTGCTTTATAGTTCGGGACTGCGGGTGAGCGAATTGGTTGGCCTTAACCGACAAGACCTTGATATCGAAAATCAAGAAGTCCGTTTGAGAGGGAAAGGGAAAAAAGAGCGGATGGTTCCAATCACAGATGGTTGCGCCCTCTGGCTAAAAACCTATTTAGAACATCCCGAAAGATATTTAGACATCGACGGGCATGCCAAGCAGCAAGACGAGTCGGCTATTTTTCTAAACAGGCATGGAACAAGACTTTCTTGCCGTTCTGTCGACCGTAATTTTGACCAATACCTAACCGCTTCAGGGCTGGCTGGAAAAGTGACACCTCACACCATTCGACATACGATTGCCACCCACTGGCTCGAAAATGGGATGGATTTAAAAACTATTCAAGCATTGCTTGGGCACAGCAGCCTGGCAACCACTACTATTTATACACGCGTTTCTCCAAAACTAAAGAAAAAAGTCTACGACGAAGCTCACCCAAGGGCCAAACTGATACCATGACAATCACACTCGATAAGATCACAAAAAAAATACCTGGCAAAGTCCTCTTTGAAGATGTGACAGCCACCTTTACAAAAGGCAAAAGGTACGGCCTAACTGGGCCTAATGGCTCTGGAAAGTCGACCTTGATCAAAATCATCACCGGAAATGAAGAGTCCACCTCCGGAAAAGTGTATCTTCCAGAGAAAGTGGGGATTTTGCATCAGAATATCGAAGATTTTCATCACATTAAAGTTCTTGATGTTGTGGTACAGGGCAATAAGCGTCTCTGGAACGCAATGCAAGAAAGAGATGCCCTTTACGAAAAGGAAATCGACGATGAAGTTGGAATGCGCCTTGGCGAATTAGAAGGGATCATTGCAGAAGAAGATGGCTATTCAGCAGAAGCCAATGCAGAAATTCTCTTGAAAGGGATGGGATTGCCTCAAGAGTACATTGAAAGAAAGATGAGCACTATTCCACTCGACATGCAATTTAAGGTGTTGCTCTGCCAAGCTCTCTTTGGCGATCCTCAGGCGCTTCTTCTCGACGAACCGACCAACCACCTCGACTTAGAAGCCATCGCTTGGCTTGAAAACTTTTTGTTTAACTACAAAGGGGTACTCATTGTCACTAGCCACGATAGACACTTTTTAAATTCTGTCACCACCGACATTGCCGACATCGACTATGAGACGATTATTCTCTATCCGGGCAACTATGATGCTATGGTCGACACCAAATCGGCTGTGAGGGAACGGGCCGACCAGGATGCAAAATCGAAAGACAAGAAAATCTCTCAATTGAAAGAATTTGTGGCCAAATTTGGAGCCGGTACCCGCGCAAGCCAGGTTCAATCACGCCTTAAAGAAATTGACCGGCTCCAACCTCAAGATCAAAAAAAATCAAATATTGCTAGGCCCTACATCCGCTTTATTCCAACCGATAAATCGGCAGGAAAGATCGTCTTTCGGATCGATGACCTCTGCAAAGGATATGGCGAACATGAAGTGATCAAACACTTCTCTGCCGAAATCGATAAAGGGGACAAAATAGGGGTGATTGGACCTAACGGTTTAGGAAAATCTACTCTATTAAAAATGCTTGCAGGAGCACTGGCACCAGACAAAGGGTCGGTCACATACGGGCACCAAGTCACCATCAGCTACTTCCCTCAGGACCACAAAGACATTTTGGATAAATCGGAAGCAGAAACGGCTTATGATTGGCTCCGGAATGCGAAAAAAGGGGTTTACGACCAAGATATCCGTTCTGCAATGGGAAAAATGCTTTTCTCTGGCGACGATGCCTTTAAACCCCTTAAAACTTTGTCGGGAGGAGAAACAGCACGTCTGATTTTGTCTTACATGATGTTGCAAGAACACAATGTTCTCATACTCGATGAGCCAAACAACCATTTGGACCTGGAGTCTGTATCGGCACTTTCTTGGGGATTGAATGAATATAAGGAAACAGTGGTTGTCGCCTGCCACGACAGGACGTTGATCGATACCGTGGCCACCAAGATCATTGCCTTCGAACCCGACGGCATACGCTTCTTTCAAGGGCCATACGCCGAATACTTATCCCGTTTTGGCAATAAACACTAGTAGTTAGAAGGAGTGGGCGCTGGTACCTCTTTAATTGGATTTTTTTAACGGGCTGCCTGCAAACGGCCACCTTGCGATAAACGGCATCAAATGTTTTGTAAAAACCTCTAAAAGCCGTTTTCTCAATCTGGCCATTTTCGGCGAGCCCTAAAAAATCCGAGATCACGCGCTAGCGTTTGGAGTGCTCTACGCCCGTTTAGCTTTGACTTGTGAGTGAAAAGTGAAAGCTAAACGGGCGTAGAGCACTCCAAACGCGCTGCGAACTAAAACTCTCTCTGCACATGGGTTAATTATGCAACAAAGCCGTGCATAACAAGAGTTGCGGAGGAAAAAACGTTGATTTAGCGGGGAAAAATAGAACGGGCAATGTGGCTGCAAGCACCCATCACGCCGCCAAGAGCAAACGAGCCTGAAATTGCTGCGGAATAGAGAAACACTGTAGGTGGTTGGCCACCCTGGGACCAAGACTCTAGGCTGGCAGCTAGGTTCCACTCGTTCTCGCTCTCTTTCAGCAACTGAAATTTCAACTCTACCAACGCCAAGAGTCCGGTGGTTCGCTTGCTCAATTCTAAGGCACTGCTATAGCACTCTTCTCGGAAGGTAGGTTCTCTTATGCTTAATGTCATGCCAATATGATAACGCACTAAAACAAAGCCAGTTTGAAGAAATTATGAAGAAATCGTAAATGCCGACATCACCAGATTGGGGGATTTTTAGGGCTCGCTGAAAATGGCCAGATTGATGACCGTTTCAGGAATCGGTTTGTTGTTTCTGGAAGGTCTTCAAGGTGGCCGTTTGTAGGCAGCTCGTTAAAAAAATCCAATTAAAAAAGGCTATGATTTGGTAACACCCGAAGGTTGTTGTATTAATCTTCTTGGGCGCCCTCAACGCCGGAATGAGCCTCAGTTGAAAAAACTGCGACATTCGGCTCTACTCCGTAGGCCAATGTCGCAGTTTTATTCAAATGAGGCCATTCCGGTGTTTGAGGGGATAGCGCCCACTCTATTCGTTAACTTTTGATAAGAAAAATGGGGAAAGAAATAAGCCGGATTCTGTCCCGGACCTTGCAGCCCTGAGCTATCATTCCTCTAGGAGTGTTGTCGCCAACACCCTCCAGCGATTATTAGAAGGGGTCAATAGTCGGAGATCCCTCACCCTTCATTCTTGCTTCAGATAGGGTTTACCCATACCTCCTTGTTTCCAAGGAAGCAGTCTCGTTAAGGAGACATTTCACTCGCTCCTTACAAAGCAAGCCTTGTAAGACGACCTATTTTCTGTGGTACTTTCCGTAGCCTTACGGCCCCCAGACTTTCTCTGGTATCTTCTCCACGCGAAGTCCAGACTTTCCTCCCCGTTTATTTAAAAACAGAGCGATAGCCTCTCTTTCCCCAAGAAAGATTTATTATGAAACGACAGTAGGTTTGCGGCGACGGCGAACAGGCTTTGCCTCTTCGGTGCTCGCAACTTCTTCTGGCCAGTATTGGACTCGTGAACAGTGTTCGCAGAAAACAAGTCTCTCGCCTTTACGGACGAGGTTTTCGTCTTGCGCCGTGACTAAGATATGACAGCCGGTGCAAACACGGTTTTCAATAGGAACGACAACACGGTCTTTTTTATTCTGTAAAAGACGTTCGTAGATGGCAAATGTTTCTGGGTCTGCATCTTTTGCAAGGCGGTCACGCGCTTGTTTTAGGGTGCGGCCTTCTTCATTGATCTCTTTAAGCTTCTCTAAAATTTCTACTTCTTCTTGACGAGAGTTCACAGTGGCAGTTTGTGTGGTCTCTTTTAGGCTTAAGAGAAGATCTTCTTCTTGAGCCACTTTATCCATCAAATCTGAAAGCCGCTGTTCACGGTTCACTCTATCGCGCTCAAAAGCAGCCATTTCTTGGTTCAAAGCATTGAATTCATCTACTTTTTTGACAGAATGTTGCTGCCCTTCTAGTTTTTTGATTTTCTCTTCGACTTCTTGAAGTTCTGCTTCACCCAATTTGAGCAATTTGCGCAATTCGAGGATCTCGAGTTCTTTATTTTTTTGCTTTTGGAGGAGATCATCGCCAACCTTATGAAGGTTTTTGAGTTCTTTAAGACGCTCTTTCCTGAGCTTCATCAACCGGATCATCTTAATATCTAAATCTTGGACGTCGACGATCAAACGAAGAGCAGCGAGCATGAGGGATTCCCTGAAAGAAATTTCTAATGCCCAAGATGATAATCGTTTCCCAAATTTATCTCAATAGCAGCATTCCTCTCAGACTCTAATTCCATTGATAATGAGCAGATTGCATGTTTATATAAAATTAATTTGACAGTCCTACTTAAGTAAGTGGATAACAAAATTAATAGACAAAGGAGAACTTTAAGATGATTTTGACAAAACAACTTTTTAAAAGATCTTCTACAGAGTTAGAAGTACCACCAAAATGCAAAATCACTGTCCGCTTTGACGTAGGCTTTCCTAACACAGTGACAATCAGAGGGAAAGGAGCGGGGCTTTCTTGGGATAGAGGTGTTACCCTAAAGAACATCTCAAGAGACACCTGGGTTTTTGAGCCAAGAGATTCTTCTAAACTAGTGGAATTCAAAGTCTTAATTAACGACCAGCATTACGAAAAAGGAAGTAATCACACCATCGAAAACGGTAAAACCTTCGAGTACACTCCAAGCTTTTACTAATTGTCTATATTGAGGTAGAGTCTTGCTTTAACAAAGGCTCTACCTATGCAAAGACTTGAACGGTATCTGGCAAAAACTCCCCCTGAAAAAAGAAAATCAGAAGTCATTGCCCAGCTTGCCGCTCTTGACCATTTGCGTTACGCCTCCCCATCTGTTGCTCAGGCAATTGAAGATGAATTGATCGACCAAAGGAGCAACTTAAAGCTCATTGCCTCCGAAAATTATTGCTCGCAAGCCGTGCAGCTAGCGATGGGCAATTGGTTAACCGATAAATATGCAGAAGGATATGTGCGCCACCGCTTTTATGCAGGTTGCGAGCATGTCGATGCGATCGAAGATCGGGCTAACCAATTGGTCGAATCTTTGTTTGGTGCAGAGCATGCTTTTATCCAGCCTCACTCTGGGGCAGATGCTAACCTCATCGCTTTCTTAGCCATATTAGTCTGCAAAATACAGACTCCTTTTCTTGAGAAATTAGGGAAAAAGGGTGTGGACGACCTGACAAAAGAAGAGCATGAACAATTAAGACAGCTGATGATGAATCAAAAAGTGTTGGGAATGGGGCTCAATTCCGGCGGTCACTTAACGCACGGTTTTCGGATGAATTTCTCCTCCAAACTGTTCCAGGCACTCCATTATGAAGTTGATCCTAAGACTGAGCAGCTCGATTACGACGCGATAGAAAAGCAGGCGATGGAGCAAAAACCTTTGATCCTCTTAGCTGGGTACTCTGCTTATTCCAGAAAAATTGATTTTTCAAGGATGAGAAGCATTGCCGACAAAGCAGGCTCTGTATTAATGGTCGACATGGCTCACTTTGCCGGCCTCGTTGCAGGAAAGGCTTTTGAAGGCAACTACGAGCCTGTCGCTTTTGCTCATGTAGTTACCTCTACAACCCATAAAACATTGCGCGGCCCCCGTGGCGGATTGATCCTTTGCACCTCAGAGTTTGCCCCGTATGTAGATAAGGGATGCCCTCTTGGCATGGGCGGACCTCTTCCTCATGTGATGGCGGCAAAAGCTGTTGCATTTGAAGAGGCGCATCACCCCTCTTTCCGAAACTACGCCCGCTCTGTAGTCGATAATGCCAAAGCACTGGCCGAAGCTTTCAAAAAACGGGGCGTTCGGGTCGTGACGGGCGGCACAGACAACCACCTCCTTGTAATCGATATCTCCTCATTTGGACTGACAGGCAGACAAGGTGAAACAGCTTTAAGGCAATCGCACATCACAACAAGCCGAAATACCATCCCTTACGACAAAAAAGGACCTTGGTATACCTCAGGTCTTCGGTTAGGCACTCCCGCTATGACAACTCTAGGGATGGGGCCTGCCGAAATGGATGAGATTGCCGACATGATTGTCGATGTGTTACAACACACAGAAGCAGCCGGCACAAGTGGAGATGGAAAAAGTTTGAGCCAATTCATTCTTCACCCCGATGTTCAAGAGAGAGTGACTTTAAAAGTCTTTAATCTTTTGAAACGGTTCCCGCTCTACCCAGAACTCATTCTTGACTAAGGAAAATATGACAGAACAACAACCTACAGATAACAATTTCCCCAAAGTACAAGACAGGATTGAAGCTTCGCTGTTAAAAGCGCGGCGCCTTTTCCTTTCAGGTCCTGTAGAGGAAGAAAGTGCCAGAGATCTCATTGAAAAGCTTTGGTATTTAGAATTGGAAAACCCAAAAAAACCGATTCTCCTTGTCATCAACAGCCCAGGTGGTTCTGTTGATGCAGGCTGGGCCATTTGGGATCAGATCAAGATGATCACCTCTCCGGTTAAAACTTTGATCACAGGTCTTGCTGCCTCCATGGGCTCTGTCCTTTCTCTAGTGGCCTCTAAAGGGCATCGCTACGCGACACCTAACTGCCGCATCATGATTCACCAACCAATGATTGGTGGTGTCATCCGTGGGCAAGCGACCGATCTTGAAATCCATGCTAAAGAGATTCTCAAAACAAAAAGCCAATTGGTCGACTTGTATGTTTCACAAACAGGCAGACCACGTGAGGAAATTGAAGATGCTATCGACCGTGACAAATGGTTTTCAGCTCAAGAGGCAATGGACTTTGGTTTGCTTGACGGCATTGTAGAATCGTACGCTAAGCTTTGAGCCATTTTTACAAATACACGGGATCGGGAAATGATTTTGTTCTTTTTGAGGACAAAATCCCCGCTCCTATTCCTCAACTTTGTGACAGAAAAAGAGGCATTGGCGCCGATGGCGTTCTCCTCCTTCAGAAATTAGCAAAATCTCATTACAAAATGAGGATTTACAATTCAGATGGATCGGAAGCAGAAATGTGCGGCAATGGGTTACGAGCCTGTTTTTTGCATCTATTGACACGCATTCCCGACGAGGCACCTTTCACGATTGATTCGATGCTCAAAAGCCACCAAGGTTGGAGATGCCCCGATGGAGAAATTGAGGTGGAAATGGGCCCCGCTCATTTCGTTTCTAAAAAGCAGATCTTTAACGGAATTGAATGTGACCTGATCGACTCGGGCGTCCCCCACTTGGTTATAAAAAAATGCTTTGCCTGCCTCTTTCATAGAGATCGCCCCTCCCCTCCGTCATTCACACGGGGTCAATGTCAACTATGTAGAGATAGACAACGGTGGTTGGAAAGTGTCTACTTACGAGCGAGGAGTAGAAGGGATCACCGATGCGTGCGGCACTGGTGTTGTCGCTGCCGCCCTTTCCCTTGCACTGCATGAAAAAGTTTCATCTCCCTTGATCTTATCGACCCCCGGAGGCGACCGTTTAACGGTAGGCTGGTACGGACAACCCGAAAAACCAGAACAAGTCACCCTCAAAGGAAAAACGGCTTTGGTCTTTGATGGGCGTTTCGGTATAATAGACTAAAAACAACAAATAGTCCCTATGGCAAAAGCACCCACAAACTCTCTACCCCAAGCTCAAAATCCTCTCATTCTTAGATGTAGCAGGATCATGGAGGCTTTTGCAAAATCTGACGACGAAAGAGATTTCTTCTTAGATAAGACTGAAGGATTTTTGTTTTTTGTCGATTGCGACAAATCTCCGGAGGAATTGGCCGCTTTAGACGCAGAGCTTAAGTCTAGCCTCGAGCGTTACATTGCCATCCCAAAATTGACATTCTATGAAACAAAAAAAATCATGGAAGGATTTGTCAATGAAAAGGTTTACGACATTGACACTAAAGAAAAGCTGCTTGATATCATTAGTGGTAAAGAAGCAAGAGACCATTTTCTAGAGTTTATCTACGACCACCTGGCTGAACTTGAAAAATGGCAACAATACTACCAAGAAAGATCTCGCATCCGAATCATCGAATGGCTCCGAAGCCATGCCTTCGACTTTGTTTTTGAAGAAGATCTCGACCTGCCTAAGTCAACGATCGAAAAATTAAAGGAAAACCTTTTTGAAACATCGGTTCCTAAAGATTTAGCCTCTGCAAGAAAAGCGCTACAGGCAAAAGCTAAAACTTATTACTCAAACGAAGCTTTACATCCTCGCCCCAAACGAGGACGACCACCCAAACAGGTGACAAAAACTGAAATTGAACCACAAATTTCTTTAGACATTTACACCCAAGTTCCAAAGTCTATTCGTCCTTTCCTCTTTACACCTGAAATTAGTGCATCACTTGGCGCTTCTTTCTCTTCTAAATTTGACTCTGACGACCTAACAGGAAATCCTCGCAAAACTTTTCTTGAGAAAGATTTGGAAACAGCCTCTCTTGATGACAAGTTGGCCTCACTCCGCAAGCTTTCTACCCTAGCCGCCGCTCCTAAAGTTGAGGATGATTTTTCTCTCGACGATGATGATGACGAGGATGAAGATGACGATCTCGACGACGACGACATCAAACCAAAAAAGGCCGCCGCCAAGGCTAAGGCCACAAAAAAACCCGCCCCCGCCAAAAAACCCGTTAAGAAGAAGTAATGAAGGTGTGGGCGCTGGTACCTCAAGCACCGGAATGCCCTCATTTGAATAAAACGGCGACATCGGCCTACGCAGTAGAGCCAGATGTCGCCGTTTTATTCAAATGAGGGCATTCCGGCGTTGAGGGCGCCCAATTAGATTTCTACCTTCGGCTGTAAAAAGCTCTGCAGCCTCTTTAACAGGATTTTTACGCACTGCCTGCAAACGGCCATCTTGCGATAAACGGCGTCGGGCACGTTGTAACGTTCTCTTCAAGCCGTTTTCGCAACCTGGCCATTTTCGGCTAGTGCTAAAATCCCACCAAGCAACTTGTTTTACGCGATACCGTTGTTACATAAGTAACAAACAAAGAGCTTTTTTCGTTCGCGAAGCGTTTGGAGTGCGCAGCTCCTGCTGCGCTTTCACTTTTCACTGATAAGTCAAAGCGCAGCAGGAGCTGCGCACTCCAAACGCTTCGCGTAATTCAATGAAAGACGTTAAAGGCACTGCTATAGCAAAGATAGAAATTGCATTGGGGCACCTGAAGAGGCTCGAAAGAGCCTCAGTTGAAAAAACGAAGACCTCGGCTCTACTCCGTAGGCCGAGGTCTTCGTTTTATTCAAATCAGGCCTTTCGAGCCCTTCAGGTTAGCGGTTAAAGACGACGAAGGATAACTTCTGGGTCATGGCGTCGAGAAGTAACGTTTCGAGAACCTCGTGGCGCAGTTAGGACACCACATATCCTCATTACCAAGATAGATAGGGCACTCTGGGTTCACTGCAATGATTTTAACATCTGGATGGCGTTGCTTCATCAAATTTAGAAACCCTTTATCATCCTTAGAAAGACCAACACAAATGATCGCATCTACATCTTCTTCGTGATCCTTCTCTACAACAACTTGTCTTGAAATCCGTAATGGACGATTTCCCATCCGCTCATGCATTGGGTCTAAGTTTTCTGTGAGAATTTGTTGGTTTGTCACGTAAGCTAAGTGGCTCAACGCTAAATGGCTTTTTGAAGGATCACCTTTTTGACAAGCATTGTAAAAAGCGATGACCCCTTCTCCTATTAGCTCAGGGGCATTAACCCAGTAAATCACTGTTTCGATAATGTTTTTTGCAATTCCAAGTTTCTTCTCGAGCCCTTGCATGTCAGGTATGCCGGAAGCTTTAGAAATCCCAGCCCCAGAGTAAAAGAGAACTTTTCTTCCACTTACCCAATCTTGTAAATCTTCTTTGCCGATTTCTACCGGGGTTGCACATTCATATGTTAAAGGCTCTGCAAAACAAGCTGCATCTCTTCTTTCAAAGATGCCGATAGCTTCAACCCACGGATCTATTGCGCTTGTAGAATATCCGAAAATGTACTTGCCTGGACTTGAGGAGATGAACAGGGCTCTCTCTCCTGCATTCAAAATATCCCAGTGCTTTTCAGAAATTTCAAGCGCAAGCGTGAAGTCATCTCCATCAGCATTAAAGCCAAATCGAACACCATCTCGCTCGTACCCCATTTCGAAAAGATGGTCGCTATACCCATCTACAAATGTTGGGGGGGCAAAAAGAACAGCAGAGACTATTCCCGGTAAGAGTGCTAAAAGTAGTGCTAACTGAATAAACATCCGTTTCATATCGACCTCTGAAAAGATCAGGTTTAAACTTTATCAAACTACTTGAATTTTTCATTAACCTTTTTTCGCCCCGTTTAACCTACTAAAAATCAACTTTCTTCCCATTCTTTTGTCAATTCATGTAAAAAGGTCGGCATGAAAACGACCTCCTTTTTCCACATTTTTTTGTTCACCTTTGCCTGTTTGTTCTCAAACGAACAAAACACCTTCGTAGTGATAGGCTCTCCCATTTACAACCCAGGCATGTTCAGCGTATTACATACTGTCATCGGCACGTTGGACCTGTTTGAAAATAGGGGCTTTGGGGGCATTGAGGTTGATTTTGGAACCTCTGGCCTCTATTACGACACAACAAAAGGTCCAAATTGGTGGACCTATTACCTAGAGCCTCTTTTGATCGGCAATAAACAGGGCAAAAAAATTGTCCCTTACCGTTTTATTTTTCATAGCTTACCAATGGCCAACCGATCAGAGTTTGGAATGAACAGACACAGAGCAGCAGAAATCATCACAAATTATTTTCAATTCAAAGCCCATCTCTTGCGGATGGTCTACGACTATTGTGACGCTAACTTCAAAGGGAAAAGAGTCATTGGGGTGCACTATCGAGGCACCGACAAAAAAGTGGAATCGCCAAGAGTTCCCTATAACAAAGTTTTAAAAGAGATAGAAAAGGCGATCAGCCCAGACGACATGATTTATGTGGCTACAGACGAGTCAGGGTTTCTTGATTTTATCCGGAACCACTTCCCAGACCAAACCCTTTCCATTGACGCGATAAGATCAAACAACGAACGGCCCATCCATCTAGGATCTGGTGGAAGCGGTTATCAAATAGGCTTAGAGGCGATGCTCGATGTCCATCTCTTGTCGAGGTGCAACCTTCTTATTCGGACAAGTTCGAACTTAAGCCTGTTTTCCACCTATCTAAACCCCGATCTTCCGGTCATTGTTTTAAACGAACGTCATCACCCTGGTTAGACTACCCTGTTACCCATAGGTTTTAAACTTGCCCGTGCCCTTGCCCGAAAACTAGCTTGCTCTCGATTCCCAGTGCTTCAAAATGAGGGTTTCAAGGGCCGCCTTCAGTGGGGCATTGACCCAAGGAAGATTGTCGATGACAGCTTTTGCGTGACGAAAATATTGATCGATCTGCTCAGGACTCGACTTTTCCGGAGGAAAGTTGATTAAGTCAGACAGGTTATCAAATTTGTCTGCCATTTTGACCATTGCAGCGCCCGCAGTTTTACCGGCGGCATTTAAAACCTGCTGCTCTTTTTGCACATGGTGAGGTGCTGACGTATCGTTTGTCACCTCTTGAACCATACTCGCTACATGCGGCCCATCAAGAGAGGCAATTTCGTCAAACGTGGTCTCGGTATCTTCAATTGTATCGTGTAAAAGGGCCGCAATAATCGACCTCTTTCGTTGCCACTTTTCCAATCGTTAAAAGATGGGTAGCGACTCGGATCGGATGGATAGATATTCAGGGTGTTTTTTCGACATTTTTTCTCACCTGATCTTGGTGTTTTTCGGACGCAAAAACCACTGCTTGCAGAATGTTTTCCAAATCAGCGTGGGTCAAGCCTTTCCCTTCAAGGTACGCTTTTTTCTAGTTCACCATAAAAATAATCAAAAGCGGCAAGTACTTGGGGATGGTTCGGAAGTTGTTCTCTATACATCTCTTTTTCGACAGTTAAAGTCTGTACAGCCGAAGGTTTAGCCGCCGTTTTATAGGCCATTCCGGTGGTGAATGTGAAAAGGATCGAAAGAATGATGTATAGGAATGGATTATTCATGAACAAAAGCCCTATGTAGAAGTGTAATTCTCCCACAAAAATCCTTTTAATTCAAATAATAACTAGCATAAAACTTCAGAAAGCACACGCATCAACTAAGAGAAAGCTTCCTATAAAGTTAATGTTATTAATTAGAAGTGGACGCCGGCGCGGAGAGTGAATTCGATCGATCGCCAGGTGGCATTATGGATGCGGGCGCTCTCTCCCGGGTCGCCAATGGCCGCAAAAGAGCCGGCCCTTGGAGTGACTTTCCCCTTCCAAGCCCAGTAATTCTGGTATTTCATTCCCATTCCAAGGTCGAGCCAACCACACATCCGATAGGTAGCATCGACAAAGACCACACTTCCATAGCTGTTACTAGCATTTCTAACATCCGAGAACGACCCTCCAAAAATGTCTGGCCCTGCAAGGGTCCAATTCGCGTGCCAGTCAGAAAAATGGAATTCATAAGCCGCGGTAATGGCCAAGCCGATGAAATAAAAGTGGGTTTCGAGCCCCAAAAAGGGACCTTGCCACCACATTTTATAGTTTAAACCGTCCAATGTGGGGCAGCTACCCCATCGGTCGTTGCATGGCTCATCTTGATCCGTTGGCTGTCATAAGACCAGCCAACAACTGGCCCAATCAAAAAATTGGGGTGGAAGCAAAAAACATACCCCCCGGCAATGGTTCCGTCTAGGGTATTACCGTCATGGATTTGAGCTTTTGTTTCAGAAACCAGTGTAAAAACTTGTCGATCGTAATAGCGGCCATGGTCAAAAAAACCGGTCTCTCCGTCAAAACGGACAAACCAATTTTGCCCTAAAAGAACCTCACCTTTAAGTCCCGCCTCAAAAATAGAGAGATTTCTGCCTCTTAAATTATCAGATCCAAAAAAAGTACCTGCAGGCAGATCGACATAAATTTCGGTAGAAAGAGTGTCATACCGATACCCTCCAACAGCATCCAAAGAAACTTCCCAATCGAAAGCCATCAGGGGCGCTGCAGTACAGCAGGAAAGTAAAAGTAAAGTTCTGATCAACATCATTATCCTGTCATGGCCGCTAAGACGCGCCGTTTGCCTTTAAAAACATTACGTCCATGCATCGCCAGAACGTTATCCAACACTAAGACATCCCCTTTTTGCCAAGGAAATTTAATGGTATTGGCATCTAGCACATCATGGATGTGGTAAAGATCCTTTCTCGGGATTTCGGAACCATCTCGATAGCAAATCTCATGCAATTTAGTGTGCTTTCTAAAGTAGAAAAGTTTAGCCCCAATATAGCGCCATAAGCCTAACAAGCGAGGGTTAAAGTCGTATAGGTGGGCTTGGTTAAACCAGACCGATTCATTGGTTAAAGGGTGGGCCATAGTTGCAGGTCTTTCCTGCGTCAAGCGGATCCAGTCATTGGCATTCCAGGCATAACTAAAATTGCATTCACGGCACAGTTTTTCCACTTCCCCTTTGTTCTCTGTCTCAAAAACGTTCATCCAGGTCTTGTGAGACGGCTGTAAACTGTTGAGAAGATCCATCACTTTGCTTTTGTGATAGTAACAAGAGGTATACTTTAGGCCATTTTCATCAAAACGCTTTCTGACCTCTCGATCGACACATTGATAGATTTTTCTAGCATCGCCCAAAATCGTTTCCCCATCTTTTTCTGGGGCCACATGGCAATAAAAATAGATATGCTTTGGGAACTGATCGACAAAAGAAAGCTCATTGTGCAAAGGAATTTTAATGGAGGGGGGGGCCTCTGTAGAGGTGTATATCCCTTCGGCCACCTTGGTTCGAGGACTGTCGCCGCCAATGTAATTTAAAAACTCGCCGAGCCCAAAGGCTTTGATAAAAGCAGAAAAATCTTGTTCAGAACAGACAGGAAAGCCTCTAAATAATAGGCCTCCGGCGTTGAGCAGTTCTTTTTTTAGATCTTCTCTGTTACGGATGACAAATTCTAGCGCTTCAGGAAATGTTCTGATCGTCGCTGTTGGTTCGATGACTAAAGGAAGGTCACAGTTTGTGATCCGCTTGGTCTTAAATCCTGCCATGTTACACCCCACTTAAAACACGGGATGTAACACGACGAAACTGACTCTGTCAAATTAAAACTACTCGGCCTCGTTGCATAATTAACCACAGAGACACAGAGATCACAGAGAAAATTTGAGAGCTGTGAGACCGATTCGCTTCACAAAAAGAGAAAAAACTTTTTCTTTGTGCCTTCGTGTCTCTGTGGTTTATTTATATAACTACTCGGCCATGTGGTAAAAGATGGCATGATTTGGATAGCTAAACAGCGTGGAAGCTGTCTCCATGATCCCATCGTTAGTCAGCAACTTCTCTCCGCGACTTTGATCCAAAGCAACTTTTGGAGAAATGTCAAACATTTCAGTAAATTTCAGCGTAGCAAGCCAGTATGGGTTAGAAAGGCTGCTTCCTTTGACATAATCAGAATAAGAGGCTTTGACATGGTCAATTTCTTCAGAAGAGAACACCCCATTTTTCACCCTTTCAACCTCTTTAATAGCAAGCTCTGTCATCAATTGCCTATCTTCAGGCTGGCAACTAAACTCAACCTGCAGCTGCGCAAAAGAAAGATCGGGGCTAAAGGGCCTCAACAACTTCACATCGACGCCGTAAGTTTTTCCATGTTCAGCCCTTAAGACTTGCCAAAGCTTGTTTTTCAGAATCTGTACAACAGCATTTGCAGGGACTAAAGTTTGATGTTTTTGGAAAACCGACTCGACATCAACAGGGAAATAAAGGACGCAAGAGACCTGGTCCTGTTGCCCTTGCAAAAATTCTTGCTCCACATTTTCTGTCAACGCTGAGACAGGCAGAACTGATGGGTGCTCCACCTGCTGTTCTCCTCTATGGAGAGAGGCGATATATTTTTTAACAAACGTTTCTACCGATGCCGTATCAAAATCTCCCACGATGACAAAGGTAAAGTCGGCCGGATGACCAAAAAGGGTGTAAAAGGCCTTTTTAGCATCTTCTTGGTTAATCTGTTTTAAATCGGTCTTTCGGAAGGCATAGTGGTTGGCTGTCGTCAACTGTTTAACAAATCGAGAGAACTTTGCAGCAGGTTTTTTTTGTTCCTTCTTCTGTATTTCTTCTCTTAAGTTGATCTCTTTTTCCATGCTTTTTGGTCAAACTGCGGATTGGTGAAGAGCTGGTGAACAAGTTGAAAAGCCGTTTGCAATTGATCCGATTGGGCTGTGTAGTCAACTGTTCGTGACCCTAAACTGATATCCCCATTGATGGTGATCCCTTTGTCTTCTAAAAACAGCTTTTTCTCGTAGCTTGATAGCCCTTTTAACCCATCCAAACCCCATTCTGCAAAACTTGCACTGGCAAATTCTTGCTCAGGAAATTGGGCAAGGCCCCCCTTTGCAACCGCAGACAGATAGACTTTCCCTTTTTCAAGATCTGTATGTTTTAAAAGAACTTTAATTCCGTTTGAAAGAACCCACTGGGTAATGCCCGTAGCTGGGTCCATCGTGACTTTTTGGATCATCCCGGCCGGTGCATCGGCCTCTAAATTGACTTCGACTTTTTTTGTAGAGAATTGGGTAAAAGGCGCCCCTTTTTTGCTGTAGGCAAAAAGATTCTCTCCCTCCACTTTCTTTTTTAAACTTTCTGAGGAGGTTGCGAAAAGAGCAACGGCAGGTTTACCAAGAAGATACCTGGCACTTCTATTGAAATCGTCCAAGGTCAAGCTATCGATCGCTTGAATGGTTAGCTGAATGTCTTTTTCATTGCTAAGGAGTGCGTCATTATAGAAGAAATGATTTTCAAACTCTCGGATTTGGTATTCGTTGCTAAGCTTATCGAGGTTCTCTAAATCGCCCTTTAACTGAAGAATTTTTTCCTTTTTGTAGTCGTTTAATTCATCTGATGTAAAGCCTAATAATTTGATCCTTTCAATTTCTCCAAAAATGGCTGTCAACCCATTTTCGGCATCTTTTTCAAAGAAATTTGCCTCAACAAAAAGTTGATCAACACCTCTTAAATGGCCCCACTCAAGGTTAAAATCATGAAATTCCCCCTCTTCTTTTGCTTGGTCAAGACGATGGGCCAGAAGAGGAAATAATATCCTCTTCAACACGTCTGCTTTTCTCTTTTCCATTAAAGATAGGCTCGAAGTGTTTGGTGTGGGGGAAGAAAAGATGAGTTCAACCCCACTATTTTCTAGTTCCGGATCGAAAAATAGACTTTGTTGATTTTGTTTAGGATAGGTCAGGCCAAGTGTAGGCTCTGTCGGCTGACCCGGAGGATTCATAATCTTCCCAAATAGGTTTTGAACCTTTTTTTCTACCTCTTTGCCGTCGAAGTCTCCTACTACCATCACGGCCATCCGATCGGGTCGGTACCATTTTTTGTAGAAAGTTCTTAAAGTTTCTGGCGTTACAATAGAAATAACCTGTTTTGTTCCAATGGGAAACCGGTTCACTAGGTGAGAACCTGGAAAATTGGCAGCTATTAGCGCTTTAAACCGACGCTTGTCAGGATTTGCAAAGTCTTGGTTCATCTCATCGAGAACGACGTGCCGTTCCTTTGCAATGGCCTCATCTCGCAAGCTTGCGAACCCGGCAAAATCGTGGAGGATCAAGAGACCTTGATCAAAACTTCCCTCTTTATCAATCGGCAAGTCGATATAGTAGGTCGTGGTTTGAAAGCCTGTCATTGCATTACGATCGGCGCCGCCTAGCGACTGCATAATTTGATCAAGCTCTCCATCAACAAAATGTTTAGACCCTCGGAAATTTAAGTGTTCTAAAAAGTGGGCAATCCCCCGCTCATGATCTTGTTCGTTGACCGACCCAACCTTTACAACTAACTGTAAAAAAGCTTTCCCTTCGGAATGATGGTTCTCCTTGACGTAGTAGGACATCCCATTCTTTAATTTCCCTTGTAAAACTGGACTTTCTTGGGCTGAAAAAGCTAAGAAAGGTTGTAAAAGGAATAATAGAATAGCTATTAAGTACATAAGCCCCATTTAATTAAAGGAAGTACTATTATATCACTTCTGAATAAAGATAGAAACAAGTAGAATCGCACGGATCTTAACAAAAGGAACCTAAATGAACCTACTTTTCACCCTTTGCTTTCTATTGACTGCAGCAACAACAGAGCCGGCAGTTCAAGTTCATCCTGTCAACCCTAAGTGCAACTGCACAGCTGAGTCTCATTGCGGTTGCGTCGATGGCAAACCATGCCATTGCGGCCAACAAGAGCACCCCGTCTCCACCTAAATTACCCTTGCCCGTGCCCCTGCCCTTGCCCGAAAAACTCTTTGGCAAAAAATTCGGGCACGGGCACGTGCAGGGGCCCTGTCATTAAGACTCTCTCTCTGTGTTCTCTGTGTTCTCTGTGGTTCTAATCTTTCAAATAGTATTATAACCACAGAGAGCACAAAGGAAGGGCACTTACTTCTTGATGTGAAAGATTGCAGTTGCTTGGAGACTCCAAACGCTTCGCGTAACTTAAGAGACCACCTATGACGACCTGGTCCGCCCCGAAAAGATGGTATAATACTCCTCTGAAAAAACGTGTATTTATTGAATAAATACTTTACCATTCCCTCTCTAAAAGAGAGGATTTATGTCGTTAGTTCCAAATTGTACTTTTTGCCAAAGTTCTTCATCTGAGGTTCAACAGTCCTCTTCTTGTTCACACGATCGAATTGACCATTGGCTTGCGACGGCAAAGAGGATGGCTCCTCTGTTTTTCACCTCTTTAGGGACGGGCATAGGCGCAATTATTCTTGGCCGAAGAGTTCATTGGAGAGGTCATCCATTACGCTTCCTAGCTGCCACCAGTCTTCTTTTCATGCTAGGGCGCGCAAGCTTTGCCTTTGGCAAGGACGTTGTTAGATTAATGGGCTTAAAGGATGCAGGGGCAGTCCGAGCGATAACAGGAATATTTAACAAAATAAATGGCACAAGCATTGATGCACGTGATGTTCTTTCTCGCCGCGAACAAAGAAACACTGCTGAAGGGGAGACAATCATCGGCATCTTTATGAAATCATTCAGGGATATGCTTCTAGTTACTCTTTCGAGGCTGCCTTGTGACGAAGCTGATAAGGAGCTCATCGCATGGATGCAAGGAAAAATAAAGCTGCTTGATTCGGAAGAGAATTTATCTCACTTTGCTTCATGTTTTTTTAATGCGTTGAAGGAAGCCGATTCGGATTTATATAGCTTTCTGTCTAAACAAGGGGCTAATTTATTCATGAATCAAGATTTTCGTGAAGCAAAAGGAAAAACTGCTCAATCTAATAAAACAAGCAGTCACCACTTTCTTAGAAAATGGTGAGACACCTTCTTTTACTTTTGACCAAAAGCTGCGTTTGGCGATGCTATATGTGTTAGAAGACCAAAAACATGAAGACAGTGGAAAAGAAGTCATTGCAGCTCTTGCTTCTTTGCAGGATGAATGCAAACAGCCTAACTCCCCACTTTTCCAAGTGGTTAAAGACCACTTGGAACAAAATGCAACGACGCGTGAGGATGGAAAAACACTTTCTGATCTCTCGATTTTTAAAATGTTGAGAGATTCACGTTTAGAAGCCGCATTATTTGCTCTTGTTTGCGAGCACAGAAAAGAACTAGCTATTGCCGCCGGCTTGATGACACCAGCGAATAAATAATAAATTCGATACAGAACTGTTTTAGTTCGCAAAGCGTTTGGAGTGCTAAACTCCTGTTTAGCTTTCACTCTCACGAATAAGTGAAAGCGCAGCAGGAGCTGCGCACTCCAAACGCTTTGCGGAATAAAAAAAACTGTCAACTTCGCTCTTTAGGTTGCCGAAACGCCGCTCGAGCACTCCAAACGCTTCGCGTTACTTTTCCGGTAGGTGGTAAAAGACACCATGGTTGGGATAGGCAAAGATTTGCAGAGCGGCCTCATGAATGTTGTCTGCAGTGATCAATTTGTCCACACGCCTAGGGTCAAAAAGGGTCGATAAGGGGCCGGCATACAAGGCGCTCGATACCAATTTGCCTACCCAATAACCATTTTCTTCCTGCCCTTCCCGCTGCTCTTCATGGAAGAATGCTTTTAAATTGGATAGCTCCCTGCTAGTTATCCCCGCTTCTTTTAGAGCTTTAATCTCTTCAAATACAAGATCGGTCAACAGTTGCCGATCGTGCGGTTGACAGGTAAATTCTACTACGAGATAGGAAACCTCCAAATAGGGGGCGCATGGAGTATCCAACTTTGTGTATACGCCATAAGTTTTCCCATGGCTCGAGCGCAGCACATTCCACAATCTTTTTTCTAAAATCTGGCAAACAGCCCTCACAGGAAGAAATGAGTGGTATTGATTGTCAATTTTTTGGAAATCAAAAGGAAATTCTAAATGGCAAGTGGCAAAGGTTTGTTTTCCCTTCAGATATTCAAACTCCTGGCTTGTTTTGGGGAGGAGAGGAAGGACAGGAACCGTCTCTCCACTTTTTGGTCTCTCTGGCAAAGAACCGATGTAGCGATTGATCGGATCGACCATCTCCTCCAGATCAAAATCTCCTACTAGAATAAAGGTAAAATCTTGAGGACAGCCGAACAAAGCATTAAAAATCTCTTTTGCCTTCTCTGGGTCAACCTTTGCTAAGTCTGCTTCTTTAAAGGTGTAATGCCCATCTGTCATCGCATCATTGATCTTTTGCTCAAACTGCTCCTTGGCAGTTTTCTTTTCTTTCTCTTCCCATTTAGCAAAATAGAGCCACTTTCTTAATGCATCGACTTTGAATTTCGGTTCTTTAAAAAGGGCATGGATTGCATGGAGGACAGCCGCAACCTCTTTTTTATCCATCGTATACTGGATGGAACGGTAACCTAAGCCCAAGTCGATTTTAGCTCCTGCTTGAGCCCAATGTCTCAACCCAAAGGCAGCAAAATGGCCACTAGAAATATCAGCGACTGAATATTGGGCAAACCCCCCTTTGGCAACCATGTAAAAAACTACTTTTCCGTCACCAAGTTCGGTGTTTTTAAGAAGCACTTTGATTCCGTTAGAAAGGGTCCATTCAGACACGCCTGAATGGTCTTCAACATCAATCTCTTCAATATAACCGGCATCATCTTCTAATTCTTGGATAGAATGCTGATCCAATTTTAGAAAAGGTTTGTCCTTCAATGATTCGTAAATATCAGATTTTGGGGTAAATAAAAAAGCCGTATAGGACATGTTAAGAGGCGAAAACTCAAGCCACCTATTCACCTCTTCAAGCGTTAACTCATCTAAAGCAGCTAGAGTTAAGTTGTATTCTTCTTCCTCTGATAAAAGAGGGTCTTGATGAGTGACAAAGTGGGCAACGAATTGCTCGGCGATATCTTCATGGCCCCTCTTCATTGGTTTCTTCAACAGTTTTTCAAGGCTTTCTTGTTTTTCCCCAATCCACTCCTCCAATTGGCAAGCAGTAAAGCCTTTTTTATTTAAAGATTTGACGCCTTTTAATAAGGAGTTAATTTCATGCTCAACATCCTCTTCGTCAAGAGAAAATCCTGTAACGTATTTATCAACTGAAAGAAGAAGCTCTCGACCGAAACCTTGTAGGCGTGGGCACTTTAAATTTTTCAAATGCTGGATGAAAAGGGAGGTAGCACATTCTGCAAGTAAGTTGCCTTTGACCCGCTCCTCAGGGCTATCGCAACCAATTGGTTCATAAGGAGCTGAAAACATTAACCAAAGACCCGAATGATCTAGTTCTGGTTCCACATACAGCACCTCTCGATCAACTTCTGGATACACGACAGCCAAATCAGGTTCTTTGACCTTTTCTTCGGGGTTACTAAGGGTGCTAAATAGGGTTTTTATTTTCTTTTCTACTTCTCTCACATTCTAGATCTCCCACAATGATGACTGCCATCCGATCGGGCCGATACCATTTTTTATAAAAAGTTCTTAGCGTGTCAGAACTTACTTGCGTGATATTTTCTAGGGTTCCTGAAGGAAAATTGGTCTGCAAAAGAGAACCAGGGAATGACTCTTCCATAAATTTCACAGCGACTTGTTCATTTGGAGAGGAAAAGCCACGATGCAGCTCATCTAAAACAACATACCTTTCTTTTTGAATGACTCTATCTTCAAGGGTTGCAAAGCCGGCAAAATCCCTTAAAAATAAAAGCGTTTGGTCCAAACTTTCCGGGTGGTTCAAAGGGATGTCTAAATGGTAAACCGTTCTTTCAAAACCGGTGTAGGCATTTCTCCGCATGCCTCCTAAGGAATCCAAATAACTTTCAAGCACCCCATCTTCAAAATGCTTTGAACCTCGAAAATTCAGATGCTCTATAAAATGGGCAATCCCTACTTCATGCGGTTTTTCATAAAGCGACCCGACCTTGACGGCAAGCGTCAATACCGCCCTATCCTTTGGCGTGCTATTTTCTTGCACATAGTAAGTAAGCCCATTCTCCAAAGTTCCGTGTCGAACTTCTGTTGCGCAAAGCATTTGTAATGAGATAAATAGGAAGAAAAAGAGCCGCATAAGAACCAGTAGGAAATATCGGCAAAATTATAGAGATGCTGACTAATTAATAAACAGCGCCCGAATCCTAATTTGTAAAATATATACTATGTAGAGTAAATCTGTGGTTGGTGGGGTACAACCCCCTGCCTCGTGCCCTATGTTGATCCAACTTATTGCTGCTGTTATCTTTTTCCAACCCATTTTGGCCGAGTCTATTGGAAAGGTTGATTATGACCTGCCCGCTACCAAGAAACATTGGAAGCTGGCGGCAGAAAACAAGATAGATAAGACAAGCATTATCAGCACCACAAGACGGTACGTCCCTGAAGATCGAGCTTCCGTAGCCATTGCAGAAGAAGCTTTTAGCGCAAATATCAACAATCTACATGAAGATCCGAACGAAGACGAGGCTGCGATCAAAGCACGGGTACAAAAGATGTTCCCCGATACAGATGTCGAAATCCACATGATCGAAAAAACCCCCAATATGAACCTTTACACCTGGTCGGTCACCTCTACAAAAAGCCCCCTTTCATTTTGGGGGGTATCTAAACATTTCATCCTCGACGATGGCAGCGTCAATCTAGTCTACAAGACAACAAACAAAGAGATTTTCGACGCCGATAAAGATAGCTGGATTGAAGCCCTAAAAGCGGCCCGCCTGAATAAATAGAAGCATTGATGTTATCCTTTTGGCATGAAGGTTCACATCAAACGCTTTACTTCGGATGCGCTCGGCTTAACTGAAGGCAAAGCCATCCTCGTCCCTTTTGTCCTGGCAGGAGAAGAGGTTGAGATTACAGATCCTTTCAAAAAAAAAGAGACCCGTTTTGCTGAACCGTTAAAAATCCTCCAAGCCTCTCATGAACGGATTCCAACCTTTTTGCCCCCATTTTAGTGAATGTGGCGGCTGCCTGACCCAACACTGGGACTACTTGAAAGAACTGAACTGGAAAGAGCAAACCATCCGGGATCTTTTTAAATCTTTTGGTGACATCAAGTTTCTGCCCATTTTGGGTGCCGATAAAATGGAACATTGGCGCAATAAGATGGAATTCACCTTTTCTTCCGATAAGCAACTTGGCCTTTACCGTTTTTTTGGCAAGCGAGAGGTCTTCCAAACCACCCATTGCTCTTTAGGCCCTCCTTGGTTCCAAGAGGCAGTCAACGCCATGCGAACTTTGCAAAACGAACAAAACCTGTTGCCTTTTGACCCTGAGACTAGAAAAGGTCATTTGCGTCATCTCACACTGAGGCATGGCTACCGAACGGATGAAAGGCTCCTTTTTTTAACAGTCACTCCAGAGCCTTGGGCTAAGCCGCAACTTGAAGCCCTTAAACGATTGGGAGACCGTTTTAATGCCTCTACGCTGCTTGTAAAACAAAAAGTTCTTTCTGCTAAGCAAACTCTTTACCAAGAAGAACACCTTTCCGGCAGCGGTTTTATCACAGAAAAACTTACTGTGAATGGAAAAACATTCACCTTCCAAATCAGCCCTCGAGCTTTTTTCCAACCCAATCCCTTTCAAGCGGAAAAAGTCTACCAAGCGGCCTTCGACCTTCTAGACTTGAAGGGGGATGAACTTTTGCTCGACCTTTTTGCAGGAACCGGCACTTTAGGCATCTTTGCAGCCCCTTTTGTAAAAAAAGTGATATCCATTGAGCTGTCTGTTGAGGCTTGCATGGATGCCAGGATCAATCGAAAGTTAAATGGCATCACAAACCTTGAAATACTGCAGGGCGATGTAGGCAAAATACTGCAAAAACGTGCTATTGATAAGCCTGACGCCTTGTTAGTCGATCCACCGCGGGCAGGCCTTGGGCAAGAGGCAATCAACGCCATCCTCCACTTGTCGCCCAAGAAAATCTGCTACATTTCTTGTAACCCACATACACAAGCTGAAGATGCAAAAACTTTGAGTGAAAAGGGTTACACGTTACACACCATCATCCCAATCGACCAATTCCCCCGCTCTCCTCACGTTGAAAACATCGCCCTTTTCACCCTCTAGAGAACACAAAAAGAAGGTTTTTTCCTCCGCAACGCGTTTGGAGTGCTAAACGGCCTTGTTGCATAATTAATTGCCTCGAGATCCTCAATTTCCTGCAGCCCTACAGGCTGCCATCTTTATTTTCTACCCTTAACCTGGGGCGTTGCCCACAGGCTGTTGCAACTATCCGGCTTTCAGCCGGAAAATCTCGATACATGTTTTCATCGGCCTGAAAGGCCAAAACTGCAACAGCCCGCGGGCAACGCCCCGGGTCCAGGATGAAAATTTATTTGGCAGCCTGAAGGGCTGCAGGAGGGACGAAGAATCACGTGCAATTATGCAACAAGGCCGTGCTAAACTCCTGTTTAGCTTTGACTTGTCAGTGAAAAGTGAAAGCTAAACAGGAGTTTAGCACTCCAAACGCGTTGCGAAATTCTTCTTTTTATGTGACTTCTTCCCACTCTTCTTCTGCAGTTGGAAGTAGGTTATGAGCATTAAAATTGGTAATGATCTGATTCTGACTACTCGAAAGGCTTTTGGTATCAACAGGGAGTAATTTAACAGCCTTACTTTTTAATGGCTCTGCTTCGCTGCGCCATTTAAACTGTAAAAGACAAATAGCAAAGTTAAGCCTTACTTTGTTGTCGATCTCATCATTTGCTAAAAGTTCCGCTAACTTTGGAGCTGTACAATAGACGATACTCGTTAAGGCTTGCAGCTTTCGGTCAAGCCCCTCTGCTTCGACAAACATCTCTGTCATCCTAATCAAATCCTTCTCACCTATCCAAGGAAGATCTGTTCCTTTCAGCGACAGTAAAAAGGCGTTGGCTGGCTCTACAATAGATTCCGGCAAATCTTCAGAATGTCTGGAAATCAACACGGCTAATTGAAACTTTAAAGCTAAATAGTCTTGATTACCTTGAACGTCCCGATCAAAAATCAATGGGAGTCCCTGAAGTGGGTTTTGTTTGTCCAAGACCTTTTGGCATAGTTCAACAAAACCTTTTTGAAGGGTCTTTTCATGCGCTTTAAGAAAATTAAGAGCACTTTGAATAAATTCATCTTCACCACGAGCAAGCAGGTGAATAGCTGCAGCCACTCTTGCCTCTTCTGGTAACTCACTATTTTCTAAAGCTCTGGTGCTCCAATTATGGGCAGGCTGAAGATCACCTTCCAGGTTAACTTCTAATAAAGTCTCTTTATCTGAACAACTGATTAACGGGTCATTTTTTTTGAAAAAAAGCTGCTCACTTCCTCTATAGGCCGTATGCTGCTTCTGAAATTCTCTAAATTCGCTTTGATGCTCTTGGCTAGGAAGCACCTGTAAGAGGTCTAACCGTCCCCACAAAAATGGATGGGTGATAGGAAATGGAATTTCCCTCATCCCTCTGCTTTGCTTCAATTGCTGTTCTTTAACAGCCTCAACCATTATTCGGTGATTAAACGTTATACGATTAGGCTGCAACAATACATAGGAAACGCATTTATCTTTCAAATCGGCCAATCGCTTATAGTCTATTCTCATTAATAAGATGGAAAAACTGTATTTAAGAGCCGTCGGAATGGTCTTATCATCTAAAATATTGGTTAAAACCTTCTCCAGCTGTACTATGAGCTCTTGTCCTTTCGATTGTTCAAGGGCTTTAAAAACAATGGATAAAATTGTTTTTCTATCTAACAGCACGAAATCTTGCTCAGGAAGGGCAACCGTCTCATTAACAACTTTATTTGAAGCTTCAACGATGCTTAATTCATACTTATTTGGCTCTAAAACCACCTGTAGGGCCAACATAAATTTTGTATGGAAGAGACGTGGTTCATTTTTCTGCTCAATAAAAATATAAGTTAAAAGAACGGGGTGAAAATCTTTTAACATCAGTTGCGATTTTTTTATTTCAACAATTTTCTCAACCGTTTTCAAAGGAGGAAATGAACGATTCTCTAATAGATAGGCTCCGGCCAAGAGCTTGAGCACAAGCTTGTGATCGTTTTTATACTTTAAAAATAACCCCTCTAATTTTTGGTGGTTAGCAAGATTTTTCCATAATTCGTGAAAATCCTCTGCCGTTAACAAAGCATTGTTTTCTTCTAAAACCCCAAAAGCTGCATCTGTCACTTCTGGCCCAATTCCTTTTTTTTGCAGAAGGCTAAGAGCTGCCGGAATTTTTGCGTGATTAGAATAGAGTCCCAAAACAATTTTTTCTTGCACCACCCTTGCCTGTTGATCTTTTCCATTGGTCGAATCATAGAGAATTTGCACAGTGGCGTAATCACTATTTACTTCATTAACAACAAATAAGTCCCTTTTTTCAAATCCTTGCGGAGCCGCTCCAGTAAATCGAGTGTGGGCTAAGCAATAGCCTTTAAAGGCTCCAATTTGCACTGAACTGTTTCCATCGTAGTGAACAACCTCCAAACGGACAACTCCTCTCCACCGAGCATTGCTGCCCAAAATAGGGTTTTGATCTTGACCCGTAGTAGTTGAAATTGAAAGGCCGGAAATGCCAAGTACTGCTGAACCAAATGAACTCAACGAACTAAATGCTGCTGCAGCCATTTTTCACCTCTAAACAAATGAAAAAATCACAATAGCGCATTATTGCTTTAGAAAGAAAGGGTTAACAAATTAATTTCAAAAAATAGCCTCTTATCGTAAACCATTTGCTATGGTTCTTTCTCTTCTACTTTCTCTTCTTTTAGCAACTTCTAGTCAGATGGTTTGGATTCCCGGCGGTGAATATGTCATGGGCTCGAAACATGCTGAAGCACGTGCAGACGAAAAGCCTCCCCATAAAGTGATTTTAGATGGTTTTTGGATAGATAAAACCCCCGTCACAAACAGACAATTTAAACAGTTTGTCGATGAGACAGGTTACATTACAACGGCTGAAAAGGCCCCTACACTTGAAGAGATCATGTGCCAAGTGCCCGAAGGGACGCCGCCACCGCCCCCCGAAATGTTGGTTGCAGCCTCTTTAGTCTTCAAAAAAACAAATGGGCCTGTTTCGTTGTTTAGCAACCGAGCCTGGTGGGATTGGGTTCCTGGTGCAGATTGGAAGCATCCGGAAGGCCCTGGCAGTTCGATTGAAGGAAAAGAAGATCACCCTGTTGTTCAGGTCTCTTGGTACGATGCCAATGCTTATGCGCAATGGGCCGGAAAACGGCTTCCGACAGAAGCAGAATGGGAATATGCAGCCTATGGCGGACAAAAAAATGTCACTTTCGTTTGGGGCAATGAAGAATTTTCTGAAGAAGCTCCTCAAATCAACATCTGGCAAGGGCAATTTCCCTATAAAAGCACAAAGCCAAATGGATATATCGGAACAACACCTGTCACCACCTTCAAACCAAATCCCTACGGCCTATATGACATGGCCGGAAATGTGTGGCAGTGGTGCTCTGACCTGTACCACGCCGGCTACTACTTGGAGGGAGAAAAAACAAATCCTCAAGGTCCCACTATATCTTATGACCCTCAAGAACCGTATGCAAAAAAATATGTCAACCGAGGTGGATCTTTTTTATGCCACCCTTGTTACTGCAAAGGCTATCGGATTTCTGCCAGACAAAAAACAGCTCCGGACACTAGCCTAAATCACCTTGGCTTTCGATGTGCTATGGGCCCGTAAAAAACCGCTATGCCATCCATTGAAAACAATTTGTAAAGTTGTTATTTGAGCTCTTTACAGGTGACGACATGAACAAAACTTCTCTTTTTTTGGCTATTGCAACCGTTGCAATTGGTTCTACGTGGCTATTTGCCAACCAAGAAGCGAACATAAGCCCCGAACAGGCCAAAGAGTTGGCAATCGAAGCCTACATTTATGGTTATCCACTTGTTTCAATGGATATGACAAAACAGGTGATGTCTCAAACTAGATCCCCTGTAGGCCAATTTGCAAACTCTCGCACCTTTCCCACAACAGATTACAAAGAGGTCACAGCGCCGAATGTCGATACCCTCTATTCAACTGCCTGGCTTGACCTGTCAAAAGAACCTTGGATTTTACATGTCCCCAATGAAGATGGGCGCTATTACCTGATGCCGATGCTAGATGGGTGGACAGATGTGTTTGCCGACCCCGGCACTCGAACAACAGGAACAAAAACAGCCGATTTTGTCATCACAGGGCCCAATTGGACAGGAAGTTTGCCTGCCGGGCTCAAGGAATTTAAATCACCCACCAACATGGTATGGGTCCTTGGAAGAACATACACATCGGGCACACCGGAAGATTTGACAATCGTTCACAACATCCAAGATCAATATGAAGTAAAACCATTAAGCTATTACGGAAAAGCCTACACCCCTCCAAAAATAGCCTCCAACTCTAGCATCGATACAACAACACCTGTACGCAAACAGGTAAATCAACTCGACATCGCCACATTCTTCAATCGCTTGTCCCTATTGATGAAAGAGAACCCACCTTCCAAAGAAGATGGCCCTTTCATTGCCAAACTATCTCAAATTGGCATTGTTCCCGGCCAGCCGTTTGACCCCTCTAAGACAAGTCCTGCCATTCTTTCTGACGTTGAAAAACTGGCACAAGACAAAATTAGAGACCATCTTGACAATGGACTAGCGGAACAAAATGGATGGACTTACGTTAAAATTGCAGGTCAATACGGAACTAACTACGACGATCGGGCCCTCGTTGCAGCTGTTGGCCTTGGAGCCAACTTGCCGGAAGATGCGACCTATCCGATTTGCAGCCATGACAGTGATAAGAACCCATTAAATGGAAAAAACAATTACGTCATCCATTTTGACAAAGGCCAGCTCCCCGGTTAAAGGGTTCTGGTCGCTCACACTCTACAACGACAAATTCTACTTTGTTCCGAACGATTTGAACCGCCATTCTTTGAGCCAAAGAGACTCCTTTCAAACCAATCCTGATGGGTCGATCGACCTCTATTTGCAGGCCGCAACACCCGGAAAAGAAAAAGAATCGAATTGGCTGCCTACACCAAAAGAAGACTTTGTCTTGATGTTCCGCTTTTATTGGCCGGAGCAATCTATTCTTAACGGAAGCTGGAAAACCCCTCCCGTTAAGAAGGTATAGCCTTCCAAACGCTTCGCGTAAAAAAAAGACCCTGTATTGCTTTACGCAATACAGGGTCAAAGAACTGGCAGCGACCTACTCTCCCACGCTCTTGCCTTAAGTCCTATCGCTGGCAATCTTTGCTCTATCATCGTTGCTGCCTTAATGTTTTTTCGCGGGCATCACTTTGAATTGGTCGTGAAATCAGCCATGAAATCGTCATCTTCTAGAAGAGAACAGTCGAGTCCACCTGTCCTTGAGACTTTCTTCATAAGCTCAAGAATATCCAATCCGTTGTAACAGCTTTGGTAGTTCTGTTTCCAAGCTTCTCCTGTTTCGACCACAAGTTGATTTACCTTCATGAAATAAATCGTTCTTTCATGAGGCTCAAGCTTTTTCCAATTTTTTTCAGTAAACCCTTTATGATTGCCCAATTTTGCTAATTCATGTGGAAAAGACAACAACAAGAACTTTGGCTCATCCCATAATCGATATTTAAACTTAGCCACTAATATGGCAGCAGGAACAATCAGTGTTAACATAGTGGCAGTTTTAAACGCAGTCCAAAGAAAGCCTTTAAAAGTAAGAGGACTATGCTCCAACTCCTCGACTTCGTATGTGTTCATATCCCACACGTTGTGTATGATCTGAACTTTTTTTTCGCTCCACAAAGGATTATAAAAATAATCATCGACCAAATCCCTAAAAACGGCCTGCCTGCTAACCTTTTTCACACACTCAATATTGCTATCGCTACTTGTGTAATAAGTAGTTTTAATCTGCTGCTTTCTGACTTCAGACAATGTCCAATTGCCAACAACTACAGGAGTAAAAAATCCAATTTCTCGCATAAAACCTTTATCAAAGGTTTATTATAGATCAAATTAATAAAAAGGGCTACGACAACTGACACTTTTGCTCGAGGCAAAGCTGTGTTATCAGCAAAGGTTGCAGGAACGTACGCGAAGCGCTTGGAGCAAGGAAGAGATTCTAGTCTCTCGGATCAAGAAGTAAGTTTTCATACTCTCTGGTGCGGCCGGTCACATAGGTAACAGTTAGTTC
>CAVXVG010000029.1:0-296065 GCA_963765145.1 Parachlamydiales bacterium
GAGGGGGGAAGCGGTACTCGAAATTTAGGACTAATAACCACTATCACCAAGGGCTACAGCCAACGGATATCCCCGCACCGTATCGCTACCCCCGATGTAGAATTGTTCAGGCAATGTAAGTTTACTTGGACTCAATTGACCTGAAGCATGGAAAAAGAAAAAGGTCTCTTGCGGCAACATCTGCAAACGGTCGTAATCGGCATTGAAGATGAAGAACTGCCCGCCGCCGCCAATCCGCGAACTTTGTTTATCGACTGCTTTTAAGCCGCCCAAAAATTTTGGGATACCGGCAGAAAAACTAAAAGTCAGATAATCGTGCGAAAAACAAGGGCAAAAATAATCTAAAAAGCCGCCGATAGTCAGCACTCGAAGCTTGTCGTACGAGACCCGATGGCCAAGCACATAGTTTTCGATCTGTTTGAAGTCGAAGTAGGCGAAAAGATCAACACTCAAATACCGATCACGGATAAGGGCCTGATCGACTCTTAATGTCGCAATGTCTGAACGACCTCGAAGGCGCAAATTTTTCAGCTCTTCGATTTTGAATTGAGAATATAAATACCCGGCTCCTAAATAGGTGCCCTGACGGTTAATAGGCGCTGTATAGCGGATGTCGGTAAAATAGAGGGCATTGACCGGAAGGCCTACAACTTCTGCAATGGATAAAGTGTCTCCATACAAAAACAGGTTCCCATAATCAAGCCGGCCACCACCACGAGTATTGGTGGTTAAATCTCTCCCATAGTCGTTTGCATTGAGATAAAGGTGGACAGGTCTTGCATCAGACACACGCAAGATGACATCGGCACACCCAAACTCTTCCCCCTTCTCAAAAACAGAACCTACAATCAGATCGCTGTTATCGTTTACGAGCATCAAGGCTCTTAAAAACTCGTCATACCGTAGAGGCCTGTTCTGAAGCGCAGTAAAATAGCTGCGAATAAAACACTCGCTGTAATAGCAATTGCCAACTACTTCAATGTTTCCTAGACATCCTTCAATAACCTCTAAAGTTAAAATGCCGTTCTTAATATCTTGTGGAGGTGGATAGGTACGAGCCAGAAAATAGCCGCATGCAGCGTAATATTGATCGATGATGTGGCAAAGCTCGTAAATGTCTCGTAAAGTCAGGTCGCAATTTAAGCCATCCCCTATAGCATTGAGGATTTCTTGATCTGCAACACAGGTATTCCCCAAAATTCTAATTTTTTGGATGAACACCGACCTCTCTTCCGGCATTTCCAAACAATCGTCCGGCATGTCGATTTGGATGGCGGGAATATCTTTGCGAAAGGGATCAGTTGGGACTCGAACTCTCTTTCAAGCTCCCGTTCGACAACCCCTGCAGAAGGGACTGGAGGAGGTATTGCGTTCACTGAAAAAATGAGCGCAAACGATAGTAAAAAACTTGTGGCGCACGCTTTATGCATGCAATTGAAGTTAGCAAATAGCTACATGTTAAACAAGGTAATTAGGCGTAGATTTCACGTTTAAACAACAGCCTAAGCAACTTACACGAAACTTGAATAAATTCGCATATCATGTTTAATTGCTTAGCAATCAATGAACCCTAACCAGGAAATGTAAATGGCTGCTGCTGCCACACTAAACCCACCAACATTAAAATGGCCCTCTCTTGATGCTATCAGTGCTCATACAAATCACGTAGGAACGAAAGAACTGATCGAAATCATGAAAGCAAAAAAGTCGTTGCTTTGCGTCGCTGCAGATCTCGTCGGAGATGATGGGGTCGCCTACACAAAAGAAGACCTTTTTAAACTGATCCGTGAAATCGGTCCAGAAATTGCTGCTCTAAAAGTACATACAGACCTTTGCAGAGATTTTTTTGTTGCCGGCCCGAATGGAAAGACGGGAGCTCAAGAGCTAAAAGAGTTCGCTAAGCACTATAACTTTAAGGTCATTGAAGACAGAAAGCTTGGGGATATAGGCGATATTGCCAAGCGTATTTTACACACATTCCCACATGCAGATTTTGTAACGATCCATGGAATATCCGGTGGCGAAGCTATCGAAGCGATGTGCAAAGTTGCGTCAGAAATTGGGATGGGCCTGATTCCCGTCATTGAAATGAGCAATAAAGGAAATTTGGTTTGGAAAATAACAGATGATTTGATGGAGATAGTCAATCGTCCTGAAATGAGTGATTGCTTAACTTGCTTAGTGGGTCAAGAGAAGGATGTGGGCTTCAAATTAAAATGCACCCCTGGAATCAGCACCTCAGAAAAGACATCAGGCGATCAACAATACAATACCCCAGAACATCGTATTGAACAGAATGGAACCCGTTTACTGATCGTCGGAAGCGATATTTACAAAATGACAGACCCTCTTGCCCGTCTTGCAAAAGTACAAGCGATTAATGCAAGAAGCTGGTCCGCCTACGAATGTTCGATATAGAATCGGCAGTTCCGCAATCCATTACGTGCGAAAACAGCTTTTTTAATTCGCAACACGTTTGGAGTGCGCAAGTCCTCTTGCGCTTTCACTGTTCACTGACAAGTCAAAGCTAAACGGGAGTTTAGTACGGCCTTGTTGCATAATTAAGCATAATTTGGACAAATATTGTAGCTTAGGCTTTAGAGGCACTTGCAAAAATGGGCCAATCTGCTTTTTCGTCTTTTCGAAAAAATTGCGCTTGTTTTCGATTCGGCTAACCCACAAGGGGTTAGGCCTCATCTCCAAACAAGCATTTTTTCAAAAATCCTGAAAAATCAGATTTTGGCCGATTTTTGCAAGTACCTCTTTAGCCTGAGTTTGTTTTGCGGGGTTTTAACCCCGCACATCTTCTGCAGGACTAAAGTCCTGCAAAACGAGCTCAGGCTAAAGCCTAAGCTACATTTTTTAATTAGAAATTGAATTGTGCAACAAGGCCGTTTAGTACTCCAAACGCACACGCGAAATAAAAAACTCTTTTTTGATTACTTGGGCTTAAGAGTGGTGTAATGTTGTCCCCCAAATCGTAAGTGCCTTGGTGGTCCTTTTTGGTCGACGCCATAAATGGTATGTGGCTTTATTTTCTTGCTCTTGGGATCTAAGAAAAACTTTTTTAGGTCTCTGTTATAGACGTAAATGGGGCATTTAATCAGCTTGGCTGCAATTTCAAATTCGAGCTCCATCATAAATGTTCCCTCGCTTAAAACTTCACGCGCTCGAATTTCAATAGCTTTGTACTTAGCCTGCTTTAAAGCATTAGCCGAATCATATTTTCCTCCCACATGTACGAAATCTATGTAATCATCTTTATTGTTTAAGAGATGATCAGAGATTTTCCTTCTCATCTCAATCGCAATAATATGTCTCTTGTTTAAATCTAAATCAGGCGTTAAAGCTGTAAAAAAGCAATTTGCATTCATTGACATGTGGCTAATGACAGTAAAATCTTGCAGAATTTGCGTATCAAATTCAGCGCCTGTATGGTTATGAATGTGTATTAATCCTTCTATAGCAGAAGGAAGAGGCCTTTGTTTAGAAGCGAGATTTGAAGTCACTGCCCTCACCAGCTGCGAACAAAATGGAGCGTAATACTTTTTTAAGATCCAATCAGAGAAAGGTTTAAACTGAGGGCAATTCTCAACATCTTTTCCAGGATTGTTTTGCAGCCATTTTGCAATATGCAAGGCTTCGTCTGTGATGAAAGGATAATCCATTCCGTTTGGGCTTGTTAAGTCATTCACGTGGCATAAACTGACATGTCGCAAATAATTGTCGTCAAAGGGACTTGAGGTAAATGCTTGTCCAAAATACAGTGTCACATCGTTAGGAAAAACCAGCTGATCTCCTCTGATAGTCACATTTTGAAGTAGGCCAACGATCAGATCCCTACACATTTTCTGCACGAATGGTATGTCGGATAAAACTGACTCATCCCAATTTTTCACAACAGGGTGACTTCTAAAAAGATTTTTCAGTCTGTCGTGTATCAGCTCTTGGACACTATTTCCATCATTGTCCCAAAACCGATGCCTCATCTCTACTGCAAGCAGCTTTAATGCATTAAAACAATCAGCTGTAGCCAAATCAGTCTGGTTGATAAATTGAGGTTGTAAACAGACGATCCTTAACCAGGTTCTTTGCTCTTCAGTAAGCTCGTTCAATTGCTTTTTAAAAGCGATGGGGTCGAAGTGACTTTGTTGAGTATTCAAACAGTCAATACGATAGACTGGATTGCCGTCTTTAAGCGTTATAGCAAGGCTGTCTGCGCACCAATCAGTAGAATTTGGCCAGACGATACTGGTTGTGCAACCTTCCTCAATGATCCCATCCAGAAAAACGTCTAACGTTGTCGTTAAAAACGGGTTATCTTCTATCCTATTTCTTTCAAAAGCCTCATTGAATCTCTTCCAAAATCCTTCAGACTTTACCTTGTCCAAGCAAGCAACGACATTGATTTTGGGAGGCCAAATCTTTGCGACAAGAGAGGTCACTGAATCAGATAGCCCCCTTGAAACACGACCAAAAAGCGGATTGCTCGTTCTGCGCAACATAACAAGGAGAGGGAGAGCAAAAGCCACAGCGGTTGCGATCTTGGCAAGATTGCTAAAACGGGTAGATTGAGAAAAATTCCAAGCTTTAGCGGCCGTGCTAGCGACTAACCCTGCCCCTTTTAAAGCAATAGATCTTGTTATCGTTGCGATTTGTCCAATTTTTAAAATTGCAGCAAGCACACTGCCACTATAAAAAGAAAGCGCTGCTCCTAGCGCGAATGCTTTAGTAATATTTAAAAATTTTCTTTCTTGATCTGGATATTTTTTAGCCAGGTGTGTAGCTGTGACAACTCCTGCAAGCCCTATTAATGTTATAGCATATGTAGCAACAGTTATCGTAGTAATGCTACGGCTCCAATTGACGTTGGTGAGCAGCGGGATGCGCGGCAAACTTGAAAGACTGATTGGACCTATCTGCATTATAACCTTATTTATAGTAGGGATATTTTACACTTTTGCCGGCATGGATGCAAATCGTTAATCTCTTGAGGGAAAATGGGACAAATTGCTATGTTCTGTTGTTCACGGTCGGAGTATAGCGCAGCTTGGCTAGCGCGGCTGCTTTGGGAGCAGTAGGTCGGGGGTTCGAATCCCTCTACTCCGATTTTCTTTTTTCTTATGATCACTTGGGACGCACCAAAAGCTCTCTTTACTTTTCCAGCTACAGGCCATGAAGTTCGCATTTATGGTGTCCTTTTTGCACTTGGAGCAGGCCTTGCTTGGTACTTGATCAGGCGAAATTTCATTTCCTTATTCCAGAGTAAAGGAGAACCCTTACCGCAGGCGAAAGAGCGAGCGACTAAGCTTTTAGACAAGCTGACCTGGATATCGGTCCTTTCTTTAGTTCTAGGCGCCCGGCTGTTCCATCTGGTTTTCTACGATTTTGATTATTTCGTCCAGGACCCCCTCTCCATATTCCGTTTTTGGGAACCGGGACTTGCAAGCCATGGGGGAACCCTCGGCTTACTTATAGGTGTTACCCTTTTCTGGAAGAAAACTAAAGATCAGTTTTTAGGGGCCGGTTTCCTCGAATTTCTCGATCGTTTTTCACCTCCTACTGCTATCACGGGTGCTTTTATCCGTTTTGGCAATTTCTTTAACCAAGAAATTTTAGGGACGCCAACCGATATGCCTTGGGGTGTTACTTTTCTTCACCCTGTTGATGGTGGCCCAATCGTTCCACGCCACCCCGTACAGCTTTATGAAGGGTTTTTCTATCTAGCCTGCTTTTTTGTCTTAAGCAAGATCGCACCAAAAAAGCCCGGATTTGTTTCAGGCCTCTTTTTTGTCTTGGTTTTTGGTGGACGGATGGTATTGGAAGCGTTCAAAGACTCTCAAAGCGGCGTTTTTGATGGGTCGGCTTTTTCAACAGGCCAGCTCCTCAGCATCCCCCTCATCCTCTTCGGCCTATTCCTAATGTTTAGAAGAAGCTTTTTTTATAACCCACGAAATATAGCTTAGACTTTAAAGGCACTTGCAAAATTCGAATAGTTGGTTTTTCTCTAGAAAATAGGTCCGAAGGACCGAAATATGAAAGCCCAGCGCCGAAGGCCTGGGTTACAAATGTGAAATATAATTGGAGTCCTGAAAGGACGGCATAATTGCCTTCTAGACTATTTATAGAACAGGATATGTCGTCCCTTCAGGACTCCAATTTCTATTTGCAACTCTTACCCAGGCCTTCGGCGCTGGGCTTTCATATTTCGGCCCTTGCGGGCCTATTTTAAGCTTAACCTGATTTTTGCAAGTGGCTCTAAAGCCTAAGCTACATTTCGTAGGCTACAAGACCTTCTTAGCAAGCAAAGCGGTCAACAAGTCTTTAAAGACGTGAAGGGGCGGTTGGTCGCCATTGATGTGGATCTGCTTATCGACAGGATAGGCCGTTAGGACATCGGCCGTCTGTTGTTTGTAGACCTCTAGCCTTTTGTGCAAAACGTCACGCTTTGCATCGTCGGCTCTTCCTTCGATCAATGCCCTTTTTTCAAGACGATTGATGAGGGTCTCTTCATTTTTGACATCGAGCAGGACGACCGACACCATTTCGATCTCTTTTTTCAAAAGTTCGGCTTGGTTTTTGGTTCTTGGGATGCCGTCTAAAAGAAGGAGCTGTTTTTTTCGGTCAAATTTGAAAGTTTTTTCAAGCCCATCGATGTAGCTAAGACAAATGTCTAAAGTGACTTGATCAGGAACAAGCTGCCCTTTAACGATGTATTCCTGTTGTAAGGCTGATTCCTTGCTATCTTTAGGGATGGCTCGGAAGATGTCCCCCGATGAGAGGTGGTAAAGGTCTGCCACATGGGCCAATTTTTTGGCTTGGGTCCCCTTCCCTGAACCGGGAGGTCCCACTAGTAAAAGTGCACGCATCATAAGTTATGATAGTATTGCAGCAATCCCGACTGGAAATCAAGCGAGACACTCCAGAATGGAGTGAAGGATGGTAGCCCAAGGTAAGGAAACCCTGAAAGGGTGACGCAACCCTGGGATTGCATTTATCGACGGAAAAATGTACTATAATAAAGTCTTTAAATTTATACCATTATGCCAAAGCTAATCTTTTCTAGAACAAACGAAGAATTTGACCTACCGGAACTCTCCCCTTTGCAAGAAATTTGCGAAGAGGCCGGCGTTCCTTTTGCTTGTACAGAGGGGGTTTGCGGCACCTGTGTGATTGAAATTAAAGAAGGGCAAGAGAACTTAACACCCCCTACTGAAGAAGAAGAAGATTTTCTCGGGACAGGTGTTTTAGACGAAAGACTGGCTTGCCAATGTAAAATCAAATGTGGCACAGTCCGTATCACATTCTAACATCTTTTAACATCAAGCTTTAAGGGGAAAACCTATGTCAGACACAACAACCATCCATCCACAAATGACCATTGAGGACATCCTCTCTTTATTCCCTACAAAGGCACAGCGTCTCTCGCAAGAGATCACCAATGCCGGGCTTCACTGTGTAGGCTGCCATGCAGCTACCTGGGAAACTTTAGAGGGCGGGATGTTAGGACATGGAAAATCGCAAGAAGAGATTTCAAAGCTTGTCCAAAAGCTTAACGATTTGCTCAAAGAAAAAGAGCCGAATTACGATGCAGATAAAATCCACCTCACTCCAAAAGCGGCTGCAAAATTTTTAGATTTTCTCCGTCAGGAAAATAAAGAAGGTTGGGCCCTCCGTTTTGGTGACAGAATGGCTGGATGCAGCGGATTTGAGTACATCCTCGACTATTCAGAAAAAGCATTGCCAAACGACGACCTCTTCACCTCTTCAGGCATTGAAATCCACGTGGACAAAGCCTCTTCAAAGCGTCTCCGTGGTTCAGTGATCGATTTTGTCGATGGCATGTCTGGTGGCGGTTTTAAAGTTTCTAACCCGCAAGCCAAAAGCTCTTGCGGCTGCGGCACCAGCCATGGCTATTAGATAACCTTTCGCCACCTCATTCTGAAATTTAAAATTTTACAAATCTTTCTCTACCTCACGATGTTCTTTGTAGTAGAGGAAGATTTAAAATATAATTTACTTTTTTAAAAATGAGATTTTTATGTCAAGCAATTGGAATATTCAATATTTTAATAATCGAAAGTTAATAGAAATAAGCCCGCAGAAAGATCAACGAAAAAATGCTGAAAGCGTCAGCGTAATGATAGAGGACTTTTATGAATTGGCTGTGACAAACAATATCCCTATTCATTTTTACCCAAGTTCTCCAAATCCTATTGATGGTAAACGCCCAAGTCATCAACGAATGACTCTAAAGAATGATGGAGCTTACCAGAAATTTATTCGGGAGAACTTAGGCATCTCTTCAAAATCCCAAATGCAACAACAGCAACCTAAACAGAGCCCCCTTCCTCCGAAAAATCCTAAGGCAAAGGAAACAACCCCTCCTCCCCCTTCTAAGGCGGTGGAATCGAGCTCCTCCTCATCTGCTACCATAAGTGCTCCTGCTCCTCTCAATGAGGTGGCTTCCACAAAAAAAGCGATGACTTCTAAAGAGTTTGATGAAAATTATGAAAAAAAGATATTTGAAAAATTTTTGAAAACGAATAAAGCTCAAGCCAAGAACATCACCTCGATCAGACTTCCCTCTGAGGCAACTGCTGAATGGCTTGAACTCCTCTATTCTTACAGCCCTGACATCACTTCGCTTGCGTTTACCTTCCCCTCCACTTTTTCTGACAAAGATTATCCTGCTATCTTAAGATTTTCCAAACTAACTACACTTGATCTACGTGGCAATTCTGGAATTAACGGTTTTACAGATAACGGTCTGACTCAATTGTCAAAACTTCCCAGTCTTGTAACGCTCACTCTCCCGCATGACACAAAAAATTTAGCATATCTTAATAATTGTTCTAACTTATCCACCTTGATTCTTTCTGAATGCAAAGAAATTACAGTTAATAGCTTTTTGAGTCTGCATAAGGGTCTCCTTAGACGCCTAGATTTATCACATTGCAACCAGTTTGACGATGACGGCATTAGGACCATTCTTGACACGTGCGGCTCCATTACTTCCCTGCGTCTTGCGCATAGTGATATTACAGGTGAATGTTTTAACGGGGTTCCCATTCTCAATGATGTTGATCTATTGTTTTGCGATAAAATAACAGATGAGGGACTTAAAGCTCTTTCATCACATCCGCTTATTTCTCTTAAGTTAGGCAGCAGGGTTATCACCGGAAAGGGAGTCCAAATTCTTGGAAAGTGCACTTCGCTTCAGTCCCTTGATTTTTATTGCCAGAACATTGACCACACAGAATTAAGCTTTCTACCTTCCCTGGTTAATCTGACCCATCTTGATCTGCTCCAATCTCTACAGGACGAAAGTTTGCCATATCTCATTGGATGTAAAAAGCTCAATGAAATGGTTGCTTTGAGTACCTGTAATTTAGGCAACAACGCATTAGAAACCTTATCAAAATCGAAAATTGCCGCAACTATCATCTCTCTTGAACTAAGCAGTGGTTGGTCGATGACTGACGAGGGCCTTAAACCACTCTTAGAAAAATGCACGAAATTGGCCCATTTCAGCATCAATTACTCTTCAGATGTCACCGTAGAAGGGCTTCGACCTCTTTCAAGCATTCGCACACTCACCACAGTAAACGTAAATCAGTGTGATCAGATCACCGACAAAACAGTTTTGTCTTTCTTAAAAAATGTAAACACAGAGGTCACTTATAAAGATCTTAGAAAAAAATAACTATAATCACTGTTAAAACAGCCTCTGATCAATAAATAAGAATTACAGGTTAAGAACATCATGACAAGTATCCCTCCAAGCCTTATCCAAGCCTTCCCCTATCCAGAAACGCCATGGCGTGTCACTCCTGGTTTGGAGGATAGGACAGACTTAAAACCTTACGATTTGAATCATTCTTTCAAGCTTGCAGTAGTTTTGGGGACTGATCCTGATCTTGAACCGGTTAAAAAGTATTATTTTGCCGATAAACCAAAAGGCAAGGGAATCATACGGGTATATTATATTTATAACCCCTCCTCTTTAAAAGCGTTCGAGATGGGGATCAAAAGAATAGAGGTAGAGGCTAAAAACTCCGTCTTTCATCCTAAATGGTCTAGTGAAAAAGGGGCAGATGAGCGAGCAAAAGTCATTAGCTGTTGGAAAAATATAACAGATCTTTTTGAGAATATTCGACTCTCAGACAATGACCCTCTTCTGAGAGACGCAAAAGTGATTCCTCTCTGGCATGGAAGTGATGTGAATAAATGCCTTTCTATTGCATCAGGGGGGTTTACATCATTTGGTAAACATCATTTTTTTAACCCGCAGACTCAAAAGAGCAACTTAAATACAGATTGTGGCTATTTTGGCAGCGGGATTTACTTTACTGACAGCGCTCGCTATGCGGCGATGTATAATCAAGAGCTCCTTTTGGCTTTTGGAGCGATGCGCCAACCCTATCCGGTCATCAACGATGTTCCTCATCCATCCATGGGTTCTGATATGAAGAAGCTCTCAACAGGACTTGGAGCCTTTGAGAACTACAATGCACACTTCGTTCCTGTCGCTTCGATTCGCCCAAACGACCCAAATTGCATGGAATACTACCCTTGCTACCAAGGCCAGCCTGCGACATTCAACGAGTATGTTCTTTTTCAATCGGCTCAAACCATTGCCCGCTTTTGGGTTCAACTCGCTCCAGATGGTCCTTTGCCCGCATTATCTCTACAGTATTCTGCTGCAGAGTGTTACATTGCAGCAGAACAAGGAGATGAAAACCAGATCAAGAATTGGATTGTAGAGGATGCCTCGCGGCTTCGGAAACTCTATGAAGGGCGAGAAACGCTTTTTTACCCGGCTCTTGCAGGCAATCATCTTTCGCTCATGCAGTGGTTCCACAATCAAGATCCCGATGTAGTCAATTATTGTCGCGATGACGGACGATCGCTCTCTTTCCAAGCTGTGCTAGCAGGCAAGCAGGAGATCCTCCACTGGCTGATGAGCGTCTCAACGAAGCCATATTCTGCGCATCAATTTTCAAATGAAGCGCGCGCGTTTGGCTATTCTCCCCAAAAGATTCAGGCCTCCCTCCAAAGCGTAGGCTGGTCCAGTTGGACTATTCCTCCAAGGAATGTGCATTTTTCTGGAAGAGAAGATTTTCTATTGGAACTGGAAACAATGCTGCAAAGCATGCCTGCGACTACATTCGAGCAGGCTACTATTGTCGGACCTGGCGGGATTGGGAAATCTGCAATTGCCCTTGAATACACGCATCGCCATCAAGAGCGCTACACCTTCACCCTGTGGATCGATGCAAAGCGTACGTTGATCAAAGATTTGAAAGCGCTTGGAAAGAACTTAGGGATCACCAACCAAAATACCCCTGAAGATGAGGCTCTCGCAAAGGTCATCGCTTATTTGGAGGAGCATCCCGGCTGGCTGCTTGTTTTTGATGAGGCAGAAAGCCCTGAAGGACTCAAACAGTATTTGCCGAAACGTGGAGGACACATCATCATCACTTCGCGTAACAACAACGACTTCGGCGGAAAAGGGTTTTTTGTTGAGTTACTCCTTCTACAAGAATCTTACGAACTTTTTGAGACATTTACTCATCAAGATAACAAGGAAACTGAAGCGCTGCTTTTTGAGTTACAGGGTCATCCTCTTGCCATCACTCAAGCAGCCGCCTATATCAGCAAGACAGGCATCTCTTCTGCTGAGTACCTTGCCTCTTTCAAAAAAAACCGGCAAATTTTGCTTAACTCGCAGCCTTGTCCCGAAGACTACGGTTATAGCATCACCAATACTTTGCAGCTCTCAATTGAAATAGTAAAAAGTCGATCTCCAGAATCTCTTAAAATTCTTTCTTTAGCCCTCTTTCTAGCGCCTTACAACATTCCTATATCATTCTTTGGCTTTAACGACCTTGAAACCCTTCTTGAACCACTTTTTGAACAGTGCCTTCTCGCCCTAACATCTAGAGAAGAGTATGTCGTCTCTATTCATCCGCTCCTACAGAATATTCTTCGAGACCAACTCTCTCTTGAGGAAATCAAATGGGTAATTAGTCAACAAAACGTCATCATTCGTGCATGGAGAAAATTTCAACCAGCCAATCCAGAAACTTGGGATCCAGCAAAAAAGCTACTTCCTCATGTAGAAGCCTTTTACAATCATTTAGAGGCCTTTGGGTATAAAAATGCAGATATTTTCGTGGAATTCAGGAAACTACTTCAGAATTGCCGATGCCAACTTGCCCAAGGCAATTCCGTTTTATATCAAAGCTCTTGATCATGAAAAACACATTCATACAAGGTGGAATTTACATGTAAAAGAAAAGACGTTTATCTTAGCAGATGCATATAATGAACATGGGGATTTTTAGAAAGCCATTCAAACTTTAGATGACGCACTTATAGTTTTAGATGAAGATATTAGTTCAAAAAATGACAACTCATTCTTAATAAGAATGGAATTGAATATCGAAAAAATTATTGTTTTTAACAAATTCGGTGAAATCTATCTTAAACAGCTGAATTTTCAAAAAGCTGAAGAATATTTTAATCGGTCGCTAGATAGCCCAAGACAGTATCGAAGACAGCTATCCATCATCAAGGAGGATATCGCACCAAGAAAAGATGCCTCCCACTATCCTTGGGGTGAAGAGGTGGCAGATGGTTGGTATGGCCTTGGCAGAGTGTTAGCGTCTAAGGAAAATAAAGATCTTCCTGAGTCTATTAAATGCCTAAAAAAGGCGCTTGAGATTTATGGATATAACCAAGGTCTGAATTACAGAACCCAGGATCACCCAAACACTACAGCTGTCAGTAATCTGCTGAAAGAACTTGAACTTCAATCAACATTACAAGTTTAAAAACTAGAGTTCTCTAACTGCTCTTTGATGTGAATCAAAAAGGAGACCGCTTCCTTACCGTCAATGACTCTGTGATCATAACTTAAAGCCAAATACATCATGGGGCGTATCACAATCTGGTCATCCACCACAACGGCACGTTTCATAATCTTGTGCATCCCAAGGATAGCTGCCTGAGGCGGGTTCAAGATGGGAGTCGAAAGCATCGACCCAAAAATGCCACCGTTGGTGATGGTAAAACTTCCCCCTTTCAGATCATCGACCGTCAGCCCCCCTTTTCGGGCTTTTTCAGCTAAACTTCCCAGCGCCTTTTCAATCTCTGCATACGACAACGTATCGCAATTTCTCACCACAGGCACAACAAGGCCCCGATCTGTGCTAACAGCAATCGAGATGTCGTAGGTTAGCCTGGTGACCATGTCTTCTCCATCAATATAGGAGTTAACCCCAGGAAAAGCTTTTAAAGCCGACACAGCTGCTTTGACAAAAAACGACATGAAGCCCAGCTTCACGCCCTGCTTTTCCAAAAAGGCGGCCCCCTGCTCTTCTCGAATTTTCATGATAGCCGTCATGTCCACTTCGTTAAAAGTGGTGAGCATGGCGGTTGTCTTAACCGCTTGTAGCATCCGTTCGGCAATCACCTGGCGGATCTTGGGCATCTTAGCTCTGGTGACCTTTTCTTCTTTTTTTGTCTCAACAGGTACGGCAGCTGGTTTTGGAGCTGGAGGGGGAGCTGCAGCTTCCTCTTTTCCATCCGAAAGGGTGGCAAGCGTTTGTCCCACTTCGACCGAATCCCCTACTTGAACCAAAAAATGGACCACACCATTTCCGGGAGAGTAGATCACATGGTTCACCTTGTCGGTTTCAAGCTCTAAAATCTCTTCGTCCGTTTTCACCGCATCGCCTTCTTTTTTGATGAAGTTAACAACGGTGGCCTGGCTGATCGATTCGCCCATTTGAGGCACTTTAATGTCTATCATGTGAAGCTCCAAAGCTGATTCAAGATCGCTTCCTCTTCTATCTCATGTAACTTGTGTGATCCGCAAGCAGGAGATGCATGCCGCGCTCTGCCCACATAGGTTAAATCGGGCATCTCGCCTTTAACATAGGTCCAAGCTCCCATGTTTTGGGGCTCTTCTTGGCACCAAACGACTCTTTTAAGCTGCGGGAAATTTTTGATGGCGGCCTCTATTTCTTCTTTAGGAAAGGGATAAAGTTGCTCAACTCTCAAAAATGCAAACCCCTCTTTTGGCTGAAGTTCGATAAAAAAACGGCCCGACAAAAGAACAAGGGTATGGATCGTCCCAGTTCCTTTATCCAGCAAAACCTTTTTAAATGATCCATTGACTAAATCGTCCAACGTACTTGTTGCTTTTGGGTGTCTCAGCAAACCCTTTGGCGTCATCACCACAAGAGGTTTATTAGAAACAGCCTGTTCACGCAATAGGTGGTACAACTGGGCAGGTAAGGTGGGATAAACCACCCTAAAATTGTCTTCTGCTGCTAAAGCTAGGTATCTCTCTAAACGTCCGGAAGAGTGTTCAGGCCCCTGCCCTTCAAAGCCATGGGGTAAAAAAAGGACAAGAGACGAATATTGCCCCCACTTACTTTCTCCGGCAGACAAGTATTGGTCATACATCACTTGAGCACCGTTGGCAAAATCGCCAAATTGGGCCTCCCAAATGACTAAAGTCTTTGGCGAAGCGACAGAATATCCATATTCAAAACCGACAGAGGCAAATTCGCTTAAAGGAGAGTTGATCAGATCAAATCTTGGCTGTCTTTCGAACAGATGTTGAAGCGGAAAATAGGAATGGCCACTCTTTTGGTCGATCAGCCGGAGTTGCCGATGAGAAAAGGTCCCTCTCCCCACATCTTGACCGGTCAAGCGGATCGGCACCCCATTTTTGAGCAACGAGGCGTAGGTCAACATCTCAACCGTTCCCCAATCAAGCCCTTGCTCTTTTAGTACCGCCTCTCTTCTGTGTTGGTACCCTTGAGCAATTTTAGAATGGGCAAAAAAATCGGTTGGCAAAGTCGTCACAAAGATTGCCAATTCTTTTAGCTCTTCTTTGTTCAGGCTCTTCACTTGGGGCTTTATCTGCTTTTCACTAGTGGCTTGAGTTGTTTGCAAGCTATCAGAAGCTTCTAAAGTTTCAGACAGCAGTTTTTTAAACTGTTCCTCTCCCTCTTTAGCTATTTCTGCAGACAGTTCTCCTGCTTCGATGAGCCGGTCGCGATAAAGCTCCCGCACACTTTTCCGGCTTCGGATCACCTGATACTCGACAGGCTGAGTGAAGGCAGGTTCATCCCCTTCGTTGTGTCCATATTTGCGATAGCAGACCAAATCGAGGAAAACATCGATCCCAAACCGCTCTTTCACCTCTAAAGCAAGCCTTGTGGCCACGATCGCCTCTTCGGGGTGATCGCCATTGATGTGAAAGACGGGGCAACCAAACGCTTTTGCAATATCTGTGCAATAAGGAGTCGATCTTTCTTCCTCAGGCAATGTTGTAAAGCTGATTTGGTTATTAATAATCAAATGAATCGTGCCATGAACGGTGTAGCCAGGCAGATTAGAAAATTGCATCGTTTCATAAACAACCCCTTGACCAGCTAGAGCTCCATCTCCATGGATAATGATCGGCAAAACCGATGTTCCATTGTCGATTTTACCTCTGGAATAGCCCTCTAAAACAGGATAGACCGATTCCAAGTGGCTAGGATTTGGCAATAAAGTAATCCGATCAGTTTTGTAGCCAAGGTGGTATTTAACATCGCCTACCACCCCTTGTGGGACATAACCTTCATGAAATTCTTCGAAAATTTCGCTGTAACTTTTTTTGAGGATGTTAGAAAGGACGTTCAATCGCCCGCGGTGGGCCATGCCAATAACGACCTCTTTCTCCCCGCTTTTGACCAACTCTTTCATCATCGGGATCAACGTTTCGGCCCCTTCAAGAGAGAACCGCTTTTGCCCGGGAAATTTGACATGAAGAAACGTTTCAAACAGCTCCGATTCATTCAAAGCATCGAGCAGCGCTTTTTTTTCTTCTGTCGTTAATGCGTTGCTAAATCCTTTGCTTTCGATTTTCTCAATCAGAAAGGCCTCCACTTCGGGAGGGACTAACCCAGAAAATTCAACCCCGACAAACCCTGAATAGAGTGGTCCTAGCCGTGAATCGAGCGGAGGATGCTGCTTTTGTGGGTGGATGGGACTTAACGTGGCCCACTGATGGCCAAAACGTCTGTAAGTCTCTTCAATAGATGAGGCCAAAGGCTTTGAAAGTGCCGGCTCTTGAAAGACATGCTCTTCGAGGTAACGAAGGTTTTGAAAGCCCAACTGTTCATAAGGAAAGACTTCATCCATGGCCGACAAGTCGGGTTAATGCTTTCTCGATCGTCGGATCTCTAAAAACATATCCGCTACTTTGCAGTTTAGTGGGTACCACACGAGCACTAGATAAAAGAAGCTCATCTGCCATTTGACCCATCACAGCCTCTAAAGCCCATTTGGGTGCAGGAAAAAAATGAGGCCTGTTCAAAACATTGGCTAAAGTCTCTGTAAACGTCTTTGACATAACAGGCTCAGGCGCAACAAAGTTGACAGGGCCTTTAATGTCGTTGTTTTCTAATAGATGGTCGATCGCCCCTTTGATGTCACATAAGGTGATCCAGCTCATCCATTGTGTACCATCACCAATGGGGCCGCCAAGCCCGAGTTTAAAGGGGATCAGCATCTTTCTAAGGGCTCCCCCATCGGGGGTGATGACGCTGCCAAAACGGGAGAAAACAATCCTGCAGGGGGCTTTTGCCGCCTTTTCCCAAGCAGAGCAGACAGCAGAAAGGAAAAGGTTACCTTGAGAGGAGCTTTCGTCGAGGACCTCGTCTCCCCTATCGCCGTAATAACCGACAGCTGAGGCATTGATCCAAAGCTTAGGGGGGTTTTTGATAGTGGCAAGCTCGTTAGACACCCTTTCGGTCTCTATCACTCGGGATTGAAGAATTCTGTCCTTTTTACCGGCAGTCCATCGGCCAAAAATGTTTTCGCCGGCCAAATTGACTAATAGATCAAGGTCTTCAAGTTGAGAAGGTTGTACTTCTCGAGGCGGCAGAATAATGGTATGCCCTTCATCTTGCCATCGTCTTTTTAGGTAGGAGCCTATCAGACCGCTACCCCCTACTATCGCCACTCTCATATTTTGATCTATAATCTCTCATTGATTTTTAACGACAGTTTATTTAAAATATTACTATGACATCTTTACTTTCTTACCTATATCCACACTCTATAGCTCAAGCCTTTAACGGCCCCGAAATGGAGCAGGCTCGAGTCGCCTATAAGGCGACATCCCCCTCTATACCTAAACAGGTTATGGATGGTGTTACCGACGGCGTGAAAGATTTTGCACGCGGCCTATTTATCAGCTTGGCAGTCTCGCAGGCAATGAAGCGGATCTTTGACACGAAAGTTCCGGAAGGGGCAAAACCTTTACCGATATCAAGGCTTGTAATCACATCCATTGCTGAAGAGCTGATCTTCCGTGGTCTTCTCCAAAACGGCATCGGTCTTTTACAGACCTTTGCCAAGGACAATATCGAAGAGCGTTTTAAAGAAGACTTTGCATTCCAAGTTCTGACTTCGCCCTCTTTTCGAGTGATTTTGACCCAAATTTTCTTCGTGGCAGCTCATTATCTTATGAACTCAAGAAAGAACATGAGCCAAGCTGAAAGGGCAACACAAGTTGTTTACACTCTATTGCACCCAATGTATTCGATTGCTTATGAACAAACCGGCAGCTTACCCAACGTCATCTCCGCCTACACCACTCGGAACTTACTCGTCCCCGTCATCAGTGCTGCGCTTGTTGCCTTAAACAACAAAATCCCCAAATTCCCCAAACCGGCCTAACAACATAATGTAGCTTAGGCTTTAGCCTGAGTTCGTTTTTGCGGGTTTTAACCCGCAACCGTGAGCAGGACTAAAGTCCTGCAAAACGAACTCAGGCTAAAGCCTAAGCTACATTTTATTGGAAAACCTCTCATCGACATAGTCTTTTAACAGCTGAGATAGCTTGGGCGCATTATCCAAGATAGAGGCTGTTGTATTTTCATCGGCGTTATCAGAGACAATTTTGATCAGGCGGCAAGGAATATTGTTTGCCAAGGCAATTTCAGCAATCACATGCCCTTCCATATCAACCAGATCCCATTTATGGGCTAAAAGATCGCGAAGCGTCGGGTCATGCAGCGGGGCATCGAAGGTAATAAGCCTTTTCCCTTCCCCGTGCAGCTTGTGGTGTCCTTCTTGCTCGTGCCTTCCTACAACACTCACCGTGTAGATCGAACCAAAGGGAAGCTTTTTGTCCATTGCCCCGGCAAAGCCAATGTTCCAAATTTCATCGTAGCCGGCCAGAACCTTAGCAGTCAGTGTTTCCCTCACTTTATTTGGCCCCATTCCTGTGATAAAAATATCGGAAGAGGCCTCAAACGCTTGAGCTTCAAGGTAGGTAGCAAAAACAAATAGTATTTTAGATAACATGGCAGAAATCTACCTTCAATTACAGCTTCTGATCAATGGTAAAGGTGGATGTTGACCCATCGAAAGGGATCCGAACTTCAGCGTGATAAGTTGGACTAGCTGCTATGCCGCTTGTATCCATATCTACCCATTCAATTTGTTGAATCTGTTTAATGCGGATCGCTTTTTCTTTGCCTAAAACCGACACTAGCGACTCCCCTTGAGTCTGACCTTCCTCCGTCTCGCTTTTGGGAAGTCTTGTATGATATGTACCCCCATCTTCTGATGCGCGTTTAAGCACTTCAAATGCAACGGCATTAAACGAAAGCCACGGAAGGGTATTGGCCATGATGGCTGCAATTTCATCTGACGAAAGCTCTGGATGTACAGCAATCATCTCTTTTTTAAGTTCATTTAGAAAGAACCTGCAAATAAAGCCGTTTAGGTCTTTATCATCATTAAAAGTGAGTGTTTCGCTTTGTTCAGGCAGATTGGGATACTCAGAGCGAAGGTCGTTGTAGGCACTATCAAAATCTACAAAATTCATAAACTTCTTCAAGCCCTCAAGGGCAATAGAGGCCTTTCCAGACTTATCGCTAGCGATTTCTAAGCTAGAAACACTTCGAACCTGCTCGTCATCAAACGCGTCTAAGACAACATTAAGGGCAGAAAATCGATTCGGAATGTCCTTGTTTGTCTCGATATCAAACAGCTTTCCATCAATGGATACCGGTATTTTCATCCCAAGTGTTAGGTTTTCTATCGCAAGATTTGTAGGCGAAATCAGTTTTGGAGAAGAACTCGTTCCAGCCGTTTTCCGCAGAGTGTGTAAGATTTCATGGACATGGCTTGAAGTCGCTGCAAATTGCCGTTTGGTGGCTGCATCTCCAGATTCGATCAACCGGTGCCTTAGAATCCCTTTTTGGATACTTTCAAGAGCATGTTCTATAAAGGAAAAGTTGTCCTTTGCAATGGTAGGGTCACTTTGTAAAGCGCTTTCCAGTTGATCCATTTCGGCGGTCACATAGCTTGTAAGAAGTTCCGCTTGTTTTTGCGTTGTTCCTGTATACCAGTCTTTCCACGAAAAATAGGTCGAAACCAGCGTTGTAATGACTCCGGCATACTCAGGAGCTGGCGAGGATTTCCTTTCCCCTTCAAGCTCCAAAATATCATTAGGCCCTATGCTACTCATGAAATTTAGAGCCCCTCTTACCTCATCAAAACCGCTAGTCGACATAACAACCCCGTTTCCCTCAGTCTGCCTCTGATAAATTAAGCGTGTATGAGTAAATGGTTAATTTTCGAAATATGCTGCCTTAGTTTCGCGCTAGCGTTTGGAGCTCTCTACTAGACAGGCTTTAACCGTTCTTCTACCTGCTGCTTGTAAGCAATGCCTGCCTCAATTTTGCGTAGGACCTGAAGGTGGCCGATAGGTGAATCTTCTCTAAGTAGGGTTTGGACGAAAGCTTCCCTCTCCTCTTCCGTTCTAAGAGCCATAAAATGGTTGTTTAACCAGGTGACGGTCCTGTCGACTAAAGAGGGCGCTCGAAAAAAGTCTGCTATGGAAAGGATGTAGATCGCTTCATCTGCATCTGTAAAGGTCAAAAATGGATTGGCAAGACACGCAATCAAATCTGCAATCGATTGACTATCAGCACCATTTATCGCTTTCGCTTGCCGTTTTCCAGAAAAAGATCCTGAGAAAACATCTGAATAGTCTACAAGAAGCTTTTGTTCAAGAGCAGAAAGGGTAACACTTCCCGTTTCCTCTCCTAATGTGCATCCAATTGTTCGTCTTTGCGCCGTCAGCTCATCCCATGTGATATCTTTTGAGCCATTGAGAAGCGCCATTGCCAATGATGGAGATAACACCACTTTTTTCCTTTCATGGGAAATCTCTATCAACTCCCCTTTTACTTCTTTCCTTTTTACCCATTGACGGAGAGCATAAGCGATCAACAGCCTGGGATTTTCTTTCTCATCTTCACTCAATGTTTTGGTAGCAACTAAAAACAACTCTGTCATGGTCCGTAGAGAAAACTCGAAAAAAATCCGCTCCGTTGGATTGAATCGTTCTACTAATTTACTTAATGTTTTTGCTAGTTTGGCAAATGATTTCGTAGCTTGTTCTTCAGAAAAGATCAGATCGTCTCTAGCCAATAGGTATAATTCATACGTCTCCTTCCATGAAAATGTCTGTAACCAGAGGTCTGGTAAATAAATTTTTAAAGATAGAAATGCCTTAAATGCATCGGCCAACTGCTTCTGTGACATCTTATCTTCTTCAAATCGAAAAATTACAATAAATAAAAAACAGGCAATTAACCCTCTAAATTGAGGGTGGTTTGCAGCAAAGTCCTGTAAATTGCGTGGCTGCAGTTGTTGTTTATTAGAAGGGGTCTCATTTATCCACAGTTTATGCAAATAAGGCAACAAACCCCCATCGTCGTGGTCACAATACACTTTAAACGCTTCAAGATTGGCGCTTTGTTTTATTCCAATCAAACTGTCGATCAAACCTTTGCCTACTGCTACAATGACCCACGTATGAAGAGGAGAGTTTTCCTTTATAATAGAAGGATAAACATCAAAAAACACGTTTAGAACAGAAGGATTTTCATTTAATTTTATGACGATATCGAGCGGCAACTGCTCGTAGCCAGTGTTAAAAAATGCATCTTTAAAAGTATCAAAAAAAGCCTGCATAAGGGTTAACGAGCAGCTTTTTCTCTCAAAAAAAACGGCTATAGGCCCAAGCCACTCCCTAAACGAAGAAGGGCCCGCTTCATGAATGGCTAACAAATCGGCAGGTGTCAATGATTCATGCGTTAAAAGAGGTCTTAGTGCCTCAACAGCTGATCTTTGCGGAGGAATAGGACTTTGTCGAACAACAAGAGAAAGACTATACCGCAATAGATTTTCAGGACCTGTTCTGCATAGAGAAAGTAGTTTTGCAGAGATGCGGTCCACATCAGCACTTTTCATAAGAGCTTCAACTTCTGCATAGTCGGGATCAAAATTATAACGATAGAAGGTTGCTATTCTTGATACAGCTTGAGAGGCTACACGAGTCACCCACCGCGGCATATGCCTCGAGCTTTCCGTTTGACTTGGTAACGCCCTTGCAGCAATGGCTTGCGTCTCTCTGCGATCAGCTACTACTCTATTTCCCCCACTCCCTGAAGATGGATGAGGCACAGTGGTCACTAACGCTACGCTCACAGACTCTATTCTCCTTTAGAGAAGAGATTATAGAATAAAAACCTTTTAACCTTAACGTATTATCGTCAAAAGCTGACTGCTTACGCTAAGTAGTTTTTATTGCGGGTTAAAACCCGCAATAACGAGCTCGAGGTTAAGCCTAAGCCGTAATGCTAGACGGGATTCAAATGCGCCTCTATCTGTTGTCGGTAAGGATCGCCGACACGCAGAGTGCAAAGGATAGGAAGGTCGTGGACAGGTGAGCACAAAGCCCGAATTTAATAAATCAGAAGAATTAACGATCGGCAACCAAACCAACTCGACCAACTGTGTTGTCTCCAACCTTTTTGGGATGTTTGAAACCTTAGACACTCTGCAAGGCAATACAGACGCCACCTCTAAACGCTACGAAGTCGTCCGGAAAGCCCTCACTGACACATACAGTTTTTACCAAAGCGATTTTTTCCCCTTTGACAAAGTTTCTAATATGTTCACACTATCTGACACATGGGAAGCGCTCAAATCCCACCCCAACGCCCACATTTAGAAATAAGCTGTTTACGCGTCGAACTCGCGTTATTAGTAAAAATTTGCTCTGGCATTAGGCTGAAGGCCTTTAGCTGCAGTTCTCCAGACCTTCGGTCTTTTGTTCTTCTCAAGCGGGACATTTCATCGTGAGGATTTTCTTGAGACCTCATTTCCTTATATTAATAAAGAATGAAACTTGCAAAAAAGTATTCGAAGATGCTTAATTTGCACACGAAAAAGGCGGTGGCAATGTTTGAGTTTAATCCTATAAAGCATTCTTGCGTTTCTATAGGCTACCTTAACGGAAACGTTGAGGATAAAAGATTAGTAAAAAAAGTAACTATTGTCCCTAATAAAGGAAGAGATACATGCTCTATTGCTACTTGGGAGGGATTTAGCAACATCTATATGAGAATGAAAAATGGGGCAATCGGAGAAATTTTCGCCACTTTGACAGATTGTGAGACAATAAAAGAAAGCGAAGATAGAAGATGGGGGGAAATTAGGAGAAAAATTCATGCGCTCTCTTAAGGAAAAAGTTGTTTTATTAGAGAATTATGAAGTTGTCTCTTATGTGACGTATTTTTTCAAAATAAAGCAGCTTAATTTAGATTTCAAATTCATCGACAAAAATAATGCTAATAAGAGCACAGATCGAGAAGGAAGCCCATATCAAGCAATAGTATTAAACATCCATTTTTCTCATGACCGAGAAAAAAGAAAACTTGACACAACGGATAATATTTTTTTTAGGAGTATAGCAGAACTGAAAAAACACGTTCGATCAATTGAAAGTGGAGCGCTAAAAAGTGAACTCGACAAAATTAAAAAAACTGCTTATGTGGAATTTGAGTTTGACTTAAAAGAAAAAACAAATCTTGGAGTCTTTATCTCCGCTAACGAAAGTGAAATTAATTTTACAAGGATTGAAAACGATGCTTCGGATGAAGACCCTGAACTTATTATCCCGCAATTTAAAAAACAGAAACTTATAAAAGAAACCGAAGATCCTGAGGATATCACTGCAAAACGGACTCAAGAGGTTAGCGCTGATATTGAAACTTCCAATCCCGATCTATAGCGTTTTTTGATCTCTTCAACTATACCTATACAGGTAGGCGAAAAGGCTTTTCTTCTGAATGAAAAAGGCCCATTTCTTTGCCCATTTCATAGAATCTTTGAGGGTCTTTTTTCATGAAGCGGGAAGGTTAAGCCTTTCTAAAATAGCGTGATTATTATGGAGGGGGGAATCTTCATGGCGCAAGGTGTCTGCAAAGGATTTCCGTTCCTCTTGAGTTTCTAATGAGTCAGCATAGGTGTTAAGCCAAGTAACTGCCCTATCAAAGACTGAAGGCACTTGGAACATGTCGGCAATGGCTAGCATTTCAGCAGCTGCGTCGACATCTTCAAATGTCAAGGAGGAATCGGCAATGTATTTGACAAGGTCTTCAATGGCGCCAGGAGCGATATTTTGCATCGGAGACTGCCCAGCTTGCCATCTGTTTGCCAAATAACGAGAGAAATACTCTGAGTGATCCTTAAGCAGTTTTTGATCAAAGGCAGAGAGTGTAGCACTTCCCCTTTTGCCATCTAATTCGCATTCAATGGTTCGAATCGGTGCTTTCAGCTCTTCCCATGTAATATCGCCTGTTCTATTGAGCCATCCCAACGCTAGCATGGGAGGTAACGTTACCTCTTTCTCCTCATGCGAGATTGTGAGCATCTCGTCAACCCCTCCCCTTCTTTCTGCCCATTGGTAAAATGCAATAGCCATCAAAAACCTTGGATCTTTGGCTTGAGCTTCAGTTAGCACGTTGGCAGCAACTGCAGAGAACTCTATTGAAGCCCGTGTGGAGAACTCAAATCCACTCAGTACCGCACTCTTTTCAAGTTCATTCAACGTAAATATTGGGCCATTAGGGAAAACCTTAAGGTAAAGTGCTTCTAATTTTTCCCACTCTTGATCCGAAAAGAAAGGGCGTAAAGGCACACGTAGAGAAAATAAAGCTTCAGAAAGAGATTTACTGACTCCTGGACGGTCAGAATCGAAAAGGTCAGCATTGGCAGGGCAGGACGCGAGATAAAAGGCTAAAATTTTAACAATAAAATCTGCATGCTGGGAATTTTGATGTACAAATTCTTCTAACCCTTCAAGCGCCATGGCGTTACACCTTTTAAGTGGGTTTGTCAATGACTTAAGACGCAGTAATATATAAGCCTTGTCATACAATCCCGACATTGGCACGTCTCTCTCAAGATCACAGTAAATTTTAAGCGCTTCCGGATCAGGAAAACTATCTGCCACTCCTAAACAATCGAGCAAGCCATCGCACACCTCTCTTCTCATCCAAATATTATTTCCAATAACACTCGAATAAGCTTTTAAAAAGACTTTAAGTAGAGGGGGGTAATTATTTAAATAGGCGATAGCGTTCTGTGGAAAAGTTCTAAAGCCATTTTCGTCAATAAATTCATGCTTAAATTGCGCGCAGAAAGCCTCCATCAATGATAAAGAAACATAATTATCACACGGTTCTCGGAAAAACCCTTGCATTATAGCATGAATAGAGTCCCGCGACCATCTAGGGGCGACCCTTCCAATAGAATCTAAGTCTGTTACTGTCAACGATTTGCCTTCAAATAGTTGGTACAAAACATAAGTGCTCCTCTGATTGTTTAGGGTGGAGAAACAATATCGCAATAACTCTAGATCTTGCGGATTTGCGTGTAGGACTGTCTCAAGCCTTGTAAAGGCTCTATTGCCACTTTCGATATCGCTATAGGCTTCGGCGTATTTTGGATCAAAATAAGTATGATAGAGGGTTTTTACATTCGATGCGGCATAGGAGGCTACATTAGTCATCCATTTTGGGAGATAGCCAGAGCTTGTAGGCTCTGCTGACAACGCCTCCCTAGCAATGTTCTGCACCTCTTGCTGCGAGGCTGGTGGTGTGGGTGTAGTTTCCCCTTCATTGGAAGGTTGGGGAGGCCCAGGTCCTTGAGTAGGTGGTGTTATGCTCATAAGTCTATCCCACTTTTAATAAATTATAACAAAACAACCATCTTTTAATATTAAGATTCCATTAAAATTAATGAACTCGCGAAGCGTTTGGAGTGCTAAACTCCTGTTTAGCTTTGACTTATCAATGAAAGTGAAAGCTAAACAGGAGTTTAGCACTCCAAACGCTTCGCGAGATGAAAATTGTTATAATTGGATTTTTTTAGATACGGGAGACTCTGGGGGGGGAAAGGGGCTTTCTTCTGAATGAAAAAGGCCCATTTCTTTGCCCCTTTCATAGAATCTTTGAAGGGTCTTTCTTCATGAACCGGGAAGGTTAAGCCTTTCTAAAATAGCGTGATTATTATAGAGGGGGGAATCTTCATGGCGCAAGGAGTCTGCAAAGGATTTCCGTTCCTCTTGAGTTTCTAATGAGTCAGCATAGGTGTTAAGCCAAGTAACTGCCCTATCAACGACTGAAGGCACTTGGAACATGTCGGCAATGGCTAGCATTTCAGCAGCCGCGTCGACATCTTCAAATGTCATGAAGGGATAGGCAAGGTATTTGATAAGGTCTTCGATAGCTCCAGGAGCAATGTTCTGTATCGGAGACTGCCCAGCTTGCCATCTGTTTGCCAAATAACGAGAGAAATACTCTGAGTGATCCTTAAGCAGTTTTTGATCAAAGACAGAGAGCGCAGCACTTTCCATTTTGCCATCCAATTCGCATTCAATGGTTCGAAGCGGCGCTTTCAACTCAGCCCAAGTAATAACGTCAGCTTTATTAAGCCATCCCAAAGCTAGCATGGGGGGTAATTTCACCTCTGCCCCCTCATACGAGATTGTTAGCATCTCGTCAACCTTTCCCTTTCTTTCAGCCCATTGGTAAAATGCAATAGCCATCAAAAACCTTGGATCTTTGGCTTGAGCTTCAGTTAGCACGTTGGCAGCAACTGCAGAGAACTCTATTGAAGTCCGTGTGGACAACTCAAATCCAATCAGTACTGCACTCTTTTCAAGTTCATTCAACTCAAATTCATTCAACGTAAATATTGGACCATTAGGGAAAACCTTAGGATAAAGTGCTTCTAATTTTTCCCACTCTTGATCTGAAAAGAAAGGACGTAAAGGCACACCCAAAGAAAGCATCTGTTTTAAAAGTGGACCGCACGTATTTAAACGAAGCGTATCGAGAAAGCCAGCAAGAATAGGATCGGGCTCAATACGATTAGAGCCCAACTCGATAAGAAAGGCTAAAATTTTAACGACAGAACCTATATGTTGAGGATTCTGATCAGCAAATTTCATCAATCTTTGCTGTGGCTTTGGCAACCAAAGCATGGGATTTAAATCATTTGGGCTAAACGACGAAATTGGCACTTCTTCTTTAAAGTGATCACAATAAATTTTAAGGACTTGCAGACCAATTTCTTCCTCATGAGGATTTGAATATATAGCTGTTAAGTTCTCTAATAGGCCATTTAATATTTTATGCGACTGCCATGAATCTTTTCCTACTTCACTAGAATTGACATCTAAAAAAGCTTTAAGTAGGGAGGGGTTTTTATTTAAATTGATCGCAGCATTTTGCCTAATAAGTTCATATCGATACAGCCTACAGAAAGTCTCCATCAAGGACGTAGAAGAACTACTCCTACTAAAAAATCCATGTATTGCAGTATCTTTTAAAATGCCCCTATAATCCCAACTTGCTTTCATTACATCTATGTCTTTTGCTGTTAATGATTTGCTTGCAAACAGACGTTCCCATACTCTGCTGACGCTTGCCTTATCACGATCAAGATTTAGTTTAAAAATAGCTGCGCTATAGTTCCATAGATCCAGATTAAATGGATTTTCGTGGAGTACTCTTTCAAGCCTGGCAAACATTCTATTTTCATCGCCACTTTTCATTTCTTTATGCGCTGAAATGTATTCCAGAAATCGTGCTCTAAAAGCCTCTCTTAGCCCTGGTTGGATCTCTCGTCTTGCGTAAAACGATTCAAATACAGATAGAGGGAGAAGTTTCTGAAGTTGAGGATCAGCCTTTATAATTGCATCGAAATCTGCAACAGTCAACTGTGCCTTTCCAAAAAGTATCACAAATGGAGGTGCAGTTTCTTCATTCATGATGCGGCCTGCAGGAAATAGATTCTCGAAGCAATAACTTAATAGCATTGGATCATATGGGTTTGCATGGAGTACTAACTCTAGCCTTCTCGCAATAGTTTCTGCATTGCCACTTTCGATATCGCTATAGGCTTCGGCGTATTTTGGATCAAAATAAGTATGATAGAGGGTTTTTACATTCGATGCGGCATAGGAGGCTACATTAGTCATCCATTTTGGGAGATAGCCAGAGCTTGTAGGCTCTGCTGACAACGCCTCCCTAGCAATGTTCTGCACCTCTTGCTGCGAGGCTGGTGGTGTGGCTGTAGTTTCCCCTTCATTGGAAGGTTGGGGAGGCCCAGGTCCTTGAGTAGGTGGTGTTATGCTCATAAGTCTATCCCACTTTTAATAAATTATAACAAAACAACCATCTTTTAATATTAAGATTCCATTAAAATTAATGAACTCGCGAAGCGTTTGGAGTTCTCTAATTGCGTTTCTAGGCAAGCATGATTTTTTCTCTTTCCCCTTCCTAAGCCGAGGGGGTTTGGGGGATACTTCCCCCAAGATAATTGACAACTTCCTCTATGGGCTTCCAAAGCTTGATCGTAAAAAATAAAATTCTAACTCGGTCATAGTTCTCTCCGGGGTCCTTTTTATTGAAGATTTCGGCCTTATTAGCTGATCTTCAGCCCCAACATACTTTCCAAAAGAAACAAGGTAAGACAATGTGCTACACGACGTCTTATTAGCGTCAACTCCAAAGCGTCTTAACCTTATTTCGAACTCGTATTTGAATCTTTTTTCTTACTCTCTCTGCTCTTTCGCTCTTTGAGAACTTTTTTAACTTTTCTTAAGCAGCCATCTGCTTTGATTTTTTCTTCTCTTTCCGACTTGGCTTGGTTACTTTATCAATTTCTTTTTTCTCGACTTCACCAGCTTCAAATGGTTTACCTTCTGTCCACATTCGATGCATTATCACACCAAGCTTCCGACCAAGGGCAACTATAGCTTTTTTATGCCCATGCTTCTTATTGATCTTTAGCCCAAAAACTTTGGCTCTACTCCATGTTTTGCATCGATACATCATGCTCATGGCGGCATCAGATAGCAGCGCTCTGAGTTCATTTGATCCAATCTTTGTTATTTTCCCCTGATGCTCGGTTTCACCTGAACTATACTGCCTTGGAGTCATCCCAACATATGCTCCAACTGACCTCGATCGTGTGAATCTTTTTGGGTCTCCAATTTCAACCTTATAGCTCACTGCAGTTACGATCCCTACACCAGGAACTGTCATTAGCAGCTGAACGACTTCGTCATTCTTTCCTATGTCTTCGATCTTCTTGTCTATTTCATCTACTAGTTTGTGAAGTTGAGAAAAGGTTACTAAAAGTGCACGAATGCCCATTGCGACCTCTTCAGGTTGATCTTGTATCGACTCTGTTACCTTCTCTATGAAGTTCTTTTGACTACTACTAGACCCTAAAAAAAGCTTTCCACAACATCTCAAAGTACCGCGGATACAGTTACTCGTCATGGTTCTTTGTATCACCAGATTGCGTCGGATGTTTAAGAGACTTTTGATGCTCATATTTGTATCGTTTTTTTGATAGACCTCTTGAAAGTAGCCAGTCCGAAGGGCGTTTGCGATTTCCCTCGCATCGTTTTTGTCTGTTTTATTGGCTTTGATTGCGATGGCGGCAGCCATTTTGCGAGAGTCGATACATATCGCTGGAAGGTCAAGCTCTTGAAGTTCTTGAACAAGCCATCGGCTTGTTCCACCAGCTTCAATTGCTATAGCTTCAATAGTGAGCTTGGTCGTCTTGATCGCAGTTGCGATAGCTAAAGGGTCAGTAGCGGCTGTCATCTCTCGGATGATCTTACCATCTTGAGCCATGATGCAGATGGCAGTAGTTTTCAAAGATACGTCTAAACCGATATAATGTTTCATTGGGCTGTTCTCCTGTATTGCTTGCTTAGGCTACCAAGCCAAAGCCTGGAGAGTCTAGTACTACTCCGTGGGGTTTTTAAAACCCTCCTAGAACAGCCCATTTTCTTACCGGCTAAGCTCTGAAGCGCAATTACAGTATGTGCTAAACTCCTGTTTAGCTTTGACTTATCAATGAAAGTGAAAGCTAAACAGGAGTTTAGCACGGCCTTGTTGCATAATTGCACGTGATTCCCCGTTTCTCCTGCAGCCCTTCAGGCTGCCATATAAAGTTTCATCCTAAACCCGGGGCGTTGCCCACGGGCTGTTGCAATTTTGGCCTTTCAGGCCAAGGGAAAAGCCTGTATTGCTAGGATTTTCCGGCTGAAAGCCGGATAGTTGCAACAGCCCGCGGGCAACGCCCCGGGTTAAGTTGGAGAATAAAATTGGCAGCCTGTAAGGCTGCAGGAGTAGAGAAACGTTGCGAACAATTATGCAACAACGCCGTTTAGCACTCCAAACGCTTCGCGAAATAATAAGTTTTTAGATGCGAACGACTCTGGGGGGAAAGGGATTTTCCTCGGAATGGAAGAGGCCCATTTCTTTGCCTCTTTCGTAGAATCTTTGAAGGGCTTTTTGACCAGATTCGGTCAAGCCCTGCACTTTCTTCATTGACGAAGCTAGAAATATGTTTTCCGATCACATCGGGATCTTTATTTTGGGCATGCTCAAGGATGTAGGGATAGACCTGCTCTAAATGAGTGCTAGCAAATTGCAAAGAATGGTGTATAGCTTCTACCACAGCAGGTTTTTCAACCAAAGACCTCTTAGCCACAACAACTCCAAGGGGCAAGGGAAGCCCTTCCCGCTCCTCCCATAGGGCACCGAGGTCAGCTACTGTGCAGAGGTTTTCTTTTTCTACGATAAAGCGTCCTTCATGGATCAAAACCCCTGCATCGACCTCCCCTTTTTGCACCATGGAGATGATCTTATCAAAGCGGGTGAACACCGGTTGTATGTCAACGGGGCCAAAGAGTTGGAACAGAAAATGGGCTGTGGTGCCTGCTCCCGGAAAGGCTACTTTTTTACCGGACAATTCATTTAAAGAGACATTCTTGCCTTTTTTGGTGACAACAACAGGGCCGACTCCATACGCAATAGCACCTCCCACAGGCAAAATTTCATACTCTTCTAAACATTGTAGAGCCGTGATAGCAGACACTTTTTGGACATCGAATTGTCCCCTTCTTAGGGCGATATTGAGCTCTTCAATGTCTAATAGCTCGACATTCATCTTTAGGTCTGGTGCTACCAAGTGGTTAGCCCAGGCACCAAAAATATAGGTGTCGTTCGGACAGGGGGAAAATGCGAGTGTTTTCACTTTATGAGGCCTTTCTCTACAAAGGCAGCTTTTAACTCAACGTTCTCTTCTTTGTCGAGAGCTCCGCTTCCATGGAGCCATTTGAGATAATCTTTTGGCACAAGTTCAAGCGGTGTCCCTTTGAATTTTCCAAACGGCATCGATGAAAAATTCTTAGAACCATCCAGCAATTCCACTACATCTTGCAACGTCAAATCGTCAATTAAACACTCGAAAACCTTGTGCAGCACCATCACGTCATCTAAAGCTCGGTGGGCTTGATTTGAAGGGATTTCAAAATGTTCGCGCAAAATTTGCAGACCATGTTTTGGCAGGTCTGGTCGGTATCTGCGGGCCCACACCAAAGTGTCTAAATGACGCCAAGTAGACGGGACGACAAGATTGTTTCTCTTAAATTCTGCGTTTAAGAATAACTTGTCGAAACGGTAATTGTTATGGGCAATTAAAAGAGCGTCGGGACCACAAAAATCGACAAACTGCTGCCCAACCACACTGAAATCCGGGGCATTTTCTACCATTTCGTCAGTGATGTGGTGAATCGCTGAAGTTTCGGGAGGAATTGGCACGCCGGGATTGATAAAGGAAACAAAATGGTCATTTTTAACAGGATCAAAGGCTGCAATTTCAACGATGAAATCTTTCTCTGCCCTAAGACCTGTTGTCTCTGTGTCGTAAAAGATCGCTCTCAACTGGTCTTATCCCTTACCTCTTCAAAAGAGGCTCCTTCATCGTTTACCTTTTTTATTGGTGGCCAAAAGGTTGTCGAGACCATCCGGACTGCGCCCAAAAAGGGTTCGAGTAGATTTTCATCAAACGACATCCCAAGCACCGGCAGCATCACCCGAAAGAAAACGCTCTTCGAGCTTTCTTCCATGCCAAATCCGGGTAGGTCGAGAGATTGGTTGATCCAGTGTAGCAATCTGCCCATGTCCCCTTCCCTACCCACTTTAAGTTTTGTAGGCAAAAAGACGAGGATTTGCAGAAGCTGGCTCTCTTCAAATAAGCGGATAAAAATAGGGAAAGCAGCCCCTTCTTCTTCAAATCCAAACAGAATTTGGCCTGTATCCTTTTGGATTTCGGCTTCGATGCCCCGTTTTTTGATGAGCTCTAAAAGGGTGTTTAGACTGATTTGCATCTACATTTTCATCCCTGGAAGGGCTGACTGATGCCCCGCCTCACGCGTGATATTGGGGTTATTTGTATTGGGGATCACGCAAAAGTCATCGTCAGTTGGCATTCTGTAGCAACCAGCTACAACAACAAGGGATAAAAGGATCAAAATTTTCATAGGATACTCGAGGAATTGGTAAACTTCTATTATAGTGATCCTATGAGAATATGGGAAGACGACTATACCACGCCCAATCAACTTAAACGCATTTAATTTCGCGCTAGCGTTTGGAGTGCTAAACTCCTGTTTAGCTTTCACTTTCACTGACAAGTCAAAGCTAAACAGGAGTTTAGCACTCCAAACGCTAACGCGAAAAAGTAACAAAATGTTGATCATGAAAGACTCGGGCGTTTATAAAGCTGCTGCAGATAATAAGGGCATTTATGAAAACACGTGACGAAATTGACCTAAAAGATACTTGGGATTTAAAGCCGCTCTTTTTCTTCCCCCGAAGAGTGGGAAAAAGCCTTTCAAAAGGCAAAAAATTTGCCCTCATTGGAACCTTTTAAAGGTCACCTCAAAGATGGAATCGACACTTTTGTTGCAGCATGCCAAGTGATCTACGACACCTGTCGCGAACTTGAAAAGTTGTATACGTATGCCCACCTCTATCACGATGTCGAGATCACGGCCGTTGATGCAAAAAGCAAATATGCACAGATCCAAACCCTTTTTCAAACCTTCCAAGATCAGCGCTCTTGGTTTGAGCCCGAAATTTTAAGCCTTCCTGACGATCTGCTAAAAAAATATCTCAATGACCCTAAGCTTGGCGCTTTTCGGTTCCCCACAGAGGTCATCGTTCACCTAAAACCCCACATTCTCGACGCTGAAGGGGAAGCCATTTTAGCTAAAAGCGACGAAGCGCTCTCGACAACGTATAAAGCCTATAAGGCTTTAACCGATGCTGACATCGCTTTTCCTGACATCAAGGACAGCCAGGGTAATACCCTCCCCCTGAGTCATGGGGCTTATGGAATGTACCTACGCTCGCCCGACCGGACGTTGAGAAAAGAGGCTTTCACTGCGTTTCATCAAAGTTTTGCGCAATTTGGAAACACATTGGGCGAACTGTTCCAGGGCATCATCAAAAACCACCAGTTCCATGCGAAGACACGTGGATACAAAAGTTGCCTTGAAGCAGCTCTTTTCCCTCGCAACATCCCAACCCAGGTGTATGATGCTTTAATCGACGCGGTACGAAAAGGGATAGGCGCCCACCACAATTACATTGATTTGCGGAAGAAAATTTTAGGGGTCGAAGCTTTCCACCTCTATGATAGCTATGCCCCATTAGTTGAAGGGGTCGATGTCGATATTCCGTACGATGAAGCGGTCGATTTAGTGATTGCATCTGTAGCCCTTCTTGGAAAAGAGTATCAAGACACTCTTGCCAAAGGTTTAAAAAGCCAAGGATGGGTTGACCGGTACGAAAACAAAAACAAACGGTCCGGAGCCTATTCTTCAGGCTGCTACGACAGTCACCCTTACATTCTGATGAATTATAAAGGAACATTCCGCGACTTGTTTACCCTGGCTCACGAGGCAGGTCACAGTATGCACAGCTATTTGTCAAAGAAAAATCAGCCTTATCCAATCGCAGATTACCCTATTTTCTTGGCAGAAGTGGCATCCACCTTCAATGAAGAGCTTTTATTCCAACATTTGTTGAAAAACACAACCGATCCGAAAAAACGGCGGTATTTCATCACACAAAAGCTGGACGATCTTAGGGCTACCTTCTTTAGACAAACCCTGTTTGCAGAGTTGGAGCTTCAAACACACAAGTGGGTCGAAGAGGGCATCCCTCTTACTCCTGAAAAACTCAATGCCTACTATAGAGAGCTCACCGAGTTTTATTTTGGCTCTTCCCTTGTCTTTGACAGCTTTGGTCAGGTCGAATGGTCACGCATCCCACACTTCTACTATAATTTTTACGTTTACCAATATGCGACCGGATTGAGCGCTGCCCTCCAATTGGCAACAGCGGTTTCTGAAGGGGGCGAGTCAGAAAGGAATCGTTACTTGAAGTTCCTATCTTCCGGCGGCTCTAATTACCCTATTCCGCTGTTGAAAGATGCGGGTGTCGATTTAACGAAAGGAGATGCAGTGGCTTCCACCTTAAATTTGTTCCGTCAACTGACAGACGACTTGGCACTCGAATGTGGCAAGTGCTAAACGCCTCTTGTTTTAAAACGGGAGTTTGGCTAAGGTAATGAGCAAATTTACAACAGTGGTGAAAATATGACACAAGCAGTTCAGTCATCAAAAGAGACAAAGCAAGAAGCACCTCCTAAGTTTAAACCACTTGGGTATCGAGTGCTCGTCCGTCGTCTTGAAACAGAAACCGCGCTGAAAGGGGGCATTATCCTTCCCGACACAGCTAAGAAGAAACAAGAACAAGCCCAAGTCGTAGCGATCGGAACAGGGAAAAAGACAACCGATGGTGAGATCATTCCTATCCCCGTCAAAGTAGGCGATGTCGTGTTAATGGAAAAATATTCTGGCCAAGAGATCACACTTGACGATCAAGAGTACGTGATCGTGAAGGCTGATGAACTTATTGCAATTGTGGAGTAATCAAATGGCAGCAAAAGAAATCAAATTCAAAGAAGAAGCACGTCAAAAAATTCTAAAAGGGGTTCAAACCCTGGCAGACGCTGTTAAGGTTACTCTGGGTCCAAAAGGACGCTGCGTTATTTTAGATAAATCGTACGGCGGACCGCACATCACAAAAGACGGTGTCACAGTGGCCAAAGATATCGAACTGGAAGACAAGTTCGAAAATATGGGCGCTCAAATGGTCAAAGAAGTTGCCGGAAAAACAGCTGACAAGGCTGGCGACGGCACGACGACGGCAACGGTACTGGCAGAAGCCATCTACACTGAAGGGCTAAAAAACGTTGCAGCCGGCGCAAATCCGATGGATTTGAAGCGTGGAATGGAAAAGGCTTTAAAAGCCGTTGTTGCTGAACTGGAAAAGCGAAGCAAAAAAATTGACACCACGCAAGAAATTGAACAAGTGGCCACTATTTCTGCTAACAACGACCCGGAAATTGGCAAATTGATTGCTCAAGCGATTGAACGCGTTGGCAAAGATGGCACTTTAACGATTGAAGAAGGACAAGGCTTTGAAACATCGCTTGATGTTGTTGAAGGGATGAACTTTGACCGTGGTTATCTTTCAGCCTACTTCATGACCAATGCAGAAACTCAAGAATGCATCTTCGACGACGCCTTTATTTTGATTTTCGACAAGAAGATCGGCGGCATCAAAGAGATGATCCCTATCCTTCAAGCCGTTGCAGAGACAGGCAAACCCCTTCTCATCATTGCAGAAGATGTTGAAGGCGAAGCTCTTGCAACTTTAGTAGTCAACAAACTACGTGCAGGCCTAAAAGTTTGCGCTGTTAAAGCACCTGGCTTTGGCGACCGAAGAAAAGCCATGTTAGAAGACATTGCGATTCTAACCGGCGGCGAAGTGATCAGTGACGAGCTTGGAATCAAGCTAGAAGCTGTAACCATACCTCAATTGGGCAGAGCTAAAAAAGTGGTCGTGAAAAAAGATGATACGACCATCATTGAAGGCTTAGGCAAAAAAGAGGCTATCAAAGGGCGTGTTGAGCAAATTACCCGTCAAATTGGTGAAAGTACTTCAGACTACGACAAAGAAAAGCTTCAAGAAAGACGCTCAAGACTTGTTGGAGGCGTTGCCGTTGTACGCGTCGGTGCTGCAACAGAAGTTGAGATGAAAGAGAAGAAAGACCGTGTAGAAGATGCCCGTCAAGCAACCGCTGCTGCGATTGCCGAAGGGATTCTTGCCAGGCGGTGGAACTGCTTTAGTTCGCTGCTTACCTGTGTTAAAAGCGTTGATTGACACTCTAGAAGGAGATCTCAAGACAGGCGTTCAGATCATTGCACGCGCATTGTCTGCTCCTCTCCGTCAGATTGCTTACAACGCAGGCCAAGAAGGGGCCATCATCTTGCAGCATGTTGAAAAACAGACCGGCAATATGGGTTACAATGCCCTGAATGGCGAGTTTGTCGACATGATCAAGGCGGGTATTCTTGACCCAACAAAAGTGGTTCGTACAGCCCTTGAAAATGCAGTTTCGATTGCTGCCCTTCTCTTAACAACAGAGGCCATTGTGGCTGAATTGCCAAAAGAAGAAGCTGCTGCTGCCCCTGCAGGCCACGGCATGGAGTACTAATAGAAAAAACCACTGAGGCACTGAGATCACTGAGGAAGTTGAGAACACTGAGAACCATTTTCTGGTAAATAAATGTGAATTCAATTTTCTATCAATTTATGAAAGTTGTTTTACAAAAAACCAGCTCTCAGTGACCTCGACTTCCTCAGTGATCTCAGTGTCTCAGTGGTTTTTTTTCAAACACGTCAAGGTGTATGTAATATGGAAACTTCTTGGGAAAAATCGAGTCAATGGTACGACGATATCGTCGGTGAAAAGGGTCATACCTACCACCAAGAGATCATCCTCCCTGCACTTCTTAAATTATTAGACTTAAAACCAAACGACCACCTCCTCGATGTCGGCTGCGGCCAAGGGGTTTTCGCCCGCGCCCTGCCAAAAGGGGTCAAATACACAGGTATCGACGCCTCCCCTACACTTATCAAAAAAGCAAAATCCACTTACCCCGCCGGTCAATTTATCGTGACCGACGCCACAAAGCCATACCCATTAAAAGAAAAGGCGACCCATGCGATTTGTATTTTGTGCCTACAAAATATGAACGACCCCAAAAGCGCCTTGAAACAGCTTGCCGGACACACAACAGGTAAAGTGATCCTTGTTCTTAACCATCCTTGCTTCCGCATCCCTCGCCAATCTAGCTGGGGCATAGACGAAGGTAAAAAAATCCAATACCGGCGGATCGACCGGTACATGACACCTCTACAAATACCGATCCAAACACACCCAGGCAAAGGGGGCGAATCCACCCTTTCTTTCCACTTCCCTCTCTCTTACTGGACATCTAGCTGCAAAGATGCCGGCATCGTCATCCATGACATTCAAGAGTGGTGCAGCCACAAAGAAAGTACCGGCCGCATGGCCCGTATGGAAAACCGTGCCCGCGAAGAATTCCCCCTCTTTCTAGCCCTAGTCGGGCAAGCAACTGCTACTCCTGAAAAGAAGTAAGCCGCTTCAAAAGAGGGGGTTCATAGCCCGATTTGACAAAAGCACACCGCCGTATTACACTCGTAAGTACGGAGGAAGATATGTTAGTGAAACAACTCACACAGAGTGGCAATAGTAAAGCTATTATTTTAGATAAATCCTTGCTGACTGCAGCAGGTCTAGATGAAGATGCTCTTTTTGGTATTACAATTAACCCAAATGGCGGACTTACCATCCAGTCTTTAGAAACAACTGATCCGGACTTAAAGAAAGCCGCATTTAAAAAAGTTATGGAAAAACATCGTGATCTACTGAAAAGATTAAGTGACAGATGATTTTCTTGAACGTAGAAGACATTATTGATTTCCACACAGAAGTCGTCAACGAATTCGGTGGCTCTCATGGCATAAGAGACATGGGCCTGCTGATATCGGCTGTCGAGATGCCTAAAGCAACTATGTTTGGGCAAGATCTACATCTTTCTATTTTTGATAAAGCTGCAGCGTACCTTTACCACATCATTTGCAATCACCCCTTTATTGATGGAAATAAAAGAACAGGGATTGCTTCTACGTTAACGTTTTTAGAGCTAAACCAATTAATTATTCCATTTGACTCTTTTGAATTAGAAGAACTGACTGTTCAGGTAGCAAAGGGAGAAGTAAAAAAGGAAGAAATCGCCCGTTTCTTTGAAAAATGTTTTGAATCAAAATTCACAACCAAAGACATTTAAAATCATGAAAAACCATGTTCTATTGGAAATGCTATGATTTTTTGCGTTGAAATTAAGATTTTCAGCTTATCCTTGCGTCACCTAGACAAACCCACGAGACGTTAAAAAAACCACCAAATATTTATACGAACTTTATGTTGCTGAGTTACCTTTAAGAATGTAGGGAGGGTAAAAAGTTACTAACTACGGTTCTTCTTCAGGGAATGAACCCTAGTTACTTTGGCGGACGTTTTTTTCTTTTAGAAATCATTCCGTCCGCCTTTACCTTAGGCGAACTGTATATCACTGATATCCCGTTCGCCTTTTTTACTCCCCCCATTTAAGGGCGTCAAGCTTGTCAAGCGTCTCTTGAAAATCGAGTGTTTGACTCATGTCGAATTGATAACCTTCCCAATAGCTACCTTTCAAGCGATTCGGGGCTAATCTCTTCAAAGCTAAATAGGTAACACAATCAACTTCATCAATTGGAACACCGATCATAGCTTGTTGTTTCTCTGAAAAAATAGCAATCTGATCAATAGAACGGCCCATTTTGTTAGGCACTAGCGGGTGGGTTACCTCAAAAGACAATCCACCGTTTGGAAAATTAAAGGAGTAATTCCCGGAACCATCCCTTGAAATAGTGATTTCGATTTCTTTATCGAGATGCATGAGAACGGACACTCCGAAGGGCGCGGTCATCTTGCCAGTAACGGCCTCATCAAGCTCTAAACGATATCTCTTGCCAGATTCAAGAACGGTAAATTTTCCTTTCTTCACCCCTGCTAGAAGGAAAGACCAACATGAAGTGGCAAACGCTAGATCAACTTCTGACCAAACTTTTGCAAATTCTACCGCCATATTACCTAAAAACTTGTCATCCATCTGATCAACATCGCTTTCATCAGGCCATGTCTCAATATCATAAAACCGTTCTGTTACTACACTTACTGTTCCATCAGGACCTATTACCTTTATTTCCTCATCAGTCCATGATCCTTCTTTTGGGTCGGTAAATCCATGTTCATCAAAGCCTGATATTTTCTCGATGATAGAGTTAGCAAGTTCAAGGCCAAGCTCTCCACTACTGATCCATCTGCCGATCGCAAACCGATTAATAAGAGAGGAAAAAAACTTCAAAATGAAGCCAAGTCGACCCTCGTAAGCCTTCATTTTCTGCTCAGAAAGGCGATGCACCTTTTGAGCTAAATCAATAGAAGAAGTTGCCGCTGTTTTCTGGTAGTTCCAAACGGCACGATGTAGCGAAGTTAAAGGATGAACCGTATCGGCGCAGTCATTAAAAGACCGAGGAGGCAAATGGGGGAGAATTTGAGATGTTTTATTATTAGTAACGTTCATATGGAATCATTTTATCCCATTTGAATTAAGTTACTCCAAAGATATTAATAATTTTTCTTAATGTTTAATGCGCGAAGCATTTTGAGTATCTTATTGGGAGGATATGGGTGTGCCCTATTTGGCGAACGGTGTATCTTTTCAGATTCCTCATTCGCCTTTCTTTATGCCCATTCTATTGCATTAAGTCCTTCTAAGGCGTCTTCGAAGGAAAGTGGCAAATCCAAAGGAATTTCTTTTTGGTCAAAATCAGAAACAAATTGCTCAATGACCTTGGAAATAGCCCATGGAATTTTATATGAGGTCATGCCAATCTCTAACTGATTGTTTTCCAAAATAGTGATTCGGTTAATAGGACGACTGATTGTTGGTAACCACCAGAGAGCACTGCAGAGTGCCGCTACCAACTTACCTTCCAATTTCTCAACTATCTTTTCAGAATCTTTTTTTAACGGAGAGGAGGAGTCTGGAAGTTGTTTTGCAGCTTCTATAAGCTTATCGCGGAATTCACCTGATTTACTTGGCACAGCATTAAAAGTGATTCCGCCCTTAGGGAATATGAAAGACCGCTTCCCTTCTTCATCTACTGCAATCTTAACTTCAATTTCGTGATCCAAGCTAATATAAAAAGGTGTTTCAAGTGGGATCGGGACAGCCTCGTTTTTAAAAAAAATTATTCCAGTGGGAGAGTTATCGATTTCAAGAACATAGTTCTTACCTGGTTCTACGACCTTCCAATCTATTCCTCCTGCTCCCTTTAAAAGGCTGTCCCAAAGCTTGGATATGTTCTCTTGATCATTTTGGCTTCTCCAAATATCCCGACAAAGCTCTTTGCATCGGATCCAACTCATTTTCTTCTGGTGGGGTTAAGGGCTTTGACACCCTAAGGTTCTCTGGCATTAGCTCTTCAATAAACCGCTCCATATCTATTGCATTAAACGGAACTGTAGATTTCGAATCTTCAACAGCAGGCTCTTCTAGTGCATCATAAAACTTATCTGCCTCATCATCTGGAACTACTAGAACCTCGCTTATTGCATCAAAAAAAAATTCTTCGGACGCTATCTCTTCTCTGGCAACAGTAACAAGTTTTTTTGCTAATCCATTCTTTATTTCTGAAGCATCTTTTTTTTCTCTTTCTAACTTTTTCGCTCTTGCAATCACAGAGTTGGCGAGTTCAAGGCCAAGTTCCCCGAGCTGATCCATTTGCAACATTAAGGATTGGCCCAATTGAGGGCAGAAAAATGTTTCAGTACAAAGCCAAACCTTGCTTTATAAGCATCTATCTTTTGCTTGGAAAGAAGCTTGACCCTGTCTGCCAACATCCTATCAGAAGAAGTGTCTGCTATGATCTGATATCTATAGATAGCAGATGGAGCGAAGTTAAAGGATGCACTGTCTCTGGAAAGCTCTCGAAGGAGGAAAGCCAGAGAGGTGGAATGGAGAAAAAATTACTAAGAGGCGTCGTCATAATTAAAATATTATATCGGAAAAAACTGGGGTGGTTTTTATTAACAACTTTTTAAATTAAATTCATTGTTTAATACGCGAAGCGTTTGGAGTGCTAAACGGCCTTGTTGCATAATTCAATTTCTAATTAAAAAATGTAGCTTAGGCTTTAGAGGCACTTGCAAAAATCAGAATAAACTCTGATAAAGCCCTTAACATCTCTTAAGAGTTCTTGGTTACAAGATAAAAATAACAGGATGAACAGGGTGAACAGGATAAGCTTCGCCAACAAAATGATTTCTATTTTCAAAATGATAAAGCTAGGCGGAGCTATCCTGTCGCTCGATGAGCGATCCTGTTCATCCTGTTTAATTTATAGGAAGCTTTTCCTTAGGTTAATGCAATACATAAGGGTCTATTGTGATCTGGAGTCCGATTTTTGCAAGTGTCTCTTTAGCCTGAGCTACAATATTTGTCCAAATTATGCTTAATTATGCAACAAGGCCGTGCTCCTGAGCCCGTTTAGCCTTTCACTTTCACAGATCAGTCAAAGCTAAACGGGCTCAGGAGCACTCCAAACGCTTCGCGAGACCTTTTACTTTTCTATCACCAGGTTTAGCAGCTTGTTGGGGACGAAAATAACCTTTTTCAAGGTGCCTTCGGCTAGGTACTTCTGGATCTGAGGGTGACCCTTGGCTTTCACGAGGATCTCGGCTTCTGAAAGGTTGACCGGCAGCTCAAAGCGACCACGCACTTTCCCATTAACTTGGACAACGTAGGTGACCTCTGCATCATGCAAATATTGCTGTTTTACTTCAGGGTAAGGACAGATGTTGATGTCCTCTTTAAAGCCCAAATGTCCCACAGTTCAGATGTGATGTGGGGAGCAAAAGAAAAGACACACTGCAGCACAATTTTAATGGCAGCTTTTGGAATTTTTTCAACTTTTGTAAAGTTGTTCATGATTCCATCATCTTGGCAATGGCAGTATTGAATTGCAGAGTTTCCTGGCATCTTTCAAAATGTTATCGAGTAAGCGATGAGCAAGTTTTAACCCTTCCTCATCCCCTTCCTCTCTACAATTCGGTCAGAAGTGCAAAGATCCCAAAGTATCTCAAACCTTCGGCATCCCATCACCGCTTCACTGTTCCACACTTTTTCTTGTCGAGAGGGCCCATGAACATTTCATCAAGGCGCAAAGAATCTGCACCTAATTCGTCGATCACTTAGTCAGGGTGGCTTCGTGAGTTTCGGCATCCTGGTGTTACTGATCTGAGAACGAAGCGGCTCTTTTGTCACCTTGTGGAACAAACTTACCATCGACCTCTTCTACCTCTTCGGAACGTACTGTCCGGTGCTTTTCTGATTCAAACAGGCTACCCATCATCCCTTGGTTAAATAACTTTTGGAATGGCTCTAACGTATGGACAAGGCCGCAATCGTAAAGCACTTTATGCCAAAACCTGGCGTTAATGATCAATCGAAAACAGCATCGTGCGCCAACATACAGATCAACCGGCAACCAATAGTTTTCGGCCTCTTTTGACCAGCCTTGTCGTTTAAAGGATCGGCAAATCGAAGATAATACCGGAACAACCTGCCCATTGAGGCATCGAATTGGTTTCACGCAGTGCTTTTCGACCTGTTTTTGGATCGACAATCTCCACCCAATCTTTTGCCTTGGCAAAAGGACTTTTCCATCTCCTGCTGGGAGTAGATTCGTCGTCCACTTTTACGGCTGAATTAAGGGCAATTCATCGATGCCAAGCACCCTTTCTGGTTCCATCTTCAAAATGGAGGATCAGGAAACGGCGCACCCAATACAGTCACATAAAAAGGCCGGTCGCGCAGCTTGTAGGTCACCGCTTCCAGCCCATTTCTTCAAGAAAGGCATTGATCGCATCTTTTGTTTCTTCAATAAAAAGCATACCGATGATCTTTCGGGCCATTTCATGTTCATCGAACGCCCGTCGCCCGACCAAGCAGTTTCTCCGGCTAAAACCTTTTACGAACATCTGCTTCTACAGGATCGATTACTTGGATAATGTCTCGGGCATATTTTTTAGCAAAATCGAAGTCCCGTTCATCGTGCGCAGGAACCGCCATGACAGCCCCATTTTCCCATAGGCTGCTCGACGTAGTCGGCAATACAAATCGGTATCTTTTTTTGCGTCAAAGGGGGATGGACTGCAAAAGCGCCTGTAAATACGCCTGTTTTATCAAAATTTAACTCTGTTCGGTCTAAATCGCTCTTTGCAGCTGTTTCTTTTTGATATTTTTCGATCTCATTTTTTTGTGCTGCAGTCGTAATGCTAGAAACCAGCGGATGTTCTGGCGAAAGGACAACAAAAGTTCGCCGGCGAGATTATCTGCTCTTGTCGTAAAGACTGTAATCGCCTCTTTTGTCTTTTCCTCTATGAATTCGACATAAAGTCCGACACTTTTGCCTATCCAATTTTCCTGCAGTTTTTTCAAACCCTCGGGCCAATCGAGCAATTTCGAGTCGTCCACAACCTTCGGCATACGCGGTGATTTTTAGGACCCATTGACGCAAAGGGGCTCTTCAACCTGGTAACCCGATCTTTTGATACCCCATTTTCGACCTCTTCGTTAGCCAAAACAGAGCCGAGGGCCGGGCAATAGTTGACCAGCAGTTCGGCTTCATAGGCCAGATCCCTTCTCGTAAAGTTTTGTAAAGATCCATTGGGTCCATTTGTAATAGTCGGGAGAACTTGTGGCAATTTCTCGGTCCCAATCGTACGAAAAACCAACCGCTTTCGGCTGTCTTTTGAATGTTGCTATGTTTTGGTCGGTCGTCACACTTGGGTGTGTCCCGGTCCGAATAGCATATTGTTCAGCCGGCAGACCAAAAACTATCCCATCCCATCGGGTCAAAACATTAAAACCCCGTTGCCGTTTAAAGCGCGCAGTGATGGGTTCCTGTATACCCAAGCAAATGTCCGACGTGCAACCCCGAGCCAGAAGGGTAAGGAAACATATCGAGGACATAATATTTTGGCTTTTTAGGATCGATGGTAGAGCTAAAGGGCTTCTCGTTTTCCCAACGGGCTTGCCATTTCTTTTCTACTGCCTTGTGATCGTACTTTTTCATGATTTTCAATGGGAAAGGGTGTATATTGGATAGAGTATGACAAAGAAGACGAATAATCGAAAAGGAAGACTGCAGAAAAAACCAATCCCCTTCTCTAAAAAAACAGAAACAAATGATGAAATTGTAAACGGAATCATCAGACTCCACCCTCGAGGATTTGGGTTTTTACTCCCCGAAGGGCGATGGGGCTCAAAAGAAGAAGTTTTCATCCCTCGCCACCTGACCATGCAAGCTTTTGACGGTGATAGAGTCGCCGTAGAGGTCAAAGCTGAGGTCTCTGCCAAAGGAAAAGAGGGCAAAGTTGTCGAGATTTTAGAACGAGTACGCACCCATTTAGCCGGCACTGTTTTTCGGATCAATTCAAAAGGGCGCCCCGTCGTTTATGTCCCTATTTTAGGCAGCGAAAATCATGTCGTCCTAGAAGAAGGCGAAGCCAATGTTGGCGACCGTATAGTGCTAGAAATTTTAACTCACGGCGAGCAAGGGATTAAAGCAACAGGCAAATTAGAGAAAATCATGGGACACATCGATCGCCCCGGCGACGACATCCTTTCTGCCGTTCACGAATACACTCTGCCCGGCTCTTTTTCCCCCGAGTTGGTCCAATCTCTCAAAAATCTTGGCAAAACAGTAAATAAGTCAGACATGAAGGGACGAGAAGACCTGACCAAATTTCTGACTGTCACAATCGATCCTGAGACTGCCAAAGACTTTGACGACGCCCTTTCCATTTCAAAAAGAAAAGATGGTTCTTTTTATTTGGCCGTGCACGTTGCCGATGTGTCTCACTATGTCAAACCTGGCACTTTAGTTGATGATGAAGCCAGAAAAAGACTTAATTCAACCTATTTGCCTGGTGTTTGCATCCCGATGCTGCCGGAAATCCTTTCAAACGAACTTTGCAGCTTAAAACCAGAGGTCGAAAGACTTGCTGCGACTGTTCATATGGAATTTAAGCCAAACGGAGAGCTGATCCGGTTTCGGATGGCCCGTTCGGTCATCAAAAGTGCTTATCGCTTTACCTACAAAGAGGCAAGACAGGTCATTGATGGGACTAAAGAAAGCCCCTACCGAGAAGCTCTTTTGCAGATGAAAGAGTTGGCTTTAGCTTTGAAATCAATCCGAAAAGGTCGGGGCAGTATTGAACTTTCGCTTCCCGATTTGATTGTCAGGGTAAACAAAGAAGGTGTTCCGACCGGCATTGAATGGGAAGAATACGATATCACCCACCAATTGGTGGAAGAATTCATGTTAAAGGCCAACGAACTTGTGGCAACCCACCTCACAACAGCAGGCAAGCCGGTTACCTACCGTATCCATGAAAGCCCGGACATTGAGGATATTGAAGAATTTGCAAGGCTAGTTAGCTCGTTTGACATCAAAGTGCCGGAAAACCCTACCTCGCACCAATTGCAAGAGGTGCTTGACCAAGCAGCTAAAACCCCATTTGCCTCGTTTGTCATCGGCAGCTATATCCGATCGATGAAAATGGCCGTTTATTCGCATGAAAATATTGGCCACCACGGGCTTGCGCTAGAAAATTATTGCCACTTCACCAGCCCCATCCGCCGCTATCCCGATTTAGTCGTCCACCGTTTGCTATTTGGCGGAGAGGCCACCCTTGAAGAGGTCGCATCTATTTCAGACCAAGCCTCCAGTCAAGAGCGGGTCTCTGCAAAAGCCGAGCAAAGCGTTAAGTTGTTAAAAAAACTGCGCCTTCTTAAACAAGAGCCCAAAGAAAAAGAGTTTGTCGCCTATGTTTCAAAAGTGAAGCAGTTTGGATTTACTTTTGAGGTTGCAGAATTTGGCCTTGAAGGGTTTTTTGGATTTGAAGATCTCGGTGATGACTATTATGTTTACAACGAGAAAACCCGCTCATTGACTGGCAGACGCACCGGATTGAATTTTTTTGTCGGGGCTAAAATTGGGGTCTATTTGCAAGATGTCGATTTGATCTTTCAAGAGGCAAAATGGTATCTATCTGTAGAAGGTGGCCAAGAAAACAGAAGGGGAAAAAGGAAAAAATGAAAAGTCAGTTCCAATTTGATACGACACATTTAAGAAATTACTTCTTAACAGGGCTTGTTCTACTTCTACCCATTGCCCTGACCATCATCATCGTCACTTTCCTCTTTAACCTATTGACAGCCCCATTTGAAGGGCTGATGCATAGCTTTCTGACTAGCATTGGCATTTACCATGGTGGTTTTTGGATTCTTTCTGAAGAGCAGTTGGTCAACATGACCAGCAAGATTTTGATCCTTGTGCTGATCATCGGTCTTACAATTTTGCTTGGAGCTATTGCCCGTTGGTTTTTCATCAATTGGCTTATCGGAGTTGGAGAAGCTGTTGTCACAAGAATCCCTCTGATTGGTTCAATCTATAAAACCTCTCAAGACGTGATCAAGACCATCTTTACTTCTAAGACAAGCAGCTTCAAGCAGGTGGTCCTTGCCCCTTATCCATCTAAAGGGACCTATGCGCTTGGCTTGATTACAAAAGAGGGGGTCACTTCGCATGACCAAGAGGTTTTAGGAGACCGCGTCACTGTTTTTGTTCCAACCACACCAAACCCTACTTCGGGCTTTCTGTTGCTCTATGAAGTTAAAGACTTGATCTATCTTGATATGGCTATTGAAGATGCCTTGAAGTTTGTCATCTCTTGCGGTGTGATCACCTCACCTATTAATAGGAAACAGTAGATCTCTCATGTGGAAATGGTTCATTGAAGGAATCATCCTTCTCTTTCCGATCGTCCTTTCCTGTTTGATTTTCATCTACTTATTCCAGCTTTTCTCCCATCCGCTCGATGTTTGGCTAGAATCGTTTTTCCCTGCCTTGGCCGGCAAACACTATACTGCAAGGCTGATCGCTCTTCTAATGACTCTTGCCTTTATCGTGATCGTTGGCTTTTTAGGAGCACGCTGGATTTTAGGAAGAGTGTTAAAGCAGATACACGCACTGTTTTTAAAAATACCAATCATTCGAAAAGTTTTTCATGCTTCTCATGAAGTGGTCAACACGATGTTGAGAGAGGAAGATCGGGGGTTTCAACAGGTAACACTCTTTCCGTTCGGAGATACTGGCGGTTATGCGGTCTCCTTTTTACCCCGTAAAGACGGGCAATTTGAAGAACACACCGCCGTCTTACTGCCGGGCACACCAAATCCCCTGCAAGGCTTTATGCTCTATGTAGAGAATGACAAAATCGCCCTTTCCGAGCTACCCATTGGCGCTGCCATGAAGTGGAACATCTCCATCGGCTCGTCAGACTTCTCCAAATAATTCCTTTTCGTCCGCGAAGCGTTTGGAGTGCTAAACGGCGTTGTTGCACAATCAAATAGAATTCGCATACACATTGTAGCTTAGGCTTTAGCCTGAGCTCGTTTTGCAGGACTTTAGTCCTGCTAGAAGCTTGCGGGTTAAAACCCGCAAAAACGAACTCAGGCTAAAGCCTAAGCTACATTTCTCATGATGGCGATTAATTATGCAACAACGCCGTGCTAAACAGGAGTTTAGCACTCCAAACGCTTCGCGTAGTATAGATTTTTTAGTGGTAAAGAGACATGATGCGGGCAGGGGCAGGGGTTTTGAAGATGAAATACTTTCTTGATGGAATAGCGATTCTTATTCCATTTATCCTGTCAGTTCTCATTGTGGTGTGGCTGGTTGACTTCTTCACCTATCCTCTCCACCTATGGCTCTCTCATGTGGTTCATCATAGAATCATCATCAAGACGCTGGCTTTTGTATTTACCGTCATCTTTATCACGACTCTTGGCTTTTTAATCCAAAGGTGGGCGCTTCATCGCTACTTAGACCGATTACATTCTCTGTTCTTAAAAGTACCCATCTTTAAGACCATTTATAAAAGCTGTTATCAGGCCATTCACGTTCTTTTTAAGAAGAAAGGGCGCGCTTTTAGTGCCGTTGTCACCTTTGAGTATGGCAATACCAACGGCCAGGTGGTTGGCCTGATTCCTAGAGAAGAGAACCTCTTTGAAAACCATGTCCCGATCATGCACACGGGGCCAAGCCCCCTTCATAACCTCATCCTTTTCGTCGACAAGGATAAGCTCCATGCTACTGATATCCCTATAGAAAACGCGATCCGCTGGTCTGTTTCAGCAGGTTCGGCCCCCTTAAACAATTCTTAAAAATTCTTTTAAAGAAAAATGCTATACTAGTTGCATGAGTGAAAAGTTCTCTGTCTATAATAACACCGGCGGCGGCGCTCCCCCGGCTGCCCCAATGAAGACAGAAACTCCGCTTCTCTTTAAAAGAGACGGTTTTATCCCACCGTCGCAGTCTCTTTTTGATGCCATCAAGATGGAAACCAACCAGAGTAAACACAACGACATCTTAACAAAATATTACAAGATGCTGCTCTCCTCGATTTTCTTGAAATGGAAAACAGAAGAAGGAAGCACTCCCCGGCCCATCAAACGAAAAGAGAAAGTTGAAAAGCCGGCGGTAGAGAGAAAGAAGCTCGATCTGCAGATTGGCAAAAAGATAGACGCCGCTTCGGACAAAGTCTTGATCACAATTGGCAAAGCTCTTCTGCCCGTTGCTAAACCCCCGTACAAACTCGCCCTAAGTGGGCTAGATCTTCTTGGCAAAGGGCTGAACAAAGCAGATGCGCTTATCGACAAGGCTATCCTTAAAGTGCTTGTTGAGCCGGCCATTCTCCTCTATGAAAAGGTGATGCCTCCCCTTCAGAAAGTCGTTTCGATGATCAATCAAGCATTGACCATGACATTAGAAATGTTAGAACGAGAAGGAGAGCGGATCATCGAATTTATCATTGTTCCTCTTGCTGAAGCATTGGAAACCGTTCAAATCCTAGCTAAAAAAATCTATACTCCTCTTAGAAAAGCTAAAAATTGGATGGTCAAAAAATTGCCTTCCATACCAAAACCAAGCGCTATTTTAGAGCCATTAGACAGGGTCATTATCAAACCCCTTAAAACCTTTATCAACACTTTCATCGCTACTCCAATGGCCAAAGTGTTGCAAAAAATGGGGACTAGCGTCCAAAAGGGGTCTCAGTTTTTATCTAAAAAAGGGTCCATAGCCTATTTGATGGCATCTAATTTCTGCCGTTCGGTAGGGGCAAGGCTTGGCCGTCTCCTCGAATTCCTATTCGGAATAGTGCTTAGAAGGCTCGGTCGATTCCTTCTATGGCTATTTAAGCAAATAAAAAGGCTATCCATTCAAGCATGGAAGTTCATCCGTACCATTCCACATTACCTCTCTAAAGCCGTTACAAAATGTTACGAGGTCGTCTGCAAGCTGACCCAATGGGCCGTTAGAAGATTCCAGCGATAAATGATCAAATTGAAGTCACTACACTTTTACAACGCGAAGCGTTTGGAGTGCTAAACTCCTGTTTAGCTTTGACTTATCAGTGAAAGTGAAAGCTAAACAGGAGTTTAGCACATACTGTAATTGCGCTTCAGAGCTTAGCCGGTAAGAAAATGGGCTGTTCTAGGAGGGTTTTAAAAACCCCACGGAGTAGTACTAGACTCTCCAGGCTTTGGCTTGGTAGCCTAAGCAAGCAATACAGGAGAACAGCCCAATGAAACATTATATCGGTTTAGACGTATCTTTGAAAACTACTGCCATCTGCATCATGGCTCAAGATGGTAAGATCATCCGAGAGATGACAGCCGCTACTGACCCTTTAGCTATCGCAACTGCGATCAAGACGACCAAGCTCACTATTGAAGCTATAGCAATTGAAGCTGGTGGAACAAGCCGATGGCTTGTTCAAGAACTTCAAGAGCTTGACCTTCCAGCGATATGTATCGACTCTCGCAAAATGGCTGCCGCCATCGCAATCAAAGCCAATAAAACAGACAAAAACGATGCGAGGGAAATCGCAAACGCCCTTCGGACTGGCTACTTTCAAGAGGTCTATCAAAAAAACGATACAAATATGAGCATCAAAAGTCTCTTAAACATCCGACGCAATCTGGTGATACAAAGAACCATGACGAGTAACTGTATCCGCGGTACTTTGAGATGTTGTGGAAAGCTTTTTTTAGGGTCTAGTAGTAGTCAAAAGAACTTCATAGAGAAGGTAACAGAGTCGATACAAGATCAACCTGAAGAGGTCGCAATGGGCATTCGTGCACTTTTAGTAACCTTTTCTCAACTTCACAAACTAGTAGATGAAATAGACAAGAAGATCGAAGACATAGGAAAGAGATGACGAAGTCGTTCAGCTGCTAATGACAGTTCCTGGTGTAGGGATCGTAACTGCAGTGAGCTATAAGGTTGAAATTGGAGACCCAAAAAGATTCACACGATCGAGGTCAGTTGGAGCATATGTTGGGATGACTCCAAGGCAGTATAGTTCAGGTGAAACCGAGCATCAGGGGAAAATAACAAAGATTGGATCAAATGAACTCAGAGCGCTGCTATCTGATGCCGCCATGAGCATGATGTATCGATGCAAAACATGGAGTAGAGCCAAAGTTTTTGGGCTAAAGATCAATAAGAAGCATGGGCATAAAAAAGCTATAGTTGCCCTTGGTCGGAAGCTTGGTGTGATAATGCATCGAATGTGGACAGAAGGTAAACCATTTGAAGCTGGTGAAGTCGAGAAAAAAGAAATTGATAAAGTAACCAAGCCAAGTCGGAAAGAGAAGAAAAAATCAAAGCAGATGGCTGCTTAAGAAAAGTTAAAAAAGTTCTCAAAGAGCGAAAGAGCAGAGAGAGTAAGAAAAAAGATTCAAATACGAGTTCGAAATAAGGTTAAGACGCTTTGGAGTTGACGCTAATAAGACGTCGTGTAGCACATTGTCTTACCTTGTTTCTTTTGGAAAGTATGTTGGGGCTGAAGATCAGCTAATAAGGCCGAAATCTTCAATAAAAAGGACCCCGGAGAGAACTATGACCGAGTTAGAATTTTATTTTTTACGATCAAGCTTTGGAAGCCCATAGAGGAAGTTGTCAATTATCTTGGGGGAAGTATCCCCCAAACCCCCTCGGCTTAGGAAGGGGAAAGAGAAAAAATCATGCTTGCCTAGAAACGCAATTAGAGAACTCCAAACGCTTCGCGAAGGCAGAATTCTCTGCACGCTGGTTAAATTATGTTTTAGTTAAAGCTTTTTCAATTTGGGGCCGTTGGCGGTGTCTTCAATTTGAAAACCGGCCGTTGTGATCAATGCTCTTAAACGGTCTGCCTCTGCCCAGTTTTTATCTTTTCTTGCGACTAATCTTTGGTCAAAGGCCGCTTGCACATCTTGTGGAACTTCAAGCTCTTGTTTCCACACAAAAATGCCCAGTATGGCATCGATTTCATGGAGAAAATCGAGGACAATCTTCTTTCCTAAAGGTCCCACACTCCCCTCATCGATCATCTGGTTCACATGTCTAACAAGGTCAAACAAAGCAGCTAAGGCCGGCGAAATATTGAGGTCGTCGGCAAGGGCAAGCTTCATTTTCTCTCTGGTTGTTGCAACCAGTTCATGCACATCCCCTTCAACTTTTCCCGGTACAACATCGTTTAACCGGCCGATAAAATCGTCTAGACGTCGCAATGCATGGCGAGATGCCTCTAACCCTTCGATTGTGAAATTTAATTGGGTTCTATAGTGAACGGAAAGAAGCAAATAACGGATCTCCCTCCCGTGGTACCCTTTTTCCAAAAGATCTCTCAGGGTAAAAAAGTTGCCAAGCGATTTTGACATTTTTTTCCCATCTACAATTAAATGTTCCGAGTGGAGCCAGGTTTTGACAAACTTGCAGCCACTGCAGCTTTCCGACTGCGCGATTTCGTTTTCATGGTGCGGGAAAATGTTGTCGACTGCACCACAATGGATATCGAGTGCCGGCCCTAAAAGGGCTGTAGCCATTGCAGAGCACTCGATATGCCATCCTGGACGCCCTTTACCCCATGGGCTTTCCCAAAAAATTTGGCTATCTCTTTCTTTGTCATACCCTTTCCATAAGACAAAGTCGGCTACCCTTTCTTTATCATATTCATCGTGGACAACCCTTTCAGAGCCCCCTTCTTTCAATTCATCCAAATGGAGGTGAGACAAGGCACCGTACTGTGGGAATTTCTCAATCGAAAAATAAACGCTGCCGTCATGACCAACATACGCAACCCCTTTCTGAATGAGTTGTTCGATCATTTTGACCATATCAGGAATGTAATCGGTGGCTTTTGGACGGTGTTCAACCTCTTCAATAGCAAGCGTTTTCAAGTCTTCTAGAAAAGCTTTTGTGTAGGGCGCAGTATATTGATCAAGAGTGACATTGTCTCTGATAGCTCCACGAATGGTTTTGTCATCCACATCGGTGATGTTCATCACCTGTTCTACTGCATATCCAAAGTGTTTTAGAGTTCTTCTTAGTAGGTCCTCGAACACATAGGTGCGAAAATTTCCGATATGGGCAAAATGGTAAACCGTAGGGCCGCACGTATAAAGCCGGACTTTATTCTTTTCATGGGGAACAAAGGCCTCTTTTTGCTCTTGTTAACGTATTGAAAAATGTAATCACTCGAGAAATTCCCCTTCTAACTTTTTATAATCAATTTTACCGGTACCTAAAATCGGAATATCTGGCAGTTGATAGACCAAAGAAAACCTTGCCAAATTGCTAAATCCACCTTTACGCAAGACGCCATTGGCTTCATCTAAAGTCAATGGCTTAGTGGTAAATAAAATCAGCCTGGGTCTATCAGCTCCTCCCTCTTTGGCGGCAACAGCAAAGGCAGGCCCCCCCTCTCCATTTGGGAACGTTTCTGAAAGAACGTCTTCCAAGCTTGCCAAACTGATCATTTCACCACCCACTTTAATAAATCGTTTCAAACGACCCACTAAAGTTAAATAACCCTCTTCATCTAAGTACCCTAAATCTCCTGTCTGGTACCACACTTTTCCGTCGTGTGTGATGAAAGGTGAAGCTTGACCTGGGTTCAAGTAGCCAGAAAAAACATTAGGCCCTCTAGCAAGGATCAACCCAATTTGCCCTATAGGTATCTTTGCCTTGGTTTCGGGGTGGATGATGTCTAGTTCAACCCCTTTTAAAGGTCTGCCTACCCCCTTGGCCTTTTCTCCTGGTCTATTGAATGTTAAAATAGGGGAACATTCGGTAATGCCATACCCTTCAATCAGGGTATTGTCTAAATGCAAAATACGGGCTATTTCAAACAGTTCTATCGGTGCTTTTTCTGCACCGGACACAAGGAGGCGCAATGTTTTGACCTCGTCAGCTTTTGCATTTTTTAAGATTCGTTTTAAAAACGTGGGCGCACCGCATAAAATGGTCCCCTTGTAGGTTTCGATCCCTTTTACGATCCGGTGCGTCTCATTTGGATTGGAATAAAAGCTGGCCCGCAATCCTAACAATGGGGCAGCCAAAGTGGATACTGTCAAACCAAAAGAGTGAAAGGGGGGTAAAAAACTTTGCATGACATCATCTTCAAAAAGGTCAACAGAACTATTGACGGCCTCGATGTTGCTTAAGATGTTGTAATGTGAAAGGGGCACCCCTTTAGGCAGCCCTTCGCTTCCACTTGTAAAAAGAACCACGGCAGGGTCATCTCGATGGACTTTATCCAAACCCCATTTCTTTACAAGCCACTTCGTTGGTAAAAACGAATGGAGGTAGGCCTTTATTTTTTTCCCTTCGGTGATCTCTTTCCGCAGATCCTCTAATTGCACCAACTTATCGGTTAAGTCGCCAAAATCAACGTTTGAGAGGCGATCTAAAAAACTCCACGAAGTGATGGCTGTTTTCATCCCGGTTAAACGCATGACAGATTCAACGTGCCTTCTGCCTAGCGTCCAGTTAATCATGATGGGCACTTTTTTAGCCGCAACGCAGGCTAAAAAACAGACAAGAGCTGTCACACTTGCCGGCAGTAAAATACCTACACTTTCACCCGGCATTTTTGCAAAAATTTCACGCAGGATGGCAACCCTTACCTTTAAATCCCGATAAGTAAGAATACCGCTAATCGAATCAGCTACAATGGCACGTCCGGCTTGAGCATTTGCTTGTCTTAAGAACGCTTCCACAATTGTAGTGCCGCCAGGGAAAACAGCTTTGGTTGATGGATTTTTTTTCAGCCATTTTTCCAAGTTTTGAGGCTGCTCATCTTCTGGGACTGGAATGATTTCTTTCACAGCAAAACCTAAAACATCCTTCACAGTGATTAAATCTTCTCCTGATATTTCCATTACATCAAATGACTCTTCAAGGAAAGAGGAGATATCTGCCGTGTCTAGAGAATCGAGGCCAAGGTCCGATGCCAATTCCATCTCTTCTTTGATTTCGTGTGGAGCAATGTCAGACAGTTCAGACAGCTTAGCAAATATTTTTTGTTTGATGATGGGGGTTATTGGTTCATGTTTCTTTGAGATGACTCGCTCTTTTAATCTCTCTTCTACCCACTTAGGCTCGGCCCCAAATCGATTATAGGGGACGATATTGATGGGATCTGGCTCTAAATTATACCAATCCTCTAACGACTGGTTCATCTCGTGACGATTTAACGTTGATAAGTCACTTGGTGCCACCTCGAACACCACCTTAACTTTCCTGCGTGGATTAAAAAAAATAAAATTTTTAAGGGTAATCCAAATCCCTTTTTTCAATATCTCTGCTCCGACGGGAGTTTTGTTTGTGTATGCTCGTGAAAAGCGGCTGCCCCACAACCCTGTCGTCCGAACCAAGACAACATCCACATTGGGCGCCTCTTGTATCAAGTGGTGAAGGCCCGAAGCCCCGCCGATTTGTTCCTTCTCCCCTCCCTTCACCTTGCCTGCAGGATAAAAAAGGAAAGCCTGTCCTTGCTTAAGCCCATCAACGACCTCTTGCAAGGCCACGTTCATCCGACGAACTTTATTGCTATTACTGGTCGCGCCAAAGTTGGGAATTGGCACAGCATCAATCCGTTGCATTAAAAATTTAACACCCGGAAGAAAATACATGTATTCTACGACAACCGGACGCATTGCAATTTTTTTTAACGCAACAAGCATCACGACCACAGGGTCAATGAAGGCGGCCGGGTGATTGGGAAGAATAAGGACACCTCTTCCGTTTTTACCAACCTCTTTGGAAATTTGATCCAATCCTACAATTTCTATTGAGTAGCGCAGAGAAAGTAAGCATCGAAGAAGCCATTCGAGCAGGCGATTCAGTAGCAATTTCATAATCGCTATAGTATACCAAACGTAATAAATAACGTTACATTTGAGCGCGTGAAAGCGCCGCGATTCAAAGATCTCGATCGAGGTTGTATTTCTAATACTGTCTCGATCGAGATCTTTGAATCCCGGCAGCTTTGACGCGGCTCAAATGTACCGTTATTTGTTGCGTTTGGTATAATATGCTTAATTATGACTAAAGCCATCATTCCTCAAGACCTTTTTACTATGTGCCAAAATGGAGCCGTGACTCTCATTGACGTCCGTGAAAAGGAAGAATATGACGAAGGACACATCGAAGGCTCTCGCCTCATTCCCCTTGTTACCTTTCTAGCAGATCCAATACTCGTGAAGCCTGAACAGCCTGTCGTTTTTATGTGCCGATCTGGAAAACGTTCAGAACGCGCGTTGAATGCTTATTTAATTAAATTTCCTGATGCAACAGCTTACAATTTGACCGGAGGCATCCTTGCATGGATAGCTGCCTCACTACCTATAGAAAAATAATGACTTGGACTTTTGAAAGCATCTTCGACCTTTATCAACAGCCTCTGATGGAGCTTGTCTACAAGGCAGCCACTGTCCATCGTCACCATTTCGACCCTCTGGAAGTTCAACGGTGCTCTCTTTTATCGATCAAAACAGGTGGATGTCCTGAAAATTGCAGCTATTGCCCACAATCGGCTCATCATCAAACAGGCGTAAAAGCCGAAAAATTGATGGAAGTCGAAGATGTCTTAGGCGAGGCTAAAAAGGCAAAAGATGGTGGAGCAACTAGGTTTTGCATGGGCGCTGCCTGGAGAAAAGTGCGAGACAGCCAAGACTTTGAGAACGTTTTGGAGATGGTCAAAGGGGTTAATGGCATGGGGATGGAGTGTTGCGTCACTTTAGGCATGCTGACAGAAGAACAAGCCTACAAACTAAAAGAGGCTGGTTTGTACGCCTACAATCACAACCTTGACACAGGCAAAAATCACTATAGCAACATCATCACAACTCGCACCTACGACGATCGGCTAAACACTTTAGATGTAGTCAGAAAGGCAGGCATCTCTGTCTGTTGCGGCGGTATTATTGGCCTTGGTGAAAAAGTTGAAGACAGAATAGACATGCTACTTACACTGTCTGAACTTGAAACTCCGCCAGAATCTATTCCAATCAATGCTCTTGTCCCTACAAAAGGGACACCTCTAGAACACCGAAACAAGGTGAACCCTTTCGAGATGGTTAGAATGATCGCCACCACCCGCATTGTGTTTCCTACATCGATGGTTCGCCTTTCTGCCGGACGCCTTTCTCTTTCACCTGCTGAACAGGCCCTTTGCTTCTTTGCAGGTGCCAACAGCATCTTCGTAGGTGAAAAACTGCTTACCAGCCCAAACCCCGATATCGACGCTGACGCCGAGCTCTTCAACACCCTCGGTCTCCGCGGCATGGAAAGCCACCTAGAAGCCGCCAACTCCTGCTGCTAACTACAACCACTTGTGGGTAATACCCACCGCTGATATAATGAAGTTAAAGAGATCAGAGGTCATATGGAACGCCATACATCAAAAGTTAGCAAAGATGAGAAAAATCGCATCTCTCTAACTCGCGTCTTAACAAAGGAAGAGCAGGAAAGCTTTAGCACCTTTCGTATCTATCGACAAGGTGGGAAGATCATTTTAGAGCCTGTTATGGAAATTCCCGTGAAGGATCATTGGATTTATAAAAACCCAGAAGCTCTCGCTTCTCTTATGAAAGGGCTTAAAGATGCTGAAGAGGGAAGGGTTAGAACAATTTCATCTGAAGAGCTAGATCAGTGGGAAAAGGAACTGGAAAATGAACCAGACCTTTGAGATAAGACTTTCCAGAGATGCAGAAATATCATTCGAAAAATTAAAGAATGATAATTCCAAAAGAGCTATTGCGAAAGCTGTTGTTAAAAGCCTTAAATTCATGAAAGTTAATTTAAAGCATCAGTCACTAAACACTCATAAATTCGATCAAATGTGCGGGCCGAATAAAGAGGAAGTTTTTGAATCTTATGCTCAAAATAATACGCCGGGGGCATATCGAATATTTTGGTATTACGGCCCAGCAAAAAAAGAAATCACTGTTCTTGCAATTACCCCGCATCCATAGAAGAAAATCTTGAAGGAAAATGGGGATTTATCATTCAGTAGGGAAATAACTGTTTGGATAAGAATCCCGTGTCGCGCTTCATAAAACCCACTTCATTGAGATTACCTGATGAAAAACATGAGCGGCATGCCACATGGCTGGAAATATTTTTTGATCTGATTTTTGCGGTGCTTGTCGTACAGCTTTCAGACAGATTATCAAAAGATTTCACACTGACCGGACTGCTTAAATGTGCTGCTTTGTTGGTCCCTTCCATATGGACATGGACAAGTTACACTGTATTTGCAGCACGTTTTGATAATAATGATGCTGTTCATTGGTTAATGACATTCATCACAATGTTTGCCGGTGCGATTATGGCCATACAAATTCCAGATGCACTAGAAGATGGTGGAACTGGGTTTTCTATTGGCTTTGTCCTATCACAAGTGACTTTGCTTTTTCTCTACTCACGGCCTCATCACGATATGGCCGCTGCCCATAAGCTCACCCATTTTTATCTCACTGGATTTGGGCTAGCTACCCTTTGTTGGGTCATTTCATTACTTTTCGATCCTCCAGAACAATTTTATTTGTGGATCTTAGGTATGTCTATTTACCTTGCCGTACCGTGGATTGGCAGGAAACGAATTTTATCCAAGGCTCCGCTTGATACGATCTATATCCCAGAACGGCTTGGAGCGTTTACTGTCATTATTTTAGGGCAAATTGTGACATCTGTCGTTCTCGGCCTTGAATCGGCAAGTTGGCACTTCACCTCTGTGGTAACTAGCATGATGGCATTTGCACTGGCCATCATCATTTGGGGACAGTATTACTGGTTTACTCAAGTAGCTGATTATAAATGCACGTTGGGTTCAGGTCAGCCCTACATCTACGCTCACATTCCATTGATTTTCAGCTTAATGGTGATTGGCGTTTGCGCACAATTTTTCATATCAAACACAGACATAGATGAAACCGTAAGAAACACATTTTGTTGTTCAATCATCTTGTACATGAGTTCATTTTTCCTTCTTCAGTACATTGCACTGCCAAATATTAGAATTCGGGGAATTGCTTACTTAGGAGGCACCACTGCCACACTGTGTTTGTTTTACTTGTCCCCTCTAGCTCCAATGTTCCTCATGACAGGCATTGCGCTCATTTTTCTTACACTTTTTGCAGTTCAATACCTACTTGGCTACAAGTACATACACATACATTAACCAGAATGCAGAGCTATCAAGAGAAATGTAGCTTAGGCTTTAGCCTGAGTTTGTTTTTGCGGGTTTTAACCCGCAAGCTTCCAGCAGGACTAAAGTCCTGTAAAACGACCTCAGGCTAAAGCCTAAGCTACAATATACGTGCAAATTCCATTTGATAATGTTTAGATTTTGTCGAGGGCAAGCTGGAGGGCAGAAAAGACTGCATCTAACTCTTGGTCGGTGATAGTGTAAGGCGGAGTGATGAAGACAGCTTCTCCGAATGGACGGATCAGCACACCATGCTCTTCCACGATCTTTTGAAACTGTTTGCCAAGTGCACTTCCATACCCTTCATCTGCATCGAGGTCGAACACGAAAATAGCACCCAATCCTCTTACCTTTTTGACTTTCGGATGAGTCAGCAGAAAATTCCCCCTTTCTTTCATCCTGTCGTGCATCAGCTTATAGCGCCCTTCCTGCAACAGCTCAAGCGAAGCGGTAGCTGCGACACACCCTAAAGGGTTGCCTGTATAGGAATGGCCATGCAGAAAAGCTTTACCCACATTATCTGATAAAAACGCTTCGTATACCTCTTCAGTGGTTACGGTCAGCGCAAGAGGCAAAAAACCCCCTGTTATGGCCTTAGAAAGGCAAATAAAATCGGGCTTGCAAGTTGTCTGATCAACAGCAAAAAGGGTGCCTGTCCTGCCAAAACCGGTCATCACCTCATCAAAAATGATCAAGGCTCCATAGCGACGTGCTATTTTTTCTACCTCATTGAAAAATTGAGGACGTGCTTGGCGCAACCCCCCAAGCCCTTGCATCAATGGTTCTATAACAACAGCGGCTATCTCCTCTCCTCTCTCTTTGAAAGTTTTTTTCAAAGCTAGTAAAGCCTTACTCTCCTTCTCTTCAACCTCGGTATCTCCCCAAAAAGTGGCTGGATAGGGTGTGCGTAGTACGTCAAAAAGAAGCGGCTCAAAAGGAGCTGCAACCACCGCTATCGAGCTGACAGAGGCTGCTCCTAAAGTGTCTCCATGGTATCCGCCATCAAAAACAACAAACGTTTTTCTGGGCTTTCCTAGGTTCCAAAAGTACTGGAAGGCCATTTTTAACGCGGCTTCTACAGAAGTGGCTCCATTATCGGAAAAAAAGAACCTGTTTAGGTGAGAGGGCAAATGAGGCTGAAGCTTTTCGACATAGTGCTCTGCCGGCTCATGGCTAAACCCTGCAAACATCACATGCTCAAGACGTAACGATTGTTTGTAGATAGCTTCGGCAATTTTTGGATGGGCATGGCCATGCAAATTGACCCACCAGCTAGATGTGGCATCGATCAACTTTCTTCCATCTGCAAGGGTTAAAAAAACGCCGCATCCAGAAACAACTTTTTGTGGAGCACTTGCCGTTTTGACTTGCGTCCAAGGATGCCAAATAACCGGTTTAGACATTAGACACTGATCTTTTCTGTTCTCCAGAAGGTTTTAAAATCATCGATCGGATGCAATTCACCTAATATTTCTACTCGTCCAAACTGTTCAATTGCTTCGACATTTCCCTCATTTTTTGGTCCGTTGACGACAACTCCTAAAATAGGGATTTTTCTTGCTCGCAAGGCTTCTAATGTAAGCAAAGTGTGATTGATGGTTCCCAAAGTTGAGCGTGCAACAACAACAACAGGTAAATCCCAAAATTTCAGCAGATCGATAAAAAGTGTCTCTTCGGTCAGAGGCGTCATGACCCCTCCTACCCCTTCAATGATAAGAGGCTCTTTTTCAACGGGAGGGATCAAGAGCTGGTCAAACTGGATCACCTGATGCTCCTTCCGGGCAGCAAGATGAGGAGAGGCTGCAAGTTCAAATGAATAGGCCTCTTTCCAAACCTGTTTTAAGTGCACATCTCCTTCCTTTAAGACAAATTCTCGATCGGTCTCTGGTGATGTGCCGGTTTGAATCGGTTTCCAATAGGTTCCATTCAAGTGTTTGGTCAGCAACGTTGACACAACTGTTTTTCCGACGCCTGTATCGGTGCCTGTGACAACAAAACGTTTCGGATAAGGGAAATGGCGATTCCAACTAAACATGTACTACCTCTAAAAATGCTACTGTTGCTTGGGTCTGGAAAGGTTCTGTCTGCTTAGATAGCTCTCTTAATAGTCCCAAAGAAATTTTCTCTTGATTAAGAGAGATATTAGCACCCAACTTTTTTAACCACACGAGAAAGCTCCGTGGCGAGGCAAAATGGAGCGGAAAGGTTTCGATCTCCAGACGGCAATTTAAGGTGGAGAGCTGTTCAGCGGTAGGCAAACGGTTCAAAGGAATCTTCGTAAGTGCTTCCCATTCTGCAAAAGATGGAGAAATAGGAAGAGCGACAATGACCTTTTCGCAAGTTTTAGACCATTTTTTTAGTGCTGCAATCGGGTCAGAAAACCACTGCAAAGCAAACGAGGAGGCAATCATTGAAACAGGCGGCACATCGAGAGTTTCACCATCTCCTGCTACAAACTCGATCCGATGATCTTGAGGCAATAAAGGACCCATTTGGTCAGAAATGTCATTTGCAAAAAGGTGCTGGGGCTGAAAGCTTAAGAGCTGTTCTGTTAAAAAGCCGGTTCCACACCCCACTTCAAGCCAATTCCCTTTTGGAAAAGGGGCAAATTTTTGGCACAGCAGTTTTGCAACCTCACATTGCAGATCCCCGTTTAATCGATAGGTCTTTTTTGCCCTTCCGAAGGCTCTTGCAACTGTTGTTTTACAGATTTCCATTGTTCTAATGTCGCCATGTGCCCACCTTCGACCCAAATCACCTCTGCATGAGGAAGGAGGTTGTTCAATTCATTGGCACGATCTTTCAAAACAACTCTATCTTTTTTTGCATGCCAAAGAGTGATCTTCGGGATCTTCAATAAAGGCTTTGTATCCAGCCCTTTTTGCATCCTGTCTAAATCATCCAGTAACAGCTGCACATTGATTGATTGCTCGAGCCAAGGAGCCTCACCAGTATAGCCCGATTCAGAGTAAAAGTCCCCAAGCAACTCTTTTGGATCATCTTGCAAATATTTTTTTATCAGTTTCAGCTTCATCTCTTCCATAAAGCCGACGCCAAGTCTGATAAAACCCGAAAGGACCACAAGTTCTTCACATTGGCTTAAGTCAGCCCAGTGCAATCCGAATGAGTGAGTCACAATTTTTTTCGAGGGGGTCCCCTCTTTCTTTTGGCCAAAGTAGCCACGATCGGCCGATTGAAACGGAGAGAAAATTTCGGCAGGATAACCCCACCCATGGTAACAAAACATGGCAGACAGTTTATACTAACAGTCATTTTCGCTCGAATGTTAGACCTAAAATCATTGCGTAGCTATATTTCATTAGAACTTGCGTGTAAGTAAGTTAAATCTGAGTCAAAACCACGCTAATTAATTGGAGTTCCTATGTCTACGCTCGGCGTCTACCCCCAACAAATTCCCCTCATACCCCCTGTTTATGAGGCACAACAAACTATTGATGATATGGAGATAAGCGAGGATGTTTATGCCTACCCTTTACTCCCTATTGAGAAAGCCGAAAGTAGCTGGGGAGCGAGCGGATCTGTTTCAACCCTAAACGGATCTGATTCAACTCTGAATGAAACCATCCAAACGATAGTTAAAATGAAAGTATGGGGCGGACCTGTTGCTCGCAATTTTGCGTGGCACCATGGCCCAAGGGATATCCGAATCGTTTGGGGAGATGGGTTCCCCTTTTCTCCGGTAAGTCATGTAGCGGGTATTTGTGAGGAAAATGTTCATCTCTTTAATAAACTCCTAAAAAACCGTTATAAATTTGTAGACTCTTTAAAAAATTCTGAAATTTATGTCTGCTTAGATGCTCATGAAAGTAAATGTAGAGTTGAAGGAGCCTGTTGGCAACCAAACGATCAATGGGTGTACTTTGGTAAAAATGGAGCTCAATTGAAACCTTACGCATTAGCAAATGCTATTGATATCGTTGCTCATGAGCTTGGGCACCGCGTTATTCAGCTCCACGGAGGAACCCCGGGGTGTCTTGCCTACGAACGCCAATCGGGTGCTTTAAACGAGTCTTTAGCCGATATCATCGGAATCACAACTAAACATTTTGCATCTAAGTCACACCTTCATGACATCGATTGGTCTATTGGAAAAGGAATCTATTTAGATAAGGATGACCTTGCTCTCCGCTCCTTTGAAAACCCAAATGGCGATAGTACGATTAAGGTAGAACGCTGGCAACCGAAAAACGCAAACGGCTATAAAGCTTACCCGCTAGCCAAAGACAATGGTGGCGTTCACACAAATTCCGGGATTCCTAATCATGCCTTCTACAAGGTAGTAACGAAGCTTGGATGTCATTCCTGGAAACGACCGACAGAGATTTGGTTAAATGCGCTGAAATCTTGCAAGGCAGACGAAACGTTCGCTAGCTTTGCCCAACTCACGCACGAAGGATGTCTTAATACTCACGAAAAAAACGCCGTCGAGAAAGCTTGGAGTGAAGTTGGAATTATTCGCGGCCAAGAAACCATACAACATGTTTAATATAATTGGGGTCAGATGAGCGCTTTAAAATTTGTTGGTGTTCCTTGCTTTCACTTGCCCAAGGCAGTGGCAAGCAAAATCTTCGATCAGAAACTTGAGAAAGGGGAAAAAGTTGAACTTTTCCTCAAAGTTTCTGGGGGATTAGAAGCTTTCGTAGATGGTAAGCATGTTCTACTAAAAGGCGTTCCCCCAGACATTGGATCTGATGAAACCAAAAGCGCTCAAATCTGGCTGTCCGGAAGAGAATTGAAGTGGAATGGGGCCGAGCTCCAAATCTGCCCAAAAGTGGGAAAGTCTCTCTCTTCTTTTTCCCCACGTCCCCTTATGGGAAGAGAACTGTTTCTCCAAACATTAAGAAAAAGACTCGAAAGGGACTCGAGAGTCATCCTCACCGGAATGCGAGGAGTAGGCAAGTCTGCCCTTGCGGGTGCCTACCAAAACAAATTTGCCTCTTCATATACTCATCGGTGGGAGATTCAAGCATCTCAATTCAACATGTCGTTCTTAGCGCTTGCCCATTCCGTCGGCTTAGAAGGCGCCGAAGCAATGAAAACTTGGCTGCAAGAAACTAAAGGATGGTTGATTGTCGTGGAAGATGTCTTAGACATTACTTTTCTTGATCACTACTTCCCTTCGACTCTTGGCGGACACCTTCTAGTGGTCTCTCCTCGACGCTCGTGGAAAGGAGAACTTGAACTTCCCCCTCTTGAGATGGAGGAGGCAATCGAATGTTTTCATGTCTCCACCGGGTTCGAAAACCAAGATGGGGTTAGGAAACTTGTAATGAAATTGGGATTTCTCCCCTCAGCTATAGAGCAGACGGGCGACCACCTTAAAGGTAGCAGCACCTCCTATCTTCAGTTTCTTGCTTCCCTTGAACTATCAAGCAAGCCCCTCCAAAAATTTGAAATCTGGACAAGGTGGAAAGAGGCTGTGAATGCTTTGCAGAAAGAATCTCCAGCAGCCTATGAGCTTCTCGAGCAACTTGCCTGCCTCAATGGCAACGGCATCCCTAAGTATCTCTTCACCCAGAATGACCATCTCGACGACCTCTTATATCAACTCAATTGTCGCTACATGTTACAGACATGCGAAGGGATCATCGCCGTTGATCCTTTGGCACAGCAAATTGTCAATGAACATGCAAAGGGCAATGCATTGGTAAGATTGCATCATAGCAAATTTGCCCTTCCACTCTGTTACTATCTTGGTGCTATCGCCCTTCGGGAAAACCGCCTTTCTGATGCAATGGATGCATTCACATTTGTCATAGAAGCTCAAAAAACGAAAACCGAACAACCACCACATCTTCTAGCCCTAAGCAAAATGGGATGTGCCAAAGTCTGGGCAGAAAACAATGAGCAGCTTAAAGCCGACCAGATGCTCGAAGAAGCATTGACCCTTGTAAAGCACTTGTCGCCACTCGAAGAGGCCTATGGCTGGGTAAGCAGCGAAATCTACACAGATGCAGCCTTTTTCTTCTTATCGCAAAAAAAGTATGAAGAAGCGAAGCAGGCGTGTCTTCAGGCCCTATCTTGTTTCCATCATGCGATAGAAAAAGAAGGGCCACACCTTGCACGCACCTTCCACTTTCTTGGCCTTGCTTCGCTTGAACTAAAAGAACATAACCAAGCCCTCTTCTATCTAGAAAATGCTTGTAAGCTTTACCCTCCTACCGATCTTTTCACAAAGGCCCTCTACCAGTTGGCCCATCTTTACTTCCAATTCCAAGAAACACAAAAAGCTTCTGACACTCTTGTTCGCCTTCTGGATCTCTATGACACAGAGAAGAAAAAAGAAGACTCTTTTAAGGCACATGTGCTCTTTAGCCTTGCTAAAATTTCAACGATAAATGGAAATTTCCAAATGAGCACTGAATATCTTTTTGATGCTCACTGCATCCATAAAAGACTTATTCCAGAAAATAAAGTAGAGCAAATAAGAATCCTTCTTGCTTTGGAAGAAAATCACAAGGCAATGGGATCCGAAGTTGATGCCAAAAATGCTGCAACGGAATCTCTCCGTTTAGTCAATGCCCTAACCGAATCGGAAAAACATGAAGCACAAGACATTCTCAGCAAGATGACTCCGAAACCACAAGGCTTCAGCATCACCTTTAGTTCTTTTCTAAGAAATACCTTATTCAACTAACTCAACAAAGAAAAATACCATGGCTAGTTTGCTCCCTACCTCACCATCATTAGTATCACCCGGCTATTTCGAAACACTCGGCTATGGGAAACAGGCAAGAGGTCAGTGGTGCAAAGAGCATCCTCTTCCGCCCATTTTGAATGGGGGAAAAAGCTCATAGCGCAACCTAGTGTCTCTACTGAATTCGCATTCGGTGTAGGTTCTTCAGAGCTTAGTGCCGCCCCCAAAATTGTCAATTTATGGAGACAAAATAATGAAGAGAATTTTACCCAAGCTCGGACAGCAACAAAAGACCAATGTCTTCGCAATCTTGGCCTGATCGAACAATTTACCCAAGAGCAATTCAACAAGCATCCTGTCAATAATAGCCACCACACAATGAAAGTGATTGTCGATCAGGGAGACTCTCTTGTCTCTTGGCACTCTGACCGGGAACTTGTGACTTTTAGCCCCATCTCTGCAACGCACAACTACATCAAGCCGGATGGCTTTGCGAAGGATCTGACAATTCTGGGGCATGCGTTTGGGCACGCCTACATCCAATACTACGGAGCCAAGGGAAATGGAAATGGATTAAACCCGACCGGTGAATCAGGGGCGCTTTATGTATCGATAGCCGACACCATTGGTATCATGGTCGACCATTTTGACAAAAAAGGGAACGCCAATGGTCAAAATACCTCATGGCTCATTGGCACTTGCTTCCAAGAGTATACGGGACTTTTTGGCACTGAACACGAACCCGTTTCATTCGATGAAGGCCATGCTATTCGCTCGATGGAAAAGCCTGGACATGCCAATCCTTTTGATGAGCAATGGACAGGCAATAAATCACGTGAAGGGCACCCTATTGATCACTACGATAATAGATATCAAAACATAGCAGCAAAAGACGACCCTGGGGAGATCTTCTACAATTGTGGTATACCGAATAAGGCCTTTCAATTGGCTGTGACTGCCTTACAAAGGCCTTCATATGAAACGATCGGGCATATCTGGATTGAGGCCTTGCATGACTGCGAAGAAAATTTCACGTTTGCACAATTTGCTGAACTAACCGCAGCCAAAGCCAAATCCTCAGAAGAAAAGAACATCGTTAGAAAAGCATGGTTTGACGTTGGCGTCCTCGAAAACCAAATCCCGCCACCTCCAATCCAAGTCCCCCCTCGAAGAACAAGAACGTGGAGTGAAGAATTTGATGACGGCATCGGGAATGGTCTCCAGCGAATGGCAAGAAGAGTTTTCATGTATCCCGAATCGACCGAGTAATTAAACCTCTTGCACAACTACAATTCCTTGCCCTTGCCCTAAAAAATCTTTAATTCCATTTCTTCTTAAACAACAATGCAAAACCCTTTTTGAGCAAAGAGCTAACTCGATGGGATTTGCCTTTACTCCGCAACGCGTTTGGAAAAAATCTCTTCACATTGGTTAATTATGCAACAAGGGGGTCCAAAGGGTTTTTACCAAGAAGCTTTTCGGGCAGGGGCAAGGGAAATTCTAATTAAGAGATAAATCTTCCGGAATCATCGAGATAGTGGCGTACTTGCCGCCCATTTTTCGAAGGAGCGATTGCCACAGCTTTTCTGCTGCGACGTTAAAAATGGTTTCTTTATCGGATGGCTGCAAAAACCAGTGGCCATCTAAAAATTCCCTTTCAAGCTGACCTGCTCCCCAACCGGCATAGCCAAAACAAAGGTAAATGTCTGGGCCCTCTTCATCTAAAACGGCCTCTTGCAGAAAGTTTAAATCTCCTCCCAAATATACTCCGGGACACACTTCAAGAGTTTGTTGAGGGATGGCCTCAGACGTATGGAGCAGCATCATCTGATTGGTTTGCACCGGACCGCCTTGACGAACCTTCACTTTAGGGTTGGCCATTTCATGAAGGCTGACCACCTCTTCAGGAAGTTGGATATCCAGCGGCTTGTTGATCACAAGACCAAACGAGCCAGTAGGATTGTGTTCACAAACAAGCACCACACTACGAAAAAAGAGGCCTGAATCTATTTCAGGAGTCGAAATGAGAAATGCGCCCTTCTCAAGATGGGAGTATGGCAAATTTTGCATTAACGGCAACACTCCTCTAGGCTTTCCTGAAGCTCAATATTGTAATTCTTGAGCTGTTCGTCCAACCCTTCTACGCGGCGGATTAAGTCTCTAAAGAGGCAGGCAAACTCATCTAAGTTACAAGGGCATTCATCTAAAACAGACTCTAACCTTGCAAGACCGCAGGCTACAGAATCGACCTCTTCTTCAAAGAAGCTCTTAAATTCTTCGGGGTCCTTCAAGTCGGCCATCAGGTTAGCCCTTCTTGCACGCAATCTCTGCCACTTTTTGTCATTTTGGTACAAAAGGCCAAAGTGGTTGATATCATTAACCAAAGTTTCAGCCTTATGAACAACAGCTTTAACGTTTAGATAAAGATCATCTCTTCCCAAAAGTCGTCCAACAGTTCCTTCACCAGCTTCCACTCTGATCACAATTTTGTCTAAAAGATCGGTCAAGTGGCTGACTTTTTCAGCTGACTTCACAATGTCTTCTCCGGTCAGCTTTAAGTTCTCTGAAAAGTTGTGGAGGTTCTCGATCGACTCTTCGATGAGTTCAGGTTGGTCTAAAGCACTGGCAAGCGATTCGAAATGGTCCATACCGGATGCCATATTTTCCCAGAACTTATTATCATCTAGCTTGTCTAATGCATCAGAGATTTTATTGATCACCCCTTGAGCGGTATTAGACAGACGGCCGATCTGATCAAAGGCTTCTTCCACAGATCCGGTAGAGCAAGCAAATAAGACATCGTCAGGCGTTGCTCGAATAAGAATTTGCCCTTCTCTTGGGGCTACAGGGGTTATTTCGATTGATCTTTCACCCAAAAGCCCACTTGTTTTAATGGAAAAACGGTCAGTTTTATAAACATCTAAATGGCTATCGACTTTGAGAATGACTTCGTAGATATAAACACGGCCATCATGCGTCGACTCGCGCGCATCGGGAATTTCGTTGATCTGGTACACAGAACCGACAGGCTGCCCTGCAAAGTTGACCCGCGTACCGTCATTGATTTTATCAAGATTGATAAAACGGACATGAAGGGTGAGACCTTCATCACCAATGGTTGGTTTCAACCATATGATGACGGCAGCCAGTATAATAAGTGTGATCAGGACAAATAGCCCAATCGAGAAAGTTTTTGTCGAACCCTGCATATCTTATCAGTTTCTATCGATTTAGTAGGTCTTCTGTCAAGGCTGCTTCTTCAAAGAAGGCATGGACCGAAGGCTCTTTGGAATTTATAAAGTTGTGTTTGTCTGCTACAAGTAAAATTTTGCCATCTTGATGAAATGCAAAACGGTCTCCAATCGAGAGGGCCGATTTGATATCATGCGTCACCACAATGCTTGTAGCTTTTAATTTTTCTTGGATCGTATTGATCAATTGATTGATTTGCGCTGCAGTCACCGGATCCAAACCTGTTGTAGGCTCATCATAAAGCAGGATCTGGGGCCTGTAAAGGATAAGCCTTGCAAGAGCTGCTCTTTTTCTCATTCCCCCGGAAAGTTCTGAAGGCATCTTATCCTCAGTCCCCTCAAGCCCCACTAAAGAAAGTGCCTCTTTTACCCGCTCTTCGTAGGCTTCACCTCTCACCCATTCTCCTGTTGCAGGGTCTGGATTTTCGGTGAGGTAAAACCCGGCATTTCTGCCTACATTCATCGAGTCAAAAAGGGCCGACCCTTGAAAAAGCATCCCCATGTTGCGGGTTAAACGTTCTCGGAGGGGCCCTTTAGAGTTGATAATGTCTTGTCCTTGAACGAGGATAGTCCCTTTTTCCGGCTTTTCAATACCCAAAATTTGCCGTAAAAGTACGCTTTTTCCAACGCCCGAGCGGCCTAAAATTACAAGGGTTTCGCCTTTATGTACCTGTAGCGTAAGCCCTTTTAATACTTGTAGGGAACCGTACGATTTCCAAAGGTCTTTGATGTCGATCAGAACATTGTCATCTTTAGAACCAGGCATTCCAAACCCTCTTTGATGTAGGTGTAGGATGAATTTAGACCGACCGTCAGGACAAAATTTACGATTAAAATGATGCTGTAGCAAACGACTACACTATGGGTGGTTGACCGGCCAACCCCTGCGGCGCCCCCTTTTGTACGGAGACCTTGGAAGCACGAAACGGTCACAATGATAATACCAAAAACAAGCGCCTTTGTGGTCATCATGATGAAGTCGAAGGCGTGGATGTTGAGAGGAAGAGGATCTAAAAAGACATTAGGGGCCATTCCATAGACATGAACTGCCACCATATAACCGCCGATCACACCCGTGAGAGCACTGAACACTGTCAGCAGTGGCAGCATCAATACGCCGGCTATCATCCGTGGCGCAAGCAAATACCGCATAGGATTGACAGCCATCGAGTTGAGGGCATCCACCTGCTCTGTCACTTTCATTGTGCCAATTTCTGCGCACATGGCAGAACCGACCCGCCCCGTCACCATGAAGGCAGTAAGGATGGGGCCTGAGTTCTACCATCATGGCTTTGGTCACCATCAAGCCGGTAACTGCCGCAAGCCCTTTATCGCTCAGCTGGAAAAAAGCTTGGGCTGCCAAAACCATTCCGGTTGAAAAACCGGTGATTGCCACGACAGGCAAAGAGGCCACACCAACGATAAAAAGTTTGTCTCTTACAATTGGCCAATGGGGAAATTTTTGAACGGAGGCAACAATCGACACTGATGATGAGCAATACATACTCGCCAACGGCAGAGACCGTCCTAGAAACCTTATCGAACATAAAGCTGGATGATAGGGATTTACTCAACTACAAGTCAACCACGCGAATAAACGTGCCCGTGCCTTTGTCAGATATTTTTACGAAAAAGCTTTTTTAGTTCGCAACGCGTTTGGAGTGCTAAACTCCTGTTTAGCTTTCACTTATTAGTGAGAGTGAAAGCTAAACAGGAGTTTAGCACGGCCTTGTTGCACAATTAAGTAAAAAAATTTTAGACCCTCTTACAAGGTCTTTTTCTATCCTAATTTATCTTTTTACCCAAACGCCCTTCGGCATTCCTAAACTATTCATTTTATTGATTACTAGGCACTTGCAAAACGCTTCAGTGCGTTGAGTCTCTAATGTGCGTGATTTTAGTTCATCACCCAACATCGTTTTTACTCGAAACATGGAAGTCTCTACTAATGACCTTTTGTAATACTCAACTTCCTCTTTCCAGGGTCGCCTACCAGTATCTCTATCCCCCAGAGCATGTATTCTCGCTATGTCTGTATCTCGATCCTTTACCCATCCTTCTTTGGCTCCCTTAATCCTTGCGTGTCTTGGTGGAGGAATAATGGCTCTGGCCCCTTTTTGATGTATTTTCTCCCTCACTACATTTGGGTCATAAGCACCATCTCCACGCACGTATCTATTTTCCCTCGGATCTTGTCGAGCATCCTTACTGCTGGCTCTGCCTCTCCAGTACTATGATCTGTTAATTCGCAAACAACTATATCTTGTGTTTCAGCGTCAATCGCAATATGAAATTTTCTCCAAATACGTCGTTTACTTTTGCCGTGAGTCCTAACTTTCCATTCTCCCTCTCCATGCACCTTAAGGCCGGTAGAATCTAAAATAATGTGCCTGGCAGGCCCATTACTTAGGCGTTTAATGCTCTTATGGAGAGTCTTTGCTCTTCGGCAGATTTGTGAATAACAAGGAATTGTTAGAAATAACCTCATTAGCAAGAATATGGATGCGGCAAAACCTTGCAGACTTCTCAATGTTAGGTTGAATCGCTCCCTTAAAACCAACAACATCAGGATGGCGTCATCTGAGTATGTCTCCGGTCTTCCAGCAGATTTTGTATGTTTATGAGACAGCCACTTTCCTAGAGCGTTTTCCTCGATCCAAATAGTTATGCTTCCCCTTTGGATCAGAGCTTTGTTATAATCGGCCCAGTTGCGAATTTGATAGTTTGCGCTAGCTTGCATGAAGTAGTTTCCCTTTTTTTAGTCGAAAACAGATTACTTCATGCATTTTTTTTTGACATGCCTTTTAGCAGCGTGTCAGGGGTATTGTGCAACAACGCCGTTTAGCACTCCAAACGCGTTGCGGGAATTAAAAATTTTCTAAACTTAGCATCTGTAAAAGATCGCTTTCTGACAAAACCGATACGCCAAAGCGGGTTGCCTTCTCCAATTTAGAGCCAGGGCTTTCTCCAACGACCAGAAAATTTGTCTTTTTCGACAAAGAATCTGACACTTTAGCCCCACGCGATTGTAAGAGGGCAGCAATTTTCTCTCTCGAGACAGACAATGTCCCGGTTAGCACAAAGCTTTTTCCTGAAAATTTCGGATCCTCAACAACGACAGACTGCGTCATCTCAAGCCCCGACTGCAACATCCGCTCGATCTCGTGCTGATAAACCCGGTTAGAAAAATAGGCCGTTAAGGCATCTGCAACCTTTTCTCCTATCCCCTCTATTTGCAAAAAATCCTCTTTCGGCAAGTTAAACAGGTCTCGGATGTCGCGCCATTTGGCTCCGATCGCTTCGGCTGTCCCTATGCCGACGTGACGCACTCCCAAAGCATGTAACAACCTAGGAAATGTCACTTTTTTTGCCGCTTCAATCCCTTTCAGCAAGTTTTGGACCGATTTTTCTTTGAACCCTTCTACGTGGCCAAGTTGTTCGGCAGTCAGATAGAAAACATCGGCAGGCTCTCGGACAAATCCTAGCGCCATCAACTTCTCCATCACCTTTTCACCAAGGCCCTCAATGTCCATCCCTTGCTTACTGACAAAGAAAACAAGCCTTCTAAACCGTTGTTCAGGGCATCCTTCAATATTGGGGCAGCGGATCGCCACCTCTTCCGGATGGTCCTCAACTGCTGTTCCACAAGAAGGGCAATGGGTCGGGGGCTTCCATTTTTCATTGCGGTGCTCGGAAGGTAATGTGGCAACCACTTTAGGGATCACATCGCCCCCTTTTTCGATCAACACTTCATCGCCAATCCGGACATCGAGCCGCTCGATTTCATCTTTATTGTGGAGGCTTGCCCTAGAAATGGTGCTGCCGGCTAGAGGTGTGGGAGTCAGCTCTGCAACAGGTGTTAAAGTGCCTGTCCGCCCCACCTGGATGACAATAGCCAACACTCGGCTTTTAGCCTGCTCGGCCTGAAACTTATAGGCAACAGCCCAGCGAGGGTTTTTTCCTGCAGCCCCCAGCTCTTCTTGGGCTTTTAAACTGTTGATTTTGATTACAACTCCATCAATTTCAAACGGGAGGGTGGGTCTTGCTTTTTGCACCTGATCGATAAATGCAAAAAGGTCTTCGACGTTGTCGACAACCTGAACCATTTGCAGAGTGGGAAATCCGGCATTTTTCAACCAGTGATGGATTTCGTTTTGGGTTGTACAATGGACAAGCGCCGTATAAAAGACGACTCTCAAGCCCCTTTTTGCTACCTCTTTTGGGTCTAACAGCTTCAGTGAACCTGCTGCTGCATTACGGGGGTTGGCCCACAAAGGCAGCTCTTCCCTTTCTCTTTCTTTATTGAGCTTCTCAAAAGCTTTAAGGGGCATATAGACCTCTCCCCTAACCTCTACAACATCAGGAACTTGCCCCTCTAGTTTTAGAGGCAGGTTTTCGACCGTACGCAAATTGTTGGTGATCTCATCACCTGCTTTTCCATTGCCACGAGTGGCACCCAACACATATTTCCCTTTTTCATACCGTGCGGCAAAAGCAATCCCATCCATTTTAAGTTCTAAGCAAAACGAGAGTTGTTCGTTAGGAAGCCCCTTTTTCACCCTGTCGATAAAGGCGATCACCTCTTCTTTCGAATAGGTATTTTGCAGCGATAGCATCGGTTTTGTGTGTTGAACAACAGGGAAATTGCCAACTAAAGCTTCCATCACCCTCTGGGTTGGCGATTCAGGTGAAATCCAGTCTGGATGTTCTTTTTCGATCGCCTCTAATTTCTTCAGCAGAAAATCAAATTCCTGATCAGAGATTTCGGGCTGATTTTCGATGTAATAGAGCCGATTGTGCCGCCAGATCTCCTCCAGCAGCTTTTCGTAATCTTCCTGCAATGCCATGGGTAGGATTATAGCCAAAAAAGCAGGTTGCTGTCTTTAGGAAGTGTGCACGCTTCCTTAAATCAATCTTCGTCGTAAATGTCTTTGCGATGATCAATATCTACAATGATGACGATGACTTTACCTTCGTCGATTTTATAAATCACCCGATAGTCTCCCACTCTCAAACGTCTATAACCCTTTAAACTATATCGCAAAGGTTTCCCGAAATTGACTGGATCAACAGTCAATTTTTTCTCGATCGCTTTTCTAATGACCTCTCTGACTGCTGGAGGTATTTTCTCATAGTCTTTTTTCTTAGATCCAAGATCGTAAAAGATCTCGTAAGTCACTTCTTGATCTCCCAGTAATCGTTGTGGGAAATTAAGGGGTTATTTTCCTTCTCTCTTTCTTCAATCTTCTGGATTAAAACCATGTCTTCGTAATCTTCAAGCCAATCATGCACCATTTTTTTAATAAGAGACGACATGCTCAACTTTTGCTTATTGGATAAAATTTGGATGATTTCTAGATCATCGGCATCTAGCGTTACGTTAATTCTATGTGTTTTTCCGCTACTCATAATATCTCCCTTACAACTCTAACTGTATCACATGTGGCACACATCCGTCAACATTGCAATGTATTTTTTTAAATTACGAGAAGTGCTATAATGATAGTTCCTAAGGAGATACATCGATAACAACCCCTATTAGTGGAGCAATAGTTCCCGCCTTGCAACGCCTTAGTCAGGCAGTCAAAGCTTCCCCCAGATTAACCCTATTGGTAAGGATTTCGGCCCTCTTCGCTGGCGCTATGTTAGGGATACTAGTGGTTCGCTATTTCAATGGCTCGACTAAGCCGGCGGCCTCTCCTCCTTCCAAACAGAGTAAAGGTAATCACTCGGCTGATTCGGTCTCTCCCACTTCCGAGTTAAGTGATGGTAAGAGCTCGACTAAGACAACTTCCCTCCATACAGAGATAATAAAAAGCCTAAGCAAACTTCCTCCCAAGCCACGTAAGGATGCGGAATCGACTCCACAGCAGGCAAGACCAAAAGCTGAAAAGTGGGAAGAACCTACTAGCGCAGTTTGGACTGTAACCGAATTAAAAACCCGCTTTGGTAAGTACATAGAAGGAATCGATGGCGCTTCATTTAAGGTCGTAAGAAGTCCGTCGTCTAACTTACAGGTGAGGTTTTATTTTGAGACTGAAGAATCTCGTGAGCAATTGATAGAGCGAGTAAATCAATGGCCAACAGATCAACAATGCAAGAAGGTATATGGAAAATTCACACCTGAAATGCCTGAGTATGCATGGCAAAAGGGCAGCGAAGAGGGCAAATTTACCTTTACTCTAAACTCAGCACAAACTCAATACATGGCTAAGATACAGTGGGGTAAGGACGCTTTCTTTCGGCAATTGATAAATGAATTGTTTACTAGTTTTAACTAAAATGTGACTTCGAACAGGGAACTGGCTAAGGGCGCAAGCTCGATGGTCACATGGTGGGTGGTCACTTCGATCACCTTGTTCCCTTTGCCGGTACCGCCGAACCGCTCCTCATCGCTGCAAAGAATGGGGACGCAGGTACGGGCATTTCTTAGGGGAATGCTGTAGATCGCATGGGTGTTTGGGGTAAAATTGTGGACAGCCAGCAACACTCTCCCCTTCCCATCTTTTCGTAAAAAAGAAAGGACACAGTTATGGTGGTCTGAAAAATCGATCCACTCAAAACCTTCCGGAGAACTATCAAAAGACCACAAGGCCTGTTCTCTTAAATAGAGATGGTTCAGCTCTCTGACGTAGGTTTTCAGAGCATCGTGGTTAGGGAAAGTGGTTAAGAACCATTCCACCTCTTTATTACAATTCCACTCGTTCCATTGCCCAATCTCGCCTCCCATGAAAAGAAGCTTTTTTCCCGGGTGGGTGATCATATAACCAAACAGCAGTCTTGCATTGGCAAATTGTTGCCACATATCGCCCGGAAACTTGCCCATCAGGCTGTTTTTTCCATGCACCACCTCGTCGTGAGATAAAACCAGCACATATCGCTCTGAAAAGGCGTATATCATGCTAAAAGTCAGTTCCCCTTGGTGGTGACTTCTATAAATGGGGTCTTTAGAAAAGTAGCGGAGAGTGTCATTCATCCACCCCATGTTCCATTTGTAATCAAAACCAAGACCGCCGGAGATAACGGGGTGGGTTACGCCGGTAAATGCGGTCGATTCCTCTGCTATAGTGATGGCTCCGGGCACTTTTTCATGGATGATGGCATTCATGTGTTTCATGAATTCGATTGCCTCTAGATTTTCTTTTCCTCCGTAAGCATTCGCGATCCACTCCCCTTCATTTCGCCCATAATCTAAATAGAGCATCGAAGCAACCGCATCGACACGCAGCCCGTCGACATGCAGCTCTTTTAACCAAAATAGGGCGCTGGCGATGAGAAAATTACGCACTTCCGGTCGACCAAAGTTAAAAATGTGGGTACTCCAATGGGGGTGCCATCCTTGCCTTGGATCTTGGTGCTCGTATAAGGCGGTGCCATCAAAACGACCCAAAGAAAAACTGTCAGAAGGAAAATGGCCCGGAACCCAATCTAAAATCACCCCAATCCCTAAATTGTGGAGGTGATTGATGAAATATTTGAAGTCATCAAGGTTTCCAAAACGGCTTGTGGGGGCATAATAACCGGTGGTTTGGTAACCCCAAGACTCATCTAAAGGGTGTTCCAAAACCGGCATCAGTTCGATGTGGGTAAAACCCATCTCTTGCACATAGCGGCCAAGAGCATGGGCTGCCTCTCTGTAACCAAGACCTCTTCTCCAAGAACCTAAATGGACTTCGTAGATGTTTAGAGGTTTGTTATGGCTCCCTTCATTTCTCTTCTGAAGCCAGGCCTGATCGGTAAATTCGAAAGTAGACTCAGTTAAAACAGAGGCCGTCTTTGGACGCTCTTCAAAAGCAAGGGCATACGGGTCGCTTTTAATCAAAAGCTCATCGTTTTGCGTCCGAATTTCAAATTTGTAACGCATTCCGGCCTTAAGGCCTGGTACAAATAGCTCCCACACTCCGGAAAAGCCAAGGCTTCTTAGCGGATTCACCCGACCATCCCAGTGGTTAAAGTCTCCGACAATCGAAACTGCTTTGGCAGAAGGAGCCCAGACAGCAAACCTTGCCCCTTTGACTCCCATGTGTTCGGTTAATCGCCCTCCCATCACCTCATACAGCTGATAATGAACACCTTGAGAAAATAAATATTGGTCCATCTCTCCAAAACTTGGAGGAAACGCATAGGGGTCTTCCGCAAGTAACCCCGAGTGGTGAAACACTTTATAGTCTTGGAAGGTGGGTTGCTTAGGTGTTCGATGGACAAAAAGGCCCGGCTCAGCTCCTTGTTCTAATTTGGCCCTCTCTCCTTTCCACTCAAACCACAATTCTTGACATTCCGGTCTAAAAATTCTTATTTCCCAATTATCTTTAGAGGGATGTACCCCCAAGATATGATGAGGATCATGGAGTTGCGTGGAAATATTTTGAGGCGATAGGGGCATCTTTACACTTACTGTATAATCACCACTTATAGTACAATTTTTTTAAAAATTATAAGGATTATTTTTAGATGTCGCTTTCTTTTCAAATTGCAAACGCCTCCTTTCTCGCTCTTCTCCCTCAGAAAATAGACGATGCTGCAATTCAACAACTCCTAAAACCTCTAGAAAAATTAGAGGAAGATATTCAGGCTAAGATTGAAAGCATTCAGAATGAGAAAAGCCAACCCTATCACTATTCATTGGGTACACGGGTCATGGCTTTTATGGCTCTTAAGTTTGCATGGGGGTATGGCGCCACAAAATATATCATCAATCCCGCTGCTAATGCTGCCTTTGAATTTACTGCTAAGAAACTATCTGTAAATGCTGCTTCATCTTTGTTCCTTCGCACTATTCCATGGATTGTCTATATTTTTGCTGTACACCAACTGGGCACCATTTGCAATGACACCTTCAATTACTTGGTAGGCTCTGCGGTAAAGTCAGACAAAGTCTTTAAAGCGATTAGGATCATCGCTGAATTAGAAAAGATGAACGAAGCTCGCTACAGCGTACACAAAATATTGGATACAAAAATACAGCAAACCGAGCAGCTACAAGAAAGCATTGGCCAATCCATTAAAGAAAAGCTTCAAACAAAAGATAGTGTAATTACTGAGATTATGTCAAAAACATTAGAATTTCACAAAAAACATGCTGATGAGCATCAATTAGAAGAAGGCCAAGAGAACTACATCTATTTCGCGACACTCCAACTCATCTTGGGATAACAAGATAATTTTTTCGCGAAGCGTTTGGAGTGCTAAACTCCTGTTTAGCTTTCATTTTCACTGATAAGTCAAAAGCTAAACGGGCTCAGGAGCACTCCAAACGCTTCGTGTTAAAAAATCAAAGAGCTCTTCTATCTGCGTTCGATTTTGACACGGTCGACGATGTTTTCTCTGGTATTCACTATGACGTGCTCGGGAGAAATGACGATTTGTTGCTTTCCAAACTTTGAAGCAACGATCGACAAATTAGACTCGGGCCGAATGATGCAATCAAACTCTATCATCGAAAACAGATCTGAAATGACACCTTCTCTAGATTGATCCAGAGCTTTCGGAAAGTCAAAAGTCACATTTTTATTTTTCAAATTAGCTTGAAATTGGTTGGCTATTTTCCTACCAGCCGGATCATTGCTAAAAATGTAGACATACAAAGGGCGCTTTCCCATCTCTTCATAGACCCATTTCAATTGATCGATGTAAAACTGATCGGGTAAAAACTTATAAGGAAATATCTTGTGAATATTAGGGTCGGCATCCTGCCCATAAGGCCTTCGAATATGCAGCGCAACCGTGACTTGATCTTTTGGCAAAGAAAGGGTTTTGATAGGGATGCGGGGGGCTAAACATGGGCGAACCCACTCGATGAACTGTCGATCATTCCAATCGACCAAAATAAAGGGTCTTTCTTTCCAAAAAGGATGGCCTGTCAAATATTCTCCAGGGCATTCGGTCACATAAGGAATTTGATAAATGATGTCTTCTAATTGATTCAGTTCCGACAAATCTTTGACTGAAATCAGTTTTTTCTTAGCCTCTAAAGGGACTTCTAATTCAGACAGCGCAAATGCATCTGAAAAAAGAAAGGGGGTGTAGGCAAGAGGTATCCCATATTGATAGGAGATCCATTTAGCATGCAGATAGCTAATCAAGTGATCGCCTAAACGGCCGCCGGCTTGCTCATAGGTCACTGTTGGCCCGGAAAAAAGGGCTGTGGAGACAAGAAAGGAAATAAAGATGTTTCGGATCATTACTTGAGGTGAAGTGGGGGGCTATAGTTGCCTGCAAACGTTCTTTTCCACCAATGCCCCGTCTCGTTTTTTTCTTCAAAGGTAGTAAAAGTATAATCATAGGCTAAAGCTCTCACATACTTTGGAGGCTTTTCTAGGAAAGGGTTTGTTTTTAATAACTTGAGAACCGGTTTCGACCCTTCTAACAATTTGACTAAAAAAAAGCTAAACCAAGCTTGCCTTCCTACGCCAAAAGAACCAAAAGGTAAAAACCAGGCTTGCCAATCTAGCCTTGGTTGAAAAGGAGAAATTCTTCGGGGTCTGTGGCGTAAATCGCCGGGCTTAAAGTAAAATTCGTATTCTTTCCAGATTTCACCATCCTCACTACCCTCAACAATGATCTCGTATCTTTTGGTTGTCATGACGGCAAAAATGCCATGTGGATAGGCCAAATGGTAAGGGTAGAAAAACTCTAGAATCTTTTGAAAGGTTCGGATGGGATAGAAAGATTGCCAAAGACTAATCACCTGCAAGAAGAGATAGCCTGTACCGAGTGCAGAGATAAATACTTGCCAAACAAGCGGCGACGGTGCCCCTATCGCAGGGGCAGCCCACGCCAAGAAACCCAGGAACTTGTTGTGTATCAAAACAATACAACTGACAACGGTCATATGGTTTAAAAAAGACAAATTACCTGTGAACCAAATCACAAACTGCAAACCTACTAGTTGTGTAAAAACAAATAACCTCATCTCTGGGGGAGAGAAAATAAACCAAGGGACGATCAACTCTGCATAAAACATGATCAACGCAGAGGCCTTGTGAAACCACATCGGTAATTTATCAAAATACCAAGCCTGTGTGTTGGGAAGCGGTTGAGTTAAATAGTGGTAAGAAAGGGCTGTTAAATTGCGCCAATTACTGTCATGACTTTGGATTTTTGAAAGACCTGCCTGAAAATGAAACCTTAGGAGTAGAACACTAAGCCCCAGCCACCCAAACACATTCAAAGGTGTTGTAGCAACGATAAGGAATGCTCCAACCGTTAATTCCAGAATGAAGGTTTCCCATCCAAAGGAAAGAAAATCTTGCCCTGCCGATGCAAGCGATAGCTGAACGATATAGAGTAAAAAAAGGATTAATGCTGGATAAATGCCCAGCATCAATAAAAACCCCAACACAATCCCTGACCAACAAAGCGCCAAAAGAGCTGCATCGCTTGCATTGAACCAAAAAAGGGTCGGTATGATGGTATAGGCTTTATTCCCAAAACGACGTTTGATCAATGGGAGATAATCTTTAATCGGCAAGACCCCATCACTTCCAAGCAACCCTTTAACCTGCAAGACAAAGGGGATGTAAGAAAAAATATAAATGAGCCCTAGCAATCGGATAAAGAGTCCGATTGCTATGGAATAAGAGTTAGGATCTAGACCAAATGTTTCGATGGCGTTGCATGACTAGTAGTTTCTATTAGTATCTACTATGAAATTACTGTTGTCTGCAATGGGCAAGTAAGGTCTTACACCACAATCGTCGCAAAGACCGGCGCCGCCAAAAGAATAGGTGATGCCAATGGCTACGTTAAAAGAATCATTCTGCGCTTCTTCCCCACGGACAAATGAAGTGGGCGCCATATAAGCTCCGTGTCCTTCAATGCTTAAACAAGATGAAAGAGGCGCTCCCATCCTAAACCCTAAGGTAAATTTACCTGGCCTTTTGTCGCTGTAGTTAATTGTTCTTGGCGCACCAAAACCATCGGAATCAAATAAAAGCCCCTTACCATAAGGCACACCCCCCCAAATCATTGTGTAGGCACAGTTGTCAAAGTTGTGTTGCCAAAATAAATTGATTTGATTGATGCCTCTATATTTGACTAAAAGCTCTGCAGGGCTACGGTGCGCTGTATGAATGGGATTTGTTCCCCATAAGCCAAACTCATCACTGCAATCCCACAAATAACCAACCTGGTATCTGATTTGATCCATATTGACCTGCAGACCAAAAGCACCAAAATACTTATTGATCATCAAATCATATACAACGCCCATATTCACGCCTGAACAGCAGGTCGTTTTCCAAGCAAGACCGCCTGTCAAGAATAGCTGCTGCTGAATAGCTCTTGGATGACGAAAGGGATAAGATGCACGTCCACTCCAATCGTATGCGCCCCAGCTACCACCTGCCTGAACGACAAAGCCGTCGCAAGCAAGACCGGGCACTCCAACACCTACATTAAGACCAATATAAGCGCCGTCATTGTTCATCCAACTCCCTTCCGGTAGGCTTCTAAAGTCATCTGCAGCGGCCGTTACATCTATAGAAATGGGAAAAGGTACACATACATCGGCAGAAAGTGAACTGACGCTAAGTGCTAATAAAATGGCAGATGAGGTTTTACCCATGATGAACTCCAGAAGATGAATTTAGGCAAACAAGTTAAAACAAACTAAGCAAAAATGCAATCTGTTCTGAAGAGAAAAACGGTGTGAATAGAATAAAGAGAGGAAAAAATTCGCGAAGCGTTTGGAGTGTCTAAACTCCTGTTTAGCTTTGACTTTCAAAAAGTGAAAGCTAAACAGGAGTTTAGCACTCCAAACGCTTCGCGTAAGACTAGATCTTGATGAAGCCGGGTTGTCCACCAGGTGACATTCCACCTCCTGGGCTTGGCAACGTTTGTTGTTGTCCAGGACGTTTTGGTGGTTCTTCCGATGGCTCTCTGCCTTCAGCCAGGTCACGGCAAATACGGCGCCATTTCTCAACGGTCTCAACATACAATGGAGCAAAAGCTCTAAGCGCTGAAGAAATCGCATGTTCCATGTCGATCGTGCAGTGAATCAAAATGATCTCTTCTTTCACAGCAACACCGACACCGCCGCCAGCCATTTGGCCGCCTAACATCGATCCTTCCAATAGTTTTTCGTATAACTTCAGTAAATGCTTTTGATCTTTAGGAAGCCCGTCTAGCAGGGGGGAATAAAGATAAAGCCTTTTGGAATTTGGCTCGTACGTAATATGTAACGAAAACTCATCATCGATCCCAAGGATACAAGTGTTGTTTTCGTCGAACTCAAGGTCTCCGAGGCCCAGCTCTTTTCCAAATTCTTTTAAGTTATGTCTCGCATTCTCGAGTGACATAATGTGCTTCTCCTTAACTGGGTGTATTACCCTAATAATAAAACTTTTTCAAAAAATCGCCTAGTCCTTTCGGGGAACAGCTTAAACCACTCAAACGAAAGGAGTTGAAAATTTTCTTCTTCTTGACAGTGAGATTATAGTGATAATCGATGCTAGGATGCAAATCTTTTCACTTTCTGTTACGAATAAAAAATATGGAACAGCAGCAATTCCCGTCAGCCTCGCCAATACCCAGGGTTGCATCACCCTTTCAGGGTTTCTTTACCCTGGGCTACAATCCTTCACCCCATTCTGGGGTTGTTCATTTCTTTTCCAGTGGGAATTGCTGATGGAAAACCAATCTGCCCCCCAATATCCGATGGGGGTAACCCAAACGGCAACAGGGTGGAACTTTGTCTTTTTTTGTCCTTTGGCCAAAAGAGCAACTCTCCATATTTACGACTTAGAACGAAAACCCATTCGCTCTTGCCCAGCAAATAAGACCGGTACACTTGCACACATAGAAGTGCCGGAACTGCATGCCCCCTTTGCTTACCACTGGGAATTGGAAGGGATCAATGAACGACTTGTAGACCCTTTTTCAAAGGGCATACTATCGAATAAAGAATGGGGAACCCTCCCCTACCAGCCATTAAGCCTCCATTTTGAACATCAATTCGATTGGGAGGGTGTCAACTCGCCCGACATTGAAGGCAAAGACCTGATTGTTTATGAAGTTCACTCAAGGGCTTTTACTCAAGATCCTTCAAGCGGTGTCGACAAGAAAGGAACTTTAGAGGGCTTCATCGAAAAACTCCCCCACCTTAAAGAGCTAGGCATCAATGCCATAGAACTTCTTCCTATCATGGAATGGAATGAAAGCGAATACGATAAAAAGAGTCCAGACAATCAAGAGCAGCTCTTTAATTTTTGGGGATATTCCACAGTTCACTTCTATGCACCTTCAAATCGACTGCTATCCAACCCACCTTTTGGGCTGCAAGAATTGTGTAAGTTGGTAAAAGCTGCCCATCAAAATGGAATGAAAGTCGTTCTGGATATTGTCTATAACCACACCGCTGAAGGGGGAGAGCAAGGGCCTACCTACCACTTCAAAGGAATGGATAAAAGCATGTTCTACCTCATGGATGGAGAACATTACCTCAATTTTTCAGGCTGTGGAAATTCTGTAGCCGCAAATCGTCCAATCGTTATCGAATGGATCATCAAAACACTACGTGATTACGTTTTAGAGGCACATATTGATGGTTTCCGCTTTGACTTAGCTTCCGGTTTAAAGCGTGGAGATAAGGGTGGTCCTCTAAATCCCTCCCCTTTAATTGAGGCGATCTCTGACGACCCCTATTTATCTAAAACCATTCTCTTTGCTGAACCTTGGGATCCGGGCGGCCTTTTTGAACCAGGGCATTTTTACACCAAAAAAGCTCGTTGGAAAGAGTGGAATTCCTTTTTTAGAGATGGGGTCAGGACTTTCATTAAAGGAACCGACTATTCTAAACAACACTTTGCAACTCGAATGGCCGGATCAAAAGATCTTTTTGAAAATAGAACCCCTCTTGAAAGTTTAAATTTTGTAACTTGCCACGACGGTTTTAGCTTAAAAGATTTGGTCTCTTACAACCAAAAACATAACGAAATAAATGGAGAAGGGAACCGAGATGGAGAGAATAATAATCAGAGTTGGAACTGCGGCGCAGAAGGGGTTACTGATAATCCTGAAGTTCTATCTTTAAGAAAACGGCAACTTAAAAATTTTATGGTTGCTCTTTTTGTGGCGCAAGGCGTACCCATGATGTTGTCCGGAGATGAATATGGCCATACAAAAAATGGGAACAACAATACATGGTGCCATGACAACAGACTCAACTGGTTTCAGTGGGATACTTTAAATACCGAAGAGGGGCAAGATCTATTCCGCTTTACAAAAGAGATGATCGCTTACAGAAAAGAAAACCCTCACTTTAGAAAAGGGCGTTTTTTAGAAGATAAGGATATTGTATGGCACGGCAAAAGGCCTGAAGACCCACGTTTTGATCGACCAGATCACCTTGTTGCTTTTACTCTACACGACGATCAGAACTCAAAAGATATTTTTATTGTTTTCAATGCTTGCAACGAAAAAAGCCTACTGATCCTTCCTAAACCAAAAGAAGGCATGCGTTGGTATCAGGTGGTCAACACTTCATCGGCAAGCCCTCTCGACATTTTGCCTGAAGACAAGAGAATCATGGTGGAATTGAGGTTCTTATCCGTCCCAAGCTATAGCTGTATTATCCTCGAAAGCCAACCTAAGTTAGAAAAACCTCACTAAGTAGCCCACTCGGGCATGTCGACATCGAAGTCCATGTTCAAGTCTTTTATCAGGGCCTGAGTGATACGTCTATCACACAATTTCATCAGATCCATATCAAGGGTGTCTGCTGTAATATCGCATGCAGAATTATACAACTGTCTCCAATAACACTGCTTAGTTCCTTCCTCGTAAAAATGAGCTGCACCTTTCCTGGAAGCGGCCTTATTAGAAGATAATAAATGTCTTACCCCGACTTCTACTCTATCCGTATCATCGAGTTTTCCACTATAAATCGGAATACTATCAACCACTTTCCCTTTTCCTCGAGTAATGTAATAAGCCATTACCAGGTCACTGAATAAAGAGACAAACTTCAGCGTTTGGTTAGCCATTGCCATTTCACGAGTATTTATAAAACAGTCAGGCTGTTCCGGTATCTCTCTTGTCACTTTCGAAAGATCATCTTGGTTATTTGCCCAATACTCGTTTTTATTAATGCTAGGTGTCTCGTCAACATAGGCAATAACATTCTCAAGGCATCTCATTCCTGAAGCATAACCTGCTCGCATAAAACGGTCCGCCACTGCTATCCCCTCTTCTGAGTCCCAATCATCATTGTTTTCGTTAAGGAATAGGGCCAACCCTCTGTAACACTCAGTAAAAAGTTTATGAAATTTTTGTGTTTCTTTGTGATTGATTTCCAATGGATTGCGATCATCGGGCGAGTGTACGATCCCACGCGTTAGACATTCATTATGTGCCCATTCATAAATCTCTGGTCGAAAATCTTGAATTTTTGTTTCCTCTTCCGTGGTGAGATTATTGACTGGAACGTGGGCTTCACCTGCTATTGGCTCTCCCTCACCAGCCTTTTTTGCAACATTTGTTTTATAAATGAGCTGAGGAAGCACAAAAAAGACATGATGGGCAATACAAACAACCCTCTTCCAAAGAGGAAGTTGCCTAGGAGCAACTTGCTCAAGGTAACTACCAAGTCGAACGCAGGCACTAGGCACAGAACAGGAAAAAAAATTGTAAAGCGAAACCATAACTCACCTTAAAGGTTGTAAAAAAAGAATTTATATCAAAAACAAGCAAAAAAAACAATAGATTAAGTAAAAGGTTCAATTTCTTCAAATTTCCTTATGCAATAAGGCGGTGCAAAAAAGGCCTTGTTGCATAATTAGCCACTGAGATCTCGAAAGAAAATTTGAGGCAGTGAGAAACAAATAAACGCCCGAAGGACGTTTCGGATTGTAGCCCAGGGTAAGCGCGGAGCGCGCAACCCTGGGTAAGATGGTAATTAAAATAATGCACCCACGAATGTGGGTGCTGGATGATTCTTAGACTCGATAATTGCCTTTTGCCTGACCATATCCGGCACCCACGTTCGTGGGTGCATCGCTTTAATGTATCGTTTTACCCAGGGTTCGAGCTTCGCTTACCTTGGGCTACAATCCAAAACGCCCTTCGGGCGTTTATTTCTATTCAGCGAACAATTATGCAACAACGCCGTGCTCTACGTCCGTTTAGCCTTTCACTTTCACAGATAAGTGAAAGGCTAAACGGCCGTAGAGCACTCCAAACGCTTCGCGAAACCGTTATCGCGATTAATGAACGACTTTGCGTGGGGCTTTTTCGTTAACAACTTCGGCAAGCTCACGTCCGGCACCAGAATCGATCGTGGTATGGACTAAAGCAATCGTTGTGTTAGGAAAAATTTGTGCTAAAATCTTGTCAGCAGGCCTACCTTTATTTGCTAAAACCTCAACTTCATCTACAGATAAAGAGGTGGCATTTTCTTTTTTTGCCGTCTGATTTTTAGTCACGATAGCTGTTGCAAATGTTGTAATTTCGCCGGAATAGGCTGTTGATTGACTCATCACCATGTGTCGTGTGCTGTCTGCTGCTTCACGTACACCATTGTGTTTGCTGCCTAAAGCATAGCCTTGGTAACCCACTTGCTTTGCTTGCACATGCCAAAGAGGGTTTTGGGCATGTTGCGAGTGGTGATACGCATCTGTTCTTGTCGCAATGGCAATCGCGTTCATTGTCTCTTTTGACAAAGCTTTGTCAAACATAGGTGAAAGAACTGATACGACATAATCTTCAAGAGGAACTTCATTGATGATGCTAATTTTTCCATTGCCTACGTCGTAAACATACAGGATACCATTGTATTCGATCCCGTTGACCATTAGACGAGTTTTTGCATCATCCGGAATGATTTTGACTTGGAATCTATCTAGGAAAACCTCTCCCCACTTCAAACCCTCTTTTGTAGGTTCGACATAGGCGCGGCGGGGTGAAAATCTATTGGCAACATTCTTGTTGATAAACGGATCATCCACATTGTACTTTCCTTTCACTTCTACTAACGCAGATGGAATAGAGTGTGCGATAAGTACACGGATGGTCGGTACCTGCTCTGCATTTTGCTCTACAAAAACAGTTTTGATCCGATCCCAAACACCAGCATCCACCTTGATCGGAGAAATGGCTGATAATATTGCGCAAGAAAGTAATAGAGTCTTCATTGGTTATATCCTATAAAACTACGAGGTATATCCTTTAGAAGGGCATCTTGTCAAGATGCTGATACGTTCTTTCAGTAGCAACTCTTCCGCGAGATGTCCGTTTTAAAAAACCTTGTAGAATTAAATAAGGTTCGTGCACCTCTTCTAACGTATCGGCCTCCTCTCCACAAGCAAGCGCAAGGGTTGAAAGGCCAACTGGCCCTCCTTGGAACTGTTCAACAAGTGTTCGCAAAATTCTTTTGTCCATCTCGTCAAGGCCTGCCGCATCGACAGCTAAAAGTTCTAGGGCATCTTGCACGATCTGCGGCGTTAAATCCCCTTTTACGCGCACTTGCGAATAGTCTCGAACCCAGCGCAAAAGATGGTTGGCAACTCTCGGAGTTCCCCTTGCCCTTTTTGCAATTTCAAGCGCTCCAAGACCATCTAAAGGGACACTTAAGAGCTGAGCTGTCCTAACAATCACCTCGCTCAATACTTCTAAAGTATAATAATCGAGCCGCAAGGAATGGGAAAATCGTGTTCTTAGCGGACTGCTTAACAAACCGCTTCTTGTCGTAGCTCCAATCAAAGTGAACGGCTTGATAGTCAACTTGACCGTTCTGGCATTCGGCCCGCTATCTAGGACTAAATCGAGTGTGAAATCCTCCATCGCAGGATACAGATACTCTTCGATGTTTTTATGCAGACGATGGATTTCATCGACAAATAAAATGTCTCCCTCTTTTAGAGAGGTCAAAATACCCGCTAAATCTCCTGCACGTTCCAGCACCGGGCCACTTGTGACAATGCAGTTTGTCCCCATTTCTCTTGCCAAAATATGGGCAAGGGTCGTTTTACCAAGGCCAGGCGGCCCTGACAAAAGACAATGTCCAAGCGCCTCCCCTCTTCCTTTTGCCGCTTCTATGACAACGGAAAGACGCTCTTTAACGGCCTCTTGCCCGATAAAATCGGTTAAAAATTGTGGACGTAGCGGGGTTTCAAAAGTGATATCTTTTGCTTCAAAGCTTGATTCGATGAAACTGGGTCTTTCTTTATTCATGTTGCGAGGGTCTGGAACAATACAATCCCGATTAAAAGGGGTGCGGCATATTTAACGCAAAAGGTCAAATAGGGCTTGAGCCAAGGATTAGCTTTCATGAAGGCACTTGCCCCTTGCGAGACCTCTTCCATCCACTGCTTCCCTTTCCAGCGCCAACCAATCAGCAAGGCTGCGGCTAGCCCTCCGATCGGAATTAAAATGTCGCTACCTAAATAAACCAATCCATCCATCACAGAATGACCAAAAAGCCTTACGTCAGCCAGAAGGTTATTAGATAATGCACAAGGTATGCCAATCAGAAAAGCGCCCACCCCAACTAAAGTCACGCACTTTCTTCTCGACCAGCCAAATTTATCCATCAAATAGGCAACAGAGGGTTCCATCGCAGATATTTCAGAAGTTAAAGCAGCTAACATCACCAGCAAAAAGAAAAGAGGTGCAAGGATATATCCAAACGGTATTTTGCTAAAAACAACGGGCAAGGTATGGAAAAGCAAAGCTGATCCTCCAGCCCCTTCTGCACCAACTGAATATAAAATCGTAAATACCACGCCTGCTGCAACAAAAGAGATGAACGTATCCATTAACACGATCGGAAAGCAAGAATAAATCAGGTTCTCGCTTTTGGAGGTATAGCTTCCATAGGTTACCATCGTCCCTTGCCCTAAGCTCAACGTGAAAAAGGCTTGCCCTAAGGCAGCCAAAATGCCATATGCAGTCAACGCTTTTAGATCTGGCATCCACAAAAATTTTACAGCTTCAAAAGAACGGGGCAACGACAATCCCCAACCGAATAGGACTAACAAAAGAAAAACTAATAAAGGCATCAATATTTTGTTAGCCCGTTCAATCCCTTTCCTAACTCCCAAATAAAGAACGGCTATCGACATTCCTAAAAAAAGGGTAAGAGAGCTCAAAGTTAAAAAAGGACTTTGCATCCAAGCTTCAAAATACTCTTTAGATTGGCCAACCGTTGCAAAGTTGGTGAGATTTCCTTTCAATGCTTCAATCAAATACCCAACAATCCAGCCGGCCATTGCACTATAAAAACCGCTGACAATAAACCCGGTAATGATGGTCATACCGCCAACGGCACCCCAACCCTTTCCCCCTAACATCCTAAACGCTTTGGCAGGACTTTTTCCTGTTGCCCTTCCAACTGAAATTTCTCCAAGCAACAGAGGAAATCCCAACAATATCAAAAAAAATACATACACAAAGACAAAGGCTGCTCCTCCGTACTCCCCAACCAAGTGTGGAAAGCGCAAAATATTAGCCAGTCCGACTGCCGAGCCCGATACAGCGAGGATAAATCCAAGCCTTGAGCCCCAAGATTCACGTTTCATACAATGATCATAGAGAAGAGAACCACTTCACTTCAAAAGGAATCTGTATGAGGAGCAATCGAAATCTCTCTCTCCGGCTTCCATCCGTTACACTGCCTGTACATCGTTCGAGTAGATCGGCTAGAGTCGGTCGCATCGATTTGATAAATATCCCATACTTTCGGAAAGCAAAGAATGGTGCCAAATGTATGGCAACGAACAGCTATATCTTGCTCCGGCAACCCTTCTTTCATCCAATAGACCTTCCTCACTCCTTTTTCCACAAGCGCCCACATCTGATTTAAAAAAATGTCATCCTCTTCAACCAGCCGAACATCCCCTTCCCATCTGATCTGCCGATTGGCTGCCACATCAAAATAACACCCAGCCAACAAAGGCTTTTTCAAAAGAGCCTTCCATTTGTTCGTCCCCTTATTGGTATTGATTCCCAAACAATCAAATTTTTCTAAATATCTAACGTGAACCGTCCTGACTTGAGGCTCTCCCCCCTCCCCCACAGTTGCCACCTGCGCAAAAATCGGCGTGGCCTCATCCACACCTTTTCTGCTCCACCATTCTCTTTCCGGCCCCATAAACACCTTTTTGAAAAGACCATCATTCCAAAATATCGAAAGAAAAACAATTGTGCGAAATTATCTTAAGGTCCTATCATTCCGAGCATTCCATTATTCCGGAATAGCTCAGCGGTAGAGCAGCGGACTGTTAATCCGTTGGTCGTAGGTTCGAATCCTACTTCCGGAGTCACTGAATCTAAGGCAGTTGCGACGAGAGTCTCAACTGCCCTTTTTGTTTAATGGTGCACTCATGGTGCAATCCACTACAAAAACTAGCAACAAAACTCTTGTTTGCAATATCTTCCAAAAATTTATGAGACATCGGGACAAAAGGGACAATTGCCCATCAAATCTTCTTTTATCTGCACCATCAGTGCACCAAAAGAAGAGCTGAAAAAAGGCAACCCCCTTTAGACCATTGCCCAAGAGGACTTTTTCCTTCGGCCTCATAGGATTACTAATCCGTCGTTGTTTAACCAACGCCAAAACGGAGACAAAATGGCCTATATTCAAGAACGCAAAAAACAAGATGGCAAAACACAGTTCCGAGTTCAAATCAGACTCAAGGGCTACCCTGTTGAAACCGCCACCTTTGATCGAAAAACAGATGCCAAGCAGTGGGCGCAACAAACCGAATCCTCTATGCGAGAAGGGCGCTACTTTAAAACCTCTGAAGCAAAAAAACACACAGTAGCAAAGCTTGTTGACCGATACATCGAAAATGTCATCCCCACCAAACCAAAAAATGCAAAAACAACAACAGCTCAACTCCTCTGGTGGAAGGAACAAATTGGTCACTGCCTCCTCTCTGACCTCTCCCCTGCTCTAATTGCTGAACAAAGGGACTTTCTTCTCAAAGGCACCACCCCTAAAGGCAATACCCGTTCACCCTCTACGGTTGTCCGTTATCTCGCTGCTCTATCTCATGCCCTAACAACTGCTGTGAAGGAGTGGGGATGGCTAGATGACTCCCCTATGCGAAAAGTGACAAAGCCAAGAGAGCCGCGCGGACGAATCCGTTTCTTAAGCAACTGTGAACGAGAAGCCCTTCTCCAAGCATGCCAAGAAAGTACCAATGCTTACCTCTATCCAGTTGTCGTCCTTGCTCTCTCAACAGGAATGAGACAAGGAGAAATCATGAATCTCCGCTATGAGGATATCGACATTTTCAAATCTCGACTTACCCTACATGAGACAAAAAATGGTGAAAGACGCTCAATCCCCCTTCGGGGACTTGCCCTTCAGCTCCTCCAAAAGCTAATCGCAAAAGAGAAACAACACATCGGCCTTCTCTTCCCATCAAAAGAGGATAAAAGCAAACCAATGGACCTACGCTTCCCCTGGGAGCAAGCACTAAAAAAGGCATCTATCACCAATTTCCGCTTCCATGACTGCCGTCACTCTTGCGCAAGTTATCTCCTAATGAACGGCGCCAGCCTTGCCGAGATTGCAGAGGTCCTTGGCCACAAAACTCTCTCAATGGTAAAACGATATGCGCATCTCTCAGAAGCACATGCCTCGGGAGTAGTTGAACGTATGAATAAACAAATATTTGGAGTTAATTGTGGGTGAATTGGATGAGGTAATCATTGAATCTAATATAGGTTCATCTAAATATCCTGTGAATGATTGGGGAAAATGGGTCAAAGCCGACGGGGGCACTCTTTCGGAAATTATTTTCCTAATTCATGGAATTTTCCCAGGCAACGCGTTAAATGTTCATTCCCCACATAGTTATAGTGATGCTTTTCGAGCTGAATTTCAGCAACAGATTGATGTTTATGAACTTGCAGAACGAAGTATCTTGTTAGGCAAATTATCAGCAGAAAAAAATGAGCGTGATTATTGGTTAACCATCGATATTAAAAGAACAGAGAGTACTTACTGGGTAGGGATCGATGATGTTTTGGAATGGGCCATTACAAAAAAAGTTGGCACCCCCGAAGTGATCAAACAGTTGATGTCAGCCAGGAAACATTTTGCAAATGAACACTCTGCAAATAGCAGTAACACTAAGAAAAAAAGTCATCTTCAGCAAATCAAAGAAAGGGCTATTCCTCTAATCAAAAAAAGACGCGCGAATTATCGAGGAGAATCCAATTCTAGTTTGATAAAAGCACTGAAATTGAAGAGCCTTTTTAAAAAGCAGAATGGCCAAGAATATGGTGATAAGTTTTGGCTGAATACAGTCAGAGGATGCGATGAAACACCTAAACCAGATCGCTTTAAGAGGAAGAGGGAGAGAAAATCAAGGATTTCTAAAACTTGGACTAAATAACTATCCTTCTAGCTTAGACCGTACCACTTGTTTTGTATCTGGTAAGTATCCTTTTTGAAATGACTCTAGTGTTTCTAGCCTCTTTCCCTGTCATTTCTTCATAGTTCCCTAAAATGTACTGTAAGCTCGTTCTTTATTTTATCCCGTGAGAATTTCGGCGTTTTGAGTAACCGGGAGAAACCTTAACTATCCTTCTAGAAAACAAATTCAATATTTTATAGAGCACCAGCCCTTCATTTAAAACTCTTCTGTTATCTACAGAGCATCTTGCTATGCTCCCAGGAAATATCAATATAATTTTTTATATGTCATTTCTTGCATTGAATTTCGGCATTAGTCTGACGATAGTCGCGGACAGCACCGAAAAATTTAACAAAAGGAATAAAGAAATGACGTATTTGACGCCAAAACAATTTGTTGAAAAACACAAAATTTTCCCAATGGGAGGTTTTAGGCATTTATTATTTAAAAACCCGCCGGGGACTCGATCGAGCAATCATAAGATTGGGAACGCGAAAAATCTTAATCTCGGAAGAGGAGTTTTTTTGCTGGTTAGAAGAGAAAAAACAGAAAGGAGGGGGTGTTCTATGAGGAAACTCTTTCCCATCAAGGAGCCACGACAAAAAAGAGCTCTTAAAGCTCTGCTTACGCATAACGCCGTATCTGTAAAAGATATGGGTATCATTGCAGGGGCACTAAACCCTCGCCAAATTATTTCCGAACTAAGAGGAAAATATGGGCTCAGGGACGCAATCAAAACTAGAAGGGTCAAAGTCATTGATCGAGATGGCAAGACTTGTCGACCAGGAGAATATTTTGTTTTACAGGAAGATAAAGCCCTTCTTGAAGACTTGCTTAAAGAGGCCACCCCATCGAGTAAGAGCGATGAGATGGCTAAAGTACCACTAAACACCAACATAATGGATGGAGGTCAGTTATGACAACCCCTTTATTTATCGAATGGAATCCTCCCGAATCGTTCGGAGGGGAAACCCTAAAACCATGGCCTAAAGGAGTTTTTCCAGAACCCTTTGAGGATTTTGTTTGCGAGCTTGCTCGATCAACAGAAACGCCGGTTGAGCTTGCTGCTCTGATGACTCTATCTGCGGTCGCTACGGCTGCTCAGAAGCGCTATACGGTCCAAATAAAACCCGACTATGAGGAGGTGCTTTGCTTGTGGACTTGTGCAGCAATGCCACCAGGGTCAAGAAAAAGCGCTGTGTTAAGCGAATGCCTCATACCTATAAAGGTGTTCGAACGAGCGCTAGTCAAAAACACAGAACCTCTCCGTAAAGGAATTGAAAGCGATAACAAGCTTTTTAAGGCTCGGCTCTTGGATGTCTCAAGTCGAGCAAAAGCTGCCAAAGGACAAGACTTCGATGTTCTAAAAAACGAAGCCTTAGAAATTGAAAAAGCGATAAAAAGCATCCCGCCCAGTCCTCAACTCTGGACTTCTGATGTAACGCCGGAAAATTTGGCCACTATTATGGAAGAAAACGATGAATCTATAAGTATCCTAAGCGATGAAGGGGGTATTTTTGATATTCTTGCCGGTAGATACAGCAAAGGAATACCAAATCTTGATCTAGCCTTACAAGCACACTCTGGAGGTAGTTGCAGAGTGAATCGCTTGTCACGGCCACCCCTTATATTGGAAAGGCCCCGTCTCACGATGGGACTTACACCTCAGCCTTGCGTGCTCGAAGGAATGGGCCGCAACGATGCTTTCCGAGGACGAGGGCTAATGGGACGCTTCTTATATGCTCTACCGGCCTCTAACCTTGGCAAACGGAGTCTAGATGAACCCCCTATAGAAAAAACGATCGTCACCAAATATCAGGAAGCGATCGCAAATCTTCTCAAAATGTGTTCTGAGGTAAATTTCTCAACCTCTAAGACTCCATTACAACTAACGGCAGAGGCTTATGAAAAATGGCGATTAAACAGTCTTGTCATCGAGGTTAAAATGGGAACCGGAGGCCAACTTGCCCATATAACAGATTGGGCTGGCAAGCTCCCCGGTGCCATTGCACGCATAGCCGCGCTATTACACCTAATGAGGTATCACAAAGATGTCCCTGAAAATATCCTTGTGTCAGAGCAGGAAATGGAAGCAGCTATAAAAATTGGCAACTTTCTTCAGTCGCACGCCATTGAGGTCTTCAATTTGATGGGACGAGACAAACAAGAAACGGCCAGTAAAAAAGTACTTGAGTGGATTCTGAATAAGAAGCCCAAAAGTTTTTCTAGAAGAGAGTGCCAAAGGGCTTTAAAAGGGTATTTTCCCAAAGTAAGCGAGTTAAAACCAGCCCTTGAACTGCTAGTAGAACACCACTACATTCAAGAACTCCCTCAAGAAAATTATAACAACCGACCAAGCCTTATTTACGAGGTGAATCCTTATCTTTATGAGGAGAAAAATAAAGGGACTTAGCTTTTGACCCTTTTGTCACCATAGTCCCTGCAAGAGGCTCGCTTTGTCTATGACAAAATCTCCAGTGCAGGGGCTATATTTTTTTTATATAACCACCTCATTTAAGTAAACAGAACATTTGATATAATGACACTAGATGCACTTAGCAAATAATGATACCGGTCAGACAAAATCTGACAAAAAAGGACTCTCTAGTCGTCAATTAAAGGCACTCCCCTACCTCATTGGAGCTGATTCCGAAGGGGAAGCTTGTGAACAAGCGAACATCGCTCGTCAAACCTACTACGAATGGCTCAAAGAGCCTGCTTTTAAGGCCGAATTAGGCCGTCTCCGAGATGCTGTTGTAGAAGATGCCGTTGAAACTTTAAAGGCCCATACAACAAAGGCTGTTGACACTCTCGTACAACTACTCGATGTACCCAATCCATCTATTCGACGAAATGTAGCAAATGACATTTTGCAAAATGTTATCCGCTTAAAAGAGCTGCAAGAGATGAGAAGCGAATTGAGCTTCTAGAAAATAAAATAAAATAACTGAAAATTTAGAGAAAAATATGCGATTTTTAACCAGATTAAAACGCATTGAGGAGAAATTGCTCGATGATGGAAAAACTTGGGCTCTTTTTTTAATCGGATGCTACCTCAACCCTATCGAAGCAAACCAAAAACAACAAACTCTTATCACTGACTATATCCTGCAAGGAAACCAGGCACCAGATTACTGTATTTTCATTAATGAGGTGCCTTCTCCTGGAAGACCTTGCAGGGAAGGCTTCTTAAGCTTATTTCGAACCAATGATTCCTAGTCCTCAACCACCCAATCATGAGCCATGATATCCTCCATTTTTAAAGAGGGATTTTCTCGTAGACTGTTATTTCTTTGCAGGTCAAACTCGCAAAATTTTTCCTCTTCTTGGCCTCTTGCCGAAACGATCATCCTGGTAAAGCCATAGTTAGAGCGTTTGCGCCTGATGCTTTTACCTTCCTTCAATTCCTCTAAAGCCTTCTCAAAAGGCAAACCTTCTTTAAAAGTATCCATAATCTTTTTCCAAATTTTTAGTTTCCACAACAGCAAGCCCCATACAATGACCGCTGGGGAAGCAGATACAATTATCATCGCAAAACTAGAGTCTATTTCCATTATAGTGACCTCCTTTTCGTTCCCACTTCCTATTCCTCAATCAGCCAATCAGTTGCCAACACATCTTCCATCATCAATATTGGCCTTTCTACGACTCTGCTTCTGTCTTGTAGATAAAATTGGCAAAATTTTTCTTCTTCAATCCCTCTTATCGATACAACCATTCTGGTAAGGCCGTAATCAGACCTTTTACGTCGAATGCTTTTACCCTGCTTCAGAGCCTCTAAGGCACTTTCGAAAGGCAGACCTTCCGTAAAAATATCCACCGTTTTCGTCCAAAATTCAGCCTTTACAGTGTCAAACCCTACAATGCTTGAAATAACAAAAAGCATCGCGATAGGCATCACGTAAGGCAATACATAGTCAGGTCTTATTTTCATGTCACAACCTCATTCCCACATTAAATCTCTATAATTTGCCGGAATAATCCCGTCCTGTAGCGCATTGGCAATCATTCCCCTATGTCGATGATCTAGTCTCAGCACGTGGCATCTACGACACAAGGTCCTCAAATTTTCATCTCGATTGTTGCCTAGCTTGCCAGAGATAATATGGTCTATATGGCATTCCCTTAAAGCTAAAGGAATTCCACAACATATGCAGCCCCCTTTGTCTCGAAGGAAAATCCTCTTTCTAATCTCTTGCCATATCAATCTATGAGGACGCTTCCTAGGCAAAATCAGCTCCATCCATTTTAGTGACTTCCCATTTCGTCATTTTAAAACGGCCCATCCCTATTGAACGTCCATCTCCAACACCAACCAATGCCCCTGCGTCGTGAAGAACTGCTTCCATCTGTGACTCTTGTACAATGGTAGCATCCCAAAAAACCTCAAAAGTGGCTTCCCAACCTGGTGAACTTGCAACTCGGTAGCGTACATTTCTCCCTTTTGTTGTGGGATTTTTCACTCCACGGATGTCTAGGTAAACTGGAGCAGAAGAATTTGTAGTGAAGTTTATAGTTTTTAGATTCTCAGGCTTATCCGGAAGACAACGGTTTTCGATGACAACCTTATCGGACAAGATTTGAAGGGTCGAAGAAACTTTTGACATAATACTTCCCGTCCCTTTTTTTGTATGACGACTCCCATCACGCAAACAGCCAAATAAATATTCACCTGGCAAATACAATTGTAGATTCTCTGTCACAAGCACCGTTTTACGCCACTCTTCAGGGTCATTTCCTGCTGTTCCCGTCTTCTCTTGGCGTCCTGGGGCTAAAATCCCCACATTAAATGCGTGAAGCCATAGTGGACGAGTTCCTTGAATCCCAATTAATGCCTTTCTAAAGCGCATTTCGAACCTCTTTTGATAAATAAAACCTTGCCATGCCGCGCCTAGCCCAGCCTTGCCTGGCCAAACCACACCTTGCCTAACCGCGCCGAACCGCGACTAAAAGTGTAAACCCATCTTTGTAAACAGGTTCGACGTCAAAGGATTGTCTCCCATCGTTCTTTTTAAAACAACACTCATAGTGGGTGTTCATGTGAAACAAGTCGAGCTACCTTGATGGCAACTTCAGGCTATGACGGAATCACATAACAGAAAAAAGACCAAAGTACGTATCGCATTTGGGCAAAAAGTACGGTCACGTCGTCATGAACTCGACCTGACCATCGACCAGCTTGCGGAAGCTGCTGATCTTCATCACAACTACATCGGGTCCGTTGAACGAGGCGAAAGAAACATAGCCCTAGAAAACATCGTGGCTATAGCTAAAGCTCTCAACTGTTCCCCTAAAGATTTAATGCCTAACTGACATTAGCCCAGAATATCGCACCCTCAAAAATTCTAAATCTTTTAAATCGATGTTTTTCCGATTTGGCCACTTCAAAATATCAGATTCTTCATCTAACAAGCTGACGTCATAATTAAAACGAAATAACCTTTCTTTGAAAAAGTTAAAATGCTTGTTTTCTTTCAATTGTTATGTCTTTAACCATTTCATTCATTTTTTTGCCGTCCTATCCTTATATTCAAAATTTGCACACTAAAAGAAGATATCCTTGACAACAAGACAATGACAAATCATGATCTTCAACTTTCTCCAACATACACATCATAAGGAAATTACACATGCTTGAATCAAATGAAAGTTTTATGACAATGAAGCTATACTACACTACCGACTACACTAAATTTCGTACTAGGAAAGACAATAGAGAGGTTGATTTAAGTCATGTAATGGAAATCAAACGTAGTTTGGAAAAATGCAATGACTTGGTATTGAACCCCATTAAGGTCACACCTGCGATGGAGGTTGTAGACGGGCAACATCGCTTAAAAGCAGCTCAAGAACTTCGTATACCTGTGTATTATGTAATAGATGAAAATTTCTATCCTGAAAAAATACGATTATATAACACTGCTGTGAAGGAATGGAACAAATCTGCATTTCTAAATTGTTATGTTGAATCTGGCAATGAGTCTTATCAAAAGCTTAAAGAATTTATGGACGAATATTCTTTGCCGCTTGGACTTGGGCTGGTATGGACAGGACAAGGTAGCGTTCCCAGGAGAGATTTTGATGACGGAACATACACGTTTCGCTTCCCTCAAGAAATGCGAAAAGCTCTAACGAACACGCAACGTTTTATAAACGTGTTATTGCAAAAAGCAATTTTAGCAAAGAAATATCTGGACAGTCAAACCTTTCACAGAGCATGTCGTCAATTCTTTTCTTCCGAATTGGTTGACGTAGATATTTTCATACAAAGCATTGAGAAAAATTACGGCAACGGAAAAATTGTAAAACGAAACACGACAAAAGATTACATCGAAAATTTGATTGATGCTTACAATTACAAAAAATCTAAGGGTCGATTAGCAAGCATCATAAAAGGTGTGACCTGCAAGATTATTAACGAGCCATAGAAAACGCTTGATAAATGAAAAGGGGGGTAAAACCCCTTTCACTTAGAAATTGACTCTTTTGACCTTTTCTAAACGAAGTGGTTTGTACGTATCTTGGTCATGAACAAAAAATGGGGGCCTGGTCAGACTCTGCCCCCTTTTTTTTGATTGTTTTTCTTGCAAAGTTTAGAACCTCGCCTGTATATCTCTGAAAATTTAGAGTATGAGGAGTTCCACATGGAAACAATAAACAGACTAAGGAAACATTACGAGCAATACCCGCCTCGCCTTTCTTATGGTGGAACTGAAGGGAAAAACGTAACGGGTAAACCATACCTCAAGTGGCCCCACGAAGAAGAGTCGAAATCATTAGGAGTTGGATCAGTAAAGGTTTGGCATAAACGAATTCCGACTGTGACGAGCATGTTGCCGGTTGAAGGCTACTGTGTTGTGAATGCTTGTCTGGATGAGACAGGACGTTTCAATCCGGAGGCACTGCCTCTATGGCCAGAGATGGAAGGACATGAACTCGATATTGTAGTATACGTAGACATGTTTGATTGCATCCGCATGAGAGCAATTGGCGGATTTACATTCTTTAAGACAAGAGCTCGCATGCGACATTAGAGAGATGTTTAAGAATTCTAGGGAAAAGCTTGGCCAATCCAAATCAAACCACCATCAGCCTTGCCGACAACCCGCAATGGCCAATGGACGCTGCCGTTTACATGGGGGAAAAAGCACCGGCCCCAAACGGAAAAGGCAAAGCGAGCATGAAGGCCGCGAAAACCAAACATGGCTTTTATTCAGCGGAGAATATAGCCGAAAGGGGCGCAATAAGAAACTTTATTAAAGAGACTAAACAGTATTTATAGACATTTACCAAAAGCGTGCTTACTATTGCTCACAATTGCCAGCCAACTTAAACTCTTAATCCATATCGGCTTATGTAAAACCAGGATGGGAATTTATGAAGGTTGAATTTAACGAGCAACAAATAACCGAAATTTTTTATCGTTGGTATAACGGAGAAAAGGTTTCGTCGTTATTTGAAGAGCTAGCGATTGAAAAAGTTCCGAATTGTTCCTTCGCCAAGCATTTTCCTCCTATTGCTATAGAGACACTTTGCCGTAATTGTGGTGAAAACCTATTTGCATTTCGATCTAACCCCCCGAACTTCAAAAAAACAAATGCATTGTACGACATCTCTACCGCTCATTGCTTGAATTGTGAGCATGTTGAAAGCCAAACTTGCCGATGCACAGGCTGCATAGAAATTCTCAAAGAGAGAAATAGGCTTGTTGCGGAGCGTAAGCAGGAAAGACTTCAAAAACGTAGTATTCAGCTCGACAATCTCTACAACAAAATAGTACCTATTGATTTAGCTAACACAGAAATTGAAAAATTAATTTATTTGTATTCGTTATGCTTACAGTCTACCTGCGAAGATGTTTGCTTAATCTCTCCCTTGTCAACTTCAGAAGCACCTTTCACACCTTCAACAGAATGGGACAGAGAGTGCATTATGTCGTTACTAAATTATATATCACCGCTTTGTGAAGATGAGAAACTTTTACAATTTGATGAAAATGGCAACGCGACCTGGGACGGCCATAAAGTATTTTACAGAATAAAAACTGGAGAAACGAGCCATCTTGACTACACGGAAGGCTTATTAAGGGCCATTAAAGATAGGCTTCAACAAGCGAACATCGAAGAAACTTCTAGATTCATCTCTTTCTGCGAAAGACTAATGATTAGTGAATGTATTGACTATTTGAGGTTCCAGAGAGAATCGTACGATTTGCCCCATGACGTTGGAACTAAAACTACAGCATTATTTAAAAAATTGATTCAAAACTGGAGGATAGACCAGATTTACTCAGTTATTTGGAGGCAATGTAAAGAAGCGATTGCCTATAAAGTTAAAAATGGGCTACCAAAACATCATGCCACTAATTTAATTATAGGCTCAATAGAATACGCCTAAATGTTGATAAAGTTGTGCAAAAAAACTGGGCAATTGGAAGCTATTACAGAGACAGCTCTACTAGGCAGTCAGCCCTTAGCCGCGTCATTTTTAACAAAATATTAGAACTTGATGGCCATGGTGTAGAGTATAACCTTCAAGACGTCATAACAAAAATTAATCCAACAAAAGAGGTAGAAAGGCTTGAAGAACCAGGTGTACAAATACCTCTTATCGAATAGGAATTGTACTAACGGGCTCAGTTTCTCCTAAAAAAATCTTTCATTGTTGATTTAATTGAAAGAAGCGCATTCATTGGAAGATGAAGCACTTGCTTCTTGATCGAGCATCACTGCATCAGGGAGCTTCCAAAATAAACCGAAGGCCATCGGTCAAGCTTCATTTACTAGGTAAACCTGTATCTTTACGAAGAAGAAAGCAGGGGGGCCATAGCTTTTGTCCCTATGACCTTAAGGAAGAGAAAAAACAAGGTTAGCCTAGTTATTTCGATAAACAACGGAACGATTTTAGAGGCCTAGGTAAGCTCTATGCTGTAGGAGTTACAACAAACTTCAACTGACTTCTCGCTTTTGCTTCAGAGTTGACCTCACGAAGTCTCCAGCAACCAAACAAATAAAATCCCCAAATTGAATATACAACAGCAACTATAATAAAGAAGAAAAGAGTGTTGTAGTCCGATGAATTGAAAGCTTTGAAATCCTCTACAATAGAGGCTAGCAGCCTAAAAGGTGCAACGATTAGAGTCCAAGTAAGCCATCCGGTTCCTCTCTTTTTATAAGCGCAGTAGTAAGTAATCCCTGCAGGAATAAAAACTGCTAAAGAAGTGACAGTTGCCAAGAGAATGACCCGCGAATCTACCAATAACCCCGTCTCTCCGTCGACTTCGTAAAGATATTGGAAAATCTCCTCATGGGAGAACCCTTCATCTTTTGTTTGCTCATAAGCATCTTTGAGCAATTGATTTGTTTTCAAAAGCTTATTGAAATTAGCTTTAGCATGCTCCTCCTTTGTTTCAGTAAACGCTGCAAAAATAAAAAGGGCGAAGAATAGTGCAAAGGAAAAAAGCCAAACTTTTCGTATTTTACTTTCTTTTGCTGAGAAGAATTGGTCGAAGGTTTTATGACCTTCCAGAATAGCCTTTCTTTCTAGATATGCGGCATTGATTAAATCATGTAAATGAGGATAAGCACGCAAACCATTTGACATCTCTTGCCCTAACAAATCTACATCTGGACAAGCATTCATTTGATTAAGGGTTTCAGTTAATGCACGCATGTCTTCGGCATCTAAAAGCTAAAAGGAGTTCTTCGTTTTGCACGCCTCTTTCTCAGAAGAAGGAATCCCCAGACACATGCAACAATTAACAAAAGAACAAAAATCTGTGTTGAAACGACCATTTCTGTGTCCCTAAACCTTGATATCTAAAAAATTTATAAATAATGACTTAACTTTTTTGAATCCAGCAAAGCAAAGAATGATCGACACCCCTATACCAAGGATAGTAACCTCAAAAAAGCTCCCAATTATTCCAGAAACAACACAGACGAGAGCTAAGAAAGTCCAAAACCCTATGAGTAAAAGATCTGCTGAAAACAGAAATCTCCAAATGATCAACTTGTTTTAGATGATTTCTCTTGTGAACTGCTGCAGCTCCTCTACAAACCCAAAGTAACACTCCCATAGCGATCTCAGGAATTAACAATGTAGTTAAGGAAAAATAAAAAACAGTGAAGTCTCTTAAAAACCAAAGTGGGTCTTGATAATAATCCAAAGCTAGTTTGTAAAAAGCCAAAAAAGCCAAGAAAAATCCTAGGGCTTGCAAAAACATCTTTAAAATGAATAGCAATCTAAGGAATACCAATAAAATCATGTTCAACTTACAAATGTCTCAATGTTTTTATATAAACTGAGATATAATAAACAAATTAATGATTTAAAACAAATTTCGTGTAGAGTTTTTTTTAAATTGTGAGACAGAATCCAAGCTTAAAGAACAAGCCACTCCACAGGAGGGTTCGTGGGTGTGCTGGAAAAGTAGGATGGCTATATGACACATTGGGGTGGTATTGGAAGGTCAAAAAGCAGCACAAGCCTAAGTTGCTGTGTTATCAACTCTATGAAATTGACTCTTTTGAGCTTTTAAAACTTACTGAAATGTGATTATTTAGTGTTAGTTTTGATGTATTCTTCATAAACTTTTCCAGCTTCCCTTAAAATTTCTGGAAAATGTCTATTAAAAATGGCCTTATCGGTCTCTGTCAAAGGAAGATTCCCCCTTATAGAATCATATCGTGTAAGATTCTCTCCATTCCAAAAGAGTATGACAGAGCTAGTAACATTGACGCCAAAGTAAGGAATTTTAGTCTTTTTTAGAAAAGATTCGACTTGATCAAAGTCGTGATTTATAGAATTTATTTCACACAGAGGCGCTTTCATGATTACTCTCACCTCTTCATATGCCGCCTTTAAATTATGGCTATTAAAATTATAATCTATCAAAGTGAAAAACAGCCAGCTCAGCTCCCCCAATTCTTTGATATTCTTGTGGGTCTATACAGAAATTTCCTTTTAAAGTTCCTACGTACCTTTCCACAACGTTACTTAACAAATCTTTTCTTATTTCAAACCCATCTTTATCCAAGAGTCTTAAGTAAATCGATGCGCTAGATTCGGCGATTGGAGAGTTGACTTGTACAATATACGATATATTTATAAATGGTGAATTGACTGTTGCACGTATTTTAATAGTAGATAAAGAATGAGGGTCATCAAAAGTACGAGTGATGTGATCACATGGCATGTCTCGACGAACACCTGCTTGAATACTACAAAAAGGGAAAAGAAAAACAGAAGCCACAATTGCAAACATAGTTTTTACTCTCATTTTTTCACCTAAAATTAAAAACAACAAAAATAGCATGTATTCCAGACTTTTTCAATATAGTAAAAATATCTATGGAATAGAATAATTCAAACAGTCAAAGAATGCAGATTCTTTCACTAATAAGGTTAGGATTAGCTTGAATCGCATGTTTAAAAAAACTACATCTTCGATCACTTTGGCATTTGCAGCAAAAGATGAGTGGAGATGGTTCCCTTCCACAGCCCCATCTTCCAAACTTTTGTACAATCACCCATGAACTTTCATGGTGCACTGGTGGTGCACTTGGTAGCAAAAACAGGCAGCAATCGACAGCCTAGTACGGCAAACCTATCTTGCTTAACCCCTTAAGCTTGTTGTTGCTACGAATTGTATGTTGTTGTAGATTATTGACTTACGTCGGACTGTTAATCCGTTGGTCGTAGGTTCGAATCCTACTTCCGGAGACAAAGCCTTCCCTAACAGGAAGGCTTTTTTTATGCCTACATTTCTACCATAGCCGCAAGGTCCGGAATCCCGCTCCTTTCACTGGACCACCCCCTTTAACTTCATATATCTCTAAATTGTAAAAATGTTAGAATGAGTTTGATAGTTGGAGGCTGGATTATGGAGAAACAATCGGCGCGGAGAGATCTGACAGTACATATTATCAACAGGAACGACAACACTTCTGATTTGCAATTCTGGCAAGAAAAAACTCCTCAAGAACGAATCAATGCCGTCGAATTTTTAAGAAAACAATATTATTCCCTTTGCGGGTTTACAACCATTCCGCGAATCACTAGAGATATTCACTTCAGGGCTGGCCGTTAGTGGATATTCATCCCGATTTTTCTGACTTTATTTCCGCTTTAAATCAAAATGCCGTCGAGTATGTTATTGTAGGAGCCTATGATTTAGCTTTTCTTGGATATCCTAGATACACTGGTGATATTGATATTTGGATATACCCCTCCACAGTTAATGCCAAAGCTTTAATTAAAGCCATCGGTGATTTTGGAATGAAATCGCTTTCATTAACCGAAAACGATATTCTTTCTGGAAATATTATACAGCTCGGTTACCCTCCCGTAAGAATTGATCTACTGACTATTTTAGATGGCGTTTCAGCAGATGAAATATGGGCTAATCGACAACAAGGATCATTTGGTAAGCTGCTAGTCTTCTATCTTGGAAGGGCTGCCTTTGTCAAAAACAAACGTGCTACTGGCCGTCTCAAAGATCTTGCTGATCTTGAGGCAATTGGTGAAATTCCGCCCCCCTAGGCCCGCCCTCCCCTCTTCACCTTCATTTTCTCTCTCAAATCGCACAATCTCGTGACGCGGTCTCTTTTACTGAACATCAATTGGTTAATTTCCCACCCACTTAATACTAGAAACGGAAAACGGGGTCAAAAACGGAAACGGGGTCAGGAAACGAAACGGGGTCAGGCCTGGCATTCGGACATTTGAAGCGTTGGGGAAAAGAGCCAGGCTTTCAGTTCATTTATTTCTGCAAAAAGTTGAAACGGAAACGGGGTCAGGCCTGGCATTCGGACATTTGAAGCGTTGGGGAAAAGAGCCAGGCTTTCAGTTCATTTATTTCTGCAAAAAGTTGTGGATTCCGGACACATTTCCTTTCTAGGCGATTAGCAAGCTTACTTAGACTGCTTGAATCACGTTCAAGGAATGCAGCCAGTTCTTCAAGTGAAAGACCTTTCATCTCTCGGACTATGAGCGCCAATACTGCGCGAGCATGGGATTCTAGTCTGTTTTTTCCAGATGAACACAAAGCTTTTTCCGAAAGACTGAAGTGACTGCATATTTTTGCAACTAGTTCAGGCAATTTAATGTCTTGTTGTTGAATCCCCTCTAAGGTTTCCAAAAACTCTTCAACAAATACTTCATTGCCTAAAATTCCCTTGGCAAGACCTGACTTAAAATCTAAACCTGTTTCTACTCCAATTCCCTCTAAAACGAAGTTCTCATACTTAGCCAAAGCCTCATTTCGCACACCACCAAATTTTTCCAATAGATGATCTGGAGTTAACCATGTGTAGTCATTTAGCAGTAAATAGGCTTTGTGACTACTCCAAGTATATTTTTCCGGTTGATTCACTAAGCTCGCGCGCACAGGATTGAGGTGAATATATCTTACAAGTTCTTTGAGGTAGCGGTTACCATCTACAACAATTGATTTGAATCTACCCTGAAACAGATGCCCGTTACGATCGTATTTCTTATTTATATAACGGGTATATCGAAAGGCAAGATTTTGCATAATCCGAGAAATATTCACTTTGCCAACTCGGATGGCAAGATGGATATGATTTGTCATAAAACAAAATGCATGGACAGTATGGCCAAACCGTTCAACACCTTCCTGAATCAGTAGACACATGCGACATCGATCCCCATTTGAGAAAAAGATAGGTTGCCCATCATTACCTCTTAGCATGACATGGTATATTGAATTGGGTAGATGAAAACGTGATCGCCTGGCCATAGCCTTCTAAAATAGACAATATTGCTTATAAAGCAAAACGCAAATGTCCGAATGCCAGGCCTGACCCCAAACATAAAGCAAAACGCAAATGTCCGAATGCCAGGCCTGACCCCAAACACCAGGCCTGACCCCAAACATAAAGCAAAACGCAAATGTCCGAATGCCAGGCCTGACCCCAAACATATGAGTGAAAATGGAAATCTCGTAGAGATATTCCCTGACGGAAAAAGAAAAATCATCAAGCCCCTCCCTCCGTCCACAAAAGTAACCATTGGCCAAAAGCTAAAAATCAGATGAATAAAGATACACCTCGCCTCCGAATGTTTGCTGGCCCAAATGGTTCAGGTAAAAGCACATTAAAAGCGATGCTACGGCCTGAGTTAATTGGAATTTATATCAACCCCGATGAAATCGAAAAAAACATCTATACTTTTTCTGGGCCCAAAAACTGCTTAAATCAACCCCCTAGGTCCGGCCCCTTTTACGATGTCGACGTAAACGCATATTTCGCTATAATAACGCCTGTTTAGGAGAAAATCATGTCATCTATTGAAGAACCAAGAGACATCCACTGGGATAAAGTGTCACAAGCCTTTGGCATCCCCTCTCAATTTGAGCCGCATGAATGGCGCCCCGTCTCGATCGTGAGACAAATTGCCCTGAATATCCTCGGTTATATCCCCGGAGTGGGAACCATGAAAGCAGTCTTTCACTTCAGCTATACCTTGCTTAATCCCTATTCCGACTTTAAGGGAAGAGCTTTAGGAATAACCATTCGCAATGCGATTGAAGTCACAAGCGGTGGACTATTGATCCTCCCCTTTGACCTCATGATCACGATTCGCCGACTCTTTAATGCCGTCCTGTCATAGCTTGAGCATAAATTGAAACGGGATCAGGAATGGAGTGAAACAAATTACCGGTTTTCTTCAAAAAACGGACTGATTTTACCCCCCCCCCGTTTCTGACCCCCTTTCATTTCTCAATAAAACTTGATGGCCTTCTTTGCTTTAGTTCGGTATATAACAAGTTTAAATTCTAGATAAAAGTCCAAGCGACAATACGGCTTTTCTTTTGACCTTGGCCCATATCTACTGTTCTCATTTCTTTAGGTCGCGCCTTTTCTAACGCGCGATAGATAGGTACACGACTACTGGCTTTTGAAACAAGCGTTGTAAACCACTTGCAGTGGATGTGAGCACTCTCTTCAATCATCTGTTTGACAAATGCCACTTCGCCACCGGGACACCACAGCTCATTGCTTTGCCCCCCGAAGTTCAGAGCTTTTGTTTGTACCTTTAAATTTTTCCACTTCCTTTGAGTCCCAGCCTGTGCTTCAGCCCGTGAAGCATGAAAAGGAGGATTGCACATTGAGACATCGTATATAATGTCATCGTGTAAAACACCTTGAAAAATATTTGCAGAGGACTTTTGCAAACGAATTTCAATAGCTTCCGCAAGATTATTTTGTGCGACAATGCCCTTGGCAATTGAGATCGCTAACGGGTCTATATCTGTACCAATAAAACTCCATCCGTATTCTCGATGTCCGATAAGCGGATAGATGCAGTTTGCACCTACACCAATATCTATGACTGAAATTTTTTTTCCTTCAGGTATGAGCCCGTTGTTGAAAACGGCGAGTAAATCTGCAATATAGTGGATATAATCTGCTCGACCGGGAATGGGAGGACAAAGAAAATGTTCAGGTATATCCCATGTAATGTTGTAAAAGAGCTTAAGAATGGCTTTATTTAGAGTTTTAACAGCGATGGGATCCGTAAAATCAATCGATTCATTTCCATAGCTATTTTTCGCTACGAATTTAGTTAAATCAGGACAGCTTTTAGTGAGCTCTTTAAAATCATAGGGTGCTCTATGCTTGTTTCTAGGATGTAATTCCGTTTTTAACAGCGCCATTTATAATTAAATTATACAGTTGTAGATTTATCGAGTTAACTAACCTGCTGTGATTTTTGCTTAATCTGGATTTTTTTTCCGGATTAGCACAAGGTTCCCTCTGTTGCAAGCGTGAAAAAAACAGTGGGAGGGGCTACTGTATTTGGTTACGTGGAAGGCAAAAGGGGAAGGGTTTCTTTGGGAAGAATGGGAGTATCGACAAGGTTTTTCTTAATTTTTTGACTCTTATGATTAGAGCCGCCGATAGCGACAGTAAGTTGCTTTTCTTTACTACTTTGAGGCACCCATGAATCTTTAAGGCCGCTGTTTTTGCAGAAAGCAGATAAAAATTGATTGTCTTCTAATTTTATAAATTTATTTTCAAATTCAGGGATCTTTTGATCTCCAAAATCTGGTGTTGTCAGGAAGAAAAGGGTATATTCAGGACTTTGACAGAAAATTTCATAAGCCAGTTGCGCTGCTTTCTGGAGGGCAAAATCAAATGATGGCGATCCTTGGACACTTAAAAGTTCGGCATACACAAAACGAGCGGTCACATCCTCTTTTTCAGGGAATTTGCCCTTAAATATCCCCTTGACTTGTTTTATATCCCAGTTAGGTACATTGCTCCAACCGGTCTGTAAGCGTAGCGTTGCTAGTACTTCAGAATTTCCCAACTCAACCAACACTGTTCCTTCTTGTTCCAGCTGAACTTCGATCCTTTCTCCATTATTACCCGTCACCACAATAGATTGACCATAAAGAGCATCCGGGTTGAACTCGACAGGTGAAGGGACGACCTTCAAAGCAGGGGCAAAATAAGTTGGCGCAAGATAAGAGAGGACAGAAGCTATGAAAGCAAGTGTTCCATAGACCAACCGGGTGATTTTCCAAAGCGTTGCTACGTACGCTTTTTGGGCATTAACTGCTGCTGTATGCGCATCTTTCAATGTATTAAAATCAGCAACACCTATTTTGAAGCGGCCTATGTTTTGGACGTGCTCATTCATACTGATAGGGGGTTTTTTCATTATCTCAGTTAGATCCTGCACACGAACGTTTAATTGCTGCTCCAAGTTTCTAAGGATGCCGCCACGGTAGGCGGCATAAGAACCGTTTGTTTCTGCCCATTTGGCTATATCTTCAGGAGTAGTATGAAGAGTAGGAGCTAGGACTGGTGGCAGTGGAGTAGACATATTAAAATCCTTCTGAATAGATAAAAGCTTTTACCAAAATGCTCTATTTGCACACAAAGAATTTACTATGAAGGCTCCATTTGAGGAAAGGTCGATTCGCTTTGGAAAGCAGAGCTTGAGCCGATTCAACAGATCCATGCAGGATTTTTGCCCAAGAGCTCGCGAGGGGAATAAAAAAAAGCCTTCCCTATCAGGAAGGCTTTTTTTTATTCCCTATCTTTGATTCCTCAAGAGAAAACCTGATTACAGATTGTTACCGCGTAAACATCGTCCTTTAGGTTCATTACCTTCACGTAGCACATCTTTGGAATGTAGAAGTTCTACAGCCTCGGCTGAATCTTTAACTTTCGAAGCACTGCGCGCTAACATTTCTTCTTCAAATTCAGTTAGTACAACTTCTCTCACTCCGGTTTCTCGCCATTTAGACAAGGGAGTACATGCTATTGAAATGTTACGAGCAAGTGACAGCGCATCCAACAGAGCCTGATTTGCACCTTGTCCTTTAAATGGACTCATAGGGTGAGCTGCATCTCCAATCAAAGTAACTGCCCCAGCTTTTTCCAATAATTGCGACTTGAGTAATTCTCGGTCGTAAACGGGATAACCTGAAATTTGTGCCGGCAGAGTTGCTGATAAAATTTGAGGAATGGGTTTGTGCCACTGTGTTCTACGGCACGCTTCTTCTTTAAGTGCCTGGGCTCCTTGTGCACTCAAGGCCTTAGCTTCTTCTTCGGACATGGGGAAACTAAATTGCCACATTATCGAGTCTGACGAATAAGGCATCATGTAGATTCGCTCATAACCATTGACGGTTTGAAACACGGTAGCTGAGTCGAGCAATGAACTCTCAACCCCCTTAAGAGCCTTTAAAGAACAAATACCCAAAATTACTACATAACCCAGGTAACGCAAAGGAGTCGCATCTTCACCAAGCAACAAACTGCGCACAACACTCCGAATACCGTCGGCACCCACCACCAAATCTGCCTTGGCCTTCTTCATCTCTCCATTAACTTGAAAGCTTAACTCAACGCTTTTATCTTCACATTGCTTAAAACAAACTAAGCGGTGCCCCCACTGCACGGCATCATGCTCGCCTAATTGCTCATGCAACGCTAAGCGCAAGGCCTGTCGCGGGACATGCACATTTATACGCCTTGGAGACTTGTTAATGTTTGAATGCGTTCTCAGTCCCCATTCAGTAATTTCTTTTCCTTCTGTAGTGTGCACCACATGGCGTGTAGATTTACCCCCGTCTTTTAAAGATAAAAGACCTAATCCTTTAATTGCGTTGCTTGCTTGTTGCAAGGTAAGTCCGTAGCCCTGAGCTCGCGCATCGAAGCTGCTATCGCGCTCATAAAGGGTAAATGGAATGCCACGATGCAAACAAGCTACAGCCAGCGCCACGCCGCCTATACCTGCACCAATAATTGCTACATGTGGATAGTTTTCTGTATCTGGTATGGGATGACTAGTGGCAGAAATCAAGCCAGATCCACTGCAATTATCGCATAAATATTGAGTAAGCTTAGGCCGAACCGAAACCTTTCCTTCACCCTTAGCTTTTTCAAATTCATTCACTGCTATTTGGTAACGGAGTCTCGATTTCTTGCGGAGCTTAAAGTTTTTTTTGCCGCGTCCACAACATCTCGGACAAATAGTCCAGTAATCCTCTTTATTTTCCACTTTTTTCAATCTTTTTTAATGTAATTACTTTCCAATGTATTTTACGCCTGATTATGGAATTATTCAGTGCTATAACTATCACAGCTTAATCTTAAGTTTAACCCCATCGCCACGCACAACGAAACCAGCGTATGCCATTTAGGATTGCCGGTGACTGAGAGTGTTTTGTAAAGACTTTCACGGCCAACACGAGCTTTTTTAGCCAATATCCCGATACCGCCCTGTGCTTCTGCGACATTTCGAAGAGCAATTAAGAAAAGGTGTTGTGACTCTTCATTACCTTTAAGACTTTCTTCTAAAGCAGCGTTTAAGTATGCGACAGCTTCATCGTGATCTGCTAAATGCTCTAGTAGAAACTCTTGATATTTTTTAGTTCTTGCCATGACCTATTCCTAGGATTGATAAATCTTTCAAGATTGTATCCTTCGAGATACGTTATTTTCAAGTGAACTTTTAGTTGTTAATTTTGAAAGAGTTGAAAATTTTCGAAAAAGGCCTGGTCAGTCAAAAAGTTCGAAGCGCGCCCAGTAGCATTTTTGCAAGAAACTGTCACAAAGTGACAGTTTCTTGCAAAAGTTACACTATCGCATAGGTTCAGAAAATTGCAGTTTTGGGAGTTGGCTTTTGAATAGGGATTCACTCCAACTTTCGATAAATCTTCTATCCTCTGCTCGAAGAAAGTTAATGATGTCACGTTTAGCGGCATTCCAATCTAACGATTTAATTTTCTTTTCAAATGCATCTATCAACCATGCCTTATCAAAAGGGATCTGCTGACCTTTATAGGGGCCTGCCTGATAAAGGGCATTTTTAAGTAAAAAGGGGTTGATTGTTGTTTTTTTTGAAAGATACCAAAGAAAATCGAACCAGTCTCTCCCCTTTTCATAAGGTCTACAAAGCAGAGCATGGCACTTACTTGCAAAGAGACTAGGTGGGTCTTGGAGTAAAAGGGAAAAGGGATAAGGGTAGATGAGGAAAGCATTTTCAAATTGAGACCCTTCTGGGGGGTGTGTATCGATTTCCAATTTTACATTGATGATCTGCTCGTCCGAAGGGAGTCTGTCGAATTTTAATTCAAGGATACGCGCAAAAGAATCTTCTTTTAGAAAGGCTGTTTTAATGGCACCTTTGGCTTCTTTTCTATCTTTCAACGTAATCTCAACGCCGAACGATTTGAACTCCAAGGCGATGGCTTTTAGGTATAATTCCCATTTAAATGCAGAGTCTTCCTTAAGAAGAACAAAATCTAGGTCTTCAGAAAATCTCTGGAGCCCATGAACAATTCTTAATGCAGTTCCGCCTTGAAAAGCCGCCTGTTTAAAGAAATTACTCCTTGCTAAACCAGCAAGGGCAATTTCTTGGTAAATTTCCTTAAGTGCATTGAGCTCGTCATTTTTAGAAGTCAGAGGGTAAGTTTTTAGACGCTCTTGGATAATGGATGTCAATGTGAGAGTCCTTCTTTTAAGAGCGTTAGAGCCTTTTTCACTCTATTATTTGGATAATTTTTGATCAGTTCAGATAGAAGTCTTTTATCTGTTTTATCGATGCTTTCGGGCTCAATCCTTAAGTCATGGAGAAGGTCAGTGAGCGTGGGCCATTCCCTTTTTCTAACATAGCTATAGTCTGCAAGAGCTTTGATCGGAGAGGCGATAAAGAGGGTGATGCCATTGCTTAGATGTTGCGCAATGCCCATCGGAAACACTTGAGGAGGAACATGTTCGTAAGAAAAAAAACCGATTGGGGTTTCAAATTCTACAGATCTTTTAATGGAAGCACTTGTAGTCGTCCTTACCGCTTCGGGAATCCACCCATGGAAGCTTAAGGCAGATTCTAAGCTAATGTAAGAAGGGCCGTAAATAATGGGGGCTAGTTCAAAAGTGTTAGGAGAAACCTGATGGTTTTTAATTAGGTATAAATCTCTTTTAATCGAAATCAAATCCCCTCTGCTTACCGCCCTTTTGATAATGCCATAACGAGAAGCGGGAGTGTGATCTATAAAAAGACTATGTAAGTCTGTGGTGGAGATAAAGGGTTTGGGCCAACGGGTAAGAGCCTCATAAAGTAAGGTCATTCTTTTAGTCTCTCTCTAAAGCCTCATTTTCCAACGAAAGATCAATTTTTGCAAGAAACTGTCGCATTGTGACAGTTTCTTGCAAAATCAATGGTTGCTGTCAGAGCTTTCTCAGCCTTTATAGACTCAAGCGAGAAACGACGGCTTCTGGAAAAAGAACCTCTTTTTTATTTCGAAAATGCTCGATGTCGATCCACTCAACCCAATGGGTTGTCCCTCTACTCTCGACGATCTGGAAGCGCTTTTTTGCGTAGATATTCGGATCGTTAAAGCCAATGGGGAATGCAAAAACAATCTCATGCCCTTTAAAGCCATGGTGTTCAAAAATATTCTCAACCACAAAAGGAAGGCCCATGATCTGAATGCCACATCCTAATTCTTCAAAAACTTCTCTTTTTAAAGCTTCTTCTGCTGTCTCTCCAAACTCAATGCCCCCACCAACAGGACACCAGCCTTTGAGGTTTCCGCTATCATCTAGCACTTCACAAACAAGAATTCGATTACTGTGTGTTGCAATGCCAATCGATTTGCCACGGATAGCTAGGTTTGGTCTCCAGGTAGAAGTATTGTTGTTCGCTGAAGTTTTCAAACTGCCCATCCAAATACTGAAAGTCTACAAAATGCAACCAATTGACACAACCGGGTGCATTTTGTAGACAAACTGGAGCAATTCCATGGCGGCAAGCCTACCCTGCTTAACTCTTTAAGCTTCTTGTTGATGTGAATTGCATGCTTTTGACAGCTGTAATTCGACCTGAGTTGTTAGGATGATCCGTAAAACTGATGTCGGATCTTGTTTTAAAATAGGTTTTTAACCCATCTTTCATGCGGAAGGCCTCTTTATTGGAATGGAGGCCCTTCCCTGTGATAATCTCAAGCGTTTTGAAATAGGCAAAGTAGTTTTCGATATAGAGAGCTGCAACACCAGGAGTTAGTCCATGGCAATCAAAGGTAATTTTTTTAGTTTCCTCCGATTCTTCAAAGTGGTCCTTGGACTTCCAAAATTCCGTTTCATATTCAATGAAAAGAGCTTTGGCTTCTTTATAATTGTCAGTTCTTAGATAAAGATTGAGCATCAACTGATAGGCGATATTTAAGGTCTGACAAAAACTACTTTTATCCACGCCATATAGCTCCTTTACTTTGTTTAGGATCGATAGTCCTTCGGTTATATATCCTCCATCCTGAGCGCAAGCGTTGATAAGTGTGCCATATGTGATTTGATCCGCTTCGATCCTGTTGTCTTGCATGTCCTTGAAAATTGCAAGCGCCTTCTTTGCCATTCCGCATTGAGCACAAGCGTTGATAAGGGTGCTGTAAATGATTAGATTCGCTTCAATTCCGTTATCTTTCATTTTCTCGAAAACGTCGAAAGCCTCTTTTGCCATACCCTTTTGAGCGCAGGCGTTGATAAGGGTGCTGTAAGTGATTTGATCCACTTCAATCTCTTTGCTTGGCATTTTATTGAAAACATCGAAAGCCTCTTTTGCCATACCAGCTTTTGCACAAGCGTTGATAAGGGTGCTGTAAGTGATTAGATTCGCCTCAATTCCGTTATCTTTCATTTCCTCGAAAACGTCGAAAGCCTCTTCTGCCATACCAGCTTTTGCACAGGCGTGGATAAGGGTGTTGTAAGTGATTTGATTTCCTTTAATCCTTTTGCCTTGCATTTTCTTGAAAACTGCAAGCGCCTTCTTTGCCATTCCGCATTGAGCACAAGCGTTGATAAGTGTGTTATACGTGATTAGATTCGCTTCAATTCCGTTATCTTTCATTTCCTCGAAAACGTCGAAAGCCTCTTCTGCCATACCCTTTTGAGCGCAGGCGTTGATAAGGGTGCTGTAAGTGATTAGATTCGCTACAATCTTTTTGCTTTGCATTTTCTTGAAAACTGCGAAAGCATCTATTGCCATACCCTTTTGAGCGCAGGCGTTGATAAGGGTGCTGTAAGTGATTAGATCCGCTTCAATTCCGTTGCCTTTCATTTCCTCGAAAACGGCGAAAGCCTCTTCTGCCATACCAGCTTTTGCGCAAGCGTTGATAAGGGTATTGTAAGTGGTTTGATCCGCTTTAATTCCGTTGCCTTTCATTTCTTCGAAAACGGCGAAAGCCTTTTCTGCCATACCAGCTTTTGCACAGGCGTCGATAAGGGTGTTGTAAGTGATTTGATTTCCTTTAATCCCTTCGGCTTTCATTTTATTGAACTCTTTGAAAGCCTTTTCTGCCATACCAGCTTTTGCATAGGCGTCGATAATGGTGTTGTAAGTGATTAGATTCGCTTCAATCTTTTTGCCTTGCATTTCATTGAAAAGTGCAAAGGCCTTATCTGTCATACCAGCTTTTACACAAGCGTTGATAAGGGTATTGTAAGTGACTTGGTCCGGTTTTATGCCTCTTTTTGGCATTTCTCCAAAAATTTCAAGAGCCTTTGGCGCAGCTTTTAGTTGTGCATGGCACGATAGAACAGCATTGTAGGTATAGACATCATGTTCGCCTTCAAACGAAGTAAAAAGAGTGATGCCGTCTTTCGAATTAAAGTGTTTTTTTAATTCAGTTATTCTTTGGACTAATACTTTAGGGTTCCGGTTGCCTGGGGCAAATTGTTCTACTCCTGAAGGGGGTCTTTGCCTGCTAGTTCCCACATCATGATTAAAGTTGTGTGCTTGATTGGTAGAAGTGTGTCCAACTCTGTAATAATTGCTCATAATTCCATAAAAAAACATGAAATATAACACAAATTATTCTTTTTGTGTATTTTATTTTTATAAAAAATATCAATAACATTTGACGGGGGCCGACGCTTTTTTAGGCGGGTTGCAAGGAGCACTCTTTTTTAAAACACCGTGTCGGCATTCAATTTGACAGCCATGAAAAGGGCCGGCCCCTTTTACTTTCTCAAGCTCGTTGCTGTTGTTCCGAATTGCATGCTATTGCCACCTCCTCTACCATCAAGAGGCCGGCATGCTCACCCTCCTCCGCTATAAAAACACCAAACCTTAAATCACCAACTGGAGTATACTAACAAACAAAAAGCAAAAAAGAATTAACGCATGTCTTCTTTTTTTAGTGGCGTACCCAATACCGTTAGTTTTGTTCGTTCCGGCCATCAATCTTTAGTGACTGATCCGCTTGTTGAGGAAATGCTCACTTCCCTAAGAAGCGAAAAACTTAAAAAAAAAGAAGCCACAGTCGTTAAAACCACCCAGAATTTTCTTCAGTTTGTCAAAAAAAACCCTGCCTCTCCTCACTATCATCGCTTTGAAGCAGAAGATTTTTTTGTAATGGGAGAAGCTAGCACTCATGTATTAAAAACAAAGCTTCTTTTTGCAGTAGAAAATTTAATCGATCAAAACCTTCTTTCATTCACTACTAAACAAAAAGACCAAACAAATCAAGCTTTGACCAGAATACTGACAGATGGCTCTATTGAGAATGCCAAAGACTGCTGGAAAGAGATTTCTACGCATATCCAAACGCTTTGCGCAACAAACAATTCTTTTCGCCCCAATACTGTTGTAATAGAACAAAAAATGGAGGATTTTGGCAAGTCTCTTCTCGAAGGTGATATTGTCATGAAATATCTAGAAAAAAAGGGTCAACTATCTGCTGACATCGCAGAAGACTCTAACACTCTGCAAGAAATGATCGCAGACATTTTTGAGAGCCTTTTTCAGGTTTTCCCCTTTAAAGACCCCAAGAGTCAACCAAGCGCATTCGTAAAACAAACTCCCGCTTTAGAGAGGATGTTTAACCTTTTGCGGAATACAACTAAACCGCTAGATCCTGATTCTCCTATTACGAGGGTAATAAAACACCGTGCTAGCGTAGCCAGCTTCTGCAGCAGTTTTATCCTTACCGACTATTAATTGCAGGGCAATTTCAATTAGTCCCTATAAAAAAAACTTTTCACTGTCGATGCATGCTTTGAAAGCCCTGAAGTCAGCTTCTTCACAAATTTTGGTGTGGGGAACGTCGAGTCGTGTGATTAAAAAATCACATTTACCAGTTTCCGATCTCGGCAAAGCAGTTAACCTTGGAATGCTTTGAAAATCGCTTTTCGTTAGTTGATGGGCTTTTAATTGGATCATCAACATCTGCCTTCTTTTGATGGCAACCTCTTTCTTATCTGCCGGCATCCCCATCTTAAGTCGATGGTTTTGGTGGGCCTCATCTAAAAAAGGTGTATTTTGCGATTGGTTGTAATCATCGAGCATGGTGTCTTCGATTTCAGTTTGGCTCAACCCTTCCGGAGGCAGTCCAAAGCCAAAATAGGTGTCTTTTCCCCCGTAAACAACATGATAAATTTTGTCTTTGAGAGGATGTTTAAAGGGGTAGGTAAATACATTTTCGAATGTTACGATGTCTCCCCTCTCAAATTCCCCTTTGTGTGCGAGCTGTTTCTTGCGGAAAAGAAATTCGGGGTAGTCAAGGCTACTACCCAACTTCATAGGGAAATGAGCAAAAAGACAATCGAACTTTTGACTTCCAAATAAATCCCTGAGTGCTTTGTGCGTTGCAATCGAGACGGCCAGCTCCGGATTGACAAGATTGAGACGTTTATCTAAATCATCCAAAACTAGGGAGGGTCTATTTCCCGGTTTCAGGGTAAAGGTGAAAGGGACCTTGCCAAAAGGTGTCTTACCCCCTTCAGAAAGTTCTAATGCGGGGTGCGATAAATACCCATAAAATGCACACTGTTTTTCATTTAAAAACTCCAACCGCTTAGTTTGATTCAGGAGTTTTAGACGTTGAAGGTAGTTGGAGGGGATCCCAATAACCTTTTTTTAGTGCATCTATGTTTTCCAACGCGCAGGTCAAATTCTCCTGAGCGTTTTTTGCGATCTCTTGGATGTGCTTGAGCAGCAGCTGCGTGTAACGAATCTCTAGAGGCATCTCTGTTGAGGATAGTGAATGTGAAACTGTGGGTGCGCCTGCACTAGTGCTCATCTAAAACTCATTAAAAGTTTAAAGATTTTATGACATTTTTGTGTTTTTGTGAACCATTTATGGTTGAAATAATTTTGCTCTCAGAATACAAAATAGTTATTTGGGAAGAAGATTTCATGTGACTCACATGCCTTAGGCAGAGGAGAACATCTATCAACGTGGACACCAACAACAAACCAGTCGCCATCGTCACTGGAGCTTCAAGCGGCATAGGATTGGGCATCACTCAAGCACTTCTCGAAAACGGCTATCATGTCGTCGCAAATTCGCGCACGATCAGCAAATCAAAAGATTTAAAACCCTCTGAAGATCTGGTCCTGGTGGACGGAGACATTAGCAAAAAAGAAGCTGCCATAAAAGTAGTAGATGCTGCCGTGAGACATTTTGACCGCATTGATCTTCTCGTCAATTGCGCGGGAATCTATATGCCTAAGCCGTTCACGGAATATACGTCTGAAGATTTTGAAATGATGATCGGCACAAATATCGCTGGATATTTCTTCGTAACACAGCAAGTGATTGTGCAAATGAGCAAACAGAAGTCCGGCCATGTCGTGGGCATATCGACGGTTTTGGTCGACCAGCCATTGGCCGGCGCGCACATCTCACTGCCCGTCCTCACCAAGTCCACCATTCCGGCGTTCAGTCGCGCCTTAGCAATGGAATACGTGACAGACGGGATTCGATTCAACACGATCTCACCCGGTGTCGTTGACACTCCGATGCACGCCAACGACGACCACGAGCTCCTAAAAAAGCTTCACCCTATTCCTCGGCTGGTTCAAATTTCTGAAATCGTGGATGCTCTACTCTATTTGCAATCGGCCCCCATGGTGAATGGTGAAAACATTCGAATTGATGGAGGAGCACATGCCGGAGCAAAGTGGTAATAACACTATCGCAAGTGGCTCTACAACCCCATTCTACGCCGACAATTAAAATACTTTAGAACAAGATTCAAAGAGATTATCAAGCTCTGGTAACGCTCTGTACAAAACAAGGGTTTAGCTACCCTTAACCAGGTGGCTTTATTTCTCGATTCTCAGGGCTTGTTGGCGTCTGCTAAACACTTTACTGACACACTTAGCATAATCCAGAACCAGCCAAGAAAGATTAGGTCTATTCCAATCAAGAGACCTAGAAACCACATCCCTGAAATTGGCCATTCGGCCCAAATCAGAATTCCTAAAGCAAGTGAGACAAGACCGCTAAACAGCAACCACTTCCACTGGATCACAGGTGTTGCAAGACTGACGACAATCTTAAATATCCCGGTAATAGTGTAAAAACCAGCCAGTAGCAAAGTAATAGCCATCGCGCTAGCTGTAGGATGCGTCACCATCAAGCCACCAACGATAGCATAAAAAATTCCAGAAAGTAACGTTTGAACAAACCCCTGCCCTTTTCGCCCCCAAAAAGCATAAGCAATTTGCAAAATGCCACCAATGAGCAGTAGGCTACCAAAGAAAACAATGATGGAAAAAGTGGCAATATAACTACCTGAAATAGTCAAAATACCTAAAATTACAAGAAGTATTCCAAGAGCAAGATACCAACCCCAATTTTCATAGAATCGTTTGACTCCAAAATAGGCTTCAAAAACACTTAAGTCTGTGTTATTCACAACAACATTCCCGGTTAGATTATACTTTTGTCTGTTTAATTTTTTTATAAACAAAAGTCAATTAACAAATTTCTTAGCCTCCATGAATCGGATAAGCATATGGAATTTAGTAAGAAGTGCACAATACCTTATTTGAAACAAGCCGATTACGCTGCGCATCATCCACACCCCTGAAGGCTGGACACTGCCTGAAGTCAAATTTTGACCCTATCACATAGAAGAGTCAGGCCTGGCATTGCGTAGATAAAAAAATGTTTACGTTTATGCTTTAAGTTGATACACTTTTGTATTAAATGGATGATAATGTCACATGATAAATGTCAATCTAAGTTCTTTTGCCTCGAAGGGTGCTGCAGGCGGCGCCGCTATTGCTTTAATTGCCTATGGAATCCCAAAGATCCTTCACTGGATGAAGCAACCTAAGGTAGAGACATTTTACGCCCGAGACAATACGGAATTTTTTGATACCTATCGATACAAACTCTGCACCAGTACCATCTCGGATGGCTGGAAGACTATAGATTTTATAAAAGACACACCAGACTACTCAGACGAAAAGCAAGCCAAGGAACACGCTGCTTTTTTAAACACTCTCTCACTATTCAAATTAGCAGGAGCCATATTAGCTAGCACAGTCGTTGGAGGCTTGGTGGGCCATACAGTTTCTAAGAAAATACCTTTAGACCTGTCATTTACCCTCTCCAAAATATTCTCAATCGGTAGCTAAGTCAGTTTATCTACCTTTTGCGATGAAACCAGGTACGCCCGTCTTCACTACTTCGTTAAGCCTCTGTCTAGTCTGAATACGGTTGATTTCGTTAAACGCGTCTTCAGGGAGGACAGAGATGTCAAAATTCTCTCTTGCGCGAGCTGCGCTTTTGGGCGTGGTAAGCACAGCCGTGCCACGTTGCACTGCCCAAGCCAGTAAGACTTGCGCAGGCGTTTTCCCCACTCGCTTGGCAACCGACGTAATAACCGGATCTTCAAGCAGCCCCGGATGCATTCCATGACCCAATGGCGCAAACGCCAAAAACACAATGCCTTTCTCTTTGCAAAATTCTAGAAGCTCCGTTTCGGGCAGATAAGGATGGGATTCGATTTGCACTGCGGCCGGCTTGATACGCGCAGCCTCATAAATAGGAACTAATTCGTTCAAGCTGACGTCTGCAAGTCCGATGGCACGACATCTGCCCTGGTCGACAAGACGTTCCAATGCTCTCCAGGTGTCTAGCAAAGTCACCCCTTTGTCATAGATGACATTGCCGTTTTCATCCCGTGGGTCTTGATCGTTCCCTGGCTTAAATGCAAAAGGGGTGTGAATGAGGTAAAGATCTATATAGTTGAGCCCGAGTCTATCCAGACTCCCCTCAAAGGCCGGCTCAACGCGCTCGGGTCGATGATTGGTGTTCCACAATTTTGTAGTAATAAAAAGGTCTTCGCGCGCAATTCCCCCAGTAGTAAGCCCTTCTTGCAACGCCTCCCCTACACTGCGCTCATTCTTGTATCGCTCTGCACAATCGTAGTGTCGAAATCCGGCCGCAAGTGCATCTTTGGTTGCTGTCTTGGTCTCGGCTGCATCGGGAATCAGAGTGCCGCAGCCGAGTGCGGGCATACGACCGCTTCCGTTATTAAGCGCAAGTCTAGTTAGCCGAAGATCAGAAGATCCAGTCATGAGAACACCTCTATAGTTTTTTTGCATCCTAGATCAGCACCCGAATTCTATGAAAGGGCCAGCCTAGGGGGTTGATTTAAGCAGCTTTTGCAGTCCAATTATTGCTATCAAATTTTGTCCTTAATTCGCGTTAGCGTTTGGAGTGCTAAACGGCCTTGTTGCATAATTAAATAAAATTTGCATACACATTGTAGCTTAGGCTTTAGCCTGAGCTCGTTTTGCGGGGTTTTAACCCCGCACTGTCTGCCGCGGGTTAAAACCCGCGGTAACAAGCTCAGGCTAAAGCCTAAGCTACATTTCTTAAAATAAAGCCGAATTATGCAACAAGGCCGTGCTAAACTCTCGGTTTAGCTTTCACTTTCACTGATAAGTCAAAGCTAAACAGGAGTTTAGCGCTCCAAACGCTAACGCGAATTAAGGACAAAATTTGATAGCAATAATTGGACTGCAAAAGCTGCTTACACGGCCTGGTACCGCTCTTTGCCGCCTGGCACATCATTTTCGGCAGACTCCGACTCTGTCCCAGGGCCAAAGGAAAGACCAGAACAACAATGCCTCTAGCCCTGTCAGCGTAACCGTAACACTGCCTTGTCAACGATGAACCGGCTTTGACTAAGCTCTAGCTAAATAGAGGGGGTCTCCGCGCATAAGAGTTGTATGCATCGGCCCTGAAACCACCTCTGTGTAAAATGTATGAAAAGGTGTTTCTGTAAGAGGGTTCTGTAAAGTAAACGTGAGGGCAAGGGGAGGATTTTTTTCCTCACCAATTGCCATGCCGCGCAGAGCTCCTCCCATGGCAGCCGGAAGCGTAATGGCCACTGGCTTCCACTTTTTTTCTTTCCAAGCTAGATGCCAGTTAAACTTATGATCGTGCCCACGAACTATCATACGGACTTTTTCCACCTGAGCTGACAAAATGGCGTGAACATCATCAGCGGTAAAATGACCGTTCCAAACGTCTGTCAAGTCCCTAATACGTGCATTTAAAAAGAGAGAAACCATTTCATTATCCTCTCGTTCATCTGCTTCAAGGAGCCTTTCCAGAGCGCTAATTTGAAGTTGTTTAACACGCTCAGAAAGCACGATTTTGCGAGGAACTAATTGGCAAAAGGGTGCCCCAAAATGGAGCTGTGGGTCAAAATGGTAAGGAGGAAGGCCATGACAAATGATGAAATATTCGGGCTGAGGGGCAATCGGTGTCAGATAAAGAGCGTGGGGCAGCGTTTCATAAAACGCCTGGAGCCGTTCTTTGTTTTTCGTTGATTCTAGGTACTTGGCAAAAGCAGGGTCGTAATAAGCGGTGCCTTTTGTATAACCAAGATAGGTAGCATGATCGCCCACCTCTTCATGATTTCCTCGTAACAAAATGACCCGCTCTGATTGTGCCCTCAGAAGGACAAGGATAAAAAGGACCTCAAGGTTGTAGCGCCCTCTGTCGGTGTAATCACCTAAGAAAATCAGATAATGGCCCTCTTTTGGCAGATAATTTTCATTAACAAACCCTTCCTTTCGAAGAGCCTGAAGCAAGCAAATAAGGCTTGCCAGATCGCCATGCAGGTCTGCCTGGACTGTAAAAGTGCTTCCGACAGGTGCTTCCAGTCGATGGATAAACCCGGAATAAAGGTCTTTATCGTACTCGCACTTGCACGCTTGAGTGAGTGTGTCTAAAAGAGAGTTAAACTTCTCCAGCTTGAGCTCGAATTCTTCAAATGTACGGAGTGTAGGGTTAAATTTACTTAAGCAAAGTTCAACAAACAGTTTTAAAAAATTCTGCGGGGGACCCTCGCGAGTAAAAGATGTGCTTGGTGTTAGAGATGAAACTGGTTGGAGCATGACCTCGATATTACCATACCGGAGCCGTACTTCCAAGAGTCTCTCGAGGAGACAAACCTCGGATTGACACAAAATGCTGTAGGGAAAAAAACTTTTCACCACCACCAAGTAACCACTACAAGGCTTCTATCAAGAAGCCTACAACCTCTATGGGGAAGATGATTCGAGGGCATTAAATCTCAAAGACATACTAGAAGACACTAGAAAAAGGTTGATGATCCACTATTTTGGAGGGGAGCGCGTGATGCAAAATGAAGACCCGATCGTGGTAGACTAACTCTTTCAATCACTTAACACAGTTACAAACGAATCTTTAAACTCTGTTTGCGAAAGGGGGATAGCTTAAGAGCTGGAGGATACGCTTTATGTTCTCGATCAGCGACCAGCTCCTTCGTCAAGTGAGAGAGGGAAAGGTTAGTTCCGACGATTTGGTTTTAAGAAAAACGGTTTCCGATAATGGTCGTGTCACTTGGATTGCAGAAAAATGCACTGATGAACAACTAAGAGACAGTCCAAATACCATCAAGGGTGAAGAACTGCGCCAATTGTTTCAAAAGGCAGCCAAGAAGGGACATGAACCTTTACCAGGAGGGCTTGGAGCCGATTTTAGGCAGTTTTCAAGGCAGCTCCCAGAGGTGGCCACAAAATCTTCGCAAGCTATTGAAAACATGAAAGAGGCTCTCACTGTCATTTCAAGCGGCATCAAGAAGCTCAAACGAGAACAAAAGCCTTGGAAGATGATCGATTTAGAGTATGCCTTAAGAGAGGTTGTTCTAAAAGATTCAAATCTGAATGCTGATGATGCCAGAAATCTTATTGAGCTATGGAAAAGCAGCTCTTCTGAAATGGGATTTCGGGCTTGGCTCAAGAGTGTCCAAAAAGAGTGGACAGAGTCGAACTCCAATGACAGCTTAACCTCTTGGCTTGGCAAAAAGGATTGGGAACAAAAGGAAAAAGAGGCCTATCTGGAAGAGTATCCTCACCAAACTTTTTCAGAAAAAGATTTTATCAAGTGGCAAAAACGTCAGACTGACCCCCATCTACCCCTCTCTTTCCCTTTATGGCACCTTAAACAAGCTTACCGTGAATATTCGCTTTTCGTTTTGAAGCGATGTTTCGATCAATTAAATATGCTTACGGAAACACCTGAGGCCGATTTTGATGCATGGCTAAAGCAGGAAAAAAACGATCTTCCCAAAAGAAATCAGGATCTTTTAGCCCAATTGTTTGTAAAAACGAATGAAAAGTTAATAAAAGAGGGATACCCCCCTCTCAATTTCCGACTTTGGAGTCAACATGCCCTGCATGCACATCTTGAGATTTCTGACTTTAACACTTGGGCAATTCTTCAAACTGATTTGCGCACAAACTGGTGGAGGCAAGAGCGATCAAAAACCGGAGGCATTCCCAGGTTTGATCCTACAAACCTGGATCAACTGAAAAAGGTCGATAAAAAATTATTGGAATATAACATCCAGCGACCCTCACTTCCAATGCCCATTTGGATCGAAATGGAACTTTGGAAAAAAACCCGTCCAAAAGACACATCTTTTGAGGCTTTTAAACAACATGTCGAGGTTCAATGGTTTGGCGAATATCTGGAACATAGTAGAGGCTCTACACCGATTCCCCTTTCCTTCAAAGAGTGGCAAAATCATAGAAATCAAGAACTTATATTCCGCTGGAAGCCCGCAGAACCCTTTATATCTTTTGATGATTGGAAAGAACAGCAAGAGCCGATTTCTTTCGTCTCAAGACCTTTTGTCCGCCTAGGTGATCAACAGCGAAAAGCCTACCTTACTCGTTGTGAAAACGGTGTGTTAACAAAAGGAGGGGCTCTCTTTTCGACAGCCCTAGAATCGACAGAACATACTGGAAGAGGACATGTCATTTTTGTGATCGGCCCCGACCAACAACTTTACACTGCAAGCCACATACGGGGTGTCTTTCACCACTCAAGTTTTTTTGGAGCTGGCGCTGTGATGGCAGCCGGAGAGATTCTGTCAGATGAGAATGGGAAAATCCTTTTCCTTTCTAGTATAAGCGGTCATTACAAACCCTCAAAACCAGAAAACATTGAAATGTTAAAATGGTTTGAAAGCCGTGGAGCAGATCTCGATCACATTGATTTTGCCTATTTCGACATCACCCTCCAAGGTTTTCAAATCACAAATGCCCGCGACTACATGAACAGCTGATCGCAGGCCCGGCCCTTTTTATTTAAGCTTGCTGATTTAAACGTTGTTGCATGAAGTCCACTCCTCCCTGAATTAAGCCTTGATGCTGCTCCCCAACCTCTACCTCTACCTCTACCTCGGACTCGGCAGGAAGAGGACTGGAAAGCGTTTTTTTAGACAGCCATCCATTATATTGCGTTCCCGGCTTGACAGCTTGAGCGTCGTTTTCCAATAGACCTATTTCCAGATCAAGCTGAGCAAGAAGATGCTCGAGAGCTGCCTGCTGTTGGATCGAAAGTTCAGATGCCTTGACCGGCTTATGTTTATCCCATTCGCTATAACGGCAGACTCTGAGCCGATGGTTTGAAAAATCGGCCTCCTGTGCTTGTTCTCCCTGAGGTGTATAAAAACCGATTTGCAGGGACGAGATGGCATTGCCCGGATCTTTGCTATAAATTTGCCCTTGTTGATCCATATAGACGACCAGCATGTCGACGCCGGCACCTACAGGGACGGCTTTTGTTACGGCTAGGTACGTTTGGAAATTGGCCTCTCCGATACGAGTTAACACTGCATGGCTGAGCTGTTCAAGGCATGCTTTAGAATCCTGATTTCCTTGGTTTTTGAGAGAATTTAAAAGCTCTAAAGCTTTTTCTGCTTCTGCTTTTGAAAAAACGGTTGCCCCAAACAGCTTAATGAGATTGCCGGATGGATCAAACTCTAAAACAGGCCGATTCTTGTTGAGAAGAAGGTTGTCTCTCTTCTGAAAGCCTTCAGGAAGGCTTGTGGAATCGAGCGCTTTATAAGCTGTAGTCATTTCTTTTAGGAGAGTTTGCTCCGGCTTTGCCACTCTGCGATTAGCAACTTGGATATCGGCAAGAAGTTTAACCCTCTCTTGAACTTCCCTCTTAGCAGCTTTTGCCCCCTCTTTTTGCTGGAGATAAATATTTGTCGAAAGATGTTCAAATGCCGCTACTTCTTTTAAAAGGGATGCTTTGGCTTCCGTCTTTTCAGGCCCCTCTTTTGCCGAAGCTGGCCTCTTGATGCCCTTAATAACTTTAAGGGCTTGATCTGCCTGCCCTTTGGTGAATGTATTGGAACCATTGATCCAAAGGTTTCCATCTCTCCCAAGAGAGACGGAACCGCCAAACCCTTGAACGCCAAAATTGTCAAAAGCTTCCCTGGTTTGGATGTAGTAACCATTGGCCCCTTTGCCTGCGACAAAATGACTCCTAAATTCTGTCAAATTTAGGGTGTCAAAGCCTTTTATTTCTTTACGGATCTCTTCTTTAGTAGAATTAAGTTCCATCTGTTCTTGGGCGATTTCTGCTGCTATATAGATGGCATGCTGTTCATTTATTAAGGATTGTCTTTCCTGAAGTTCCTTTCGTAGGGAGGAGACCAACTTTTGTTGCTCCTCTGTAAGGGGAATTGTCAGCTCATCCCAAGGGGTTCGGTGATATCCTCTAGCAAGATATTCAAGACGTTTGCTTAAGTTATTGGCTAAAAATTCTCTTGCTTCTCTTCCTTCGGCTTCAAAAATGTCAAAAGCGTCTAATCGATCTAGCCCTTTCCGCATTTCCTCAAGTTCAAATGAAGGCAGTTGTGTGACTTTCATGGCGACTATTGCCATGAAAGTCCAGTTGCCATCGAGATTTTTCCTGGAAATCCAGTTTGAGCCCATCACAGCGCTCATCTGTTTGAGCTCCTCAGTGGAGTTTATAACGCTGTCTATCAATTCAGAGCACTTAGGATCAAGAGATGAGAGAACTGCCGATAAGCTTTCATATGGACCTCTTGCTTCTACAACCCCACAATCCTTTGACAGGCCCATTTCGAGCTTAAAATAGTCTAGCTGACGAAGAGCCTGCGTTAATGCTATGAGTGTTTCCATAGCAAAGAATGGGCCAACGCCCTTAAGAGAGGAGCTGTCTTGAGATAAAATTTGGATGCACTCAGCACATTGATTCAAGTAAACTTGAGCATGCTGTGAAGCTGAAGATAGCCGACGATCGTTAGACTTATTAGCCTGTTCAAGCGCTCGGTAAGAAGCCTGCAAATTCGCAAGAAGTATACCATCGGCTGCCTTTAAGGTTTTTAAGGACTTAACTTTCGTTTTTATCGTTGTGTAATTGTTTGTACGTACACGGAGGTTTTTGCGGGCCTCTTCAATTGCAAGACGAGTTCCCTGGTAATCTTCTTCACTTGACGGTATCTTAATAAGTTGTGCCTGTGGATCAAAGAAAGCGTCGAAAAGAGCCAGTATCTCCCTTCCCTCCGATTCGCTGATATCAAGTTTGCCGCTATTATTAGCTTTTAAAAGCTTGCCCGTTTGCTCTACAAAGGTCAATTCCACTGTTTTCCATGGAGACAATTTCAGGATGATCTTCTTTCCGGAATCGGTTTGTTGAATGGTCACACCATTATAAACAACATCTACAGGCAATTTTGAAGCTCGAGAAGAGAGGGCATCCTTTAAAGCTTTCATTGAAAGCGCCGTGTCATAATTTTTGGAGGCAACATCTCTGACTCTAGATGACAGCCCTTCGTTCTTTGATATTACTTCTTCAAATTGTTCAATTTTTTTCAGGAAATTTTTTTCCTCTTCTCCAAAACACTCTTTGGAGGCTTTTTTCAAAAAGGCAACCTCTCGTTTAAGAATTTCAAGTCGACTCCAATTTGCATTAGCCTCGCACAAATCCTCGAGATAGAGGGGTAACTCCCAATCATGGATATCGATATTGTCAGGAGTAAGGTTGTAACGCCAGAGGTCACTTCCGCCTTCCTCAAGGTATCGCCTGCCAAAGACGCCGGAACTGTGCATTGCAAGCTTGGAAAGACCGAGTAGTCCCTCCAGCAGTCCCTCCACTCCCCCTTCAAAGCAATCGTCATTGAGAAAATTTTTATATAGTAAAAGGTGAGTGTCATTTCTTTGGAAAATCCGTGTGACTATGCTTTTAATTTTCGTCAGCGCTCGAGTCCATGAAGACTGTTTTTGTATTTCGTCGCTTCCAAATCCACGAAGAATTTGAATGTCATAGAGTCCTGAGCTTAGTTGAGTCTTGTCATATGAGCCTTCTCTTGACCCTTTTTCCAATGCTTGAAAAATGGAGTGAAGAGAGTGAGAGCTGCTGATCCCTTCTAACTTCCAATGGCGTCCACCAAAACATCCAAAAGAAAGCCCTTTATAGTGATTTTTTTCGATAACCTCAGCAGCTGCTAGGCGCAGGGCTAAAAGAAGTTGTGGTCGTGTAGCCTGACTAAGTGCAATTTCTACCATCTTCTCCTCACAATCTATGGCATGGTGCTCAACATTATAACTTGATCAAATATTAATTTACAATTCAAGGCTAAGAATTGACTTTAATAGACTAAGTTAATTAAAATACTTATTTAACAATGGCATTATACATGAACACAAGGCTTACTCAAATCCATAGCAGCCTAAGGCAAGTGATCAACAATGATGGGATCTATTTGGCTAAAGCAGCTGGTGGACCCCCTGATTTTAATCAGACTACAAAAAAGCAGCTGCCCGCAAGCGAAGTGTTCAAGGTAGCGCAAAATGCTATTATTGAGGCAGCAGCTTACCAGTCTGTTTCAAATGAAACCGTAGAAATTTTAACAAAAGACGGGCAAGACTTATACAATAAATATCTACGTAAAACCAATAGACCTTGGCGCATGCTTTGTTCTGTCGTTTGTTCAATCGCTTGCTTCTTGTTCCCCCCTCTTTTTTCCTCTAATCCCTTTACTAGTGCCAAAATGCGCACAGAAAAGGCTTACAATGAATACATTAAGAGAGTTCGGAATCTCAACTCACCAACACGAAAGCTTGGACTGGAGATACTAGAGACAGCCAAGACCGGAGCAAAGGACATCGTGAAACTTGTTCAAAACTCAGAGCCGGTCACCCACCTTCGGGATGTTAACTCAGCCCTCTCTTTCGCCAGACAAGGAAAGTTTAAATTTGCCGCTGTTACTTTAGTAAGCCCCCTCACCAGCGCGTGCAGGCATCTTTTTATGTATGCTTGCAAACAAAGTATGCCTCCACATGTGTACGACACCGCTAAAACCGTTGCTTATTTACAACAGCATGGCATTGTATAATCAAGAAAAAAGGCCCGGCCCCTTTAAAGCCCAACTTACTCAACCACATTTCGGCCCTATTTTCCTTCTCATAATCGCCAAGCGGTTCATCTTTAAGTGCTTCTAAGAGAGGTCATGAAGGTACGATTTTAGCTAGCTTCATTCAAAATTTATATATCATAAATATTTTTAAATTAAAATAAAAATATATTTAATGGGGGATGAGGGATAAACAATGGCTAACAAAGTAGATAGACCATCCGTAGGGGGAGATTACCCTTCCGAGGGAGAAAAAAACGTTCAACTTTCGGTCAAATCAAAGCCTAGTGCTTCTATTCAAGCTACCACCAACCCTTCTTTTTCTTCTTTAGATAAAATACTTCAAAAAATAAAAGCATTGTTCGCAAAAATGCGTCCTGTTAGTCCTTCTTTTAAGGCATCGACCACTCCAACTAAAGAAAGTAAGGATGTGGAAATAGCGGTCAAAACTAGTCTAAATTTCAATACTATGGATATAACTGAGGAAAATGTAAAAGCGCATATACAGTATTTAAAAAATGAAATAGCGCAAAGAAAGGATGCGGTCAAGGAATTGAAGGCTGACTTAAAAAAATACCGCCAACAATTTGATACGAATCCATCTTACAAGAACGCAGAAATAGGGATTAGGCGCATAGAATCTGAATTGGAAGATTTGCTTTCCAAAATCAAGAGAGATAAAGGCTATCTTGAAGTAGCAGAAAAGCACACCCTTCCACAGGCCATAGAGTTGGATAAGAGTAGGAAGGAACATGAAGAATTCCAAAAACGCCTCCCATCTAAATATCCTCCAGCTGACCTTGACTCTAAGCGATGAAGTTTGGAGTCGAAGTTTACGTATTGGATCTCACTCAGCTCTTTTTTAGTCTTCTAAAACACAATGTTGATGGCGCCGACGACGCTGGAAAAGCGGGGGGTGTTTCTGCCTGCGACGGAGAAGATGGAGCCAACAATGACCCCAATGTCTTTATTGAAATTATATTCGACCGCAGGAACTAAGCTGAATTGGATGTCAGAACCTCGATATTACCATGCCGGAGCCGAGCTTCCAAGGAGTGGTGGCAGACTGGACCAAGCCCTTCTAATTAATGGAGTTATTGAATCGGATAGGCGTACGAAATCGATATTTTCCAAGACCCATCTTGCTGGCGCCTGAATACATCCAAGCCATTTTCAACGATGGTTTCTGTCGAGGTTTTTAAGACCCACACTAACCTAACGACTGCTAAATCTCGATCCACCATGATCGATTGAATTTGAGGTGGAGAATAGGAGTATTTTTTACCAGGATCGGAGAGAACTTCTTTAAAATGTCGGCACATCGCCTCATAATTTCGATCCGGCGCTAAAGGATATTGAGCAACAAGATCCGGAGCAAAAAGACTGCAAACAGCCGGTATATTTTTATCGTTGAAATCCTGAGACCATTTGACTAGCGCTTGGCGGATCTCATTCGTAGGATCTCCTCCATCAGCAAACATAAAAGAGATCGAGAATAGAGTGAAACAAAGTAGAAACCGAAACATTTTTAGTCCTCACAGTCGCACAATGGTAATAACCACCAAAATTTGCAAATGCTATTTTTACCGTTTTAATTTTTACTTAACAATTTAGGAGTACAATGGACGATCAATCAAGAGGTAACGATGTCGTCCATTAACCTAAACTGGCTAAGAGAGTACACGCCTGGTTTGCCCGATGCAGAACGCTTGAGTGACTGCAAAATCATGTTAGGGATCGGCGCAGCAATTTTAAACTACCTCCCGCCAACAAGAACCGCCGGATCACTTCTACTCCGCTCCATCAACCTTGTCTCATCTTCTTCCTTAGCAGTAAAAGCCCAAACTAATAACGATCGTTGGAACCTTTTTGTCGAAAGCACAAAAGTGATCACACTTGCCATTGGAATGGTAGGTGTTATCACAGGACACCGCTTGACTGAGACCGCATGCGTCGCATCTGACACTGGTCTTCAGGCTCTAGAGCTTTGCAAAGCCTTGCACAAGGGGCATCACGGGGAAGCTTGGAGTCACTTAATTGGCATCGGCATGAACGCCTTCACACTGGCAGCTCTTCTCTCACGCTCTACAAACCCTCTACTGGTAGCAGCTGGTGTCAATGTGATCGCCTTTTGCGCTATCTCGGCCATCAAAGCTTCTGCCTTCGCAAGCATCAACAAACAATTCCAGACCGAACAGGCGCCCGAGAAGAAAACGCAACTTCTACAGCAGCAAAGACGACTGCTGATTGAAATGCTCTACTACTCAATACTAGGTCTTGGCGCTTACGGCAACCTCTACCACACAATGAGCAAAATGAAACCGCAAGAACGGACCCATTTTACCGTCAACAACCCGACGGGTCGACTAATGGTGATTGAAAGTGACCGTGTGCCAAAACAGGTGATTCAACCTGGAGGAACAGCAGAATTCGACATCGTGCATCAAGGAAACTCTTCTCAATCATTTTTCAAAGTGGCCAGTATCCACTACTACAATACCGATAAAACGCCACATAAAACCCCTGTCAAGATTGGCTACGCCCTTTTTCATCGTCCGGTAGATCCCAAAACAATTGCCACAGCGACTCTCCCCCACCCCACCCCTTTTGGTCATTTTTTTGATATCACTTGAGCCACTTGCGGCTCTTTAACAGACGCGAGTACAATGACGTCGAAACCAGGAGGTTACGATGTCTATCATCACCAATTGGATCAGGGCCAATGCGCCCAGACTACCCGATGGAGAAACGCTCATCAACTTTAAAATCGGGTTGAAAATCGGGGCAACCCTATTAAACCAGCTTCCTCCTACTAAAGCAGCCGGATCACTCATACTTCGCTCCATCAACGTAGCCACATCTGCAAGAATTGCCACCAATGCTAGAGACCGTTGGAGTTTTTTTATTGAAAGCACAAGAGTGACCATTCTTGCCATTAGCTTGGCGGGTGTTGCCACAGGACGCCCTCTACTTGAAGCAGCATACATGGTCTCTGATGTTGGCCTTGAGGCTATAGAGCTGGGCAAAGCCTTGTATGAGAAGGACCGAGAGGAAGCATTAAGTCATTTAATGGATATCGGCATGAGCACTCTCACACTAACAGCGATTTTCACACATTCCAAACGCCTCCTAATGCTAGCAGGTACTATCAACATGATCACATTTTGCACCCTCATGCTGAAAAAAGACTCTGTCCTTGCAAGCATCAACAAAACAATTAAGGCTCTAGGGCCACCCGAGGAAAAAACAGAGCTCCCACAAAAGCGAAAAAGGCTGCTGCTTGAAACCGTTTATTACATCACATTGAGCCTTGGCGCCTGCAATAGCCTCTACAGCACAATTAGAAAGAAGTAGTCTACTACCGCGAAGCGTTTGGAGTGCTAAACGGCCTTGTTGCATAATTAAGCTTAATTTGGACAAATATTGTAGCTTAGGCTTTAGAGGCACTTGCAAAAATCAGGTTAAGCTTAAAATAGGCCCGCAAGGGCCGAAATATGAAAGCCCAGCGCCGAAGGCCTGGGTAAGAGTTGCAAATAGAAATTGGAGTCCTGAAGGGACGACATATCCTGTTCTATAAATAGTCTAGAAGGCAATTATGCCGTCCTTTCAGGACTCCAATTATATTTCACATTTGTAACCCAGGCCTTCGGCGCTGGGCTTTCATATTTCGGTCCTTCGGACCTATTTTCTAGAGAAAAACCAACTATTCGAATTTTGCAAGTGGCTCTTTAGCCTGAGCTTGTTTTGCGGGGTTTTAACCCCGCACATCTTCTGCAGGACTAAAGTCCTGCAAAACGAGCTCAGACTAAAGGGGCACTTGCAAAAATCGGACTCCAGATCACAATAGACCCTTATGTATTGCATTAACCTAAGGAAAAGCTTCCTATAAATTAAACAGGATGAACAGGATCGCTCATCGAGCGACAGGATAAGCTCCGCCTAGCTTTATCATTTTGAAAATAGAAATCATTTTGTTGGCGAAGCTTATCCTGTTCACCCTGTTCATCCTGTTATTTTTATCTTGTAACCAAGAACTCTTAAGAGATGTTAAGGGCTTTATCAGAGTTTATTCTGATTTTTGCAAGTGCCTCTAAAGTCTAAGCTACATTTTTTAATTAGAGATTGAATTATGCAACAAGGCCGTGCTAAAGTCCTGTTTAGCACGGCCTTGTTGCATAATTGTTCGCAACGTTTCTCTACTCCTGCAGCCTTACAGGCTGCCAATTTTATTCTCCAACTTAACCCGGGGCGTTGCCCGCGGGCTGTTGCAACTATCCGGCTTTCAGCCGGAAAATCCTAGCAATACAGGCTTTTCCCTTGGCCTGAAAGGCCAAAATTGCAACAGCCCGTGGGCAACGCCCCGGGTTTAGGATGAAACTTTATATGGCAGCCTGAAGGGCTGCAGGAGAAACGGGGAATCACGTGCAATTATGCAACAAGGCCGTGCTAAACTCCTGTTTAGCACTCCAAACGCTTCGCGGAATAAAAATAAAAGATTTAGGCTTTGCGCAAGGCTTTCTTTTTGGATATTTGAAATAAAATGGGGTTCAACACAATAGAAATGATTGCGCAAGCAACAATAACGTCATAGCCTTCAACGGGCAAAAGCTCAATCCTTGAAGCTTCTTCAGCTAAGATAAAAGAGAACTCGCCGATTTGTGCAAGTGCAATCCCTACTGTAAGGGCTACTTGCCTTGAATAGCCCATACCAATGGTAATCAAAAAGGCAGTTAACGGCTTTATCAATATAATAACAGCTAAAATCCCCAGAAAAATTGGATAGTAGGAAATAACAATAGCAGGGTTAAACAACATCCCGATAGACAAGAAGAAAATAATCGAGAAAATATCTCTAAAGGGCAGCGCATGTGTTGCTGCTTGACGCCTGTCATTTGATTTTCCAATGATCATTCCTGCAATAAAGGCTCCAAGAGGAATTGAAGTGCCGAAAACGACCGCCGACCCCGTTGCTATCAAGAAGACAAGGGCTAAAACTGCTAAAGTGAACATCTCTTCAGAATGTAATTTAGCTACCTTAGCCAGTATATACGAAACTATCTTCTGCCCCCATGTAAGCATTAAAGCAACCAATACTGCAAACTTTAAAAGCAGAAATAAAATAGAGCCTAAAATGTCGAGGCCAGAAAAATCGGTGCCGTGTGAAAAGGCAGCGACTTGAGGCAAAACAAGCAATACAATGACAGTGAAAATATCTTCAACGACAAGCCAGCCGATTGCAATTTGCCCTTCAACAGTTTTTAGAAGACGATTGTCCGTTAAATTCTTCACTAGAACAGCTGTGCTCGCGACTCCTACTGAAATCCCTGTAATCGCCCCTGCCATAAGAGACCAACCGGCACTATAAGTTAATAGCATAGTGACGATGGTAGCTATTAGCGTTTGAGTCAACGCCCCTGTAATAGCTATGTTTTTTACCTTAATTAAGTCATCTATTTTAAAGTGCATCCCCACGCCAAACAGCATTAAGATGACACCAACTTCTGCAAGTTGTTCTGCAATGACTAAGTCGGCAACAAATCCAGGAGAAAACGGACCGATAATATATCCAGCAATGAGATATCCGAAGACAGACGATAATTTCAACCTTTGCGCAATATAAGCAAAGACGCAAGCCAGAGACAGTCCTATGGTAAAAATAAATAGTATCTCTAAATGTGCTTGCATAATTTTTTCCTATACTTATCTATATTCCCTTTAAAAGTTTAAGCCAAGCTCAAGACTCCTTCCTGTAGAGACTACCACCTCAGATCCTTCAGCCAAAAAAGCTGATGTTGGCTTACTTTCTAAAAAGGGTGCAAAAGCAGCCCCATACAAATCTTTCATTTCCACGTCTACGTCACATTGCTTTGCTTTCCAAATACGCCAACGAGGATGCTCTACCTGATATTCCATTGTGCTTTTATCTCGTTGAGTACTATATCCCCAAAAATGTTCGGTTATAAATTCTTCTTCAGATCCAGCTATTGGAAGGTAAGGCTCTCCTTGGCACTGCAAACTCATTCGTTGCCATCTTTTATTGAATTGCCATGCATATTCGGCTGAAATGGCTGTCTCTTTTTGCTCAATGTGATGCTTCATAGGAAGAGATGTATAATTTTCGTTGTACAAACGACGGGCTAAATAGGCTATTGCCCATCTAGGAACAATCTCCTTTATAAAAACCACTCCCCTACGGCCATCCTCATCCTTTTTTGCGTAAAAACGTAAATTAACTTCCTCGAAATTTCTGTGAAAAGGAATAGGAAACCCTTTTACACGTGTATCAAGGAACATAAACCCAACAAGGCTCACATAAGCTTTCCCGTTCCAAAGATCAATCTTTGTCCCTTGTGGAGTAAAAGGAACCAATACAGAGGGGTCTATTTCGTAATTGATCATTACGAGATATTTCCACTTAGCTGTAAGAAAAGGATCTAGGACCATTAGTGAATTTCCCTTTTAGGGCAAAAGTAAGGCGCTAGCTTCGACTCGAATCTCTTTTAATTTGGCGCAAAAAAAAGTGTAAGACAACCAAATCATATTGACGAACATAAACGAAAATATAATATATAGATCAATCTTCACGGACATTATTCTGAACATGAATATAACGAGAATGAGAAATTGCATCCCCATTCCAATCAGGTTTCCTATTCTAAAATTGAAGCTCTGATACAAAAAGAAGTAAAACCACCCACCAACTAATATAAAAACAAAAAATATTGGTGCTAACCATACAAATAGTCCAGAATCTAGAAGAAGGTTTTTTCCTTTATCATTCTGATAAACAGCGCTAAAAATCCGATCTTTTGAATAGCCCTTTTCGAGATAAACATTCATCTCTTTTTTAAATTTTTCATCCGCTTTTAACAGAGAATCAAACTTTTCCTTTGCATATATTTCTTCAACACAAAAAAAGGAAAGTAAGAGAGAGAATGACATGCTGAGTATAAAAGAGTACAACCAAAACCTGCTCATTCTATGTTCTCTTTTTTTTAGGGTCGATGTTGCGTCAGGGCTGACTTGACCTAATAGAGAGGCCTGTTTTCTTTTGTAGACTTTCAAGGCCTCATCATAAAATTGAGGGTTTTCGTTCAATATTTGATGGAATGCAGTGTCTAGGGACGCAATATCCGTAGAGGAGTTCATTTTGCTAAACATTTGATCGACAACATCCTTGTCGTTACCCTGCTCTTTCATCTTGCATTTCTCTTTAGAACATTAAAATTTTACACCCTATAAGCAAAATTTACAACAGAAGGAGCCACTTCCTCTTTTACTGTAAAAATTCTTGATTTAACGATTGGAAGTTGGTATCAGGAAGCAAGGTTTCTTTTGAATACATGAATAAATTCTTCCTTATAATCACCCTTACACTTGGCTTTCTAGTCATATTGGCAGATGGAATCTCCATTACCAGTGGCTTAGCTCTGGCCCTAATGGCCTTTTCTCTTATTACCATCTATTTGTATGCCAAAAGGGAAGAAATGAAGGAAAAGGAAGTGATCTCTTTAGAGAAAATAAGAAATGCGATCATGACCCATTCTCGAGAAATCATTCTTACATTGGATCCAGAAGGAATCATCTTGTCATGCAATAAAATGGTAGAGAAAATGACAGGTTATAAAGCCTCTGATTTGATTGGCAAAAACTTTACTGGTTTTATCCATGTAAAAGACGATGAAAAAAATTTGAAAAATTTCTCCAAAAAATATTCCAAGGATTTTAAAACTTTTTCCGACCTTCTTCTTTTTGCACAAGAGCTACCGATTGAAGAGGATGTAATTTGGAGTTTTAAAGAGAACAAACAACTTTATTTTCAAGCTTCGATTACTCCTCTTAGGGATGCGGAATCGGCTTTTATTGGGTTTTTGGTAGAGGGCAATGAGATCACAGACAGAATTAAACTGAGTGAAAAGCTTCTCGAAAGCAGCGCTGCCACTCAAAATGCCCAACAAGCGCAACATCGATTTTTAGTCAGTATGAGCCATGACCTTCGCACTCCTTTAACAGCAATCATTGGGTATACTGAAGTGTTAAGGACAAATAGCGAAAATAATTTATCGGATAAACAACTGGCGTTTTTGCAGCGGATAGATGAAAGCGGACAGCATCTGTTAGAGATGATCAACGACATCATGTTGCTTGAAAAATTTGAAACAAGAAAAGAGGTTCTTAAAATATCCGAAGTTAGAGTTGGTGATCTGCTCACAGAGATTTTCCAGGATGTTGAAACGCTTGCGGAAAAGAAAAAGATCAGTTTAGAGATAGAAGGGCTGCAAAATTGCGCGCCTATCTCAACTGATGAAGAGAAACTCTACCGTATTTTATCAAACCTCATTGTGAATGCCGTTAAGTTCACTCCGCAAGGGTCGGTAAGAGTTGTGATAACACAGGATGAACAGACTCATCAACCTGTTAAGATACAAGTGATAGATACAGGCATTGGAATTGATCTCCGTTATCACCCTCAAATCTTCGAGCCCTTTTTTCAGATCCATCGTGAAGCGAATAGAGGAACAGGCAACGGGTTAGGACTCTCTATTTGCAAAGCCTATTCACAACTCCTAGGCTACAAAATATCTTTTAAAAGCGAGTTAGGAAAAGGCAGCACTTTCACTCTTGACCTATCCTAAGCAAGAACCCTTTATTTCCCCTTTGCTTTCAAAGGAATTTATACTATTACCTGGCATATGGACAGCTTCACCGTTTCAGGAAACATTGTAAATTTGGTCGATCGAAAGATCTTTTCAGGAACGATCGTTGTTAGTGATGGAGTCATTGCATCTGTGACCCCATCGAAAGAGGCTTCATCCCAACAATTTATCTTGCCCGGTTTTATTGATGCCCATGTGCATGTAGAAAGCTCCATGCTTGTCCCATCAGAGTTTGCAAGGCTGGCTGTCCCTCACGGAACTGTCGCAACTGTTTCTGATCCCCATGAAATTGGGAATGAAGCGTTTCTCGACGGAGATAGGTGCAGCACATATCTTGAATATAACGCTCGCAGAGGTCACCTCTTAAAAGTTAAATTCATATTAGCTCACGCAGCAAACCCTAATGAAACGCATCAAGACAAACACCTGCCCACACTTTATGCAGCAATTGAAGGAAAAGACCAAGAGGTGATCAAAGAGATCATAAAAAAAGGGGCGCGCCCTTTAGATAAGCATCCATTAAGTGCACTCAACAAAAGAAGCAGGCACCCCGGTGTTGTTTACGACCTGGCCAGCATTGCCTTTGCTGAGGCCGAACTTGCTGCTATCGATTAGAAGCTTCGCTATATCCCAAAAGTGGTAAATCAGCTAAAGAAGTGGTAAGGATCGGTGCCATTATGGGTAGCAAATTTTTCTTCAGCTTAAGTTCTATTAAACCTCTAAAAAATGCATCGGGGGGAAGTATTACGTATGTCACTGAAAATGAAGTTCCTGGATTTGTCAACATCTCGTTTGCGGCTTTAAAGCTGGACCCAAGGGGCTCGTTGGAGCCTATTTGGCATCCAAATGCCAACAAAATTGGATATTGCTTAGAAGGCAAGGCTATTATCTCTATCCGCAGCCCTAGCAGCTCTGATGTTTTCACTGTGAAAAAAGGGGACATCTTTTTTGTACCGCAGGGCTATGTTCACCATATTTTTAATGCTGGCGACCAAACGGCAACCATTCACTTTGCGCTGAACCATGCCGAACCTGAAACCATGACCCTTTCGAATGCTGTCTATTCCATCTCAGACAACGTCTTCAACTCCACATTCAACACGCCATCAGGTTTTGTTGAAGGGTTGAAAAAAGGGAAAAATCGTGATCTGATTAAAACTCTCCCTGCACAAAAAGAGGGCGAAAAATGCATTTCCAGTCGTTATAAATTTAACATTGAAGCTAGCAGCAAGCCAATTTTGACAAAAGGGGGGTATGTTCAACTGGGAACAAAACAAAACCTTCCAATGCTCTCCGGACTTGGCATTTTAGGCTTTGGATTAAACCCTAAAGGAATTGTAGAACCTCATTGGCATACCAATGCTGGCGAGCTTGTTTACATTGTTCGCGGTCAGACTCGTATTACCGTGGCCTCTCCCGATGGCAAAACGGAGGTATTAAATGTGAATGCAGGCCAAGGTGCTTTTGCCCCTGCTTCCCATTTTCACAATATTGAAAATGTTGGGGACGAAGACGTTGAGGTGATCGCTTTCTTCAGTCATGAAGACCCAGATTATATTGGAATTGGCGAGGTGGTTGGCTCTTATTCAAACGACCTACTAGGATCGCTCTTCAATGTCCCCTCTTCCTACTTTGATACTTTCAAAAAACCCACAGGACCTCTAGTCATCGTTCCGATCGTTTAAGAACTTTATTTTTTTCTTCAGTTTTTAACAACAATCCATCAAGCGCATTATTTATCTCTTGAGAAGAGTAAATTAAATAGATAAGATTAGGAGCAACAAACGCATTTGCAGTTTGCAATAACATGAAGGAGAAACAGATGAAATCATCATTCACTAAATGGACACTGTCAGTTTTAGGGGTTTGCCTCTTGACAGCTTGTTGCCTTGCCACAGCATCAACAATGCTGGAATCGACACATCAGTGCGCTGCTTGCAAATGCCCTGGCAAATGCAAATGTAAGTAGTTGAACTAGAAGGGGGATTTAAATCCCCTTTTTTTTAATGTCTTTTAAAATATTGAATTTCTCTCTCGTGTTTCATGGCAGCTTCTTTAGTATCGAACGTGCCTAAATTTCTCCGCTTGCCTGTTTTTGGGTTTACGGAACGAGAGTAAAGACGATATTTTCCCGATTTTAGCTTGTGAAGCATGTGTCACCTCCCTGTCTATTTATATGTTGAGCCATCAAGATAAATTTTCCATTAAAATATCTACCTCACAAACAACTAATAATCAATAGATTGTAACAGGTTGATTTTACATCATTTCCGGTAGTATGATCCAGAGCCACATCCGGAAAAATATATTGTGGTTACCTATAAAGAGCTTATTAGATTTATTTGGCAATTTATCCGACGGCAAAAAGGGCTTTTTGGCTTTATTTTCTTGCTGGATGCTGTTGCCTGGCCAATGGATGCAATGGTATGGCCTTACATTGTCAATGTCGTTGTCGGAATTTTCACCCGCTTTGAAGCAGATCGTGCCGCAGCATGGCAAGCCTTGCAAGGGCCGATCGTCGGAGCCATTTGTTTAATTCTCTTCGTTGAAGTTGCCTCGCGATCAATGGGTTTTTTACTCGGCAAAGCCCTTCCCAAGTTACAAGCCGATATCCGGATGGAGATGTTTGATCATATCCAACGCCACTCCCCTCGCTATTTTAACGAACGGTTTTCCGGAAGCCTTGCAAACAAGATCACCGACATGACCACACAGGTTGAAATGATCCTGAGGCAATTATTTTGGCCTATCATTCCTGCGACTGTCGCATCCATAGTTGGCTGCGTTATTCTTTGGTTTATCAGCCCGATTTTTGCCTTCATTCTTTTCGCTTGGATTTTGATCCATTTGGGCATTACTTTGACATTTACTCGCACGATCGACGCTTATGAACACCGGCATGGAGAAGCGCGCAGCACTTTATTAGGCAAAATTGTCGATAGTTTTACCAATAACTTTGCCGTTAATCTCTTCTATCGCTTTCAAAAAGAAAAAAGCACGATTGCCTCCTATCAACAAGAAGAAGAAACAACGAATATTCGGGCTCAGCAATATACCGAAAGGATGTCTTGCTTCACCTCATTGTCTTTTTTTCTTGGCGCTTTTCTATGTATGAACGGCTCTTTGATCTATTTTTGGCTTCATTATTACATTACAACGGGCCAAGCCATTCAAGTCTTTATGACAGTCTGGAGTATCACCGCCATCATGTGGGTGATAGGCCGATCAGTACCTTTAATTTTTCAATCCTTTGGTACCTTGAAACAGGCCTACAGCCTGATGCAAGACAAGGAAGATTTGGGTAATAAGCAAGATGCAAGACCCTTGCAGGTCTCTTCCGGCCAAATTGCCTTTGACAACGTCTCATTTCAATATGGAGAAACGAAGTTATTCGAAAACAAGCATGTAGAAATCGACGGTGGAGAGCGTGTAGGACTTGTTGGCTATACCGGAGCAGGAAAGTCCACCTTTGTCAGCCTAATTTTACGTTTTTTCCCTCTCAATCAGGGGAAAATCGTGATTGATGGACAAGATATTGCTAGTGTTTCTTTAGAGTCACTCCGAAGTCAAATTGCATTGATTCCTCAAGATCCTGTTCTTTTTCATCGTACGATAAAAGAGAACATTGCCTATGGAAACCTCACAGCAACCGAAGAAGAAATAGTGCAAGCAGCAAAGCTTGCCCACTGCGACGAGTTTATCCGAAAAATCCCTAAAGGCTACGAAGCAAAAGTGGGCGAGCGGGGGACGAAACTATCAGGCGGAGAAAAACAACGCATTGCGATTGCAAGGGCCATTTTGGCTGACGCCCCGATCCTTATTTTGGATGAAGCTACCTCCTCTTTAGATTCTGTTACAGAAAGATACATCCAAGAAAGTCTAGATCAGCTGATGCAAAATCGTACCACTCTTGTCATTGCCCACCGTCTTTCTACCCTTTCTCGAATGGATCGCATTTTAGTCTTCGATAAGGGTAAAATTGTCGAAGAAGGCACACACACTGCATTACTTGGCAAAGAGGGGCTCTACGCCAAGATGTGGAAAATGCAGGTGGGTGGTTTTTTACCCGAGGTCCCTGCGTGACAGTAGATCAAAAAATGTTAGCCTTATTCTTAATTTTAAATGGATGCATCCAAAATGAGCTTTAAACCATCCCCATTGATTCAACACCTTGCCGTCACCTGCAAAGGAGATGGGCAGATCCGAGACGATGGACAGCAGATCACTTGGTGGAATCGCACCGTCGATTATTTCAAAGGCCGCTCCCCTCGCCATCATTTTGCACATGTGCTCGCCAATTTGAACTTACAAGATTCAGGGCAAACAAGCATAGAAATCCTTGGCAGGTGCATCCAAATATCCGCAAAAGTAAGTAAAAAATTAAACACTAGCAATGAAACGTCAAAAACCTATCGTTATAATGAGCTTGATGCGCTTAGTAACATTGACCGCTTGAAAGTGGCAGTCTATGGTAGCGTGAATGAAGACAATGTTGAAGAGGTAGTAAAACCCATTTTTGCTAAATTCGAGCAAGCGGCCAAGACGCAAGATCGGGCGCTGCTAGAACGTGGCATTCGAGAGTTAAAGCCCCTTGTCGAGTATCATAGCGTGCTAAATGCCCCCGTTGCTCGCCAAATAATCAACCTGTGGATGACGCATCAGAGCAGGTTCGAATACAGGGAGAGCAGCAGCTTTTTGTCGCGTGTATATCGTTATGCGATCAGTCTGTTTTTCAAAACCTCTCCGGTCAATGTCATAGAAAGCGTTAAAAATGCCATAGTTTTTCCAACGCCATTAACACTTGACAAGCCTGCGTCTCCAGCGCCATTAGCACCTCGCAAGCCTGTCCTTCCACCTCCTAAGCGTCGTCAGAGGCCTTTGCCGGCAATGTATGGGCATGTGTTTGGGACAGTGCGTAAAAACTCCTTGGTGGAAGGGCTGCACACTAAACCTCCATTAGAAGGAATACAGCAGCTAATGGTGCAGGTAAGTAAGATCGAAGATAGTAGAGATGTTACCTCTAAGGCTCTCCGTGCTATCTTGTGGGCACAAATATGCGCAAAACTGTTTAATGTAAAAAACTCTTTTTTACTGACAGTGACCAGTGCATTTAGTGTGTTTGATAACAGTAATAACAGCAACGAAGATCTTTTAGAGAATTTCTTGGACTCAGTTTGCAGTGATGACACTTTGAGCATCAAGTACTCCGACCTTCTCCGTAAAGCATTGGATAGTACAACAAAAGCAGACGACATCGAAGAGGCCATCATTTGCGATGCTTCAGTTGTTTGCGGCGCCCAGAAAACTAAAAATACTGATTTCGACTTCCTATACTTCGACAAAACAAATACAAAGGATTTGAAGAACTTGTATAAGGAAATGAAGAACTTAAAGAAAGTTCTCACTTTAGGTGGCCTCGATGTAGTCTACACTGATAAAGATCATTATGGGAACCTCATCGCATTAGTGAAGCACCTGCACGCCAAGAACAAAACACTCTTTAAAACGTTGATGTCGCTTCTGCCGGAGGATGTGACGCCTCCTCCCTCTGAAGGGAAGAATGCTGCGCTAGAAGACGCGATTACTCTTATGGCGACCAAGATACAGCGCAAAGCGATCAAATTTGAATGATCTTATCGCCTCCGGACGCCGCATGACAGATACTCAATTTCTAGAAGATCAACAGGTTTTATCTGTCGATTTTTCAGGTAAGTCGCTGGAAGGCGATACCTACATCAAATGCCAGTTCAAAAACTGCAATTTCTCTGACACCCTATTGAGAGGTGCAAAATTCATCTCTTGCACCTTCAAGAGCTGCAATTTTAGCCTCGCAAAAATGGAAGGGTGCCGTTTTCAAGATGCAACATTTATAGACTCCAAAGTTGTTGGCGGGGCTTTTTTCAAATGTGAAAGGATCCTTTTTTCGGTTAACTTTACAGGCAGCACTCTTCTTTACTGCAACTTTTCAGAGCTCAATTTGAAGGGCGTCCATTTTAAACGGTGCACCTTGAAAGAGTGCCATTTTTCTAATACACAACTTTCTGGGGCAAGTTTTGAAGAGACCGATCTTTCGGGCACTCTCTTTCACAACTCAGATTTATCTAATGTCAATTTTGCCAGTGCCACACACTACAACATCGATCCCCGTACCAACAAAATTAAGCATGCCAAATTTTCCCTTCTCGAGGCAGTAGGTCTTCTACAAGCCTTTGAAATCACTATTGTCGACCTTTAGTTCAAGCAAATCTTCAACAACTATAATGTAGCTTAGGACTTAGCCTGAGTTCGTTTTTGCGGTTTTTAACCCGCAATATTCCGGCAGGACTAAAGTCCTGAAAAACGAGCTCAGACTAAAGTCTAAGCTACATTTATTTGGAAAAGATGTCCACTTCCCTACGGGCCAAACAGTTGTTCGTGGCGTTGATCCCCTCAACGAGTTACACAAAAGTGTAAACAACGGGCCAGAAGAGATTGAGCTGATCATTATTCAGTTATTAAACGAGGTAAATGCAGAATGACAGGCCAGCAAGAAGGCAATGTTTTTGGAGGGCACATGTTAGATGGTTGCCTTATCAATTCAACAGCAGAAGTTGTGGTAGACGAAGCCAAGCACCTCTTCTTTTCACGAGAAAAAGATGCTGACACGGGCTACACAGAGCTTGTCGTCAACAGCAGACAATGAGATTTTCACAAATCAACTTCTTTTCCAAGGTCTAGAAGTGATTCGCGAAGCGTTTGGAGTGCTAAACTCCTGTTTAGCTTTCACTTTCACTGATAAGTCAAAGCTAAACAGGAGTTTAGCACTCCAAACGCTAGCGCGAGATAACATTTTAATGAGTACGCCTACCCTAATTTGCAGTGTATGCTAACCTTAAGCTGTGGCAAAAATACCCCTATCCTTTTATGAGCACCACGATGTGGTCCAATTGAGCAGAGATTTGATTGGCAAATATCTGTTCACCTGTTTGGAGCCTGAAAATGTCGTGACAGGAGGGATGATCATCGAAACAGAGGCCTACCGAGGTGTCGATGATCGAGCAAGCCACGCTTATAACAACAGAAGAACCCCAAGAACAGAGGTGATGTTTTCAAAAGGAGGTGTAGCTTACATCTATTTTTGTTACGGCATCCACCACCTTTTCAATGTGGTAACAAATAAGGAAGGGGTTCCACATGCAGTCTTAATACGGGCTATTCAGCCCGAAGTTGGCGTGGATGTAATGGTAAAAAGAAGAGGCAAAAAGAGCGCTATTCCTACTTTGACCTCGGGGCCGGGCTCTGTTTGCCAAGCCTTAGGAATGACCAGAAAGCAAACTGGCATCTCGCTTACAAGTGACTCTATTTGGCTTGAAGATCGGGGCGTTTTCATCCCCGACGATAAAATCCAAGTCACTCCACGCATTGGTGTTGACTATGCCAAAGAAGACGCCTTTAAACCGTGGCGATTTGTTCTGTCTAAAACAGCGTTAGCTTAATTTTGGCCAGTAGCGAGTGTGGCGAAGTTCGCCTGTTTTAACAAGGGCCCCTTTTTCAACGAGATCAGAGAGGTCTCTTGTCGCTGTGGCTTTTGACGCATGGGTGATCGAAATGTAATTTTCTGCACTCAAGCCCCCTTTAAAACCTGTTGGCCCCTCTGCAAATAGGCGCAACAAGACCTTTTCTTGCCTCTCGTTGATTTTGCCTGCTAAAGCCGTAAGGATTTTGGATTTTTGAATTAAGAAGGAAAGAAGCTTCATAGACTCTTCTTGCCCTTCCAGCACAACATCTGCAAAAAATTCTACCCACTCTTGAACCTGCAACGTCCGGTTACACTTCTCAAGCGCTGCATAGTACTCTTTTTTTCTTGTCTCTAGTATTTTTGAAACAGCAATGAGAATGGGCCGTGAAACCCCTTGAGATAATATTTTCTCTACCAATAGACGCCCAATTCTACCATTGCCATCTTCGAAAGGATGGATACTTTCAAAGTAAACATGGGCAATGGCTGCACGGCTCAAAATAACTTCTGAGCTCTCCGTAGCGTTAAACCAACTGATGAATTGCTCCATCTCTTTAACCACTTGCTTCGACGGAGGCCCTTCAAAAAATACCTTTTGTGAGCCATATCGATTGGAAACTATTTGCATCGGTTCAGCATGCGTTCGGTACTTCCCAAGATCTTCAAGATCAGTAGATCCTTTAAAAAGAGTTGCATGCCAGTTAAAGAGCATTTCATGAGTCAAAGGTTGATCAAACGAGCTATAGACGTCGTATAACAGTTCAGCCATCCCCCACTCTTTGGGGCGTTTTTGTTTTTTTGAAGGCTGCAGACCAAAATGTTGCTTTATCGAAGATTGCAAACTTTCTCTATCGAGGATTTCTCCCTCGATTTTGGAGCTATCTATACCCTCAGCGCTCAAAATATCTACGACGAATCGGTTATATTCGTCTTGGCCGATATTTTTTAAGAAAGCAAACGCACCACCTACGCCTAAAAGGAACTCCTTTTCCTGTTTAGCAACGGCAGCTTGTTCAAATTTAAATTTGGGCCATTCGGCCAACTCCCAATTCCAAGACATGAGTTATAGACAACCTCTCTATAACTCATATTTATAGGATTTTTTGAGTTATAGAACAAGGGTCTATAACTCATTTCCTCTTGTCTGGTAAATTGGTTGGTATGATCGTTTACTCTAACAACATCGTCCGCTTCATCGAAGAGATCAAGTTTGCAGTCAAAGAAACCCTGTCTAAAAAAGTGGGGTTAAAGGTAGTTGGAAATCGGTTCTACGATAAAGCTCAGAAATATTCGTATCCGATTAAGGTTGTCATCTTTAATAACAAAAAAATATTGGGCTACTATGACCCTGAATTTTATGAAATGGGGTTTCATGAATGCTTGATGCAAGGGTCAAGAGAACAATTGCTTCATGTCATACAGCATGAGGTCGCCCATTACATGACTCACATCAGTTTTGGCCCACATACACAACCCCATGGCAGCGAGTTTAAAGCATTTTGTCTCAAAATGGGCTGGGACGAAGAAGTGTCTAGGGCAACCCTTTGTTTCGAAGAAGAGGGGGCAGACTTTATAGGCGTAAAAAGCGCTTTGTTTAGAAAGATCGAAAAATTGATGGCCCTTTCAACGAGCAGCAATTCTTATGAAGCTGAACTTGCGTTATTAAAGTCTCAAGAGTTGGTTTTAAAGCACAATATCGACACCACCTTTGCAACCGGTCAGCCTGAAGAGCAAATGCATCTCAAACGGATCATCAAAGCGAGAAGAGAAACTGCTAAGATGCGCTGCATCGCAAGAATATTAGAGACTTTTTTCGTAAACGTCATTTTTAACCGGGGTCAAGACTATACATACCTTGAAGTGCTAGGCGAAGAGGCCAACATCGAAATTGCCGAATACGTGGCAGGGTTTTTGGATCACGAATTAGAAAGCCTATGGAACCAGGTTCAAAAGAAAACCGGAATCAAAGGGGCGACCGCAAAGAACTCTTTTTTCTTAGGACTTGCCAAGGGGTACTGTGAAAAAATCCAAGCACTTAAACGTTCTTTTAAAGCGGAAACCAGCAAGGCCTTACTGGTCATAGAAAAAAAACTGGCAGACTCTGTATCGATGGCCTACCCTCGCCTGTCCACTTCACGCAGCAACGCAAACTTTTGTCCGGAGTCCTCCCTATTAGGCGAAAAAATGGGCAAAAATTTGAATATTCACCCTTCTCTTCATCAACCTGCAAAAACTGTTAAACAATTAATCGGATTTTCAGTTAATTAATAAAAAAAGGGAGAATAAAATGTCACGCAAGCACCATAAAGACTCTAATGAACCTCAACCCCTTAATTTTGACAGGGATGAGAAAAAAGGACCTAGCGACCATTTAAAAAAACCCTTCCAAACCCCTGAAGAAGAGCGGGGCGACAACGAGGACGAGCAGTACTACGAAGAAGAGGAAGCTTTAAGCCCCGAAGAGGTCAAAGAGCGAAAAGAGGGCGATGATCTAATGGATTAAGTCCCTCTTTCTGGAACTTATACCAATCATAGCAGTTAACTTGTCATTTCAGCGCGTGAAAGCGCCGCGATTCAAAGATCTTAATCGAGATAGTATAGGGAATACAATCTCGATTAAGATCTTTGAATCCCGGCAGCTTTGACGCAGCTCAAATGACAAGTTAACTGCTATGATTGGTATTAGCTCCTTTCTTCCGAGCTTCTGATAAGCCAATTGCCACAGCTTGTTTTTTACTGGTGACCTTTTTATGGCTTCTTCCAGATTCTAAACTCCCTTCTTTCATTTCATGCATAGCTCTTTCAACCGACTTTTGAGCTTTTGGACCATATTTGTTCATACAGGCCTCCCTTATTCTATAGATCTCCACATCTTTATTTAAATATAAGTAAACAAACTAAATATAAATATTTAACTAAATTATTGTTTTATAATATAGTTTATATATGTCCATTGATTTTAACCCATTAGCTCAAGCTGCCGTATTCCAACAATTCGGTTTAATTGGTCCTTTGCATCGCGGGCTAGTAGATAGAGTTTCGAATCTATTTCAACCCCTCGTATTTATGGCAGAAGATGTCAAAAGAACGTTCTATCCTCCTGATAAAACCCCATTGGACCGCACAATAGACAACTATGTCAAATCGGGCCGCATTGAAGAGGACTTTGACCAGGTAAAACCAGATCTACTGAAGGCTTTTCCTCAGGCAAAACGGTGGCAAATCGAGCAATATAAAACTATTTTTCAAACACTGTCAGACGAAAAATTAAACATTTTTTTAAACGAACTTTTTAAACAAGAAGCTGAGGGTTCGGTCGCTTTTTTAATTGACCGGATCACAAAAGTTCTCTCTTTAGAAAAAGTAGAATCTGCCATCCGTCACATCTTCCCTCTTTTTGAGGCTCGGCAAGCAGTTCTAGATATCTCTGGATTATCGGGACAAGACTTAAAACTAAAAAATACAAAGGTGCGTGATTCATTGATCGGAATCACCCTTCTCCATTTGAAGGAGGGAATCGATCAAATGGCCGAACACATTCTCCGTACTTTTCATCTGAATAGATCTCCCCGCGACCATTATCGCGACCATCATATGGATAAATCCTACCAACTTCAAAACAATTACTACATTCTTCAGCAAAATATGGCCCTTTTAGGAGGGTGGTTCTTAGGGTTATCTTCTCTTCTAGGAAGCAAATGGAAAGCTATTGTTGTCTCTACATTTTTAGGAACCTTTGGAGCGGCCTTCCTCGTTAGCTATGTAAAATGGTTTAAAACAGTTCCAGACGAATTTTTAGGTTATAACAACCTAGTTTCGGATGTGATCAAAGGAAAGATTCCTCCTATTTATGGGCGAGAAGCCGAAGTTCAAGAGATCATTGACCAGCTAAAAGCCAATCAAAACAATACCCGCGTTCATCCGATTGTCTTGGGCAAAACAGGGGTCGGTAAAACAGCTTTGATCAATGCCCTTGCATGGAGATTAGCAAGAGGTGGGGACGGGCTTCCACCTAAACTCTTTTTGATCCCCGCAAGCGATTTAATTTCAAATCAACCCTATGAAAACAAGATTGAGATGATCAAAACTAGTTTAGAAGGCCAACAACCTATCATCTTTATCGACGAATTCCATACAGCCTGCATTGAAAAGGGTCCAAATAGTGAAAAATTCAAAACCCTCTTTAACCCAGGTGGACAAGGGTTTCAATATTGTATTGCAGCGACTACCCAGTTGGAATATGAAAAGTACATCGAGCCAGACGTAGCTATGGCTCGCCGTTTTAAAATCATCGACCTTGACTCGCTTTCAGATAGTCAAACGTTCGGGGTCCTGTCTGATGCAGTGCAAGAAAATGGTGGAGGGTTAATTGTTGAACCTGAAGCTATCCGAAAACTTGCCTATATTCGAAAGGAAGACCCCCGCTTTACAGAGGTGGTACAACCTTTCACTTCGATGTCTATCTTAGATCAGGCCTTTGCAAAAGCCCGCCCAAACTTAGAAAATTCCTCTATAGAAAGAAGCATGCTGGAAGATAAAAAAAGAGAATTGGAATGTATGCAAAAGGGTATTCCTCATCTATACACAGATGAAGGGAAAAAGATGCTTAGCGACAAGCAGGCGATCGAGAAGCAAATTGCGGAAATTGATGAAAGGAGAGCTTTACAACAAAAAGAGCATATTGCTTTTCAGCAACTCTTACACGCCGAGCATCACAGACGAACCACAGAGCTTTGGGCTACTATGCCCCTTTCTGACTTGATTAAGCAAAAGAAAGCGACAGACAAAGATGTGCTCTCTTTTATTTTGTTCCATCATTATCTTGGCCATGGAATGAAAGCATTAATTGAAGAGAAAAAGCAGCTTCATCCAAATGCTTTTACTGTGAACACGCAATTAATAGATCAGCTTCTTGCTGAACATGCAAAATCAAAAAAACACGAGGCTCAAGCATTACCCGAGACGACAGAACGTAAGAAGAACAGGATAAGCAGGATCGCGAAGCGGCAGGATCGGCTGCGCCGGCAGGATAGACTCCGTCTGGTGCTACTTTCTTTTGGTAAATAACAAAAAATAGAGTGGCTTCGCCGAAAATAAAAGTTCTTAGAGAGGCGAAGCTACTTTCTTTGTTTTTCTCAACGAACAAACCGCTCATGCAAGGTGAAACTTATCCTGCCGGCGCAGCCGATCCTGCCGCCGTAGGCGATCCTGTTCATCCTGTTAAATTTATAGGAAGCTTTCCTTAAGTTAATGCAATGCATACAAGTCCATTTTGAGCTAAGCCTGATTTTTGCAAGTACCTCTTTAGTCTGAGCTCGTTTTTGCGGGTTTTAACCTGCAAGCTTCCAGCAGGACTAAAGTCCTGCAAAACGAGCTCAGGCTAAAGCCTAAGCTACAATGTGTAGGCGGATTCTTCTACCAGAAAAGCTTCACGCCGCCAAGAACGGAGTAGCTGGTTGAATTGTTCCAAACCTCGCCGCTAAATTGGCCAATAAACCGAACTGTTTCGTCGGCATAATATTCAACGGTAAGGGCGCCATCTACGCTATTGCGAGGAACACGGACCCCTTCAGTGACAAACTCTGGACCAAAGCCGTTAAAAGCCATCGTCAGGTTATTTTTTGTGGTTGTCAGCTGATATTCCCAAGCAACATCAACACTAAACGAAAAGTCTGAAAACCATTCCATGGTGGTTACATGGAGGCCTAAGCGTGAGAAAGCAGAAGCCCTGTCTTTCTTCGATACTAATAGGCTCAAACCTTCTGCATTTTCTTCAGCAACGCTGTTTCTGCAAGAAGTGAACCCTTCAATACCCACAAAAGGCTGTATCAAAATGTCACAAAGGGGCAAATCGACCCCTGCTTCAGCATAGGCGCTCCACTGTGTCAATTCTGGACGGCTGACCGCATCAAAGGTCACCTCGCCTGCTCTTCCCTTTCTAAAAAGATGGTTTTGGGTGTATCCATAGGCCAAGTTACCTAAGGCATAAAAGTATTCGGGGCGGTACAGGGCGTAAAAGCCTGCATAACCACCCGTCAAGTCTCCGTGCCCACCGATGTTGTAGTTCAGTGTATCTGCAACATAAGAACCGGCAAAGCCCAAAATCCAATCTTGGTTCATGTGGCTTTGGAAACCGAAAGTCACATCATAGCCTGAGAGGGTAAACCCAAAGCCGTTTCCGTCATTTCTTAAACTTTGACGGTCAAAACTTACTTCGCCCCATGTATCAATCCCTGAATAGCACTCCATTGCATACTGGTTACATGGCAATGTTGTGACCATGTCTCGTAACGGATCAAACATCCTTCTTAGAAAGTTTCTGGTTAACAACGCGGTCGCATATAGATCTGCAGTGTGTTGGTTTCCAGAAAGTTCGTCCAACACTTCAATTGCTTGTGGAGTTGGAAGCAACGCAAGAGCCCCCAGAAAGCTATCTGCAAAAGGAGGTAAAGAATCCGATCTGTCTAAAACAGCAGCCACCGCTTTTTCATTAGGCGATATAGCAACAAGGCTAAACGTTGGGTTAAATTCTAAAAAGACTGAATTACCTACATAACTTATCAACGAATTTGCTAGGAGTGGGTTTACTCTTGCAATATTTACGCTATTGAATGTCCCGTCTAAAGTTCCGGCATTTAAAATAGGGTATACTGTTGTAAAACTAATGCTGGGACCTATAGGCAACACTTGTAGATCAGCGCCAGAGATGGCAGCAGTTCCTGAAACATTCAACAGCGAACTTGTTGTGCCGCTAATTTGAGTGATAAGCGAACTACCAGGCTGGAATGTCACATCTCCTGTTATATTGAGTGTGCCAATGCTGTTGCCTGGTTGAATAGAGCCTCCGGCTGCAACCACCGTACTAGAACCATTCAGCGTCCCTGCCCCTTGCAGTTGACCTTGGATTAAGTTGGTGTTGGTGTTGCTTCCGAAAAGGCCATTGATGGCTAAAACACCCGCCTGTACTTGTAACGACCCTTGAAAATCGGGAGAATTGCCTATCAAATTTAAAAGACCGGTTCCCGATTTAACAAAATTAACCCCGCTTCCCTCTATAGGACCTGCAAAGATAGAGTTGAAATTTTGGTTAACTTGCAAGTTATCTAGAAGCATAATCGAGGCCGGAAAGGCATTATTTATACTGACTAAACCGGCGATTGTTTGTGGAGCTGCAACCGTTAGCTTCGTGCCATTGTCGTTTTGTGGATTAAACACAATAACCGAGTTAGGGCTTAATGAACCCGAAACATTTGTCCCTATCAATTCCCCTGTAAGTAACGTAGTTAAGCCTGAATAGGTATTAGGCTCAGTCAAAATGAAATCGCCGCCTTTACATGTCGACAAAGTCAAACCCCCGGCTCCAGAGATGGACCCGGCAAAAGTACCGCAGGAGGTTATTGTAAGAGTGGTTGTAGGCAACTCTCCCAAATTGATCATCCCAGATCCGCCAACCTCGACTGAAGTGATGCTGACATCATTCATGTTCAACTGGCCGTCTACGTTAAGCAAAGCTAATGGGTTAATAGTTGCTTTCTCTAAATTGAGGGCACCTGCGACTTGAACCTGCCCTCCAGATAATGAACCTGAAAACGTCAAAGTGTTGTTAGGTTGAATGAAGAGTGCAGAGTCTACCGGAAGGGTAATAGAACCTGCATAGGTATCTGCAACAGTCGCCGAATCTCCAAGCAGCAGGGTGCTAGTAGCGCCTAGAACAACAGATGAAAGCGCTGTACCAGACAACGATTCAATCGTTACATCTGCAGTAGGCCCAATCTGCAGAAGCGAATTATCGTTTAAAACAACGTTTGCTCCAGTCGAAGTAGAGGTGCCTTGAAAAGTTAATGTAGAAGGGCTTCCATTGGCACCTGTCAAATGATATTGAACCGGTCCTGTAGAAGCTGTATTTGCTGGAAAAGTTAAACTAGCGCCGGGAGCACCTGCCTCACCTACATTAAAAAATTGCACAGGAGTTGAACTGTTAGTAACACCAGGAGCACCTGCGAAAGACAAAGCGCTTCCCGGAGTAAGAGTGAAAATGTAGCTTGTCGTGTTTGCAACAGGAAAATCGATCGATCCTAAAGTCAAACTTCCGCTAAGGGATGGATTTAACCCGGTATCAAGAAACTCGCCGGCCGAACCCACTGTGTTAGGAACCACTCCCCCTAACCAGTTTGTTCCGAGAGTTAAATCTGAGGTTGTACCTATCCAGGGAGTATCTCCCGCTATGTTTACAAATGATCCAAGACATGCAACAATTATGATATTTTTTAACATTTTTCACCTTTTCAACCATCTTTGATAAACTTTTCCCACTCTTAAAGCAAGGAAAAGTAAGAGAAGAACGACAGCTGCCGATGAAACTTTTTTTAATCTCACTTTTATTATTGAATCTTCCCATGGTTATTGACGGAAAAGAACTTGCAAAAAAACACTGCGTCCCCTGCCAGGGAGGAATCCCTGCTTTGAAAGGCGATGAACTCGTTGCTTTAGAAAAAAGTCTCGGGTCTGGCTGGAAAGTAGTGGATGAACACCATTTAGAAAAGGAATATGTCTTTAAAAACTTTAGAAAGGCTCTTGAATTTACAAACAAAGTAGGCGAGCTGGCAGAAGCTGAGGGGCATCACCCTGACATCTATTTAGCTTGGGGCAAAGTCAGGCTCACAGTGTGGACCCACAAAGTAAATGGACTGACAGAAAGTGATTTCATCTTAGCCGCAAAGTGCAATCAACTGTAAAATCAAAAATGGAATTTTGCTTTTTCTAACGCGTGAGCGTTTGGAGTGCTAAACTCCTGTTTAGCTTTCACTCTCACTAACAAGTGAAAGCTAAACAGGAGTTTAGCACATACTGTAATTGCGCTTCAGAGCTTAGCCGGTAAGAAAATGGGCTGTTCTAGGAGGGTTTTAAAAACCCCACGGAGTAGTACTAGACTCTCCAGGCTTTGGCTTGGTAGCCTAAGCAAGCAATACAGGAGAACAGCCCAATGAAACATTATATCGGTTTAGACGTATCTTTGAAAACTACTGCCATCTGCATCATGGCTCAAGATGGTAAGATCATCCGAGAGATGACAGCCGCTACTGACCCTTTAGCTATCGCAACTGCGATCAAGACGACCAAGCTCACTATTGAAGCTATAGCAATTGAAGCTGGTGGAACAAGCCGATGGCTTGTTCAAGAACTTCAAGAGCTTGACCTTCCAGCGATATGTATCGACTCTCGCAAAATGGCTGCCGCCATCGCAATCAAAGCCAATAAAACAGACAAAAACGATGCGAGGGAAATCGCAAACGCCCTTCGGACTGGCTACTTTCAAGAGGTCTATCAAAAAAACGATACAAATATGAGCATCAAAAGTCTCGTAAACATCCGACGCAATCTGGTGATACAAAGAACCATGACGAGTAACTGTATCCGCGGTACTTTGAGATGTTGTGGAAAGCTTTTTTTAGGGTCTAGTAGTAGTCAAAAGAACTTCATAGAGAAGGTAACAGAGTCGATACAAGATCAACCTGAAGAGGTCGCAATGGGCATTCGTGCACTTTTAGTAACCTTTTCTCAACTTCACAAACTAGTAGATGAAATAGACAAGAAGATCGAAGACATAGGAAAGAATGACGAAGTCGTTCAGCTGCTAATGACAGTTCCTGGTGTAGGGATCGTAACTGCAGTGAGCTATAAGGTTGAAATTGGAGACCCAAAAAGATTCACACGATCGAGGTCAGTTGGAGCATATGTTGGGATGACTCCAAGGCAGTATAGTTCAGGTGAAACCGAGCATCAGGGGAAAATAACAAAGATTGGATCAAATGAACTCAGAGCGCTGCTATCTGATGCCGCCATGAGCATGATGTATCGATGCAAAACATGGAGTAGAGCCAAAGTTTTTGGGCTAAAGATCAATAAGAAGCATGGGCATAAAAAAGCTATAGTTGCCCTTGGTCGGAAGCTTGGTGTGATAATGCATCGAATGTGGACAGAAGGTAAACCATTTGAAGCTGGTGAAGTCGAGAAAAAAGAAATTGATAAAGTAACCAAGCCAAGTCGGAAAGAGAAGAAAAAATCAAAGCAGATGGCTGCTTAAGAAAAGTTAAAAAAGTTCTCAAAGAGCGAAAGAGCAGAGAGAGTAAGAAAAAAGATTCAAATACGAGTTCGAAATAAGGTTAAGACGCTTTGGAGTTGACGCTAATAAGACGTCGTGTAGCACATTGTCTTACCTTGTTTCTTTTGGAAAGTATGTTGGGGCTGAAGATCAGCTAATAAGGCCGAAATCTTCAATAAAAAGGACCCCGGAGAGAACTATGACCGAGTTAGAATTTTATTTTTTACGATCAAGCTTTGGAAGCCCATAGAGGAAGTTGTCAATTATCTTGGGGGAAGTATCCCCCAAACCCCCTCGGCTTAGGAAGGGGAAAGAGAAAAAATCATGCTTGCCTAGAAACGCAATTAGAGAACTCCAAACGCTTCGCGGACTTCTATTTTTTGAGGTCGACGGAGGGATCTGGAGTAAATCTTAAATAGGGGCGCAGTTCACGATAGCCTTTTGGAAAAAGAGCCTTTGGGTCTGAAACGCTTGGCAAAATAATGCACTCCTCCCCTTTTTTCCAATTCACCGGAGTTGCCACTTTGTATTGATCTGTCAGCTGCAATGAATCGATGACACGAAGAAGTTCTTGAAAGTTTCGGCCAGTTGAGGCCGGGTAGGTCAATGTCATCCTGACTTTTTTGTCCGGATCTAGAATAAAAACAGTACGTACTGTTTTGGTATCGGAGGCAGAAGGGTGGATCATTCCATACAGTGTCGCTATTTTCTTTTCCGGGTCTGCGATAATCGGAAAATTGACCTGAGCGTTTTGAGTCTCATTGATATCGGCAATCCACTTCTCATGAGACTTTAAATCGTTCACACTAAGTCCAATGATCTTAACGTTTCGTTCTTGGAACTGGGGTTTTCATTTTAGAAGCGACGCCAAGTTCTGTCGTACAAACAGGAGTAAAATCGCTTGGGTGAGAAAAAAACAGACACCATGATCCGTTCAACCATTCATGAAAGTTAATAGGGCCTAAAGTTGTTTCGGCCTGAAAATCGGGTGCAATATCGCCAAGTAACATAATTCCCTTCATAGCCCCTTTTTCAATTTTCTGTAAATTTTAATTCGCATAAGAGAATATCCGGATTTTAAGCGTGATCTGATGAAAAAACACCTTCTTATTTTATTGTACTCTTCCTGCCTGTGCGCAGCAGGGGGCTTTTACTACGAAATACCCTCTAACTTTGGATTACAGTTTGGCAAAGGGATGGTCCACCATCCGGTTAGCACAAACAATCAAGAAGCTCAAACTTACTTCGATCAAGGCTTTAGTTATTTGTATGCCTTCAACCATGACGCAGCCTACTGGTCATTTAAAAAAGCGTCCGAACTAGACCCCAACCTTGCCATGGCCTACTGGGGCATGGGCTATGCCATCGGCCCAAATATCAACACCGAAATAGACATTGCACAAGAGAAACGGGCCTATGATTTTGCCCAGCAAGCTATGAAGTTATCTTCAAATGCTTCAGCCAACGAAAAAGCTTATATCGAAGCCCTTTCCAAGCGGTATTCAAATCTAGATCAACCTCGTAATGCCCAACTGAACATCGATTACAAAAATGGGATGAAAAAGGTCGTGGAACAATTTCCTGACGATTTAGATGCAGCCACTTTGTATGCCGAAAGTATTCTCGATACCTCTCCTTGGAACCAATGGGATGAAAATAAAAATCCCCGAGAAGGGACGATGGAAGCCGTCACTACATTGCAATCTGTATTAAAAAGAGACCCGCTTCATCTAGGGGCCAACCATTTCTATATCCATTCCGTAGAGGCTTCTAATCACCCGGAGTGGGCCCTCCCCTCTGCAGAAAGATTAACGACACTAGCTCCTGAGGCTGGCCATCTACTCCACATGCCCTCTCATATTTTTAATCCTATCGGTGATCAGCACGCAACCGTACTGACAAATCTTAATGCGTTACAGGCAGATCGGCAATACATGGCTCAATTTGGTCAGTATGGAGATTACTCCAACCATTACTACACCCATGTCCTCTATTTTTTAGCCACAGCACAAGCCCTAGAAGGGAATTATAAAGACGCCATCGCCTCCTCAGAGCTTCTTTCTAATTATGTGACTCCTCTTTTCGACCACATGCCTAACCATGAGTTTGCTATTGCAGCTCCCTTCTTAACCGATTTGAAGTTTCACAATTGGCAAAGTATTTTACAGCGGCCACTCCCTCCCCCTCAATTTGTTCAGACCCTTACCATTGCTCATTTTGCAAAGGCCATGGCTAATGCTTCTTTAAGTTATCCAGAACAGGCAAAAGAAGAGCAAAAATTATTCCTTGAAAGCAACAGCAAGATAGGTCAAGAGGCCATGTGGGGGTATAATCCTGCAAGCCGAGTCATGGAGTTGGCCGATTTGACTTTAAAAGCAACCATGGCAGAGCAAGACAAGCAACCAAAACTTGCCATTTCTTATTTAGAAGAGGCGGAGAAAGGGTATAAAAAGCTGAATTACAACGAGCCGGAAGATTGGTTTCTTCCCATTTTCACACAGAAAGGGGGAATCTATTTAAGAAATGGACAATATCCCGAAGCAGAACTTGCATTTAGAGAAGAGCTAAACCTCCACCCAAGAAATGCAAGAGCCCTTTTTGGGTTAATGACCTCCTTAAAACAACAAAATAAACTGTGGGATGCTTTCTGGGCAGAAACCGGTTTTAAAAAATCCTGGCAATATAGCACTGTCCCCCTCAATGTGAGTGACCTTTGAAAACAATCGATTTAGCACAACTTGCAGTTAAAGTAATGGAAGCTCACGGGCTTGAACCCTTCTTCCCCCATCAAGTTGAAGAGCAGCTTTCGCGCATCAATGAACCTGCAAAGCCGAATTCAAAAACGGTCGATCAAACCCATTTGTTGTGGTGCTCGATCGACAACGATGATTCGCTCGACTTAGACCAACTCACCTACGCAGAACTTGGCAAAGATGGGGGCACTACTTTGTATGTAGCTATCGCCGACGTAGATGCTCTTGTTTTTCTGAAAACAGCAATTGATGCGCATGCCTCTCTCAACACCACTTCAGTCTATACCCCTGCAAGAATCTTTCCTATGCTTCCGGTGAAGCTTTCGACCAACTTGACCTCATTAAATGAGGGGGTGGAACGCGTTGCCATTGTTGTGTCGGTCAATATTGGCCCTGAGGGCGATATCTTAAATGGAGACATTTGCCAAGCCGTTGTCAAAAACATCGCCAAACTGACCTACAATGGGGTGGGAGGATGGTTAGAAGGTGGACCCATTCCGGAAAAAGTCAAAGCCATTGCAGGACTTGAAGAAAATCTTATTCTACAAAACCAAATCGCCCAAAAAATACGTAATAAAAGGCATGCGCTTGGCGCTTTAACTTTAGACCCTGTCGATATCGAAGCAAAAGTGGTGAATCAAACCGAGGTTCTTTTAGAACAACCCACTCAGAATTTAGCTCAATTTTTGATTGAAAATTTCATGATCGCGGCCAATCACATCATCGCTACCAAATTGCTAGCTGCTAAAATACCGTCCCTACGAAGGGTGGTAAGGGTACCTAAAAACTGGCCGCGCATTGTCGAAGTGGCTGCACTATTAGGAGAAAAATTGCCTGAAGAGCCCGACGCAAAAGCATTGGAAAACTTCTTGGTCAGACGTAAAAAAGCAGCTCCCGATTTATTTCAAGAGCTTTCTTTAACAGTCGTCAAGCTTCTTGGTCGTGGTGAATATGTTGTAGAAACTGCCGGTGAAAAGCCTATTGGTCACTTTGGCCTTGCTTTAAAGGAATATATCCATTCGACCGCACCCAATAGACGTTATCCCGATTTGATCTCTCAACGACAGTACAAAGCACTCATTTTTGGAAAACAAAACCCTTACACTTTTGAAGAAATCAAGCAGTTGGCAGAGCATTGCACAGCCCAAGAAGATGCTGTCAATAAAGTGGAAAGGCAGTTAACAAAATCTGCAGGTGCTCTCCTCTTGTCATCTCAAATAGGACGAATGTTTAATGGGATCATCACAGGGGTCAACGAGCATGGCATCTGGGCTAGGGTGATTGACCCTCCTGTCGAAGGTAAAATCATGAACGGCGCCACTAAGCTTGCCGTCGGCGACAAAACCTTACTCGAGCTTGTCAGCGTCGACATAGAGCGTGGTTTTATTAACTTTAACGCCCTATGAGCCAAATACCTGAGCACCCCTTTGAGGGGCAAATCCATGTGACAGAAATGGGCAGCAGTTCTTCAGAACAGACCCTTCAAAGCTCCCTACAACAAGGGGTCCAAAGAACAGAGCATCCTTTAGACCTTCAAAGAATGCTAGAAAGCCAAGAAAACTTTAACCAAGAAATGTCGTTGCTAACATCACATGGGGATAAAATCCGCGTCAATTTTTCTGCCGATCTTGGAGATATCAAAAAAACATATACGAAACTCTCTTTTGAAGAATTCATTGCGAATCCGACTGGGCGGAATGCCCTAAACCGATTTATAGAGAATAGGATTGCTTTTGCAGGCGAGGTTTATGCTGATATCCATGCTGATATGGATGACATTTGTAGCCACTTTCAGATGAACAAGGAGGACATTAAAGAAATTTCGCTCAAATTTCTTGGTGCAGATTCCCACAACAAAGGAAAATCTACAGTTCTAATTGAATTCGTTACTAATACCGGGGAAACAAAAAGCATCTTTTACAAACCCCGATTGATGAAATTAGAACACCTCACTTGCGATAATGAAAAGGGGATTTTCTCACAATTAAAACACTTTCCAGGGATCGATGAATTAGGCGACGTTGCAGCTTTCACCTACCCTGTACTTTCTGTAGTTAAAGAAGATAGACACTATGGCTATAGTCAAAAAATCGATGGACAGGTTCTATATGACGAAAAAGAGACACCACCGGACGAGGATCCATCGATCACTTCTCCCCATTTCATGATTCCTGAAAATCCAATGACAACTCGGGAATTTCTAGAACTTGTGACTAGCTTAAAAGAGCTAGCAGGTGCGGATGTTGCTTTAGCAGAAACTTGTGACGCTAGTTTTTTTTCAACTAGATCTAATGAACAGCTTAAATCGGACTATCTTCTATTTTTTGTCTTATCTCTCTTAAAATTAAGCGATCTACACTGTGGAAACTTTATTCGTTCTGATCCTTCTGGGATTTTGGTGCCTATAGACTTAGAATGTATCCAAGAGGGAGATGCCGCAATGACTCTTTTACAAATACAGGTAGAACTGGACAGGAGAGGCATTGAACTGCCGCAAGGACCGCTCGATAAAATAAAAGACTATATTGAAAATCTACACCTCGACCATGGAAATGAACCTCTTCGCGAGGTCCCAATTGCAACAGGATTATTGTGCGTTCTACGAGAAAAATATTTAACCAAAAGAGCACTTCCCGCAATAGCAGAATTTAAACGTGAAATTCAAGAAAGTTATGTTATTGATGACATTAAATCTGTCGATAGATTGATAGATGAAAGTTTTAAAAATTTTGACATCCCTTACTTTATTTTAAGAGGCGATCAACTCTTTTTTGACGGAGTTCATGTCGGACGAAGAAAAACTCAAGAAGAGCTCGAGCAAACTAGACTTGAAACTGAAGCCTTTCTAGCGTCTTCTGCTAACTCAGTCGTGATCAACGAAGATGAAGACTCCAGTTGACAAAAATAAAAACTAAACTTTATGCTATTGTTAGGTAAAGATTATGAGTGGTATAGGCCAAAAGTTCTACAGACACGCTCAGTATTTGTTTAAATTAGAATCAAAAAAAACAACTACTGACATAAAGCAGCACTGCGTAGATTTAGCTGGAGAGGCCTTAAAACAAAAAATCCGAGAAATCTCTAAAAAACATCTAACTGAAACCAAAATTCTTCTTAAAGAGCAAGCTAAAACGTCCTTTACACAAGCACCCAGCACTTCTGATGTGAACAATGGCATTGAGTTGCTTGAAACCGGATTCAGTAAGCTAGAAACTTCGTTATTCAATGAACTTTCGACAAAACCAACAACCAGCTCTGGCAGCGAGCAGCATCCTCCCATCAAAGTTTAGTGGGCGACAGCGGGGACTTTATCTTGTTTGCCTTGGACTTTCTTGCAGAGGAAAAGGAAGGGAATCATACCGAGGAAGAGCCAGGCGCCAAGCCAGGAAACATCATTGGTCGCTAGCATAAATGCCTGTTGTTCGACTAGAGTGTCTAAAAACTCGCTTGCCTTAGGAAATGTAAACGAAGAATTGAACCTCTCAATGTCCCTGTAAAAATCAAGCGTTGCCGGCTCAAAATAGGCGATTGCCTCCGAGAGGCGCGCATGATGAAAAATCTCGAGCCTTGTCCAAAGTTGAATGGAAAGGGAGGTGCCAAAACCGCTACCAACCAATATTCGGATAAAATGGTACAGGCCGGTGGCGCTAGCATATTTTTCGCCAGGAATTTCGGCCATGGATAGTTGAACAAGGGGAAGAAAGAAAAATAGGATGCCAAACCCTTGTATAAACCTGGAATACATCAACGTACCCAAATCAACGTCTGTCGTAAAATTGGCTTGGTAAAAGAATCCCAACGACAACAAGAAAAAGCTTAACGCCACCACTTTTCTCATATCAAAACGGTATAGATTTTTTCCCATAATGGTTGAAAATAGAAACGGAACCACACCGATGGGGGCAACTGCAATCCCCGCCCAATATGCCATATAACCTTGTTCTGTTTGCAACCAAAGAGGGATGGTCACCGTGCTCCCAAAGTAGATAAGGTATCCTATCGTTACTGCAATTGTCCCGATGGCAAAATTGCGGTTCGTAAAAAAAGAAAAGTCGACAATTCGAAAGGTTTGGTAACGGTTCCAGGCAAAAAAGAGGGCAAAAGAGACGATGGCAGCGACTGTCAATCCAACAATGAAGTTGGATTCAAACCAATCGAGATCTTTTCCTTTATCTAGCATGACTTGCAGACAACTAACGCCGGTAGCTAGAAAAGCAAGCCCTGTCCAATCGATGGGGTTTCTTTTGATAATGCTTTCTTTATCTTTTAAAAATGTCCAAACAATAAACCCTGAAAACAACCCGATTGGAACATTGATATAAAAAATCCATGGCCAAGAATATTCTTCAGTTAAATACCCTCCAATAATCGGACCTAAAATGGGGGCAACAATCACAATCGTTCCCCAAAATCCGAGAGCCGAACCTTGATTTTCCGGCGGATTATGGACCATCAACAAACTTTGAGACAGCGGAATAAGCGAACCTGCAACAGCCCCTTGCAGCACCCTAAAAACAACCAACATTGCAAGGCTTGTCGAAAGGGCACATAAAAAAGAGGTAATCGAAAATAAGATGACTGACCAAACAAACAGTTTCACTTGCCCAAAATAGTCTGATAACCAACCGGTCAATGGTAAGACAACCGCGTTACTCGCTGCAAAGGAGGTGATCACCCAAGTCCCCTGATCAGCACTTACACTCAAATTTCCGGCGATGTAAGGGATTGCAACGTTTGCGATCGAGGAGTCGAGGATCTGAATAAAGGTTCCGAGCCCGATGGCCACATTCAGCAGCATCAACCGCCCATCTGTGTAATATGTACTGCTCATGCCATTGACCGACCTATAGTAAAATTTCCTTTAATTTCGCGCTAGCGTTTGGAGTGCGAAACTCCTGTTTCGCTTTGACTTTCAAAAAATGAAAGCGAAACAGGAGTTTCGCACTCCAAACGCTAGCGCGTTGTAAAATAACACCTACTCTTAACCTATCGCAAAAAGATGTTCAATAGTCTATTATTCGAAGGCTATGGCGATCGCGACAGATACAAAAAAAGTGACACCCATGATGGCTCAATGGGAGGAGTGTAAAAAGAAAGCAGGCTCCGCCCTTCTCTTCTTTAGAATGGGAGACTTCTACGAAGCCTTTTACGAAGATGCAGAAATCATCTGCCGTGAACTTGGCCTCACCCTGACCAAAAGGCAAGAGATCCCCATGGGGGGCGTGCCTGCAGGTTCAGTCGAAGGTCATCTAGATAAGTTACTCTCTAAAGGCTATCGGATTGCTGTTGCCGAGCAGACAGAAGACCCTGCAACAGCAAAAGGGCTGGTCCGTCGCGAAGTCACTAGAATCTTATCACCCGGCTCCCTTCTTGATTCGGCTTTGATCAAAGATGAAGATCTCAATCTATTCGTGTCGATCTCCCAAGTTGGAAAAACGTTTGGTATTGCCTTTTTAGATAGGTCTTGCAGCCACTTTCAAACCACTGAACTTGCAAGTTTTGATGAGGTTGAAACAGAGGTTTTAAAGTCCTCTCCTAAAGAAGTTTTGATTTCAGAAAGTTTATGGAGAAAACATAAAGAAACTTTTTCCCTGTGGAAAGAACGTCACAATCTTCTGATCCACACCTACGATGATTGGCGCTTTGAACAACCAGAAAGCTTTGAAAGGCTTCGCAAACATTTTTCGGTCTACACCCTCGATGGCTTTGGCCTGCAAGGAAAAAATGGTTCGATCGAAGCTTCTGGAGGGCTGCTCGCCTATTTCCACGATGAACTTGCAGAACCACTTCGAAGCATCAAAAAGCTTTCTTACTATGATCCAAATGGCTTTTTAACGATTGACAAAGCGACAGAAACTCACTTAGAGCTTTTCGGACATAAACACTCCCTTTTTGCCCTACTTGATAAAACTGAAACCCCGATGGGCCGTAGGTTGCTTAAAGAGTGGCTAAAACGACCATTACAAGATTTGGTTCAAATTGAAGATCGTCAAAAAAGCGTCGAGATCTTGCTGGAAAAGCCCTCCGCCCTTCTAGAAATCCCCAAAAAACTTGAGAAAGTTAGAGATATCGAGCGGCTTGTTGTCAAAGTAGCAACCGGAATGGCTAATCCTCGCGATTTATCAGCCTTAGCCCACTCACTAAAAGCGATACCTCCCCTAAAAGCGCACTTAGAAGCTTTAGACTTACGTCCTTCACTCCTCAGTACAGCCCACCACTTTTTGTCTCCCCTTGAAGAGGCTGCTGACCGTATTTTAACCACCCTTTCTGATCCTCCACCTGCTAAGTTGCAAGATGGTCATGTGATCCGTCCCGGTGTAAATGAAGAGCTCGATAACTACCGCTCTCTTGGCGAAAACGCACAAGAGCATTTAGCCAACTACCAAACAAAATTGAGAGAACAAACAGGCATTAAAACGTTAAAGCTTGGGTTCAACCGGATGTTTGGTTATTACATCGAAGTGAGCCGCGGGCAAAGCGATAAAGTCCCAGATTCTTTCTCAAGAAGGCAAACCCTTGCCAATGGAGAACGTTTTGTTACGCCTGAATTAAAAGAGTTCGAAACAAAAGTTTTTGCAAGTGAAGAAAAGGTTCGTCAGTTAGAAAAAGATCTCTATTTCCAACTGGTCTCCTCTTTAAACCCTTTTCTTGACCTTCTCTTTGCCAATGGTAAATGGATGGCCACCATTGACACCCTCACCTCTCTTGCCCTTGTTGCCTACCATGGCCACTATATCAAGCCGTTGGTCGATGATTCGTCTACTTTAAGCATCAAACGGGGCCGTCATCCGGTTGTCGAGACGTTGCAGCAACACTTTATCCCGAACGACACTCTTTTGGATGGCGACAGCAACCAGATGAAGCTGATCACCGGCCCCAACATGGCAGGTAAATCGACTTATATCCGGCAGGTTGCCCTGATGGTTGTCCTGGCTCAAATGGGAAGTTTTGTCCCTGCAGAAAGTGCTCATGTTGGACTTGTCGACCGTCTTTTCTCAAGGATTGGGGCAAATGATGACTTGGGACGTGGACAATCGACTTTCATGGTAGAAATGGCAGAAACAGCCTATATCCTTCACCACGCCACAGAAAAATCGTTGGTCGTACTCGATGAGATTGGAAGGGGAACCAGCACCTTTGACGGTATCTCGATTGCCTGGGCCGTTGCCGAATACCTGTTAACTGAAAAAGGCAAAAGGGCAAAAACCTTATTTGCCACCCACTATTTTGAGTTAACCGATTTGGAAAAGCAATTTCCTCATGTGAAAAATTACCATTCAGCAGTTGAAGAAAGTGGAGGGAACATCAAATTCCTTCGAAAAATTGTTCCGGGAGCTGCCGATAGAAGCTATGGTATCCATGTGGCAAAACTGGCCGGCCTTCCCCCTTCTGTCATCACTTCCGCTTTTGAAACGTTAAAAAAACTGGAAGGAAATGAGCAACATCTTTCCAATGAAAGAAAACAGCGACCTCCTACAAAACCTCTGAAAAATGACCAACTTCTGTTATTCTGACGTCGTCTCAAGACTGAAGCTTCATCTTTTGACTACTTATCCTCCAGGGGCCATGATTTCTATGAGCGATTTTTCGACAAAAAAAGAAGAACAACCCGTTACCACAACTCCGGCATCGCCAAAAATTGCAAAACATTTAGAACTCCACGCTCCTCCCCCTCCGGTTTCATTTGAGAATAAAGCCTTAAAAAGCAAATTAGGGGAATTATTCCCTCAGATGGGGTTGCAAGGGTTTGCTTTAGTCGCCAAAAAAGCAGATGTGCAGGCGTCTCAAGCCCTTTTAACAGCTATCCGAACAAAACTTGCCCCGTGTGAATTGCTGATTTTAGAAGAGATGAAGCCTATCCCAGACGGGACCTATAAAGCCCTCTTTGGAACCGAAAGCACGTTAGCTAACCTGTCAACATCTACACAAAAAGTTGCCTATCCTGAGTGGTCAATACTCTCTGTCAATAATGAAGCCAAAAAAGCCCTCTGGAATACGTTAAGTGAAATATGTCGAAGTTCTTCTCGATGAGGGAATTGAAAAACCTTTAGACTATTGTCTGCATGAAGAACTTACCCATTCTCTTGGAATGAGGGTCAAAGTTCCTCTAAGAGGCCGTCAAGTAGAAGGATGGATTTTAAGAACTAAAGAAGAAAGTCAAACCCCCTCCCCTCTTCCTGTTACAGAAGTTCTCTACGATCATCCTTTATTTGACGAAGAGCTGTTCCGAATTTATCAATTTGTCTCTCACTACTACTGCACACCTCTACAAAAGGTGTTAAGGATCGCTATCCCAAAAGGGGTGAAAGAAAATGTAGTCACAAGAAAAGTGGGAAGCTATCAAATCACTGAAGAGGGAAAAGAGGCTCAAGGTCGTTCAGAAAAACAGATCAGTATCCTTTCTCGACTGCAAGAGGGTGACCTTTCAGATGGCCAGATGAAAGAAAATGGGTGGCTCCCCGCCCACATGAAGCCACTTATCGAAAAGGGATTCATCAAACGCATAGAAGGCGAGCGCGCCTTTTCTCCGCTTGAAGAGGCTGAATACTTCCCGACAAAACCCAAAAAACTCTCTGTAGAGCAGCAAACCACTTTAACAGCACTCATTAACGAACTAGACAAAGGGGGATTTTCTCCTCATCTTCTTTTTGGTGTGACAGGCAGTGGAAAAACAGAGGTTTACATCCAACTGATGGAAAAAGCGCTTCAAATGGGAAAAGGTGTCCTTTTTTCTCGTCCCTGAAGTGGCTCTCACGGCACAGATCTTAGAAAGACTAAAAAGCCGTTTTAACGAAGGCTTATCGGTTTTACACCACAGACTATCTGCAGGAGAACGAAATGCCGGTTGGCAAGCCCTCTTGCATGGCACGGCACGCATTGTTGTGGGTGCCCGCTCCACACTTTTTAGTCCGATTCAGAATTTGGGGCTGATCATAGTCGATGAAGAACATGAAGGGGCTTACAAACAAAATGAGGAAGCACCTTGCTACAACGCAAGAGATTTGGCCCTTTTAAGGGGTAAAGAGGCAGGCGCCCTGGTTTTACTTGGCAGCGCCACCCCAAGCCTAGAAAGTTATTCACGCGCTTTGGAAGGTAAATACACCCTACACAAGCTCCTAGAGAGGCCAACCCCCAAACCTCTTCCTAAAATCACCGTTGTCGATATGGTGCGAGAAGAAGAAAAGCATGGTGGATTTTGCCTACTGTCAGACCCTTTAATTGAAGCGATTAAAGATCGGCTTGAAAAAGGGGAACAGTCGATCATTTTTTTAAACCGAAGAGGCCACCATACTTCCCTTTTTTGTTCCGCTTGCCAAGAGGCGCTGCAGTGTGACCATTGCACCATCCCTCTTGTTCATCATAAGCAGGAAAATCAGGTCCATTGCCACGGGTGTGGGTGCGCAAAACCTCCTCCTCCTGCTTGTCCAACTTGTAAAACACCTCTGCTAGTCTACAGAGGATTTGGAACAGAGCGAGTTGAAAGCGTGCTACATGCCATTTTTCCCGAAGCGCGCATTTGTCGGATGGACCGGGATACAACAAAAAATAAAGGGGCACACGAAACCCTGCTGAAGGCTTTTGCAAGTGGAAAAGCAGATATTTTGATTGGCACACAGATGGTGGCAAAAGGGCTTAACTTCCCTCAGGTTACATTGGTGGGTATTTTAAATGCCGATCAAAACCTCCACCTTCCAGACTTTAGATCTGGAGAATCTACTTTTCAGATCTTGACGCAAGTTTCAGGCCGAGCCGGCCGTGGTGATGTAGAGGGAGAGGTGATTCTGCAAACCCACCTCAAAAATCACCCTATTTTTCGTCATGTGTTAGCCCATGCTTTTGAGCCGTTTTACCATGAAGAAAAAGAGGGGCGAAAACTTTTGCAGTTTCCTCCTTATGCCAAACTTGCCAAGCTTGTTTTTAGAGGGGCAGATGGAAATGAGGTAAAGAAAACAGCCGAAGCTGTGCGAGAAGCTTTAATCAAACACCTGCCGCGCCACTTCACTGTTCATCCTATTGTTCCTTGCGGACGTGAAAAGGTGAGGGATGAATATTATTTGCAGTGTCTTCTAAAAGCCCCCTCCCTCAAGCCTTTCCAGGATTGGGTATTCCAAGGCCATTTAAAACCCTTTCAAAAAAATAGAACCGTCCAAATCAAAGTCGACATCGACCCTGTTTCTCTCTATTAAATCGCGAAGCGTTTGGAATGCGAAACTCCTGGTTAGCTTTCACTTTCACTGATAAGTCAAAGCTAAACAGGAGTTTAGCACGGCCTTGTTGCATAATTAACCACTCCAGATCTCGAAAGAAAATTTGAGGTGGTGAGAAATAAATAAACGCCCTTCGGGCGTTTATTTCTATGCAGCGAGTAATTGTACAACAAGGCCGTTTAGCACTCCTGAGTAACTCAACTTTAATCAAAAAAACACTTTCTTCCTTGCTCCAAACGCTTCGCGAATACTAAGAAATATTCGATAAAATTTGGGGTTCGTGTTAAACTCTTTGGCTATGCTTAAGCTTTATAAAGAAAACCAAGACTCCTCCCCTGCAAATCCCAAATCTCCTAAAGACGGGTCATTAAAAATCCCAAAACTAGGGAACAAAATCCATTTCATCAGCCTTGGCTGCCCAAGGAATTTGGTCGATAGCGAGGTCATGTTAGGCATCTTGTTACAAGCAGGGTACGAAGCAACCGAGCAGCTGGAAAACGCCGATTACCTCGTCATTAACACCTGTGGTTTTCTTGAAGCTTCACGACAAGAGTCGATGGACACCGTTGACCACGTCTTAAAATCTAAAAAGCCGGGAGCCAAGCTTATCGTAGCCGGCTGCATGGTTCAGACTCACTCCCAAGAATTAAAAGATAAATTCAATACTGTTGACTATTACTTAGGTTCCGGCGATGTCGAAGGAATTTTGAAGGCCGTCAAATCGACAGAGTCAGGCGAAGAGATCTCTACTAGCAGAAGCTACCTTGAAGCAGGCGAAATACCTCGCCAACTCTCAACCCCCAAACACTTTGCCTACTTAAAAATTGCAGAAGGGTGTCGCAAACGGTGCGCCTACTGCATCATCCCCGAAATCAAAGGGCCTCTTAAAAGCAAGACAGTCGAGCAGATCATCAAAGAATTTAGGATGTTAAGGTCGCGCGGTGTCAAAGAGATCATCTTGATTGCTCAAGACCTTGGGGATTTTGAAAAAGATATCCGCCTTAGAAATCAATCAGGACTTGTCGATCTGTTAAAGACTTTGCTGCAAGAAGAGGGCGATTACTGGTTACGCCTTCTCTATCTCTACCCGGATGAAATCACTGAAGATCTTTTAGATCTCATGGCAAAAGACAAAAGAATCTGCCCTTACCTCGACATGCCCATCCAACACATCAATGATGGGATGCTTAAATCAATGAGACGGATGACATCAAAACAAGAGATCATCTCAACCATTGAAACGTTAAGAAAAAAACTGCCTGATGTATCGATCCGCACCAGTTTAATTGTCGGCTTTCCCGGAGAAACGGAAGAGGCTTTTGAAGAGCTCTGCCAGTTTTTGCAAACAACGCCGCTAGACAACGTCGGTATCTTTAAATACTCAAACGAACCAAAAAGCCCTTCCTACACATTTCCTGACCAAGTTTCTGAAGATGTCAAACAAAAACGGTGGGATAAACTGATGCAGATCCAGGCCAAACAGGCCGAAAAATGGAATAAACGGTGGGTTGGAAAAACTATCCCGGTTGTCGTTGAAGGTTACCACCCTGAAACCCAGATGCTTATGATCGGCCGACACAGAGGACAATGTCCTGACATTGATGGAACTGTGCTCATTAATGATCCGCGCGGCGTTAAAAAATTTGGCGAAGTCTACAATGTCAAGATCTCCGACGTTGCAGGCTACGACCTAGTCGGCGCTGTTAAAAGCTAAGACAGTGTGTTAACTCAGGGCTTTAACAGGGTGAACAGGATGAACAGGATAAGCTTCGCCCATACATGATTTTGTTCTGGTAAAAAGGACTGCGCCTATAGAAGCTGACGTCGAGGCGAAGCCCTCTTTTCCTTGTTTTTCCCATTTTAGAATAGACCTAGGTAGAGCTTATCTTGTTCATCCTGTTCATCCTGTTAAATTTTATAGGATGCCTTTTCCTAGATTGTGGGCCTCTGCCTCCTGCTTTAACTGCAGTATTTGAGGAACCAGGCGGCGGCCAGATCGGCCACGGTTTTTAGGGCGCCGGGCTCTTCAAATAGATGGGTAGCCCCTGGCACAATTTCCAACTTCTTAACACACGTTAATTCATCTAAGGCAAGCTCATTTAAAGGGATTACCTCTTTGTCGTTCCCCCCCACAATCAAAAGAACAGGGGCCTTAATATCAGATAGGATGTCTAGGGCCAAATCGGGCCTTCCACCTCTTGAAACAATCGCAGAAACCTTATCCTTTTCTAGCTGGGCAGCTACTAACGCTGCAGCAGCGCCTGTACTTGCGCCAAAGTAGCCGATTTTCTTGGACCCTAGCTCCTCGTCTCTTTTTAACCAATCGGTGACCCCTTTTAGGCGATCAGCCAAAAGGACAATATCAAACCGGTATTCAGCGCTTACAGCATCTTCCTTTTCTTCTTCCGGCGTTAATAGGTCAAAAAGCAGCGTACCCAAGCGGTGTTCGTTTAACATACTCGCAACAAATTGGTTACGAGGGCTATGCCTTCCGCTTCCACTTCCGTGGGCAAAGAGAATAATAGAGGTGGCCCCCTCAGGAACCGTCAAATGACCCTGTAGGATAACACCCTGAAATTCGACCTTAATATCTTTGTCAACCGCAACCATCTGAGAACCACCTATTAGGCGTCTTTACAATAATTAACAATTCTTTGCAATTTCTTAAAACAACGCAATGTTATGAAGAGTTTAAAGATGCAGGTTACGTGCCAATGGGCTCCTAGCCTAAAAAGTTAAATAAAATAAAATATAAATAGGAGAAATGTATGAATATCATCGTTAAATGTACTCTTGCCGCTTGTGCTTTGCTCTTTAGTGGCTCTACTTTATCTGCTGCATACGACCAATGTGGTGTTTTCAACAACCGTGGGGAAATTGTTCCTTACAACAGACCTGTTGTTGAAAAGTGCTGCTGCACAAAACCTTGTCCACCATGCCCAAAACCTTACTGCCCACCACCAAGAGTGATCTGCTACTCATGCCCATCTTGCCCTGAGTATGCTGCTTACTGGGAAAAACAAGACGCGGCTATGACTAACGACGTTAATAACGTACGTGGTGCTCCATCACCTGTTCAAGTTGATCAATGGGAATCAAAAGGCTTTAACGACAACGGCCGTATGATGAACCGTTACATGAACAAAGATGAAAACAAATCAGAAATGGACAACACTCGTGAAAACGGTGCAATGAACGGCAACAACATGAACATGAACAACAACATGAACATGAACCGTGACATGAACATGAACAACATGAACAAATAATTTAAAAGGGAAATAAGTGTATGAAAGCATTAACGTTATTTTTGGTAAGCTCTCTGATGGTGGTTTCAGAGGCAGATGCAGCGTATAGCGATTACTCTACATCTACACCAAACACGAACTCAACAAATAGCGAAGATGTCTATAGTAGGGTTAGAGCCGCTTTAGAGAACGATCCGATATTGACCAAAAATGGGAACAATATCCAAGTGTCGATCGACTCAAGCAACCGAGTGACTTTAACCGGAACTGTTTCACAAGCCTCTGATAAACGGAGGGCCGAGACCCTCGTAAGAGGAATGAGAGGCGTTAAAACTGTGAACAACAACATCACTTATTCTCGATAATCAAAGCCTGGATCGGCTCTAACATTTACGTTAGAGCCGATCTTTTTTTAATGCGAATTTGACAATGTAGCTTAGACTTTAGTCTGAGCTCGTTTTTGCAGGTTTTAACCTGCAACCATTGCCACGGGTTAAAACCCGTGGTAACGAGCTCAGGCTAAAGCCTAAGCTACATTGTTAAATTCGCGTTTTTCTGCCTTCAGTGAATCAAGAAACAACAATCAGCTCGATGGAGCGGGGAAGCTTTCTCATGATTTCTGTAACCAGATTACCTCGTAAACTTGTTAACAACCTGTTGGTTCGATGCACCTGAAGAATGACAGCATTTGCTTTTAGCCTTTTGGCGTGCTCAACAATGTTGAGTGATGGGGCATCGGTCACATCGTACATAAAAATAAAGGGACGCTCTTGAAGGCTTTGCTTGATGTAGTCAAAAACAGCTTTTGCTTTTTCATCGCCACTCCAAGAGAGGCCTGATTCCTGCTTAAAAAGCTTATGCTCCCGAATAAACACCACATGCAACAGATCTTTCGTATTTTGAGCATACTTTAAAGCGAAATCAAGTCCTCTTCCCGTTTTTGTGACAGCGCAGAGAAACGAGCCGCTTGTCGGAATTGGCGGTTCTACTTGCCCAATAGGGATTGGGACGATTTTCTCTTCCTGTTCTTTAACAAGCGCATGGAGAAGCAAGCCGATAGTGACAACCGATAAAATAAAAAGCCTAGCTTCCGGCTTTTCAATAAAAAGAGTCACCTCAACGGCGATCATAATGAGTGCTGTTGCCAACATTAAAACCCGCTCTCGAACAGAAAGAGCAAGGCTTTTATCTGTTGATGTCGAACTTAAATTAGTTGCAATCGCCCCCACAAAGCCCATGGCATAAAGATTAGCAAGCATCACAAGATCATGAGCAAATAACAGAACAATCATCGGCGCAGCTGTTGCTATGAAAAGGGAAAAAACAGGGACTCCAAACCGATTGATTTGGCAAAAAATTGCCGGTATTTGCCGATCTTTTGCCATCACAAATAAAAGAGAGTTGAAAGCAACAATGGCTGTGTTGACAGCCGAAAGGAGGAGAATGCCTAAAGAGATGCTGAGCGCCACTCCAAAAAGAGTGCCAAAGCTATCTCCAAAAAATTGGGAGGAGAAAACCTCTCCCATATACCGGAGCATCACATCCTGGACGTTTGGGTATCCCGGGGCAGACACCACTCCATCTTGCATCACAAGCCCAGGAAGGGCGTTAACCACGAGACTGAACAATGTTGTCATGATGCTCACTTCAAGCATCACCGTCAAAATAGCCGGTGTGGAGGTTTGTGTCACAGATGGTTTTTTTTCTGTACCAGGATTCAGCCGCATAATGCCTGTCATGTTGGCAATCGACTCAACACCTGATAAAGCGACAATGATGCTGACGAAGCTGACCCAACTAGACCATCCCTCTTCGAAAGGCCCCAGATGTTTTATCCCCTCTTCGATATGAAAGACCGAAAAAAAACCAAGGATAAGGACGGATACAAATGCGCACAAAGCGACAATGAATGCAAAATTTCCTGACCGTCTAGGGCCAAAATAATTGATGACTCCTATCAGACCGATTGCCCCTATAGCCCAAAAAGTAGCATGCCCCACATTCATGTAACTGAAGGCGGAAAATGCGCTTAAGGAAGCCGTAATGATATAATCGCAAATCAGAAAAAGACCACCCACCATCGCCAAGCTTTCGGAGCGGTGCCTGACGCTTGCATAAACCCCTCCCCCATTGGGGTAACACCTGCAGATCACCATGTAATTAATACCCACCAGGAGGTTCAAAATACTGGCCATGAGAACAAGCCATGGAGAGCTGTAACCGGCCAAGATAAACGCTAAACCTACAACATAAGCTTTGCTTGTCCCCCAGTCTCCATAAAGAAAAGCGGCGGCCTGCGGAACGTCTAGATTACGGGGTCGTTCGGTTTGATAGACGTTGGATGGAAAAGCTTCTGTAGAAGTTGTCATTTTAAAAACCTAAAGGGGTCTACTCACCTTTATAGAGCCGATCTTTTTTCTTGTCATATTTTTCACAAAATGTTTAAAGATAGGATTTCGGCAATGACGCCGTTCTTAACTTTTTGGTGATAAAATGCGCTTTACCAGTAACATTGGCTTTATTCTGTTAGCTATCTATCTTATTCTTGTTGGACTTGGAATTTTAGCCGGCATTGCCATCCCTGCTATTATCATGGGCATTTTGGCCATCGCTTCCGGCGTTTTCCTCCTCATCGGAAGATAAGAAAGGTTATTAGAAAATAATAACCTTGCCCGTGCCCTTGCCCTTGCCCGAAAAACTTGTTGGTAAAAAGGTTTTATACTTAGGCTGAACAGCTTTTTCGTTAAAAAATCGGGCACGGGCACGGGGATTTCTGATATAACAGTTATATGTACTACTGGTTACTGCTTCTTGCTTTTGTCTTACCGCCACCTCCGTTGCCACCAAAAACTAAGTTGGGTCCCACACCTTACATAAAAGGGGTGTTGGTCAATCAGCTAGGCAATCAAATGTTCCAAGTGGCCACCGTTTTAAGCCATGCATGGGATAACGGTGCTGTCCCCATTTTCCCTGAGCTTGTCAACGACCCCAAAGAACATTGGTGGAAGTTTGGAACCAACTATCGTTATGTGTTTTGGAGACTCAATACACAGCCTCCTCCAAGAAAAATCGCTTTTAGACACTCATATCAAGGTCTTCCCTACCAAGAGATCCCGTTTGAACCTGACATGGAATTGTCGGGCTATTTTCAATCAGAAAAATTCTTTGCTCACCATAAAGACGAAATATTAGAGCTTTTTCAACCTCATGAAATATTGCTGAACTACATTGAAAAGCATTTTCCTTGGCTAGAAAAAGAAAACACGGTCTCTGTACACCTCAGATTTTATACTCCAAACGATGGGTTGCATCTACTTCCTAACCTGCCTGCTAGTTGGTACGAAAAGGCGATGCTTTCTTTCCCTGACTATCATCTTTTTGTCGTTTTCTCAAACAACATCCCACGGGCCAGACAGGCCCTTGCCCGCATTCCTAGAAGGATGGTCTTTATAGAAGAGCAACCCCATTTCATTGACCTATTTGCTATGAGCATGTGCAAACATAACATCATCGCAAACTCTTCTTTTTCCTGGTGGGGTGCTTATATGAACCGGAATCCTTCCAAAATTGTCATTGGCCCAAAAAGATGGTTCACCAAAGAATCTGGGCTTGATAGCTCTGACATCATGCCTTCAGACTGGATTGTTCAATAACGAAGCTTTAGACCAAGAAGGTTTTTTGGTCACAATAAAAAATAACAGGATGAACATGATGAACAGGATAAGCTTCGCCAACTAAATTAATTTTTATTTGCAAAATGACAATGCTAGGCGAAGCTTATCCTGTCGCCGAAGGCGATCCTGTTCATCCTGTTTAATTTATCGGAAGCTTTTCCTTAGATTAGTGCAATACATACGGCTACTGTGATCTGGAGCAAGCTTCAAAATAACGGATTTTAGTAACCGTAGGGGCCGGGTCTTTGGGCTTGAGGGACAACGGCTTTTGTTGCCGGTGTAGCAGGCGTTGGAAAAATGCTGTCGTCAGGATTAATCCCGGGTTGTGCTGCCGAATTATTTCCAGGATTTTGACCCGGTAGATCAACTGCCTCTGCAAAAAGGAGTGGACTTGCTGCTAACAGCGCGAGAAATACTTTCATAAAACAACCTTCCTTCCATTGATCCAAGTCCCGAGGACTTGAATGTTTTTAATTTGATGAGGATCTAATTTCTTCGGGTTTTGACTTAAGAGCACAAAATCGGCCTTTTTTCCCACCTCAATGCTTCCGATTTCTTTCTCTCTGAATGTTTGCCAGGCGGCATGTAGAGTTAATGCTTTGATCGTATCCTCCACTGTTAATCTTTCGTCTAAATTGGACAAACTTCTTCCTAATGTTTCTTGAATAGAGGCAATTTCTAACATCAAAAGAGGGTGATTAGCTGAAGGATGGGCATCATCGCTAAAGCTAAATTTGCCCCCTGTCTTTTTAGCAAGACCGACTCGATCAATTTGGTTTGTGAGCGGCTCACATTTTAACCGTTCCTTGCAGGCAGTTTCCCAATAATAAGTGTGAGCATTGGTAAAGCATGGCGACGCCTTCACAGCGTATATCTGTTCTATTAGCTTTTGATCTTCTAAAGAGACATTCTCAAGTAAATAGCGATGATCCCCTTTGGGGTATTGTTGAAAAGCATTTTCTGCAAGAGTAAGTGCAGTTCTCACCTCTTCATCCCCACAGGCACAAAAAACGATCTGCAAATTGGACTTTCTGGCTTGCAAGACTAACGGTTGCATGGTCGATTTTTGGCCACCGATTCTGACGCCCAATACCTTGAATAGTTCGTCGTTGCCCTTTTGCAGTTCGGGCATCTCTTCGATTTTATCTGATGGCACATACCCTTGGATCCTGACAGGGCAGTTTTCTTGATGAGCAAGCTCTCGTATTGGTTCAATTGACCCTTTCAGCTCCAAGTCGGTGACGGTAGTGAAACCATTTTTAGCATAAGCCTTTAAGTCTTCCATCTCGGCACTTAAAGGCTTAAACGCTATAAAACCAGGAAGCAGCACGCTACCATTTAGGTCGAGCAGCTCTGTTTGATCTCCTTTCCACTTCATCACCTCCTGCTTTTTCCCGACAGAAAGAATTTTTCCATTTCTAACCGCAACCGCTTCAACTGCAGGATTGGCTTCATTAACAGTCAGGATGTCGCCGCCAAATAAAATCAGATCTGCGCGATCAGAGCCAACTGCTGCCGCAAAGGAAAAGAAAAATAAGAAACACCAAAAAATGATCTGCATCCCGAGTGTTCATTTAACAAATCGCCTTTGCAACATCCAGTATTATTTTTCAGTAAAATTAAGCTTTGAGCTGAATTGATCATTTCAGAGTGGAGAGACGCATTAGAAAACTTTTGACTGGGAAAGATTCTCTTTTCTCCATAGCATGTTTTGATGAGTTCCTCTAATTTTATAACTTCGGGTTCCGCCCCAAACTTGCGGCAATATCTTCCCTATCCTCAAACCCCTTGGCGATTTAGCAGCTCACTTGAAGAAAGATTAGAATCAACACTCACAGAAGCCGGCCTATCCTATAAACGATGCCCGATCCTCCCTATGGATAAAGAGTGGGATATTGCTATGGCAGCGTACGAGAAACAAAGACCTCTGAGATATCAACCGAAACGCATTTGGTGCGTTCAGAAAAAAGATCAAACTAAAACTTTTGAGCATCACCTCCTTAATATAGAAGCGCAAGGAGAGCGGTTTCCACCTGATTGGAGGGCCAAACCGTCTGAAGAACGCGAAAACATCATCAAAAGGTGGAAACACATCACAGACTTCTACTCTCCCTTGCAGATAGGTGATGAGAAAGTTGCCCAGCACGCAAGAGTATTGCCTCTTTGGCATGGAAGCAGTGAGGAAAAATGCAGATCGATTTGCGATGCCGGCTACATTATCCCCGGTAAACATCACGTTAGCCAAGGGGTACAGGCAGGCTCGATTACTGATATCGGCTTTTTTGGCAGCGGGATCTACTTCACACCAAGTGCACGCTACGCAGTCGACATCTACAGTCGGGGGCATCTTCTTTTTGTTTGGGTTGCCATGCGCGAACCTTTTCCAGTGCGCCAAGAAGACATGCACATGCTCAAAGGGAAGGGTAGCTACGACAAGCATGACGCACATTACATTCCAGTAGTCCCCGAAAATGAGTCTGATCCTTTCTGTCCTAATTATTATCCTTGCCCCCCGGACGGGACTCCTGTCTGTGACGAACTAGTTGTCTTTCAGAATATTCAGACCAAGACCCACTTTTGGTTTGAGCTGCAGGCCGACCTTCTTTATGTTCCAAAAGCCTCCCCTCAAACGGTCAGTGAACTTCTTGATCTCATCTTTCAAGTTCTTCAAGAACCCTCGATCAAGAACGACCCACAGATTAAGCAAGCTCTAAAAAGCCGAGCTGGAGCCTACCTTATGTGCAGAGGGGAGATGGTGTTAACAGAGAAAGACCGCCCCTTTTTGGAGACCCTTAGTGCGCTTTTTGAAGTTAAAAGACAGGTTAACGACCTTGCGAGGCAAAACCTTATCTCCATAGGCTCTACGCCAATAGTAGAAAACCCTCTTCCCGGAAGAGCTACAGCTTATCCAAGAGATATTATACGGAGGCGATTTCAACCTGGCCTGGAACACCCTCCTTCTTTACAGCTCAACACTATTTGCATCTCCTCTGGATGCTTCATCTATTACGCCTCTCTATGCCATCGTCCGGAACATCTTGCCCTCTCTTGCATTCAGAGAGAAAAACAATCTCTTTGAAAAAATCCTGCCAGCTCTTCGTAGAGCAAAACTGCCAGGGCAACAGCTTTATTTAGAGCTGGATGTAGCCCGCTGGTTTTTATCTCATAGAGAAATCGCTTCAGCTTCTTACCAAACCATCTATGGGCCGGCTCTTGATGGCTTTGTACGGGCATTACAGCATGCAGAAAAGCTGCGGTATTCCCAAATCGATTCTTTATACGAAGAGGCAAGTCACTGCTTGTCCATGCCGCTCCTTAACAGTAACGCTCTCCAGACGCTTCAAAATGGCATAAGCAAAAACAAGGAAAGATCTGTCACAGAGCTTACCCTGATCAGAAACCTTTTTTGCTTTACCTCTGAAGATCGAAAAAAACTGATTCCCCTGTATAAAGTGGCGCTTCCTCTCTTTGCCAACACCCCATCATCCCCCTACACTCCCCCCATAATGGATGGGGTAATTTCTGATAGGGGGGCAAATCCAACTCCCTATATTAAACGTGATCCAGACGGCTTTTACCAAGCTTATATGCTTTGGAAGGAGTATTTTCCAGAAGGGGAATCTTTCTCCTCCTCATTCCTTCAAGCTTTGCTCTTCTTAAAAGGAAATAAAGAGTTAGCAAGATGTGATTGGGGATGGGCAAAGCTCACAAATGGGGCTAGGGGCTGCTCTAAATACCTTCTTCGAGAGATGCTTCAAGGGTCCATCCAGCTATTTATCGATCAAAAAACTTTAGCTGTAGACTTCAGCAGCATTAATCCTGGGGAACATAGTTACTTTTTTGAGGAGCTGCGCGAGCTTGTTGCCCACAGAAAAGAGATCAAATTTGTTAAAATAACCCATTCTCACCAAGTCGCTACAAATCAACTTAAGGAGTGGCTTGGTCTGGGGTTACAAGAGCTTCATATCCAAGGTTCCAGCACAGGCGACTTAAAGTTTCGGTGGTCTGCCTTGGATTTGGCACAAGTGGATGTCGATTTAGAAGATATAGAGGACGCCCATCTGCTCCTCAGTTTTATTCAGAGCCTTCCTCTAACTGGGAAGCTCCACTTAAAGAACTGTGCTGAGATCTCACTTGATCAGATGAAGGAATTGCTTACGTATGCACAGCAACTAATGGAACTGAAAGTTGACGACTGGCAGGAGAGCACATTTACCTTCAATTCGGCTCGCGATAAAGAGCTATCAGCCTTAGAAATAACCTTTGGTAATACCGCTACCCAGTCAGCACTGCTAGATGCATTTAAAGAGATGACACCACCACAAAGACTTTCCCTATTCAATTACGAAACAGCTAAAGAATTGTCACGAATATCGGTTAAAGCATTGAGAAAACCTCCACAAGTAACGTTATATGCAACCACGCCAAAGTCTTTAAGCCATATAATAACCAATAGACTCCACTCCTTACACCTCCACAATTATAAAGGCTCTAAAGCGTTCGGCTTCGACCACCCTTTTGGTAACCTAAGAAAATTCACGATCTCTTCTTGCCCTGAAATCGATAGGATTTCAATATTATCGGGCTTTTTAGACCATTTTACTGCGACTGACAACAAAAACTTAACAAAAGTGAGCTTAGAGACTAATGAGAAAGTCAATTGCTCAGTAACCGGCTCGAAATTAGCAAGCCCTATTCAAGTTTCCACTACCCCACTAGACGAATGCAGTGATCAAACAAGAACACTCATTTCACTTGCTCATACAAAATTAAAACAGAGCGTTAATAAGCTAAGCTACAAAATTGCTACCTCTGATGAGGCATTCTACTTAGCACATTTTTTACCTAAGCTTAAGATCGAAAATCTCGAAATAAACATTCATCGTGCCTACGCCAAAGAGTTACACCCAGTTGGAAGAGCTATGCAGCTTAATCAAACCGTCAAGCAATTGTCATTAACCCTCACAAGATATAGAGGCCACTCGGGCTACTCCCCGAGCGGACGTGATGACATAAACCGAACTCAGGAGATTGGAAGTTTTCAACTAAACCAGACGACTCATGACCCTACGAAACAAAACCTAGAAGTTGAGGATTTAGAAGCGCTTGTCCCTTTCATACTCAGCCTAAAGGGTTCATTGATATTACGACTGAATCGCAACTCAGGCAGTCCAAATGGCAGGGACCAATTATTCGATACTGTTTTTAACATGCTTAAGGAAAATTTACTGATCACTAGTCTTGACCTGAAAGGAGCTTGGGATATTCGTTATACCGACCGCTCGCATTTTCTTGCTAAATGCGTGTCCGAAACTGCTTTGCAAAAGCTCCGCATAGAGGTTTACACAGTCTTCGAAGACACCAGATACACTCAACTAAATGAACTTAACGCTTTGAATAGAAAACTAAAAAACAAATACCAGAAACTTGTAGAATTCAAAGCAAGTTGACGTTACTCAGCATCTGGATACATGAAAGTTAAATGCAACTTAAATTGAATTTTCAGTTTTATTTTTAAAATATTGTAGAAATTGTCCTTTAGAAATAGGATGCAATTATGACCACTTCCCCTGTTTCTTACCCCTCTTTCCCTTGCTATGATGAAAAGCAAAGGCTCTTGACAACAGAGGCCCTACAAAAACATAGCGGGATCGACGGCCTCCTCTTGTTTGGGCCCCATATGAAGTTTGGAGGGACTAAAGTTGTAGATGCCTCCCCTACCACCCTCTTTGCTCTGACACAAGGGATTAAAGCTTTGTGGCCTAAGCAAAACCTCAAAGCCTTCTATGATCCAGAGGACTTAGTCAAAAAAGTCGACCCGACAGGTCATTGGTTTGAAAGATGCGGCCCCAACGGCAAAGGGGATTCGCTGAAAGAATTCGCAACTTGCTTACAAGAAACTCTGATCAAAATAGGGATGAACCCCCCACCTTCAATTAAAGTTGAAACCATCCAATTCAAAGTAGCTGATCTATTGGCGCAACATACTGCCGTTGATTTGTTTAGCAATGTGATGAATCAAATGGTCGATCCAAAAGAGGGTGAAATGAAAGTGGTCGTCGTCAACTACGACCACGCTCATGCCATTAGTGGAGCAACTAAACAGAGATTCTCTGAAGGAGAATTTGGTGGAACTTTTTCTATTGTAGGTGGTTACGATAAGGAAAAAGAGCTGGTTTTACTATTGGACACCGATGGGCTTATCTGGGTTCCTATTGCAGATCTTGTCGACGCTATGAATATCCCTGACCAAAAAGAATTAAGAGGTTACGTTTGCTTTACTTTGGAGGGCATTCAATGAAACAAGCTGTTTCAACCATCCAACTAGAAAAGGTCACACAAGATTTCATCGACAAATTAAATGCAGCTGGGGGTCCTCCCATCTACAAGCTTTCGCCAAACGATGCCCGTGCTCTTTTAGAAAAAGTGCAATCTGAACCTATCGAAACGCCTGATGTTCAACGAGATGACATACTAATCCCAGGAATTGCCGATCCTATTTCTGTTCAAATCGTCCGACCTGCTGATAGCGTGGATGTTGCCGTGCCTATTATATTTTATCTCCATGGGGGTGGCTGGATCTTAGGAAGCCAAAAAACCCATGCTAGATTGACCGCAGAAATCGCTTCGGGCACAAAATCGGCCGTTGTTTTTATCAATTACACCCTTTCACCCGAAGCAAAATTCCCCTCCTCGATTGAAGAGTCCTTCACAGCGGCAAAATACATTGTCGAGCATGCAGAAGAGTATCATGTAGATCCGACAAAAATTTCCGTTGCTGGCGACAGCGTAGGTGGCAATATGGCCATCGCGTTAACGCAATTGGCGCTCAGCAGCAAAGCTTTGCAAATTGATAGACTTCTTCTTTTTTACCCTGTAACAGATGGGGCCATGAGTTCGAATTCTTACTCTCGATTTGCAGAGGGCCCTTGGCTTACAAAACCTGCCATGGAGTGGTTTTGGAATGCTTACGAACCAATAGAAACAACGAGAAGTGACCCGCTTCTATCACCTGTTAATGCCCCATTGCAACTTCTAAAACAATTTCCCCCCACATTGGTCATCACAGCAAAAAATGATGTTTTGCGCGATGAAGGGCTTGCCTTTGCAGACAAATTACTGGAAGCAGGTGCAACCGTCACAGCCGTCTGCTTTGAAGGGACGATTCACGACTTTGTGATGTTGAATGCCTTAGCAAAAACCAATGCGACTCGTGGAGCAATGGAAATGGCCATTCGGTTTTTAAGTTAAAAATGCTCTCTTTTCTTTTAGCCATCAGTCTTATTGTCAGCGAAGAACCTTTGGTTGTGAAGGGGCAAAAGACGACTGTTTTGTCGGTTCGTCAACCCGATGGGACCTGGGGTTTTAAGGCTAAAGAAGGTGACACCTTTGATGTTCATGTGGTGAATCAGTTAAAAGTGCCCACTTCTATCCATTGGCATGGGCTGCTTCTACCAAATGATCAAGATGGTGTGGCTTTTATCACCCAATTCCCGATCTATCCGGGTCAAACCTACCCGTATCGATTCCCTTTAAAACAATGTGGCACCTATTGGATGCATGCCCACTATGGAATGCAGGAACAAAGACTTCCTGCGGCCCCCCTCATCCTCACAAGCGCTGAAGACCATAAGATGGCCGATCAAGAGGTGGTGATGCTCCTCTCCGACTTCTCTTTCCAGTCGCCTGAATCTATTTTTTCAATCGTTAAAATGTAGAAAAATGGAGATGGGAAAAACCGATCTTGTAGACGTTCAGTACGATGCTTTTTTAACCAACTTAAAAACATTAGATTCTCCTGAAATCATTTCAGTCGAAGCGGAAAAAACTGTTCGTCTGCGTATCATCAACGGGGCAAGCAATACCAATTTCCTCCTCTCAATACCGCTTAAAAGCGCCGTCATCGCTGTCGATGGCCATCTCGTCAAGCCAATATCGATGGACAATTACCCAATAGCAGCATCTCAAAGGATCGATCTGCTTGTTAAGATCCCAAAAGATGGGGGCTCTTTCCCGGTGCTGGCGCAAGCAGAAGGGACAAATCAGCAAACCGGATTGCTGCTGTCGACCAAAAATTCGAATCCTACGCTTCCCTCTACAACAGCAGACCAAACGATCGGAGCCCTCACCTATGCGTTAGAATTAAAGCTGCAAGCAATGCAGCCGCTTCCGTTAAAACCGATCGATCAAAAGCTGACACTCGTTCTAGGTGGCAACATGTCCACCTACACCTGGACATTGAATGGCCAAAGTTGGCCTGAGGTGACTCCACTCCTTGTAGAAAAAGGGCAACGAGTTGAATTGATTTTTAAAAATGAAAGCTCGATGAGTCATCCGATGCATCTGCACGGCCATGTCTTTCAAGTCACCCACATCAACGAGCAACCAGTAAACGGAGCCATCAGAGACACCATCCTTGTAACACCTAACTCGACCGTCACCGTCCAATTTGACGCTGACAATCCAGGGGTTTGGCCCCTCCACTGCCACCTTCTCTATCACCAAGAAGCCGGCATGTTCACCGTCCTCCGCTACAAAGATTAAAGTAAGCACTTGTCATGCACAAGAAATCACGATTTCTTGTGCATGAGACTTGTCACATGCACACGAAATCACGATTTCTTGTGCATGAGGCTGTTGAATTCTCTTGCTTTTAGCAAAATATGGTCTTATCTAGTTACCGCTCTTGGGCGCGCGACCTGCATTAGCCAATAGATCAAATAAAGCTAAATTAAGATAAAAATTCTCTTTATACACCTTGTGCTTAGTTAGCAATCCTATCTGAACCAACTCTTCAAGATATTTAGCTGCAGTATTCCGGTGAATTTGCAACTCCTGCATGACGAATTCAGTTTTAGTATAAGGGTGCCTAAAAAGATTGTTTAACAAATCCTGACTATAAATTTTGGGGAGTTCGCTGCGAAGCTTGTGCTTATAATGTTGCATTAAGTCTCTCATTTTTAGAATAAGGCTTATTGTTGACGAGAGGTTTGTTCAACTCCCTCCAACATGTACAAAATCCAGGACTCCCATCTTTGAGTTTCTCGCACCTCTTGAAGCAATCGATAATATTCATTTTTATTTTGATTGATGTAGCGAGAAAGGTAAAGAATAGGTGAATCTAGCAGTCCAAGCTTTACGAGGTAAAGAATGTTAATAATACGACCAGTTCGTCCATTACCGTCATAAAACGGATGGATGCTTTCAAACTGATGATGGATCACAGCCATTTTAATAAGCGGATCGGTATCGCTTAAAGCTTCATCGTTAATGAATTGCTCTAAGTTGTTCATAAATGATCGAAATTTGGCGCTCATCCTGAGGAGGGCTATAAACAACTTCACCCGTTTGATCATTTTTTAGTACTGTGCGGGAAGTTTCCGAAAGCCGGCACTATTTTCTTCAAGAGTTTGTTGAATTTCCAGAATATCGTTATTAACAAGAAGTCCTGTTTTCTTAACTTTCTGGTACCCACTTTGGAGTGCAGCAGCGTAGCTATAAACTTCCTTGGCTGCGAGGCTAGCAAATTGCTTTGCAGAAGCGTCACTTTTATATAACTCGTCATGAGTTGTGATAATGTTTTCAATCGTAGAGCTATCTTTAGCTTCTTGGAGAGCTAAAAGTATTTATCAGAATACTTTGGTTAGGGATGATTCCACTAACCCCCTTTAACTCTGCTAGTGCCTGATGGGCCCTAGCGAGCTTTTTTAAAACAGTCTTTGTTTCTAAACTCAACAGAAAGTGGCAAGAGCGGAATGGAATGACTCATGATGAATGACCTACTGATTATGCTTCTCCTCCTTTAAAAAAAGGTGATCGTATACAAAAAGGATCTCTTTTACGACACAAATTTACTCTTTTACCAACGAGAGGCTGGCATGTTCACCTTTAGGGAGAGTTGCAAGAGGGCTAAAAAAGCGATAAGATCTTTTCGCTTATGTCAGTCATTGAATATTACGACAAGATCGCAAAAGCATATTACGACAAGAAAGCTCCAATGGATAGGAGCAGCCTTTTGGCTTATTTTTTGAAGTATTTAAAGCCAAATGCCAGCCTTCTGGATGCTGGATGTGGCCCAGGCTTAGATGCGAAGCTTTTTTTAGACCAAGGGTTTATCGTCGAACCTTTAGATGGCTCAGAAGAAATGGTTAAGTTGGCCTCACTGCATTTAAAACCGACCCATTACTCAGCTTAGATTTGATAAGATAACATTTATAGATCGTTTTGATGGGGTTTGGACCAATGCTTCTCTCATACATACTCCTCCAGAGGAGTTGCTGGAGTTGTTTCCCCATTTTATTAGAGCTTTGAAGACTAGTGGCTATTGGTTCATGTCTTTTAGATATGGCAAAGATGTAGAAATGATAGACAGCATTCCTTCCTATTTGCAAACGGAAGACTCTTTAAGCAAAGTCTTGAGTCAATTTCCAGAGCTCTCAATAGAGGAAATGTGGGTCAGGCCTAGGGGGTTGATTTAAGCAGCTTTTGCAGTCCAATTATGGCTATCAAATTTTGTCCTTAATTCGCGTTAGCGTTTGGAGTGAAAGTAATTTTTACCTTAATTTTTTGAGAGCGAAATCACCTTAAATCAACCCCCTAGGTCAGGCATACCTCAAACCCAATTCTTCCTAACTGGCTAAACTGCATAGTCAAAAAAAATTCATTGAAATAATTAGTCGAGGCGTGAAAAATATTTTTCACTCTAAAGGAGAATTGGTATGGATTTAGAACGATTGGCTTCATTGGCACTGTTGGGCATGACTGTAGCACTTTCTGGAAGCCCTGATGCGATTTCTTCGGAGGTTGAGAAAGGATCAGCTTATTATGTGCGCGGCTGTCAATGTGGCGTAGAAAGAAATCAGAGAATAATTAGGCATCACAATCAAAACACCGACAAAAAAAATATTCCTTCGATTGGATAAATGTTCATCCCTCGTTTACGCGACTACATATATTCTAGCCCTCTGTTAAGAGGGCTTATCTTTACCTGATTGCTTATGCCTCTTCCGAAATTAGACATTGGTGTTGGTTTCCGAATGCAGCACTTTAATGAAATCAGAAAAAGTCCTGTTAAAATCGGGTGGTTTGAACTCATAACAGAGCATTTCCTTATTCCGGCTAAAAGAAGCTCTTATGTCCTCGATTTTCTAAAGGAAAAATACCCTCTTGTTCTTCATGGTGTAAGTTTGGCGATTGGAAGTTCAACTCCCATTGACTTTGCTTACTTAGAACTGGTCAAAAAGCTAGTAAGAGAGATCAATTCTCCCTGGGTTTCTGATCATCTTTGTTGGGGACAAATTCCAGGAAAGCATTTCCATGACTTGCTGCCCCTTCCATTTAGAAAAGATGTAGCAGATTACGTTGCTGAAAGAGCAAGGATTGTCCAAGATTACTTGGAAGTACCCTTTGCCCTAGAGAACGTTTCTTCCTATGTTGAAGATGAAGACAAGGAAATGGAGGAGTGGGATTTCTATTCTTATATTGTAGAAAAGGCAGATATTCACATGATGCTTGATGTTAACAATATTTATGTCTCATCTCACAACCTAGGCTTTAACATTGATAACTACCTTGCAGACCTTCCATATGAACGGATTCTTCAAATCCACTTAGCTGGTCACACAGAAGAAGATGGTTGGCTTATTGACAGCCATGACCAGCCAGTAAGGAACGAGGTATGGGAGCTTTATGAGAGAGTTTGGCTTAAAGCTAATCAGCCCGCAACTCTTTTAGAATGGGATGATCATTTCCTCTCCTTCGAAAGAACCTGTGAAGAAGCATTAAAGGCTAAACAATTTCAAGAGAGGATCGTTCATGCTTCCGCCTGCTTCGCTTCTTAATTGGCAAAAGCATTTCTCTGATGTTTTGCAAGAGCCCCCTAAAGGAAATTGCCACAAAGGACTTCTGATTTACCAAGAAGCTTATTGGGGTCGATTAGAAAAGTTTTTACGACGTTATTACCCATCTCTTCCTAAGCTTATAGGAGATGAGCTTTGGATCAACGAGATCGCATATCCTTTCATCTCGAAAAATCCTGTGCAAAATTGGGCGCTTGAAGAATGGACTATGGGCCTTTTTGATTGGCTTCTCGCAACTGAAAAAGAAAACCTATCAGCCCTTCTAATTCCATTAGCTCATGTGGAAAGGCTTCAAATTGAAGTTTTTTTGTCTGCATCTCTTCCAACGCCTTCTCCAGAAAAGCTACATTGCACATTTTTTGCCCAACAGCCTCATGTTCGATTTTTTCTGTGCTCCTTTCCTCTTCTTTCATATAGAACAGCACTTTTGAACGATTCTCCTTTACCGTTTTTAGACACGGTCGAAGAACAATGGACAGCCCTTTCGCTGGGGAAAACGGGAGAGGTCATCCTAGGTCAAATTGGTGCAGAGGAAAAGCTGTTTCTAGAAATTTGCAGCGGAAAAACTCTTCGAGAAGCCCTTGAATATATTTCGAGGCAAGAACCAAAACTGTACAATTTGTTGGAAAATAATATCCAGAAATGGACTGTCAGATGGATGAAATACAATTGGATAGGAGAGAAGTATGTCGACCTCTAACATAGTGCGAAATCCCTAAAAAAACGATAAAATCTATTTTCTTATGTCTGTCATTGAGCACTATAATAAATTTGGAAGAAGTTACTGCGAAAACGCTGCCTCCATTGATCTAAAAGATACTCATGATCGTTTTCTAAAATACTTCAAAAAAGGATCGACCATCTTAGATGCTGGATGTGGTCCTGGGCGAGACACAAAATTGTTTTTAGAGCGTGGATTTATAGCTCACGCTATTGATGGTTCAGAGGAAGTTGTCCAATTTGCCTCAGAACACCTGCAAAGGGCTGTTGCCTGCGTCAAATTTGAGGAGATGGAATTTAATGAATGCTTTGATGGAATCTGGGCAAATGCTTCTCTTTTACACATTACGACCGAAGAATTAAAGACAGTTTTTCCTAACTTCATCAAGGGGTTAAAACCAAATGGTTATTGGTTTATGTCCTTTAAATACGGAAAAGGCATCACAAAAAGAGGTGATATTCTTTGCTACCTTCAAACAGAAGACTCCTTGAAGGATTTTTTGAAACAATTTCCAGAACTCCATTTGGAAGAGATGTGGGTGGTTGTTGGTGTGAATGCAAGACATAAGCCAACAAACTGGATAAATTGCATCGTAAAAAAACAGAGCCTTTTAATCCATTAGGCTCCAACCTTGAAAACATGCGATCATAAGTCACTGTAGTAGTCCGGCACCCACTTCGTGGGTGCATCGTTTTGATACGTCGACATACCCAGGGTTGCACGCTTTGCGCTTACCCTGGGCTACAATCCAAAACGCTCTTCGAGCGTTTTTACCTTCGCAGCTATAAGAAAAAACTATTCGAAACTGTCCATCCCGTCTGTTAGCAAAACAACCGATTCGTAGAGGTTGTTGAAAATGATCGGCATGTAGACGTTAAGCTCAAAATTGCCTCGAAGAGCTGCGACATTCACTAAGAGGGTATGACTTCTTTGCCATAGTGGACAGCGATGAGAAGGAGGGCGGCGCTTAAAGGGGTGATCCCAGTAGGAGTGCCATATTCGTCGAATGTGAAGTAGCGTGTTCCGGGACCCTTACCGTCGTCTCCGGAATCGAGCCAATCGTCGTTGGTGGGTTTGATTTGCTCTTGTAAGACCTCAATAATTTGCATCATCCCGATAGCAGGCTTGTGCGCTATGTTTGCTCCTTTCTTGAAAACAGGCTTGCCAGAAGCTTGCAGCTCTTTGTTGACCCTTTCTTGGAAATCTTGGACAACTGAGGAAAAAGGAATTTCTCCTAAATAGATTTCGGCAAGTTCTGCAGCACTTTTTTTGATCAGCTCATTTAGAATGAATCCAGCGTTTTGGTCAAATGTTACTGTGTGTTGGAGTCCAATGAGTTGATATATTTTATTTTTTACATATCCCGATTGGTGTGATATTTGCGAGGTGGTTCTTTTAATCCCCGCTGCCTTCCAAATGACGTCTTCATCCGCAGCAACCTTTCCTAAAGCTGCTTGAAACGACAGGTTCAGCAAAACGTTTGACAGCTTCGTGAGAAGATCCAACAAATGCTTGCTGGTTGGAAAAGCCCCACTTTAAGATCAGGTTGTAGTAGCCTGCGAGGCCATCTTCTTGGCCCGTTTTGCATTCCCTGATGTAGTTTGCAAAGGCCAAAAGCTCATCTTCCTGCTCTGATAGTTGCTGCCCATTTTTTATTTCCGTGCTTAAAGTTGAAAGATAGGCGATGACTGTGTAGAGCTGAAGCAAACTTTGGGGGGCATTTTCATGAGGTTTACCACTGGTCTTCAAGAGGTATGGGATGAGAGTTCCTTTAAGAGTATTCGTTTTGGCTTTAGTGATGCCGTCATTGCTAACTCTTGCCTCTAAAGTTGTAAAAGTCTTTTCGAAGAATTGTTTGTCGATCTCTGGCAAATCTCCAAAGGTTAATTTACGTCGTCCAGCCTGAAGGCCTTGCACATCAAGGCTGCACAATAAACCATCTATATCAACGCTTGGAACGGGAATATCAACTAGAGCTATTTTTTGCAAAAGGCTGTTGTAAATATTATAGGGGTTTTTAGGGTTCTTGATGCTTTCAGGGTCGGCCATTATTTTAATGGCTACGGCTTTTTGAAACAGAGGGTGCTCTTCGTTAAGGCCAAGCGCTAGATAATTATAAATAATTTTATTAGATAAACTATAACCTGCAAATCTAGAAGAAACCGCAGCTGCATCCAAAGTTTCTGAGAGATAATTATAAAGCGCTTCTCTAGATTCTTCGGTTTCAACCAACCATTGGTAAAGAGAATCGATGCTATAACTATTTTCTTTTAGGTGAGAAAATGCCTCTTTGATAATTCCTAGAGGAATTAGAGGCGCTGCAAAGAGCATGCATATCTGGTCGTTTACAAGAGTACTGGCAGCAAGAATCTCTTCTATTATTTTTGACCGGTTCTCTTCTGGAATCGAGATAATGCAATCCACGATGTTAAGGTAAAGAAGGTAGTCCACCTTAGAGGCGTCCTGAATAAAAGGGGCTGCATCTTGTGCTGCTTGTATATATGCAGTTGGACCTACTTTATTAACCATGTTAAGGGCTTTAAAAAGAGCGGACGGATTTGAAGCCCAAGAAAAATCATGAGGAAAGACTGCAGATAAAGCATTGCTCAGCTGTTTTCGAGTAGTTGGGTCTATTTTGCTAACTGCTTTTATAATTTGAGCACGTATGTTTACTTCAGAGATATCTTGAATAAAAGGGGCCGCATCTTGTGCTGCTTGTATATATGCAGTTGCACCTACTTCAATAATCGTATCAAAGGCAATAATCGTATCACGGGCTCTAAAGATATACGGCGCTCTTAGCCGCTCCAAAGACAAATTATTAGAAAAGGCAGCAGATAGTGCATCGCCCAGCTTCGCTCGATCAAGTGGGTCAATTTGGCTAATGCGTTGGATTATAAGAAGACGTGTGCCTGTATCAGAGGTTTCTTGCATAAAAGGGGCTGCATCTTGTGCTGCACGCAAAAGTTTTTCGAGACCGATTTCCTTGTACAAATGGCTGAGGTATTCGAAACACCAAGAATCGCGCGTAAAATCTGTAAAGAGGATTTTGGCATTTCCTTGAAAGAATATATCGATAAAACGATCCCATGCAATTTCGTCGGTGTTTTTTTCATCAAGATCTTTCTCGTGTAGGCTAGTGTAAAGGGATCGCATGGATAGTTTTGTCACTAGCTTATAGAGCGCCTCTTTTTGGTAGTCTTCGATATCACAAGAGTCGATATTTTTGATGAGAGAGCCCATTTGTTGAGATGGATCTATCTTCCTATGGGAAAACTCTACTTCCAGGGCAAGTGTTCGGATTTTGTCATCTGTTTCTGAAGGATCTAAGGCCTTACTTACTTCGGAAATGCCTGTTACCCATGTGAAAAGGCGGCCGGCAAAGCTCTTTTGAGGAAAAACTTCAGCAGGGTTGCTTAAAAAACGGTCTAAAATAGGGTCATTGCTCCCCTCTGTTTTGAATGACATTTTTCCCTCCTTACCCCTCTCTATTTTTAACCGTAAAAGTTAAGGTAATGTTAAGTAAGGCTTACGACTTCGAGGAGCCATTAAAATGGCCATTCGGTTTTTAAGTTAATAAATGCTTTCAAAGACACTATCCTTTTAACACCTAACTCGACCGAATAGCTATTGAACTTTAAACTGTCTTGATTTTTGGATGGTAATAGTACCTTAAGCAAAAATAAGAGGTATTATGAAAGCACTTAACGCATTAATTTTAAGCACTTTATTCACTCAACTGTCTTTTGCCGATTTTGATACGCAGAAAGCGTCGGAAGCGGCTGGTAAGGCAAAAGCCATCACCATACCCGGGGATGATTCAGCCGACTGGGTCTTTTCTTACAAGGTGATGCTTGGAGATGGTTCTACTATTTACGAATGGGTTCCTACGGGAGAAACTGTCGACGATTGGACAAAACTGATCCAAGTGCAATTTATCCCTCTTGAAGGGCAAAAGATTGATGCTAAAGATTTTGGTGATGCTTTTGTAAAAAGCTTAAAGGAGATGGTGCCGGAAGCTAATGCCAGCATGACCTCTACCTCTAAAGATCGGGTCTTTGTTGAGTGGATCGTTCCAAAAGATACAAAAGATCAACAAGCGCAAGATGAGCTTGCCCAATTCATCTCCACACCTGATGGAATTTATCGGGTTGCTTACACAGAAAAGGTCCCTGCTATTGACCCACAAGTGAAGCAAAAATGGACCGAGAGATTATCAAATGTGAAGGTTCAATAGAAAAATTAGATCATGTTTTCGGGGCGCACGAGAGTGTCATAGGTTGCTTCATCGAGAAGGCCGAGAGAAAGGACTACCTCTTTCAGCGATTTTTCCTCAACGTGCGCAATTCTGGCAGCTTTAGCTGCTTGGTCGTAGCCGATTGTGGGTACAAGAGCTGTGACCAACATTAAAGAGTTCTCTAGATGCCTTCTCATCTGCTTGATATTGGCTTTCAACCCTTTTAAAAGATGGGTGCGGAAACTGTCCATCCCATCTGAGATCAAAACAACCGATTCGTAGAGGTTGTAGAAAATGATCGGCATGTAAACGTTGAGCTCAAAATTGCCTTGAGAGGCAGCCATGCTTAAGCTTGTATCATTGCCAAAGACATGGGTTGCAACCATCGTCAGCGCTTCACATTGGGTCGGATTGACTTTGCCAGGCATGATCGAAGAGCCGGGCTCGTTGGCCGGCAAAATCAGCTCCTGCAGGCCTGCGCGAGGCCCTGAGCCCATCCAACGGATGTCGTTAGCCAATTTGATCAAAGAACAGGCCAATGTTTTGACAGCGCCACTAGCAAAAACAAACGGATCTTTAGAAGAAAGGCCCTGAAAAAGATTGGGTGCCTGAACAAAAGGGATCGATGTTTTGGCCCTCAATTTTTCAATCGCTTTTCGCCCAAAATCGGGATGTGCGTTTAGACCTGTTCCTACAGCTGTTCCTCCCAGCGGAAGTTCCATGAGATGGGGTAAAACAGCTTCTAACCTATAAAGGTTTTGATCGGCCGCGGCCACATAACCTGAAAACTCTTGTGAAAGGGCGATAGGAACTGCATCCATCAAATGGGTCCGCCCCATTTTCAATATCCCTTCGAAGCTTTGAGTTTTTTCGCTAAGCTCTTTACGAAAAGCAACTAATGCAGGCTGTAACCTGTTGACCCACTCCATAACAATGGCCACATGCATCGCAGTGGGAAAAGTATCGTTAGAAGATTGGGAAAGGTTGACATCGTCATTAGGGTGGATCGGGCTTTTTTTTCCTCGCGGCGACCCTGCCATCTCGTTTGCAAGGTTTGCGACCACCTCGTTGACATTCATGTTCGTTTGAGTGCCACTACCTGTTTGAAAAAGGGAGAGGGGGAATTCTTCATCGAATCCTTCTTCGATGATTCGATGGATAGCTTTTAGAATCAATTGCCCTTTTTCTTTGGACAACAGACCAAGTTCCATATTGGTTTCGGCAGCGACCCCTTTGATCAGCAAAAGGGCGTCAATCAAGGGCCTTGGCATCCGATGCCACCCGATGTCGAAAGATTTCAAAGATCGGGCTGTGGTAGCGCCATAATAACGATCGTCGGGAACAAAGGCAGACCCTAAAGCATCTTTTTCTTCTCTCATACTTTCCTTTTACACTGGTGCCAGCAATTCCCGCCAGTTCTCTCGGACACCCAGGGTTGCATCACCCTTTCAGGGTTTCTTTACCCTGGGCTACCCTCCGTCACCCCATTCTGGGGTGGCTCACTCTTTTCTCGAGCGAAAATTGCTGCATTGTCGAATTGTCAAAATCTAGTAGAAGTTGCATAATAACCGCAAAAATTTTAAGAAAAAGTAGAATGACTAAAATACGTGCTGCCTTCCTTCTCTCGCTTCTATTTGCTTTTCAGCTGACTGCTGAGAATGATTATGAACTGAAGGGGAACCATTTTCTAGCAACGTATACAAATTGCGATAAAGAGGCTATTCAAGACTCTTCCGCCATAGAAAAAGTCATGGAGGAGGCGATTAAAAAGACTGGCGCCACCATTGTCCCCCCTAATCGAAGGTTAGACTTTCAGCCACAAGGAACAACTGCCTTGTTTCTCTTAACAGAAAGTCACGCCTCTATTCACACTTATCCTGAACATCTAGCCTGCTTTGTCGATCTCTTCACGTGTGGAGATCACACAGACTGGAAGCCTTTTCACGAAGATCTAAAGGCCTATTTCAAAACAGATGCTGCCACCTATACCGTTCTAGAAAGAACGCATGAGGTGAAAGTTTTAGAATCCCACACCGCCCAAGTAAATTAAGAAAGATAGCATTTGCTTTTGCAGCGCGATAGCGTTTGGAGTGCGAAGCTCCTGCTTCGCTTTCATTTTTTTTGGCAAGTGAAAGCTAAACAAGAGTTTAGCACTCCAAACGCGTTGCGAACTAAAAAGCTATTTCTTTTAATTGTTATTCGGTTGAAGCAATCTTTTGTTTTTTGAGTTCCTCTAGCCGTTTTTTGATCTCACGTTCAAAACCTCTTTCAGTAGGTTCATAGCAGTTCCGCCTTTCTACGCCGTCAGGAAGTAGGGTCTGGTTAGACACTTCGTATGGGGTATCGGGTTCATACACATATCCTTTACCAATCCCTTGGCCCGCCATCCAACGGTTAACCGCATTGAGAATGTTTTTTGGAGGGGGCAAATCTTTTGTCTCCTCGCACCATTGCTGCACTTTTTTCTGTGCGGCATAGAGTCTGTTGCTTTTTGGGGCAACTGCCAAATAATAAGCTGCTTGATAAATAGCCAATTCTCCCTCGGGCGAGCCTAAAGCTTCAAAAGCTGCTTTTGCGTCCAAAACGAGACGCAAAGCTTGTGGATCTGCAAGACCGACATCTTCAGACGCCATCCGAATCATTCTCCGTAACAGAAAAAGTGGGTCCTCCCCACCTTGCAACATCCTTTGAAGCCAATAAAGAGTGGCTTCTGGATCAGACCCACGAACCGATTTATGGAGCGCAGATATCAAGTTGTAGTGGTATTCACCTGTTTTGTCATAAAGAGGTGGCCTCTTTTGCAGCACCTTCTCTAAATCAACCTTTTCGTCTTCATTTTCTAAAATTTCTAGCGTTTGCAAAAGATAGCGGGCATCTCCCTGTGAAAGGTGGATGAGGAATTGTTTTTTGGTGTCATCCAAAACAACTTTGCCCCTTTGCTCTTCATAACGGGTAATCAAAGCGTGCAGCGCCGATTCGGAAAGTGTTTTTACTTCTAGCGTTCTGACCCTCGACAGCAATGCCGGCGTCAGGACAAATGAAGGGTTTTCGGTCGTTGCGCCGAGCAACGTCAACAACCCTTTCTCGACGAGTGGCAATAAAAAATCTTGTTGCACACGGGTAAATCTGTGGATTTCATCGACAAACAAAAAGGGGCGACCGTGCTGAAAAAGAGGCGCTTTTTCGATTTCATCGACCACTTTTCTGATCTCTGCAGTCCCTTGAGAAACGCCTGAAATTTCGAAATAGGTCCCATTGAACGCTTTTGCGTAAGCTCTGGCAAGTGTTGTCTTGCCACAACCTGGAGGCCCAAAAAAAATCATCGAAAAGGGCCTTCCCGACTTAACGGATTGCCCTAAGATTTCAAGAAGGTGATCTTGCCCAAGAACTTCTGATAATTCATGCGGCCGGAGCAATTCCGGAAGAGGAATATGTTTTTTATTCATAGATCATTTATTTTACTAAGGATGACTAAGTTAATCAAAGCAGTTTTAACAGAGCCTCTCGACAAAGGTTCGCAATTACAAAAAGTAGAAGTTCAACAACTTATGGGGAAAAACGGTCCTTTCCTGCAATTTTCCTTCCAAAGAGGCACACAGGTTTTCCACGAAAATTATCCTGTCGAACTTGGAATGAAAAAGCTGGGTGAGTTGACTCCCCTTTTCAAAAAAGTAACCAAAAAAGAGGGCGAAGGAGAAATTCCCTCTCATAATAGGACAAAGCAGCACCCTTTTCCCGAGGATAAAGTACACCCCTTTTTACAAGCTCTTGGCGTGCAAGATAAACAGGGAAAGATTCCTTATAGCCAACGGGATAAATTCACCCAAATCAACCATTTCATCACTTTAGCCGATCCATTATTACAGGCCATACCCGAACCTAGAATCGTCGATTTTGGCTGCGGCAAAGGGTATTTGACTTTGGCCCTTCACGCCCATTTAAAAGGAAAATGTGAAATCGTCGGCGTTGACCGAAAAAAAGAGGTCATGGAAAAACTCAATGGGGTTGTAAAAAATCTTGGATGGAACAATATCACCTTTGTGCCCGGAGACATTGAGACCTTTAAACCCCCTTTTCAGGCAGACATCATTGTCGCTTTACACGCTTGCAATACAGCCACCGACATGGCGATCGAACAGGGAATTGATTGGGGCTGTAAAGGGTTGTTGGTTGCTCCGTGCTGTCAGCAAGAATTGTTGCCAACATTGAAAAAAGACGATTGGGACCCTTTGTTAAAATGGGGCGCCATTGCCGAAAAGTTTGCCTCCCTTTTAACAGACGCCTATCGAGGCGAAGTGTTGACGGCGCTTGGGTATAAAACAGATATCGCCGAATTTGTCGACGTCAGCCACACCCCCAAAAACCTCCTCATCCGCGCCATCAAGAAACATCAACCCGACCCGGAACACCTCACTCGCCTAAAAAACAGCCCCCTTCAACTCCACTTACTTGAATTTTTAAGATCGCGCTCGCGTTTAATTTAGCTGTATAGAAATGCCAGGCACCCTTTTTCGCGCAGGTGATCCAGAGCTTTCTTCAAAGGCCCTGTCATTTCCTCCTTTAAGGCTTGCCTGATGATGTTTCCGCATACTCCTTTTCGAGCTCATCCAAGCACTCGATAAGCTTTTGAGCCAACCTGGGATTGCGTTCGTCTAATTTGAATCGATTGAGCAACTGTTTTGGATCCGTAGAGCGTTCCATGGCAAAGCGAAAAAATCTACAGCTTAACATGGCAGTTTCCCGATTAGACATCGCCAATAAACGAAGCGGGCTAAGGTCATCTCCGTCTAACTGAACGTACCCCTCATACATTGCTATTTGCAAAGCGTCCAGTCCATGCGGGTACCCTTTCAGGTGCTCTATCTTGTCATATAGCGTCTGAAAAAGAGCCTTTTCCTCTCGGCGCTTCTGTTCTTTTGCCTCGAGCTCATTTAGGTAGTCGATGAACTCCAGAGCAAACTTCTGATAAACAGGGTGATATTGATACGTATCGATCAACTTCCAGCTTTGAAAAATCTTGTCGCTATCATTCTTGAAAAAATAGCGAAAAACGATAAACCCAACCGCTCTATCTTCCCCCCCTAACGGCAAGTCTAACAAAGGACCCACGCCGCCTTTTTCGAGTACATCGACAAGCTGCTGAGCCTCTTGCATCTTCTTAGCCGAAAAGCCAAGAGGATGGCCTTCCCAAGCACTCAGTTTTTTTCTTAGCTGTAAAAAGATCTGTTCTGCTTGGTTTTTTTTCTCAGGTTCACCAAGCATACTCAGAGCGTGCACTTGAGCTGCAATCTTCTCCATCAAATGGGAGGAAGAAACGTATGGGGCTGTCAGAGGAATCACCGTTGCATTCGACGTAATGGAACGGGCTGCCTGCGAGCTTAAAAAAGCAGGCGAATAGCCACCGCCACCGGTTTTATTAACGCTACTAGACATCTATAATATCCCCCAAAAAGAGTGAGGCCTATTTTAATATGAAAGTACAATAACGACAACCAGCGAACTTGCCAGAGACAGGCCTTATTGCATAATTAATCGCCATCATGAGAAATGTAGCTTAGGCTTTAGCCTGAGTTCGTTTTTGCGGGTTTTAACCCGCAAGCTTCTAGCAGGATTAAAGTCCTGCAAAACGAGCTCAGGCTAAAGCCTAAGCTACAATGTGTATGCGAATTCTATTTGATTATGCAACAAGGCCCTTGCGCACTCCAAACGTTTCGCGAAAAAAGCCCTTTAGCTTAGTGAAAGGACTCTTATTGCAGGCCTTTAGAAATTTCTGCGATAAGCTCGGTTTTGGGGATACGGCGTTGAGACATCGAATCGCGCTCTCTTAACGTGACAGTGCCATCTTCCAAAGTCTGATAGTCTACTGTGACACAGAAAGGGGTGCCGATTTCATCTTGTCGTCGGTAACGCTTGCCAATGGCACCGCCATCATCATATTCCGATTGGAAAAGGGGCACGAGGCTAGCGTAAATGCTTTTTGCCTCTTCAGCCATTCCATCTTTTTTCATCAGAGGAAATACAGCAACTTTAACTGGCGCTAAAGCGGGCGGGAGATGCAAGACGGTTCTTGTTTCACCGTTTTCCAAAGATTCCTCTTCATAAGCTTGGCAAAGTAAGGCAAGAAAACTTCTTTCGACACCAAACGTGGGCTCAATTACGTGAGGAACATATTTTTCTCCGGATTCCGGGTCGGTATAAAGAATCTTTGTATTGGAAAACTCTGCATGTTGCTTCAAATCAAAATCGGTACGGTAAGCAAGCCCGTAAAGCTCCGACCAACCAAAAGGAAACTCGTACAAGATATCGACTGTTCTTTTGGAATAGTGAGAAAGCTTTTCTTTTGGGTGTTCATACAGCTTTAGCTTGTCTTCTTTTAAGCCGATCAACTTGCACCATTGCTGCATCGCTGTTAACCAACCATCAAAATAACCTTCCCATCCTGTTGTAGGAATGAAGTATTCAATTTCCATTTGTTCAAATTCCACTACACGGAAAATAAAATTCCCCGGCGTGATTTCATTACGGAAGGCTTTTCCTATTTGGGCTACACCAAATGGCACCCTTTTTCTTGAGGTGTCGATGATGTTTTTAAAATCTAAAAAGATGGCTTGAGCAGTTTCTGGGCGCAAATAGGCGCGGTCAGGAGACTCTCCGTTGCCGGTTTTGCTCATTTCTGTCGAAAACATCAAATTGAAATGACGAGCTGATGTCCAGTCGAACGCTTTACACTTTGGACATTCAATTTTATTATCACGGATCAGGGCGTTGATCCCTTCCATGGGGACCCCTTCAACTTCAATGCCCAACGTTTTTTCAATCAGGTGGTCAGCACGGAAACGAGATTTGCACGATTTACAATCAACAAGTGCATCGCTAAAGCCCGCAACGTGCCCGGAGGCTTCCCACGTCTTTGGATGAAGCAAAATAGGGCCATCTAAACCCAACATATCGGGACGGAGTTGGGTAAACATCCTCCACCAGGCATCTTTAATATTCTTTTTGAGAAGTGAGCCGTAAGGGCCAAAACTATAACTGTTAGCAAAGCCTCCATAAATTTCGGAGCAAGGGTATACAAAGCCCCTTCGCTTAGCTAATGCAACGATATCTTTGAGTGTGTCTTCTTTGGTGGTCATGCCGGTACGATCTCTTCTCTCTTACCTAACTGGTAAAGCGAGAAAGATGCTACCACAAAAAGGGCGCCAAGGACAACGAGCGACTGCGTTGCCGGGGTCTCTTCAAAAAATTTCGACAAGAACCCGACGCCGGCAATGCCAACCAATTCAGCGGCAAACCAAACAAATCCCATGAGAAATGCTGAAATTAATCCGGGAGATTCAGGAACGACACTGTTTCCCCATGAGATGGTTAATGGTGTCACAACGCCAAGCGTTGCCCCTACAAGGGCCGCAAGAGGCAATAAATAATAAGCTGGCAAAGATGTAATCAGCAGCAGACTGAAAAAAGCAAACATCCCAATGAAAACAATGGCCAAAAGAACTTGGCGTGGCGAAAATTTGTCTGCAAGCCATCCGGCAGGCATCCCCATAAACACGGCACCCAGCATAAAAGCCATGTGACCTGCACCATTGCAGATCCACTCTTCACACCCTTTTTCTTTTAAAATATCGGGTAAATAAAAAATCATTCCCCAGTAGACCGAGGCAATGGCCAGATGGAAAATCCAAAGAAGACACGTCTCGCGTCTCTTGAAAAATTGAAACACTTCTAAGAAAGAGAAGTTTTTTTTCTGCTCGACTTCATATTTTTTTGCCCTTCCAAGCACCTGGATCAAGATCGCAAGCAATATGACAGGAAGGCCGATCAAAGAAAGGGGCACGGTCCAGCCATCAAAAGCAGCATACACCGATGAAAACGTCACCTGGCTGATGGCAAGCCCTAGTCCGCCCGAGGCAAAAAAAAGACCAAATACAAAGCTTTTAGATTTAGGAAAAAGGTGGGCTAGCGCCCCGGCAGCGGATGGGTGGAAGGCTGCAGAACCAATGGCAAAAGTGAGGTAAATAAGGCCATAAGAGACAATGGTTGACCCGGAGGAAATCCAAGGCATGATCATCGACATCACCACACCCACCGCAATCATGAAATAGCGGTATCCCCTATCGCTTGCTGCACCAAAGAACACTTGAGATATTTCGGCAATGAAAGCGCCAATCCCGCCGATCGCACCTGCCCAAGCTAAGTCGACCCCTCGCATCGTTTTAAAAAAGGGCCAAACGCCCCACATAAAATCGACTGCAAAGTGGCCAAAACAGAGCAAAAAAAGTAAGAAGACAGGACGGGATAACATAAGTGGAGATTATACATTATTTTGATTAAGATTTGACTAAGTTGCATGATAAATTTTTTCTTAACCATTCTTCTATTATTCACTCTCCCTCAAGCAGAGAGAAAGGCAATCTATTCTCGCTTGGAAAAACAATCCTTAGCTAAGCAATTGGCCTTTTCCCGCCTTTTTCTCGACACAGAAGAAGGGAAAAAAGCCTATAAACAAGCCTGCCTGCTTCTTCAAGGAAAAGAAGACGCTCCACTGCCCCCATTGCCCTCCACGTTATTGGACTCGCTTATCAATGCTGTCGCTGCCCATCCCGACGGAGGAAAAGTAACTTTTAGCGCCGAAGAATTAGAGCTCATCCAAACCTTATCCGAGCGGTTTGAAAATCGAAAATTGGCCGGAAACAAACTGACAAGCGAAGAGGACATCTTAAAATTACCTCCTGAAGAGATCGACTTGGCTCGCGCACTTTTGATCAGCCAGGGAAGCGATGTTGCTAGACTTGAGGCCATTTTTGACATCATGGCCCTCCACATCCAAGCAAAGTTGCGAAATGGGGCAGGCCATTTGGAAATGATCGAGGCTACAACCAACTTCATTTTCGATGAAATGGGCTTTCGTTTTCCTCCCAAAAGCTCTTTCACTGAGGAAATTGATAAATTCACTTCGCTTCCCTCAGTTGTTGATGGAAGGAAAGGGGTTTGCTTAGGCGTCTCAATCCTTTACCTTGCTATTGCGCAAAGGCTTGGGCTTCCGCTAGAAGTTATCACACCACCGGGACACATTTATGTAAGGTATGAAGGGGCAGGTGGCCCTTTTAACATAGAAACAACGGCACGCGGAGTTCACTTTCCCGACCGGGTTTATTTGAACTTGGAATATTTAAGCCTACAACACCGAAGCATCAAAGAGGTTGTTGGAATGGCACACATGAACGAAGCGGCTGCCTATTGGCAAAATGAACAGTACGAAAAAGCTTTATCTTTCTATAAAAAAGCCCTTCCTTATATGCCGGAAGACCCTTTGCTGCATGAATTAATGGGGTACATTTATTTGCTTTTAGGCCAAGAGGACGAGGCTAAAAGCTTTTTTGCAAAAGCAAAATTGAAGCCCACCTCTTTTGCACATGATTGGTTGCAAGGACAATGCGATGGAAAGGCGATTGCCCTTCTCTTTAAAAAAGAGAATAAAGGGAGGGATAAATTAATCGCTTACCGGAAAGAAATTGAGAAAATGCTGGAGCAATGGCCAGAGTTTAAGGGTGGATGGTTTTATTTAGCCGCCAGCTCTTTAGAACTTGGTAGAATGAAAGATGCAATGCATGGTTTAGAGAAATATCACTCCCTATACTCTAGCAATCCAATGGTCGAATATCTCCTTACTGAAATGTATTTAGATAGAGGGGAATATGGCAAAGGATGGAAGCATCAGAAGTTAGTGGCTTCCCTCTTTCCTAATGCTATACCTCCCATGATTGAAGAGCAGAGAGTAAAACTTCTTGAAAAATCGTATCCCGATTAAATTGAAGTCATGGATACCAATTTAAGATTTGAACTTGCCTGCTTGATTGGGATGGCCCTTTCGAATTTAAGCCTTGAGCAGCCGCTTGATCCCTTAAGACAACAACTTCCCGAGCTGCAAAGAAAGTTGGTCACGCAAGAAGAGCTGCCCCTCAAAGAATGGCTGCCGGAAATTGAGAAAAAATCTGGGGTACTTCCCCATCCCCTTATTCCAGGCGGCGACCAGGCTGCCTCTATTCTCTACTATGCTCACGCCCGCGCTCCCAACAATAGCCTGCTCAAACGTTATCTCGCCTACGTCGCCCATTTCATCAACAAAGTCACCTACTCTCCGGAGCCCTAATATCTCTAGTTAAATAGAGCTAGGAAGTGGATAGAAACTTTGATAAAATGTGGCACGAACAGGCGTAGACTATGAACAAGAATAAACCCAAACTTCTCCCTATCGGAATCAGTGATTTTAAAAAAATCATCGATGGTAACTACGCCTATGCCGACAAATCTCTTTTGATCCAAGAACTTGTAGAAAGAGGGGTTCATGTCGCACTCATCCCCCGTCCACGCCGCTTCGGCAAAACGCTGAATCTTTCGCTGCTCCGCTATTTTTTCGAAAAGACCAACGAAGACACAAGTTACCTATTCAAAGACTTGAAAATTTGGCAGCACGAGTCATACAGAGCCCTGCAAGGGCAATTCCCAGTCATTACACTCTCATTAAAAGACGTTAAGCATGCCACTTGGGAGGAAACTTATGGGGCTATTTGCAGCATCATTGCAGAAGAATTTCAACGGCACTCCTCGGTCTTGACCGTTTTAAATGAAAATGAGCAGCGTATATATCAAGAACTTGCTTCAGGAAAAGGGGGGCTCTCTTCAGTTGAACGGAGCCTTCTCCGCTTGACTGAGTGGTTACACCGTCTTCATGGGAAAGGGGTTGTTCTGCTGATCGATGAATACGACACCCCGGCCCATGCTGCCTATATCGGGAACTATTACGATACTTTCATTGGGTTTATCCGTAATTGGCTCTCTGCCGGCTTAAAAGATAACATCTACTTAGAGCGCGGCGTCCTGACCGGCATTTTGCGGATCGCTAAAGAAAGTATCTTTTCAGGATTGAACAACGTTGTCACCTTCACCCTCTTAAATCAGGGATTTCAGGATAAATTCGGACTGCTTGAAGAAGAGGTTAAGGAACTTTTAGAGGATAGGGATCTCCTCGACAAGCTCCCCTCGATTATGGAGTGGTACGACGGCTACCGGATAGGTTCCTGCACTGGCATCCACAACCCGTGGTCAGTTTTAACCTGCATTGCTGAAAATGGAAACTTAGCACCTTATTGGGTGAACACAAGTGATAATGCCCTGATGAAAGGGCTTATAGCAAGAGGCGGGCAAGACCTAAAGACAGATGTAGAAGAGCTTCTTAAGGGTCATGCAATCGAGAAGACGATCGACGAGGGAATTGTATTTTCTGAACTTGCGCAGAGCTCTACTGCCGTCTGGTCCTTGCTCTTATATAGTGGCTACCTAACCCTTGATGCATCCCCCTTACATGGTGTTCCTTGCAAGCTTCGAATCCCGAACCTCGAAGTCGGCGAACTGTTTAGGACAATGGTTTTAGGGTGGTTTTCGACAACCCTTCAGGAATATAAATATCGCTATCTTTTATCCAGCCTAACATCTGGGGACATCGACACCTTTTCCCGTCTTTTTCAAGAGTTTATGATCTCATCAGCAAGTGTGTTTGACATCCCTTTTGAAGAGTCGGAGAAAATTTATCACGTGTTTGTCCTTGGAATGCTCGTTGGCCTCAAAGACCAGTACGAGGTGAAATCAAACCGCGAAAGCGGCTTTGGCAGATACGACGTCATGCTGATCCCCAAAGACAAAAACGGCCTTGGCATCATCATGGAGTTCAAAAAAATTGACGCCTACGACAAGATCGACCTAGAAAAGGCCGTGACCCTTGCTCTTAAGCAAATCGAAGACAAGCACTATGCTCAAGACCTACTCGATGCCGGCGTCACAAACATCTTATACCTTGGCCTCGCTTTCGAAGGTAAAAATGTCCTCATCCGCTCAAAGTACCATGAGACCGCGCCTTAGCTACCCTTGGCACGCTTTGATTTTTTCCTAAACAATTAAATCTTGGTAAGGAGTGACTCGTACTGCTTACAAGCCTCTTCGGCTGTGAACCGGTTCGTCAAAGAAGGGTCTAACATCCCGCCCAATAGCCAAAAAAGTTCGCCTGCGACCGGCTCCTGATATTTTGCCGAGATCAGCAGCTCCAGTGCCCCAAAATCTTCAGCTACCGCCTCAAATGTTAGCCAGTGAAACTGATCGCCAAAAATCGCCAGCCCCAAAACCATGCCCATTTGAGCCACCTGCATCTTTTCGACACCTATTTTCATACGTTTGTAGGTTGTATAGAATTCAGCCATTTTATCTGGACTTAATGTTTCTCCGCGGCTGAGAGCTTCAAGAGTAGGCTTAATCTCTTCCATGTATTGGTGATACAACTCTGGCTCAAATGCAGGCTGATTGACTTCTGAATATGCCCTATCGCTGGACGGATCACCAAAAAACTGTAAGATTTCTTTGGCTACATCCTGTTGGTTTGGAGTATCTGCGCTCAATTCAGGGAAGATTCGCACGTTGTCAAAATCTATGATCCGTGCTTGGGGGCCTTCTCCTGGCTTGTTTTCGAGCAGTATGTTTTCGATTTTAAGGTCGATATGGGCAATACCGTTCTTCTTAAAATATAAAAGCGCTTGCATGGGTCCTTTCAATGCCCTGAAAGCCTCTCTGCCGTCGAGTCGATTGTTATCACTTCCAAATTTCGCATCATATAGATCGCCCGCTTGGTAGTGCTTCATAACTCGCCCTTCAATCTTATACTGCTTGCGAATGCCCTCAGGCATGACGCCACCATTGTGCTTTTCGATCCACCCAACCACCTGAGCATCAGTACCAGCAGTACCAGGCGGCTTATCGGGCAGAGCTGTTCTCAAGATGGCCGTTTTGTCTTTATAGGCATTGCCAAAAACTTCTTCCCGTATTCTGGAGATGGCATTGTAGTAACCCGCTATCATCGGCGTTGCTCTTGTTTCATCTTCAACGTGAAAAACTTGGATCTTTTCATCTCCATTCTTATGCTTCCTTTTGATCACAAGAAGGCCTTCTCCTTCATAGGTTGTCTGATCTTTCACCAACTCTCGCGCTGCCGCTTCTCTACGTGAACTGTGCGCGCCAATCCCCTCTTTAAGCACTTTTGCAGCATCAGCTTTATCGGCAAAGGCAGGAGCCTCTTCCTTAGAGACAATAGTGACCGGAGGCTCAGGGGTGACAGGGGTCTCCTCCTTTTGGGAATCAGCGACTGGGGGCAAAGGGCTACGCGATTCGGTTTCGCTCGCTGGTGTTTCTGGTACTTTCAGAGCCATTTTTCGATCCGTTGTTTGATCATTTGCACTCTGGCGTTCATTTTCTTTGACGATCTGAGACAGCTTGGTTTTTTGGTCCCCAGATAAATAAGAAAGACAAGAGGCGTCTTCCTCGCTTTGCCCAAAAGCCTGGCAAGCACGCTGCCAAAGCTGTCCAATGGGCGAAGTCCCTTTTGCCTTTTGTCCTTTAAATAAATCTTTGTACAGGCTGACTTCGCTAGGGCCATCTACCGGTCTACTCATAAACCCCTCCTCTCTTCTTTTACCTATAGACGAGGGATGTTAAGCAGGGATAAAGTAGGGGCAAGGGCACGGGCACGTTTAAAAAGCCGGACAAGAAAAAACACAACGCTTGAGTTTTTCAGATCTTTTCCTTATTATTTACACATTTTCAAGAGTCGAATTATGCCAAAAACTTGCCAAGTCACAGGAAAAAAAGCCACAACTGGCCGCACCTATACCATCCGTGGTATTGCAAAAAAGAAAAAAGGGATTGGTCTTAAGACCACCGGAATCACCAAGCGTCGCTTCCGCCCAAACATCCAGACCAAAAGGATCTGGTTCCCTGAAGAAAGCCGTTTCGTCACATTGAAAATCTCAACCGAAGCCTTGAGAACAATTGATAAGAACGGGATCGGCACGATCGTTAGAGAGCTCAGAGCTAAAAACATCGTCGTCTAGATGGAAAATTTAGGTGCATTTCTCGCTCTCCTTGAAAAAGAGCGAGAAATTGTCACAATTGAAGCTCCCGTTGACCCCTATCTCGAGATAGCGGAAATCCACCGTCGGGTGATTCAAGAAGGAGGTCCTGCCCTTCTTTTTAAAAACGTAAAAGGTTCCTCTTTTCCCGTTGTGACCAATCTATTTGGTACTAAACGGAGAGTTGGCCTGGCTTTCGGTCCAGACCCAGAAAAAATTCTCAAAGATTTACTTCATCTTGCCACACAAGAATTTCCTCCCAAGCTCAGTAAGCTTTGGTCAGCGCGTCATTCCTTAAAAAGACTCTTAAAGCTAGGAACTCACAACCGCTCATCGAGCCAAGTCCAAGCCTGCCAGGTTGACTCCCTTGAAAAGCTGCCGATGATCACTTCGTGGCCGGAAGATGGAGGCCCTTTCCTCACACTGCCTCTTGTCTACACCGAATCGGTATCAGGAAAGCCCCCCAATTTAGGGATGTACCGCATCCAACGGTTTGATGAGAAAACTACAGGACTCCATTTCCAAATTGGCAAAGGAGGAGGATATCACCTTCATGAAGCCGAACAAAAAAATGTTCCCCTTCCTGTTTCGATCTTTTTAGGCGGCCCTCCTGCCCTTATCCTAAGTGCTATTGCCCCTTTACCAGAAAATATTCCGGAATTGCTTTTTGCCTCATTTGTCGCAGGAAATAAAATCAAAACAAAGCGGGATCCTTCGGGGCATCTGGTGATCTCTGAGGCTGAATTTGCCCTTCTTGGAGAAGCCGCGCCTAACGTGCGACGAGATGAGGGACCTTTTGGAGATCATTACGGTTACTACAGCTTAAAACACCCTTTCCCTGTTTTTAACTGCAAAAAGATCTACCACAGAAAAGGGGCTGTCTACCCTGCCACTGTGGTTGGCAAGCCGCGTCAGGAAGACTTTTTCATCGGAGAATACCTCCAAGAGCTTTTATCCCCTCTTTTCCCCATTGTGATGCCGGGGATTAAAGAGCTGTGGAGCTATGGAGAGACCGGTTTCCACGCCCTTGCGGCAGCCGTCATCAAGGAACGCTATGAAAGAGAAGCAATGGCCCATGCCTTCAGGATATTGGGTGAAGGGCAATTAGCTTTAACAAAGTTTTTGCTGTTAACCGATCAACCTGTAAAAATACGTAATATTAAATCGGTCCTTACTACTATTTTAGAACGTTTTAGACCCGAAACTGATCTCTATATTTTCCCGAACCTCTCACTTGACACCCTAGACTACACGGGCCCGAGATTAAACCGCGGTTCAAGAGGCGTTTTGATTGGAACAGGACCCAAAATCAGAGATCTACCTGCTTACCTTGATGTGCCTCTCCCCTACAAGTCAGCCATTTTTTGCCCAGGCTGCTTAGTTGTAGAAACCAAAGAAAAAGATTTAGAACAAATCTACAACTTAACTAAATGGCCTCTCATCATCATCGTAGATTCTTTAACAGAGACGATGGAAAATGAAACAAGCTTCCTTTGGAGCGTATTCACTCGCTTCGACCCAGCAAGCGACATCAAAGCTAAAACAAAAGGGGTCGAGTACCATCACCCTCTTTACACTCTCCCCATCATCATCGACGCCAGAATGAAAGGGTATCCCGCTGTCCTAGAACCGGCTCCAGAAACAGACGCCCTCGTCTCCTCCCGCTGGTCCGACTACCGGCTTTAAACAATTTTAATCAAAAAGTGTTAAAATTGTTTTTGAAAATGAGGAATTATGTGTCAAATATCTACTAATTTAGCTTCTATTTGTACCGGCCTTTACTCGCTGGGATCTAAAGGATTTCATACAACACGAGATCTTTTTGGTTCCATTACACAACTATTTTTCAGGACAATTGGTCAGTCGTGCGTAAACGACCTTCCCACCCTATGCTCTCTCAAAGCTTGCCAATGTCTTATCCGAAGCAACCAAGGAAATTTTTACACTCATTTGCTGAATGATGTAGAAAACTATGTTGCCGAAACAGATGAAAATAAAAAGAGGACAATGGAGGTAAAGATTGGAAACAAGATTGCCGAGCAACAGCATCTATTGGTACAAATGCTTGAAATCACTGCTCCTTTCATACAAAGAAATGCCTTATTCCAGTACTTAACCGGAACAGACATTCTACTAGAGTACTTATCTCGTAACACATCGGCTCTCTACAATTTACAACTCATCATGCAAGCGGCTAATCCTTCGGCGAAGCTACATGCTTATCGAGAAGATCTCGTTGCCCTGTTTTTGCCGGTTCAACAGAATACCCCTACAAGTTTTTACTCTTTTAAGGTCAACATCCGTTCACCTGAACCAAACGAGATTATTGAAAAATTTAATGCAGAGAAAAAATATCTCGATGGGTACATGGATTGGATGTTAAGAGCCTCTAAAGGTGAGCTTAAGAGCAGTGATTTGTTTATGCTTCAACGTTTAGCGGTTAGCATGAAGGACCTTATCAATCAGCTAATAGAATTAAAGCAGAAAGGTCTCACAGAAGGCCCCTCCCGTGAGTCGCTTCAAAAATATGAAGCTGAACTTGGCCGTCAACTAAATCAAACCCTTGAAAGCTACATCAACAAACCGTGATTTCGTATCAATCTAGTGGGAGCCAGCGCTCGGGGATGTTGAACCGTTTTTGTTCGTGCTGATGCTTTTCTAAGTCGATGATCTGTTCGTCGGTCGGAGGCTTTTTGATGCCTGTATTCATCTTAGCAAGGATTTTATCTTTTAAAGCTTCGAGTTGAACCCATTCTTCTTCAGTATAATTCGCATCTAACTCTCTGACTCTCTTAATGATACTCCTGTTTTCTTCGACTTTGGGTATCCGCTTGATCCAAGTTTTCAAAAAAATCAAGGTGTTGAGCCTTTTTTTAACGGTATTTTCAAGCCTCTTAGAAGGCGTCATTCCTAAGAGCTTCTCTTGCTGTAACTTATCCATCCCTCTTCGGAGGGCCTCTTCGATCTTGGCAAAATTGACTTTTTCCATAATATAACCTTTATAGGATCAAATAAATATTATGGAAGAAATCTCGGCAGATTTGCTGGTGATTGGCTCTGGCCCAGCTGGGCAAAAAGGGGCCATTCAGGGGGCAAAATTTGGAAAAAAGGTGATCGTAGTCGAACGAGACCTCGACCCGGGCGGCGCTTGCCTTTATTCTGGGACAATTCCCTCTAAAACACTTCGAGAAGCCATTTTAGACCTAACCGGATTTAGGCAAAAAAGCTTTTACGGCAAAGACTTTGTCTTAAAAAAAGTCTCGATTTCTGACCTAACTTTTCGCCTCAATCAAGTAACAGTTGAAGAGCGGGATTTAATCAAACGGCAATTCGACAGGAACAGCGTTCAACTAGTGCAAGGGACAGCTTCTTTTGAAAATCCTCATACCGTGATTGTCAAAGATTACCAAGGGACTGATGTTGCCAGGATCACAAGTGAAAACATTTTGATCGCAGCAGGTTCCCATCCTAGAAATCCGATGTCGGTGCCGTTTGATCAAGAGACCATCTTGGACTCTACCTCGCTCTTAAGGCTCGATGCGCTGCCGGAGACGTTGCTCGTTCTCGGTGGAGGGATCATTGGGTCTGAATATGCCAGCTTCTTTGCCACTTTAGGGGTTAAAGTCACCGTCATCGATAAAAGAGAACAGATGCTGCCCATGCTTGATCACGAAATCGGCAGGCATTTGCAAAATTCCCTCACCGAGCTTGGCCTTGAATTTGTAGGAAACAAAGAACCGGTCAAAATTGAAAAACGGGATAAAAAAGCCTATGTGCTATTCAAAGATGGCACTGAAATGACCGCCGACGTTTTGCTGTATGCCCTTGGAAGAGAAGCGTGTGCAGAAGGGCTTGGATTGGAAAATGCAGGCCTTTCAATCAACGCCCGCGGCTACATCCCCGTCAATCCCCTCTTTCAGACGGCGCAATCCCATATTTTTGCTGCAGGAGATGTCATTGGCGGACCATGTCTTGCTTCCACCAGCCAAGAACAGGCAAGACTTGCCGTTCGTTATGCGTTTGGATACCAAGGAAGCACTTTTCCTCGCGTTTACCCGATCTGCATTTGGACAATACCTGAGATCTCTTCTTGCGGTTATACCGAAGAAGAATTGCGAGCCTTAGATTACCACTATGAGATCGGCCGTGGATATTATTATGAATTGGCTCGAAGTCATATAGAAGGGGCAAATACAGGCCTTGTTAAATTGATTTTCCATAAAGAGACCCTTGAACTTCTAGGGGCGCATGTCATTGGCCGCGGCGCAAACGAAGTGATCCATATTGCACAAATTGCCATGGAGCAGCGGGCCAAAATCGATATCTTTATCGACCACATGATCTTTAACTATCCCTCTTATGCCGAAGGTTTCCGTGTTGCCGCCCTAAACGGCATCAACAAAATCCCTCGGGCCCGTTAGAATGTCAATTGAGGACTTTCACAGCCATTTTGATGAGATCAACTTTCAAGGGCTGCATCAGCAAGAAAAAGGCCCACAACTCTCTCTGCTAGAAGAAAAAGTGACATCCCTAGCGGCCAATATCCCTAAAAATCTGACAGAGTCAGATATTGCTAAACTGAAAGCTCTTGCCAGCAAAATTTCTACTGAATGCCCCGGGACAAAGCTGGACACACTTTTCCGACAACTCATGGTAGGCATACCCGATCTCTACCCAAATCAGACAGCACTGCTTTCTGAACCAGCCCCAAGGCCTGTTGAGGGCAACAGGCTGGATCCGGAGCAGTTGGCTTCGTGGGCTAATGCACATCCCAGCAATGTCAGGGATGCAGTGACAGCCTTAGGAAGCACCGTCCATTGCATTAGTCAAGAGGAGTTTGAAAAATCACTTCATCAATCGTTAGACCAACTTAACAACATCATGCCAAAGGGACTTGAGTACCGAGTGGCCGTTCAGGAAGGGAAAAGCAACTTATGGGTGGCACAGTTAGCCACACAATCAGGCAAACTGGACACTCATCCAGTAGGGGCTATCCCGCTTGCCTTCGACAGGGGGACCTGCCCCAAAAATGTGGTGCTATTTGACGATGCCTCCATTAGCGGTGAGCAGATGGAGAGAATTGTCAAACAATTCATCACAAGATCAAAAGACGAAAATTCTCCTCTCGATAATATCTATGTTGTTGTTCCCTATATGACAACCTCAGCGCAAGAGAGAATTAAGGCAATAGCACCTGAAGGAAAACCACAGATTTATTTAATAGTGGCTAAAACTCTTCCTACCATTTCCGAAGCCTTAAGTGAACAACCTGAGCATGTAAAGACGCTCAACAATCTCTTGGCTCCTTCAGTGAGAGCCTCCGCTTTTGATAAGGAAATGACCTCTTCTATACGTGAATCATTAAAAATTACAACGACTCTGACTCCTTATTTTTTTGCTCATAAAGTCCCCGACAAGAAATCTTTTCCTCAAACTTTAGCTAATGGATCTGTCCTTCTACGCAAAGGGGTCCCTCAAGGAGGAAACTATCGACCTATTCTTCAAGAGGTTACACCTTATAAAGATAAAGAAAGTATGACTCAACCTCCTCCTCATAAAAAAGAACCGGCTTTCAAACCCCAAGGAGAGACCGAGAGAATGGACATAATTGAAGAGGAATAGTAAAATTAAGTTATGTCTGTACGGCCCCCATTGATTACTATTAGAGGAGACACCTCTTTAGTTTTAAATCGTTCTACTACACGATCTGGTTCTCCAACCACAGAACCTCTCCAAATTTTCCTTAGCATCCACAAAGTGGATAACGGAGAAGACAGGGGCTGGGATGTTGAAGTAGCTACAGGCAAAAAAGACAACATTGTCTCTAAAATCTCTTTAGGCTCATACGATTCAGGTGAAACAGGTGATTTTGATCCATGGTTTCTTCCTGAAAAATGCGCTTCCATTCACCTTCCTGAAGAATTAAATTTCTTAAAAAACCAACATCTTGCGGTCTTTTCCTCTTATATGAAGGAAGATGACTCACTCCAATTGGAAGTGGAAAGTGATTACTTAACTATTGACCCAACTCTTCTCACCCCTCCCGATAGCCCCCAGTAGTTTTGTTAGTCCGCGAAGCGTTTGGAGTGCTAAACTCCTGTTTAGCTTTCACTTTTCAATGAGAGTGAAAGCTAAACAGGAGTTTAGCACTCCAAACGCTTCGCGAGGTGTTAGTAGCTGTTCTCTTCTAGGCGGACTTTGCCACGGAAAATCCAGTATATGCTGATGGTGTAACGGCGACAAGAGGGAGTATCCACACCTTCCAACACGGGTGGGGGGGGGGGGGGGGGGGGGGGGGGGGGGGGGCTGCAAAACATGCTTGAATTTAGTATCACTCAATGATACTATTATCTTATGAGGAAGAAACATGCTGATACCCTGAAAGCTATCTTTCACACTCCCGTGCTCTCAAGTGTAAAATGGAGTGATATCGAATCGCTTTTCATTAGTTTAGGTGGCAGTGTTTCCGAGGGAAGGGGGTCACGGGTGAAAATCCTTCTTAACGATTGCGTTGCAGTTTTTCATAGACCTCACCCGCAGAAAGAAACTGATAAAGGTGCGCTTGTTTCAGTTCGACGTTTTTTAGAAGAAGCTGGAGTAAAACCATGAAATATAAGGGATATCACGGACAAGTTAATTATGACGAAGAAGCAAAGCTTTTTCACGGAGAAGTTGTCGGATTACGAGATGTCATCACATTTCAAGGGACTTCTGTTGATGAATTGGAGCAAGCTTTCAAAGATTCTATCGATGAATATGTAGACTTTTGTAAAGAACTAGGGCGGACACCCGAAAAACCCTTCTCCGGCAAATTAGTGCTACGTCTGCCTCCTGAAATCCACGAAAGAGCTGCCTACCAAGCTAAAAATAGCGGTCAAAGCTTGAACAGTTGGATAAAACAAGGGATTCAACACATGCTAAACCCCTCATCGCCCTCTCCTGGCGCAAGAACACGGCTTTAGAAGAAGTTTCCTGTTAGTTACACCCTCGTTTCGAGGGTTACTGCAATGCTCACATCGCCATCTCGAGACATTCCGTAGAGCAAGTTCTTGGCCCGCGGAAGTGCAGCACCAAGATCCTGACCTAGATATTCCCTAAGAATATGATTGCGACATGATTTTTAATATAGGTTTATTGGTTAATAACTGTTTTCTTCGAGCCTGACTTTGCCACGGAAAATCCAGTATATGCTGATGGTGTAACAGGCGACAAGAGGAATGCCGATCAGGGCAATGAGAAGAAGGATTTGCAAGGTTTTAAGTGAAGATGAGCTATTGAAAATGGTAAGGCTGTTGAGATGGGGCGGTACGATGTCTCTAACGACGTTAGGATAGGTACCAAGGCCATAAAGGGCCATCAGGCATATGATGTTAATGGATGAGGAGATAAAGGCCCTGCCATCCCTCACCTTTTGGATTTCGCGTGGAATATTGGCAATAGCAAACACATTAAGGGTAGCTACGACAAAGAAAACCACACTGTCTTTTATCGAGGCGACCATGTGTGGGTAATAGATAAGTGTTGCAAAACTTGTCGCAGCGTCAAGGCCTGTTGAGGGCAACAGACTCGATCACGAGGAATTGACCGCGTGGGTCGACGCACACCCTTCCGGAGCCATCAGGGATGCAGTGGGCTCCTTAGCCACTGTCGTCCGTTGCATTGATCAAACAGAATTCGAAACCACACTGAATCAATCGTTGAACCAACTCAACGAGGTCATGCCAGAAGGGTTGAAATACAAAGTCGCTGTTCAAGAAGGAAAAAGCAACTTATGGGTTGCACAGCTAACCACACAATCAGGCACCCCGCACTTACCCCTCCCGAGAGTCTCTAATTCGTTAGAAGAAATTGCCTGTTAGTTACTCCCTCGTTTCGAGGGTTACTGCAATGCTCACATCGCCATTTCGAGACATTCCGTAGAGCAAGTCCTTGGCCAGTGGAAGCGCATCACCAAGATCCTGACCTAGATGTTCCCTAATCGGAAAAGGTCCTGCTGTTGTTGTAAAATATCCAGAGGGCACCTCTCTGTATCTTCTATCATGACGGACTACAAATGTTGCTTCCTCAGCGTACTCTTTTTCTAAAAAAACCTGACAATAGTGCAGATATAAAGGTACATCTAAACAAAGCTCATTATGAGTTGTCCAACGCACGCTCTTTGTCACCATGTTTAATTCTACACACGCGATGTCATCAATCTTTGATGAATCAATCCCGAAATTGTAGTGAACGACATCCTTAACAATGGACGAAGAAAACCGCTCTCTGTTCGCAATAAGAATCGATTCACTCACCATCAATCCATTTCCTGACGTAATACTTGCTTGCGCGCCTGTGGCTAAAACTGTCAAGATAAACAAACCTGTCACCGCACGAACAGTATTTGGATCTAGTTTGGGGAGAAAATGTCGACACGTATCTTGTATATCCTCCTTGGACGGGAGTAGGCTATAAGCGGCTTGGCAATGCTGTAATAAAGGATGTAAAAAGAAAGAATATGATTGCGACATGATTTTTAATATAGATTTATTGGTTAATAACTGTTTTCTTCGAGCCTGACTTTGCCACGGAAAATCCAGTATATGCTGATGGTGTAAGAGACGACAAGAGGATGCCGATAAGAGCAATGAGGATGTTGGAGTTACTAAAGGTGGTAAACGGCCTTGTAAATATTCTCCGCCTGTTGTTAGATCATGCATTCAAAACATATGAGGATCTATGAGACCAGTGGCAGTGACTTATCAACCAAGTCCAACTTTTATTAATCACCAAAATTTTAATCATGAAGTTCCCCTTTTGCTTGAATTTCTGCAGGGAAAAAAGATTTACATCATCCCTAACGGAGCAGGGAGAAAGTCGGAGCAGGATCCAATTCCCTATGAAGCGGCGAAAAGTTGGGCATACCCTCAACAGCCTAGAAGGCTGGCTATCGATGTAATTGCACGAGCTTATTTTGCTATTGATGAGGCTGTAGATCTACCCTCTACAAAAATAAATCACTCGGACGGTTCCTATGCCACTAAGGGCTGGGTGGAAAGAAAGATGGATGGCGACAGGTATGTGACCAATGGGGAATGCATGGCTGCAATGCTCTTAAAGGGATACAAAGCAGTTTTTAGTGATGTAGAAGAAAACCCTAATTGTTGTTTTAATGCTTACATAAAGGGGACCGCCGAAAGAGAACTTCAAGAAAAGGCACAGTTGAGGGCACAAAAAAAAGCTGGAAAACTAGCTGCTAGCCGCTTTCATCCCTACTAATAACACTTAAGAAACGCCTTGAGCCTATTAGTCATTCCGCGAGGTGTTAGTAGCTGTTCTCCTCTAACCTGACTTTGCCGCGGAAGATCCAATAGACGCTGATGGTGTAAGAAACGACTAGCGGAATGCCAATTAGGGCAATGAGAAGGAGGATTTGCAACGTTTTAAGGGAAGAAGAGCTATTGAAGATAGTGAGACTATTGAGATGGGGCGGTATGATGTCTCTAACTACGTTAGGATAGGTGCCAAGGCCATAAAGGGCCATCAGACAGATGATGTTAAGGGATGAGGAGATAAAAGCCCGGCCATCCCTCCCCTTTTGAATTTCACGTGGAATATTGGCGATGGCAAATACATTGATGGTGGCTACGACAAAGAAAACCATACTGTCTTTGATCGAGGCGACCATGTGGGGGTAATAGATGAGTGTAGAAAAACTTGTAGCCGCGTACAGCATGATGAAAGTGATGATCGAGGGATTGACAAACCTTCTCATTTTTTCATGAAAGTCCCCCTCTGTTTTCATCATCAGGTAAATTGCTCCATGCATCGTAAAAAGGGCCGTTGTAAACAGGCCAACTAATGCAGGATAAGCATGCATGATATCGCTTAAATGACCCGAAAACTCTCCCTCAGCATCTAAAGGGACACCTCGTATGAGGTTGCCCATCAAAAGACCTAGGATAAAGGTGATCAAAAAAGAGGCCAACGCAAATAAGATATCCCATAACCATCTCCACCAAATTTGCGGGGACTTACTTCTTACCTCAATGGAAACAGCTCTGAAAATCAAAGCGCCAAGAAGGGCCATCGTCGGGATATAAAAGCCTGAACAGAGCGTTGCATAAATAATGGGGAACCCAGCAAAAAGGGCGCCGCCTGCAGTCACAAGCCAAACTTCATTGCCATCCCATACAGGGCCAATCGAATTGAGCATTAAGCGTCTTTCTCGATCTTCTTTCGATAACAGATGCAAAATGCCCACACCCAAGTCAAAGCCATCTAGTACGGCGTACCCTGTGATAAGGATCACAAAAACGGAAAACCAGATGAATTGGTAGTCGATTAACTCCATTTAATGGTTCTCCAAACGTTGCTCTTGCTGGTGATAGGGCAAATCATAAGCCGTTTCGGTAGGGCCATGCCGTATTTTTTTATCGAGCATGTATAGAAACACCAGAAACAAGAAAATGTAGATGATCGTGAACATGATCAATGACCCCATCACTTGAGATGCAGTCACTTTTTTAGAAAGACCCTCTGATATGCGCAGCAAGTCATACACAATCCAAGGATAACGCCCCATTTCTGCTGCAGTCCACCCGGCTTGATTGGCAATTTGCGGCAATAAAACAGAAGCCACTAAACCTTTCAAAACCCAAGGGTGATTGGCCAGCTTATTTCTCCACAGCAAAATACAGCCGATGATCGATGCCACAAACATGGCTGCCCAGCAAAGAATCATCAACCGATAGATGGGGAAAATAGCTGCAGTTCTTGGCCAATCGGCTTCCGGATAAGCTTCTAGCCCTTTAACTTCGGCATCGACATCTCCATAGGAGATCCAACTTAATAGACCCGGAATTTCAATCGCATAATCGAGTTTTCTTTCTTTCGTATTCGGAAGGCCAAAAAGAGCAAGACTTGCCTTTTTTTCTGTTTTAAAACGGCCCTCTAAAGCGGCCAGTTTCATCGGCTGGTTTTTGGCCACCATTTTGCCGTTGCTGTCTCCCGACAACGCCATCAAAAGGCAGACAAAGAGGGCAAAAGGAAGAGCCACTTTTAGAGAAGCCACAGCAAAGTCCTCGAACCTCTTTTTCAACAGATAGTAGCAAGAGATGCTGATCACTAAAAAAGCACCCGCAAGCCAGCAGCCCAAGATCACATGGACCAAACGGTCGACCGATGAAGGATTAAAGACCATGGCCCAAAAATCGGTGATGACGGCTCGAGCCTTAATCCCCTCCCCTTCAATCACAAAGCCTGCCGGAGTCTGCATCCAGGAATTGGCTACAACGATCCAAACAGCGCTGAAATGGGCTCCAAAGCAGACCATTGTGGTGGCAAAAAAGTGAAGTTTTTTGCCTATTCTATTCCACCCAAACAACAAAAGGGCCAAGAATCCCGACTCTAAGAAAAAGGCAAAGACCCCCTCAGCCGCTAAAGCCGAGCCAAAAATATCCCCTACAAACCTGGAGTAAGTTGACCAGTTAGTCCCAAATTCAAACTCCATCACAATGCCGGTTGCCACCCCTACGGCAAATGTGAGGGCAAAAATCTTGGTCCAAAACTTGGCCATTTGAAGGTAAAGAGGGTTCGCTGTCTTGAGATACCATCCCTCATAAAAGACCATAAGCAAGCCAAGCCCTATGCTTAAGGGGGGATAAATGTAGTGGAACATGATGGTAACAGCAAATTGAACGCGTGCTAGAATTTCAACATCCATAGGCACTAAGTTATACCAGCATCTAATTAAAAGAACACATTTAGCAGGTGCATTGATCCAGGAAAAAGCATCCTATAAAATTTAACAGGATGCTTTTTCCTTAAGTTGATGGGCCTACTTATCGTGTTTAGGCCAATCTTTGCAAGATGAGTTCTGCCTCTTCCTCGTTTATCAGAACAAAACGGTGAAAGCTCTCTTCATAACAGTAGACGTGGGCTTTTGCGATATCAAACCACCATCCATGGATTCTTAACGTCTTTTTCTCGAGCCGCTCACGAACAAATGGGTAACTTGCGATGTGCTCCATTTGCTGTAAAACATTGACCTGAGAAATTTGATTTGTCTCTGATAAGGTGGGATCTAGCGTCATACCGCTTCTCACCTTCCTCAAAGACTCTTCTCCATATTTGAGCCAGTTGGCAAGATGGGGGCAGCATGTCGTATCAAGCCCATGTGCAAGGGCATTCATCGCTCCACATTCGGAATGGCCGCAAATGACCACATCACGAACATTCAAATTGGTTAAAGAAAATTCCAAAGCGGCGGCAGCGCTTGCTTCATGCAAAGGGGCATCAGCTGGAGGGATCAAATTTCCAATGTTTCTTAACACAAAAAGGTCGCCCGGATTGGTAGAAGCAAACAGATTGGGGACAACTCGGCTATCGGAACAGGCAATAAAGAAAGTATCAGGTTTTTGACCTAGAGCCAATTTTGCAAACAGGGCACTTTTCTCTTCAGTCAGATTCCTTCTAAAGTCAAGTATCCCTTCTATCAGTTTTCTCATATGATGGTGCCTTCCTTAAAAGTGGGGCACCATTATACCTGACATTGTTATTTCCGCTTCTGCAGTTTGTCCCAAACGCTCAAGCCTAGGGCGGCCCAATCGGCAACCTCGTTGAATTTGGTCGAAGCTTGTCTTTTCAACTCGGGGCCGGTCAGGCTATTAAGAATGGAAGAAAGGCTTTTTTTCCACTCATCAACGCTATCTGCAGCATTCGAAGCGACTGAGCATCCCTTTTCATTTAAATCGTTTAAAAGCTTTTCAGCCTTGGCTCGTACGTCATCACAAGTACTACCCAAGTCTTTCCGCAAATCTTCACCAGAAGAAGGAGCTAAAAGGAGTCCGGCAATTCCACCAAGCACTGCCCCAGCAATGAAGCTGCCGGCAACCATAGGGCCGTGTGAGCATTCACACTCTTTACAACCTTTACATCCTTTTTTGCAGGCCTCTTCTTTTTTAGGAGAAAATAGATAGCTTGCCCCGCCTAAAGCGCTTGCAACTAACAACCCTTTAATTAAATCATGCGTATTATTGGCCATGGGATTACCTATTTTTTAAAAATTTTTCGCCTGCTTTAAGACTTAGCAACAATATGGTTGCCAATTCGGGATAATAGCTGGAGCTGTCAGATAGCTGCTCTTCATTGCAGCTCAAGCATCTAGCATTCAGATCTTTAGTTTTTTTCTCGCAAACATTGCCTAGATTAGACACAGCGTTAACGATGGGGTTCAAGCTTTTCGCTTTATACTCAAAATCTTTAAGTAATTTGTTAACCCTCAGAAGAGTAATGATAATAAAGACAGCCAGGATAGCAAATATCAACACTGCAATGGCAACCGAAAGTTCTATTGTCATACCCACCTCTTATATTTAAACTACAAATCACATTATTAGTTTTATTTGTCAAATTAAGACGTGACATGGGAGGCATATTGTACGATATACGTATAACGTATATAATAGAGTTAGATGGGAGTGTGGTTATGCGAATGAGAAAAGTTCCTGTGACATTAAGTTTGCCGGAAAGCCTGGTCAAAGATTTACACCTTTACGTCCCGAGAAGACATCTCAGTGAATTTGTCGCTGAAGCTGTAGAGAAAAACTTGGCCATAAAAATGGAACTCGTGGCTAGAGAATTTAGAGAAGCTAATCAGGATGCCGAAAGAAACGAGGAGATTGAACTTTGGGATAGTTTGAGTGGTGAAGGATTAGATGAAACAAACAAGTATTAAAAGAGGTGATATTTTTTGGGTTGATTTTGACCCTTCTAAAGCAACTGAAATTCAAAAAAAACGTCCCGCTTTAGTTTGCTCTCACGACGTTCTGAATGAAAATTCAGCAAGGATTATTGTTGCACCTATCACCTCAAATCTTAAAAAGGTCTACTCATTTGAATTTGCTGTGAAAAACCACCCTGAGATAGAAGGGAAAGTGATGCTAGATCAAATACGTTCGATAGACAAATCTCGCCTCTTCGGGAAAAAAATAGGATCACTTTCATTAAATGAAATGCAGCAGATCGATCTGATCATTAAATTCTTGCTAGGGCTTTAGAACTATACATAACGCATTGTTTTTCAATGATGTAGCTTAGACTTTAGCCTGAGTCTGTTTTTGCAGGTTTTAACCTGCAACCATTACTACAGGTTAAAACCTGTAAAAAACGAGCTCAGAATAAAGAGGGACTTGCAAAATTCGAATAGTGGGCCATTCTTTAGAAAATAGGTCCGAAGGACCGAAATATGAAAGCCCAGCGCCGAAGGCCTGGGTTACAAATGTGAAATATAATTGGAGTCCTGAAAGGACGGCATAATTGCCTTCTAGGTTATTTCTAGAATAAGATATGTCGTCCCTTCAGGACTCCAATTTCTATTTACAACTCTTACCCTGGCCTTCGACCAGGGCTTTCATATTTCGGCCCTTACGGGCCTATTTTTCCAGCAGAACTGATTTTTGCAAGTACCTCTAAAGTCTAAGCTACAATACTGATAGCACAGCTATAAATCTTTCTCAGCAGCTTGTTCTTTTAACATCTTTACAGCTTCTCTGAACACTTCTGCCTTTGCGTCGAGCTCATCTGCTCTCGCATTTAACCTTGTCACCTTTGCCCTTAAGCTTTCTTGCTTAACCCCTGCACTGTCTTCTATCTCTGTAGCCTCTGTATCTAACTTTTCCGCCTCTGTCCTTAACGCTTTTGCCTTTGTTTCGAATTCTTTTGCCTCTGCCTCTAACTCCTTCGGCTTTGTCTTCAAACGTGCTGTGTCAATTCTATCGCTAACAATTGACGTTAACTGTTCAAGACCCGACATTATTAGTTCTTTGTCTTCAGGAGATACCTTTTCTGTGTTATTAATTAAGTCTTCACAAATTTTAGTCCACTCATCATAAGATGTTTTATTGATCAGAGGACGTTCCTTGAACATCTCAACTAGTCCTTTTAATCGTTCCTTTTGTGTACCGGTCGAGAGAATTGCTTTTTCTAGGAATTTACTATAAACCGCCAAATCAGGATGTTTTTTTGAAAATTCATAAAGTTTCCTGCTAGCATTTCCTTTTCCAGGCGAAATATTTTCAGCAGTATTATGAATGACTTTCGCTCTATTAAAAAACAGATTAGGAAGTTTCGCTAAAGGATTGAGTGTCTTATTTGCTGCATCTATTAGCTTTACTTGGACAAACAGTTTTGTTAATTTTTTCTTGTCAGTACTCTCCATTTTGGAAAGCTTCTCGAATTCCTTGTATAACTCATTAAAAGTAAGGGTAATTGAATCCCCTTTACTTGTGGTAACTGTCACCTTTCTCCCTGAGAAAAAACCATTCTTTAACTCAAACTTCGAAGCCTCCATCATATTAAATGAAGAGTCGTCTGAAGATTTCGGCTGTACACCTCCAACACCCATAAAAATAGTCCTCTTCACTCATTAGAATTCATCTTCATTAATTCTTAATTAAGAGAGAAAAAGTACAACCACCAGAGGAGAGTGAAGATTCCAGTACCGTTTGCAGGTTGTGGGTTATTTTTCGCTTGAAGAGAAGGTCGGTTTCCCACACAATCGCCAAAGATTGAAAAAACGAACCATCGGTTAGCATGAAGTTTTGGACCTACATTGTTCCAGAGGTAGAGATCTTTCTCATCGCCTTCTTCATCTATGCCCTTTTATCGATGTTTTGGAATACCCGGGCGATGGACCTAGTCTGGGGTCTGCTTGCCTTCTTTATTGCCTACCTCGTTTCCGGCTGGATGGGGTTAAAAGTCATACACCGATTGCTTGAAAGCGTGGGGAGTGTTGCAGCCATTGCACTATTGATCATTTTCCAACCGGAAATGAGGATTGCACTATCAAAGCTTAGTTTTAAGGCTCGCGGGGGCAAAGATCTTTCTGAATTTGACAAATTTTTAGACACACTTTCTCAAGTGGTCTATAATTTGGCCGAAAAACACATGGGTGCCTTGATCGTATTGGAAAACAACGATTCCCTGCAGGAATATGCTGCACGCTCGGTGATCACCGATGCAAAATTTAGCGGAGAGTTGCTCGAAACAATTTTTGCCACTACCACTCCCCTTCATGATGGTGGGGTGATTATCAGAGGCGATCGAATTGTCAGCGCAGCCACGATTCTCCCTCTTGCAGATGACCATTCCCAGGTTTCCAAATCGATGGGAACACGGCATAGAGCAGGTCTTGGCATTAGCCAAATAACCGATGCATTGGTCATCGTTGTTTCTGAAGAGACCGGAAAGGTATCGATTGCAAGAGATGGCATCATGACCCGTAGCATCAAACCGGACAGATTCAAGGGTATCATTAAAAGTATCTTTACCGCGCCCCTCGAACCTCTTCGACGGTTCAATTTTTTGGATAGGTTACGTGCATGGAGAACATAAAAGAACCTAGAGAAACTTGGTGGAGTTACCGCTGGAAGGAGAAGCTGATTGCTATCGTATTAGCGGTCATCATCTGGATATTTGTTAACCAAGCGATTGTTATCTCTAAAACCGTTCCAAATATCCCCGTGCGGATCTTAAATATCCCCCAAGAGAAAGTGATCAGTGGGCTTTTACCAAATGGAGTCTACCAAAAAAGGGTCAAACTAACGCTTACAGGAACTCGCCATGTGATCGAAAATATCGAGCCTGGCGATTTGGAAATTGTTTTAGACGCAACACTAGCACCTGATGAATGGCCTGTTGAATTAACGAATAAAAATCTTGTCAGCTTGAATCCCGATATTGACTTAGGAAGGCACATCAAAGATGTCTCTCAAACAGATCTCGTCATCCATTTAAGCCAACTAGTCAACGCAGATGTCCCTCTTTATGTTGTCCCTCCAAAGGGGACACCGCCGCAAGGTTATGCGTTGGTCGATATCTCTCCTTGCACTCTACTTCAATCCATGACAGGTCCTGAAGAAGAGATGTCCGACCTTGAAAGGAGCGGTGTGGCCCTTGAGTTTGACTTAAGCCGCTTAACTAAAGAAGAACTTGATAAGCTTCCAAATAGTGGCGGAGAAGTTATTTTCCCTGTACCGAGTACTTGGAAAAAGGTGAAAGTACCTTGGTTAAGCTCTGGGATGGTCCCTTTAAACTCAAGCGATGCCTCAAAGCTTGAAATCCTCTTTATAAAGGAAGAAGCTATCCCCATTGAACTTCCCATTCCACTGCTTGTTTCTACTCCTTTCTCAAGTGCTCCAAGCCACATCTTACCTGGCCCATTAGTAGAGCAAAAAAATGGTCTTTCTTACTTAAATCAACCTCTTCGCATTGAAGGAACTAGCCAAACTTTTGCAGAACTTGTAGCCCCACACCTTTCGATCGTGATCAATGGTCAGGAAACACATGGGAAAGAATTATTATGGAATTTAGTCGTTCTTGCTTCTGAAGAACTTGAAAATCAATATGTCGATACCTTTTTCAACCACTTGCAGACTCTAGATTGGGCTAAATCTGAAGTCACCCGAAGATTGCGCGCCCATTTCAGAACTTACCTAGAGTCGATGTGCATCACTACAGCCGATGGCAAGCCATTAGAACTGAAAATGCAAGCAACTCCAACAGGAATTGAGGTTTTATGAAGATTGCTTTGCTAAAACCGGGCGCTAAAAGAGGCGGTGGCCTTGAAAAAGCCACTTCAATGATTGCAAAAGCATTTCGTGATAAGGGAACAGATGTCACCCTGTTGACCTCCGGTCCGGTCGAGTCTCCCCTACAAGGAATACAGACACAATCCATTTCAGGCATCTCTTCTTTTTCATTAAAAAACCTCCTTGGGTTTGAGCTGGCAGCTCAAAAGTGGATAAAAAATAATCCCACAAATGTTGTTTTTGGATTTGATCGTCATTTTTTTCAAACCCACTTACGAGCCGGTAACGGCGTACATGCTGCTTTTTTAGATCGCAGAAAAAAGCTGGAAGGATTTTGGAAGAGACTTTCTTTTCAAATGAATCCATACCACCAGTTATTGCTTAAAATAGAGCAAAGGGGTTTTGAGCATCCGAATTTGCAACGCCTTTTTGTGAATTCCGACATGGTAAAAAGGGAAATCCTTCACTATTATGACGTCGACCCCAAAAAGATCTCTCTTGTTCCTAATGGCATTGACTGGGAGGGGCTTGCAACTCCCTTCCAACAAGGATTTTACCAAGCTGCTTCTTTAAAAAAGTGTTTTGGTTTACCTGACACTCCTTTACACATCCTATTTATTGGGCATGGATTTCGTCGAAAAGGATTAAAAGAACTATTGCAAGCTTTAGCCTTATTGCAAAAAGAAGATTGGCATCTTTCTGTTGTTGGTAGGGATCGAGAAAAAGGGACTTACCTTCATTTAACCCATCAACTTGGGATTGAGTCTCGCGTCACATTTTTTGGCGTTCAAAAAGATGTGATTCCGTTCTATCAAATGGCAGATCTCGTTGTTGTCCCGTCTCTCTATGACCCTTTTGCCAATGTGACAGTAGAAGCCCTTGGAATGGGTGTCAGAGTTGTCTCTTCAAAAGAGAATGGCGGGCATGAAATTTTAAAAGAGCCCTACGGTTTTACAATACCTTCTATGGATGATCTCTCCTCTTTTGCTGATACGCTAAAAACAGCCTTTAGCCATGGTAAAAAGAGCTATCAATTGGCAGAGCAGACAAGGGCCTCAGTCGCCTCTTTTGACCTTGGTCACACCGTAGATCGTATTGTCGAGGAAACCTTATCGTATGCCACATGATCGTTTCTTTACTCCTGTTGACTTAGCTGTCGGAACGACAGTAACCCTCGAAAAAGAAGAGCGGCATCACCTTCAAAAGGTCATGCGCAAAAAAGAAGGGGATATTGTAGAGGTAGTCAACGGAAAAGGGGGACTTGCAGATGGCAAAGTCCTCTCTTCGCTTGATCTGTTGGTCGAAAATGTTTACGAGCTGCCTGCCCATCCACTTGATTTGACATTAGCCTTAGCTCTCACGGTCCCCAACCATTTGGAATGGGCCATTGAAAAAGGGACAGAACTTGGCGTGGCCCGTTTTCTCCTCTTCCCAGGCGATCACAGCCAAAAAAAAGAAATTTCAGAAAACCAACTCGTGCGGCTGCAAAAGATCACTATCGCCGCTATGAAACAATCTGGAAGAGGGACATTGCCACCTATAGAATTATTCCCTCCCATCAAAAAATGGTCCTCTTTTGAACACCCCCTTTTTTTTGGCGATTTTGAAAACTACAAACCCGCGCAACTGCCTAAAAAAGGGAAAATGATCTTTGCTGTCGGCCCCGAAGCTGGCTGGAGCGATTCTGAATGTGCCAAGCTAAAAGAGATCGGAGGTCAATCCTATCTTTTAAGCACTTATACTTTGCGTGCAGAAACAGCAGCAATCGTTGCTGCCGCTCTGCTTTTACATTAAACTGATGCCATGAAACAACCTACTATCCCTGTCCGTACTAAAATCATCTGCACCATGGGCCCAAGCGTCCGCGACTATGATCAGATTCTAAAACTGATCGACGCCGGGATGAATGTCGCAAGGCTCAACTTCAGCCACGGCACCCATGCAGAGCACAAAGAGACCATCGACAACCTTAAAAAAGCGAGAAAGGAAAAAGGGGTACCCCTTGCCATCCTTCTCGACACTAAAGGTCCGGAGGTCAGACTTGGAAAAATGGCCGGCGGAAAAATTGCTTTAACAGAAGGGCAAATTTGGAAATTGACCCGTGAAGAGGTCGTTGGAGATGCAGAACGTGCATGCTTGATTCCCGGGTCTGTCATTGAGCATATTCCTCTCGGCGCACGAGTCCTTTTTGACAATGGCTACATTGCCTCAGAAGTGATCGACAAAGGGGATGGATGGCTATCTGTTAGGTTGGAATTGGGAGGTGAAATCTCTTCCGGAAAAGGGGTGAATGTTCCCAGCGTTTCTCTTAACTTGCCAGCGGTAACTGAAAGGGATATTGAAGACATCCGGTTTGGATGCCAGCAAGATGTCGACGTGATTGCAGCCTCTTTTATCCGTTCTGCAGACCATGTCATTCGGATCAAAAAACTTTTGGAAGAAGAAAAGAAAGGAGAGATCCTAGTCGTTGCCAAAATCGAAAACCAGGAAGGGATCGACCATTTTGACAGCATTCTTCAAGCCGCAGACGGCATCATGATTGCTAGAGGAGATTTGGGGGTTGAAGTTCCCCCCTCACGCGTTCCTCGTTTGCAAAAGATGATGATCCGCAAATGTTACATTTCAGGAAAACCTGTCATCACAGCCACACAGATGCTAGAAACCATGATCACCTCTAGCAGACCTACAAGGGCAGAAACATCTGATGTTGCCAATGCCATTTATGATAGTACAAGCGCCGTGATGTTATCCGGTGAAACAGCTGTTGGAAAATATCCGATCAAAACAGTGCAAGCGATGCGAGAAATCATTGCAGAGGCAGAATCTGATTTTGACTTTAGGACATTTTTTGATCAGCACGCCAAGCTTGTCTTCCACGATGTTCCCTCGGCTGTCACCCTTGCAAGTGTCAATACGGCCTATAGCTCTGAAGCAAAAGCGATCTTTGTTTTTACAAGTTCCGGCAGCACAGCAAGGCTTATTTCCCGTTTACGACCAAAAATGCCGATATTAGCTTTGACGCCCAGCTTCAAAAGCTATAACCAAATGGCTCTTAATTGGGGCGTAATTCCTCTTCTCAGGCCTATGACAACCCTTGGAGAGGCATTCAATGAAGCTAGCGCCGCAGCAAGAGCTTTAGGGATTGCAACCGATGGTGATTTAGTGATCATCACTGCAGGGCGGCCATTTGGACTTTCCGGAACCACCAATACCATGCTTGTTGAAAACATCGGCAATGTCGTGGCTAGAGGGACACCGAGAGAGGGTCGAATGATCCATGGAACTGTTTTCATCTTGCCTGGTTTGGCCGGTAAAAACCCGCAATCGGTTAAAGGACACATTTTGGTGTTAACCCATTGCGATGATGAATTTGAGCCTTACATTGCCCAAGCAACTGGCGTTGTATTAGAGAATTTAGTCGATGATACTACTTCTGAAGAAGTTGCAAACCGTTTAGCAGAAAAATATAAGTTACCTCTTCTCATGCGAGCAGACGGAGCATTGCGATCATTAAAAGAGGGGCAAATGATTACACTTGAACCGGAAAAAGGGGTCATTTACAACGGGGTTAACCTGTAGGTATGAAATGTTATCCGCCCTCCTTCTTTCCTTTTTCCTTGAGATAATCACAGTCACGGCGACTTGGAACCCAGGGATTTGCAACGACAAGTGTGGGGAAATGTTGGGAAAGGCCCTCAATAAAAACGGGGCCATCCAGAAAATAGATCTCACTTCAGGTAAAGTGGTGATGTATTGGAAACCGAATGCTCCTTTTAACTACCAAACGTTGAAAAGAAACTTTCAGTCTGTCGGAGTAGGTTTAAACTTAACTCCTTACGAACTAAAAGTGAGAGGAACCGTTTTTAAGCAGGGAGGAGACGTCGTTCTTGTTTCCATTGGAGACAACACCCGTTTCAACCTCATTGGACCTGCCCCCGTAAGCAGCAACCAGTATGTTTCTCGTGGAACCATTGTTAACCGTAAACTGCAGGGAGAATTGCTCGATCAGGTTGAGCTTGCCATGAAAAACCGTGCCATTGTTGAGGTTACAGGCGGTCTTTACCTGCCCGAAACTCCCCCCATGCGCCTTGCCGTCAACAAACTCACCATCGTCAACCCCGAGAAGTAACACACATTTCTACCCACAAATTCAACCCTTGCCCGTGCCCTTGCCCCTGCCCTTGCCTGATTTTTTTAATAGAGAATCCGCACACAAATTGTAGCTTAGGCTTTAGCCTGAGCTCGTTTTCACGGGTTTTAACCCGTGGCAAGTGGTTGCAGGTTACAGGCGGTCTTTACCTGCCCGAAACTCCCCCCATGCGCCTTGCCGTCAACAAACTGACCTTCTCCAACCCCGAGAAGTAACACACATTTCTACCCACAAATTCAACCCTTGCCCCTGCCCTTGCCCGGTTTTCAGTCAAAAATTACATTTGATGCGCGCTAGCGTTTGAACTAGAAGACGGTCTTTTAGTTCAAATAGGGCAAGGGCAGGGGCAAGGGCAAGGGTTGAATTTGTGGGTAATTGGGTTTTTACTACTTAAACCTATCTACTGAATAGGGGTCTAACGAACACGGCATGGCTTGGTTTTTGCCTAACTTGTTTAGGGTATGCATTGCAGCAAGCTTTGCCAAGGCAATGCTTTGGGTCAGCCCTAAGTGATAGGTAGGCAGTAAAATGAGAAGGTTTGGAACGGTATGCTCAAAATCAATCACAGGCAATTCATCGGGGACTAATGTTCGTGGCGCCAAGTAATACTGAATCGTAGATGTGTCTATCTTGTCTTTATAACGCTCTAAAAGAGAGCTTCTTAAACGTTCCTTAAATAGGAGAGGGGCTGGCACTGTGTTTTCAGGTAAGAAAAAGGAATGTGGGCCTACAGCTGTGATTTTCTTGTTGCCCAATAGCATGACATACAGACCATTCAATCCAAGGGGGCCAGGAAAGTGGTTGAATGCCTCTTTCTTTAACACTGCCTTAACAGCTGCTCCCCAAAGTTTTGTTAATGGCAAATCTATTCCTAGATCTTTAACCAACGCCTTTGTCCCATAACCAGTCGCTAACAATGTCAGATCAGCCTCTTGAATCGATCCATCTTCAAATTGGACCCCTTTGCAAACCCCCTCTTCTGACATTAAAAGCCTTTCAACACGCTTACCTAGATGCAAAGTAACTGCAGGTTTGCCGCCCCGTTTTTCAAACAGCTTCCCCCACATCCACTCTCTTAATTTTTGGCTGTCGACCACTCCATGATCTTCAATCAAAAAGCCTTTTAGATCCTTTTCTAAAACATATGAATGGTAAAAAGGGAGTTTTTGAGCAAGCAATCCTGAATCAAGGCAAGCAACACCCTTATGTGTTGTCATCAATTCTGCAATGGCCTGATCGCTCTCTTTTAATGCCCAAGCACCTTCTAAAGAACAGTCGAGCGCCTTTCTTTCTTCATTGCTTAAAGCAGCGTAAAAAGCAAACCATTGCTCCTTTGCGAATCTGTTGATGAATTCATAGGCCCCAAACCTGCCTTCTTCAGTTTCTGGATGGTTTTCATGCCAATAGATAAACTGATCAACAACCTTTTTCCCCTCTTCACTGATGTCTGGTGACACATAGAAGCTTGAAAGTAGGCTTTTGCTGTTCCAAGGAACTATTTCTTCTAGTTGTAACCCCGCGGGCCCCCATCCGCTTGTCTCTTGATCGAAGACTGTAATTTCCCCTGCTGGAGTGTTCTCTAGCCAATCAACCTGACTGACTAGATGGATCATTACCTGCTCACCCAATCCCTCTTTTTCTAGCTCTTCAGAAAGAGAATAAGCGCTCCACACACCCACAACCCCTGACCCATTCACAATGATGTCGCAAGAGAAAACAGGAAGTACAAACAGTAAAAAAACGAGAAAACAGTGCATACGGTGTCCAGGAGGTATTGGTTATTGAACGCCCATTTTACCAAAAAGCAGAATAAACAGGAGGCACACTATCTTAGGAGTATTTAAGAGTACTTAATGCAATAAATTCCCAATTTATGTTACACCATATGAAATGGATAAAATGACCTCGAGAAACTAATGACACTTCTTTTTCCGCCCGTGAACCTAACTTTTAACCAACCAATGACAGTTGCCATTAGGCAAAAAGCTGGTGACCAAACAAAACTTACTGGAGCAAAACAGTACGACAGAACGTCTAAAAGCACTTCAATTGCTTTGGATTTGCTAAATCCCATGGACGATCAGCCCTTGCTTTTAGAATTTCAGGTTCCAGGCCGTATCTGGAGCACCACCTACAGCTTTCTGATAAAACCTGACAAAAGCGGTACCCAAATTGACATCATATTTGCAGATAACGCGCCATTTGTTGTTCCAAAGGCAAGATGTTATTGCGATTTGATCGATAGAAAAGACCATCTATTGCCTCAAAGGCAAAGCGTTATTGTGACTTGATCGACAGAAAAGACCACATGGGTTAATGCCAGGATAAATTTTTACCCATCTGTTTCAAAGACAAATGGGTAAAATTTCACAAAGAGTACCAAAAAATCTCACTCTTAGAAGTCATCTTCAGGTAAATCTAGATTCATGTCTTGGATGCCTTCACCTAATTCAGATGAACTCCAATCTGATTCAAACGAATCTCCCTCGAAGCCATCTTTAGTTAAATCTAGATTCATGTCGTTGATGCCTTCGCCTAATTCAGATGAACCCCAAACTGATTCACATGAATCTCCCTCGAAGTCAGATGAATTGCCGAGATTAAATTGATCTTCATTGAAGGTCGGCCTCTCCCACTCCTTCAACTGCTCCCGAAGACAAGCCAAGAAGGAACAGAATGCATATTCTTCTTCCGTAGTTCCTCTACTGTTATTCTGATCTAGGTCAAACTTGTTTCTCATATGGTTAAAAGTATATTTTGTAGCATCTTGCCTATAAGCTGCTATTTGTGCCGTTAAGGTCATTTCTTGCCTTTCGAATTCCTCAGAACCTAAAAGTTCTTTTTCATCCTGAAGAGAAACGATTCGCGATTGAAATTGTGAAAGCCCTTGGACCTCTGTCACTTCATAATAGGCCAGAAGAATAGGAAGAGACTGTTCTGCAAGATCATAACTGCTCATTTTCGATTTTTCTGCGCACTTTTTAAGCCATGTGAAAGTTGCTATGAGCGGCTTCGTCTCTTCTTGGGTAAATAAGATGCGATTATCTTTGTTGTCCCTATAACTCCAGTTCATTTTCTTAACAATCGTACAGATGGCATTAATAATATCGTCAATCGAACCACTTAAATGTTTATTTTCATTTAATAGAGACGGCTTAGCAATGCTATTGATTGAGGATGAGCTTGATGTAAATAATGACATGTTGAACCTTATGTTTTATAAAAAATTTAAATGAGTAAAATTCATAAAATGTAGCTTTGAATCCTATTCAGCGATAGTTTCAGCTACATTTGGGGCATCTATGTCTAAGTCAACTGGGGCTTCATCTACGAAATCATCTGCAAACTCGACGACACCATCAACCACGAGGTTATCTTCAACTGGCTGGCCCGTTGCACCAGGAGCAACTTCCTCTACGATTTCATCTGCATCTTGTTGGAGGGCATTTTCAACAGCACCAGGAACAACTCCCTCTACGACATCCGGTTGGGGGGCATTTTCAACCAAGTCCGGAGCCACTTCACCCAAGTTCGGATTCAAGTGGGCGGTCATACCCAACATACCCATAGTTAATGTAACAGAAGGCTCTTTAGCCAACTCAGAGGCATCGTCATCGGAGTCCCATTTCAACTCGAGATTACCCTGTGTATCCTCATTTTCTTCGGGTTCAGATGAACTCCCATCAACTAAATTAGGGAAACCTCTGTTCTTTTCAAATGGATCTTCCTCGGAATCAGATGAATGACTGGAATTAATTTGAGCCTTTTTGAAGGTCGGCTTCTTGTTCAGCTGCTCCTTCAAGTCCTGCTCACTTTCTTCGTCACTCCATTGTAATTCATGCATACCCTCTAGAGCATTATTAGGTCCATATGGAGTTCCCGTAAATGTAGAAGAATTAGTGGAATCAAATAGAGCCTTTTTAGCAGCTTTCTTCTCATTCAAGCTCTCTCCTTTAATGTGAGTCAAGAAGGAACAGAATGCATGTTCTTCGTCTGTAGTTTTTCTATCGTTAACATCATCATCCAGGCAAAACTTGTTTCTCATATGGTTAAAAGCATATTTTGTAGCATCTTGTTCATAAGCAGCCATTTGCGACTCTAAGGTCATTTCCTGTTTTTCGAACTCATCCTTATCCAAATTCTCTTTTTGAGCCCGCAGAGCAGCCAGCCGGGATTCAAATTGTGAAAGTCCTTGCACTTTAGTCACTTCATAATAAGCCTCAAGAATAGGAAAAGACTGTTTTGCAAGTTTAAAAATGCTCATTCCTGAATCATGTGCTACCTTTCGAAGTGTAGTGTAGGTTGCTATGAGCGGCTTCGTCTCTTCTTCGGTAAAAAAGATGCGATTTTCTTTGTCGTCTCTATAACTCCAGTTCATTTTCTTAACAAGAACACAGATGTCACTTATAGTATTGTTAACTTCAATATTTAAATTACCTAATGGAAGTGGACTTTGAAATAATGATGAGGAAAATAATGGAGATGGGCTATGAAAGCTCGGAGTTGAGGATGAGCTTGATGATTGAAATGTCATACGAACCTTAATTTTTACAATTTATTTTAATATAAAAAAAGAAATTTAATCAAGTTTTTACTATTAAACATGAAAGATGTCACTACTATAAAAAAAATTGTCGTTTAACTAAAGCAAAAGAAACGAAGGAGTAGAGGAAGGGAACAGTTTTTTTTGTGAGTTGTGTTATAGTGGACGGGATGGAAAGGCCGCTGATTCTGAAAAATGTGAGGGTACACAACCTCAAAGGGGTAGATTTAGAGCTCCCCTCGGGAGAACTGATTGTTTTCACAGGGGTTTCAGGCTCCGGAAAGTCATCCCTTGCCTTTGACACGATCTATGTGGAAGGGCAAAGGCGGTATATCGAATCGCTGTCTGCACAAGCTCGCAGAGAATTGGGCGAGTTCCCCAAGCCGGAATTAGATTTTGCCAGCGGAATGACCCCTACCATCTCGATTGAGCAAAAGACAAAGACAATGAATCCCCGCTCTACAGTGGGCACTTTGACCGAAATTTACGACTACCTCCGCGTTCTTTATGCCAAAGTGGGCACCCCTTACTGCCCTGTTTCTGGCAAACCTTTGAAGGCACAAAGCCGTGACCAGATCATCCATGCCTTGCAGGCAAAAGGGACAGGCGAAATGGTCACCCTATTTGCCCCGCTTTACCGAGGAAAAAAGGGGGAATTGAAAGACGAACTCGACTTTCTGAAGAAAAAAGGGTTCTTAAGGGTTCAAATCGATGGTCATCTCCATCACCTAGACGATCCCTTCTCTTTAGACCCTAAAAAAGCTCACGACCTCGACCTTGTTGTCGATCGGATCACCCTTTCCAAAGAAAACAAAGGCCGAATCGGAGAAGCTGTTACCACAGCTTTGGAATGGGGAAAAGGGATGTTGCTCGTCGATAAAGAGCTCTATTCCCTATCGGCCTATTCCGAAGAAGCAAATACCTCCTACCCCCCCCTTGATCCGCAAGATTTTTCGTTTAACAGTCCAAAAGGGATGTGTTCTACCTGTTCGGGCTTAGGATTTATCCAAGAATTTGATGTCGAAAAGGTGATCGACTCTGACAAATCGATCAACGAAGATTGTTGCGAAGTGGCAAGTTCTGCCTCCACCGTAAGATTTGGAAATATCTACCGCCACTTGGCAGACGCCTACAACTTTTCGCTCGACACCCCTTGGAAAAACCTTTCCGATAAGGCCAAAAAGGTTTTTCTGTATGGAACAGGAAAAAAATGGCACCGGATCATTTTTGTCCACCCCGACACAGGCTCAGAGTGGGTAGACCATGTCCGTTGGGATGGGGTATTTGCAGAAGCTAAACGACGTTATTCCGAGGCAAAAAGCGATTTCTACCGACAAAAAATGGAAACCTTGCTGACCGAAATGGTCTGCCCTAGCTGCTCGGGTTCTCGCCTCCAACCCTATCCTGCCGCATGCCGCTTCCATAATAAAACACTGTTTGAATTGGTCGAAGGGTCTATTGAAGAGGCTCTTGCCTTCTTTTCGAGCATCAAATTGTCCCACGAAGAGACAGAAATTGCCGGAGAAATTGTCAAAGAGGTCCATGAAAGGTTTACTTTTTTAGTCCGTGTAGGCTTGGGCTACCTTTCTTTAAACCGAGGAGCTCCTACACTCTCAGGCGGGGAAGGGCAAAGGGTCCGCTTAGCTTCTCAAATTGGCTCCGGCCTTGTCGGCGTCACCTACATTCTGGACGAGCCTTCGATCGGGCTCCACCCTAAAGATAATAGCGCCTTGATAGAAACATTGAAGAAACTGCGTGACCGAGGCAATCGGGTCATCGTTGTTGAGCATGATGAAGAGACCATTTTGGCTGCAGACCGTGTTGTCGATGTGGGACCTGGCCCCGGCATCCTCGGTGGAAACGTTTTGGTCAATGGCCCGATCAGCGAGCTGCTTGCGTGTGAAGAGTCTGTGACAGGGGCCTTCTTCCGGGGCGATCGAAAAATTCCGTTGCCAAAGAAAAGGAGAAAAGGAAAAAACGGGCAGATTCAAATTGTAGGTGCCTCCCACCACAACTTAAAAAAAGTAAAGGCCACCTTCCCTCTCGGCCGCTTCATCGCTGTAACCGGCGTTTCCGGATCGGGCAAATCGTCCCTCCTTTTAGAAACTCTTTTCCCAGCCCTTTCCAACGTCGTTCAAAAAAGCAAACTGCCGGTAGGGAAACATGAAAAAATCACAGGCCTTGAGCTAGTCGACAAAGTGATCGGCATCGACCAAACACCGATCGGCCGCAACCCTCGTTCTAACCCTTCAACCTACATTAAACTTTTCGATCTCGTACGAGATCTGTTCGCAAAACTTCCTGATGCCCGTGTGAAGGGGTTTGACAAAGGCCGTTTTAGCTTCAATGTCAAAGAGGGTTCTTGCCCCGGTTGCCACGGGATGGGAATGATCCGTGTCGACATGGACTTTTTAGAAGAGGCATGGGTCGAATGTCCAACCTGCGGCGGCGAACGATTCGACAATGAAACGTTATCGATCAAATACAAAGGGAAATCGATTGCCGACATCCTCAACTCTGAAGTGAGAGAGTTGATCCCGTTTTTTGAAAACCATAAAGATATCCACCACCGATTATTGGCCATGAAAGAGGTCGGTCTAGAATATCTCAAACTGGGCCAGCCCTCCCCTACCCTTTCCGGCGGAGAAGCACAACGGGTCAAACTAGCCAAAGAGCTTCTACGCCCTTCTACAGGCCATACTCTTTACATTCTTGACGAGCCGACCACCGGCCTGCACCTTTCAGATGTTGAAAAACTGTTGAAAGTGCTTCACCGACTCGTTGACGAAGGCAATACCATTGTGATCATCGAGCACAACATGGAAGTTGTCAAAACAGCCGATTGGGTCATTGAAGTCGGGCCTCTTGGAGGCAATAAAGGCGGTGAAATCATCGCCGAAGGGACACCTGAAGAGATTGCCAAACAGAAAACAGCCACAGGTGTTGCCCTCATCCCTCTTTTAAAAGGGGAACCTTACCCAATCCCCTCTCCCCTTCCAAAAGAGACTCAATTTGGCGAAAATTACATCACGATCAAGAAGGCCGAACAAAATAACCTCAAAGGGATCAACCTTAAAATCCCGCGAGATAAGCTGACCATTTTCACAGGCCCTTCAGGAGCGGGGAAAAGTTCTTTAGCCCACGAAACGTTGTTTGCAGAAGGGCAAAGGCGCTACACCGAATCGCTTTCTCCATACGCCAGACAGTTTGTGACCCAGATGCCAAAGCCAAAGGTCGAATCGATTGAAGGGCTGTCGCCTGCCATTGCGATCGAACAGAAGGCCAACAGCGGGAACCTGCGTAGCACCATCGGAACGATGACTGAAATACACGACTTGTTGCGCGTTCTCTATGCAAAGCTGGGTATTCCCTATAGCCCGAAAACAGGGAATAAACTTCAAGAAATCCGCCCCGACACCCTTCTAAAAGCATTAATGGAAGAGTTGCAAGAAGGGGCAAAAATCTTTGTCTTAGCTCCATTAACCCCAAAGCGCGGAGAAGAAATCGCTCTTTTCCTAAAAGGTTGGCAGCTGGGGGGCTATCAACGAATCTATCTCAACGGAAAATTTTACCATCTCGACGATCCGGAGCTTCCGATCGATAAAATCCCCTTCGACCCTAAAGAGAAAAACAACCTTTATCTCGTCATTGATCGCCTCTCGTACCATCGAGAAGAAAGCTCACTGCTGCTGGAGGCGATAGAAAATTGTTCTAAAATAGGTAAGAAAAGGGTCTCTCTTTTAATCGACGACAAAATCGCCAACTACTTCCTTGACTTTGCCGACAAAGAGACAGGCGAAACCTTTCCTCCAATCACCCCTAAATCGTTTGCCTTTAACTTGCCTGAAGGGTACTGCCCAACTTGCTCCGGAACTGGCCAAGATGTGGGCGCCGATCTATTGCATCGAGATGAGCTGCTTGAATTGACCATTAAACAGATCTTCGACCTGTTTTTTGGTAAGGTTGGCCGACCTCTATTACAAGCCATTGGTGTCAATCCTGCCAAAACTTTGGAAGAACTTTCTCTTAAAGAGGCTGCCTTTTTGACAAAAGGAGATCCTAAACCGATCTCCCTCAAAAAAGGGGGCAGTTTTATCTGGCGCGGCCTTGAGAAAGGGCTTGAGATGATTGCCAGAAGTGGGCCCAAAGAATCCAAAGAAATTTTGGCGCCGCTGATGAAGCTGCACACCTGCCCAAGCTGCAACGGAAGCAGGCTCAATCCTGTTTCCCGTTCCGTCAAGTTGCAAGACAAATCGCTTCCCGAAATTTCAGCGCTACCATTAGACCAACTCCCCGCTTTCTTTAATCAGATTTCCCCTCCTCACCGCTATTTAGAGGAAATACTCGAAACCCTACAAAAAAAACTCCGCTTTTTAGATGAGATCGGCGTCGGTTATTTAAGCCTCGACCGCACTTCGACTACCTTAAGCGGCGGAGAGGTTCAAAGGGTCCGACTAGCTCGGCAATTGGGAAGCGGGTTGACAGGCGTTCTCTATGTTTTAGATGAACCGACCACCGGCTTGCACCCAAGCGACGTAACGCGGCTCAACCAAACATTGATCAGGCTTAAAGAAGAAGGAAACACCCTTGTTGTGGTCGAGCATGACCCGCTGACGATTGGGATTGCGGACCACATTGTCGACTTTGGTCCCAAAGGGGGGCAAGAAGGGGGCAGGATTGTGGCTGAAGGGAGTTATTCCCACATCCTCAACCATTCTCACTCAGAAACAGGTCTCTATCTTTCCGGAACTAAGCAGCTCCATCGACCCAAAAAACGGAATAAAGGGAAAGCCTCCTTCTCATTAGAAAATGGAACACTTTTTAACCTTCATCAAGTGGATCTCGACTTACCTCATGGATGTTTGACAGTGATCACGGGAGTATCCGGCTCCGGCAAATCGACATTGCTACATTCTCTGATCGCTCCGCTTGCTACCGAAGCTGTCAAACGAGGCGGAGCATTTGAAACACCTTTTGGAAAACTTTCCGGAGCCACTTGGGACCAAGTTGTGTTGCTCGACCAAAACCCGGTGGGGATGACCTCTCGTTCCGATGTGGGTACCTATTCGGAAGTACTCCCTAAAATACGAACTTTTTTTGCCAGACTGCCGGAAGCTGAAATCCGTGGGTTGCAGCCACGCCATTTTAGTACCAACCAGATCAAAGGGATGTGTTCAAACTGCTTTGGATTGGGATATAAAAAAGTCGATCTCCTTTTTATGCCAAGCGTCAGGGTTCCTTGCGATGTCTGCCAAGGCAAACGGCTCAATCCGGTCAGTTTAGAGGTTCAGTACAAAGGTTTAGACTTTGGCGACATCCTAAAACTGACTGTTGCAGAAGCCGCACAAGTCTTTGAAGTGCATAAGCCTATTAAAAAGAGCCTCGACCTGCTGCAAGAGGTTGGCCTTGATTACGTTAAGCTTGGCCAAGAGATGCAGAGTCTTTCACTTGGAGAATCGCAACGGATTAAATTGGCACGAGAAATTGTAAAAGGTGGACGAGCAAAAACCCTCTTTTTATTAGACGAGCCAACCCTTGGGCTCCATTTTTCAGACGTAGAAAAATTGCTGCTGCTACTTCATCGCTTAATCGATCAAGGACATACAGTTGTTGTGATTGAACACCATGTCGGCGTGATCGAATCGGCCGACTGGGTGGTCGAAATGGGACCCGGCGCCGGCATCAATGGAGGCAAAGTCGTTATTACAGGCACCCCCGAAACCATCGCCTCCTCTCCCCACAGCGTCACCGCCCCCTTCCTGATGAGTTGAGATTTGCCTTTAATCCGCAACGCGTTTGGAGTGCTAAACTCCTGTTTAGCTTTGACTTATCAGTAAAAAGTGAAAGCTAAACAGGAGTTTAGCACTCCAAACGCTAGCGCGATCTAGTAGGAGCGGGCGAGGAAGAGTCGGGAAGCGCCGTAGAAAATGAGGTTGATGCCGACGAGCAAGCCTATGGCCCACAACGAGGTGCCTGGCCAACCGCTCCAAATGAGGAAGCCAAGTATTAGAGTTACAATTCCACTTAGTAAGACCCAACCCCAATTCATTAACGGACGGACAGCTGTTGAAAAAATGATCTGAAAAAGGCCCTCTACTAAAAAGAAGATCGCCAAAAGAATTGTTAAAGTGATGACACCTTTCAATGGATAGAAGAGGAGTAAGCAGCCCACTATGATATAAAGGATAGCGCTTAAAATTGAGGGCCAAAACCCGGGAAGCTTAGGCGTTGTCAAAGCACGCCAGCCTTGCACAAGCCCACCTGCCAAAAACAATGTTCCGATTAACAACTCTACCGCAAAAGTCATGATCACAGGTGCAAAAACGCCAACTATCCCTAATAAGAGGAAACAGATCCCTTCAACATACAAAGTTTTACCGTACCAAACAGGGTGATCTTCCATACCTTTACTCCTCAAGACCTCTTACACAACTTCATTTGCTTGCTAAAACTGCGCTTTTTGGCGACTTCATCTTTAAATTTATCGGCAATATGTAGATATTGCCGATAAATTTAAAAGATGAATTCGCACAAAAATCATCAGCTTTTTCAAGCAAAGCAAGTTATGTAAGAGGTCTATTTGCTGTCCCTATACCAAAGCCCATTTTTTTACGGTAGTCCAATTTTAAAAATGATTAAACACCTGAAATTCAACTAAAACAGATGAATTAAGACTTAACTTTGTTAATAAATTGTTTATTTTGTATTAGGAAAATTAAAGATCAAACGTGGAGGTTAAGTCATGAAACGGATGTCATTAGCGGGGGTAGCTCTATTAGGCTTATCTCTTGTTTCTCCCCTTGTAGGAGACAATGTCCCATCTAGGTTCTTAAATGTGAACCCATACATAAAATATACGCCTGTTGCAGACACTTCTGCTCCAGCAATGAATAGTACATCTAATATGAATTCATCAGTTAACGGGGTAATGGACGACCAAAAAAACCCTGCCACCTACATGAACTCTGAAACTAAAAATCTTATCGAAAAGGCAAAGGATAATCCTAACCTTTCAACCTTTATTTCTGCTTTAAAAGCTGCCGGGTTAAGTGACACCCTCGCAAACGGTGGTCCATACACCATTTTTGCCCCTTCAAACGACGCTTTTAATCAACTCCCTAAAGGTGTGCTTGATAAACTTTTACAAAATAAAAAAGATCTCGTTTCTATTTTGACCTATCATGTTGTCCCAGGACAAATCTTATCAAAAGATGCTAAGACTATGAAAATCAGGACACTTAATGGCCAAGATCTAAACCTAGAATCTGTTGGCGGGTTAATCACTGTGGATGATGCCGAAGTGATCCAACCTGATATCAAAGCGAAAAACGGCGTGATCCATGTGATCGACGAAGTGATTTCGCCTCCAGCAAAATAAGCTAATAGTAGTTGTTTTCTTCTTCTCTGCCCTTCGGGATCCCCCGAAGGGTTTTTCGCTCATAACCCTCTTACACAACATCACCATTACCTACATCCCACCCTTTCTTCAATCAGCAGAATTTTCTATCAAACCGTTAATGATAATCTTTTTAAATCGCATTTTTTGTATAATTTCCATGCATTTTTATTGGAAATTTTATGAGTTCGTCATCTAGCAAGCCTATAGCCCCCTTACCTTTCAATTTTACTTCTCTTTCTTTAGGCGAATCCACAAATGGTTCCGAAAGAACAATAAAAACAATCCAGCTTCATCAGCTTGTGCAGCTTTTTATTAAAACGCATACTGCACTCCAATGGAGAAGTGACGTTTTAGCCGAATTAAACGAATTAGCTCCAAAAATAAAAAAATTTATCTGTCCCCACTTTCGTAAATCAACCCCTAAAGAAACTGCTCAAAAAATTTCTGAATTCGTTAAAATAATCTACAAGCAGGCAAGTCCCGAACAACTTGAATCTATAAGAGCATCCACAAAAAAATTTAGTTGTGACCATGAAACTGTTAAAACTCTTGAAACTCTGATCCAATACAAAGAACTTAGTGAATTGTGTAAACAATGGCTCAAAAATGAGAAGAGCCCAAATGGACACGTCAAACGACGATGTTTAGCCATCTAATTTGGAACAAATAGGGCAATTTTCGACCTTATGGCCGCGGGCAGGACAATATTTCTTTCCAAATAGAATCATTTGGAAAGGCCGTGCTCCCGAGCCTGTTTAGCTTTTCTTTTTTCAGACATCGACGATCATCTCCCATTCCAGCAGCTGACCTTTTTCTTCTACATAACCCGCATGGGATACGGCCTTGAATGGAGAACCTTCTTCTACATCCAGCAAGTACAATAATGTATTAAGCGCAGTGACTACCTCATCCAGTGAGTTTGGAATATAGCCGTGAATCCACTTACATAAAGTGGGGGCACGAAAGGAGAGGGCTAATGCGGCATGCAAATAGAGATCTTTCACATGCCTCCCCACCACTTTAAAGGCAATGTCTGCGGTGTGCTCGATCTCTTCAAAAGGGGGCCTTAAAAGGTGTGTCTGCACTTTTTCATACTGCAAATGGCCCACCGTGTGATAGAGATGAAACCCTTTTAGATAAAAGGGGAAAGGTTTAAAACATTTTTCCCAATCCCGTTCATGACCCGGCGTTCTGGTCACGGTGATGTGGGGAAAGTCGATGGCGGTTGGCTCAAAAAATGAGGGAGCATAAGCCACCACATGTTTTAAGAATAAAACACCATCGATCACGCCAGCTGGCGCAAGCGTGAAAGGGGGTTTTTCTATCGCCCCCTCAAATGGCTTATTTCCAAAAAAAGTGGTCGTTAAATGGCGAGAAGCTTCGGGCAAAATCTCTCCCTTGGGAAGATCGGTTGGCCAAGGAGCCTCTACGCTATAACCTAAAAACCAATTCATTGCGATTCGTTGAATCTTTTATTGGCCACGTCCCAGTTGATGTTATTAAAAAACGCGTCCACATATTGGGCACGGTCCAAGCCATACTGTGTGATGTAGGCATGTTCAAAGACATCCATCACAACGATCGGCTTGCCCCCCGCCAAATGGCCAAGATCATGCTCGTTGATCCAAGTATTGATGAGACGGTCTGCTTGCTTATCGAGATAGAGGATCGACCAGCCTATCCCTCTGATAAGCCCGGTAGCCTTGAAGTCAGCTGCCCATTTATCGAAAGAACCAAACTCCTTCTCAATGCTTTGAGCTAGAGGACTCTTGGGGTCATATTTAGTCTTACCACCCATATTATCAAAATAAAGCTCATGAAGCCTCATTCCATCCCACTCCCAACCGAGCATCCTTTTTAGCCCTGCATACTGAGGAGTTCTTAGCTTTCCCTCACTTTCCAACTGTTTAATGTCAGATAACAGCTTATTCGCATTGGTCACATAGCCTTGATAAAGCTTGAAATGCATTTTTAACACATCATCATTAATACCAGGCAGTTGCCCTAACAATGCATCATACGACTTAGCCACATAGTCAGCCGAAAACAAGCTCATACTCATCAGCATAGCCATCAAAAATCTCTTCATAAAGACTCCTTTAAGCCTCATTTATACAACCTTTGCTAGCACGAGTTCAAATGATAGATGGAGGTACAGCTACCATGAAAAATCACACTTGGATCGTCGTTGCTAATAAGGAAAAAGCCAAAATTTACAAAATTGTGAAAGTTGGTAAGTTTGAAGAAGTTGCAAGTTTTGTCCATCCTGACATGGGAAAGAAAGGGATCGATTATCAAGAAGATAGATTAGGGCGAGCCTATGACCGAATGGGAGGGGGGCGCCATGCGATGGAGCCGGAAACCACCATCGAAGACAAAAAAAGTATCGCCTTTGCTCGTATATTGAATGATTTCCTAAAGGCTGCTTATGACCGCGGCGATTTTGAGCACTTGTATATAGCCTGTGAGGCTCGCTTTCTAGGCTATTTGCGAAGCAACTTAAAAAGAGAGCTGCTCGAAACAATCGAAGAGACGGTAAACAAGGATCTAGTTGACCGTAAACCTCAAGATGTCTGGGATCATTTAGGCATCACTGTATAACTTTTTCTCAAAAGCCATCCAATGGATGGCTTTTGAGGGGCTAAAAATCAACAGGGGTCTTGACGGTTTCGTTAAAGGTGTTGGTCAGGATGTTCACGGTGACAGCTAAGATGATATCGCCGATCTCTTGATCTGAAACTTGCGCTTTCTTTAAGGCATTGATCTGCTCGTCGGACACCTGCCCTCTTTTTTCAGCCAATAATTTTGCAAATTTTAAAATCGCGTCTGTTTTGGCGTCAGCATCAGCCCCCTTTTTTGCTTGTAGGATATTTTCCAGAGGAATGCCTAATCCTTTCAGAGCAGCTGTGTGAGCAGCTTGGCAATAATCACAATGGTTGCTGTCAGCTACAGCAATGGCGATTTTTTCTTGTAGCTTTGGAGGTAGGCTCGATTTGCTCGAAATTTCTGCTAACGTCAAAAAGCCCTTTAGCAGCTGTGGCGAGCGTCCCATGTATTGAAAGACATTCGGAACCTTTCCAAACTTTTTCTTGATTTGACCATAAATCTCTTTGACTTCGCCTGTTGCCTGCGCTTCATCGACTTTCTCAATCCGTGCCATTGTTTTTCTCCTTTTTTAAAGAACCAGCTATAACATAGAATCACACTTCTAACAAGCAAGGTTGTACTGTTCGCAACGCGTTTGGAGTGCTAAACTCCTGTTTAGCTTTGACTTGTCAGTGAAAGTGAAAGCTAAACAGGAGTTTAGCACTCCAAACGCGTTGCGAAGCAAAAGGTCCTTATATGAAAACGTTTATCATTGCAGAAGCTGGCTCTAACCATAATAGAAGCTTGGAACAAGCCTTTAAACTCATCGATGTTGCTAAGGAATCCGGCTGCGACGCTGTAAAATTTCAGACCTATTCTTCTGAGACTCTCTATCTGAAAGGAACGCGAGATCCTAACACCGGTGCCGATGTCTCTAAAATGATCAAAGACATTGAATTGCCAAGAGAGTGGCAAAAAACACTCAAAAGCTATTCTGATGACAAAGGGATCGAATTCATGTCGACCCCGTTTGATGAAGCTGCAGTTCAAGAGCTCGTCGACATCGGAGTCAAAAGGCTAAAAATCGCAGGTTTTGAGGCCACTGATCCTCGCATCGTCAAAATGGTTGCAAAAACACAACTTCCTATCATCATTTCACTCGGCATCGGCGCCAACATTGAGACGATCAAACAGATTGAACAATGGATCAAACAAGAAAACCCCCATGCAGATGTCACCTTTCTTCACTGCAATAACGCCTATCCGACACCCTTTGAAGACATTCACCTCCTGCAAATTCCTAAATTGCTTCAGCAGATTGATAAAGTAGGCTTATCCGATCACACACCAGGCATTTTAGTTCCTCCACTCGCCGTTGCCCTAGGCGCAACAGTGATCGAAAAACATTACACCCTTTCAAGGAAGCTGCAAGGGCCAGATCATGGTTTTGCTATTGAGCCTGATGAATTAAAGCAGATGGTTCAAAACATCAGAACCGCCGAACTTTGCCTTGGGGAAAAAGAGGGGCTCCTCTCCAAGAGTGAAAAGAAGAACTATTTCTTTGCGATGCGATCTTTAGTTAGCAAAAAAACCATCAAAAAAGGAGAGCAACTGTCAGTCGATAATGTCACAACCCTAAGACCTTACTTTGAAGGAGCCATTCCTGCCGCTGCCTATGAAAACTTAGAACTCTATAAGGCTAAAGGAGATATTGGTGAAAATCAGATCATCTCTTGGGATCAAGTCCAAAAGAGTTAACGCAGCCTTTACATAACAGACCTATAATTAAGCTATGTCAATTGGACCTGTCGGAGGTGCGCCTCCTCCCCCACCCCCACCCGAAGAACACCATGGCGGTGGCCATGGTGGACATAAGGTCTCCGAAAAGAAAGGTGGACCTTCGGGTGGAGGAAAAGTCGAAAAAGGTGGGGGAGGACATAAAGGAGGACATGCCCACAAAGTTGGCGCTTGGGGAACAACAGCAGAACCTGGGGTCAAAAAAACCAGAAAATCGTCTAAAGCTTACGGTGTGGAAGGCGACTATGAAGAAGACCCCGAAAAAGAAGACGAAGAAGAAGGACAGGAACAAGAACAAGCTCCCAAAAAGTAGGCAAAAAAAGTCAGCCCCAACCGTCGTTACCGGAACATCATGGATTTCATCCAGTCTCACAACAAATAGTTTTTAATATAACAATCCTATACAATTCCTTCCCCTTCATTAAAAACAATAAGCAATAAAAATGACTTCTCCAATTCCATCTATTTTAACACCACCCACTCAAAACTTTGACAATCGTGTTAGAAATCCTAATAAACACATTCAATTCAATGATACTGTAACAATTAAAGCGATTGCTGCAGATCGTATAAAAACATTTCACATTACTTTGGATGAAAAAATCCACACTGTGAATGATAAAACTTTGTTTTTTCATATAAATCTGCTCGAAAACAAAAAAGTCAAAGATAACAACATAACTGCACAAACTAGAACAAACATTTACCTCCAATATCCTTCAGATCCACCGCTTGAGGTAGACCCTGCAATTGGGAAAGTGTACAGAGTTCCTCCTATAGAGAAAGACGATTATTACCCCAAAGATCCTCCGGGTTCGATTCGAATGGAAATGATTGTTCCTATGGTGATTGGAAGGGTAACGGAACGGAATGAATTGTCACATTATTTGAAAACTGGCACTTTTCCCTACTCATATAAAAAAATTCCTCTTCCTGAGCAACTTTACACTTCTTATTGCTCATTAAAAAAACAGCGGACAACTGATTTTGTTAATTATAATCTAAAATTTTTACAAGAAATAGACGCTACTCTTAATATTTACGAAAAACATTTGAAAGCGTTCGGATTTAAAGACCCTAACTCAGAAACAGCCTTAACTGACACCATCCTTGAGACCCATCAATTAGAAGAATCTCGTTTTTTTTATTTCATTCCCGAGACTTATTGGACCCTTCCTAATCTATTAGACAGGAAAAATGCCTGTATTGCTTTGCAATCTAATCGATTCTGGAGCAGTTCGAGCCAGTCTGATTTATCAACGCTCATTTCAAACTATGAATGGGCTCTTGCTCAAAGAGGATGTGATAATGATGTCTTTACTACGCAGTTGATAGAAATTGGAAAAAACAACTCCGATTGCGATTTTCTACTTCACACGAATCTTAAGGAGCTCTCCTTTGAAGAGCTCGAAGAGCGGCAAGCATATTTTGCTAACGCTATAAACACCTATCCTGAGCTTGAGCCGGTGCTAGACCTAATAGAGAGGCTTATCCTACAGTCTCTCCGGCCATCCGAGCCAGCTCATGGAGCCGCTGTGGTTTCTTCAGCTGAGTCATCAGAGCCACAGTCCTTTCCCCCTCCACCCGCTTCCCAATAGCGATGTGGTGATCTGCCGCCTCAGCGACCTGTGGAAAGTGGGTGATGGCAATCACCTGCCCATCTTTTGCCAAGCTCTTTAGTTTTTGCCCTATTTTTGCCCCTGTCGTTCCTCCGATGTGTGCATCCATTTCATCGAAAAGCAGAACGACTCTCCCCTCTTCAGCGCTTAAGAGGATAAGGAGCGCCAAAAGGAGGCGGGCCATCTCTCCACCACTAATCCCGCTTGAAACTGCCACACTTTTTTCTCCAATATTAGGAGCCATCCAAAATGAACATTTTTCGTCCCCTTCTAAATGGACTTCAAAATCGACTTGGGGAAAATTCAATTCTTCTAAAAGGGCTTCAACTGCTGATTCAAATCCAGGAATGGTCTTTTTTCGCCGCTCGGTCAATGTAGCCTGTAGAGCAGCAACCGCTTGTTCGAGTTGCCCTTTTCTATCAGCCGCCTCTTCTATCGTCCCATCTAGTCCTTCTAGAAGCTTTAAACGATTTTCTATCTCTTGCAAGGTCGAAAAAACATCTTCAAAAGTAGGTCCAAACCTTCTTTTTAGTTTATCAAAAGAGGAGAGTCGTTCATGTAAAGTCGCCAACCTTTCTTCGCTGACTTCAAGCGTGCCTAAAGAGCGTTCGATGGACAAGCGAATTTCATTGCACTGCAGCAAAACGTTCGGAAATTCTTCTAAATCGGCAGCTAAATGAGGGTCTAGCTCTTTTAATTTTTCCGCCTCTCTTAAGCGTGGGTGTAAGGCCTGCTGAGCTGACTGCAAAGCGTGATGACACTTTTTTAACAGCTCTCTCCGTTCTTCTGCGGTGGTTAAGAGTCGAAACTCTTGAAAAAGTTGCTCCTCTTCTCCCGGTTGCATCCCGACACGAACGATCTCATCGCGCTCTTTTTCTAAAATGGCTTTTTCTCTCTCACGCTCGACAGATAGCTTCTCTAACTCTGCATATTCTTTTCTAACAGTTGCTAAATGGGCTTTCTTTAAACTTAATTCCTGCAACAAGGTGCCATTTTTTGCGGCAACGTCAAGAAAATGAAGTTGTTGCTTTTCATCTTTCATCTGAAGACTTGACCCCTGATCAAGGGTTGAGATCAAAAATTTTCCAATCTCTTTTAAAAGGCTAACCTGAACAGGTTCATGATTGACAAAAGCTCGTGTTTTTCCACTTTTTGTGATTTCACGCGATATCAGTAGGGTATCTTCAATCTCAATACCCAGTTCTCGCAAAGCCGGAAAAGGGCCTTCTACTTCAAACAGGGCCGTCACCTTCCCTTTTTCTGCCCCTTCTCGGATTTTATCGACATCGCCCCGTTCTCCTAAAGCCAATTTGAGGGCATACAAAAGGGACGATTTGCCAGAGCCAGTCTCACCGGAAATAACAGTAAAACCTCTTTCAAATTCGACAGAGGCTTTACTAACTAAGATGAGGTTTTCAATGTGAAGTTGTTTGAGGAAAATCTTTGTCATATGCTTCGTTTAGGATCTCATAAAGTTCCCTTTTACTGACCTCCATCAAGTTTCCTTCTGACCACATTGGAGCAGAAAAAACGAGATTTTCATTTACCCAAGCAAGAGGCTTAATATTAATCGTCTTTTGGTCGAATCGATAAATCTCGATGGAATCAAAAAAAACAGGCGGATCTTCTGGTGTTGAATGGTATTCTCCCACAGGAATGGCCCGATTAAGGATATCGATAACGGCCTTTTGTTGCTCAAAGTTGAGGGTAAAAGGGACATTTTTAACAATGAGAGCCGTACCTTCAATATGGTCTTGGGCGATGTACTCTTCTGAATTCGGATGCCAAAACAACGGAATGATATTCAACAACATGACTAAAAATAGGGCAATGATCCCTAAGGTAATCAAAAGACGATTAGTCACCTACAACCTCGTTCCATGTTTTAAAATGCCTTTTTGCTAATGTCAAAAGCCCCTCTTCGCCAAGTCGGCTATAGATCTGCCTGCCATATTTCACTACGTGCGCAGCAGCTCCCTTTGGTAAGGGATGATCTAGCATACTCGACAACTTTTCAAGACCTTCTAAAAAACCTGCGCGGGCCAAAATAGAAGCGGCTGCCACAACAGGGTCGCTTTCCCCTTTTGTCCGCTGCTCTAAATGGATCTCGATCGATTTTTTCTTCAACGCTCCTATCACCCTTGACTCATGGGCAAACTGGTCGATAATGGCCCTTTTTGCCCCTGTTTTCTGCTGCAGCTCTTCGATAACAGTCGCATGCCCCCAAGCCAGCAGGAAATTGAGATTGGGAAACTTTGGATAAAGGGTGTTATAGGTTTCCGGCAAGAGTGTCAAAACTTTGTGGGGACAAATGGCTTTGATTTTTTTGGCCATGATCATGATTGTCCCATCGCTGATGGTTTTGGAATCACGCGTTTCTATTTCGATTAAAGCTTTGATCTGCGATTCATCCGCAAAGACACCTGCGACCACAAGGGGACCAAAAAAGTCTCCCTTGCCAGCCTCATCGACCCCAATACGGGGAACTAAGTCATGCTGAGGATGGGAGAAGGGAAAGCTTTTTAACAGTTCTGGCTCTAGATAGAAAGGAATCCATTCTTCCATCCCTTTGCCTTGCACAGTCAATTTTCCAGACTCCCACATGGTCACGACAAGCTTTCCTTTTCTTCCTGAAAACTGTGTGTAGTCTGGTCGAGACAGCTCAAAGCCTTGAGATTGAAGGTCCCTCTTTAATTTTTGACTTAAGTTTTTATCGATTTCAAAAGTAGGCATGGCGCATAGCATAATGCACCGTCGCAAAAAAACAAACGTGCCCTTGCCCTTGGACCTAATAAATAAACCACAGAGACACGGAGATCACAGAGGAAATTCGAGAGCAATGAGATCCATGAGTTGAGGAAATTCGCGTCTTTGCGTGTCAATCATTTTAGAAAAAATTGAAGCTCAAAGACACGAAGGTTGTTCTCACTACTCTCGAATTTCCTCTGTGATCTCCGTGTCTCTGTGGTTAATTATGCACAAGACCCAAGGCAACGGTTACTTCAGTAAGGATGGGATGTTGATCTTTTCGATTGCTGATAAGCGACTAAAAAGAGGAATAGGGATTTTAAAAAACCACTTATTCTTGCTATTGGCTTTGTCAATTTTGGCATTGATCGATTCTAAATTTTTTATAAGAACCTCCCCTTCTGCCTGCTCTTTTGCTGATCCATATTTTGCATTAATTATTTTTTCGTAAATTTCATCTTGCAAAACATTGCTATTGAGCTTTTTGGCTAACGACTTCAAAAGGGGCTTTTTAAAAATCAAATGGTTCCCTTTTTTTGCCACCTCTTCAAATCGGAAAAAATCCTTCCAAATCTGCAGCAGTCGTTCCCGATCTTCTTTTTCCTCTTCATCGTCGTGCTGTCCGCCCTTCCTACCCTGAGGGAAAACAACCTCTTCAATTAATAATCGAAGAGGATCTTCGGGTCTAAAGTCAATACTCATACGCTCTCTTCAAAATTGAGTTTATAACAGTTTTTAGATTTTCTTTGACAGTCGGAGTTGAAATTATTTGGCAAATAGGTTCTGATGCAAGTATGTCCAAGTTATTTTTAACGATTTTTAACTGCCTGCTCATGTACGCAGGTTGGTATGGCGCTATTATTTTAGCGTCACAAGATTACCCCCTATTAGCTGCCCTCATTTTGGTTCCCATCATCTTATGGGAAATTGGAAGCAGCTCGGAACCGATGAAACGGGGGCTGTTTGCACTCCTTTTCATTGTGATAGGGTTTTTCATTGAGACTACGGTCATTTCGCTAGGCGTTGTTAGCTACATTTCACCTGTAAGCTTCGTCTCAGGAGGGGCTCCCCTTTGGGTTTTGGGGCTATGGGGCATTATTGGCGCCACATTTGATGACATCTTACAGTGGATCAAAGGGGACCACCCATATAAACTTGCCCTTGCAGGTCTGATCGGAGCGCCTCTTGCCTCTTACTCAGGCTCTTTAATTGGAGCGGTCAGCTATCCAAAGGGTATTATCATTGGATTGGCAGTCTCCGCCATTATATGGGCAGTTTTGCTACCCATAATGGCAAAAGTGCGCAAATACTTCTGACGCTAGTTAACGCGAATTATTGTAGCTTAGACTTTAGTCTGAGCATGTTTTTGCAGGTTTTAACCTGCAACCACTGCCACGGGTTAAAACCCGTGGTAACAAGCTCAGGCTAAAGCCTAAGCTACAATATTGAAAGTTAGCTACTTGCGCGTCGAATTCGCGTTAACTTATTCCTTTGCGTAGGAACCGAGTTTACCTTGAGTGATGTCGATCAAAGCCTTTGACGGCATCACAATCGATTCGGTTTGCAGCCCGCAATTGAAGGCCACACGCTCCTCTTGCAACACTTTCTCGTCGAAATAGGTGTCGATATTGAGCAATTGGCCAAAAGGGGGAACACCTCCGATGACCAGCCCAAAGCGTTCTCGAATAATGATAGGGTCTTCAAATTCACATTTTTCACCCACAGCTTCTGATACAGCTTTCATATCGAGCTTTAGATGAGAAGGGATATTGAATTGGAAGTTTTTCTTACTGTTCTTGCCCCGCAAAATAATCGCTTTGACCCCTTCTTCCATTTTGGTGCCACGGACTCTTGCCGAGTCTTCCGATGTAGGCGTAGGGGCATGGAGTTTGTGATCAAACTGAACATCTCCTTCTTTGAGCAAGCGGATAATTTCGTTTCTGATCGTCTCTGCCCCAAAGAACAATTTAGCCCGTATTCTGTTTCCAGCGATTCTTTTCGGATCAGATGGGAAAAGGGAGGCTTCTCTGATGTTTTTCAGATCTAATAAGGTCATGGTCAATCTTTCAAGACCCATGCCAAAGCCACCATGTGGAGGCATCCCGAACTTGAAAATAGCCAGATAATCGCCGAAGTTTTTAGGGTCCATCCCTTTTTCAATAATACCCTCTACCATGCTATCGTAGGTATGTCTTCTGGCACCACCTGAGGTGATCTCGGTACCGCGGCAGATCAGGTCAAACGTTTCAGTTAATTCTGGTTTGTCCTGGCAATATTGAGAATAAAAAGGACGTTTTTCTCTTTTCCAATGGGTGATAAATAGGAAATCGGAACCATGTTCTTCGCGCGCCCAGCGGCAGAGTTCTTTTTCTGCAGCAGGAGATAAGTCAGGCTCTTCTCTGTCATCTACTCCTGATCTAGAGAAATAAAGTTCTTGGGCTTCGGCAAATGTTAGTCTTGGAAATGGCTTTGCAGGAAGGCGGATCGGATCCCATTTAATGGCTTTTAACTCTTTTGCAGCGGTTTTGTGAAGATGCTCCACCATAAAACGGAGTACACCCTCCTGAACATCTAAAACCTCTTCCCATCCTTGCCAAAGAGCCATTTCAAATTCAAATTGCTTTCCTTCAGAAAGATGGCGGGGTGTATGGCTAGGCTCTGCTCTAAAAAAGGGCATCAAGGCAAATACACGCTCGTTCACACCGACCATGACCTGTTTATAGAGCTGACTGCTTTGGGCTAGTGTTGCTGTATAGCCAAAATAGTCGACGTTAAAAAACTCTGCTCCCCCTTCAGACGAGGCTCCAATCATATTGGGGCCAAAGTATTCATACCCTTTTACCACGTCGTGCATGTAAAGACGGTAGGCATGGGCAAGTTCTGCCTGAACACGGAAAACAGCTTGGATTTTCTCGTTTCTTAAAGAAAGAGTCCGGTTGTCGAGGATATGTTCAAGATCGGAAGGGATTTCATGACGGGCATATTCGATGGGCGGTGCCTCTTGCACAGCTGAAAGGACTTCGACTTCAGGATCGGTAATTTCTGCTCCCCCTTCAACTTGGGGAGCAAGAGCCACTTTTCCTGTAATTTTTAAAACCGACCCAATAGAAAGCTTTTTGACGATTTCTTGTAGCTGCTTTGAGGCCAATACAACCTGAGCAAAACCACTTGAATCTCGAACGATCAAAAAAGAAATTTTTCCTAAATCTCGAAGATTATGGAACCACCCGAAAAGTGTAATCTCTTTCCCCGCATGCTCTTTCAAATCGTTTGCAAAAATCCGTTTCATACTCTCACACTTTAGAAAGTGGAGAAGTATACCACACGGCTACTTTGCAGGAGGAGGGGATCCTTTAGAAAAGATAGACGAAAGGCCGTCTACAACAAAATTAAAAACTTGTTCTGCCCATCCAACTAGCGTTTTAAACGCATCGGGGAAATAGACCGATATCAAGAAAAAAATAAATCCAAAGATGAAAAAGTTGAGAATGAATCTCATGCAGCGTCCTTTGTCAATTTCACATACAAGGCAGCTTTTGTCAGCGCCCATAATGGAGTTACAATAAACAAACCCAAGCCAATGGTCAATGCTGCAGGCAACCAAAGCAGGTCAATAACCAGCACAAAGCCTAGCAAGTCCCACTTAGCCCCATACGTTGCTTGAGAAGAAAGTTTTAACGAATCGACAGGGCCAGCATGTTTATCTGCAATGAAGTAAGGGAAAAACATGTATCTTATGCCCCAGATAATGGCCGGGAATATTAAGAGAAGGATCCCTGCAAGGATAATCAAGGCGTAAAGGATATACCCAAGAAAGACTTTCCACAAATCGCCAGGCCACTGAAAATAGTGGGAAAAAGAGGCTTTTCCACCCCTGATCACCTCAATAGAAGCACGGAATATTCCGAGAAAAAATCCGAGGGCAAAGATGATATAGGCTAAAAATCCTATGAAATGGCCAAAAATCGCTCCGGGAGGCAGCTCGGCTATTTCCTTTCCATTTGCTCCTGTCATCACTTCCGGAGTGGCAGCTCCATTCATGTAGTAGGAATACCCTATTTGGACAACAAACATGGTCAAGATAGAAATTAGATAGAAAGATAGGTTGTTTTTGAAACCTAACCAACCTTGTCTTATTGCCACACCTAAACTGAGTGGTTTAACAGCGGAGTCCATATAGCCTCTATTTATATAAACCCACACATAGCAATATAACTATTTAAAAACAAATTGAAACGCGCATTTTATTAACTATACAAATAACCACAGAGACACAGAGATCACAGAGAGATTTCGAGAGCAATGAGATCCATTATTTGAGGAAAAAGAAAATTTTTTCTTTCTTTTCTTTATGTTTCAATTATTTAAGGAAATTGACACATGAAGATTCGAAAGGTTGTTCTCACTGCTCTCGAAATCTCTCTGTGATCTCTGTGCCTCTGTGGTTAATCATGCAACAAGACTTTAGAAGCTAATAGGTTTGTTAGGGCACAAATAACCACAGAGACACAGAGATCACAGAGAGATTTCGAGAGCAATGAGATCCATTATTTGAGGAAAAAGAAAATTTTTTCTTTCTTTTCTTTATGTTTCAATTATTTAAGGAAATTGACACATGAAGATTCGAAAGGTTGTTCTCACTGCTCTCAAAATCTCTCTGTGATCTCTGTGCCTCTGTGGTTAATCATGCAACAAGACTTTAGAAGCTAATAAGTTTGTTAGGGCACAGCTCGATGAGGGTGTCGATTTCGTCGCCAAGTAAGACTCCGTCCACCATCTCCAAGCAGACAAGGTGCTCTAAAAGAGCAGGTTGTGGTGTTTCTGGATGCACCAACAAAAGCTCGCCGGTTTTTTTGATCTGCCTTAAAGTAGACAAAAATTCTGTTGTTAAAGTTTCAGCATTTTTTAAATGGACTAAATGGTAATTCTTTCCTTTTAACGCTGCCTTTAATGCAAACAAATGGCTGGTATCGAATATTTTAGATGTGTGGTGTTCTTTTAAAAGATAATAAGAAATATCTGAAAGGGAGATCCTTGCACACCCAAATCTCTCAACAGCAAGGCCAGCCGCAACATTACCCAAAAAAACAGCCTCTTCAAAAGAAAGACCACAAGCAAGAGCAACCGTTAAAGCAGCAAGAACCGTGTCTCCTGCTCCCGTTACGTCCCTTACCTCTCTTTTCATCACAGGAAAAGCCTGGGTGGCTTGATTCCTTTTAAACAAGGCACTCCCTTCTTCGCCTAAAGTGATTAAAAGGGCCTCTGCATCGAGAAACCGTAATAAAGCTTCGCCATGTGCCTCTATGTGGTGTTGTCCTTTTAAAGGAGATACTTCAATAGCCTCTTTTTTATTCGGCTTGATCAGCGTACACCCAGCATATTTTTGGTAATGGTGCCCTTTTGGATCCACGATCACCGGTATGCCAAGAGCTTTCCCTTTTTGAATCAAAGTGGCAATCAGTGGGTCGGTTAGAAAGCCTTTTCCGTAGTCTGATAATGCAATTGCAGAACAACCTACCAACGCCTGATCGATTTTTTTGATCAATTCTTGTTGTAAATGAGCGCTCAGTGCTGTGTTCCTTTCATGGTCCACACGTGTTAGCTGTTGCCGATCAGCAATGAGCCTGTTTTTTGTAGGGGTTAGATACCCCTCCTCTTCAACAACAAAACTTGTCTCTATCCCATTTTCTTCTAAGAGGTGCTTTAACACCATACCAGAAGGGTCTTTTCCAACCCTACCGACGGCAACGACTTCTGCCCCTAACGAAAGCAAATTCAACATCACATTACCGGCACCGCCCGGACGAACTTCTTCTGATTCTACTTGCAACACTAAAACAGGAGCTTCTGGTGAAACTCGTTTCGCCTGCCCTATTGTATAGCGATCAAGCAAAAGATCGCCTGCGACCAATACTTTACAAGGCTCTAAGCGGGTCAAAATATCGGAAAGTTTTTGCATATTACCAGTAAATGTGGTTGATAAGGTGGCCTGTTACATAATCTTTCACAGAAGTTTCTAAGGGTCGCGTATCTGCAGCTTTGCCAATCACACTTTTAGCCTTAGCCATTTCAGCTTTTGTGTAATTTTGATACTTGCCTAAAAGATCTTGTGGCATAGGAATAAATTCGATTCTTTCAGGTAGGTTCAATGCTTTGAACGTGGCCTCGGCAAGCGATTTCCATGTTTCAGCTTTTCCTGTTCCTATATTAAAAATACCCCCATCGGGAACTTCTAAAAAAGCGGCTGTTGCTGCTACGGCATCTTTAACATAAAGAAAGTCTCTGACTTGCTCTCCATCTTTAAATTTATCGGGCTCTGAAGAGGCAAACAGCGTTAATTTTCTCTCTTTATTAATGGTATTGACAAACTTAACGATAGCCGATGCCATATGCCCTTTATGCCATTCGTTTGGACCAAAAACGTTAAAATATTTAAGGCCTACTACAGTATCTAGAACCCCTTCACGAAGAACCCATAAGTCAAATAAATGCTTAGAATGGCCATACATGTTTAAAGGGCGCAATTCTGGCAATAGATCGTGACTGTCGCTAAATCCTTTTGATCCATCTCCGTAGGTTGCAGCACTTGAGGCGTAAATGAATCTGACCTCATTCTCTAAAGCCCATTCAGCAAGCTTCACTGTGTATCGGTAATTATTCTCTAGAAGGTAGGAGGCGTCCTTTTCCATTGTATCGGAACAGGCTCCAAGATGGATGATCGCTTGTATTTCAGTCTCTCTACCAACTAGCCAACTAGGCAACGCAGAGATTGGCAAAAGATCGACATATTGTTTAAGGACCAAATTTTGCCACTTTTCGCTTGTGCCTAGGTCATCGACTAAAACAAGATTGGTAAACCCTTTATCATTGAGATACCTGACTAAGCATGAACCAATAAAACCGGCAGCGCCTGTTATTACTACAGTTCGATCATCGATTGGCATAAGTGCTCCAAGCTATTGGCAGTTCTTCATCTATGTGAGAATAGATCATTCGAAATCCGTCAAACGAATCGGGCTGTCCTTCGCCCATGCAGAAAAAGTTGTTTGTAGTATCGACCACAACGCGATCAAAGCCAGAAGATTCTAACTCTTGGCGGATCCAATACAATACGTGGTTCATAGGGATAGTAGCTTGATCACTCATGCTTAACTAGATTAGCAGGAGTTGCAAACTTTGGGTAGTGCCGCACGAGAAAAATAACACATTTAGAAAAATTTGTTGATGTTATAAAAAAGAATGTAGCTTAGACTTTAGTCTGAGCTCGTTTTTGCGGGTTTTAACCCGCAACTCCCAGCAGGACTAAAGTCCTGCAAAACGAGCTCAGACTAAAGTCTAAGCTACACATTAGTGTTATTCGGCAGCAGGGGCTGGTGTTGCAGCAGCTTGCGCTTTTTTAAGGAATTCACCTTCTGGCTCTAATGTCAAAGGAATGGTGCAAAGAACACCCTCTTTTAGTTTTAAAGGGATCTGATGAAGACCAATTGTTTTGATAGGCGCCTTTAAAGCCACGTTTTTTCTTTCAATGGAAACGCCTTCTTTTTTCAAAAGCTCAACGATATCCAATGTAGTGACAGAACCGTACATATGCCCTTCTTGGTCAACCTTAACGGTGATCGAGAAAGCAGCTGCAGACAATTTTGTTGCAATTTCTTCAGCATCTTTTCTGTCGACTTTGGCTTGAATCTCGCGCTCTTCCTGCAATTTTTTTTGCAGTCTTAAAGCGTGTGGAGATGCAATCACTGCAAGCTTTTTTGGGAGAAGAAAGTTTCTTGCATAACCGGGACGGGCTTTAATAATTTGCCCTTTGCGGCCTAATGCATCGACATCTTCGGTCAATAATAATTCGTATGCCATAGATTTACTTCTCCTTAACCTTCAGCCACAAAAGGGAGCAAGGCTACATAACGGGCTCTTTTAATCGCAGCAGCTAGTTGGCGCTGATGAGCTTGAGAAACCCCAGTAATCCTGCGGGGAAGAATTTTACCCCTTTCAGTGATGAATTTTTGTAATGTATTGACATCTTTGTAATCGATGTTTTCAATGCCCGATTGTGTAAAAGGACATGTTTTCTTCCGACGGCCTTTCATCACACCCTCTGGTGGAGCAAACCCTTCTGAAGGATAAAATTCTCTTCTTTGACTTGACATTTGGTTCCTCTCTTATTGCTCTACAAGAGTTTTAAATTCGATTTTTTCCATGACCTGATCAACTTTCAGAGTTACAAAACGGAGAACATCTTCCATTAAGCGCCACTCTTTCCACAACATGCCCATCTCTTTAGCTGGTAGGGTGAAGTAAAGAAGGATGTAATAACCTTCTTTGTGTCTGTTGATAGGATAGGCTAATTTCTTTTTGCCGAGATCGTGCTCTTTTTTGATCACTCCGCCAGCATGTTCAATCCCCATCCGGATCTTTTCTTGAGCTTTTTTACGCATTTCATCGCTTAAATTTGCAGCGATAACATACATCCCTTCATAGATCTGCTCGTTACTTTGAGTCATCCTCACTTACTCCTTTTTCTTTCGCTTTCACTTTTTTCGAGTGAAGCTCTTTCATCACCTGCTCCAGCGTTTGCTCTTGCAGTTTTTCTAAAAGAAGAGCTCCCTGCTCAATCACGCTTGGCAAAAGTTCTTTTTCATTTTCCCCAAAGGGAGATAATACAAATTCACTTAGTGTCTCTCCTACAGAAGAGCCTTTAAAAGGACCAATCCCTGCCCGTAGTCGGATGAAATCTCCGGTGTTTAAAGTTTGTATAATACTTTGCACACCATTGTGCCCTCCACCTGAGCCTCCAACTTTTAGTCGGAAATCGCCCAAATCTACGGCTATTTCATCATGAACAACAACAAGCCTGTCCATTTCAAGCTCCTCCTTTCGGAGTAACAATTCTACAGAAACCCCCGAGAGGTTCATGTAGGTCTCAGGCTTTAAAAGGAGAAACTGATTTCCCCTTGCTATCGAACCTGAAAAAAGGCGGTCTCTTTTAAAAACCAACCCTTTCTTTTTAGCAAATGCCTCTACGATCAAAAAACCTAAGTTGTGCCTAGTATTTGCATACTCAGCACCAGGATTTCCAAGACCGACGATCAGCATTATTTTTTCGTTACAATCACCACAACATCGCCTGCAGGAGTCACTACTTGAACGTTATCGTTCACTTTCAGATCTTCTACTTTAACGGCTTGTTCTGGTTGTAAATCTTTCACATCGATAGAAAACAATTCTGGAATCTCTGTCGCTGGGCATTTTAAGCTGACGTAACGGAGAGGTTGTGTTAACTGCCCCCCTTGTTTTACCCCAACGCAGTCCACAACCCCGGTCAAAACAACAGGAACATTGACTGAAACTGTTTTCCCTTTCTCCAAAGCTTGGAAATCGAGGTGAAGAACGTCGTAGCTAACAACGTGGTATTGGATGTCTTTAACAATCGCTTTTGTATGGACTCCATCTCCCTTCAGATCAAACACAGCTGTTGACAAACGTCCGGATGGGATTTTTCTTAAGTGGGCCTGAAAGGCTCCGGCATCGATCGAAAGAGCATGAGCGGATGTCCCTTCTTTTCCTAAACCATAAAGAATTGCAGGGATACTTCCCTCTCTTCTTAGACGCTTAGGGTCTTTCTTTTTGACAGTTTCACGTTTTTGCACGTCGAGTTGCATAGTCTCTCCAAAATATTTTCTCAAAAAAAAGTGCCAATGAACGAACAAGACACCTTCTCTTGGATTCCAAGCTAACCACCAGCGATTAGCGAGAAGGAAATTAAATTTACACCAGCTATCAGTGCGCTGGATTCAAGTTGGGGTAGGAGGATTCGAACCCCCGAATGGCGGTACCAAAAACCGCTGCCTTACCGCTTGGCCATACCCCAGTAAAAATGAAGATAATAAAGGGCTAACAATTTTAGAGCAAGGGAGAAATAGGGGAACTTTCAAATCACCACAGAGACAATGAGATCACAGAGAAAATAGAGAGCATTGAGGTGCTTTTTTTGTACTCAAACTTTAACGCGAGCTGGACCCAAAAATTTGGAAAAGTCTCAACCTAACTTTCTATATCAAAACAATGGCTCTCATTATCTCATATTTTCTCTGCGATCTCACTGCCTCTGTGGTGATTTTCAAAATCGATCGTTTGTTAAAAATTAGTGTTTCCTTTTAGGATGCCGACTTATGCGTATTGTTCATGTTGCCTCAGAACTTGCCCCCATTGCTAAAGTTGGAGGGCTTGCCGATGTCCTTCTCGGTCTGTCACGAGAACAGATCAAGCAGGGCCACCAAGTCGATCTTTTCATCCCAAAATATGACTGCTTCGCCAATCAAGGCGAGACCAAGTTTCAGCAAAAGGGAGACCCCTACCTCTCGTTTTATGACGAACAATGGCACGAAACTAAAATTCACTTTGGTCTTGTGGGAGATTTACCTGTCCATTTTGTCGATCCCCACCACCCCGACAGACTATTCACGCGAGGCAATTTTTATGGCTTTCATGATGATGACAAACGCTTTTTGTTCTTTGCACGCGCAGTTCTTGAATACCTGAAAAGAGAACAGATTATACCCGATGTGATCCATATACATGACTGGCACGCCTCTATGATTCCCCTACTGCTTAAAGAGGTTTATAAGAACGATAAAATCGGCAAAACCAAAACGGTACTCACTGTTCATAATATGAGCTACCAAGGGATTGCCCCTGCAGAGCGGCTCAGCGAAATTGGTCTGCCTGCCGAAAAGTATCGTCACTGGAATGAACTGGAAGACCCCGATCAATTAGGAAAAGTAAATTTCCTTAAAGGGGGGATTACCTATGCAGACGCGATCACCACCGTCTCTCCCACTTATGCTAAAGAAATTTTAACTCCTGATCGCGGGTGTCGTTTAGATGCTCTCTTGCGATACCATCAAAAAAAATTAAAGGGAATATTAAACGGAATCGACCACGACGCATGGAATCCTGAAAATGACCCCTATCTCTACCCTCTAAAGGGAAAGACCGCTTGTAAAAGGGCTCTAAAAGAGGCACTCCATTTAGAAAATGGGAACAAACCGATTGTCTCTTGTATTTCTCGTCTTGTCCCTCAAAAAGGGATCGAATTGATCAAGCGAGCCATCTTCAGAACGTTAGAAAAAAGGGGGACAGTTTGTTCTACTTGGCTCAAGCCCCGATCCTTCTATTCAATCAGCCTTTGACACTTTGAAAAAGAGCTTCTTTCAAAACCCAAACGTTTACTTTTTCTTACGTCCCGACGAAAGGCTATCTCATCTGATTTTTGCAGGGTCTGACATGATGGTCGTCCCCTCAATTTTTGAACCGTGCGGATTAACACAGATCATTGCCTTGCGCTATGGAACGGTGCCGATCGTCAGGACAACCGGCGGCCTTGCCGACACTGTCGAAGATATCGACAACTCGAAACTGCCTCTAGAACAAAGAAACGGCTACCGTTTCGACGCTCCGGACGAAACAAGCCTCGACTCTGCCCTTGATCGGGCTTTGGACTGTTGGTTCAAACATCCTAAAAAGTGGGAATCTCTTAAAAATAATGGAATGAAGAAAGATTCCAGCTGGAAGCTGCCCGCCGAAAGTTACGAAGAAGTTTACCGGAGTCTTATATAACGTGAATTCGACGTCCTTTCTCGCGGGAAAAGACCACCTTCCGGCGAAATTCGTACCATTTCGGTCTCGTCAATAGCTTTTTTCGCTATTGACTTCGCCCAAAATGTACGAATTTCATCCGAAATCTGGCCTTTTTTCCGCGAGAAATCCCATCGAACTCACGTTAAGTAGATTTTTTTTACTAAATAGTTGGTTTTGTGTATAATCTCTTCTTAAATCAAGAGAATAAAAGATGAAACTCACTGCGGTTGCCCCAATACTTAGTTCCATATATTCCAATATATCTAATCATTCTGTTGGAAAAACACTAGCCTCTTTCCTCAATGGCGCTCTTTCAAAATATGCAGGGGTCAAACAACCTCCACTTACCCCCTTTACTGCCACCCTCCTTGTAGGCGGACTAACCCTTGCGACGGTCGGCACTCTCTTCTACGCTGTTTTCAGTTCATCAAGAACGCCTCCAGCTCCTCCTCAAAAAGACCCTAAACATGAAAATACGTTGGTAACAACACCACAACCTGAGCCTGAAAATGAGCCGCCAGCTGCACCAAACACTACAACTGAAAATGCGTTGACGAAAGCGCTTGTAGAAGAAGACTTACCCGTATCTCCAAAGCAAGAATCTCCCGAATCCGAAACCGCGACCAAACCATTAAAAGAGAACACACCTCCAAACTCCCCCAAACACCATGTAGTAGATCCCCTTTCCACTCCTGTAGATCGGTTCATCAAAGAAAATTACGTATCGGGAGAAGTCGTGCAGCAAATTATAGACAGCGACGAGCTCGTTGACAACTTGATCAAAAGAAATAAATTAAATCACTTTATATCAACAAAAAAGGTGAAGGTTGAGACAGAAAAAGTTCCTCTGATCTTTTTTGCTTTAAAAGACAGTTGCCCTTTAGAAAGATTTATAAAGATTGCCGACGCAGTGACCCAAATACCTCTATCTGAATTCAATTTCCTACTGAATAACGCAAGTTCCAACGAACTTGTTAGAAAAAAATTAGAGTATATTCTGAATTCCAAAAAACTATCCTATATTGCTGGTTCAATTCCATTTGACCTTCTGTTAATAATTCCGGTCGAGCACCTTCAAAACTCTCCTAATTTTTTCAAATCTGATGTGAACACAAAAAATGAAGAAGGAGAGACACTCCTTACTCAGTTGGCCAAGGAAGCCGAATCAACCGGTTCTGAACAGCATTTAAGCCGTATTCAAGCTTTACTTGCTTGCGGCGCTAAACCTACCATTAAAAATAAGAATGGTAAAGATGCAGCCGAGTTAGCCCCTGCAACCGGAGATATCCGCACTGTCTTGGAAAAGGCAGCTGGCAAGTCTCGAGAGGTTAAAACAGAGCAACCACCTCAAGCATCAGAGGAGAAGAAAAAAAGCAAACAGTCAAAAGATAGAGAAGAATGCAGCGTCCAATAACTTTAATTCCTATTGTTAAAGACCGTTTGACTCCAAGACGATTATTTTTTAAACCTTACACTCATCATTGAGGATTTATGCAATTCCCTTCAATTTCACAAAAATTTAATTCCATAGCCCCCAACCTATCTTCCGGTTTACAAACACTCGGAAAAGCTCTTGCTTCTTTCATTAATGAAGCACTTGTAAAGCGTTTAGGGGTCAAACACCCTCCACTCACCCCTTTTGCAGCAACTCTCTTGGTAGGTGGATTATCGCTTGCAACTGTCGGCCTTCTTTACTGCGCCGTTTTCGGCTCATCAAAAAAACCAGCCCACCCCCCCAAACCTGATGATAAGAACCAGAAGACCCGAAGAAGGGTACAAAGCTTGAAGAAAGTTCAAAAGATTCGGAGTTAAGTAAAACCCAGGAAGGCCCGAAAGTAAGCAAAAACAAGCAAGATGATTATACGTCCGATGATGATGTATTTGGTGTGTCTGATGAATCAAAATCTGATTCTGATAATGAATCCATAGATCAAAAAAAAGGGAAAGAACTAGCTGCTTCATTAAAACGATCTGATACTAAGAAAATAACCGATGCATTAAAAGATAGTACTTCCTATGAAGAATTTGTCGCTATTATTGATTCGGCAGACTCCATGCGAGCAAAGTACTTTTTTGCTTTGCTAGTCACTAATAGTGGTCTTGCTAAAGAAAAAATAACACACGTCCTTACAAAGAAAGACCTCTCTTTTATTAAAGATAAAAGTGGTTATTTTCCATTCATCATTCTAACTGATATACCCAGTGAGCTTATTTACTTACTTCAAGGTAAAATCGATCCGAACTTTAAAAGCGTATCTGGAGAAACGGCTCTAACCCTGTTGGTCCGCCGAAAAGTAGACGCTGACCTCTCATTCTCTAAAAGCTATGTGCCTTCAGACCAAAAGACACTAGATCTCATAGCAGCATCTGCGGATGACAAAAATGGGACACTCGTTCCGGCAAAAAAGGACAGTGAGCAAACCACATCTCCAGATCAAATCGTCTCTCCGGAGCTTATTTCCCGCATAAAAGCCTTACGTGCAATTGGTGCTGACCCAATGATCCAAAATAAAGAGGGGAAAAGCGCTTTAGACTTAGCAGGAAATAACACCTCTCTTCTTAAAGCTTTAGTGGATGAAGCAAAATTTGACTAACTACTTTCAGGAGTGGGGTCATCCCCACTCCTGAGGTCATCTCTAAAGTTGATAGGTAACTTTTAAGATCAATCCTCTTTCCAAGATCTCGCTAAAAAAGGACATCTCCTGCTTGCCATCGATAACATCAAGAGAGGTTCCGAAAAAGTCTAAAATAGATTATCGCAACTTTTTATTTATAAAAATAACGAAATATCTTATAATTATTTGTTAATAATTGAGGCTACATGCAACTACCGAACATTTCTTACTATCTTAGCACTGGATATAGTTACTTGAGCGCTGGATATAGTCGCTGCTCAGCCTTTCAAAAAAAAGAAACAGCATTCTATACATCTATTTTCAACAGCGCTTTAAAATACGCAGGAGTCAAAGAACCCTTTTTCACCCCTTTTAGAACTAGACTGTTGGTCTACCCAATTTCCGCTGCTGTTGGTGCTATTGCAGGATATTTCCTTTTTTTCAAGGGTTCAAAACCAGAACGCTCTACGCCTGAAGATAAGGCCACTCCTCAAGAACCAACCCAATCACCAAAGCCTGTTAATACACCAACGAAAAAAGACGAGTCCCCAAAACCAGCTCCATCTACCGAAGAAAATATTGCAATAAGTGATGGTGAGTTGCTGCCCATAGTGGATTTTCTAGATTTGATAGCCGATGCAAACGATCTCACCAATGCGGATGCTCAAGGAAAACTAGAAGATATTCTTCTCACCAAAGATCTCTCGTACATTAATGGCGATGATTCTGCCATTTCCTTAGCTCTGATGATGAGAATGCCTACTAAATATATGGATTACCTTCCTGTATTTGGAGTGGAAGTGAATGAGTTATATACTACAGGGACTGTCCTCTCACTAATAGTCAGGCTATATGAGCTCGACAAGGATCAGCTGCCTCGAATACAGGGGCTGCTTAATATTGGTGCTGATCCGACTATCAAAAATCCGGGAGGGGAAAGTGCGCTCGACCTGGCCCCCAAGGGTGGAGACCTCCGCAAAGCGTTAGAAGCCGCTGCCACAAAACTTAACGCAAAGAAAAAATAGCGGCCATCGACAATACAATCTTCCTAGCATCTCTTGAAAAAGGTAATGAGGTGATCTATGATGAGTGGTTATGGCCCTAAAATTTACACTCCCGAATATTTTGACCCTCTTTAGACTCTTTGTGGGTCCGCTGTTTTTTTACTTCTACAGCACAGGCGACTCTCCTCTGACAGCCTTGTTTCTTCTGACGCTGCTTGTAGCTGCTGAATGTTCTGATCTGTTGGATGGTTATCTGGCTAGGCGCTGGGGACAAGTGTCAAATTTGGGCAAAATTCTCGATCCTTTTGCAGACAGTCTCTATCGGATGGCCGTCTTCTTAACGTTAACGATGCCTCCGGTCTCGCTGCCTCTCTATCTTATTTTGATCATTCTTTATCGCGAATCATCGATCAGCACATTGAGAACAGTCGTTGCCCTGCAAGGTGTTGCCCTACAAGCTAGGATGAGCGGAAAAGTCAAAGCGGTGCTGCAAGGGGCCGTCATCATGATCGTCACTTCGTTGCTCTATCTTTATCGGATCGAAATTGTAGATCTAGAAGATTTAGTCAGCGTAAGCTCCCTTTTAACGATGGTAGCCGCTATCTACACCTTCATTTCAGGTGTTGAGTACTTCGTCACCCAACTAAAAAAGAAAGTCTAAGCTACATTCTTCTCTGCCGCTACAGGCACCGAAGCTGATGCGCCTTTGATGTTGAAGCTGATCTCTTTTCTTAAGCGGAAAATGCCGTAAGAGTTAACGATAAGCAACAAAACGTTGGTCAATGACATCACCATTTGCGCTTCGTAAATATCGACAAAAGCAAAAGCAAAAAGGGTGACAGCGCCAAAAACAATATAAATTGGCTTGCCCCAGCGTCCAATGACAAATTCAGCACATTTTAAACCAACGACAAAGTAGGCATTGATGGTTGAATAGCCCAACAAGAACAAGAAAAATGGCATGAAATAATTCATGTAGGGGAAATAGTTGGAAAGGGCCGACTGAACGATCATCGTGCTATCAAGCGGCTGATGCCAAGCGTCTGTCACTAATATCACAAACAGAGTTGTAGTGCAGATGATGAACGAATCTAAAAAGAGGTCAAAAAAGACCAAAGAGGCCTGCTTTTCCGGACTGTGAGACGATGATTCACTGTGGATCACAGAAGCATAACCTACCCCTAAGTCGCCCGAATAACTAGCCCGACGAATACCATGGGAAATGGTGCCAAGCAGAGTACTGCCAATGAAACCACCTAAAGCCGCATGTCCCGTAAACGCAGAGGAAATAACCCTTGTAATGACGTCAGGAACTGCATCAAAGTTTTGATAAAAGACATAGGCGCCCATTCCGACGTAGAGCACAACAAACGAAGGAATGATCCAGGCATTGATTGACCCTACTCTTTTGACTCCGCCCAAAGCTGCATAGATGACTAGAACAACTAGTATACCCGCAACAAGCGCCTTATCGACGACAAAGTTTTGAGCGATTGTGTTGACTACAACACTGAACTGGAAAACTTCAACGCCATATACACACAACAAAAGGCAAACAATGTAAGGAACAAAATTTGTTTTGAAAACTTTTTGCAAAAAGTACATGGGTCCGCCTTTATAGCCACCCTGTCCATCTTTGATCCGAAATTTCATCCCAAGATAAACTTCGCAATATTTCAGCATCATCCCGAAAAGGGCAGTTACCCAAAGCCAAAAGAGAGCGCCGGGTCCACCCAATTGGACGGCCACACAGACACCCACAACATTGCCGATACCAACGCACCCACCGACGCAAGCAAAAAAGGCTTTCAATGGATGGATTCCGGAACCTTTCTCTTTAGTCATTACCAACTCAATAAAGTTTTTAACGACGGTTGGAAAGTACCTGATTTGTGCAAATCCGGATCTAAAGGTAAAATAGATCCCGATTAAAAGAATCAGGGGAAAGCCAAAGTACGACCAGATGCTGTCTTCGATCAGCTCAACAATAGGAAAAAAAGACTCTTTTAGCAGAAAAACTCCCCCGAGAAACACTGTTTATTATAACCTTCCTTCCTAAGGAAAGACAAGAAAAACCTTGTTAGGAAACTTCATTATCGGCTAGAATCTGCACATTCTTATTAGTTAAAGGTTGCCAAAAGTGAAAAGAACCTACCAACCGAGCAAAATCCACAGAAAAAAGAACCACGGTTTCCGGAAACGGATGAAAACGGCTGATGGTCGGAAAATCATCAACCGCCGTCGTCGCCAAGGGCGCAAGCAGCTCACTCGCGTCTAATTCCTATTTCTCTGGCAGACAAACAGTTTTCATTTCCCAAAAAACTCCGTGTAACAAAAAGCACGGAGTATAAACGTCTTTCCCTCAAAGGAAGGCGAATATATGGACATGTATTTGTTGCAGATCTTCTCCAAAGCTCTTCCCAGACTTCAAGGCCTAGAGTCGGAATTACCGTTTCTAAAAAGTATGGTAAAGCGCATGAAAGGAACCGATTCAAACGGTTAGTGAAAGAGGCTTTTCGCCTTCATCAACATGTGCTGCCTCAAACAATCATTGTAAACATTAGACCATCGAATAAATTCAAAGGGCCCCCTTCGCTTGAAGTCATCGCCCACGACATGAAGCGTCTTTTTATGGCGCCAGTTCCCCAAAAACAAGAAGCAACGCGCTAGCGTTTAAAACGTTCAAGAGCGTTGTTGCATAATTAACCAATGTGAGGAGAGTTTTGTGAGGAGAGTTTTTTTGTTCGCAACGCGTTTGGAGTGCTAAACTCCTGTTTAGCTTTGACTTATCAGTGAAAGTGAAAGCTAAACAGGAGTTTAGCACTCCAAACGCGTTGCGGAATAAAGGCAAATCTAATCGAGTAAGCTCTCTATTCAAATTTTTTTCTCTCGAGATCTCACTGCCTGGAGTTGTTAATTATGCAACAATGCGCTTCGCGAGATTGGGGGCAAGACTTGCTGCCCCCTCGCTAGAATATTATAGTGGTTGGGCGTTTGCTTCGAGAGCAACTTTTTCTTGCTCTGGCGCCTTCATTTCAGGCTTTGCAAATTTTGCCAAATGCGGGGCCATCAAACCTTCTAGGTGTGAAGCGTAAAATTTACCGCCACCCTCTTTATATCCTGTCTGAACAAGCTTCTGTCCATTCCCATCAACAATGATGATCGTAGGGTAGCTTCTCACACTATATTTCTCTTGCAGCTTTTTATTTTGAGCTTTCAGATCAGCGGCTATCGGATTGTGTTCAGGAAAATCTAACTCAACAAAAATATACTTGTCTTTGACGCAATCAATAAAACTTGAGGTTTCAAGGACTTCGCTTTCAAGACGTGTACAGTATGAGCACCAGTCAGATCCGGTAAAAAATAGGACAACGGGCTTTCCTTCTGCTTTCGATCTTTCAAGCGCTTGGCTATAATCGGTGGTCCATGGAAGGCGATTACCTCCTTTAGAGTGAGGCGCCCCAGTTAGAAGGGCTGCTGTGGGTAGAAGAATCAGGGTGACTAGGACCCAGACGAGTCCCTTCTTTAACAAATTTGACATTGGCTCCCTTTTTGTTGAGATTGAAGGTCAAATATAACATAAACTTTTTAAAAATGCAATTTACCATCATCTTTCGACATCGTAAAGAAAACTTAAAAAAGTGCTCGCTTCAACCCCTCGTTGAACGCCTAGACTTTAGGTTTTACTCCTACCCCCTAAAGGAAACAATAGAGCTTCCACCTCACACGTTCCTTCTTTCTTTCGATGGCCCTCCCCTAACCGAAGCCGATAAAGAGGCCAACCTCATCATTCTTGATGCAACATGGAAACTTGCAACCCATATGGAAAAGGGACTAGCTCCCCTTATAGATCATCTTCCACGACGCTCCCTTCCTACTCTTATTCGTACAGCCTATCCTCGTCGACAAACAGCCTGTGCAGACCCAGACCGGGGCCTGGCCTCTATTGAAGCGATCTATTTGGCCTATTTAGCCATGGGAAAAAGCACCGAAGGACTTTTAGACCACTACCACTGGAAAGAGCCTTTCCTTCATTCGATCAAAAACCATTGAAGGAAAACTGCATTGAAGGTTACACTGCTACTTTTTCCGGTGTAATAATGAAAGTAAAAGCCTCAGTAAAAGCTGACCCGTCAAAAGGTGATATTTTAGTACGTCGCCAAGGCAGACTTTACGTTATCAATAAAAAAGACCCAAACCGCAAGCAGCGCCAAAAAGGGCCTGCTCGCAAGAAATAGAGAAGGACTCTACAAATGGCAAAGAAATCTTCTGTTGAAAAGCAAAAGAAGCGCGAACATATAGTCCAAATCAATTGGGCAAAAAGGCAGAAATTGAAAGAGCAAGCCAGCAACATCCACTCTTCTGAAGAAGAGCGTCATGCAGCTCGTGTAGCTATCAACAAAATGCCACGCAACAGCAGCCCTACCAGGCTAAGAAACCGTTGCAAATTGACAGGCCGCGCACGTGGCTACCTCCGTCAGTTTGGCCTATCACGTCTTTGCTTCCGCGAAATGGCCCTCATGGGACTCATTCCCGGCATCACCAAAGCCAGCTGGTAATCTAAGGGCCTGCAAAGGCCTCATTTGAATAAAACGACAAGCGCGAAACCTCGGCCTGCCCAGCAACGCCGAGGTTTTCGTTTTTTCAAATCCCAGGGTTGCGCTTCGCTTACCCTGGGCTACAATCCAAAACGCCCTTCGGGCGTTTATCACGCTACACTTGCTTTTCGGAATTTGTAGCTTAGACTTTAGTCTGAGCTCGTTTTTGCGGGTTTTAACCCGCAAGCTTTGAGCAGGACTAAAGTCCTGCAAAACAAGCTCAGACTAAAGAGCCACTTGCAAAAATCAGATTAAGCTCAGAAACAGGCCCGAAGGGCCGAAATATGAAAGCCCTGGTCGAAGGCCAGGGTAAGTATGCCAATAGAAATTGGAGTCCTGAAAGGACGACATATCCTGTTCCACAAACACTACAGGAGATATTTTATGCCGTCCTTTCAGGACTCCAATTTTATTTCACATTTGTAACCCAGGCCTTCGGCGCTGGGCTTTCATATTTCGGTCCTTCGGACCTGTTTCTAAAAAAAAGCCAACAATCCGATTTTTGCAAGTACTTCTAAAGTCTAAGCTACATAATATGGATTTTTTAGGGCTCGCCGAAAATGGCCAGGTTGAATGGCCGTTTGCAGGCAGCCCGTTAAAAAAATCCAATCAAAGACGGAGAAAACATTCTTACCGCCGAAGGTTGTATTAATTGTTTTGGGTGCTTGAGGTTCCAGCGCCCACTCCTTATGTAGCCAAAGAACTTAGCAGCCCAGGAATCGTGCCGATTTTTTTCCATTCGACCCAGTTGGGGTTCCAAACAAAGGTCTCTTCGTTAAGCTCGCCATCCCAAAACTTTTGCTGCATCGCGTTAAATGGAAAAGGGCCGACCGACTTTCTTTCAGGATCTAAAAGAAACCACTGAACTGCACTAAATGAAGTCTTTTCTTGAGGATGCTCATCTTCCTTCGACAAAGGCTTAACGTCTACGGTGTGCCCGGAAAAAGGCTCTTCCTGAGTCCGTTTCGGTTGAGGAGTTGCCACTTTTCTTGCCGGGGGAAGAAATAGGAGAAGTAAGATAGGGAAAAGAAAAAATGCGGTCAAAAAACCCCAGATGATGGGATCTCTTCCCCTCTTTTTCGCGATTGTAATGGCTGCGAAGGCGAGCGCTGCCCTCAGCAGGATATCTCCAATTCCCATACTCACGTATTATACCCCAATTGTTCCAATTTTACCAAAAAGCTTGTCTATCTTAGAATGGCTGGATTATGAGCGAAACACTAAAAGGACGCCCCCAGGCGAAAACAGAATTTGAATATCCAGAAACAATATTTGTCAGGGATATAGACAACAAAGTGTTCCAACACCTTGTCGTAAGGGTCATTTCAGCAATCGGCGGAGTCATCCTCTCAGAAGGAAATTTGATCGACAACCTACTGCAAATTGCAAACCCTGATGGAATCAGCGGTGTCATTATCACCCAAGACAGCAAAAACCATTCGGTCGCTGTCAGGGTTGAACTCAATGTAGCCTATGGTATTTCCATACCCGACAAGGCTGAAGAAGTTCAGGCAAGGATTTCAGAAGAGATCACCCGCTACACCGGGTTGCATGTTTCTGAAGTGCATGTAGTGGTTAAAGACATTCTATTGCCAAACGATGGCAGAGAGACCCGGCTCGGCCAACCACCCCATCGAAGAGATTTCTGAAGGATTTAATGATCAATAAGCTTCTATCTTTTGTCACCTCTTTGACCCTATTGATAGTGGCTTTTTTTCTCCTTTTTGCGGTTTGGTCGTCAGAAAGGGTTGCATCGATTATGACAGAATATCCTCTGACATTGACGTTTGCAGCCCTTTTTTTGCTGTTTTTAAGTCTACTTAATTTTCAGAGAGAAACAAAAAATCTCCCGGCTTACACCTTTCATCTCGAAAGAGGGAGGGGCACTGTTTCTATTGAGACATTAAAAAGAGGGATAAAAACATTTTTTAAATCAGAAAGTCCAGAGATGCATCTGATCTCTTGCCATCTAAAAGAGGGAGGAAAACTCCTTGAGCTCAATCTTGAAGGAAAAATAGAGCCAAAGCTTCTTGAAACTTTATCTTCAGTATTGACTGAACAATTTGGCTTCTCAGGACAGCTTGATATCTTTTTTGAGTCTCCAAAAACCGTTGTTTGATTTTCTCTCCCGATCACCTCATATCACACTTTCCCACCAGATTTGGAAAGAGCATGTAAAGCAAGGCAGCCATATTTTAGATGCCACTGTTGGTAATGGACATGATGCTGCCTTTGTTGCCCCTCTCATATTTCCAGGGGGGCGACTGATTGCTTTAGATATCCAAAGTTCGGCCCTCCAAAAAAGCAAAGAGTTGTTGGGCGATCAATATCCCATTGAATGGGTACTTCAATCCCATGCCACCTACCCCGGCAGTTTAGATGACACGAGTCTCGATTTAGTGATCTTTAATTTAGGCTATCTCCCCGGTAGTGATAAAGAATGTATCACTTAAAGTGAAACGACAATAACAAGCCTAAAAGCTCTCTCGGATAAGTTAAAACAGGGAGGAATGCTTTCTATAACCACCTATTCAGGGCATCCAGGCGGTCAAGAAGAGGAGCTGGCTGTGGAGAACTTTGTTTCCTCGCTCGAGAGGCATCAATTTGGGGTGATCTCCTTCTCTTGGCCCAATCGGCCACAAGCACCCAAATTATTTATTGCGAAGAAGCTATAGCTTCAACTCGAGCGCCTTGAAAAAGGGCGTTGTAACAAACTATCAGATGATCAACCCCGTTTTTAGCGCGATGAGGCTTTTTCTCTGGTGGCAACTGATACCGTTTTGCAATTTCATCTTTTGAAAGGCTGATTTCAACCGGTATCGGCATGTTCTTTTCGATACAGCTTTGAACTGTCATTGCCCAATACATAGAGGCAAAGTCTAGCCAGTGATAGGGCCATTTCAATCTTTCTTGGGTATAAAGGTCGACCAATTGAGCAAAAAAACTGCGATCAAAGGCTGGATTTTGGCAGATATAAACTGCCTTTCCCCTTTCGATCCCCCACTGCTTAAAAAGACCTACAATGAAGTGGCCCACGTCGGCTTCTTCCATTCCTTTCGAGATTTCATTCCACTGAAAGCCATTGACTTCGACACTGAAAGAGTCCCTTCTTTCCCAGACTTCATAAGGTTGCTTGACAACGGTTTCGTAAGAACCAATGACTTCGCCTGTTGTACTATCAATAGCCTTTACAGCAATTTCAATAACGCGATGTCGTGTTGGATCGAGACCTGTCGCCTCTAAGTCCATGAATAGGAGTATCATAAATAAAAATTTATCCCCGGAATTAAAATTATGATTTCAATGCAAGTAATAGGGGTTCAAGGATTATAAGGCAACACTTGTTAAAACACACCGTTTTCGGCTAAGATAAGAGTCCCATGATACACGCTATATACAAACTATTAGCTAGGATCAGACACCCCTACTCACTGCCCGAAGACCTGGGCAAAGCGGTGGGTCATCCCTTACCAAATCATCTTTGCTTCGAAGAGCTTCTAGGCCTTTTGCAAGGAGAGGACTTCCGCCCAGGCACCTTGTACCTCAACATGCCAAGATGGCAAGCACTCGACGCCTTTCAGTCTGCATTAAAAAAAGAGTTCTTTGGAAATCGCGCTTCTCTTTCCTTTCAATTTAGTTGTGGGTGGATCCAATTCGATCTAGACTTTGAAAGAGAGCGTTTAAGACGGGTGTTTTTGCACCACCCAAAACTAGATTTAGGTGATAGACACGAAATCACATTGCAATCTAACTATTAAGACGCTAAAATCACATACTTTCGATTAGGGATTTAAACGAACATGATCCGGATAAGTAAACAAAGTGAAAGAAGGGCTGTTTCCTTCAGAAGACCAGGAAAACCAACACCTAAAACAGGTTCTAAAAAAGACGTTTTGAAGGGTGGATTTAAGCCACACGATAACGCTGCTCCAGATGAGATGAAAAACCTAGTTTTCATTCCAAAATTAAGGAAAGGAGCTTAAAACCATGTCAAGACACCCAAGCTTTGGTAAATCAAGCAAGAACGCCGCTAAAAGAAACGTTTTAAAGCGTTTTGAACGTGTCGATGTTCTTAAAAAGCTCGGCCGCTGGAAAACCGACGCGACGAAAGTCACCGGCCTTCCAAAAACCCCAGTTTTATAAGTTTCCCCTTTGGCCACTGTCATTGTCTTTAATAGGCAGAGAAAAGTGGCCATTTCTTTTCCTAAAGTCAAAAAAATTGTCACCTTTTTGCTAGACCGGGCCCGAGTCAAGTACGACCAGGTGATCTTTTCTTTTGTTTCTAAAAAGGAAATTCAGTGCTTGCATGCAATATCGCATGGAGACTCTTCGTTTACAGACTGCATCACTTTTCCTTACGATGCTTCAGGCGAAGGGGGTTTTACTGTGCTTGGCGAGGCCTTTATTTGCCCCGAAGCAGCAGTTATCTACTGCGAAGAGAATGGAGGCGATGTTTATGAAGAGATTACCCTTTATATCATCCATACCCTTTTGCATATGCTTGGTTATGATGATATTGAGCCAAAAGACCGAGCGCGCATGAGACAAGCCGAACGCCGCTGGATGGCATCGCTTCAGAAGCATTCCCTTTTTCTAAAATAAAAACCCTTGCCCTTGCCTTTGCCCGAAAAACTTCTTGGTAAAAAGACCGTATATTTTATCTAAACAGTTTTTTAGTTAAAAACAGGGCAAGGGCACGTTTTTTCTTTTGGTAAGGACTTAATCTTGGTGTTTAAAGGGGAAATTGGTTTTAATCACACCTGATGTCGATTTCGTTCTGGCTACTCCTTACTCTGTTTCTCCTGATCGGTGTTTCTGCCCTCACCGCTTTAACCAACGCGTTGAAGCGGATCTATAAAAAAGAAAGCAAACACTGGAAAATGCAAGGCAGCTCGTTCTTTTATCTGCCGATTCATCACCTCTTTTTTCCTCAACACCAATTGAAGGGGCTGTTTTTTGCCTGTTATGCCACCCTATCTTGGATACGGTTGGCCTTTGGGGCCTCACTTGGTTTTTTAGCCTATGCTGTTTTTGAAGAGATCAGCCATCCCCTAACAAGCTCCGCCGAAATTGCAGCCAAAATTGCAGCGATAACCGTTCTTTTCTTTGTCTCTTACTTATTGGGGGACTTTCTCCCTAAAACGGTCGGGATCCGCTATCCTGAAAAGACCGTTGGAGCCGTTGGACTGATCAGCTCAATCTTTTTAACGCTGTTTCTCCCCTTCCTTTTGTTATTTCTCCTTTTTTTTGGTCGATTGCACATTGTGAGAAATGCTTTGAAAGAGCGGGCAGTCGATATGCAGCCCGACATTCTCGACGATGCTTCTGTCAATGAATCCCTCCTTCCTGAAGAGAAAAAAATCTTTCAATCGATTGTATCGTTTAGAGATCGAGTGGCGCGCGAAGTGATGGTTCCAAGGATAGACACCTTTTGCCTACCTGCCACTACAACCATTCTGGAATCGGCCAAACTGTTGTTAAAAGAAGGGTATAGTCGAACTCCCGTTTATCGCCAAACAGTCGATCAAATCATCGGCATTCTGATGTTTAAAGATATTTTAGCCAAGTACATGGAGTACCAAGAGACTCAAAACATCAACATACTGAACGCACCGATTGAAACATTGATAAAACCGGTTCTCTATACTCCAGAAAGCAAGAAAATATCAGCTTTGCTGCAAGAATTTAGAAAGAAACAGGTCCATCTGGCCATTGTAGTAGACGAGTATGGAGGCACCGAAGGGGTTGTTTCCATTGAAGATATTTTAGAAGAGATTGTGGGTGAAATTGCAGATGAGTATGACGAAGAGACTTCTCTCTTTTTGCAAACAAGCGATGGAAGCTATATTGTTGATGGTCGGATGAGCATCTACGACATCAAAGAAAGTTTAGGAATTGATATTCCAGACTCTGGAGATTACGGCACGATCGGGGGCTATCTTTTTGCCCTGACCGCTTCAATTCCCCCACGCGGTTATCGGGTATTGCTTGAAAATTGCTCTCTTGAAGTCTTAAGCTCTTCACCGCGTAATATCGGGAAAGTTAGACTCGAAAAACGTAAACATTCATAAAGCATGCTTTTTCTTATTGCCCTTATCTCCTTTTTAGTCGGTGTACTGGCCGCTCTATCGCTCCCCTACCTGCAAAACAGACAGGCTTGCAGATGGAAAGAGTTGATCAAAACTGATATTGCGACAGAACATAAAAAAACCTTTGAAACAAAAGAAAACGAACTTCTTGAAAAAGAAAAGAAGATAGAACTTGCCGAGCAAAAACTTGCAAAGATCGAATCAGAAAACTCTCAGCTTCAAAAAAGAAAAAAAGAGCTTTTAGGCGGAGATGATGAAGAGGTAACTGCCCGTCTTTTAAACCATTTAGAAGAAAGAGTCAGAAAGGAAAACCAACTCCATCTTGCTAATTTACGAAAAGAGGGAGAACGAGAAGCAAAAATTCTTCTAATCGCAGCACTCCATCGCCTTTCTCCCGTTGAAGTGACTCCCCTGTTTTCTGAAACCATCCCTGTGCAAGATGAGACGCTAAGAAGGCGTATAGTAGGCCCAGAAGGGAAAAACATCCATTTTCTAGAAGAAAAATTGGGCGTCAAGTTGATTTTAGAAAAAGAGCTTGTTTTGACTTCTATAGATCCTGAAAAAAGATTTTTCTCAAAAAAGGTCATTGAGTCTTTGCTGGAAGATGGAAAGATATTTCCTAAGAGAATAGAAGAGGTCATTGAGAAGGTCGCCTTGCACTTAGAGGGTGAAATTCGCAAGGTGGGAGAGAAGGCTTGTTTAGAGCTTGGCCTCTCTTTGCCACACCCCGTCATCTCTCACATTCTCGGAAAGTTATCTTTCAGGTATAGTTTTGGCCAAAATTTGCTTGAACACTCAAAAGAAGTTGCGACTATACTAGGTAACATAGCCGCCGAGCTCCATTTGTCTGTGGCTGTTGGCAAAAGAATTGGTCTTTTTCATGATATTGGAAAAGCCCTAGTCCAATCGCCTCAATCCCATGCTTTAGCTGGCATGGAATTTTTGAAAGCCCATGGAGAATCGGAAGCTGTCAGCAACGGAGTAGGTTGCCACCATTTTGAGGTTGAACCGTTAACACAAATTGGCTCCTTTTGCCATTTGGCCGATGCTATTTCGGCCGGCAGAGAGGGTGCTAGACTAGAACATATGAGCGTTTTTGCTCGAAAAAAGGAATAATTTTATGCGTCGCTCCATTTCCTATTGTGAACCTGCCCAAGTCCGTGCTGGAGATGTTGGCACCTGGAAATTTATCCATACAACAGCCCAATCTTTGCCAAAAGGGACAAAACTCCGTTTTGACATGCAAAGCAGCGGCCGAGAAATTGATTGGGAAATTCCTGAAGTCACCACCAAAAAAAGTGATAACACCATCTGGCTTGAGATGGATGATGGGACAAAAATCACACCGAAAGAAGTTGAAACACCTACAAGCGTCCTTCCTCTTTATGAATTTACCCTTCCCAAAGGAGTAGCAACAGGGGAAACCTTTGTTATTTTTGTTGGCGCTAAAGATGCTAAAGCCGGCGAAAAAAAGGGCGGCAATAGAGTACAGACTAATTCTCAAAGACGACGTGCTTTCTCATTATACTTAGACCCAAGTGGCAAAAACCGCTTTGGCGAAGCAGAAATCTTTAATCTGGATGTCTTAGGCAATAAGCTTGAAATGGTCAAGATCTTGACCCCTTCCCTTGTAGGAAAAAACAAACGATTCGATATTACCGTACGTTTTGAAGACCAATATGGAAATTTAACGAGCGATACTGATGAAGACACCTTAATTGAGCTCAGTTACGAAGGCCTGCGTGAAAACTTAAGCTGGCGCCTTTTTGTTCCGGAAACAGGGTTTTTAATATTGCCTAACCTCTACTTCAATGAAAAAGGGATCTACACCATCAAGTTAAAGAACTTAATGGACAAAAAAGTATACCGTTCCTCCCCTATCCGTTGTTCTGATGAGACAGATCGGTTGTTGATGTGGGGTCTTTTGCATGGTGAGTCTGAAAAAATCGATTCTACAGAAAATATTGACAGTTGCTTGCGCCACTTCCGAGATGAAAGGGCTATAAACTTTTTTGCCATTTCCCCTTTTGAAGATGGTGAAGAGACCAGCAATGAACTGTGGAAAAATTTACTGCAGTCGACGCAAGAATTTGACGAAGAGGACCGCTTTACCACTTTTGTCGGTTTTCAACGTGTAGGCGACTCTGGAGCTGAGGGCGTACGACATATCCTTTATCTAAAAGACCAAAAACAGTTAATCCGAAAAAAGGATGCGAAGGGTTCAACGCTCGAAAGGTTGTATAAAGCTTTTTCTCCTAAAGAGATGCTTTCTATCCCCTCATTTTCGATGGGAAAGGGCTACAGCTTTAACTTTAAAAGTTTTGATCCAGACTTTGAAAGGGTCGCAGAGATTTATAACGCTTGGGGCTCCTCTGAGAGGTCTGAAAAGGGTTTAAATCCAATGCCGATCCATCCGGGGAAAACAAAAAAAGGTATTTCATCTGATTCTGAAGGCTCTTTCATCGAAGCTTTGAATAAGAACTGCCGTTTTGGTTTTGTCGCAGGCGGTTTAGATGATCGGGGTATTTATGCTCCACTTTTTGACACCGACCAAGTGCAATATCCACCCGGCTTGACAGCTATTTTAACAACAGCTCACTCTAAAAATGCGATAGGAGAGGCCCTCTTTAACAGAAGTTGCTATGCAACAACTGGAGAGCGAATTGTAGTCGAGTTTTCGATTGCCACTGCAAAAATGGGTCAAGAAATATCGACAGATGATAAGCCGGGGCTTGCTATCAACAGGCATATCCGTGGTTTTATTGCAGGAACCAAAGAACTCGATAGAGTTGAAATCATCAGAAACGGAGAGATCATTCATACCATGACATCTCCAGACTACTTTCTAGAGTTTACCTACGATGATATGACACCTCTTGCAAAGCATGCCTTCCCTGCCAAAGGGGGGAAATTCCCCTTTGTCTATTACTTCCTGCGCGCCTTCCAAAAAGATGGGCATGTTGCTTGGTCGTCCCCCATTTGGATCGACATCGGCAACGGGTCGACCATTAAGAAGAAGCCCGAGGGCAAAAAGGCAGCAGCAGTTGAGAAGCCAGCACCCATCGTCATCCCTCAACAGGAAGATGAAGAGGATTTGGCCGAAGACGACCTCGAATAAAGAAGGGGTGGGCGCTTGAGGGCGCCCAATATAATTTCTACCTTCGGCTGTAAAGACTTCTTTTTCTCTTTAGTTGGATTTTTTTAACGGGCTGCCTGCAAACGGCCATTTTGGCCATTTTCGGCTACCCCAAAAAACCCACACTACGCAACGCGTTTGGAGTGCTAAACGGCCTTGTTGCATAATTAATTGCCTCGAGATCCTCAATTTCCTGCAGCCCTACAGGCTGCCATCTTTATTTTCTACCCTTAACCTGGGGCGTTGCCCACAGGCTGTTGCAACTATCCGGCTTTCAGCCGGAAAATCTCGATACATGTTTTCATCGGCCTGAAAGGCCAAAACTGCAACAGCCCGCGGGCAACGCCCCGGGTCCAGGATGAAAATTTATTTGGCAGCCTGAAGGGCTGCAGGAGGGACGAAGAATCACGTACAATTATGCAACAAGGCCGTGCTAAACTCCTGTTTAGCTTTCACTTTTCAGTGATAAGTGAAAGCTAAACAGGAGTTTAGCACTCCAAACGCGTTGCGTAATTAAGCGGGATTCAGAGCGCTAGCCGAAAATGGCCAGATTGATGACCGTTTGAAGGAATAGCGCCCACTCCTTATTGTCGCTGATATGTCCCCACAAGCTCGGCTTGAGCTAAAACATGCCCTTTTATATTGGAGAGAAGCTCATCCTTGGTGGTGCCTTGGGCTAATTTCAGCTCGGTGTCGAGGGCGTAAATTTTGAAGTGGTAATGGTGGGGCTTTCCAGGAGGAGGGCAAGGGCCAAAATAACCTTCTTTGCCCATGTGGTTCTTTCCTTGATGTTGAAGCGATTTGCCTTCGGCCCAGTTGAGATCTTGCGGCGAAATGTCCCAGGCTACCCAGTGGACAAAGGTCCCGCTTGGAGCATCTGGGTCGTCCATGATGATGGCAAGTGTCTTTGTCTCTTTTGGCACACCGGCAATAGAGAGCGGGGGCGAGACATTTTTCCCCTGACAGCTATAGGTAGATGGAATAGGCTCTCCTTCTTGGAAAGCTTGGCTAGTTAGTTTCATATCTGCACCGACAAGAAAAAGGAGAAGCGTTAATAAGATCACGCCTCTTTCCTATAAGCACTATTCTTTATTTTTTAAAGAGTGTCTCCCCACTCAAGATCCTTTGCGGCCTTGTAGAGTTCCGGCGTTCTTTTGGAGAGGGTGGTTTGAGAGATGCCTTTGTCCTTTGTGCAAAGGGTAAAATGGATGTGGCCTTTTCTTTTTTGCGGATGGCGCAAGATTCTAGCTTCCGGCAAGGAGATTGGAGAATTGGCTACAGCCACATAAGAAAATTTTTCGTCTTCATAACCAAGGGTCCCCTCTTTTAGCTGACGATGGAGAGAGGATCTAGGCAATCTCACAGAAAAATGGCACCAGTCAGGGGATACCATCGGGCAAGCAAGGGCATGTGGACAGGGGGCTATCATCTGCTTTCCCTGATCGATTAAATCGGCACGGATCTTACGAATCCTTTCAAACCCTGCTGGTGTGCCTGGTTCAATCACAACGAGAACGGTAGCAGCCTTTGCGGCGGCCTTTATCAGCTTTTCTCTTCCTTTTTCTGACAACTCCCCTACTGCATAGGATAAGAGGATTAAATCGGTTGCGGGCAATGTGTCGATTTGCTCTAAATCTTTTTTTTGCCAGTCAATGGCTAGGTTGCCCCCTAATTTTTTTCCGACAGTGATTAAAGCCTCTTCTTTCTCATATGCGATGATCCGACCGAAAGAATAGAGTTGTTCGGCTGCAAAAATGGCCGTACCCGGCCCAGACCCCAGGTCTAAAAGAGTGCGGGGTAAAAAAGCAGGCATTTGTTTTTTGACCTGTTCGAGCACCTTTGTGACTGCGGCATATGTGGCAGGAAGACGAACAGCAAGGTAGGAGGCGGGGTCGGCCCCTTTTTGTCCCCTTTTCTTGCCTATATTGTAAAGAAAGGGCATCGCTGCCCTTTTTTAACTGACTTTTTTGAGACAAATTCAAAAATGTTTGAAGCTGTTCCTCTAAAAAATGGGGGAGATTCATCAGCAATTCCTGCTAAAAAAAAGCAAAGAACCCCAGAATGGGGTGAAGGAATGTAGCCCAGGGTAAGGAAACCCTGAAAGGGTGACGCAACCCTGGGTATAAGGCAAGAGTTGCTGATGGCTCACTGTTCTGCAGAGACCTGAAAAGAATTTTGGAAGGCTTCGAAGTGCTTTTCACCCACTTTTTCCAACTCTTTATTATTCATATTTCCAACCCAGGCGATGAGGTAAAAATAGTCCTCAGCACTAAAAACTGTCCCTAACATCTCTAAATTTTCACCTGACAAACTAAAAGAGATAGAGGGTTGGTTTTGAAACCTACCGGCATTTTGCCTAACCAATTTTAGTGTAGGCATTTTTTTTGACCAGGTGGTAACAACCTCTTCCAGAAATGTTTTCAGGTCTTTCTGATCTTGATTGTGGTAATGAAAAACCCGAACCAAATAGAGCTCAGCTCCTTGATCAAGAGTCGCCCCTTCTATAGTGACTGTCGCTATGCCAAATTCATCTCTAAATACATTGGTTGAGTACTTGGGATCACTTAAAAAATTGGCGGACCACAAACCACTTGGAGAAGTATAGTGGACTGCTTTGTTCTCTGAGTCGGCTGTGCCTGTATCTTGAACAATAAGAGATCTGAACAGCAAAAACACCATGCATAGGACAAAAAGAGCGGAAATGAGGTAAATTGGCAATCTGCCCATTAAAAAACTCCGAAAAGACGTCCTAAATACCAACCGGCGAAAAGGGCGCCGGCGGCTAAAACAACCCAAACACCATTTGGCAACCATTTAACAGAAGTTCCGGGATTGTCCCTGACTTCCAGGGTCCCGATCCCATAGTCAAATTCTTGCTTGATGCCTCTTTTAAAAACATGGGGATGATCTTTAATCACTTTATCCCCGTCTATTCCGAGATAGATTGCATATTGTCTGATGAATCCCTCGGTATAAATCGGTGATATTAAGTTCTCGGGTTTACCATCCTCGATAGAGGCTAGGTAGTGAATCCGGATAGAGGTGGCGTTTTCTGCCTCTTTAAGAGACAGATTTAATTCCTGCCTCCGCTTCTTTAAAAGTTCGCCTAAATTTTTTGCTTCAGTTGTCATGGTCAAAAATGTACCAGCTAGATAGAGAAAATCATAGAGAAAATGGGCTAATTCCGATAGAATAATTTGTTTTCATCCTATTCGTGCCATGTCATTACCTCAAAAAAAATCGAGAGAAATTCTCCTTCTCCTCCTCTACAGTCAAAGCATCTCTTCAAGCCAAGAAGATCTAGCCGAGCTCATACAAGGAGAGCTAAAAGTTACCAGAAAAGCTGTAAAGGAATCTGAAGACCGACTTCGGAAGATCATGGAATATCTGCCTACCATCGATCTCATCATCAGTCGTGTTTCCACCTCCTATGATTTCGATAAGATCCATTCGATGGAGAAAAACATCTTGCGTTTAGGTGCTTACGAAATTCTTTACGACGCTGAAATTCCCCCCAAAGTCGGAATTGCAGAGGCTATCCGCTTAGCCAATAAATTTTCTACACAAGCAGCTAGTTCATTTGTAAATGCCATTCTAGATAGCTTATACAAAGAAAGTATCGGCAAACCCATTGACGTTCAATCGATCATAGCCACCAGCGACCAACTTAAGGAACTCGAAAAGAAAAGTGCTCATCAAGGAGAAAATTCCCCTCAGCAGCTACTCAACGATTGAAATTGGCGGACCTGCCAACTTTTTAATTGAAGCCTCTACAAAAGAAGAGCTCACTAATGCTTATCTTTGGGGCTTAAAAAAAGAACTGCCTATTTTTGTCGTAGGTAGAGGCTCCAACACCCTTTTTTCAGACCTTGGGTTTTCAGGCCTTGTGATCGTCAACCGCTATACGCAGATTGAAGAGACCTCTCCCGGCATTTTCCACGTGGGCTCCGGCACACCTCTTCCCCTTTTATCAATGAAAACGGCGTCTCATGGCTGGTCAGGGCTAGAATGGGGGTTGGGCATTCCCGGAAGCATTGGCGGCGCTATCGTGATGAACGCAGGAGCCTCCCAATCAAACATCTCCGTCCCCTTAAAGGCCGTCCTTTTCTTACATCCCGACGGGACTGAAGAATGGATCGAAAAAGAAAATATCCTGTTCAGCTACCGCAAAAGCCCTTTTCAAGAAAAGAAAGGGGTGATTTTGGAAGCGACATTTGCTTTAACACTAGATCGTGAAGCAAGAGGGCGACAATTGGCCCAATTTAACCACAGAAGAAAAACGCAACCCTACCATGAACCTTCTTTAGGCTGCGTTTTTAAAAATCACGAAGGACATTCGTGTGGACAAATGATCGATGAGCTTGGGCTCAAAGGGACCAAGAGCGGAGGCGCTCACATTTCCCCCCTACATGGCAATTTCATTACAAATCCTGGCGGGGGAAAAGCAGAAGATGTTTTAAAACTGATGGATCTAGTCGAAAAAAGGGTCAAGGAAGAGAAAAACCTCGATCTGGAAAAGGAGATCCGCATTGTCAGTTTTTAAAGCGGACCTTCATTGTCATAGTATTTTTTCAGATGGATCCCATACACCGGAAGAACTTGTAGAAATAGCCCAAAAAATAGGCTTACAAGGGCTTGCATTAACCGACCACGACACATTTGACGGCCTTGAACGACTTGAAAAAACAGGCTTTCCTGTTATCTCGGGGGCCGAATTTTCTTCTAACTTCAAAGACAATTCGATCCACATTTTGGCCTATTCGTTCAATCCCCGAGCCTCTTCATTAAAAGATTTGGTCCAAGAGCAAGAAGAAAAAAGGCATCTGCGGATGCATCAGATTCTTTCACGCCTCAACGAGCTTGGCTTTCCTATGTCGCTTGAAGAGGTTTTGGAACTGAGAGGAGATCGTGGAGATCATGCGATTGGAAGACCCCATTTAGCTAATCTGATGTTGAAAAAAGGGTTTGTCAAATCAAGAGAAGAGGCTTTTCATACGTGGCTAGGCGAAAAAGGAAAAGCTTTTGTCTCTTCAACCTATCCTGAAAGCCAAGAGGTTATTGAAAGAATACATGCTGCAGGCGGCCTTGCAATCTTGGCCCACCCTCACCTTTTGCCAAAGGGTTCTGTACGCAAGTCCCTTCTAAACCTACCTTTCGATGGCCTTGAAGGGCGATATGCCCGGATGAGGCCCGATCAAAACGAGCCTTGGATCCGAGAAGGAAAAAAGAGAGGCTGGATTGTCACCGGCGGCTCTGATTTCCATGGAGCTCCGCGAACCGACATCTCACTTGGCAACGCCTACACTGACGAATCCACCTTCAAAATGTTGCAAGCCAAATACAACACTCACAAAGCAGCCACCTGACTATTTCCTTTACATCGACAGCGATTTAGTATGTTTCTTCTTTTCGGATGAATGATGACTTTGTTGCTTACCAGACTCTGAATGTTCAGACTGTTCCGTTACCTGATGAGCTGATCTTATTTTGACAGAGTTAGGAGTTAACTCATTCACCGCGGTTTTGAATGCCTCAATGCTATGGTCTACGGACTCACAAAGAGAAATCAGACGTTCGTTCGCTTCAGCGGCTTTAATAACAAACTGCCAATTGGCGCTCTTGCCGAGCTCAAGGTAATCTTTAATAGACTTGATAGCTGATTTAAAGTGGCCATTGTAAATAAAGTGCCCTCCCGCGATATGCGCAGTATCCTTGAGACCTTCAGGGGAATTGAGTTGAGCATATATGTCGTTCAGAAAACCAATTGTTTCTTCAATAAGATCTGTAATATTTTCATCCACAGTCAGTTGAAAATTTCCAAAAAAGATCATGGATGTAATGGGAGCTTTCCTTGCAAAACCTTTAACAGCTGCAAGATAGTCTTCCTTCGAGATGAAAGGAAGGTCGTGAAAGCAGTCAATAGCAGCTCGTGAAGATTTAAGCTCGCCATGCAAAAATGAAAACGGCGATTTTAAAGGAAGGGCTTAGAATGAAGTTCTAAGGACGTTTTAAATCGGTCTTTATCTTTATTGGTTTCAAGAGCGAGCCATATTCGAAGTGCGTGTTCATTTGGTAAAGATGGCTCTAGGGACTCCAGCAAGATACTATCAACGATAATGCGACTAACCCGAAGCTTATTGCTGATTTCTAATTCACTAAAAAGACTGAAATTTTTTTGCAGAATTAAAGGGAAGCGCCGAGCGATTAACAAAGCAACCAGGGTTTGCTCTTCTGCTGGAAGAGCCGCGATTAAAGTTTCTGGAAGAACAACAGCGGAAGCTTGCAATTCAGGTTCCAAAATATTTATAACCCTAAAACAGGCCTCAAGGAGCGGTGGATCATTTGGTGTTGCCCATGAGCCAGCCATGACCTTGAGTAGCTTGGCGTTTGTTAGTGTACCAGCCATCTTCATGATCTGTACTTTATTCAGATCACTCTCTTCAACTAATGCCTCAATTCCATCGCCTTCAAATCGAGGTGTCTTGATAAAAAGAGCTCTGATGAGACTAAGCCTCATGTTTGAAGGGAGCATAAACTCGCCATCCGGTATTTTTTTTTCAATATTCTTTAGCAAGTCGCCGATATTTGGGTGCGAACCTTGAATACTTTTATAGATTTCGAATGCCTTCAATATACGCGGGCTGCCATCTATAACTGTCCTAAACTGATGACAAACTTCCCTCATGAGCAAAATAGTTTTCACATCAACCCGCTCAAGAAAAATCGTGAAAATCTTCACGAGAATTTCAGGAGGAATATCAGTGAGCGTAGGCTGTGTCACACCCTGGATATAGCCAGTGATAGCGGAAGCGGAAGTTGACATAATATGTACAGCCCTTGTTAATCCCATGACGATGCGTCGTAAAAACAGCGCTAAAAGTCTACAATACGCCCCCTTTGAAAATCCATAAAGAGCGAGGGCTAGGTACCACACCCACCCAAGCAACCTGACTATTCCGCAATATAATGCAAAATAGTCTTGACTATTCCGCATTATATTGCGGAATAGTCAATCAAATCTCGGTCCTCACGGACGGATCTAGAGATTTCGCGAGAGCGTTTGGAGCAAGGAAGAGACTATCGTCCCTCGGATCACGAAGTAAGTTTTCATACTCTCTGTGATCTCTCGAGTTCTCTGTGGTTGAAATATCTTTAAATTTTTATAACCACAGAGGACTCGAGAGATCACAGAGGTTTTTCTTAGGTTTAAGAGTGTTGTATTTTAAGAGACTTACTCAGGAGTGCTAAACTCCTGTTTAGCTTTGACCTTCAAAGAGTGAAAGCGCAAGAGGACTTCGAGCACTCCAAACGCTAGCGCGAAAAAACCATGTTGCTTACACCGTGTGTCAGGTGGCTTTCCAGGTGATCTCGTTGTTCTTTACGCCTAGGTGAACCTTTTGGCCGGAGAGGATGTTGCCCTCGAGTATTGCTGTTGAAAGGAGGTTGACCACCTTTTGTTGGATGAGCCGTTTGAGAGGACGGGCACCAAAGTAGGGGTCGTACCCTTCGTCGCCAAGGAGAGTAAGCACCTGTTTATCCCAATCGAGAGCAATGTGACGCTCGTGCAGCCTTTTGCGGATACTTTGCAGCTGCATTTCAACAATATGCTCCATATCTTCCCGGCGGAGCGGAAGGAATGGGAGAATTTCATCTAAACGGTTTAAAAATTCGGGACGGAAATGGGCCTTCAAAATAGGGTCGAGTATGGCTAGGATGGCATCTTTCGAGTAATCTTTTTTCTTCTCTAACTGTTCTAAAAGCTGAGCAGAACCCAAATTGGATGTCATGATGAAAAGGGCATTTTTACAATTGACTACCCTCCCCTTGCTGTCGGTCAGTCGACCATCGTCAAAAACTTGCAAAAGGATGTTGAAGACATCGGGATTGGCCTTTTCCACTTCATCTAATAAGACAACCGAATAGGGCCGACGTCTTAAAGCCTCGGTCAATTGACCTCCCTCATCATAGCCAACATACCCAGGAGGCGATCCGATCAGTTTAGAAACCGAATGTTTCTCCATGTACTCAGACATATCGAGACGGATCATTGCCTCTTCTTGGTTAAAAAGTAGGTAGGCAAGCGACTTGGCAAGTTCGGTTTTACCAACTCCGGTTGGCCCGACAAATAGAAACACTCCAATTGGTCTATTCGGGTCTGATAAACCGGAACGAGAGCGCCGTATCGCCTCACTGACAGCGGTTACAGCTAAATCTTGCCCCACCACCCTTTCATGGAGGTCATGTTCTAAATGGAGCAGTTTTTTTGCCTCCCCTTCTAACATCTTCGAAACAGGGATGCCGGTCCATTTCGACACAATTTGGGCAATCAGGTTCTCATCCACTTCCTCTTTTAAAAGCCGGTTGGGTTTCGACTCTAATCTTTTCTGCGCATCTTCTAATTCTTTTTGAACGACAGGAATGCGGCTGTAGCGGATTTCAGCTACTTTATTGTAGTCGCTGTTCCGTTCTGCCTCTTCTTCCTGGAACTTCAGTTTCTCGAGCTGATTTTTCTTCTCTTTCAGCTCATCGATTGTCTTTCTCTCTTGGTCCCATTCAGCTTTTAAAGCGCCAAGTTCCTCTTTAAGCTTCGAAATCCGCTTTTCCAGTTTTTCTGACTCGGCTTTTGCGCTGGGAGAATCTTCTCTCTTTAACATCTCCTGTTCGACAATCGCTGAAGAAAGTTCCCTTTCCTTGATATCGATGGGCAAAGGGCGGCTGCCGATTTGCATCCGGATCAAGCTTGCAGCCTCATCGACTAAGTCGATCGCCTTATCCGGCAGAAAACGGTCTGTAATATATCTTTGGGACAAGAAAACAGCAGCATGCAAAGCCCCTTCAGTGATTCTGACGCCATGGAAAATTTCATACTTTTCTTTTAGTCCCCTTAAAATGGCGATCGCATCTTCTAAAGATGGCTCCAAAATCATGACAGGCTGAAAACGTCTTTCTAAAGCCGCATCTTTTTCGATATATTTTTGGTATTCATTCAAAGTGGTGGCGCCAATGCAGTGAAGCGTGCCTCTCGCCAGTGCTGGTTTTAACAGGTTTGCTGCATCCATCGACCCTTCACTGGCCCCAGCCCCAATCAAAGTATGGGCCTCGTCAATGAAGAGGATGAAGCGTCCATCACTTTTTTCCACTTCGTGGAGAATTCCTTTGAGCCGCTCTTCAAATTCACCACGGTATTTGGCGCCGGCTACTAGGCTGCCCATATCTAGGGCAAACAGTTGTTTGTCTTTTAACGATTCCGGTACATCGTTTGTGATGATCCGTTGTGCAAGCCCTTCTGCAATAGCTGTTTTACCAACACCCGGCTCACCAATCAACATCGGGTTATTTTTTGTTCTGCGGCTTAAGACCTGAATGGTCCGGCGGATCTCTTCATCCCGTCCAATCACAGGGTCAAGTTTTCCTTGCTTGGCAAGAGCTGTAAAATTTTTGCAGTATTTTTCAAGGGCCTTTATCGCGCTTTCACTTGTAGCTGAATCCATATGTCGATCTCCTCTAATGCTCTTGATTTGCAGTTCTATGTCTTTGGTATTTAAACCGGTATCCCCTTTCCATTTTTTGAAAGGCTCTCCTCCTACATTCCAGTAGGCCAGCAACAGATGGTCGCCTGCCACGTAGCTGTCTTTCCACCGTTCTGCAACTTTAGTAGCCTCTTGTAAAATGGCTTGCAGCGACCTTCCGGGAGGAACTTCGCTTGGTGGAGTGGTAAATGTAGGTTGCCTTTCAACAGCTTTGCCAACTTCTTCGATCAGTTGGTCAACTTTCGGAGAAATCGAGGTTAAAAGGGAGGTAAAATAGCCACCGACATCCTCCAGCAATATCGCTAACAGGTTGTTCTCAGTGACTTCAGTCTGGTTATACTCTTTTGCCCTGTCAAAGGCTTTTTGCAGAGCTTCGGAAACAGAATCGGTAAATTGTGGAGCCATACTTAGAAGATAACTCCGTAATAGCGCTCTGTCAATCACGAAGAGAAGACGCTAGGATCTGCTTCAGGGCATCACGCTTTTCATAGATCTCAATCAACCTTGGAGTTACGCAAGCGCCATGCTGCTATGATCCTACTGGAAAATATCCTTTCTTTCGAGTAAAATATCCCTCACATTTATATCCACAAGGTCAATATGTCCCTATCAACAGATTGTATAAAGTATCTTCCAGACATGTTGCTCAGCCAGCAACTGCAGTTAGTCTCCAAGTCAAAATTAGTGCCTCTATCTATGGGTGATGGAATTTTTTACAACACGGCCATCGCAACATTCAAACCGCTTAAAGTGAATGATATAACATTGGAAATTTCATTAATGCTCCGAACTCAGTTTACCATAATAGGCGACAAGATATATGCCGAGGACAAGTGCACTTTCGAGATGAGAGATCGTTTTTCCGGCGCCTCCTACAAAGTGCCCATTGAAGAACTTGAAGTGCAAATAAATAGCATATTTAACGCTAGCAGATAACTCGTTTCGCTATAGATCCATGTCTTATCCTTGGCCCATTCTAAACTTATATTCCAATCAGCCGCTGCAAATTAGATTCTCTTTAGAAAGACGTCAGGGTTTGGAGCTCCATCTCACAGACCAACGCGTTCAACAGATATTCTTTCGAGAAAAAGATAGGAGAGATTTGAAGGTCGAATTTACTCTGACTGTTTACCATTCCGGAGCGATTGCTCACTACACCTTTAAAGCAAAAGAAAGCTGCGGCAGCTCATTTAATGTTGTCATCAAATTTATCGATGGAGAGCCTAGCATCCTCGCAGGGAAAAAGCTTTGCAAGCGCACAGCAATAGTCATCGACATGACGAGTGCTGCCTCATCAAGCCGATAAACTCCAGGGCACAGGAAATCATAAGAACATTTTGCTTTTAATAAGCGAATGCCTGGGCGTAGTCGCCATGAACCTGGATTTTTTTACTAAATTGTTAGTTTTGATTATAATATTTTCAAAACTCAAGAGGCTTTGAGCTATTGAATCTTGAACGATTTTTACGAAGCTGCATAAAAGATCTTAAGCAAAGAGACACCCAACAACCTTAATTGCTCAGAATTCGCTGCGAGAGTGACTGTCTTGGCACTCGTATCCACTTAATGCACCCTTGCCTGCTCTATCAATACACACAAAAATGTGGAACAAGAATTAACCTACCAACCACAACCCAAATTTTCTCTCCACAAACCTCTTACATAGCTAGCAAGCTCTAAGTAAGAGGGGCTGGTCGCCTGCCACGTAGCTGTCTTTCCACCGTTCTGCAACTTTAGTAGCCTCTTGTAAAATGGCTTGCAGCGACCTTCCGGGAGGAACTTCGCTTGGCGGAGTGGTAAATGTAGGTTGCCTTTCAACAGCTTTGCCAACTTCTTCGATCAGTTGGTCAACTTTCGGAGAAATCGTGGTCAAAAGGGAGGTAAAATAGCCACCGACATCCTCCAGCAATACCGCTAACAGGTTGTTCTCGGTGACTTCAGTCTGGTTATACTCTTTTGCCCGTTCAAATGCTTTTTGAAGAGCTTCGGAAACAGAATCGGTAAATTGTGGAGCCATACTTAGAAGATAACTCCGTAAGTGCCCTCTGTCAATCGCGAAGAGCTTGGAGCCAACCGCTTAAAATTTTAATTCAACTGAATTGTTAGTTTGTTTATACTTATCTCAAAACTCAAGAGGATAAAAGATGAAACTCACTGTTGTTCCCCCAATACTTAGTTCCATATACTCCAATTTGTCTACTCATTTACAACCTGCGGGAAAAACACTAGCTTCCTTCCTCAATGGTGCACTTTCAAAGTATGCAGGGGTCAAGCAACCTCCCTTCAATCCCATCTCAGCCACCCTCCTCATAGGCGGATTAACCCTTGCAACTGTCGGCACTCTTTTCTACGTTGTTTTCGGTTCGTCAAAAAATCCTCCAAAACTTCAAACTAAACCTGAAAATCCGCCGGCAGGAACAACGCCAAAACCTACAATTGAAGACACTCAGACTAAAGCGCCTGTAAAAGAACCTCTCCAATCCGAAACCCACCCCACCCCTTCAACCGTACCACCTGCAAAGCCGGTGAAAGCTGAGGCTATTATTGGACAAGCTTCCAACTCCACCCCAGCCTCAAGACTATTGCCGCAACTGTATGGCAATGATGAATGCATTCTGCAGCAAAATACCACACCCGGGCTAAACAAGCTGCCTCCATTAGCGAGAACGATACAGTTACAAGAATTAGTGCAAAAGCTTGGCGGTAACCCCAAACTTCCCATTCTGTTGTGGGCGCAAGCGCTTGCAAACCTCTTTGAACAAGACCCTTTTTTACTGACAGCAATCGTTGCATTTGGCGCACGCACGGACACTGGTTGGAGTGCTAGAAGCAAATCGGCAGACCTTTTAGAAATATTTTTACAACTTGTCTATCGGGATCGAAAAAGCGCCACATACTCTGACTTTTTTCGCGAAGCATTAAGTGAGAATACGATTTTGGCAGAGGCACAGCACGTTTCGACAGCTATTGTTTTTGATGCTCTTGTTATCGGCGAACTTCGTAGACCAAGAGAATGGGGTGTTGACAAGAAGCCTCGTTATGAGATCTGGCGCTTTGCATCAGATAAGAAAAAAGAGGGCTTGAGAAGTTTGTTCATAGAAATGGGAAATTTAAAAAAAATTCTCGAGACTAATTGTGATTTCGGGAATTATGAAGAGTCCCTTGCCCTAATAAAAATCATTCATGACAAGAGGATCACATCCTTTAAAACACTTATCTCCCTTCTGCGAGAGGAAATGAAATCGGCGAGAAAGATAAAAGAAAACGAACACTTATATGAAACGATCGGTATTATAGAAAGTCGGAAAAAGAGCAAAGCGATCGTATTTGAATCATAAAAAGAGGATGGGGAATTCAACTAAACTCGGTTGCAATACAACATCGGATACTCCGCAAAGCGTTTGGAGTGCTCCTGAGCCCGGCCTTGTTGCATAATTAAATAAAATTTGCATACACATTGTAGCCTGAGCTCGTTTTGCGGGGTTTCAACCCCGCACTGTCTGCCGCGGGTTAAAACCCGCGGTAACAAGCTCAGGCTAAAGCCTAAGCTACATTTCTTAAAATAAAGCCGAATTATGCAATAAGACCGTTTAGCACTCCAAACGCTTCGCGTAAGAAAAAACTCTCTTCTCAATCTTCCATTTTTGAGAAATCTGAATGACCTATTTGTGGATACTCTATGAGAAGGAGTACTCTTTTGTTCAAATTTAGTTTTATTTTTTGACTTTTGGGACAACAGGGACAAAAGCAACAACATCAGGTTTTGGGAACTCTTGTGTAAACTCGTTTTCATGAAAGGGAAGCCACTCTTGGTTTCTTCCAAAAATGAGAATCTTACCTCGAACAATCAGGTTTCCTTTTTTGTTAACCCACAGTTCTGCGCCATACTCTTTTCCTTTTTGCGGGTCGATGATATTGCCCACAAACTTATGGTCTTTTGGCACTAGATTATAGATCAGGTCGAGCCCTGCATAATGGGGATCGCCCACTACGCCGGGAGCCCTTTCATCCGGAGTGTATATGGTATCTTTTAACTCGCCGGTATGTTCATCGTAAGTGGCTACTATTCTGCCATAGTACTTACCCTTATAAGGATAGACTGCCACAACGCTTTGCGCTTTTTTTGTAGCCTCATCAATTGTTTTCCAAAAGCCTACAATGTCTGCAGCTAGAACAGAAAACGTGAAAAACAGGGAAAAAAGAAAAACCTTCATTGATAAACCTCGGGCAATATTTCTCCCTACATAGCAAAACCAACATTAATTTTACCCACAATTTTAACCCTTGCCCTTGCCCTTGCCCGAATTTTAATTAAAAAACTCAAGCTTCTTGCTAGGCTAACGCGAGTTAAATTAGCCTCTTCCCCAGCCCCAGTTTAAAAGGCGCTGGCCTAATTTTATAAGGAGAGATCCTAAACTATAGAAAAACGCCCCTGCCGCCTCCAAAAAAGATGATTTTGGAACAGGAGGCTCATTTGCTCGTTGACGAGGCGGCACTTGAGATGATGTTGGAACAGGAGGCTCATTTGGAGGAGGCACTTGAGCTGGCGGAACTGCCCCCGCTTGCTCTCCGTTCCCTTCAAGCTCTGCCTTCAGAGAACGAAGAGGGACTACGGATGCAATTGGCGCTCTTGTCAACGGATCGGTGTTATTTCCGCCATTTTGCCATGTTTCGATTGCAACTCTTTCATAAATTTTCCCTGCAGGAAGAACAATGACAGGGTCCGTCATTCGGGAAATTCCAATAGGGCAATTATAATCTTCTTCAATCATTTTCGGTTTTTTGCTTACAAGGGCTTTCCGCAACTTAACGCCTTCATCAGCATCTTGTTTCTGAAATTCTTCTATCTTATCCAAAAGTAACCAATACATCGGCTTTTGGTTTGCTTCGGTGAGCTTGTCAAAATTGTCAACATCTTTCGATAGCTCGGCAAAAATTCTCCCTTTTTGCTCGATCTTCTCAGCTTCTTTTTGCTTTGCCGAAAGTTCCTCTTGCAATAGTTCTTCCCTACGTTCCGGACTTAGTTCATTAAGCTTTGTTCGACATTCAGCAATTTGCCTCCGTAGTGATATTGCCTTTTCATTTTGTTCATTGGCTGAATTTCGATGCTGCCTCCTTATCTCTTCTCCACTAAGTGTGACGGCTTGGTCAGCATACCATCTGTCCAACCGACTAGCATTATCTAAAGAGCTCTCTAGTCTCTTCATTTTTTGCTGCAAAAGCCTCACTTCTTCGGCTACTCTTTGTTCTTCTGTGGGAGTATAAGGAGGCTTTTTTATTTCCTCTAAATAATCCTCTAGTCTGTCAATGCCTTCTCCATTAACTAGCGAATGCAAAAAAATCGAGCCGCCACACAATTTCTGTTTTAAATATTCTTCTACAAGTTTACAGTCGTCTTCTGGCCATCGACCGACAAGCCCTGCAGCCAACCTACTCATCATATTCAAATAACATATTTGCTCAGCAAGAACAGGATTGCTCGTCAATCTAGAATCGCTCCTGAATAATCCTTTATTATTCACTTCATCACATGTGTACCATCTGTTCTCTGTTAAATGGTACACTGTAATTTTCCGATACATTTTCGAACTGTTATCTAAAAATCCATTGCGATCCTTAATATACTGCTCCACAGCGTCATTAATTCTCGCCAGACCAGCCTCATTCACTCTCATAGTCTGAAGAATTTGATCTCCGGTGCGCCTGTCTACATTTAAAGGGTTTGATACAGATGATACAAGTGATACAAATGAAACTGCGGCCATTTTTCCTCTCTTTTGCCAGAACTATTCAAACTAAAATTATAATACAAAGGCCAAATAATTAACAGCTATGTATTTCATCTAACCTGATCGCCTGGCTTGAGGTGGGAGATGCTGGGGAGTTCGAGAGTGTTTTCGCCGCCAGCCAGGATCATCCCTTGGCTTTCAATCCCCATCAATAATGCAGGTTTTAAGTTGGCGACAATGACTACTTTTTTGCCCGGCAACGATTCGGGGTCGATAGAGGCGCCGATGCCTGCTACAATTTGTCGCTGTTCTTACCTCAACGATCGGATCGCAAAAATTTGAGCTAAAAAGGGCTAACCTTTTTCCTCGCCAGGAGGTTGAAAAATACAATGAATTACGCAAAAAAGCTCAAGAGGCAATGGCAAGTGGAGGAATTAAGGCAGAGACTGCGAATCGGAATGCAATGGACTGCGCCGAAAAAATAATGGTGATGCAGATGGGCATTGTATTTGCAGAAATTCTTTTCCAAGAGGATTTCCAAGTGGCCTATGTCCAAGGAGACGGAGAAATATATCACAAGAAACTAAATGAGGAGATAGAGAAAAAACTGGCCGGTCGACCAGAGATGCAGGCCTTTTTGAAGGGAATGTTAGCTGAAAAGCCTGAAGAATGAGGCACAATTCCTCACCGCGTTTTAGATCAATTTTTTCTTTGTAATCCATTACCTGATCTAAAAGTAACCAATATTTCCAATTCTTGTTGGCCTTGGTCAGTTGATCAAAATTGTCAATCTCTTCTGGTAATCGCAGTAGAGCCGCAACTTTTCGATCAGAAGCTGCCAACTTTGCAAGTTCAGCCTGTTTCTGAGCAAGCTCGCTTGCTGCTCTTTCTGGCTCAGTTATTCTTTCGAGCTCTTTCTTTCTTTTGTCGAGTATTTCACGTTGTGAGTCGGCTTCTCCTCGTAAACGTTTGACCTTCTCAGAATGTTTCGTCCTTTCTGCCTGGTTAGGGGTAAGGGTCAACTGTCCATATGCCCGTTGCGCCAATCTTTCGCTGCTATCGATCATCTTTTGGTGATGATTGATGCTTTTTGTTAGGTCCACTATTTTTTTTGCCTCAATTCCTCTTCGCTGAGAACAGAGGGGGCATGGGTTATTTCCTCTAAGTATTCTTCGAACTTCTCGATTCTATACCCATCGATATCTCTTATGACGTAAAGCCCTATCAAACAACTTTTCTCTCAAAAATTTTCTTACCTTCCACGTTTTGAGTGAGCGATGTAGATAGTTCATTGATAGCCCTATGGAGGTGTATTTGTTGAATCCATACAACATCGGTTACCAGACCTATTTTGTTCTGGTTGTTGTGGAGATCATACCATTCACCATCCTTTGGATCGCTGCCATCTATCTTTTCCTATTTTTGAAAAGCAATTGCAACAAAAAAATGGATAAATTAAATAAATTTAAAATAAATTTTTATTAACAAGATTGCAACAGTAACTTCTTATGAGGCTGTTTTTCACCTATTCATCCATTTCATTCAAAAAAATATTACATTTAAAGAGGGATTTCAAGGTAGAGCTTGTGACTAAGGCGCTGATTTAACTAGTTCGCTTAATGTAACCTCTATCGAAAATTAAAATAAAATTAATTGTTTGATGTTATAATTTTGATATGACTAATCTCTCAAGAATAAAAAATACACAAGAGCCTTTAGGGGCAGAAACTTTTTTGAATAAAAGATTTCCGCTCCAGAAAGCGACCAAAGAGATAGAAAGATACCGCCTCCATCCAACAAATGACCCTTTTGAGCTACTCAATCTTGAACGATTTTTACGAAGCTGTATAAAAGAACTTAAACACGAAGATTTAGAAATATTGTATGAAGTGCAAACAAAACTATTTTCTAGACTTAGACAAGAACACGACAAAAACCAAGATCAGAATCAAATTAGTGATTGGGAACGAACAGCTATCATTCTTCTGAGTTCTACTGAAGAAAAAACCCAACCGGAAAAGGAACTTATTGAGTCATTTTTCCAATATGCATTTGGGAACAAAAGGCTTATCCAAAAAATAAGACGACACCGGCCTATCATTACTAGCTGATGATGTCATCCAATATTGCGAACTAACACTAGTTGCAAAAGAAATTGAAACGATAAGCAAGATCGCAGAAAGCTTTCTAAACGGCAACAAGAACACCAAACCACTTAACTTAAAAGACATTGGATGCCTTCTTGTGATTCATGATTTAATAAGTCACTACGATCTTGAAAATGTTGTTCCTGAATTGGAAAAAGAGAAATACCTAATTATTGTGAACGCTCATCATATAGCGACCCACCTTTTAAAAAAAATTGAACAAGAGGCTCGAAACACCTTCAAGCCTGGGGATTTGTTGTTTGTAAATGCATATAAATCCAGGGAACTTGACCCTTCCGCTTATACAGAATCTCTCTTAGAAAATGGGACGAATTGGCTTTATGACCGAATTGTCGGGAAATATGATCATACAAAGATTTTTAGCTCTTCTTCCCCTCAACTTACTTATTCTTATATCTGGTATAGACACCACAACGAAAGTTATGAACCTGAAATTGCTTTAACTTCTACAGTTATAAGAATTTCTCCAGAGAAGCTTTTAAATAGCAAATATAGAGAAATGGTTTTGCAGAAAATTGGTCTACAAACACTTCAAGAAATGTATCAATCTGCCGCTGCCGAAGTTAACGAGAGAGTTAAATTAGAAAAAACTGAAAACAATCTTCTTGGATATGGACTTTACGCTATCTTAGCTGATGCAATTCCTAAGGGACATATTGGTTTTAGTGAAAGCGCAAGCATCAGAAAATGGGGCCAGACTGTTTTAGATTCAAAGCCCGAAGAGTTTCAAGAGCGATTCATAAGCAGAGAGACACCCAACAACCTTAATTGCTCAGAATTCGCTGCGAGAGTGACTGTCTTGGCACTCGTATTACTTAATAATCGTTTAGCAGACCTACTCAATGTGCCTCGGGACCAAAAAATCATTGCCACACCATTTAATGAAAACGAGAAGCTCCACTTAATGCACCCTTGCCTGCTCTATCAATACACACAAAAATGTGGAACAAGAATTAACCTACCAACCATAACCCAAATTTTCTCTCCACAAACCTCTTACATAGCTAGCAAGCTCTAAGTAAGAGGGGCTGGGGGCCAGTCAGGGATTATTTCTTTACTTTTGGGACGACGGGGACAAAAGCAACAACATCGGGCTTTGGGAACTCTTGTGTGAACTCGTTTTCATGGAAAGGTAGCCACTCTTGGTTCCTTCCGAAAATTAGAATTTTGCCTCGGACGATCAGGTTTCCTTTTTGTTAACCCACAGTTCTGCGCCATACTCTTTTCCTTTTTGCGGGTCGATGATATTACCAACAAATTTATGGTCTTTTGGCACTAGATTATAGATCAGGTCGAGCCCTGCATAATGGGGATCGCCCACTACGCCGGGAGCCCTTTCATCCGGAGTGTAGATGGTATCTTTTAACTCGCCGGTATGTTCATCGTAAGTGGCTACTATTCTCCCATAGTACTTACCTTTATAAGGATAGACTGCCACAACGCTTTGTGCTTTTTTTGTAGCATCATCAATTGTTTTCCAAAAGCCTACAATGTCTGCAGCTAGAACAGAAAACGTGAAAAGCAGGGAAAAAAGAAAAACCTTCATCGAGAAACCTGGGGCAGTATTTCCCCTACATACCAAAACGAATATATACACACAAATTTAACCCTTGCCCCTGCCCTTGCCCTTGCCCGTGCCCGAGAATTCCTGAGTAAAAAGGTCGTCTGTTAGTTCTTAGAAAGCTTTTTTATTAGAAATTCGGGCAGAGGCCTAGGCAAGGGCAAGGGTTAAACCTGAGCAAAGACGTGTTACTTAACCGGGTCGCCGGGGTTTAGGTTGGCAATGCTTGGGATTTCCAGAGTGTCAACTCCACCGGCCAAGATCATCCCTTGGCTTTCAATCCCCATCAATAATGCAGGTTTTAAGTTGGCCACGATGACCACTTTTTTGCCTGGAAGTGATTCCGGGTCGATGGAAGCGCCAATGCCTGCTACAATTTGTCGCTGTTCAAAGCCTAAATTGACTTGCAGTTTGAGCAGTTTTTTACTCTTGG
>CAVXVG010000030.1:0-59962 GCA_963765145.1 Parachlamydiales bacterium
AAAAACAATTCTGCATGGTTTGACCCGAAACCGCACCTGCAACACAAAACTCACAAAGCCAATTGGCTGGCTCAACGCCCAGTGCCTAGAACGATACAAACAAAAACCGCGCCAGTATCAGCGCGCAAATCTGAGACAGCAAGCACGATCGCACACAAAAGTAATTGGTGCAACGCCAGACATTTCACAAAATCGAATGGTGGCCAGGACGACGCGGAAAAAACAAAACCGCACAGATCAGCGCGCAAAATGAGACAGCAAGTACTATCGCACACAAAAGTAATTGGTGCAACGCCAGATGTTACACTATTGGGGAACATTCGTTGTCAGCCGAGCACGGATGTTGTTCCCAGCGGCCGCCATTCTCGAAGCGGTGAGTTTGTTAGCAGAGGACTATGTGGCCGGAGCGCGCGAAAAGGAATTTTTTTTGAGAACTGTTTTTACTTACGCGCGAAGAAAACACGCGTGTGCAAAACAGATTCCCAAAAAAAAGCGGGAAATTTTTACTACTTACGCGCGAGGAAAACACGCGTGTGCGTAAAAATTCCCTCCAACAAAGCGCACAGCACACCCGTTGCTCGCAAAGCACAAGCAACGACCGCGCTGTGCGCGGGGCTTCGCGCGCTCCGGCCACATCGTGCTCTGCTAAGACTCACCGCTTCGACTGGCGACCGCTTCGACGGACATTCGTGCTCGGCTGACAACGAATGTTCCCCGATCGTGGAACGTCTGGCGTTGCACCAATTACTTTTGTGTGCGATCGTACTTGCTGTCTCATTTGCGCGCTGATCTGGTGCGGTTTTGCTTTTTCGTCGTCCTGGCCACCATTCGATTTTGTGAAATGTCTGGCGTTGCACCAATTACTTTTGTGTGCGATCGTGCTTGCTGTCTCATTTGCGCGCTGATCTGGCGCGGTTTTGCTTTGTCGTCGTTCTGGCGCTCGGCGTGGCGCCAATTGGCTTTGTGAGTTTTGTGTTGCAGGTGCGGTTTCGGGTCAAACCATGCAGAATTGTTTTTGGAACTGTACTGCTGACCTGCCAAAATTTCTTGATATACTCTGCATTTGGTGGCGATCCACATTGTGTATCGCAACGCGAGAGTAGAAGACACGGGATTCGTGCATTTTTACGAGACTTTGTGAGACGTTAGGCGGGAAGTTTCATTGCTTCAATTAGTTCCTGTGCGTTGGACTCAGTGATTTTGGGCATGGTTGCTCGTCGGGCGCGTTCTTCGGCCAGGACTGGTAGTCAGCTTGAATCTGCGACGACAACGCCACTAGCCGAGGATTGCGCGTGTTCGATTGCTCTAGAGTGACTGCTTTGATTGCGGTTTCATGTGACTTTCCATGTCCTGCGAGATTTCCATTCGTTCGGTGTCTGTATCGCGCGGTTCCTGGTAGGGAGCTATCCTGAGCCCCAGCGGATTCCTCAACACGGGTTAGCCTACTCAACCCAGTTCGACGAACACCTTCTCAATGTGCCCGCCGGCAAAATGAGCGCTTTGCCCGACGCTCCCGATCATTTCCTGCGGTGGCTCAACGCCAACGGTTTTCCCGCGTTACTCCGGCCACCTTCGCTCCCAGGCGGATTTACGGAGAGTACCTCGAGGACATCCTCAATCAGGAGATCCGCGCCGGCCACGGCCGGAACTTCCGCCACATTTGCGCGGAGGTATTGGATATCGGCGCCGGCAGCAGCGGTGTGCATCTAACGCTTAGCGGCCGGTCGACGCTGCAAGCGGAAAAAGTGGTGCTCGCGCTGGGGAATCCGGCCTCGTGCCAGCATCCCAGCCCCTCGGCGCAGCTTCTTGGCGATCGATGGCAACGTTTCCATGAGTGGGATGCTCTGCGCGTTCGCTACCCTGGGGTCGAGCATCCTGCTTGTGGGAATGGGACTGACCGCGGTCGATTCCGCGAAATCGGCTGCTAATCGTTCAAAATGGTTTTAAATGCTGGTCCTCTGTAACCGACCTGCTGAGTAAAAGGGTCTGTTGTTTCTTTAGAAAAACCAAGCTGTATATCTCGATTACTAATAGGCATGTTTAAGGAATATTTTCCCAAATGCTAAGTTGATAGATGTCTACCAAAGAACTCCATCCAACAAGCCGGCAACTGAATACCTCATCGAACTTGCAAAAGCTGGGATAGCCTCTAGAAGTTGGTGTTCTTCGGAGTTTTAAATGATGATCGTGCGAACATGTAACGGATTATTAAAGTTTCTTGATGTTTGTTTTATAAAATTTAAATTTTAACAGAGGATAATAGTTGTATAAATTTTAGGAAAGACCCTTATGTTAGTAAATATCGCAGCCAAATGGATTGATGATATCCGACACGAATGTAATTGTTCAGATCATCATTTAAAGGGCAATATTCAAGCACGTTTGATCAGCACAACTGTTTTTCCACTCTTTGCCGCCATCGATACGGTCGATCAAACAGCATTAACTCTTAAAGACCTTGTTTGTCTGGATCTCACACATGCCAAAGAACATGCCATTTTAGCGAGAAAGTGTTTCGATGGTTTCCTTTTTTCTCCACTCAGCCTTATTTATTCTGATATTTGTTCTCGTCACTTCATCCCCAAAAGAGAGGAAGCAGAAGGGGTGGTGAGACCAAATGGCCAGCTTTATGCAATAAAAGTGGAAGAAATTAAACCGGAGACAGTTGAAGAGGTTCAAAGGATTGTAAAAGAGGCTGGAGAAAGAAAAGGGCATGTAACTGTTGCAGGAGCCCGTTTTAGCCAAGGAAAACAAATTCTCCCTTCAAAGCCAGGTCAAGTTTTACTCGATATGACACACCCCAATTTTAAAAAAATTGAAATTAACGGGAAAATAGCAAGGGTGGGCGCAGGAGTTGTTTGGAAAGAGTTGCAAGCTGAGGCGATTAAGAAAGGATTGGCTGTTCAAGTGCAACAAGCCTCCAATGTGTTCAGTATCACAGGTTCTATTTCGGCTCCTTGCCATGGTTGGGACCACACGATGGGCACCATTGGGAATACAGTCAAATCTTTGACAGTCGTAGACGGTTTGGGCAATCTGAGAAAATTATCTCTTACTGATCCCGATCCAGAAGTTCGAGACATGTTCAAATGTGTCGTCGGTGGCTTTGGGATGTTTGGGGTCATTGTGGAAGCCGAGCTTGAACTAACGACAAATGACGTGCTGGTTGAGACAGGGGAGAAGGTTGAATTTAGGGATTATCTTCCATACTTTGATAAGCAAGTTGCAGGGAACTCCGATGTCAAAATGCATCTCTACCGTCTTTCACTGGACCCTAGCAAAGGGTTCTTTAAGGAAGGGTATGCACAAAACTATTCCAAAGTAGGGGAACCACCTAAATCACCTGCCGATATTGTCCCAGAGCCTGAATATGGTGAAAGGATGCCAAGGATTTTATTTCACGCCGTTAGACGATTTAGGACAGCAAAATCCCTTTTCTGGGCCAATGCAAAGAGCGAAATTTTAGGGACAAGAGAACTGGATCGTAACCATGCGATGGCCCCACCTATTTTGGCGACAGTTAATAACTCAAAGACTGATGCCGAGTGGTTGCAAGAGTTCTTTGTCAAAAGGGAAGACTTAGAAGAGTTTATTAAAGTCCTTGGCAAAACCCTCGACAAGAACCAGGTTAAATTATTGAACGCCTCTGTCCGTTACATCAAGCCAGACCACACCTGCCACCTGAGCTATGCAAGGAAAGTGGAGAGGTTTGCCATTGTTCTCTTCTTCACTCAGGAGCTTTCTCCGAAAGAGATTGCTAAAACTAGGGCGTGGGTCAGAAAAACAATCGACTATCTACAGGCAAAAGGGGGAACCTATTATCTTCCATACCAACACTTTGCCACTAAAGAGCAGTTCCGAAAGTGTTATCCTCAATGGACCCGGGTGGTCTACAAAAAGAGAAAGTATGACCCCAATGATGTATTTCACACTGGACTATATGAGGATTATTTTAAGACGAAACGTAAAATTGTCTTAAAAAAGGCTTAACATCAAAGGTTTATAATTATTGAGTATTTATATTGTGGGAGTAAAGAAATGGCAACAATTACTGGTTCAACAAGTAGATTGGACACCGATCTATTTGCAGCTAAACCTTGTAAAAAGGCGATTGTGGCCACCAATGAAGATGCAAATGAGGTCGTAACTCTTAAGAGGAAAACGCCTTTTCGGCGGGTGTTTGAAAGCCCTAGACTGCGAAAATCGTTTGAAGGATTTTTAGATAACGTCTTCATGCAGCTGGATAAAGAAAAGTTCTATGCCTTGATGGACGAAGTGATGAAGGATAAAACTTTAAGCGATGCTCAAATTTATGAAAAAGTTTATGCCAGAATTGATGAAGCACGCCCTTCAGGTCTTAAAAAAATCTACCAGCAGTTAAAGTCATTAAAAACACTCCGCGGAGTGATGTTAGAGCAGGCCAATTACGTCATCGGCCAGCTTAAATCGGTTTATCCTCATAAAATCAAAGTCAGCGGCTTAATGGAAATTGGTTATCCAGGTCGCCATCTTTGGGCAGCAAGAAAGCTGTTCCATGTGACAGGTCCTGTTTACGCCATGGAGGATACCGAAAAATTATCAGATATAGCTCAGCACGGGATCATAAAGCCTTACGGCAAGATGATTCATTTAGGGGACTATGAAGGAATTTCTGAAGAGGTCAAAAATGGAAGTTTGGATCTTGTCTACTGCTTTACAGGTCTTCACCATGGTAAACCTGATGCTATTGAAAATTTTGTCCAAGATCTCTTTTTAAAGATCCGCCCAGGTGGCCACTTTGTTTTAAGGGATCATGACTGTAAAAAACATTTTGAGGATGGGAAAAGAACTGGGCTTGGCTCGCTGGCGAAGGTTGTTCATAAAGTCTTCAACTTAGGGACGGGAGTGTCGCCTAAAGAGAATGAAAAAGAGATCCATAATTTCCAACCGATGGCTTACTGGAAAGACCTACTTGAAAGAAACGGCTTTCGTTGCATCACAGAAGGAGAAGGGCTGGTTCAAGAGGGAGATCCTTCGATGAATACCCTAGTCGCTTTCGAAAGAATGCCTACATCTGGCAATGCTGATGAGGAATTGATAGCGGCAAAACGTATTGTGAACAACGACCCAAATTACGTAAGACCTATTTCTAGCTCTGCCATGTCAGCTAATGAGTGGCACATTGTCGATGTCGCCAAAGAGTATAAAAACTTTATGACCGATTGGAGTAAGGGAGAAAAGACCTTTGATGAATTCCCCTTCTGGAGTCAGATGGGAGTGTTATGGAGGCTTTTTATTGATTCATGCCAAGCTGTTCGGAAAAACCACGGTACAAAAGAGCTTCTTTCAAATGTAGACACGTACATGAATGGTAGTTTTGCGGTGATGTTGACAATTGACATGTTGTTCAAGGCCATCCTTTGGGCGCCTGTTCGGCTATTTACACCTAGATCTGCAAAACAGTCGGCGCGCGGGGTAGAAGCACTTGCCAACTATGCAAAGAACTATGGCGATTTCTTAGATGTACAGTATTTCCACGAGTATCGCTACTTGGGAGAAATTAAAAACTTCTGGGCAGCTGTATGGAACGATAAAGGGTTCAATAACACTCTTCTTAACCTCTATATTGCAACTACCATGTCGATTGGGTTAGCCGTGAAAGGTATTTTCTGCGGCATGATCAATAGGGGATATGGAGATGTGGGTGACCCGCATTTTGATATCATTGTTAGGGGGGAAAACATCCCAAAGAATGATAAGGTCGAAATCAAAGCAGCCTATGGAAAGACTCAAGTTCTTTCAATCCCACGCTACAAGCCGGCAACTGAATACCTCATCGAACTTGCAAAAGCTGGGGTAACCGTTGTCGAAATGTCAGGTCAAAAAGAGATCTACATCAAAACAATTGGGCAGCCTTACGATGAAGAAATTCGAGGATGCCAAAAGGCCTTTGAAAAACCAATTCTCGGCGATGAACGCAAGTACGTTACTTATAAAGTAGAGCTAGAAGAGCTCGGTTCGGTCTTGAAAGCTTTTGAGGGCAAAGGTCTGGAAGTCCATTATATTCACGACTACTAACTAAAATGGGGGGGCGCTAGTAAAACAAGGGCGCCCAACCAAGCTTCTATCCCCAAGCATTAAGAAATGCGTCAATTTCAATCTGCATCTTTTTTGAAATTTAAAAAATTGTCGGTGAGGTGTTTAACGAGGCGGTTGTAATATTCTATTTTCGAAATATTTTCGAGAAATTGCTCAGCTTCGATGGGGATTTCACAACCTAATAATTTCAAATCTGTCCAATAATTAATTTCATTGAAAAGTTTAGAGTTATTGTGTTCCAGAACGCGATTGAAAGTTTTAATTATAGATAGGGTGGTTTGATCGACATCTTGAATGTTACGTGTGTTGCTGATTAGGCAGTTGCGCAATCGGGTGAAAATTGTGAAATTTTTTGATTAATGGAGATGACATTATGAGGGGGCTCTATTGTTTAGGGAAAGAGAACAAGTAGTCCTTGATATCTAGGGGCACTTTTTGTGGGATTTCTTTGCCGAAATTTCGGAATCTGTCCATAAGAGGGGCAAGTTCCTTGAGATCCATCCCTGTCAAGTGTTGGGAAAGTCTGCGGTTAAATTCTTTAGTTGCATATTGTGCCAGCCAAGCATTATTGAACTCAAATATAAACCTATCAAGTTTATTTTTATTAATGTGAGCTTTCTTGATTTCATTAGAAACATTGTATCTGAAGTGAATAGTAAGGCTAGAAAGAAGCGCTTGCATCGACAAAGTCACAAAATCTTCTTTCTTATAAGCTTGAATGTGGAGTCCAAACACTAAATAGACTTCATTCAAGAGCGAATCGATCGTTTGACGATGAATAGGCGCCATTTTAGACATCGAAGAAAACTTGAGAAGGAGCTTAAAAAAATTGTGCAATTTAGAAAATTGGATGTCGTCTCTCACGGCGATTAATTTTTTTTCGATGACTTTCAATTCATCTACTATATCAACGCGTAATTCATGAATCTTTTGTGAACTTTCTTTGAGCTGAGAGATCCTTTCGCCAACGCATTTATCTATAGATCGTACTCTTTCTTCTGTTGATATGCCAAAAAGTAAGGGGAAAGAATAGGAAAGATCATAGAAAAGCTCTTCCAGTTTTTCCTCAGGAAGTGAAATCAATACAGACAAAAAGAAAGCATTCAATTCGCGATTGTTTTGATTTTCTTTAGTAACGAGCTCTAAAATTTTCTGAGAAGGAATCCTTACGAAATTCTCAAGATATTCGTTTAAGAAGTTCTTTTGATTGCTAAGGATGAGAATTCTTAAACGTGACTCTGTATCAATAGGATCCGGAACAAAAGGGACTTTAAATCCAGAAGATGGAAGAGGGGCCGAACTGTAATAGAGTTGATGTCCGGAAGTTAGAAAATGAAAAGTGGGCAATTGCGGGGATGTCATAAGGGGCTGCTAGTATACGCAAGCCTTTGACTTTCTTCAACATGTAGCGTCTGATAATATATGTTATGTTGGGTTAGGGGGTTGTGTTGGACTAATTTCTTTAGTGAAGCTAATGTGCAATTGTAATGCCTGTTTAATAAATAGAATTATTCTATGAGTCATTTGTCAATTGACAACCCAGATTTTAGTACGCAATTTCTTCCACTGGTTCTATGGTTGTCAATGATACTGGAGACGAGTTACAGAAAACAGTTTGACCGAAATCAATAAAACATTTGTAAGTTAGTTATGCGTATTCCAGCTTTAATAATTACCAAGTTCAACAGGCAATCTGAATCAAACATGAAGGTTTTTAGGCAACGCGCTGAAGCCGAGATAAGAAATGCGTGTACAGGCCTTAAAGGTTCAGAGCTGCGAGGTAAAATAGAAGAAATTTCTAAGCATCATCTTTCTGACCTGAATAAGATGGCAGACGCCTATTGCGTACACAACAGTTTGCCGAATGAGAGATTGTTAATTGAAAGATTACATTTGATTGACAATGCTAAAAAGTTCTATTTCGACTACTTTAGTCAGCTAGAGCTGGCCTTATTTGATGAGTTGTCTGCTGGTTCTGATTTTGCCAAAGAACAAAAACAACCCCCACCCATAAAAGTCTAATAGCAGGATGCTCTTTCGTATTTGAGAGCTGACCTTGTCATAATTTGTAGACGTCTTTTCGATGATCCACGTCTATTACGACGACTAATACTTTTTTGTCATATATTTCATAGAGAATTCTATAGCTGCCAACACGTGTTCGATAAGAATTCCCTCTTGCTGATAGTTTAATGCTGCCATTATGCCTTGGATCTTCTGCCAAACTTCTTATTTTATCCCTAATCCTTAAGGCAAGCTTGTCTCCAAATTTTTCAAGGACTTTTGTTACCTTTGGGGAAATTTCGACTTTATACTTCATTAGAGCTTATCCCAACCCAGCATCTTTTCGACGTCATCCCAAGGAATGGCATTGTTGATATTATCTTCGGTGAGCTCGTTTTGGATTTTGGCTAAGTCCATTTCATTCTCGTACTGCTCCAAAGCTTTGAATATCATTTCGCTTACCAGGTGTTTTATGGTGACGTCCTTTTTGGCGCAGAGCATTTTGAGGTAGGCATATTCCTCAGCTGGAAACTCAAAGCTTAGTTTTTTGTAGTGTTGTTCGGCCATAGGTTTATCTCCTCTTTCTTTTATTTTACCGCAAAAGCGGTAAGCCGTCAAACAGCGAAAGAGGTTAGGCGGAAATGATGTAAAGCGGTAAACGGGCGCGAGCGTAGGGCGTAAGAGTTGGCGTGGTAATCGGTGTGACTTGACTGACTTGTATGTTTACGGCCAATTATCGCGGCACACTTTTCAAAAACAGATTCTAGGTAGCTTTGTTTTGTTAAGAAAATTAAAGAAGGTCGTAATGGTGGGCGTGGTATTCGGTGTGGCCAGATCTTTCTTGAATGTCTAGATAATTTGGAAATGATCGAAAACTTTTAGCGGTCGCTGTTTGTGGAAAAATTCCTTTTTCTCGACCGATAGCTAAAAGGACGCAGGTCGATTCCCAGTTTTTCCACTCTTTTTGTTCCATTTTCCTTACAAATAGCTTTTTTGGAAGGCGCCTTTCTCTGGCTTGATCTTGCAAATGTGTTAATCGACTATTGCCAAGTGCGTTGTGCATTTCAAATAGGATAGATACGATGATGCGGCCAACATTCTCGTGACTTTGCGAATTGACCTCGATTGTCCGTCTATTAGGGTTCCATTGCGCAGTAAATGGGGCAGATCGGTTCTCTCATCACCTGGTACCCCCCTTCCCTCTTAATTTGAGCTATAAGGCTATTGCATTCAGGCAATTGAAGAATAGCTTGATGGGCTTGATCTAAAGGTGAAAGAAATAAAAAGAGTGTAGCAATAATTAACATAGGCTGATGAGTTTAGTTCAATCAGCCATAATTAGATATACAGATTAGAGAAGATCGTACGATTGTGCGTGGTATTGGCTGTGCCCCATCTGTTTTTGAAGCATGAGATAGTTTCCAAACGTTTTAAAAGTTGGAAGATGGGCGTCTTGAGGGAAAATACCTCGTTCACGTCCTTTAGCTAGAAGAAGACTTGCCGCTTCCCAATTTTTCCATTCCATTTGCTCGATTTTTCTTACAAATGCTTCCTTTGGAATTTCTTTGGAGCTTGCTTGCGAATATAAGTATTTTAACCTGCTGTTGCTTAAGGCATTATGCAATTCAAATACGATGGAAGTTATGAGATGGCCCATGCCGGTATGTTTTGATACATCCACTTCAATGGTCCGAGTGTTCGGGCTCCATTGTGCCTCAAAAGGAGTGTTAAAAGCCTCAACTACACGGATTCTCCCCTCTTTTTCCACTTGTCTCAGTAGAGGTTGGCATTCGGGGACTTTCTGAATCGTGACAAAAGCCTCTTCCAAAGGAGATAAAGTTAATAACAGTGCGACAAGGACTAACATAAGTCCTTGGATGATAGCAATTAATTGAAATTAATGGAAATAAATAATTGTTTATTACTATCAAATTGAAACCTTAAATGGAGGTAATTATGAAGAAGTTAACATTATCCCTAGTGGTTGCTGCCGGCTTGTTGCTTTCAGCTACCGGACTGCAGGCCTATAGCATGAGCGTAGGTTATGGCGATGGTTATTATTATCCATCGGACAGCGGTTATTACTATAGCAGCGAACCTTATTATAACGATTATTACGATGGTGGCTATGGCTATGGCGACGGCTGGGGTTATGGTTATGGTCCGGGTATCTACTTTGGCGGTTATGGCGGCGGCTGGGGCCATGGTTACGGCGGTCATGGTTGGGGTGGTCACGGCGGCGGCTGGGGCGGCGGTCACGGTGGTGGCGGACACCATCACTAACCTAAAGTGTTAGTTTAGGGGCTTTTTCCAAAAAGCCCCTTTTGAACTTTTGAAGAGGTCGTATGAAAAAAATCCTTTTAAGCCTTTTACTTACTGCAGGGTTGATAGCAGGATTCTCTTCTGAGTCTACTTTTGACCAATCAGGGGTGATCGTTCATGTCAGTCACTACTCCCCCTACCCTTACGCTCTCTACCCAAACTACTTTCATCCAGACCAAAACTGGCACCACTGGCATCATGGATGGGGTGGATGGGGTTGGCATCACCGCCACCACTGGAGATATTGGCATTATTGGTGACAAACTTAACGAAATATTAATCAAAAACCCTTAACATCGATCTACTATGAGTAACACAGCCCCAATTGGACCTCAGCCTCCCCTTCCCCCTGCCATTGCTCCGGCAGAACAGAAGCAGTTAACAACTTGGGAAAAAATCGCAGGGTTTTTTAATCGAATTTTCCATCCGGAAAGAACACATTTTACTGCTGAAATGAAGGCAAAGATCACCCAAGTTAAAACGGGTCCTCATGATAAGGCTCCAGATCCGATTGCCGCTGAAAACCAGAAGCTAAAAGATGCTGTTCTGTTGTACCTATCGAAAAAGTTGACAAGCACCAAAAAAGAACAAGATGAGGAAATCACCCGTTATTACAACGTCCTCTACAAAATGGTTCAGCAAATCTCACAAAAACAAGGGGAATATGAAAGAGTTCGAAAAGAGCAGCTCCCCATTACTATGGCAGAATTGCTTTCAGGTAGAGAAGGGACGACGGAGGAAAATGAGTTATTCATTGCCTTATGCCCCTTCTTGACCCAAGGAAAGCTGCAACTAGACTCTAATTATCCACCTGATCAGCTGATCATTAATGCATATCATGGCAGGTGGTGGTCATTATTATTGGCTCCTCCTCCAATCACAATTGATCAGTTAAGAAGGCATTTTCCAGATGAAAAGCTGTTGCTTGAATATTTAACAAACAAATTTGATCGTTTATTGGAAAAGGATCCGGACATCGTTAAAATGTTTATGGAAACAATGCCCACACCGCCAGTTTCCAAAAATCTTTCTCCTGATGAACAAAGGTCTAGCCTTGAAAAGCTAGTGGCTGTTTTAGTTCCCAAGGTCATTGACGCCTTTTTAGTTAAAGTTAAAGAAGAGGGTGAATGGAGTTCACTCTTTGACGGCGGAGCCTCCCTTTTAAAAACACACTTAGAGTCTCTTGAACAGGCAAATCATGAAGCCGAAGAGATCCGAAAAGTTATTGACGAGCTGAAAGCGATTCTCACAACTAAAGATGCCCCTAAACTTGAAGGTGCAGCCACAGATTTAGTTGTCAGCATCTGGGGGGCGGAAGAGGAACTTCTAACTAAAACACCGGAAGAAAGCAATGAAGATTTTCTTGCACGTAAAACGAAGTTTTTAGACTCCTCCGACGCCAAGAAACGGGAAGATTATTACATCAAGGAATGTCGCTACAAAGCGATGGGCAAAATAGAAGGAGAAACGGTTACAGAGGCAGCTCTAGCAGTTACCGATCACTTGAATCGTGTTAGAAAAATCATCCGTCACGAAAAAAATAGAGAACAACTTGCAGCTGTTGACAGGCAAGCCATAGCAGAATTGCGTACTTTGCTTTTGAAAGAGGATGCTCGACCTTCCAGAGAGATGCAAGAAGTGGCTCGCAAAATTTGGGGCAATATTGATTCGAAATATTTACAAAGTGATGACGCGAATCAAAAAGTTGAAGAGTTTATCACGCAGGCACCTGGTCACTTTCAAAAAGTCAAACCATCTACCGATATTACCTCTACCGTCTACCTAACCACTACTTTTTCTCCAAAAAAAGGGGCAGTTTCGCCAGGTTCGTCCTCAGCCAGACCTATGTCTCCCTCCTCACCTAGAGTTACATCTCCTTTTGGGTCAAGGCTGTATGACCAATGGCATTGGAAGTTGCAGCCAAATGAGATCGAGCCATTGACCGATGATGAGATCAAAAAATTAGATGCACTGTGCCTTAAAGCTTGGGGTATGGGGTTCGATGCGATGGTCCAACTTCCGTCTATCGACAGAGAATACGCTTTCAGAGAAGTCGCCTACAAGAATTATGTCAAAGATAAAAAGGCCGGTCAGATTGCCAATTTGGCAAAAATTCACATTGAAAAGATGTTAAAAGGCCCTCTTTTAGACGATTTAATCAAAGCACTAAAAACTTCGGGAGAGCTTGGCCCTTTACAAAGCCTTTTAGATAACAAAGAGGTTGTAGCAAACATAAGAAAGATATTGCCTCCGGTGGCTGCAACGGGAGCTAAATGGGCGCTAAAAAACGGTGTTGCAGACATGTTAGAGGCCCCTCAGCTTAAGCGAGTAGTCGATGATATTTTGCCTGAATCAATCGTGACCATCCATGCTGTGTTATTAAAAACGTTGTTGCAAAGGAGATTGCCGGATTTAGCAACGGCGCTTCTTGATCATGCAAAAAAAGAGGCTCTATTCGAGCAAGTTGGGGGGCAATACAAAGATCTCATCAAAAAAGAGCTGCAAGAAGAGCCTCCTTTCAATGTCGACACCATTTTGAACACTGTTTTTGCAGCCATGCAAAAAGACTTGGGTGAGGTCATTGCAGAAATCAATGGGAACGAAGCTTTAAGCGAGAAAGAAAAGCGGAATGTCCTGCTTGAGGCGATGAAGTTTTACCTTCAGGCAATGCCTGGAGAGAACCAAAGTGTTTACTCTGATCTAGTATCTCTTGCTGCTTTTGATATAGCAGAACTCCCCTCGTTTAAGTCTACCATCGACAATTTTGGCCTTGGCAAACTATTGAGCCAAGTCATCACAAGCAACCTCTACCCTTACCGAACAGAGCCTCGCGAATTCCATCGGATTTTTACAAAACAACTTGGGAGCATGGCAACCACTGAGCCTGCTACAACAGTCCCTTTTGAAATCCGTATTCCTTATGCAGTGAGACCTGCTGGGCGTTCAGCTCTTATGCCTGAAAGAAGCGCGCTCCTTAAGGCTTTAGCTAAAGAAAATAACAAAATTGGGACAGAGTTAGATGTACTACCTATTAGCGATCAGCAACAATCATTGGTCATCAAGTTTAAAGCCAATAAAAAATGGTTAGAGGAAAACGATACAAAAACAGTTGAACAAATTCTAACCGATTTAGGCCTTGAATCCCACACAGCTGGGCTTGTGAGAGACAGCTTCCAGATGTCCTTAAGAGAAAAAATGGCAGCAGATAAAGTCCAAAAGCTGGTGCCGGCCATCATCCTCGTTGCTAAAGTGAATTTAGGAATTGGAGTGGCCACCTCTATTTTTGACCGGATCAAAGCCTTTTTTGCAAATCACCTATTTAACAAGTTTGTAAGCCAAACAGTCCTTGTCACCGGGATTAACAAGTTAATGAGAAAAACCTTGTTCCAAGGTCTGGTCTATCCCCAAGATCCATTACATTCCCAAAGACTGCCGGAAACAAAAGCTCTTTCAAAGGCAAGCGTTAAGCTCATCAGAAGCGGCAAGCTGCCTACTACTCACCAAAGTTTTGCTAAAGATGAAGTACAAACTTCAACATCAACTCGTACATCTGATGTTTTAGCCGATCCCTTCCCTAACATTAAAGAGACTGCTATTAAACGGTTTGCATCTCTTTTAACTGATGGAATCAGAACGGTTGTGCCGGTTCTTTTAAATGCAAAAGCTTGGCTATTTCAGTCGGCGCTTCTTGCCACTGGACAAGCTTCTCACACCGAAATAGAGACTTTGATTAAAGGAATACTGAAAAAAGCAGATTTTACTCCGCCTGTACAAGGTAGCACCGAATTGTCGGCTAATTACCAGAAACGTGTTGAAGATTTCGAAAAACATGTTTACGGCATTTTAAATGCGTTGGTTTACGACAACAAAGCTCGTGACAAAGCCATTGAAGTAATGGAAAAGAAAGGAATTTATTCAGGAGAAGTAAAAGATGCCTTTGATGCTTTCTGTGACGATTCCATTGAAGAATTTTTAATTTTATCTCCAGAAACCCAACAACAGCTTTATCAGGCCTTGCAAGAAGCGGCTGTTGAAAAACTCCTTGAATCAACAGCTATTAAAAGCCTTGAAGTTAAGCTTGGAAGAAGACTTGCTCATAATTTAGTGCTTAGAACGGGCGCTGCAACTGAGGTGAAAGTTGGCCCTTTGCAAGGGGTTGATTGGACAGAAAAATTGCTTTATCCGCTTCTAGATCAACTAGAAACAGAAGAAGGGTTTCTGAAAGCTCGACAACAGATGAGAGCTTTATCTGAAGCAAGAGGGGTAGTACACGTAAAAGCTTTTGGAATGGCAGCTTTGAGGAGTGCAGAGCTTGCAGTCGATCCGATCACAGCCTATTTAAAAGAAAACAAGCAGGGACTAGAGCGATTTTTAAGACCACTGCTTCTTTCGTTTCTTCCGGAAGGATTTACAATCGATGAAGATGACTTCGAAGAGTGGATGGAGGATTCTCTAATAGCAGTCACGGCTTCGCCGAGATTCATGGGACTATTGATGAAAGAGGTAGAAAGAGCTACTCCCCCCTTCTACCCTCTTTTAGACTACTTAGAAACTCAAGATGAGTTTAAGAAAATCAGAGCTGAAGGGGATGTAAAAAAAATCGACGAATATTTTACAGCTCATTGTAAAGATCCAAAGCTGGAACCTCTCTTGAGAGCAGCTTTAACCAGTTTTCAATCTCCTGCAGATGAGATCATTGATTTCAGAACACCGATCGAAGAACTTTATACTAAATACAAACATAAGATCTTTGAGCCTCAATTCTTATTTGCGAGAAATTTTGTGGGTTTAAATCGAGATGGAAAATTCCGAGATCTTTTACGTCCTCTTTTGGCCCGCCTTCACGGCGCTACAACCCAAAGAGATCTAACAACTGAGCAGCTCTATACGGAAATATTGAAGAAAGAGAAGGAGGAGAATAAAGAATTATTAACTGAATCGGTGTTTAGAACTATAGCCCGCAATGACGCCATATTCGCACAGCAACTTAGAGATTTAATTTTTGAGTTCTTTTTAAGCGCAAAAGAACAACAAGAAAACATAAATCTCTCCGGGCTTGAGCTGCTTAATAAGTATAAAGAGAAGCTTTTTGAACCTAATTTGCATGTTTCGTTGCTGTTGGGAGATGCAGTTCGAAGTGCCCCGGTTTTAACTGAAAAAATAGCAGACATTCTCCTTCCCACTTTGGTGGAGGACGTTTTAACCCGGCTGCAAGAACTTGACCGGAAACCTGTGACTCTAGCAGATGGCACTCAAGTCCCTAAAAGGATCATTAAGGGGACAATAGATCGAGCTGCTGAAAGGGTAGGCCACCATTTTGCAGGATTGCTGGCCGTTGAAGGACGGACAGATGCGCTTACCGTTTTTAAGAAGGACGATAAAGCTGCTCACCCTTTTTTGAAAGAAAGAGGCGTTAGTACCAATGATGGAAGCTATCGTAATGAGGTTAAAGCATTTGCTCTTCAATTTGTTAAACAGATCAGGTCTACTTTTTTAACCGACGCCGAAAAGCGAAAGCTCATCACCCTTTTATGGGAAAGAAAAGATGAGCTAATCCCTCTTCTTGGGCTTGATGCCGAATTAATGCATGGGATCCTTTCAGATAAAGTGGACTTTGTTGAATTTGGCTTTACTTTGTTAGAGGGTTTTATGGAAACTGCTCAGGACAGCATCGCCGATATAGTCACGGAAAAATTGCTTGAAATGGCCGCACCTCAAAAATTTCAGCGGATGATCTTGAGTGCCCTTCCCGCTGTCACAAGTGCATTGAAACCGACTGTTTTATCAAAATTATTCCTCCAGCAAGCGGCTAAAGATGATGCAATGGCTAAAAGGCTTTGGAATTACACCCAAATGCGCGTTGGAGATATCACAAAAGACATCATTGCCGTTTCCCACTTGATTCATGATGTAGAGTTTACGAATGAGCAAATTTTGGAAGTGCAAAGATCTCTTCGCCAAACGCTTTCTCAGCCTATTTCAGAAGCTTCAGAAGATGTTAATTTTGAAGATTTAACTCCAGAAGAAATTAAGAAGAAATTAGAAGAATTAAAATTAAAAAAATTTAAATCTCAACTGACTGCCACTAGAGTGTCTGCAGAAGATTTTGCAGATCAGTTACTTGCAAAAGGCTTTAGTGGGGGGATGCGGTCTTCCGACAGGCTGAAAGTAGGGATGAAGCGTGCGCCCTCCAATGAAGAGCCACGTGATGAGAACGAAAAATACTTTGAGGACGAAGCCCTTAAAGAACGAAGCGCCATGCGTGTTGCTGGGAAAATCGCTCCTGGAAAAATCATTTCAGATGAAGATTTCGACGCCGCTTGTGAGAGTGTCTTTGAAAAGCTTTCAGATAAAAATGCTACAAAAACTAAAATTCTAAAGGAATTACGCGAGAAGAAATTAAAACCGCCCATTTTTGTCTCGTTAATTGAGAATCTTTCTGCGAAAGGACTTAAAGTTGCTTTTAGTAAGAACGCTCTTATTACGGCTTCTTTTCACGCTTTCGCCAATACTATTGCACCTCCTCAAGCGACCAACGATATGATTATCGAGCAATTGACACCGATTGTCTATAACGACAACCCCGTTGATTCTCTTTCTCGGCTCCTCCAGCCTGCCTTAACAGATATTTTCAATCGTGATTTTTTTGCCAAAAAAGATGGAGATCAATCTGCACCGACCGAAGACGATTTTAAACAGGCGACTAAAGAACTTGCAAAGCTCATTGCAATTCTCGCGCCAAGAATCGTCACATATATAGTCGACCTTCAAAGTACCATCGCAACTGTCCTTTTCGATTTGACAAAACAAGGGTGGGAAAACGAGAATATGATATTCCATGTTATTTCAGCCCTCTCAGAACAACTTGAACCCTCAAAGACTTGATCAGGTTTTAATTGCCTCCGATGTCGACCGGACATTGGTTGCCCCACCCGCTAAATTTTTAGAGGAAGAAATAGCCTTTCTCAACGACCTGCATAAAGGTGGTGTCCAATTTTTTTTCGCAACAGGGCGGAGCGAAAGTGCAGCAAGGGATATCCTCTCTTCTCTCCCCTTCCCTTTTTTTCTTGCTCCCCAAAATGGAACCACACTGCTGCAAATGCCGGAAGGGAGAAAACTTAAAGAGCGTACTCTCTATTTAGACGAACTTCCTGAGGAGTTATTAAAAGGATGGCTTTTCATGGGAGAAGGGGTCTCTTTTTACGATCCGAGGGGTTTTTCAAGTGCCGAAGAATCTTATGCGATCTCAAGAGCTGTCCTTTTGAATGAGACGCTTGTGTTAGCCCCGCCCACAACCTCAGTATTTTCTCTGAAAAAATTTGGTTCTAGAGAGGTTTTAGCGAAAGAAGTCCTCCCGTTCATAGAGCTGGGATACACAGTTACGTTAACTAAAGACATGTTAAGGCCCACGGTAACGGTGGCTCAAGTCACACCGAAAGGGGTTCATAAAGGCAGCGCCCTAGACGACCTTTTAACTGTTTTACCCCGTAAACCTTCTTATATCATCGGCTGTGGCGACGATTTTAACGATCTCCCCTTGCTGGAAAGGTCACACTTCAAAATTGTGATGAAAGATGCGCCTGCTGAGGTTTTGCGGCATGCCGACCTCGTTGCTGATGTCGCCGAAGCCGGCGGCCTCTATCAAGCTTTAAAAACAGTGTTCCGATAGGTTATTCTCTTGCCATGCAATTTACCCTACTGACATCGAAAGGTCTGTTTGAAAATGGACGGCTTACTTTAGAAGAGCCTTACCTTGAAGAAAAAGAGAAAGAAGCTGAGCTCCGTTTCCCTCGGGATAGCACAAAGCTGTTGGTCAACGGCCGCTCCTTTACCCATGTCAAAATCGGCGTGCCGATCGAGGTTATACAAGGAACAGAACGGAAGCAGTTATTGATCACAGTGGTCGAAGGCTCCGGCGATTTTTCCTTACATCTTTTTTTTGGTAAGCCGATGGAGGGAGATCAAACGATTTTAGTGTTAAAAGCCCTTCGAAGAGATGACCGTGTAGTCCTTTCGTTCCAATGGGATTGATTTTCTGCTTACTTGCTCTTTCTTTCCCCGATCCTAAATTTTTTCGACTCCATCCCCCTACGCTGTCAGATTATTCTTTGACGATTTTTGTCGATGCACGCCACTTAGACTATACCGATGGAGATAGCTTTCTTCTCTCATTAGCCAAGCACCCGTCCGATTGGTCTAAAAATGGGGATGTCGGCCATGCCTGGATTTGCTTGAAAGGGCCTAACCGATCGATCACCGGAGGACAGACAGGAGAACGTGAGGGATTGACCTATACGCAAGGGGTGTTGAAAGGTCTGATAAAAGATGATCCAATTGCCTACTTACACACAGGCCGTCAAGATGGGGCTTTTGAGAAGGGATCGGGGGGGCATACTCCGACTTTTGCTGCTAAATTTCACCTGAATCGGGAACAATTTGAGGCCGCGCTGAACACAGTGAAAACTTACCCTTTTAAACACTATTCTTTAACTAAGGCGCAATGCACAAGCTTTGCTACATTGGTCGCCAAAGCTGCTGGAATTAAGTTAGAAGACACTCTTAACCTTTCTTTCCCTGCAGAGCTTCACCTACAAGGCAAAACCTTTCTTCTGTGGACAAACCCCGCCTATTCAACATTATCTCTACCCACACCGGATCGCCTCGAACAAAGCCTGCAGGAAAAAGTCGTTGCAGGCGAGGCAGAATACGCCCTTTCTTTGCACCGGCAAGAGTCGCTTCCCATCTGGTCGCAGAACCTCTTTGAGAACATAGTTCGTGCCCCCTCCCGACTCTGGCGCTTCCTCACCCTCTAAGCTTCTATCCTGCACCCACTTCGTGGGTGCGCTGTCATGATGACACAATTTACCCAGGGTTGCACTTCGTTTACCCTGGGCTACAATCCAAAAACACCCTTCGGGCGTTTGTCATTAAAATAGAATTTTGGTTGTGGAATAAGTAAATTTGCAGTGCTAAAAAATGTAGCCTGAGTTTGTTTTACAGAACTTTAGTTCTGCTGGAAGCTTGCGGGTTAAAACCCGCAAAAACGAGCTCAGGCTAAAGCCTAAGCTACATTCGCCTGAAAGGCGTTTCGGATTGTAGCCCAGGGTAAACGAAGTGCAACCCTGGGTTTTAGATAGCACATAAGATGGGCACCCCACGAATGTGGGTGCCGGTCTTTGATTGATTAGTCGGCGGTGACGCGAAGCTCGAGGGTGGTAGATGAGCCGTTCTCTTCATTCAGAGTGACGATAGCATCTTGGCCTTCGTTAACGATGATGGTGGAGTTCATGACAACTTCAGATTGATCGTCTGTCACTTTGGTTAATTGAATCTCTGCAACATATTCAGCCTGCAATGCTACGCAAGATAAAAGGGTGAGAAAAAATAGTGTTTTCATAGGTTATCCTGGTGTTTTTTGGAAGGCTGGTGAACTGATGGCAATGCCCATGGCATGGAGGCCGTTGTCAACGTAAAGGGTGACACCTGTGATAGCAGAGGCTTTTGGAGAAACGAGAAAGGCTGCTGCCTCCCCTACTTCTGATGCTTCTAGATCTTTGACAAGAGGGGCGTTGTCTTTTGAATAAACGATCATCTGATCGATAAACCCAATAGCACGAGCGGCCCTGCTTCTTAATGGCCCGGCAGAGATCGAATTGACTCGGATGCCCCATTTTCTGCCTGCTTCAAAGGCAAGAGTCCGCGTGTCACTTTCAAGGGCAGCTTTTGCACTGCTTAAACCGCCGCCATAGCCAGGAACTGCTCTTTCTGAAGCAATATAGGTTAAGTTCAGCGCGCTTCCGGTTAAAAAAGGGCCAAGATGTTGAACTAGACTAACAAAGGAGTAGCTTGAAGCGCTGACAGCCGCTGAGTATCCGTTTCTAGATGTTTCTAGAAGGGGTTTTGCAGCTTCCGGTCCGTTAGCAAGTGAATGGACGAAGATGTCGATCTGTCCAAGATCTTTTTTTAGCTTTTCAGCCATCTCTGAGATAGTATATCCCTCGCAGCCGGCATACCGTTTATTTTCTTTGAGATCGGCGGGAACATCTTCTGGCTTATCAAAAGCAGCATCCAAAGGATAAATCCCTTTGATCTCCATCAAGGACCCGTTTGACAATTTACGAGATTCATCAAACTTGCCCATTTCTAGGCTCTGTGTGAAAATTTTCAAGATTGGAGGCCAAGTTCCGACATAAATCTCTACGCCCTCTTCCGCCAGCGCCTTAGCAATAGCCCAGCCAAAGCCTTGATCATCCCCTACACCTGCGATAAATGCCTTTCTTTTCATACGATGCTCCTTGAAAGGAGACATTATAACCTAAAGCGGGGTATTTATCAGATATGAACGACGTTTTTTTGTTTTTTGGGGGCTTGATTGTGGCGCTGCTTGGGGCAGAATGCCTTGTACGAGGGGCCTCTTACCTAGCAAAAATGTTGGGCATTTCTTCCCTTGTAGTTGGTTTAACAATTGTCGGGTTTGGCACAAGCAGTCCGGAACTTGCCGTTAGCGCTCTAGCCTCTTATCAAGGAGAATTTGAGCTTAGTTTGGGCAACATCATAGGTAGCAATATTTTTAACCTGCTTGGCATTTTGGGGATGCTAGCTGCTATACGCCCTATCAAAGTCCATTCTCAGGTGGTGAGTCTAGACCTTCCTGTGATGTTGATGTGCACGGCTCTTTTGTGGCTCCTTTTGCAATATGAAACAATTCCGATCTTTTGGGGCCCCGTTTTGCTTGCCTTTTTGGCTTTTTACACCTTTGTCTTGCTGCAAGTGGAAAAAGAGAAGGTAGAAAAACGGCCTCCTTTTGGTTTCATGACTTTTTTGCTCTCTTTAGTTGGCGTAGGCATCGGCCTTTGGATGTTGGTGGCCGGTTCTGAATGGCTCATTCAAGGGGCTGTGGGGCTTGGAAAGACCCTTGGTATTAGTGAAAGGGTGATGGGATTGACGATCGTTGCCATCGGGACGTCGATTCCGGAAATTGCCACTTGCCTGGTAGCCCTCTATCGGAAGCAGGTCGATTTGGCTGTTGGTAATATCATTGGAAGCAATATTTACAATATTTTAGCTATTTTGAGTGTCTCGTTGTTAGTGTCAAAGAGTGGAATTACTGTTGCAGAGGATAACCGCTCTTTTGACCTATTGTTTTTGCTGGGTGTGTCTCTTTTAACCTATTTGTGGCTCAAAAAAGGCCATCACATGTCTCGAAAAATGGGTTGGGCTTTCATCGCGTTGTATGGGTTGTACATTGTCTGGCTTATTTCTGCTTAGGCTGGATGACGAGGAAGTTGGCGTCGTAGGTTAAAATGCCAAGCAGTATGGAATTAATCACTCGGTCGATTTGCACTTTGTACTTTTGAGAGGCGTAAGGGTTTGTTCCATAAGGGTCTGCGATATAGACCATTTTATTTTCCCGACGATAGCCGCGCAGCACAACAAAATGACCTGTTGTTTCTCCTTCAACATCATCGGTTTCATTTGTCTCTTGGTTTTCGCGTGCTATGTTGTAAAGGAAGTTAGAGTTAAGCCCTGTGATGATCGGGATATTTTTGGTGAGAAAGCCTCTAAGAAGGTCTCGTGTTAAATCTTCCATCCGAAGCTCCCCGCCTAACTTAAGAAATTGGGTGTAGGCTTGCGTCACTTTTTTTAAAGACGGCTCTTTTTTAGATTCTAACTGCTTTTTCAGCTTGTCGATGATCAATTCGCTATTTCCTGCTCCGTCTTCAAACCAGGTTGGGTCAAACGAGCGAAGATCGTAGGTATAGATAGTCGCATCGTATCCCCGTTTTATCGCATGACAAGCAAGCCAAGCCGCGACAGTGCCCCCTTCATCAAAGGAGATGGTCTCATCGACAACCTGCTCTAAAATGATAGGATCGCCAAAATAACGGTAGACAGCATGCAAACAGGTAGGGCCGCAGGTGGTTAAATTAGGCTGCAGCAACATTTCGACAGATAATTTATGGTGAGGAATCTCTTTGGAGATCAGCTTTCCCCGTCCTAAATTTTTAGCAAGCTCATGGATATGATTTTTTTTAACCATTCCTCATAATTAGCATATTTTTGCTAGAGTTGCAATCACCCTCTCTTGGTCAAACGGGACATGTTTTTGATTCATTTCAAGCTCGATCCCGATGTATTTGTCTCTAAATAAAGGACGTAGCGCTGTTACAAGCCCGTCGCTTGTCCCTCTGTATGGGGTGTTTTTTCCTATCACCCAATGAGGGAATTCTTTCTTAAGTGCTTGCTGCCAATGGGTTGCAAAGTTTTTCTCGTCTGCAACTTTTGGGTCATACAAAATGCCGATGTCGGCTTTTCTAACTCGCCCTTCGTAGACTGGGGTAAAGGAGTGGATCGAAAGATGGAGGATGTTTTTTTGGGTTTTTAGGGCGTTTTTCACTTTGTCCCAATAGGGATGGTAATAGGTATCCAAAAGTTCTTGATGCAGCTCTTGCGGAACAAAAGGGGAGAAGATTTTAACTGTCCTGTTGAGTTCTACCAGGAGGCGGGAGACTTCGCCGACAATGAGAGGCGCTTTGAGGGCTTTGGCCATGCTTTGGGCTAATTCTAGGGCGCCAGGGTCCCATCCTCGGTGTGTTTTTAGTAAGTCGGGGTCGAATAGCTTTTGATACTTTTTAGGCACATAATTTGTCGCATGCTCACATGTGATGAGTATAGTTCGCGAAGCGTTTGGAGTGCTAAACTCCTGTTTAGCTTTCACTTTCACTGACAAGTCAAAGCTAAACAAGAGTTTAGCACTCCAAACGCTAGCGCGTAATTAAACAAACGACTCACCATTGGCCAAACTCTTTGTCAATTGCCTGTAGATAGACTCTAGCTTTTCGCCTTTATCAAAATGGCGCAGCAATCGAGTTGAAAGGGTGCCATGTTTAAAAATGTGGTCTAAACGTTCCTGATAAGGGGCTTCTAACTTTAGATCTGATAGCAGCTTTTTCCAAAGATCTTTTGCTTTGATAGGAGTTGTTTGGCCAAATATTTTCAAATATCGACTGTTGTCAATTAACGTCTCTTCCCCTTTGCTAATCACCTGGCAGAAAATGGCGTGCAGCTCATCGGTCGAAAGAGAATTAAGCTCGTCTGCCCTCCCCTCTTCCGTCAGTTTTTTCAACACATGGACAATAGCCTGCAAAATGGCAAGATCGGCTGTAGGACTTTCTTGAGTGTCGATTACCCGAATTTCAATGGTATTTCTTTCAAATCGAGCAATGCACCCTCTGGCGTTGACCCACTCTTCCTGAAGAACCCCTTTTGGATCGATGGGGCTAATGTCTTTGTAGATAGGATTTAGGATATTCTTGTGGTAGTCGGTTTTTGAAACGGCTACCTCGGGAATCACAAGGCCTGTGATCCGTGGGACTTTTACCGCGTTTGTCCGATAGACTTCCATCCTGTAGTCGATAAAACCACTTTTCTTCCCTTCTACAAAGGGGGTACTTGCAGCAAGTGCTGGAATTAGCGGCAAAAGGACACGTATCGCGGCATGCAATCTTTCGAACTCGGCATCGTCTTTGAAAGGCAAATTGAGGTGGATGCTTTGTAAATTGGCCCATCCGTGCCGTTTACAATTAAAAAGCTTGTGAAACGTCTGATAAATTTCGCGCCCTTCATGCGGCCACAAAAGCGTTTCGATTTTCGGAACCATCCAAGGATGCATGCCGGTGGGCATTAAAATGGCCCCTTTATTGGCTAAAATTGCATTGGCATCTGCAATTTGAGCGGAAAGCAGACGATCGATGCCGACTAATGTGTGGGCAGGTTCTGCCGTTTTAAATTCGATCAGATGGAGGACAAGTTCGTTGTTCCAGGCCATCTCTCCTCGCAGAATTTCGGGCTCAGGAGTGCCATTTGCCGCCTCTATTAATCGGTCAGATATGGGCAAAACACTTAACGAATCGAGTGAAACAATCATGTATTCAAGCTCGACGCCAAAACGGCTAAAAAGGGGGTATGTTTTCGGAGGACTCATCTATTTCACCATGCCTGAATCTCTAGATACCCTTCAACGTAAGAAAAGTCCCCTATAAAATCAACAAGATCGGCATAGCAGCTATCTAGGATAAAGCACCCAATAAAAATAACAGGATGAACAGGATCGCCTTCGGCGACAGGATAAGCTCCACCTAAAGCTATTCTAAAATGGAAAAGCAAGAAAAAAGAGGGCTTCGCCTCAGTGTCGGTTTTATAGGCGAAGCCAATATTTTTATCTATTTCACCAAAACAGCAGCATGTATGGGGCGAAGCTTCATCCTGTTCATCGTGTTCATCCTGTTATTTTTCTTATGTTACAAGGAAGCTGTGGTGGGTTATTTGCCGTTCCAGGACTTCATCGATTCGACGCGGCGCATGATGGTCCAGATGATTTTCTCATAGAGTTCATCATGCAGCACTTCATCTTCGCAGCCCGATTCAACGCTTGGGTTATCGTTGACTTCAATCACGTAACACTGATCTTCGAATTCTTTGATATCAACACCGTAAAGGCCATTTCCAATGACAGCTGCCGCTTTGATTGCAGCTGATAGCACTTTTTTAGGGGCATTTCCAACAGGGATTGTCTCGTGTTTTCCTGACAACACCTTTCCAGAATTTAATGTTTCATAAATTTGCCAGTGGCGACGGGCCATGAAATATTTGCAGGCAAACAACGGTTGTCCATCAAAAATAGTGATGCGCCAGTCAAAAGGGGTTGGGATAAACTCCTGGGCAATTAAGAGATCAGATTTATCTAATAGTTCCGGAAGAATGGAATGGAGATGATCCAAATCATTCACCTTGACCACCCCATTGGAAAAAGAGCTGTCAGGTTGCTTTAAAACACACGGAAAACCCAGCTGCTCGATCAGTTCGTCTATATTATCTCTTTGCAAAATGACCGTTTTTGGCATCGGTATTTTGTAACGGTTGAGTACCTCTGAAAGATAGACCTTATTGGAACATTTTAAAATAGAATCTGGGTCGTCGATAACCACTAACCCTTCTGCGTGGGCCCTTCTTGCAAAACGATAGGTGTGGTGGTTAACGCTTGTGGTTTCTCGTACAAAAAGTGCATCAAATTCGGCAATCCGGTTGTAGTCGTCTTTGGTGATGAACTCTGTTTCAAACCCCATTTTTTCGGCAGCTTTTTGGAATTTGGCTAAAGCTTTTTTATCTGATGGCGGTGTTTTTTCGTTTGGGTTAACCAAAATAGCCAGGTCGTACCGTTGGTTGGTCCGTTTTTTTACAGCTACCCTTTTTCCTGCCAGGTATTCAGTGGCCACTTCTCGGACAAATGGGACATGTTCTTCTGGAATTTCGGTAGGAATAAGGGTGTGGATATTGTGCAACACCCATCTTCCTTGAAGGTTTTGGAAATGGGCTTGGATTAAAGGAGCCGGAAATTGACTAAAAAGATGTCCGGAGAGTCGATCGTAGACATGGTTAACGTTTTTTCCAAAATAGACTGAAAGGGTGAATTTATCCGATTTTAAATGCTTTAAACTCTGCTGTATCATCTCTTCCAGTTCGTCCGATGCAAAACGGGTCATGGCCGGAGACTTTAAATCGCTAATGGTCTGAACGTTCGGCATCGGTTTATGCCCTCTTGCCTCGGCAAGTAAAGAGACGTAATACCCAAACGATTGGTACCGATAAGATCGGCAAAGGTTAAAGACCCTTGCATGACGAACTTGAGCGATCTCCTCATTTGTGAGGTAATCTTTTGCAGTGATCACTTCGATCCCTTGCAAAGGGAAATTCCAGTCTGACAACTGGTCTACAATGATAAAAAATCGCACTATAGAAGCCTATTTATGATGATGCCTTTATTAACCGTTCTAAGAGAGCCTCATGTAGTGCACCCTCTCGAGGCAGCTGACAATTGACATGCTTTAATCCCTTTCTATCTGAAAGGGTAAAAAATGCATACAGCTCTTGAGCATATTCTGTATTGGTGGCCACTTTTTTACTAACAACTCCTTTGCCCGTTACCTCAAAGCCAATTTCTGAAAAATCACCTATAGTATTTATTTCCAAAGTGTTATGATATATTTTTACTTTGCCGGTTGGGGCATAATGTCGATACTTCATCCCAGGCGAAGGGGGATTTTCTCCACCAGACCAACGGGTAAGTTCGGGTAAAAGGGGCAATAACTCGTCAAAGCTGACCACGCCAGGCCGAAGATAGACGGGCCTTTCTTTAGATAAGTCGATGACGGTCGATTCAATCCCATGGATGGGCTCATCCCCTGTCAATAAAAGGTCTACAGAGTCTGCAAAAGTCTCGATGACATCTTGTATCCTGGTCAAAGAAGGTTTGCCCGACAAATTGGCTGAGGGTGCTGCGACCGGAAAAGGAAGCTGTTTCAACATTTCCAAAGCTTTTTCGTGAGCAGGAATGCGAAGGCCAACGGTTGTAAGTCCCGCAGAAAAAAGATCGGGACGCTTTTTTTTGAGGATTAAAGTAAGCGGCCCAGGGATAAAAGGGGCGAATGCTTTTAAAACGTCGTCTTCGATGTGGCCATATTCCATGAGCTGATTGGGAGTAGCCGTATGGAGGATGAGAGGGTTATCAGAAGGCCTCCCTTTGATGGCATAAATTTTTTGGCAGGCCTCGGGATTGGTGGCATCCGCCCCCATTCCAAAGACAGTTTCTGTCGGAAAAATGATGATTTTGCCCTGCTTCAAGTAAGAAGCGGCAAGTGTTGGGTCGTCGGTTATTCGCATAATATTAGAACATTTTAACAGAAAGAAGCGTTGTTGCGTAATTCACCACTGAGGCACTGAGAACACAGAGAAAACATGAGAGCAGTGAGAAGGGTTTTGCTTATGCGAAGTATCTTTCTATTCTCTGCGTTGAAAATTTCAGTTAACCTTTATCAAAACATCCCTCTAGGCAAAAGCAAACTTAAATTTTCAACGCGGAGACGCAGAGAGAATTTGAATTTTTTCACTGAAAATGAGATCTCACTGCTCTCATATTTTCTCTGTGTTCTCAGTGCCTCAGTGGTTTATATAAATAAAAATCACAAAAATGAATGGTAATTGCACTTTTTGGTCGAAAAAGGGTATGAATCGGTGTTTTCTAGACCCTTGCCAATAATCCTCCGAAACAGCAAAGTTTCCGGGCGCTAGCAACTTAAAATCAGGTGTATATGAGTCAACATGAATCCATTTTAGCAGAGAACAAAGACAGGTTTGTTCTATTCCCTATCCGACACCAAGAAATTTGGGAAATGTACAAAAAAGCAGAAGCTAGCTTTTGGACAGCCGAAGAAATTGACCTTTCTGTGGATCAGCGCGATTGGAAAGAAAAACTAAATGAAGATGAACGCTATTTCATTAAGCACGTCCTTGCTTTCTTTGCAGCAAGCGATGGGATTGTGAATGAAAATTTAGCTGTTAACTTCATGCGGGAAGTCCAATACCCTGAGGCCCGCTGCTTTTATGGTTTTCAGATCATGATTGAAAATATCCACTCTGAAGCCTATTCCCTCCTCATCGACACCTACATCAAAGATACGAAAGAAAAGGACTACCTTTTCAATGCTCTTGAAAATGTTCCTTGCGTAAGCAAAAAAGGAAACTGGGCGCTCCGTTGGATTTCGCAAGGTTCCTTTGCCGAGCGTTTGATTGCCTTTGCAGCTGTTGAAGGAATATTTTTTTCAGGCAGCTTCTGCTCGATCTTTTGGCTCAAAAAACGTGGACTGATGCCGGGTCTTTGCTTTGCAAACGAGCTGATTTCCAGAGATGAAGGGCTCCACTGTGACTTTGCCTGCCTTCTTTATAACCAACTCGATCACCAACTGGATAAAGCACAAGTGACCGAAGTGATCGCCTCTGCTGTTGAAATTGAAAAAGAGTTCGTTAAAGACGCCTTGCCTGTTCGCCTCATTGGGATGAACGCAGATCTGATGTGCCAATACATCGAATTTGTGGCCGACCGCCTCTTACAAGCTCTCCATTGCCCCAAAATTTATGGCGCTGCAAATCCATTCGATTTCATGGAGCTTATCTCGCTGCAAGGAAAAACCAACTTCTTTGAAAGAAGAGTTTCAGAATACCAAAAATCATCCGTCATGGCGTCAAAAGAGGAAAACGTATTTTCTCTGATCGAGGATTTCTAAATGTACGTTTTAAAAAGAGATGGCCGCCGCGAAGCGGTAAAGTTCGACAAGATCACTGCACGCATCCAAAAACTAAGCTACGGCCTAGACGACCATGTAGAAACTATCCATGTGGCCAAAAAGGTCATTGAAGGGCTTCATGAAGGGATTACGACTTCAGAGTTGGACAACTTAGCTGCAGAAACTGCAGCTTCGATGACAACAACACACCCTGATTACGCTATTTTGGCGGCAAGAATTGCTGTTTCCAACCTGCAAAAGAACACCAAAAAGTCTTTTTCAGAGACCATTGATGATTTTTACAACTACATCAACCCAAAGACAGGACAACCCTCTCCCCTCATTTCGGATGATGTGTACCAAGTCGTTCAGAAACACAAAGATCTTTTGAATTCGACCATCATTTATGACAGAGACTTTTCGTACGATTATTTTGGGTTTAAAACATTAGAGCGCTCCTACCTTCTCAGAATCAACGGAGAGGTTAAAGAACGGCCTCAACACATGTTGATGCGGGTTTCGCTTGGCATACACAAAGAAGATGTGGAAAAGGCTATCGAAACTTACCATTTGATGAGTGAAAAGTGGTTTACCCACGCGACCCCTACCCTCTTCAATTCGGGTACGCCGAAGCCCCAAATGTCCTCTTGCTTCCTTTTACAAATGCAAGATGACAGTATCGACGGGATCTATGAGACGTTGAAACAGTGTGCAAAAATTTCTCAAGCTGCCGGAGGCATTGGCTTAAGCATTTCCAATGTTCGGGCTACCGGCTCGTACATCCGAGGAACCAACGGAACCTCTAACGGTATTGTTCCGATGTTGCGAGTGTTTAACGACACTGCGCGCTATGTCGACCAAGGGGGAGGAAAGCGGAAAGGCTCTTTCGCCATTTATCTAGAACCATGGCATGCAGACGTTTGTGATTTTTTAGATTTACGAAAAAATACAGGCAAAGAAGAGGCTAGAGCACGTGATCTATTTTTAGCCCTTTGGATTCCTGATCTTTTCATGGAAAGGGTCGAGGCTAATGGATCATGGTCACTGTTTTGCCCTAATGAGGCCCCCGGTCTTTACGACACTTGGGGAGATGAATTCCGCACCCTTTATTTAAAATACGAGGAAGAAGGGCGAGCCAAAAAGGTGATGCCGGCTCAAGAACTGTGGTTTAAAATATTAGAAGCGCAGATTGAGACAGGCAACCCCTATTTGCTTTTCAAAGATGCTGCCAATGCCAAATCGAACCAACAAAACTTGGGGACAATCCGCTCGAGCAACCTTTGCACTGAGATCATCGAATACACCTCAAAAGATGAGATTGCTGTTTGCAACTTAGCCTCTATCGCCCTTCCTCGCTTTGTGGAACAAGGGAAGTTCAACCACCAGAAGTTGAAAGATGTGGTCAAGGTAGTCACCAAGAACTTAAACCAGATCATTGACGTCAACTATTACCCTGTTCCTGAAACAGAGCGTTCTAACAAGCGTCACCGTCCTATTGGAATTGGTGTGCAAGGGCTTGCAGATACTTTTGTCCTTTTAAGGCTACCTTTCGAGTCGGAAGAAGCAAAAAAACTGAACCAAGAAATCTTTGAGACTCTCTACTTTGGTGCAGCAGAAGCTTCGGCCGAGCTTGCAGAAGAGCTCGGGTTTTACGAGACGTTTCCAGGCTCTCCGATGTCGCAAGGTAAATTCCAGTTCGACTTGTGGGGCGCTACCCCTTCTAGCCGTTGGGATTGGACAACATTGCGTAAGAAAATCATGGCAACCGGTGTTAGGAACTCTTTATTCCTTGCCCCAATGCCAACAGCAAGCACTTCCCAAATTTTGGGCTACAACGAGTGTTTCGAACCGTTTACTTCCAACATCTATTCAAGACGTGTCTTGACAGGCGATTTTGTCGTGGTCAACCGATATCTTCTGAAAGATCTGGTCGAGCGTGGCATTTGGAGCGAAGATTTGAAAAACAAACTCATCGCTTCTAACGGCTCGGTTCAAACCATCGATGAGATCCCCGATGATTTGAAATTGCTCTACAAAACCGTTTGGGAGATCAAGCAAAAGACGATGATCGATATGGCAGCAGACCGCGGCGCCTATATCTGCCAATCGCAATCGTTGAATTTGTTTGTAGAAAGTCCAAATTTTGCAAAACTGACCTCCATGCATTTTTATGCCTGGAAAAAAGGGCTCAAAACAGGTATGTATTATCTGCGGACAAAATCGGCAGCTGATGCAATCAAGTTCACTGTCGACGGCAAATATACAATGAAAACAAAACCGGCAATAGCTGCCCCTCCGGAAGCATTAGTATGCAATTTGGAAAATAAAGACGGCTGCTTGGTTTGCTCAAGTTAAGGAGAAGAAGAAGATGAGATTTTTTGAAAGGCTTTACGATTGGCTTTTTTGTTGGACACCTGGCTTACAGTCGATTCTTCTTCTGGCCACCCGTTTGATTTGGGGCATCCAGTTTATTTTTGCCGGATGGCCCAAACTCAATGACTTAAGTGGAACAGCAACTTCATTTGCGGCGTTGGGGATACCAGAACCTCATGCAGCGGCTCTTGCTGTCGCCCTTATCGAAACCATTGGCGGTGCTTTTCTTGTCTTAGGTCTACTATCCCGCTTAAGCGCCCTCCTGACCTCTTGCGTAATGATCGGCGCCTACATTTTTGCTTACCCGGAAGCCCTCAAAAGCTGGTCTCTTTTTGCCAGCCAAAGCGCTTTCCCTTTCCTCTTTGCAAGCTTGATCATCCTAGCTTTTGGAGCAGGGGTCTTTTCACTCGACCACCTTATCCGCCCCAACAACAACACAAAGAAATAAAGGATTTTGCCCGTGAGAATTGTTTGTTTTGCCCTATTAGCTACTTCGTACCTTTCGGCTATCGATTCATTCTCTACATATGAGAGAGCGTCGGCCTATTATAACCATTCTTGGCAGCAAACAAGTGTGGCTCAGGACGCATTGGATCGTATTGCCTTCCGCGGAGACGAAAAGGTTCTTGAAATTGGTTGTCGCGGTGGACGGACGGCGGCTAATCTTGCAGGCAGAATTCCTCATGGAGCAGTTGTTGGTGCAGAAATGAGAGGAGAAGGCGCTATTGCCTTTGCACAAAAAAATCATTCTGAACAGCTCTACTCTAACCTTGCCTTTATTGCTCAAGATTTTCGCAACTCAACAGAAGAAAACAGCTACGACTGGATCGTTTCGTTCTCTGCTTTACACTGGTATAAGAACCAGAGTGAAATTTTGGATAGGGTCTTTGCTGCTTTAAAGCCAAGCGGTAGAATATTTTTCACGATTCCTTGCATTCCTCTGCCTGAAGTCCAATCGGTCGTTGATTCTGTAAGAGAAAATGAAAAATGGGCCAGCTATTTTACTGATTACGTTCACCCACGCCACAAATTTACGGTAGAACAGTACCAAGGCTTTCTTGAACAAGCAGGTTTTCAAGACTCAAAAGTTGCTATCGAACGCCACAGCTATTTCTTTGCCAACAAAAGAGACCTGATCGATTGGCTAAGTGCCTTTACTCCCCTTCTTGATAACATCCCGGAAGAGATGCATCAAGATTTTCTAACAGATTTTGCCAACGCCTATACCGTTGCTAACCCGATCACCTCGACAGGACACGTCCCTTTCCACCAAGACGAGCTCTTCATCCAAGCCCGGAAGTAGTCCGCGTTAGCGTGTTGTAGCTTAGGCTTTGGCCTGAGCTCGTTTTGCGGGGTTTTAACCCCGCACTATCCGCCGCGGGTTAAAACCCGCGGTAACAAACTCAGGCTAAAGCCTAAGCTACATTTCTCATAATGGCACCAAAGTATGCAGTAAGGCCGTTTCGCACTCCAAACGCTTCGCGTAAAAATGCCTTTTTTTGGGGTTGTTGCAAAAAATAAACGATCGGCATACAACTTAAATCTTGCTCGCTAATTGTGGCGGGCGAGTTACAAAAGAGGTTTGTTATGTCAACAACAACATCTGTAGTACCAGCATTCGTTGCGCAAGCTGTGAATGTAGATCCCATCGGAAAACTTCTCGACGGCTTTCAGTCGACTGTCGATGGGATTGTAAACAATGCGGCCAACCAAGCTGCAAACGTAGCTACCAGGGCACTGATTACAGCAGGTAATCAGACAAGCATAGTCATTGCTGAAACAAGAGATGCTTATATAGGATCTTTAGATAAAACAGCAGAGGTAATTGGCGGGAAAGCTATCGAAGTGTTCGCTAACCTTGATGCAAAGGTCAATGGACTCGTTAAAACAACTGACGAGACTCTTCAAAAAACACTGGCTGATTTAGAAGAAATTGTCCATTTGCTGCCCTTTACTGGCACAAAACTTTTTATGAGTGGCTACTCCCCCCATTTTTTTGTATCTGACGCAGATCAAGTTGGCCGTACAGTACCGATAAAATTTAAAGGGAATTTCCCATACAGCATATCGTCAACATTTACTGCAAAATTAACAGTTAATGGTGTAACACACACTCTGGTCAATGGCTCTGATAAAGAACTCGAATTTCGGGTCAACCCTTCTGTAATTTTTAAACAAACACTGGTTCCACAACAAGCTGCTCCACCTTCCATCACATCAGCTAAAGCTGCTGTTGATGAAAAGTTTATTGAAGCCTTTAAAAAAGGAACTCTTTTACAAGATTTTCCTACAGCGAATTTTGTTCAAGGATCGAAACGTACTGTTCTTGGTTCGGTGCAAAGCAATATGTCTGTTCACCAAGGTGAGATGGAAATTAGTTACAAGCCTCATTGGTATACCTGGACAAGTGTTGTCAAGTACCCAGTGGGTCTTGTCCAGCTTCCAGAATCAGCCGGTCAATTAACAGTTCACTACAAATCGACTGCCCAGGTGAGAGATGTTTTTCCCGTCACTCATGCGGGCCTTTATTATGACGCCCCTAAAGGATCTGGCAATGTTCTTAAAACAGATGTCATTGTCCCAACCCTACCAGGTTTCACTCTGGTAACAGCAGATCCTGGCAGGCCTGTTTTTCAAACTACTTGGACTAAAGGATCGGTAGCTGCAGAGGTTATAGCATTGCCCACTCAGGCAACTTTGTTTATTACCCTCAATGCAGCTAAACATGATGCTTCTGTAACTGGAAATTTTCTTGCGCTCCAAGAAAAATACAGGAAATCAGGTGATCCTTTTGCTTCAGAGCAAAAAATGGTAGATTGGGATGCGCCAATGGCGATAGAACTTCCTAATGATGCTGAATATGCAAAAATAGTCTATGAATCGTCAGATGGTGGACGTCGTGAGTATGTTGCTCCTTTCAAGAACGATGCCTATTTGCAATTTACTCAAGGGGCTAATGGTTCCTGGAGTGTGATCGCCGATCCTGCAAGGAATCCGGCTGTCTAAAATTCTTTGGCAAAGGCTGCTAGTTTCCTAGCAGCCTTTTCTCTTTTTTCTTGTAAAATTTAATTTCTAATTTATAAGATCCAGTTCTGGAGCGAAAGATGTAGATGTAATTCTTCATTTACTCCATACTCCCCTACAGAATTTCTAGTAAAAACTAGAGATTAAAAAAGTTATTAACAAATCAGAGAACACAATGTCTAACAAATCTACAGGAAAAATTAAGTTTTTCAATGCGCAGAAAGGCTTCGGCTTTATCACACCAGACGATGGCAGCAAAGAACTATTCGTTCACGTCAGCAACATCGAAGGAAATGTCAAAACTTTGAACGAAGGTCAGAAAGTGACTTACGTTGAAAGAGACGGCCGTAAAGGACCAGAGGCAGCAGAAGTTAGCCCTGCTTATTAATTAAGCTTAAAAACTTCTTTGTACGATGAAAAGCGGAACTTGGAATCATTTCGAGTTCCGCTTTTTTTTATTTCCGCGAAGCGTTTGGAGTGCTAAACTCCTGTTTAGCTTTGACTTATCAGTGAAAGTGAAAGCTAAACAGGAGTTTAGCACTCCAAACGCTTCGCGAAACGCTATTCTTCCAGCGGAATGACGGCGTTCAAGACTTCTCTTGTGCAATAGACAGGAACGTCTGCTAAAAGAGCCAACGTCAGGCAATCGGATGGACGGGCATCCACTTCGACGATGTGGGTCATATCCTTGCTCATCGGCTGCTCTAAAAAAAGCCGGGCAAAAAAAGTGGTATCTTGAAGGTCGACGATAACCACCTGTTTGAGCTCAATTTGAAACCCTTTCAAAATGCATGAAACCAACTCGTGTGTCAGCGGCCTTTGCCTAACTCCTTCGGTCAGATAAAGTTGCATCGTTTTACCCATCTGGGGGTCTAAATAGATCGCAAACTTTTTTTCTGGGGTGCCTAAAATCACCAGGGTGTAAGCATGGGTCTGCATGATCTTATCAAAAGTCAATTGGATCAATTCACCTAAGACCAAACATCAACTCCTTGCTCGTTTCCGACTAATACAGTATTGGCCAAATTGAAAAAAAGGCCTGTCTCTACAATGCCGGGTATTTTTCTTAACTCATTCTCTAAATCTGCGGGTTTATTAACAGGGCCTTTCAGCTCAATGTCAATGATGTGGTTTTGGTTGTCTGTGACAACAGGCACACCATTTCCCTTTTGCCTTACAACAGCAATAAACCCTAGCTTTTCAATTTGCTTGATAATCCATAGATCGGCGATTGGAACGACTTCAACAGGCAAAAGACAGTCGCCTAATTTGGTCACCTTTTTGCTAGCGTCGATTAAAATGATCCGGTCGAGGGCTGCAGTGAGGACGATTTTTTCACGCAACAATGCGGCGCCTCGACCTTTGATCATTTGTTTATCTTTATTCACTTGATCTGCCCCATCCACAGCAATATCGATCTTATCGATGCGATTAATCGCTACGAGGGGGATTTTTGATTGGATAGCTAATCTGGAGCTGATTTGAGAGGTGGGACATCCTTTGACGTTTAATCCGTGGCGCGTCCGTTCTCCGAGCGCCTCGATAAAATAAGCGACGGTGGAACCTGAACCTAAACCGACAACCGATCCATCTTGGATTTTTTCGGCGGCGACGGTGCCTAAGGCTTTTTTGATAGCGTCAAAGGCCATAAAAGAATTTGGCCGACGTTATAGGGAATATTGAGGAATACGTGCTTTTTGAGTCGCATTTAATTGCTCTTCAATAAGCTCTTTCATCTTTTTTCCTGGAGTGAATTTCACAGCATTGCGTGATGGAATAGGGATAGGAACCGATGCTTTGCGTGGGTTGCGGCCAATTTTGGCTTTGCGTGTTACCACTTCGAAGACACCAAAGTCACGAAATTCTATCCGATCGCCTTCATTGAGGCTATCTGTGAGTTTATCAAGAAACGCTTGAACAACATTGCGAACTTCTGTCGCGCTCATTCCAAGTTCAGACGAGATCGCATTTACAAGGTGCGTCTTCGTGATGGTTTTTCTTTTTGATTGTTCCGACATGGAAACTCCTTCAAATCCGTGGCCGAAGCCTTTTGAGGTCATTGTACCTGTCGGCGAATTTCACTCAAGGAAAACTTTTTGTTCCCAATGAAAAAACCAGCTTCTTAAATTGCTTAAAAAGCTGATTAGAAGAATTTTGCGAACAATTTCAAGAAATATCACTTTTTATGCGAATAATTAGTTTTTTCTTTTTTCCCAACGCAACAAGCAACAATTTTCCTTCGATCAAATCGTTTTGTTGAATTTGCACCGCATCAGAATCAACCTTGTTGTTGTTTAGGTAGAGACCACCATTTTGAATAAGGCGCTTCCCTTCCCCTTTACTTGCCAGCTCTTTTGTTGAGACCAAAACATCGACTAGTTTTGCGCCGATCAAATCTTTGGTCGGCAAATCAAAAAATGGGATTTCTCCTTCAAGCAGCTCTAGGGTAGCAACTGATAGCTCTGTTTTTGCCCCGGGCTTTGCAATTTCTGTTGCTGCAAGGGCTATTTTTACCCCTTCCTTTCCGTGTACCAACTCTGTGACAGCAACGGCCAAGTGTTTTTGGGCTGTATTGGGAACATATCCCTCTTCTTTCATCTCTTTTTCAATTTTCCTGATCTGATCCATGGGCATTTGGGTCAGAAGACGAAGACATCGGATCACATCGGCATCTGGCATCCGGAAAAAGTATTGGTAAAATTCGTAAACAGGCAGTTTTTCTTCCGAAAGCCAAATCGTGCCCGATTCCGTTTTTCCAAACTTTTGCCCATCGCTGCGTGTTAGCAAAGGAAATGTAAGGCCAAAAACAGCGCTACCGGTCTCTTTACGCACCAAATCAATGCCTGCCGTGATATTGCCCCATTGGTCGCTTCCCCCGAGCTGCAAATTGACCCCATACTTTTTGTGGAGATGAAAAAAATCGTAGGCTTGCAGCAATTGATAGGAAAATTCGGTGAAACTCATCCCCTCTTCTGAGTTAATGCGAAGTTTTACAGATTCTTTTGCCAACATCGGCCCTAAACGGAAGTTTTTACCTACATCGCGCAAAAAATCGATAAACGAGAAAGGTGAAATCCAATCAAAATTATTCAATAGGAGAAAATCGGTGCTTTTCAGCACTTGTTGGATGTTTTTTTGGATGCCCAATACATTTTTTTGGATCTGATCGCCTGTTAAAAGATTTCTTTCTTGGGATTTTCCTGATGGGTCGCCAATCATGCCGGTGGCCCCACCGACCAATGCGATTGGCATATGTCCGGCTTGTTGGAACCATTTCATCCCAATAAGTGGAATGAGGTGGCCAACGTGAAGGCTGTCGCCTGTCGGATCAAAACCGCAGTAGAGGTGGACCTGTTTTTTCAATATGTCATCTAGGCCTATGCCGGCTATTTGCTCGACAAATCCCCGTTCTTGCAGGGTTGCTATTAAGTTCATACCTTCTTCTCTCTTGTAAAAACTTGTTAGTCTATCATTATTGGATTAATGCGAATTCGACGCAATTTCCCATGAAAAAGGCCATCTTCCGGCGGAATTTCGCACATTTGGCCTCATGAATAGCGTTTTTTGATATTCATTTCGGCTAAATGTGCGAAATTTCATCCGGAATCTGCCCTTTTGCATTGGGAAATTGCGGTCGAACTCACATTAAGTTACAATGGGAGGTCTCTACATGAAGCTTTTTGTTCTATACACCATTGCTTTTCTAGCAGCACTTTTTCTCTTTGACAGTTGGAGGAGTTACTCTCCTACGCAAGCCCCTGCCAAAGAAATCACGATTGCAATGGAAGTAAAGGCAAAATCTGCCCAAAAAATTGACGCTCCCCTCCCCTCTTTTGACAGAATCGACGAACTTTTTCGCCTTGATAGCCCCCTGCCTTTTGTCGAAACGCTCACCTATAAGCCAAAAGTCAACTGGTTAAAAGGGAGGTCTGCTTGGGTGATCGATTATGCCAATCATTTTGCAACCTCACGCTATTTTATCCACCGCTCGCTAGGGAAAGAAGAAGCTCGAGACGGCGATCGTTTCAATGTTTTGAAGCTAGACTACCCTTTCCATTTCCACTTATTGCTCGATATCGCAAGAAAACAGCTGTGGCTTGCCGTTGTCGACGAACAAGAAGACAAAGTTGAGTGGCTTAAAAATTACACTGTTTGTGTGGGTAGGCAAGACATCACCCGTCCTTCTGGTTATCTGACGCCCACCGGCACCTATTCTTTAGGAGATCGGATTGCTGTGTACGCCCCTGAATCAAAAGGTTATTACCAAGGGGAACGGGTCGATATGATCCACCACTTTGGAACGCGGTGGATCCCATTTGAAAAAGAGATCAAAAATTGCAGCTCTCCTGCTAAAAGTTATGGAATACATGGCGTTCCTTGGGTTAAAGGCGCTAGTGGATGGCATGAAGATTGTTCAAGCCTTGGAAAAAACGAGAGCGACGGCTGCATTAGATTAAAAACAAGCGACGTCGAGGAGCTTTATTCCGTTATTTCGGCGCGCGCCCATTCTACAACTATTGAAATTACGCATGACTTTGCGAAGGCGGACCTCACTCCATGAACGACATTCTTCCCCATGAAAGAGAGATTGAAGAGTATAGAAAAACGATTGACCGGTTAAAAAAACAGAGCCACAACAACCCCCTTTTTAACCAAGAAATCATCCGTTTAGAGCAGAAACTGGAAGAGCTAAAGGCCTCGGTTTATAAAAATTTGAGTGCATGGGAACGGGTGCAAATCTCTCGTCATCCGGCACGGCCAAGGGCGTTAGATTTTATCAATAACATCACAGAAGATTTTACCGAACTTGCTGGAGACCGCTATTTTGGAGAAGACCAGGCTGTTGTCGGTGGTCTTGCTAAGATAGATGGGCAGCCGATTGTAGTGATCGGTCAAGAGAAAGGAAAAGATACGGAAACCCGTATCAAACACAACTTTGGCATGGTCAACCCGGAAGGCTTTAGAAAAGCTCTTCGCTTGATGCAATTGGCAGAAAAATTCTCTCTCCCTGTTTTGTCCCTTTTAGATACTCCGGGAGCTAACCCGATCTTGGAAGCAGAAGAAAGAGGCCAAGGGTGGGCAATTGCGTTGAATTTGCGCGAAATGGCCCGAATTAAAACGCCCATTATTATCGTTGTGATCGGTGAGGGCTATTCGGGCGGCGCCCTTGGAATGGGTGTGGGTGATGTGATCGGCATGCTGGAACATGCCTGCTATTCAGTGATCTCTCCGGAAGGGTGTGCGTCGATCCTTTGGAAAGATGCCAGCAAGAAGGTAGAAGCTTGCGAAGCGTTAAAAATGACGTCAGAAGACCTTCTTCAGCAAGGTGTTGTCGATAAAATCATCAAAGAGCCTTTGGGTGGTGCCCACCACGACCCTAAAGTTGTCTATAAAGGTGTGAAGGATTTTTTCATTGAAGAGTGGGGTGCTTTGCGCCACCTTCCTGCAGATATCCTCATTGAGGAACGGTACTTGAAGTTCCGAAAAATTGGACAAAACGTCTGATGCGAACTCTCTTTTCCCTCATCTTCCGAAAGAAATACAACCATATATTGTTCATCGTGACATTATTTTCAATGGGATTGATGACCATTTCTTCGCAGTTAGAGGTGTTGTCGGTTGGGATTTTAACCAATAAGGGACCCGATCTTTTCACTTTTTTTGGGAATGATCGAGGGGAAATAGAGGAAAAAACCTTAGTTGCCACTTTTCAAGAGGCTAGCGGCGGCAAAGAGGTTTTAACCAAAAAAGAGGCAGAACTTTACTTAGCTGATAAAAAGGGTGAAGACCTTTTAACAACGGGCTACCGCTTTTTTAATGACCTCTTTGGATTTGCCTCAGATTACCGAAGATTCGCCATTTTTTTGGCCTGTGTAGCTGTTTTCAGGGCGATTGCTCTCTTTTTACAACGCTTTTTCACAAAACTTCTTTCTATTAGAGTCAGCGCTGACTTGCGTGCCGACTACTTTGACCATTTGCAAACCTTACCGCTTTCTTTTTTCCAGAAACACCATGTGGGCTCTTTAGCCTCTCGTGTGGCTGGCGATGCCTCTTTGATTGCCGAATCAATCAATAGCTTTCTTTCAAACTATATCCAAACACCCTTTACTGTTATTTCTACCTTCCTTCTCTGCTTTTTCACCTCTTGGAAGTTGACGATGCTGATCTTTATCGGGTTTCCCCTCATCGTTTTTCCGGTCTTATTCATAGCAGGAAGAATCAAGAGATTGTCTAAAAAACTGCAGGAAAACCAAGAGAGTTTTACCTCTGTTCTGATCGATTTTTTATCGGGTATTCAAACCGTTAAACTATTCTCGATGGAAGATTTTGCCGCCAAGAAATATGGAGAGCAAAACGAGAAGATGGTCAACTTGCAGCGGCGCGCTGCACGTTATGATGTTTCCTCACGTCCTATTGTCCACACGATTGGGATGTTTTTCATGGGGTTTGCCTTGATTGCAGGTCTTTACCTATTCGATCTTGGTATATCGGATGTGTTGATCTACTGCGGTTTCTTATATGTCTTTTATGAGCCGATTAAAAAATTTGCCGAAGAAAATGGGAACATCCAAAAAGGGATTGCCGCTGCCGAACGGATGATGGACATCTTAAATACCTCTCCAGAAATCATGGATGAGCCAGATGCTGTAGCTTTAGAAAGCTTTCAAAACGACATTGTCTTTGAAAACGTCTCTTTTGCCTATGGAGACCATCAGGTGATCCACGACCTTTCTTTCAGTGTTAAAAAGGGGGAAAAGGTTGCTTTAGTCGGTTCGACAGGAGCCGGAAAGTCAACTGTTGCAGCTCTGTTGCCTCGCCTTTTCGATCCGTTGAAGGGAGAGATCAAAATAGATGGCCGTTCGATTAAAAGTTATACTCAACGATCGCTTCGAGAGAAGATATCGTTTGTTTCTCAAAGACCCTTTCTTTTCTATGACACGATTGGAAAAAACATCTCGTTTGGTCTGCCCTATACAGAAGAAAAGCTTTCAAGCGCCGCACGTCTTGCCCACGCTGAAGAATTTATCACCCCACTTCCCGAAAAATATGAGACCCTTCTTGCCGAAGGGGGTAAAAATTTGTCGGGCGGACAACAGCAACGCCTTGCCATTGCCCGTGCCATCTTCAAAAATGCCCCAATCCTGATCTTGGATGAAGCGACAAGTGCACTTGATGCTGTTAGCGAAAATCTGATCCAAAAAGCATTAACAGGGCTGCGAGGTTCGATGACCCAAATTGTCATTGCCCATCGCCTTTCTACCATCGAAGATGCCGACAAAATCGTCTTCATCGATCGTGGCAAGAAAATCGCTGAAGGGACCAAGGACGAGCTTTTAGAAACATGTCCCCCTTTCCGCGCCATGTGGGACTTACTAAAAACCTGATCTTTTCCCAGTACCAGAAAAAACCACTGAGGCAGTGAGGTCACAGAGGAATTGCGAGAACATTGAGAGAGATTTTTGATGCCGTTAGTTCGTAAAAATTCACTTTTTTAGTCCTCTTTTGTGTCTTTGCGTCTTCAATTCTTTAAAAATTTTAAAATGAAACACAAAGACCCAAAGAAAATCTGACCAAAATGTTCCGATGACAACACAACTCGCCTCATCGTCCTCTCATTCCTCTGTGTTCTCACTGCCTCAGTGGTTAATTGTGCAATAAGGCTTGTGGGCACAGGAAAGGTGGACAACGAGGCTTTCGTAATATATACTCGGAAACCCCCACATTAATTTTCGGAGCTTGTTTTGGCTAATATAGATAATCAAACTGTTGAAACCCTCTCTCAACTGGCGAGGATCGATTTAACACCCGAAGAGGTGGAGAAAATTAAAAACGATTTGGGAAAAATTTTGGCCTTTGTCGACACCCTTTCAGAGGTCGATACTGATGGGGTCAACCCGACCTACCACGTGGCAAGCGACCTTGTGAACGTTGTCCGTCCAGATGCTGAAAAAACAGACAATGAATTGTTGGACAGAGCCACATTTTTAGCTTTGAGCCCGGATCAAGTAGGCGGCATGGTCAAAGTGCCAAGTTTTATGGGAGGAAAAGAAGTATGAATCTCTACAACATGAGCGCAAAAGAGCTCAATACAGCCTTTCAAAGAGAAAAAAGCTTCAGCTAAAGAGATTGTTGATGCCCATTACGCCCAAATTGAACAACTAGATCCAAGTATCGGCGCCTTTCTTTCCCTCTCTAAAAACTTGGCCTACGAACAGGCAAAGAAATTAGATGAAAAGTTAAAGAACGGTGAAACTTTAGGCCCACTTGCCGGCGTCCCGATCGCGATCAAAGATAACATCCATGTGAAAGGCGAACCCTCAACTGCCGGATCAAAAATCTTAAAAGGATATATTGCCCCTTTTGCAGCTACAGCCTGCGAACGGCTTGAAAAAGCTGGCGTCATTTTTGTGGGTAAAACCAATTGCGATGAATTCGGGATGGGCTCTTCTACCGAAAATTCTGGTTACCAAATTACCAAAAACCCTTGGGATCTAAAAGCCGTGCCGGGAGGGTCGTCAGGCGGCTCTGCTGCTGCAGTGGCAGCCCGGATGGTGCCGATTGCTTTAGGCAGCGATACAGGTGGATCGGTTAGACAACCGGCCTCATTTTGTGGAATTTTAGGCTTGAAACCAACGTATGGCAAAGTGTCCCGTTATGGGCTGATTGCCTATGGTTCTAGCCTAGATACCATCGGAACATTTGCCCGATCTGTTGAAGACCTGCAGCTTGCCATGGAAGTGATGGCAGGGCCTTGCGAACACGACTCAACTTGTTTACCCGAAAAAGGGGACTCTTTCTTGCAGTCACCTCTTTCGCTAAACGGTGTGAAGGTTGGAGTGCCTAGCCGCTTTTTGGAAAACCTCAATCCCGAAGCGAAATCTCTGTTTCAAAACAGTGTCGATAAGATGAAAGCCCAAGGGGCCGTTATCGTCGATGTTGACTTGGACCTGTTGAAGTATGCCCTCCCCGTTTATTACATCCTCGCAACAGCAGAAGCCTCGACCAATTTAGCCCGGTTTGACGGTATACGTTTTGGCCACCGTTCAAAAAACGCCAAAGATCTTTTGCAGGTTTACACTCAATCAAGAGAAGAGGGATTTGGCCATGAGGTCAAACGGCGAATTTTGCTTGGTACCTTTGTGTTATCCTCCGGTTTTCAAGAGGCCTATTATCAAAAGGCTCAAAAAGTTAGAACCAAAATATTACAAATGTATGCAAAGGCCTTCTCGTCCTGCGATTTTATTGCTACACCCACCTCTCCGTTTAGCGCGTTCAATATTGGAGCGGTACAAGATCCAATTCAGATGTATTTGGAAGATCTTTACACAATTGGGATCAATCTTGGCGGCTTGCCGGCGATCAGTTTGCCCACCTCAATGACAACAGCTGGCAAACCGATGGGGCTGCAATTGATAGCCCCTTTTGGACAAGACAGTGCTCTTTTAAGAGCCTCTCTTGCGCTTGAAAAAGTTTCGTTTTTTACCTCTAGAGACCCCTACAATGGCTGAATTTGAAGCAGTAATCGGACTTGAGATCCACGTTGAGCTCAACACCCTTTCCAAACTTTTCTCTCGTGCCCGTAACCGTTTTGGCGATGAACCTAATACCAACATCGGGGTCGTTTGCACAGGACAACCTGGGGCTTTGCCGGTCTTGAATAAAGCGGCCATCCGAAAGGCGGTCCAGCTGGGCCTTGCTATCGATGCAGAGGTGCAAACCTATAGCCGATTCGATAGAAAGTCCTATTTTTATCCTGATAGTCCTCGTGGTTTCCAAATCACACAGTTTACCCACCCGATCATCAAGGGGGGGAAAGTAACCGCCGAGGTTGATGGAATCGAGCAAACGTTTTCTGTCCGTAGTGCCCATCTAGAAGATGACGCCGGGATGTTAAAGCACTTCTCTTCTTTTGCAGGTGTTGACTATAACCGTGCCGGAGTTCCTCTCATCGAGATTGTATCAGATCCGTGCATCCACACGCCTGAAGAGGCGGCAGCTTATGCCATGAGCCTAAAGGCGATTTTGCAATACCTCGATGTTTCAGACTGCAATATGGAAGAGGGCTCGCTTCGGATGGATGCGAACATTTCTGTCCGTGAAAAAGGCGAAACGGAATTGAGAAACAAAATTGAGATCAAAAACATGAACTCATTTAGCTTCTTGGTTCTTGCTTTGCACGCTGAAATCAAGCGGCAAATCAAAGTTTATTCAGAAGGGGGGACAATTACACCCTCTACCTATCGATGGGATGCTGAAAAAGGGCAGACAGTCTTGATGCGTAAAAAGGAAATGAACGAAGACTACCGTTATTTCCCGGAACCTGACCTTGTCCCTATAGTCCTGACAAAAGAGTTTATAGAAGAAGAGCGGAAACTGCTGCCAGAACTTCCAAGAGCTAGGGAAAAACGATATGTCGACACCCTCGGCCTTTCGTTGCACCACGCCTTTCTTTTAACTGCTGACAAGAGGCTGGCTGACTACTTTGACAAAGCGTTGTCAGTGACTAGAAATCCAAAAAGTCTTTGCAGCTGGATGCTAGTAGAATTTCCCGGAAGATTTAAAGAACATGGGAAAGACCTTGTCGCTTCAGGTATTAAGCCCGAAGCAGTTGGCGAACTTATTAAGCTTGTTGACGAAGGGAAAATCACAGGGAAAATGGCCAAAAGTGTTGCTGATGAGATGGTGGTCACGCCAGATCGTTTCCCAAGCGACATCATCAAAGGTAGCAGCGCCTATCAAACAGTAGGAAGCGCAGACGAACTGTCTCCAATTATTCAAGAAGTCCTCAACCAAAACTTGCAGTCGGTCACCGACTTTAAGCAAGGAAGAGATAAAGCATTTGCGTTTCTTGTGGGGCAAGTGATGAAAAAGACCCAAGGAAAAGCCGACCCCAGCATGGTTAATCAACTGCTAAAAACAAACATTGAGAAGATGTAGAGAGGAAGTCATGTCAAGTTTGCCAGGTTTATCAAGTATTTGGGCCTATTTACAAACAGTAGATCTAAATCAAGCCCGAAGCCAGATCGTAAGCTGGGTTACTACAGCTCCTGCAGCAGCTGGGCAACCAGCTGTACCTGCTTTCAGTAATGAGACGGCTGATAACATTGAAAAATGGGCGCCGACAGTTTTTGCAGGATTTACAACTCTCTATTGTTTATTTAGGCACACACCTGCGTTTCTCGCAGGTTTATCGTTAGCTATCTATCAAGAAAGACATCCTGGTCACTTTGTCAATGTACTTGAGTCATTTGCTAAAACCAATCTACCTTATCAGAATAAGAAATTTGGTTTGCTATCCGCTATACTCGACAATCATTTAGCTCCGGTGTCGGTTGCTGCTTTAGCTGCTATGTGGGCCCCTAATGTAGCCCAGAGCTGTGTACCCATTTACTTTACTTACGTTGCGGCTACAGAGTTTCTATCTCCTGTACCCGAGCAAAAACCTCCAGCACCCGAAAAAAAATAACTTTTAACCCCCTCAAAGAGGCAAAACTATGACTACATCTCTGCCAGCCCTACAAGCCGTAGGCCCTTTAATCCAAAATTTTGTTGCGCAAGCGAAAGCTTTTCCTCAGTCTTTAAAAAACAAACAAATGGCTAAAAAAATTGAAGATAATGCTTTCAATGTGTTGCTCGCCGTCGGTGCCCTTGCTTGCTCACGCAGCTACAAAACACCCTTCGCTGTTGGTGCAGCCCTCGGCGCAGTAGTTCAAATTAAACACAAAGAAATAATGAATGGAATTGCTCCGTTGGCTCAGAAGTATTTACCTCTTGGAGATAAACAGCTCGGACTTCTCTCCCTCTTTATGCAAAAGGCAGAATCTGAGAAGGATCCTTTTAATAAGGGAGCTATCAATTCAATGTTAGCTTTGATGGTTGTCTACCTTGTAAGTCCATGGCTTGGTTCAAAAATCACCGCTGCAGCCTTCGGATTTATAGCCGTAAAACAGCTCTACCAACTTAAGCAAAAAAACCCAGCTCCTACCGATGAAGTAGAAAGCCCAGATTTTCAGCCAGTGGCATCGGTAGCTCGGAAAATCGATTTCAACCAAACTGGGTTTGGCAATACATCGGATCCACAAGGCGATAGCGAGCAGTAAGAGTCGTTAGTCCGCGCTAGCGTTTGGAGTGCTAAACTCCTGTTTAGCTTTCACTTTCACTGATAAGTCAAAGCTAAACAGGAGTTTAGCACTCCAAACGCTTCGCGTAACTCAAAAAATTAACGATAATAGCGATGGAAATTTTTATCGTTCTTATCGTTGTTTTTTTTAAAAATTAAAGATCTTAGGTGTGTTTGCCTTTGCTGGGCGGGCGCTTTTTGGGCTTTTTGAGAAGCTTTTTGGCGGCTTCTGCCTCTTCACGGATCGACTTGTACTTGTCATCGTGGCTGGCCATTTCAAGTGTCCAATCTAAAGCCTCAAGCGTTGCTTCCCGTTCACCCATTCCAAAGAGCAATTTGGCTAAATGAAAATAAGGAAGAGGGTCCTCTCCACCGCAAAAAGTGCTTAACTCCAGAGCATCTCGCGCCCCTTCTATATCTCCTATTTGAGCAAGCGCAGAACCAAGCCCCAACCAATAATCGCCCTCTTTTGGGTTGAGTGTTGCAAGAAAAAGAAACGCATTAGCGGCAGCATCAATCTTGCCTCCATCCAAAAGAGCACGGGCTGCTTGGTAAAGCAGTAACATATCTTTATCGGAAACACCAAGGATATTTTGAGCACTTTTTCCGCTTTCAATCTCTCTACGAAGCTTTTCCCTGTTCTTAAAACAGGACTTTAGCTTCTCACTGAAATTGAGACTTTCTAAATCATCATGAGGCATAAAAACTGGGATATGGTTATACTTTTGATTCTCTTAAAAAAGGATTCTGATACCTGAATGATCCAAAATGTTGCTAGAGCCATTGCAAACTATGCTTTAAATGCACTTCCAACATTTCCTCCGAGAGCACAGGTATTAACAAGGCTTTTTGAAGACACTTTGATGTTTCTTGGTGCAAATGCTCTATTAGCACTTCGGGGTCACCCCGGTTTATTCATTGCTGGCTATTTTACAGGAATTGTCCTTGATAAGGCAGTACAAGAAAATTTTGAGAAAATTAAGAGGGTTATCCCCTTCACTCTCCTGATCCCAGCCTGCCTTGGCCAAGAGGCTTTACGCACCTATATCCATACAGCCACCTTCATTATTGCCTGTAAAATTGGGAGTGTGATGTCTAATAGATATTTTAAAAATGAGATTACAGATAGCGATCGACCGAAGTCTCGGCTCTTTCAAAATATATTTATGCTGATAGGGTCGGGGTTGCTGTGGCTTTTAAAGGTTCCTCCCGTTCTCCTACTTGCAGGATTTCTTTGTGGCACACTCTTTAAAAAAGAGGTCGATCACCAGTTTGAAAAAATAAAGAGAATAGCTTTCGGAGATCCCTTCATCATGTTTGGACAATTTTGGTTTGGAGTGGCTACTCTACCTTTTATTGTCCAGGCGGCAGCCTTTATTTTGCCGGCCAAATTTGGCAGCATCTTAACACTTAGATACCTTCCAAGGCCGGATGGGTCCGCTTAAACTTTTCTTTTAACTCTCTGTTAGAAACCTGAGTATACCTTTCGGTAGACGCAATCACCTGATGGCCTAAAAGATCTTGAATAACGCGGATGTCGGCCCCTCTATTCAATAGATGGGTTGCATAGGAATGGCGCAATGTATGAGGAGAGACAACGGTTTGAAGTCCCGCTTGTTTCGAATATTTTTTTATTACATGCCAGACATCGATTCTGTCTATTGGCTTTCCTTTTTTATTTAAAAAGAGGGGGTCTGTTCTAGCACCCCCCTCTCGGGTGGCTAAATATCGATCTAAAGACTGTATTCCTCTTTCGCCAATGGGAACTACCCGTTCTTTGCTCCCCTTCCCCATCACTCGCACCCCCTCTTCGTCAACAGAGTAAAGGGTAAGCCCGACTAATTCACTCACCCTAAGTCCGGCGCCGTAAAGAAGTTCTAAAATGGCCTTGTCCCTTTTTCCGATAGGACTTTCATCCGGCTGGGCCAAAAGACGCTCAACCTCTCCCTCTTGCAGTGCTTTTGGTACTTTTTGCCACATCTTGGGCGAGCTAAGAAATTTAAAAATATTCCTGTTTAACAGACCCTCTTTGTGAAGAAAAGCATAGAACACTTTAAGGGCCATGAATCTTCGTCTTAGCGTGCTTGAGGCAGAAACCTCCCTTTCTTTAATGAAAAAGGCCATGAGATCTTCTTCTACCACAGCGACTAATGGCTTACCTTGGCAAAAAGCAGAAAATTTTCCGATATCTCCGAGATAGGCTTCCAAGGTTTTTAACGAAAGGCCCCTTTCAGTCGTCAGATACAATCTAAACAGCTCAATTTCATCTAACTTCATTTATTTATCCCGAACTTCCACTTAAGAGCTTTTAGTTACAGTATAAAAATAACAGGATGAACAGGGTGAGCAGGATAAGCTTCGCCAACAAAATAATGTTTTGTTCACAAAATGATAAAAGTAGGCAGAGCTTATCCTGTTCACCCTGTTCATCCTGTTATTTTTACAGGTAGCCACTAAAGTCTTTAGCTACATTGTATTATTTAGGTTGATTTCATGAGCTTTTCCAAACGGTAATGGAAGGCTGGGAGCTCTTTTAAGGGAAGGTTTTGCCTGTCGAATTCCACTAATTCAGCTGTATGGACTACCTCTATAAATTTGGTTCCTCTCAACCGCAACACTCCTTTACGCAAAAGGACTTCAGATAAAAAAGCTGACCAAAGAGGTTCTTCTGTTTGCAACAGCTCTTCCAATGCTTTTTCATTTGAGCAAGAAAGCTGCCGTTCTTCTGCTGCTTTGACTTTTCCTTTCCAGGAAATATTGTTAATAGGTTTAGGACACGCTGCGCAGTAGTCTTCTCGGCGCCAAACCTTTCCTTCTTCTATCAAGGTCGTATGGTATTCCATTCCAACCTTCAGCGTGGCTTTGCATTCTTTACAAGCCTCTTTCGGAGGGGGCAACCTCTTACGTGTCATGACGCCCATTTCGTCCTCCTTAGTATTTTATCTGCAAGAGGAAACGTTTCCCCCTTTTGTTGCATCCTTTCTAGTACTCGTGTAGCTAGTGTTTTCCCTAGTTGCACACCCCATTGATCAAAAGAATCGATTCCCCAAACAAACCCTTGGAAATCAACTTTGTGCTCGTATAGTGCAAACAAGCTTCCCATCGTCCTGGGATCCAGTTTTTCCCCTACAAGTAGGCTAGACGGTCGATTGCCAACGCACTCTTTGTTGAGATCTTTGTTTTTTTCTCCCGTGGCAAGCGCTATTGATTGGGCCAGCACGTTTGCAAACAGTTTACCTTGAGAGTTAGTCCCTTGAACATCAAAATCTTTTTGATATTGCGATTCTCTAAAAGCGACAAATTCCAGAGGAATTGTACTGGTTCCTTGGTGAATCAGCTGGAAAAAGGAGTGCTGGGCATTGGTGCCAGGTTCTCCCCAGATGATGGGCCCGGTTTCAAACGACACCCGCTCCCCGTTTCGGCCGATATGCTTCCCATTAGACTCCATGTCAAGTTGCTGGATATGGGCAGGCAATCTGACGAGCGCTTCTGAATAAGGGATAATCGCCACTGTTGGCAGATTCAAAAAGTTCCTATTCCAAATGCCAAGCAACGCCAATGTCAGCGGAAGATTTTTCTCAGGAGGCGCGGTGCGAGCATGTTGATCCATCTCCTCGGCCCCTTTTAATAGTTCGATATAGTTGTCGTGGCCAACCGTGAACGATAAAAGCAGCCCTCCGGGAGCGGCTGTTGCCGAGTAGCGGCCGCCAACAAAGTCATATAGATAAAAACAGGCTCTGTACTTGGAAGGATCGTCCATAGGACTTCCCTTCTGAGTAATGGCCACAATGTGATTTTTTGGGTCGAGCCCCTTTTCTTCAAACAGCTTTCGAACAATTGTCTCGTTAGTCAGTGTTTCAAGAGTTGACCCCGATTTAGAGACAACTGAAACAATCGTTTTGGATAGATCTAAATTTCTTAACTTCCCGACAGCATCATCTGGGTCAACATTCGAGATGAAATGAGCATCTTTACCCGGTTTGGTGAGGTATGCAAGCGCTTGATATAGGGCGCGCGGTCCTAAATCAGAACCCCCGATAGCAACTGTAACGATGTGTTTATAGTCGGCAATCTCTTTGACAAACTTGCCGATTTTATCGATTTCGGCCTTACCTAAAAGAGCTTCTTTTGAATCGGAAGAAAGGGCTCTCATCGCAGTATGGAGCACAGCACGTTTTTCTGTGTTGTTGACGATATCTCCTCTTTGCATCGCCTCCATCTTAGCTAGAACTTCGGCCTCTTTTGCCAAAGCATACAGCGCATCCATCACCTCTTCGGTCACTCGCTCTGTACCAAAAAGGAGGCTCCACCCAATTGCGTCGAATGAAAATTTATCTATCCGATCAACGGCTTGAGCAAGTTGAGTTAGATCAAAAGGGTTTTTAGACAGTTCCTTCAACTTTGCGTATGAAGGATAGTCGATGAGTGTCTTTGTCCATGTATCCATGTTCGGCATCTTATCAAGATTTGATTTAAAAACGTAACAAGATACCGCCGGCTGCTTCAAATCCTCGAAGAACCCGCATACCCATACGTGTCACCCCTTCCGGAATGTACCACAAATTTTCGAGCCCTTCCCACTCAAGTCCCAGTGTCTCTTCGGTTAACAATCTAAAAGGCTCACCGATTTGAAAAGCTTCAAAACGGCTCAATGTTTCGTTAGTCTCTATATTAGGGAGCAACAATCCGGTTTTCTCTGCCCCCTTCTTCCTTTCAATCCATGGAAATTTTGTGGGATGCAGCCACCAGGAAGGGCCATCGACAGATAAAATAAGCGGAACATCAGGAAAGTCAAAGGCAATCAAGAATTCGCTTAATCGATCCCGCCGGAACAGGTCGATTCGACTATACCCTTCCTCTTCAAAAAGGATTTTTTCTGCCGGTTGCAACGGACCTTGAAAAAAAACCTTTGTTAAAGGAAAGAGGATGATGGATTTGACTGAAGAATGAAGTAGATCTTTCTTAAACTGATTAAACGCTAGCTTGAAAGGCTCGATCGGTTGATCAAAAGGGTCAGCGCCCCAATCGAGTTGATAAACAATATTTTTTCTGGAAAGTAGAAATTTTTGAGTCTCCTCCTTCTCTTTTTCAAAGGACAAGCTGGCTCTAGAAGAAAGATCGACTCGAATACTCATAGTCTAACAAAAGGGATGTAATGGATGTTTAGCCCTTGCTCTCTCCATAAGGCACCAAAGTAGGAATAGCCATAATCTTCGTCTAATGGGGCATGGTGCGGGGCTTCGAGCAGAGGGCCAAAATCGGCCGACTCAAGAAAGAATTTCAAAGTGGACTGGCAATACCCTTGGATGGTCGGTCACAATGGTGATCTGTCCGCCCGGCTTTAAGATACGAGCCAGTTCCTGAATAAAGGGCCTGTCAATCAAACGGTTTTTGGTGTGTTTATTTTTGGGCCACGGATCGGGGAAGTTGATGTAGACTTGATCAATTGTTCCGTCAGCTACATATCTTTTTGTCCACGATTCAGCTTCTGCACACACCCCTAATAAATTGGCCAATTTTAAATTTTGGATTTTAGACCAAATTTTTCTGATCCGCTCGTATTTCATTTCGACGGCGACCCAGATATGATTCAATTGAGAGGCAGCTTTAGCCGCAATCCAACACCCATTGCCACTGCAATATTCTAAACAGACAGGCGCCTGCCTGCCGAATAGGGCTTCAAAACCTGGAAAGGTGAAGGAGCTTTCCACGTCCGGTGCAAACCAGATGTTATCTTGGATGACCACTTCTGGCTTCCGTGGAGAAAAGGGACTTGGAAAATCTTTTGGACGAACCATGGGTGAAGAGGATATCATGTTTGTATGATTGATAGAAACGACTCTTGCTGGTGTGGAAGTGGCAAGAAATGGAAGAAGTGCCATTGGCCTGACACCGGGCATGCTGCCTTTGATGCCCAACGCAAACTCTATTGGGAAAAATATAAAATTTACATCAAAGACCCCCACGAGATTGAAAAAATCCGAGAGGCAGGTCATTTAGCTGCCCATATTTTAGAAGAGATCTGTGCTGCGGCAAAAGAGGGCGTCACTACAAGAGCGCTAGACACTTTGGCCCGTGAACTTACATTAAAACACAATGCTGTCTCTGCAACCGTTGGTTATGGAACCCCCCCCTACCCTGACGCTATTTGCACTTCTTTAAATGAGGTGATTTGCCACGGCATTCCTGACAACCGACCTTTGCAAAAAGGAGACATTGTCAACATCGACTATTCCTGCGTGTTGAATGGTTTTTGGGGAGATTGCAGCAAAATGGTGATGATCGGCGATGTCGCACCCGATAAAAAATTGGTTGTCGATGTTTGCTATGAGGCCACTATGGCTGCTATTGCGATTGTGAAACCTGGAATACTTTTAAATGAGATCGGTGATGTTATTTCTGATATTGCCGAAAAAAATCGTCTATCGGTTGTAGAAGACTATGTAGGGCATGGGGTCGGGGTCGGCTTCCACGAGAATCCTCAAGTTCCTTACCACCGCAATAGATTGGATATCCCATTAGTAGAAGGGATGATTTTCACCATAGAACCGATGCTAAATGTAGGTGTCATCAAAGGTGTTGTGGATAAGAAGGATGGTTGGACTGTCCGAACAGCCGATGGAAAGCCTTCTGCCCAATGGGAGCACCAGATTTTAGTTACCAATACAGGTGTTGAAATTCTAACTCCTTGGAAAAGGTAGTTTATCGAAGTTTTATAGCAAATTTGATCAAAATCATCAGTTTCGATAATGTCCGACTTTTTGAAGGAATGGGAAAGAGATCTTCTACCCCTTCTTTCGTTAACTCTGAACCAAAGGACTGCTTATGAGATTAAAAATCACAAAAGGGGAAGTCACCCCTCTTAAAAGTAACATCGCTTGTTCGATTAACATTAGCTGCACGCATGAGGATGAGGATGGACATATGCACGTCGAAATGAACTATGAGGGAGATGCTTGCCTTGCAGCTTACCTTTTAGAAGGCGCACAGCAAATTATCAGTGAAAAAATCGAAGAAGAAGAAGTTTCTTACCCATCTAGCAAGTGCATCTAATTGCCTCGCGAACGCCCGACTCTCACAATGCATGAGAGTCGTTCGCGCCCGGCGGACCAAATAGTCTCCTCTCACACACTATCTAAAATCCCTTAAAGTAATCTTGCTCCAAAATAGGTAATTTTCTTGCTTTAGCAAGGCCTGGTTGCATAATTCACCCTCGTGAAAAAGCTTTTTTAGTTCGCAACGCGTTTGGAGTGCTAAACGGCCTTGTTGCATAATTGCACGTGATTCTTCGTCCCTCCTGCAGCCCTTCAGGCTGCCAAATAAATTTTCATCCTGGACCCGGGGCGTTGCCCGCGGGCTGTTGCAGTTTTGGCCTTTCAGGCCATGAAAACATGTATCGAGATTTTCCGGCTGAAAGCCGGATAGTTGCAACAGCCTGTGGGCAACGCCCCAGGTTAAGGGTAGAAAATAAAATGGCAGCCTGTAGGGCTGCAGGAAATTGAGGATCTCGAGGCAATTAATTATGCAACAAGGCCGTGCTAAACTCCTGTTTAGCTTTCACTTTCACTGATAAGTCAAAGCTAAACAGGAGTTTAGCACTCCAAACGCTTGTGCGAAATTAAGGCAAATTCCATCAAAATTATGTTGGCTTTTTCTACTAGTAGACGATTCTGTAGGTGTCATATTGGTTGTCGATCAGATCGATCTGCTGTAGCCGATCGAACCTTTGCCAACAATAAGATAAATGTTCAGTTAGATCTAAAAGGACATTCGGTTGCCTCTCTAGCTTCCATTGAAAAAGATGGAGCTGTATATCTCCGATGGAACGTCGCACAAATGCATCTTGGACCCACCTAATATTGTTCCAATCGATCAGGTCTAGCCCAAGCTCCTCAAATAGCTCCCTCTCTAAAGCGCTTTCTTTGCTCTCACCTTTTTCAATCCTTCCCCCAGGAACGGCCCATCTATTCGCAAATAAGTGGCTTTCTGGATATTGGAGCAACAGCAAGTGGTCTTGCCACTCCATGAAGCAAGTGACAACCTCGATCCCCGCACAAAAATCGACAGGCTTTTCCCTAAAAAAATTCATGCTAAAGATTTTATAACCTTTTAAGCAAAAGTCGAAAGAAAAATTGGATTTGTGAAGCTTGTGCTCCAGCATTTGAATCTTTCTTGTAATAAGAGCGCCAACTTTAAGTTTTTGGGTGCCTGTGTTACATCCAAGCGCCTTTGCTCGATATGGTCTGATCCTGTTCCTTTTTTTCTTATACAGACGATGTCTTAACAGACTTCATTAGCATCATGTTACTTTGGCTTAGTGAATTAGCGAAAAGTGAAGTCCATTGACCAAAAAGATGGGTTGGCCGATCCTTTTTGTGAGGTTGCCCAATGTCCTTTCATCTTAATGCTCATGCAAATTTATCCAGTCTTAGGGCAACTTTGCCAAATCCTCTTGCTCCTTGGCAATTAAGCCCATCTCTTGATGAAAGCGTTCAAGGAACCGCTCCGGAAGAGGGCCTTTCTTTCAAAAAATGTTTGGTTTTGCCTCACCATTCTGAGTGGAAATTTGTTTGGGATCGTTTTCACATTGAACCGCCTGAAAACGAGGAGATCGAAGCAATCTACTGTATTAGGCAGGAAGAGCATCTGCAGGCTTTTCTAATAGGCATGAAAGGTTTTGAGGCCAAAGCCAAAACAATTTCTCGTACACCTCTAATAACACCGGAACAAATAAAAGTTGTTAAGACTTGGGAAGAAATGGCTTCTACATGGCTTTCGCCTGGACACGTTTCCCTACTCCTCGCGTCAGTTCTGGAGCGGATGGCATGATCGTCTCCACCACGTCTACCCGCAGCTCGTTTATCCGTACATCATGGACATCGGCGAAGTAGCGGACCACGATCCCGCTGTCACGTCATTTTTCGAAGGCGGACGCAAGCAGTTTGATGGCATCGACTCCGGCCTCGCTACTGTCTTCGACTTCCCGCTCGAATTTGCCTTGCGCGACACCGTCATCAAGGGCGCATCGATGTCGAAGATCGTCGATGTACTGCGCTATGACGAATCTATCCGCATCCGGAGACGCTGGTCACGTTCATCGGCAATCACGACCACCGTCGCTTCATCAGCGAAGAAGGCAGCAGCCCAGCGAAGCTCAAAGCTGCATTCTCGCTGCTACTGACGTTGCGCGGAATTCCGCAAGTCTATTCCGGCGATGAAATCCCATGCCCGGCGGCGACGATCCCGATATCCGCCGCGATTTCCCCGGAGGCTTCCCCGGCGACACGCGCAACGCCTTCACCGCAGGCGGTCGGACTCCCATAGAGCAGGACGTATTCAGTTTTGTGCAGTCCTTGTTGGCCTTGCGCAAGAATCACTCCGCGCTGCGTATCGGAAAGCAACAGCACATGGGATGGGATGACAGCTACTATGCTTTTCTGCGCGAGTCGCCGGAAGAAAAATTGCTAGTCATCTACAACAATGCCCCGAAGACAGCTGAACTGAACATTCCCGTGGCCGACACGCCACTCGAATCGGCCCACCAGTTGAAAGCCGTGTTCGAAGTACTTCCGCGGACCTCTCGAATGGAATCGTCCATATCTCCTTACCAAGCCAGACGCTAGCTATATTCAGTGTGCAGTAGAGTAACGCGACCGCCAGTCAATCGCCGCAACCACGGCCTGCGCCCACCCCTCCCGCGCTGTTGCTCCGCCGCAAAACGTGATAAAACCAAACAACTGGGATCAACACGTACTTAAGATAAACGCCCGCGATCATAGAGCTCAGAAAGCGTGCGGGTGAACCAAAGAGGGGTAGCCATGACGACCGAAACAAATACTCTGATATCAGAAGACACGACCGCAGCCGACAAAAAGGCGTCGCTGATTCCCAGAACTACATCGGCGGACGCTGGGTGCCTTCGAAGGCGTCTGCCCTGGTCGATGTAACCAATCCCGCTAGCAGCGAGGTGCTGGCCCGCGTCCCGTTGTCCGGAGCAGCCGATGTTGAAGCCGCTGTAGCCGCTGCCAGCGCCGCGCTGCCGACTGGCGTACACGTTCGGTCGGCGAGCGTACTGAATTCATCTATGCTCTGCGCGAGAAATTCCGCCAGCGCATAGACGAGCTCGCCGCTTCTGTCACGCGCGAGGGCGGGAAGGTTCTCTCCGATGCACGCGCCGAAATCACGCGCTCCATCGAAGTTCTCGAGGTTGCTTGCTCCGCTCCCATGACCATGCAGGGACGCATTCTCGAAGGCGTGTCGCGCGGCATCAACACCGAAATGATCCGCCAGCCTGTAGGAGTTTGTGCTGCCATCACGCCTTTCAAGTTTCCGGCCATGGTGCCGATGTGCCTTCCCTTCGCCATCGTTTATGGAAATACTTTCATCCTGAAGCCGTCCGAGCAGGTTCCGCTCACTTCCGAAATCGTTCTCAACATTCTTGAAGAAATCGGTCTGCCCAAGGGCGTCGTAAATTTGGTCCATGGTGGACACGACGTGGTCAATGCGATTCTCGACAACCCGGGAATCAATGCTGTCTCGTTTGTCGGCTCCGTCAACACGGCCAAATACATCTATCGCCGCGCCGCCGAAAAAGGAAAGCGCGTGCAGGCTCTGGGCGGCGCAAAGAACTATATGGTCGTGATGCCCGATGCAGTGATCGATAAAACCGTCTCCAACGTCCTAGGCAGCGCATTCGGAAATGCCGGGCAGCGCTGCATGGCGGGATCGGTGCTGGTGACCGTCGGCTCGGCGCAATCGGCCCTCATGACCAAATTAAAAGAGGAAGCCGAAAAGCTAGTCGCTGGCGATGGCCGCGATCCCAAGTCAAGCCTCGGGCCGGTGATTTCGTCCGCCGCTTGCGACCGCATTCACGAAGCCATCGAAACCGGCATTAAGGAAGGAGCGGAACTCCTGGTCGATGGACGCCGCCCCAAGAGCACTCCAGCGGGCGGCAACTTCGTAGGCCCGACCATTTTGAATCATGTGAAACCTGAGATGCGTGCCGCCCGCGAGGAAATTTTTGGCCCGGTGCTCTCCGTCATGCACGTCAAGACGCTCGATGAGGCCATCGCGCTCGTCAATAGCGATCCGCGCGGCAACGGGACTTCGATCTTCACCGAAAATGGCGCCGCCGTGCGCGAGTACAGCAAGCGTATCGAGGTCGGCATGGTGGGCGTAAACATTGGTGTGGCCGCATCGCCTGCGTACTTCCCGTTCTCCGGCTGGAAGGATTCCTTCTTTGGCGATCTCCACGTCCACGGATGGGACGCCGTCGAGTTCTTCACTCGCAAGAAGACGATCACCTCCCGCTATTTCTCAGCCGGAGAGACTGGCCGCTTCTTCACCGAGCAGGGGGATAAGCACTAGAGCTGGTCTCATAAAAGGTTCTCTGAGCAGGCCGTCTGTCCCTCAGGGGCTAAAGCCCTCATTTTTATTGGCCTGTAGCGGCACGGCTGAAGCCGTGCCCTTCCCAACACCATTTATGGAGACCAGTTCTGGTGTCGCGCTACAGGTAGCTGAGCCACCAGTCGTTCCTTCGGGCCTTGAGTTCGGCAAACCATCGGCACGCGAAATACAACAGCACGATTGCGATCGCCCAGACTAGATAGAGAAGAGGAAGGCTCCAGACATATCCTGCTGGAGGTTCTGGATTGCCCATCGGGTGATTGGTGAACAACCACGGACTGACAACCCCCAACCGAATCTTCGACACTATCAGAGCCATCGTGTGGATCAACGGGATGTGGAGCACGTAGTAGAAGAACGGTACTCGCCCGAAGATCGCGATCCGACGTGCGACACCACCTCGCAGACCTTCCAGCAAGGGGATCAAACTGATAATTGGCCCCAGCGTCATCAGTAGAAAACTCAGCGACGCTGGATACTTTGTCGTGTTCAGGAACGCGAGCAGCGCAGGCATTGGCGGCGCGCCGTTCCGTCCCGGCGCTCCCGCGTGCCACGGACGGGGATCGCCATACAGATTAAATCCCCGCAGCACCAGAAAGAGCGCAATCGCCGAGAGGCCAATCCCGAAGCACAGTCGCTTTCGTCGTTCAGGCTCCAACACCAGGATCTTTCCGAATGCATAACCCGCAGCCATCATGCCAATCCACGGAATAATGGAGTAGAGCACGGTGAGGTTCGGACCATCCGGCCCAAACTGAATCGGGCCAGCGAAGAAGCCTACATAGAAGATCTTCCAGAGTCCTGACAGCCGATTCGTGTGGAGCCCGTCCAAAAGCGCGCCCATGTGCGAGTCCATCAGGTTGTGAGCGCCGATAATGACCACGCCAATCGCGCCCACGACCTGCAGCGGCAGTTTCACCAATCCGGCCATCAGGATCAAGCAAATCCCAATGACCCAGATGACGCCCGCCATTTCGTTATGCCTGAAGTCAAAATTGAAGGTCCAAGCTACGCGGAGGAATGTGAACTCAAGCATGATTAGCCAGAGCCCGCGCGTGATCAGAAACTTTGACAGCCCAGAGTGCCTCTGCCCGTAGAGGAAGATGCTGGTTCCGGCCAGGAAGATAAACGCGGGCGCGCAGAAGTGAGTCACCCAGCGGGTGAAGAAGACTCCATACGTCGGGCCACCAGCGGGAACACCCGAAAAAACTCGCACGTGATCGATAGCCATCAAGATCATGACCGCGCCGCGAATCAGATCGATGGAGCCGATGCGGGTTGTGGCCGCGGCGTTGACCGCGACTGGAGTGGCAGAGAGATTAGCACCCATGAATTTGCTCCATTTAAGAAGACAGCTCGATGGTAAGGCAGATCAATGGCGTTGCGTGATACGGCTTGGCCCAAACACGATTGGCCCAGACATGCTGCTAAGGCTGTGAGTACAGCGCCCGCTTCAGGAATTCTCCCGCGCCAGCGCGTCCTGTGAACTTGTCTCCATCGACCACAACACGGCCGCGCGACAGCACAACATCGGGCATTCCTGTCACCTGGATTCCCTCAAACATCGAATAGTCGACACGCATGTGGTGCGTCTTCGCGCTGATGGTGTGCTTGCGGTTGGGATCGAAGATCACCAGGTCCGCATCGCTGCCCACGGCAATCGTCCCCTTGCGCGGATACAGACCGAAGAGCTTTGCCGGAGTAGTTGCAACCAACTCGTCAAAACGGTGACGCTGAATCGTCCTCCTGCAACACCGCCCGAATAGATGAGGCTCATACGGTGCTCAATGCCTGGACCACCGTTTGGAATCTTGGTGAAGTCGTCTCGACCTAATTCTTTTTGCTCTTTAAAACAGAAGGGGCAGTGATCGGTCGAAACTACTTGCAGATGATCGGTCTTGAGCCCGTTCCACAGCTTTTCCTGATTCCACTTCTCCCGCAGTGGCGGAGTGAACGTATTTCGCCCCTTCAAATCCGGGCGCATCCATATTCTCCAGAGAGAGGTAGAGATACTGCGGGCATGTCTCGGCATACACAGGCAACCCGCGATCGCGCGCCTCGCGCACTTTTTCCAGAGCGTCATTGCAACTCAAGTGGACGATGTAAACTGGCGCTCCTGCCATTTCCGCCAGCGCAATCGCTCGCGAGACAGCCTCTGCTTCGGCCGTTGTGGGACGCGTCAGCGCGTGATACTTCGGCGCCTTCTTCCCTTCCGCCAGCGCCTGCTGCACGATCACATCGATCGCGCCACCATTCTCGGCGTGCATGCAGACGAGTCCGCCATTCTTCGAGGTCGCGCGCAGGGCTTTGAAGATGCTCGCATCATCGAGCATGAAAACGCCCGGATAGGCCATGAACAGCTTGAAGCTGGTGACGCCTTCGCGCGTCAGGGCGTTCATCTCATCGAGCTGCGCGTCGGCGAGTTCCGTAATGATGCAGTGAAAGGCGTAATCGCAGACTGCTTTGCCGGAGGCCTTCTGCATCCAGGCATCAAACGCGGTTCGCAACGTTTGAC
>CAVXVG010000031.1:0-8583 GCA_963765145.1 Parachlamydiales bacterium
ATGCCCATGGTGGACATCGGCACGACCGACCCCACCGTCACCGAGACGCGAATTCCCTGGCTCCTGCACAACTTCCCCGACGATCGCCAGCAGGGCTACACGCTGGCGGATTACGTTTTCAAGAACCTCAAACTGAAACGCATTGGCGTGTTGCGCACCCAGACACGTTACGCGCGCATCGGCGTGGGAAAGTTCAACGACGAAGCCCGCCGCATGGGCCGCCAGCCGATCCTGGAAGTCAAGTTCGAGCGCGGCGACAAAGACTTTTCCCACCAGCTCAGCATGCTGCGGGACGCTAAGGTTGAAGGGCTGGTAATCTGGGGCGAGGCCGAGGAAGCCGGCCTGATCCTGAAACAGATGCGCCAGATGGGTATGACCCAGCCAGTCTTTGGCGGCAGCCGCCTGGCGTATCCGCGGTTGCTCGAAATCGCCGGACCCGCAGCCGAAGGGCTGGTCGTTACTTCCGCGCTCGATCCCACTCGCAAGGATCCCAAATGGGTGGCGTTCCGCGATGCCTACCGGCAAAAGTTCAACGAGGAGCCGATTGACTATGCAGCGTCGGCCTACGATGGCATGAACATTCTGATCGCCGCCATCGAAAAGACCGGCCTGAATCGCGGGCGCATCATGGATGTGCTGCGCGACTACCAGATGAAAACCTACCAGGGAGTGGCAGGCACCGACTATTTTGACCACACGCTCAACAACATCGCGCCCGTCAACCATGGCGCGCGTGAAGGATGGCAAGTTCGAATATTGGCTCGCGCCGCGACAAGCCGGCCACGAGGGAGCCGCGCATGGCGGCGGCAAGTAACCTGGAGAGCAAGTCAAAATGCAAAAGGCAAAAGTTAAAAACGGCAATAACTTGGTTGCTGGCGGTAAAGACGATATGCTGTGGGTCTCATGTGGCTCAAACATTGCAATTGGGTATTGAATATGATCCTGAACCACTATTTGATGTCATGACTTCATAGGTCGGATACTCAATTGCACACAGTTCCTCATCGGTACAAAGCCCCTGCAGTTCTGGAAGCAACTTCATCTCCTCTTCATGTAGATGCAACAGATTATCACCGACAAATTTGCGATATGCAAGGTAGAATTGATGTCCCGCTTCTTTGGTCAATGTTTATTCCGTTCAAAAATTGATTGGTATTGCTGCAAAGCTAGGTTTTATGTAAAATACCCAGAAACTAGGTATTTTATGCGATTAGTCAATAAAACAAGGTATGCCATTTTGGGGGTTCTTCTTGAGGGGCCCACCACAGGATATGAGATTAAGTCTCTCATGGGGAGATCAACAGCCTATTTCTGGCGAGAGTCCGATTCTACGATCTATCCGATGCTGAAAGTTTTAGCGGAGGAGGGGAAGGTGTTATCTGAGATCGTGTATGTGGGAAAGAAAAAGAAAGAAGTCTTTTCTATTACGGAGTTAGGGCGAGCGGAATTTCAGGTTTGGTTTGACAGCCCAACGGGGGCAGAGACTCCTCGCAACGAGTTTCTTCTCAAACTTTTTTTCGTCACAGATGAAAAGGAGATGGTTCGGCTGTTTCAGGAAAGATTGGAAAAAGCCGAGAAGACTTACGAAGAATATAAGAAAATCGAAGACAGGTTAGAGAGCTTGGGCGAGTATCCTCGAAAAGAGATCCGTCTCAAATCATTCAGATATGGGATGGCTCAACTCACATTAGAAATCACATGGTTAAAGGAAGGAATTTTAGAATATGTTCATCATTAAACATACCGTAGAGACAAAGGCGACTCCGACTCAAATTTGGAGAATTTGGGAAGACGTTGAAAATTGGAAAACTTGGGATCAACAAATTGAGTTAAGTCAAATCGATGGTCCATTTCAGACTGGAACAACCGGTTCTACTAAATTTGTGAGTACCCCTCTTTTCAAAACTCTATTAACAAAGGTTGAGCCCTTATAAATTAGTAGTTCAAGAAGCCTATCTTTCTTTCGCGAAAGTTATCAGCTATCAATCCATGAGTCGAGTTGCCGATAAAACGGAAGTGACTTTCCAAGTTGAGATTCGGGGGCCTTTATCCTTCTTCTATGCCTGTGTGCTTGGCCGATTTATCAAAAAGAAAATTCCACTAGAGATGGAATAGATGCTTAAAAGAGTGGATGCTGTAGGATAAAAAAAAACTCGGATTGCCCGATGAAAAACAGCAGGTAGTTCTTCTAGAATCTTCTAGAAAAGTGCCAAATGGTGGAAGGTTATTTTGAAAGCTTTTACTTCTTGTATAGTCAAATCTAAACTGACCTATCCGCAGTGGAATCAGTGCTTTAGAAAAATTGGGGCAACCTAGGACTTGAACCAGGGACCGACGGGTTATGAGTCCGCAGCACCCATGCCACTTCCCAGCAGCTAACTCCCCGAAATCATAGCGGAAAGCAACCTTTCGAGCTACTGCGAACTGTCGTGATTTATCGCACTTTTTTGTATGCCAGTGGTCCACAAATGGTCCACGGAAATTGTCGCAGCATGACGCGACTTTTGAACTTTTCGGAATTTCCGAATGGTTCAATTGACTTCTAAGTCATTAAAAATAAGATAAATAACGAATTTTTGAGAGGCATCTTCTTTTTGGCTTAACTGTTCAATATTTTTGTCTGTTCAATATATATTGAACAGTGTATTATAATGAACAGAAGGAGATCGCAAATGAAAGGTCGTTTCCTAGTAAGTTCCAATGAAGATCCAGCAGAAGGGAATGTCTATGCAGATAAGTCTTCTCTCGTCCTTGATTGGCTGCTTCGAGAAGGGCTTTCCAAAGAAAGCTTCTCATTGAGAGAAGTTGCTAAAGAAGCGGGGGTAAGCCTCGGTCTGGTTCAGCGTGTTTTCAATATTCTGGTATTGAAAGGACTTCTGCAAGTTGAAGGAGTAAGAACCTCCAAGAGGTTTTCCTTTAACAAACCAAAAGAGCTTCTAGAAAGCTGGTTAGAGCACTATAGCATCGTGAAAAAATGCAAAATCAGAACATATCGTTCCGCTCTTTCTGGAAAGTCAGAGTGGTTCAAGGCTTTAAAGAAATCTGGACTCGAGCAAAACGTGATCTTGGCTCTTCATTCAGCAGCCGAAGCACTTGGGCTTAAGAATACCAACCTGGAAGGATTAGAATTGTATGTCCTTGATCCTTCCATTAGAGCGAAATTGGAAAATGCTTTGCAATTGGAGCCGCAAGAAAGAGGGTATGAGGTTTTATTGATCGAGCCTTACTACAAAATGCTGCTCAAGCAAAATAGGAAGGACGGTAAAGAAATTGGCATTTGCCCGCTTCTTCTTGCCTTTTTAGATCTTTATCATTTTCCTCTACGAGGACAAGAACAAGCAGAATTTATAGCTCAGCGAGCCCCTGAACTGAAACGCATCTACAAAAATCTTAAGAACAAATGAAACAGACTCAAGAAGATAAGATCATTTCAGAATTTTTAAAATCACTGGGACCATGGCGAGAGTTCGTTGTTATCGGAGGCGGTTTTGCTCTTTTCATTTACAAGCTTTACCTCGCCGATCCCAAGCTCGAGAATCTCCCTGTTGGAACGCGTGATATTGATTCGTTGATTCCCAGAAAAGTTCCTGAGATCTCTAAAAAGAACATCGCCAAATATCTCAATGAAGCAGGCTTTACTCATGTCTTCAAAGATGTCGATATTCCTGCAACCGAAAGTTTTGTGAAAGAGATCGATGGCGTAGAAGTAGAGATCGAGTTTTTAACGGACTCGGCTACCCGAGATGATAAGAATAAAAATGTCGTGATCGCAGGCATTGTTGCTCAGCCATTGAGCTACTTGACGCTGAGCCTGCAAACGACAATGGAATTTCGGACTTATTCAGGAGAAGCGGGAAAGGTCGTCTCACCTGGCGCATGGATCTTCCATAAAGGGCTTACTTTTACCAGGCGAAAAAGCTCATCAAAGATGCTTAAGGATCTCTATGGAATCTGGTATGTAGCCACGCAACTGGGAGATTTTTCCGATCAGGCGCTTGCTGAGTTTGCTTTCCTCTCTCAGCAGCATCCAAAATGGCTGCAGACATTTCAAAAGCAATTGTCCAATTGGATGAATCAAGCTTCTCCCGCTGATTGGTCTAAGTTAGAGGCTCAAGATCCATCTGGAAAGCTGAAAAAGCTAGGTTTTGAACGATCTTTGAAGATGCTCGTTACGAGCAGAATATAGCAAAGAAGGTAACTAAAAGGATTGGCCAGTTAGCTCAGTGACAGAATTTTCTACTTTGGTCGTTTGTGTTTCAGAGTGAATTTCCGATGATTGACTAACTTTCTCGGTTATAGGAGGTGTGAGTTGAGAAGATTTCTTAGAGAAATCTGGAGCGATAAAGATAAATAAGGTCAAAGCTATTAAAGCAACAATGTAAAGGATCGACTTTTTTTGTTTCTTATCACAACCAAGGGATAAAAGCACTATACCCATAATCAAAACAGTAGATAGAGCGATCACAAAAACCAATCTCACTAGCTCGATATATTGCAAATGGTTGCCTGCAAGTATGCCCCCCATCATCGAAACAAAAAAAGGAATTCCAATCAGAACAGCGATCCACTGCTTTATTCGGCTTTCATATTTCGAGCCAATAAGATCTCCAGTTCGAATCTGCTTTTCTAATAATTTTAACTCGGACCGGATCGCCGTTTTGTCATTTTCTTGAGAGCGAGAAAACCATAACTCATTGATTTGGGATTTGAGGAAATCTCTTGCTTCTTCCAGTCGATTGTGAATTTGTAAAAATTCCGAATATTGCAGAATTGCCCAGGTCCGAATTGTGTTAAAGAGAGACTCGGGATCTTTAGGAAAGTGCACCCGAAAGCGAGCCTGTCTTTCAGTCTTTTTATTAAAAATTGGATACAGCTCTTTAAAAAGAAATAGGCTTTCCTTAAAATCTTTTTCTCCATCATTATCAATCGAATCTTGCACAAGGCGCATGGCAAGCAGTAACTTAATCTCGAGACTCTCTGGTGAATTAGCCACCAGTAGTCTTATATGTTCAATTTCCCTTGGATCTTTTGAGGTTGGAAATCCTCCGAGGCACAACTCCATTAAATCAAAAAACCAGTTCGCTTGATTAGGTCTTTCTTGGCTCCTGATTTCTTTAATTAATTTTTTGATTTCTGGGGCGATTTTTAGCCGTAATTCGATCGAGAGCTTTTCGCCTATTAACCCAAGAAAATGAGATACTTCCACATCAAATTTGTCGTAAATTTCCGCGGGAGTATATAAGTCGAGTAGATTCTTAGCTGAATCCAATGCTTCTTTAGAACGGTCAAATTCTAAATGACGGTCCAGTTCTTCTAATTGGAGCATGAATTTCTCGCGCAGATCCACAGGCACCTCACTTGCAGTCCAATCAGTCTATCTCCTTGTGAATTAAGAAGCACGGTGCTTTTTTTGTTTTTGTAAGGCCAAAGTTGTAATGTCACCAGTCGACCAAAGTTAAAATGTCACCCTTCGTTCAAAAGAGGGGGTAACTTTGGAGATGATGATGAGTCTAAAAGAAGCAGGTCGACTGAGCGTTATGAGGCAGCTCGACAAGAAAGTTTTAAATTTAAAAAAGGCATCTGAGGAACTCGGAGTCTTTTGAGACAGGTTAAAAGGATTAGAAAACGCTACCTCTTAGAAGGAGAAGGGGGCTTATCTCCAAGCACAAAGGTAAGATAAGCCCGAACCGGATTGACCCCAAACTGAGGGCAACCACGATGAAGATTTTGAACAAGGATGAGTATGCTGGATTTGGCCCAACACTTGCAAACGAAAATCTAAGGCGTAGGCATGGTTACCATTTATCCGAAGAGACTTTAAGGAAATGGATGATAGAAGATGGGTTGTGGGAAGCAAAAAGTCGAAAAGAACGTAAAGTTTACCAAAGGCGAATGCGAAGAGGGCGATTTGGAGAATTATTGCAGGGAGATGGGTCTCGACACGCCTGGTTAGAAGATCGAGGTCCGGAGTGCACGCTTGTGATCTTCGTTGATGATGCGACAAGTAAACTGACGGCAGGCCGATTTGTTGAAGCAGAAACCACTGAAGCCACCAGATGATCTTAGAGGCCCATTTAAAAAAATATGGGCGACCTTTGGGACTGTACACCGATAAACATGCAATTTTTCGGGTATCGAGAGAAAACGGCAGCTGCAAGCGAATCAGACCCATTTTGCCCGGGTGCTTAAAGACCTAGATATTGAGTTGATTTGTGCACATAGTCCGCAAGCAAAGGGAGAGTAGAACGTGCGAATGGAACCCTGCAAGATCGATTAATTAAAGAGATGAGATTGCGAAAAATTTGCAGCATAGAAAAAGCCAATGAGTTTTTGCCACAGTTCATAGAGGAATACAATCGAAAATTTGGAAAGGAACCGAGGTATAAAAAGAAGATGCGCATAGACCTTTAAGATCAGAGGATGACCTAGAAAGGCTATTTGCGCACCGAGTTGTAAGGAAGCTGTCCAAAAGCCTTAGTTTCCAGTATGAAGGGACTATTTATCAGTTACAGCCGACAGCCCCTAATCGCTTTCGCAGTGCCCATGTAAACGTTCTAAAAAGGCCGGGAAAGCCGATATTGGTGGAGAGCGAGGGGAAAGCCCAGCCATATGTTCGCTGGGAGGAAGTTCCCTGTGAGCAGCCAAAGGTAGTTGATAGCAAGGAACTAGAGGCGTACTGGCCGGAACACAAGAGAAACAACCTGGGAAACACCACCGATGGAGAAGTGCGTGATGCGAGGAACCCACGGGGGCTCTGCCCCCGTTCCCCCCGTCAAAGGGGCTAGCCCCTTTGAATACCCCTTTAGCAAGCATAGGACCTTTCCTTGAGGGAAAGGCCCTATGCGAACCCTTCGGTGGGGGTGACATTTTAACTTTGGTCAAAGTGGTGACATTTTAACTTTGGTTTGACAGTGCTTTTTTTGTTTTTTTAGTCACTGACGCCATTTTTCAGTTCCAACAGTTTGCAATAGAATTCGATCGTTTACAACTAAACTCGTGCTATAACAATAGGAGAAAACGAAGACCTTGAACAGAAAGAGAAAGCTTGGAAAAAACGGAAAATGATCTCAGAAGAGGAATTATCGTGAGGACTCATAGGCATTGCCAAACCTATCGAGTGCGTATTCGGATGAAGGGCGGTCAGTGCTTTGATAGGTCATTAGTACCTCTGATTACAAATTAATGTTTCAGAGTTACTTAAGAAAATGGGGCAACCTGGACTTGAACCAGGGACCGACGGGTTATGAGTCCGCTGCTCTAACCACTGAGCTATTGCCCCATGAAGAAGATGGGGATTATACTTGATAGAAAAACGGTTCGCAAGCGTTTTTTCTTGAGGTAGATTTGGGGGGAGTGAATTGTTAAGTGGCTGGAGAGAGTCAGATAGTTTGTGTTTCAGGAAAATAGGGGGTGGGGTAAACTGGTTACATTAGAAATAGAGATTTTTTTTCATGAGTGAAAAAAAGTGACCGGCAGATCCCTTCTTTGGAGCAATTTGCTCAGCGAGCCGCTATTTACGCTATATGGCCTCATCTCGTTCATTTTGTATAAAGACCTCGGCGCTTCGGCCTTTTTGATCTCTCTTGTCACAATGCTCAAAGCCGGTTGTCACAATCTTTTCTTTTTACTGGCGCCCTGGAGTTTGCGATCAAGCAGTTCTTTGGGCCGGCTTTTTCATGCGGGCTCCCTTTTTGCTTTGCCTTTGGGTCGATCGCGCTTGGTTTTTGGCGGCGGCTGCTGTCAATTATATGTTTTTTTATCGAGCTGCGATCCCCGCTTGGGTCGAAATGTTGAAGCGGGAAATGCCAAAGGCGAGAGATCGGGCTTTTTCTTTGAGCTCTGCTTTGGGCTATGTGGAAGGGGTCGCTCTTTCTCTGGCGATGGGGGCTTCTTGATTTAGAAAGCGGGCTTTGGAAATTTTGTTTCTTTGGAGCGGCGACTCATTGGGCTGTTGTAGCTTTTTGGGTGCAAGGCGCGCATCCCGGTGGTGGACGCTGAGGTCCCGGAAAGATGTCTTTAAAAGAAGAATTGTCACGGCCTTGGCGCGATAGCTTGCATCTCATGCGGACTAGACCTGACTTTGCGCGGTTCCAGTGGGGGTTCATGCTATGCGGATTTGGATCATGCTGATTCAGCCGGCGTTGACCCATTTTCGCGGTCGATGAGTTGAAAATTTCTTATTTGGAGATGGCTGTCGCTTTGTCGGTAGCTAAGGGTCTTGGCTTTGCCCTTTCTTCTCCTCTTTGGTCTAGATGGATGGATCGGATCTCGGTCGATCGATTGCAGTTTTTATTTTTAACGGTGGGCTTGTTTCCTGTCTTTTTAGCTCTGTCTTTGTGGAACGGCTGATGGCTCTACGGCGCCTATTTTCTCTATGGAATCGGGCAAGGGGGAAGCCATTTGGTCTGGCATATGTCGGGCCCTGTTTTTTCTGGCAAAGAGGATAGCTCCAGATACACGGGGGTGAACCTGGTCTTGGCAGGAATCAGGGGAGTAGTCGGCCCCTTGTTAGGCGGATGGTTGTTAGTCACGTTAGGTCCTGTGCCTGTGTTGCTAATTGGAACGGTTGTCTGGCGATTGGTA
>CAVXVG010000032.1:0-15901 GCA_963765145.1 Parachlamydiales bacterium
TACGTGCACCTGCTACGAAGTTGTCAGCCCCGCTTAAAACTAAGTAACCACCAGCAATGCCAGCAACAGCAAAACCAACACCACCTGTTGCTATTCCTGCGGTAATGACCCCTGCTCCAATCATAGCTTGGGTATATCCGCCATGCATACGCAAGCCACCCTGAAGATAAGGATTTCCTAAGATATCGAGCGCAGTTGAACCGAGAGCTTCATATGCATGTGAAGAAAAGCGACCGGATGGATCCCTGAAGTTGATGGGGTCGCCGTTGGCATAGGAATAGAGATCGAGGGGGAAGGGGTAACCGATCGGGTCTGGTGAAAGGAACCGACCTACTTTTGGATCGTAGTGACGGGCGCCTAGATGGATGAGGCCGGTTGGGTCTTGGCGATTTCCTTGCCATGTGTGAGATTTGGCAAAGGAAAGAAGATTTTGTTCTAAGGAGGGCGGTGGGCCTGTAGGGCCATAAGATGAAGGAAGTTCTTCGATCCAGTGGATGTTGTCTTTAGAGATGACCGCTGCAAGATTGCCTAGAGCATCATGGAAAAAGCTAGTTCACTTCTAAAATCAAAAAAAGATATCCTGTACCATTCATTTTTAACCATTATTTTACGATGGTTTCTATATCTTTTAGGTTCTTCACTTTTGTGTTTGTTATATTGTATTCTCTTAGCGCGTTGGTTACATTTTCATTAACAAGTATTCTAACAGTGCCTTCTGGAGAAAAAAAATCAGAGCCGTCCCAACTTTCTAAATTAAAGAAAATTCCCTTATAAAATTTGACTAATGGTCCAGTTGGAATTAATCTTTTTTCGATAATTTCAGATTTTTCACAAATGATGGGCCCACAATGTCCAATGACAGAAAATCCATGATAACCAACTATCTCTAGGCCTTTTTTATCATAAAGTTTGATGGGATATGTTTTCCAACCAGTCAATTTCTTTTCATTCAAAACTGACTTTAGCTTTTCAGAAATCAGGAAAAGATTCGCATATCCAGTATCCAAAATGTCTAACAAATTCATTCCAGAGTTTTGTTTAAATATAACAGGCATTTCAATGCCATTATAATTGCCTGTTATGAGTTCCAGATTGCCATCATACGGTATATGAATTGGGCTTGAATGGAAGGTTGAACTAACAAGTTTGCTGCTAAAATCAAAAAAATCCATCAACGATTTGGGCTCCTAGAAATTTACTTGATTACCATAATTAGTCATAACTTTGTTTCCGTATTCCAAAATTTGCTCCTTGGTTGCCCTAGGATGATCAGCGAAAAACGCTCTCCAAATGTCATTATATTCCTTTGCACTTGCTCGGTGAGGAGCTCTTTCCCACCATGTAAGAAATTTTGGATCATCTATATTTATGCCTTTTTTTAGAAATTCATCCCGCATTGCTTGAGGAAAAACATGATGCGCTTCAATCTTGCTCGGCGGGTCCATTCCCGTCAATCGCTTGAGGTTTTCTCTGTAATGTCTTTCATTAAAAGGCTTAAATGCTTTGTTAGCATTACTAGCAAAATTTTGTTCAACTTGAGGGAGGAGGTTTGATTTGGAAAAGCCAAGTGAGATCACTGTTTCTACACCACCCGCTTGTAGACTAGAAAGACCTTGCGATTGGAGGTATTGGCTAGTTAGAGAGTCTCTATATTCACCAGTGGCAATTTGTTGTGCACCTGCTACGAAGTTGTCAGCCCCGCTTAGAACTAAGTAACCACCAGCAATGCCAGCAACAGCAAAACCAACACCACCTGTTGCTATTCCTGCGGTAATGACCCCTGCTCCAATCATAGCTTGGGTATATCCGCCATGCATACGCAAGCCACCCTGAAGATAAGGATTTCCTAAGATATCGAGCGCAGTTGAACCGAGAGCTTCATATGCATGTGAAGAAAAGCGACCGGATGGATCCCTGAAGTTGATGGGGTCGCCATTGGCGTAGGAATAGAGATCGAGGGGGAAGGGGTAACCGATCGGGTCGGGTGAAAGGAACCGACCTACTTTTGGATCGTAGTGACGGGCGCCTAGATGGATGAGGCCGGTTGGGTCTTGGCGATTTCCTTGCCAAGCGTGGGATTTGGCAAAGGAAAGAAGATTTTGTTCTAAGAAGGGCGGTGGGCCTGTAGGGCCATAAGATGAAGGGAGCTCCTCGATCCAGTGAATGTTGTCTTGTGAAGCTAGGGCTTTTAGGTTTCCAAGGGCATCATTGAAAAGGGTGATGCCGTTTCCTTGGCTGTCTACGATGGCATCGCAAGAAGTCGGGCCATAAAGTTTCCAGAAAGTCTTGTCGTTGAGTTTGACACCAATCTCTTGAAACTCATATTCCGGGTCGAAAAGAGAGGTTATTTTTTCGGTTGTGTTCCAAAGTAACCCTTTTTTGGTAAAGGTCGTTTGGAGTCGACGGCCAAGGGGGTCGTAGGAAGCTTTCCAGATATAGTTTGGAGAAGAGATCGCACTGAGGTTTCCCCACGGGTCCCATTCGAGTTGTTCTTTGTTATCTTTTGTTGTTCTTGAAAGAGTTTGTCCAACAGCATCGTAGATTGTGCTGCAAGTTTTACCTTGTAAAGTCTCGTTGAGTATCTTCCCAAAAGGATCTAAACCAGAAGATAGGATGACATGCTCTCGGGCAAACGTCCGAACTCCCCTACCCTGTTTACCGAAATCAAATTCGTACCGGTCTTGGCCAGCAGATTTTAGGTAACCTCTCGTGGTGTAAGAGAAGGTTTTTTCTGAGTTGTTAGATTTGTATGAAGCAAGTCTACCTGATGGGGTCCAGCTGAGGGATTCTTGAAAGGTGTCGATTCCAAGAACAGTTTTTCTTGTTTCTGGAAGACCAGAAGGAGTGTAAGAGAAATCTGTCGAATAAAATGGAGTCCTCTTCTTGTCTAGTGCACCATTTAGGGCATATTCGTAAGAGAGGTCAAAACCTGAAGAGGAAAGCCTTTTGATTTGACCTGTTTCATAGTGAAACTCTCTATTATGATCCCCTATTTGGAGAGATCTTGAAGATGGGGTCCAAGTTTGGTTGGTCTGTTGTAAACGTTCTCCGTTGAGGTAGATGGCCTCTGAGACGAGATTTCCTGATTGGTTATAATCCCTTTTAACGACGGCATGATCTGCGCCTGATTGTTCGGCAGAAGTGAGAAAACCCCTTTGATCATAAGTGAATGTGCGGCTCATCTGATCGACCTGATCTGCAATTAATCTTAGGGCAGAGTCATAGGTGTAGTGGTGGACCCGACCAAGAGGATCCTTGGCTTGTTTAAGGAGGCCGTTTTCATATGTATATTCGTATTGTTGGGCTAATTGTCCGTTGGCCTGCAGGGCTTCACTTGTTTTCCTACCCATTAGATCGTAGGTCGCTTGCCAAGTGATGTTGCCAGGCAGATGGTAGGCAACTAAATTGGAGCCTTCATCGTACGTGAACCTGATAGGTGTGCCATCCGGTAAGATTTGCTCTTTGGTGCGACCTAACTTATCAAACTCTCGGTGGGTTGTTCTTCCTTCTCCATCAATAGAGGCAATGCAGCGGCCAGCGTGGTCGTATTGATGGGTCGTAAAGAGATCTCCTTGCTGGATGAGAAGGGGTTGGCCTTCTGTATTTGTCCAGGTTGTTATGATGAGATCTCCTGATATCTCCTCCACTTTGCTCTGATCCGGATAGTAGTGAATCGTTTTGTGGAAGAGCAGATTTCCTTCAGCATTGATTGTTTTGGTTTCAACCAGTTGTCCTGCTACAAACCGCTGGATAGTTGTTTCCCCATTTGGAAGAGTAGATGAGACAGTATCTCCTTCATAGCTCCAGGTTTTTGTGTGTCCTTCAGGATCTGTTTCAGAAACAATTCTATTAAGAACGTCATAACTCTTTTCCCAAATGTATCCTCCGGCATCAGTGAAAGAGATGAGGTTACCTCGAACGTCGTAGATGCTTACTTCGGTGAAACCAGACTCTTTTTGAACCCTAGTAACAGTGTTTTTTGCATCGTCGTAAGTTGTTTCCCAAGTGATCCCATTCTTAGATTGCATGGTGGGTCTACCAAAATAGTCGTAAGCAAAGGCACTTTCTGTTCCATCAGGATAGATTTCTTTTTTGAGAAGGCCATTGGTTGTATAAAGACGACTCGTTTTTCCTCCATTAGGTGTAGTAATGGTTGCAACCATTCCACCAGCTTCGTAAGAAAACTCTGTGGTTAGATCATCGGTTGTCTCTTTAGAAACTCTGCCAAGTTCATCGTACTCTCTGTAAGTCGAGACCCCCAGTGGATTGACCTCTTCGATCAGATGCCCACGTGTATCGTAATTGTAGAGCCTGTAAGCAAAGCCAGCAGGCACGAGGAAGTTCCCCTCCGTTGTTGTTAGTGATTGCATGGATGCTTTAAGCTGCCTATTGGCATTGTAATCAAGCATGAGGGTGTTTTGGGGGTCTGGGCCTTGTTGCCAGGCCAGATGATTGTCGTGAGTGTAACCGGCAGTGACCGTCGATAGAACATTTTCTTCTAAATCCAAAATGGAACGTTGCAATCGATTGCCCATGTTGTCAAAGATGCTGCGCTCAATTCCACTTTGTGTTCTTTTTTCTACACATTGTCCCTGATCATTATAACTGTATTTTGTGACTACCTGACGGTTATCCATACCGGTCTCTTGCGCGATCTCAATAGGGAAACCTCGTTTATCATAGGTCCAATGTGTGACCGCGCCTGAACGATTTTCTTCTTGGAGCAACCCGTTAGTGTACTTAAATTCAACAAATGCAAGGGATGTTTGATCGATAAAAGTCTCAATTCTTTTAGGGAGAAAAGGAAATTGATCGTCGTAGAGAGTTGTCGTGATCTTGTTGAGGGCCTTTTCTTCGACTGGGAGATTAAACTCGTTATAAGAAAAGTGCTTAGTGATCTTCTGATCACCAAGTCCGGTCAGATCTTCACCTATGAGGGAGATTTCAATGGGATTGCCATTGCTGTCGTAGCTATATTCAGTGACTAATCCCCGTTTATCTTGAGTGGATCTTAGACTGCGGCCATATCCCCCTATTTGCTCGAAGGGAACAACACATCCTTTTTCAGGGTCGAAGTAAGAATTTGCATTGATGAACCAAGACTGGAGGGTGATGTAGCCTTGGGGATCGGTAATTCTGTAGATCTGTTTCCCGAAAAGTTTGTACTCGGTAGAAGCTCCGCTTGCATCTGTCGCTAGGGTAGAACCATCTCCGTACATGAAGGTGGCGCTAGCTACCATTTCTTGTTGAGGACCTGTAGGGGACTGTTGTTCGATGACTCTTCCCTTTTCGTCGTAAGTGTTTTTTAATACTTTGCCGTTTGGACGAATTTCTTGGATGATTTGATGGGAAGTGTCGTAGACATATTCGATCTCTGCGCCATTTGGTAAAATAACCTTACACAAGTCGCCAAGAGAGTTGTAAAGGTAATATATTCGACGACTATCTTTTGAATAGGCCTCTGTTAGTTTCCCTTCAAAATCATAGCAAAACCCAATGTAACTTCCGTTTGAGCTCTCTATCTCTTTGAGCTGTTCGCCAACGTAGGAAAAGTTAAGGGTATGACCTGCCGGGTTTATCCACTCTTTGAGGAGATGGTTTTCGAATCGCCGTTTAGATCCGTCAGATCCAAAAAGAAGATGGCTTCCTTGATCCTCTACAATGTAGGCATGGAATGGATTAGCCACACTTCCGATTCCCTTTTGATTAGAGTTGTAAAGTTCTGGGTTATCTTCAGGAAAGACTCTCCATCTTGCACTCGACTCATCTCGTCTGTAGACAATCACAGATCCATCTTCTTCCGCTGCGTAAAGTTTGTCTTCTTCTTCATGAAGGTAAGGATTCAGACTCAATTTCCAACGCGGACCTAGGAAAGTGAATGTAGAATTTTGATTACTGTAATTACGTCTGATTTCCAGCGGGAACGGTCCGGGAATAGTGAGGTCAACCTCGTCAATGTAAAAAGCGCCAGTCACGATATCAACAGGGTCGGCAACAGTGTTTAATGAAGTTTTAAAAAGTTGCCTGACGTCGGCAGTCCATTTGGTGACCCACATGGTTGGGGTCATTTTGGGTTGCAGATTTTGGACTTGATGTTCAATCGATATGGAAGAGGGTTTATTCAACCAGTCTGCAATCACCTCATGATTGACTTTTGTAGAATAGAGGTTCCACTTGACCCGATCGAAGGCATTGAGGTCTTTTAGCAAAAGACCTGATCCATACCCTCCATTTGTATCGCCCATGGAGTCTGAAATCATAGCTAGTGTCTCATGGGAGTTAAAAATGAGTGTCCCAAATCCTGTATAGGAGGGTGAATGGGTGGTTGGGTCGATTGCGTTAGAAATAGGAACAGGTGTCATGAAAGCAATAGAATGATCGTCAGCTGCTAACGAGTGCCCTGCTGTTATCCATTGCTGTCTCCCCTTAGTAAAAATCCTTTCGAAGCTGAAGTCGGGTAGATGAGGAAAATTTAAAAACTTTGAAACAAAAGGGTCTTTCTCAGCAACAGATTGCGTTCTTTCTGTTAAAGCTAAAAATCCTGAGCCTTCCCTCCCCTTCTCCTGATGGCCTTTGTGGGCAATTTTTAAAAGTTTGATCGTAGAGATGGCATTTTGATCTTTAAAGACATCTTGAATCACTTGATGTTCATTTGAGGAATAGTCTGCACAAGTTAAGATGAGATAATCTGCCAAACGGAGATGATAGCTCTCATCAACTGTTAAGAACAAATCAATATTACAGTGGATGTAAAAAGCCATGTCGACTTGAGGAAATTTTATTTCCAGCTCTGTATCCAGCTGTTTTAATCGAGTTCCCTGAAGTCAATTTTGCTAGGCCAACACTAAAGTAGTAAGGATTGGCAAGCTTATGAAGGATAGCAAGTTGCGTTTGAGCACGGTTGCATTTTTCAAAGTAAAGGGCTCCGGTAAAAGCGAGCAGACTATGCAGATTTTCTTCAGCTTCGTTCTTATTTAGGCAAGGCCGCGCAAATAGAGAGGTGGTTTTTGGAGAAGTATTCCCAAAACTAAAGCAAAGAGCGGCTTTTGTCCCTTTTGCAACAGAGAAGTTTCTTGTCCATTTTACCTCTTTTTGTTGGTAGGACAACTGAATGTCTAACGTGAGATCGTTTTGGTCTAGGAGGTAATCAAAGTCGGTTCGTTTTTGAGCAGTGGATGAGGTGATTTTTTCATTATTCCATCCATCCATTAGATAAAATGACATCAATTGATGATGGTCATCGCCTTTAAAATCGAGAGCAAAAAAACGACCATTCAGAAAGGGTAGAGAAACCTGTTTTTTTGATCTTTTCCCAGGGTTTTCTCTTGAAGCTATTTCGATATCTAAAGTGGCATATAGTTGCGGAGGCAGACTTTCAAAAACGTTGTAATTTTCAAATTCGGGTCTTGGGAATTCTTCCCAAGAGGTGAATTGTTGTTTAATTAGAGTCCGGTGGCAGCCAACATCTTGAATAGACAGTCCTTGTGTCTGTAGTTGTTCATTTGCAAAACGACTAAAAAGAACACCGACAGTATCGTCTTTATCAAGTCCTATATGTTTGGAAATCTCTTCGTCAGCCGTGAGGTATCGTTGAATCCACTTATTAGCACTTGAATAAGCATCTGGCATCAAATGATAGAGATCATGCCCTTCCGCCACTTGGACATTTTTCATCCAAGGAAATAGAGAGATCCATTTATTTTGATCTAACTCGAGCAAAACAAAAGGGTAGTTAAGAACAACCTCTTTTTCCGCTGGCAATTTTGTAAAAAACAACCTTTCAATGTAATCCACAGGCAAGGTACAGCTTGTTTGGGCGTACGTAGCTTTAAAACCTGCCTCTTCTAGAAGATAGATGAGCAAAGCGCATTGTTCCCACGCGCTTCCTTCTCCTTCCAAAAAGGTTCCCAGTGCGCTCCTGTGCAAGAGTGGAGCCTCAAAGACTTTATCTTGTGTTCTGAATATAAAAGGATCGGCAAGGTCGATCTCATTTTGCACATACTGCGCGATTGCTAGAGGGTCCTTTTTTAGCTCTACTACGAGCTGATTTAAAAGAGGGTGAGGGATCAATTCATCCCCTTTCTCTAACCGAAGAGATCCTTGAGGAGGTGCACATGTCGGTGGCGATTGACTGAAGGGTCTGGGTTTGAAAGTAGGTAACCCTGGTTTTTTGAGAACCTCAAGTTGCCAAGGAGGAGGAGCATTTAAACCAAAGGCATATATTGGTTGATTTTCAAGGCAGATGGAAAACTGATAAGGCGAATCTCCTTTGATTGCTAAGACGAACTCGAATTCAGAGAGAATTTTTACCCGTAGGTCAAGCCCATAGCTCTTACTTAGCTCTGTTTTTGGTATATAGACATTCCCATCTTCAATAAGATAAGTATCCCATGCTGGGCTTCCTTTTTGGGAAGAGAGATAATTTCTTCATGGATAGCATTTCCATCCTCGTAAACTTTGACTTTGAAATCTGTTGGAGGAGGGACTCCTACCAACACTCTGTAGAATTGTCCCAAATAGTGAGTATATCTGTCTTCAAGAAGGTATTGTCCATCCAGAGGGATAGCAAATGGACCTGGCTTGAACAGCCTATCTATCAAGAAAGTTAACTGGTTGGATTTATCAGGAAGTGAGGGAAGATGTAGATAAAAGTGTTCTTTCCGCGTCTGTTCTTTCTTGTAGAAATCCTCGGGAAAAGGTCTTGTTTCTCCTTGAGTATTTTGCTGTTGAGAAAGTGTAAGTTGTTTTTCTAAGGCGAAGAGCTCATTTTCATCTGCTGCGTCTACATCTACAAGTTCTTGTAGAATCGCTACCATTTGCTTTTGAGCACGCTCTCCACTTTCTTCTTTCTTCAAGAAGGCTAGCTGCTCCTTTAGGGCTAGAATTTGTGACTGTTTCCTTACAGGCCATTCCTCAGCTTGTTTTGTGCATTTCGCTGCTAAGTCTCTACAATCGGTAGCTTGCTTTGTAAAAAACCGCTTGTTTTCTAGTGCATCAGGAGTTGAATAGGGGTTAAATAAGGAGATAGCATTTTTATATCCCTCCTCTGCCTCTATGTATAGCTTTGCCGCTTCGTTAAAATAATGGATTGATGTTTCAATTTCTTTGAGATGATTAGGGAAAGAATATTGGGAGACATAGGAGGCTGCCTGGTTCTTCTTTTCTTCACAAGCAAACATGATCAATTTTGTCTTTTCAAAGGCTTCAAAAAAGCCGATGTGATGTTCAAGGTTACGAATATCAGCTTGGTAGTTCTCTATTGTCTTGATGATCCCAGATCGAAATTCAGCTAAAGACCGCCGGTAGGCTTCGTTTCCAACAATCTTGGTTTTTTCTAAAACTATTGCATGGCAAGCAATAGCTTTTTGCAATCGATCGCCCGCGTCTTTTAAAAGCTCGATCAGACTGAAGTCCACTTTTGGTCTTAGCAATATTTATCAACCTCTCGGCTTCAGCCACATGCCCATTTGCAGTTGCAGTCTGAGCCGCTTGCAACTGAGAAAGTGTGTTATCCCATTCTCTTTTTTTATCCGGTCCTTTTCCTTCTATTGAGAGCGGGGAAAAGGTGAAGAGAGCGATCAGAAAAAATGAGATAAAGTTCACAGCTTAAGTCCAACAAACAACCAAAGCTGTGATCGTAACAGAGTCCGATATTTTTAGAGCTGAGTAGAAATATTATGTCTTTGCGGTGAGAAGATGAGACCAATCGTCCTGAAATCTTATCAAAACCGCAATTTTGCTCCTTTGCTGATCGATGGATAAATTTTTCACAACTCAAGGAACCATTTTGCAGAATGATTGACAAAGAAGAAGCGTGTCACCAAATAGGTGCCATCAAGATTGAAAAAATTGCGTCCTCATGATTTTAACATGTGTTGAGCAATAGCCATACTTGATGTGAGTCTATCCATTTGCTCTTCAGGATGGCTCGTGAGCCATCTTGCATCATTTAACAAAAATTTCTCTGATTTGCACAATGGGTTCATGAGCCTCTTCTGAACTGAGGTCTCCGGCTATAAATATTTTTGTAACGATCGTATCGATGTCAGGGGCCGTTTTTTTCATCATAACGATCGCCGCGTAAAGGGGATCTTCTTTAAAGGCGTTAAACATCTTCAATCCATAAGACTCTTTTAGAGAGTTAAGATCTAGGCTTGTATCTCCCTCTTTTTTTTCTAGGAGTTTCTTCCTTTCTCTCTCAAATTCATTCTTGATTTGAGACGCCGATTTGCTTTTTAAAAACAGAGCGATTGATCCACCCACCATGCGGTGATTAGTAATGATCTGATCTTGCACCTCTTTACTTTCATTTGAATACATTTTACGTAGAGATGCCTCCTCGTAATTGCTAAATCCTTCACCACTCATTTTCATGACTCGCTCTAAGGTCATATATCCTCCTGGAAAAAGACTAGGTTTATAAGGGATCTCTCTTCGAGTCATCCATAACAAAGTAAATGTTTATTTTCATAGGCGCTCGTGGGATACAGGAGTATTAACAGCACGTTGATGGACTTCCAGCAAATTGGTAATCAAAGGGTTATCAAGACACCTACATGCTTTATTCTTGTAAAGAATCTTCTTGAAAATCCCCCGTTATTAATGTTAGGCATATAAAGAAAGGGTGGCTTATGGGAGAAGATTTAACTTTTGAAGAGGACTTTGACCCTGCGTTATCGACTGCCGCAAATAGTGAAATAGCCAGAATCAAAAAGGACATTAAAACGCTTAAACAGGAGTTAAAATCCAAGTCCACTACCGTTCCTATAAGCAGATTAGAGGAGCTAAAAAAAGGGCTTGGGCAGCTTACAAAGTTAGGGGTGACTCCAAGCCAAATGGCAGATTTGGAGTCACTATTGCCCCAGCCAAGCGCATTTAGCCAAACCGAAGAGAAAGCTCCTGCTGCTATAGAAGAGTCTGCAAACTTGGGAGCAACTCAGCCAGACGTATCTAAGGAAGATATTGAAGAGCTTTATGTGCGTGCAAGCGCTCTATACAACGGAGGGAAGTACAAAGAGGCTTTCTTTGCTTTTTCAAACCTTAATTCTTTTGCCCCCAATGATCCACGTTTTGTTATGGGATTAGGCGGATTGCCAGCTGGGAGAAAATCGATACAATGAAGCTGCTATTACTTTTGCATTTGCAAGTGCCATCGATATTAAAAATCCGATTCCAACCCTCTATTTGGCAGAATGTCAGTTGAAATTGGGTCAAATTGAGCTGGCCTTACAATCTTTAGAAGAAGTCATCCTACGCAGTTTAAATAAGCCCGAATATGCCGGATTAGGAGATAGGGCTAGACTGACACTCCAAAAATTAAAAAACCACCCTAAGGGATAAAGAAAGTTCCTTAAAACTTTACGTCTTAATGAATTATTAAAAAACAGTTAAACAAACTTAACAATAATGTTCTTTAATTGTATTGGAGAGAAGTAGGATGAGGGATGCTTATGAGCACTAATTCCAGTAATGAAGAGAGAAGAGAGGTTAACAGCCCCCCCTCAGCATTACAAATCCAAGCTAACCTTAATGTAGAAAAAGCAAGAATGACGCAGCCGCTCCCGCTGAGAATATCATCTTAAAATTTTAAGCGACAAAAGAGTGAGCCAAAAACTTGAGGGGTAGGCGGGCTGTCAATCGAACAATAATTTCAAAAATAAGTGTGAGGCGCAGGCTAAAAAATCAGGTTAAGGATACAGATTCACTTGCTAGGATGTATTTAGAGGTCTTTCTTTACTAAGCATTGAGTAGAAATTTTCCCAGTCAATAAGCATCACGTAACGAAACAGCGTTTGCATTGTTATCCACAGCTCCCGATAGGTCCCTGCGAATTTTCTACACCGTTGGTATAATGAGCAGCAGACTTCCTGGACCTGATCAACCAGAAAGGCCAGCATCATTAGGAGGCATAAGACGGTAGAAAGATATTTTTTCCCATGCCCATAGTTGTGTTCAAAGTTGTATCCCAAATTTTTTAGCGTGTTAAATGTTTCGTTTTCAATTTTCCATCTTGCTCTCCCGCCCTTAGCGATTTTATGTACGTTTGTTGTTGATATTAAGATGTTTGTAACCCAAGAGAAGTTCAATTCCTTACCCTTAGGATCGGTCTGCCTATATTCGAGGATGTTGACCTTGACGTCTTGATTGGATTTATTCAGTGCTGCCCCATTAAGGAACCTAAATTGATGGTAATATCCATCGCTCGTTCTCATTTCATGGTAGAGAGTCTCTTTGCTTGTCTCTAGCTGCTCAAATAGGAACTGATGATCGCCGGGTTTTGCTCCTAGAATGTATTTTAGACCAAATTCCTCGATCACTCTTATGTGGGGTGCTGTTGAACTTAGTCCATCTTCTACGAGAATGGCCTTCAGGTGAGGATGCTCTCTCCGGAAGTTTGCTAAAAAACGTTTACAGGCGTTCCTTTCACAGTCATTCTTCGAACTACCATCCTGATTTAGAATGACTTCTGGGCATAAGGGGATCACATTTTTCTTATCCGGATGAACAATACAAGCGCCAAACATCTGGTGATAATAGGTTTTCGTTCCATTTTGGAGCTCTTTTACACAGCACTGCGGACAACACACGCTGCTAGACGAAAATTGTCCTGTCCCATCACCAGATATAAGGACATGTCCGTCCAAGTATTCAAATTCTTCAAGCCCTTTTCCTCTCTGAAAAGCAGCAAACACCTTTTTAAAAGCAGGTCGGATATCATTTGGATCGACGTGATCCAACCGCTCTCGTAGATAGGTATCGGAAGGAGGGTTTTTAACATGGTAGAGATCGTGAAGATTCTTGGCGACCACATCGTCTAAGCGTTTTTTATCGTAATTAAGCAGAGATGGGCACTTCAGGCTAAAAACGGCTAGACCTGACATGAGGTGATCTGTGATCGATATCGCCACATTTTTGGTAAATTCGCGAGGGTCAGGTACTTTTAGAAATTGTTGATGAATGATGGAGAGCAGGCCTGGTGCGCTTAGGTCTTTTCTGAAGGATGACATGAGATTTTGTCTTTGAGTTGGGAAACACGTTCTCAAAGTTTACGAAATCAAAGTTTAATCTACACGGTAAAACCGCTCAGCGGGAACTGCTGAGAATGACGAGAGATCTGGACCGTTTAAGTGCTTACAACGACATTCTGATTGGGCTACAAGAACAAATCACAATAGATCAAATAGTAGGATTGGAAGCCCAGGTTGTTAGGAATAAGCAGTATGTTCAAGCTCTACACGACATTGGTGACCAAATCAATGCAATCACCAAATTGGGTCATCCTGCAGAACTAAACATCTTGAGAAAACAACTACTTAGAGTTGATAGCAGCTTGAAAGAGCTGTTTTTCAGAACCGATTCGATTTTATTATCCCTTATGGGTTCGTAATGAGTCTGGGTAAAATAAAGAGGTTTCTAATCTTTGGAATTTAGGGAAATGTATGAGCGATCAAAGTGTAGGTAGTACTGGTAACACCGGCAATGTCGGAGGAACTTCAGGCGCTTCTAGCGGACCTCTCCCGAGTCTAGAGCAGATCCAAGTTAACATCGATGCTGCAAAAGCAAAGATGAAAAAAAGATTTAAACAACCTAAACACAAACATATCCACAACGAAAGGTCTTCAGGGTCAAACAACCAGAAACATCCAGTATGCGGAGAATTTGAAAAACCTCAATAACCAGCTTAAAGATCTCATAGCTGGTGCTCCTACAGCTGAGACAAACAGCTTAGTAGCTCAAATAAACGATTTGAAAACCACACTTAACCAGCTCATGTATGGTACCGAAAGTGTCCTCTTTTCTGACCTCCAAGTTTTAGGGTTTTCGACCAGTACACCATCCAGCAAAGTTACATCTACAGGGCTACCTCCTATTCTGTCCGTCCCTCTTTCGAATGGAACTACCCAGAAACTTTCAGCTCAAGGTGTAGCTGCCCTTAAGAACTCAGTTGCAGCTTGGCTCGGCCCAAACCTAATAACTGCAATTTTCAAAATAATGGAAGAGGTCGTTAAGCAAAAAATTCAAAACATTGATACCTATCGTCAATTTCAATGGAACTCCATCGCAGGCACAGAAGCAGCAGCCCTATCTGCAGCGCAATCTCAACTCTTAGAAGGGCAATTAGAGGCCGCAAGCCAAAGAGCCCAAGCAGCAGGCCAGCTAGCCGCAGGAATCATCGGAATGAGCCTTGGTTTTCTTTCCATTGGATTCACCTTTGGTAAGGTGGGCTCAATAGAGAAGGAGTATGGTACAAAGCCGATTGGAGGAGAGGTAGATGACGTCGCAAATCCAGGCACAAAAAGGCCACTGCTAGGAAGGCAAGGTGAGATTGATTATGAATACAAAAAACCCGGCAGCACTATGACTGAAGCGCAGCATGCTGAAAGAAGCCAACAACTGACAATGCAAAAACAGAATGCAATTCAAAACTCATTGCAATCTGACCCATGGTTAAGAATTTTTACTGTTGGAGAACAGACATTCGCACAAATAGCCCAAGGCATGGGAACTATCATCGGCGCTGGCTATACATCAGAAGCTGCCTATGCTAAGGCAGTTGCCATGCTCTGGCAGCAGATGATTCAATGTGAACAGAACATCACGCAAGACATGAGCCAAGCGATTCAGGGAGCTGTCCAAGATATCCAAGGTATACTGCAAGCTTTTGGAAGTATTTCTTCTTCTGTTACAAATCAAAGCGGTAGATAACAGGCAGATACAAAGCATTCTTTACTTTAAATTAATATTTGCTGCAAAAATCTATACTTTGGTAGAGTTATTTTTACTACTCATCTATTGAGGCTTTGATAAACTCTTTACAAAGGTGATCGAATGGCTACATAGCAGTTTCTAGGCAACCCCTTCAGCCAACTACTGCTTACCAACTAGTCCCTATAACCAGCAAGCACAATTCGTTAAAACAAAGCGATATGATATTATGCTTGTTGATTCAATCAATGAAGCCCACATGCAGAAGCTTCGTGGACATTGATGATCAGAGAAGAACAATGGCTATTAAAATGAGACAGCTAAGGCAGATTAAGTAGGGTGCCAGCCTACAGAACCGAAGAAGAAGCACCTTTTCGATAAAGGCAGAAATGCTTTACCCAAACGACAAAGACTTAAAAGGTAATATGTCATGAGTAGCCTCTTCAAATACTACTCAGACTCTTAGGGCAGTAAAAGCGATAAGAGGACCAGAGTTATGTCACATAGGCGAAGGGATGACAATCCTACCCATTTCATGAAAATTGAAAATTCAGCTAAAGGACACATAGTCAATCAAACTATGAGTTATTCTGGTGAATTAAGAAAGATTACTGAAGAACAGTGGGCAAGAATTTGAGAGATAAAGCATCTTATGGAATTGGTCAGATCTATGGTGAAAGATATGCCATGGTAAAAAGAGCTGCAGATCAAGGTCTACTAGTTGGAGAGGAAGCTTTGTCTGCTGATTACCTACAAAAGGAGAAGGCAAACAACTGGGCATATTAAAGGTGCGGAAGAAGCTAGAGCTGGTTATGTTCGTGCTTTAGCAGCTACATCTTGCTTATCAACAAGCAAATGCTGCTTTTAGGGCACCACCACCACTTCTACGATTGTAGCCAACCCCTATTGGACTCCAAGTAACGATGCTACGTAACGATCCGTGCACATGGTGATTATTACTAAAATGATTTAGTGTGAGTGTGGTTTCAATAAAAAAGAAAACCTTAACCAAGGTAAAGCTATGGCAGCAGTAGCAACTATCCCCACAACCTCTTAGCCAATAAATTCTTCCCAACTAGTATCCATAAACCAAGTAGTACCATTGATTCAAACCAAGCGGTTTGACCTTGTGATTATTGATTTAATCAACGAAGCCCACATGCCAAAGCTCCGTGGTAACTGATGATCTGAGAAG
>CAVXVG010000033.1:0-8173 GCA_963765145.1 Parachlamydiales bacterium
GTACAGTAGTGATCGCTAAATTCTTATATCCTTGCTTAAGCAAATGTTCTGATACCTCTGGAGCAAATCCCTTTTCAATATCGCATCGATAGAGTTTTCCTTTCTCTTTTCTGAAGATGATCATGTCGAAGTCTTCTTTTACAAGAATCTCTAGAATTTCTTGTTGTTCACACGTCACTCCTCCTTCAAACGGAAATCGTGATCTAACTCCTTCTTTGGGCAACAGTTTATTTAAGAGAGGATTCAAATGTACAATGATGCATGAATCAAAGCGGGCCATTGCCAGAGCTGTTTGCAACTCTTGATAGAAGAAAAAATCAGACTCCAATGAGGGAATGACAAGAAATGTTGGTTTTTCGAGGAAAATCGCATTCAAAGCATAATATTCAGCCAAAGAGATCGGACATTCCCAGTCAATGATCTCGAAGAATTTTGGTTTTAAATGGCCAATTTTTTCTAAAGACGTATTTAGATGGCGCAATTTCTGAATCACAGAGACCCATAGAGCTTCAATCAAGTTGAACTTTCGCCAGCCGTCCATTGATTCTCTTTCACATTCAATGAGTCCCTTCGAATCCCAGTGGCTTAGCACGCGATAAAATCTCCAATCTTTATCCATATCGTAGTAGGCCGTTCTCGTTCTGAAAAGCTTCAATAGGTCCTGAATCTTTTCAGATTTGCAGATATGATAAGCATGGCTCAAAAAAGCATTTCCTCTATCAGGGATGCTGATTTCTACGTTGTCTTGTCTCATACAAACCTATCAATTCTCTGTTATCTGATCTCTCTAAAAACAAAACCTTACACGAATGTAATATTAATGTAAAAGAAATTTAGAATAAAGAAAGCGATCTTGATTGTCTGGCAGAAGAATGACAACGCGATCGCCGAACTGAGCAAGATCTGGTAGTGGCAATTCAGGATCGAAATGATTACACAATCTTTTGGATCATCGATGTCTCTATGCCGCTCTTCGAGCTTTTTCAAGCGGCTTTTATTGGAAGTTTTCATTTTTTCTCTGCCGATTTTCCAGGCTTTTGAGACGTTCTTCAAACTGCGTTCACTTCAATGGCTTTAGCTTGTCTGTCGATGATTCTCGTGAGTATTTCTCCTTCTGAAGGGGATATTTTCCCATGACAAACTGTCTTCGGCCACTCGATTGACTGCTTCTAAAATATCTGAGCCAATTTTCATAACAGGCAAATCGATGAATATCAGGGCCTCTTTTTTAGGCGGGAGAATCCGATCCAATACGATCTTAATCGCCTGAATATTGCCTTTCTTAGCTAACTCGATTGCTTTCTACAAATCTCTTCTGCCTCATTCTCTAGAAGTTTTTCTGCCAACAGCGTAGCCTTATTTCTTATCCCTCTTGGTCTTCCAAGTGGATTGCCTGATTTCCCTTTCTGAAATTTTCTCTGTTTTTCCTCTGTTTTATCAGGCATTTTCTTCACCAATTTTTCTAATGTTGTGTAGACTGAGCGAGTGATGCTCTCCAGCGAAGTAATGGTAAATTTTCGATTTTGGTTTGCATGAGAGGATCATTTGTTAATAGCGTGGCCTGGATTTCTCCTTTTTCGTTAAGATTTTTCAGAAATTCTTTTTCATGGTCAGCAAAGGGAAGTAATTTTTCTAGGGCTTGTTTGCATTCCTGTAGTTTGGCTACTTTCCAAGAATGATGATCCGCTTGTTTTTTGCATTTCGTAGAACAGGCAAAAGCTGCTGCTGAAAATCACCTTCATCAAACACAAGGAATTCCGGTGAGATTTTTTGGAAATCTTTAATTGAACTCATGCCAAGATAGAGAATAAAGGCCAATCGCAACTGCTCAGAGTTAAACTGCATCTTGGTTAATAAATGATGGGCATCAAAAAGATCCCGCGATGCATTACGCGCAAACAAAGCTGTCAACTTGCCTGCCGCGAGCTCATGAAGATCAAGAATTCGAATCTCATTTATTTGATGATGCCCAGCAAATTTAGAGGAACATTTTTGAATATCCCAAAGCGGGATTCTAAACATGAAATTTAGGTCGACTTCCAGATTTCCCTGAATGCCAAGAACACTTTGATACTTGAGTTGCCATTTTCCCCCAGCATGCTTCTCAGGAATACGGCGTATCATGAGGTTTTCTCTTTGAAAAACAGCTTCTAAAGCTTTTTCAACTAGAGGACGTTCACTAATCATTCCTTCACGGCTTTGCATTCCCATGTAATTCAGATCGATATCAACTGATAGGCGAGGGAGGTCAAAGACAAAAAGATTAAGGGCTGTACCACCTTTTAAAACAAGTCGTTCTTGCAAATATGGATGCGCATTGATCCCCTCGAGAACGTTCATTAACTGCCAAACTTTTTCCAATATTTCGGGGCGAAAACCTGTTTGGTTAGATTCTCTGATAAGCAGGTCTTTAAAAATTTTCATGTGGTTCTTCCCAAGTTTTCTGAAGGAGTGATTTTGGAACAATAAGGTTCCATCTGGCGATAAGCTGATTCGGTTCTTTATTATGACGATCTAAGTAATGAGGGCTTTTTGGTTTAAATGCATCAAAGGGTAAGAGATCTTTTTCTGTAAGACCAAGCATTTCACGATGTTGATCAAGAAAGAAAGCTATTCGCGCATATGTGGTCACATTATTGAGAATTTTCGCATATGCTAATACCTGCTGCAAATTGAGATACTCAATAGATTCCAAGGATCGCCAAATTTCTTCCCAATTATTGATCAGAGCAGGTCTATCAAGCACATCAACAAAAGTGCGTTCTAAAGTAGTGACTCGGATCTTACATCCTTGATAATCGACGATTTCAACACCAAAATCTGGATTAGCTAAAGATTCTTTAGGAATAGCAATTCCTTTGAAAGTGGTATCACGAAAGACAAAGGGGGGTTTTACTTTTCTTTGAGTAATGTAGATAAAGTCGGTTCGCAGAGAGTGTAGCTTTCCATGAAAGCCTAAAGATGTATGGTATGCCAAAATCGAGTCAGGAGCCATTTTCCCAGCAATCAGATAGGGATCGGTAGGATAAGTCTTTGCATCTGCACCTCTTGCGATCGTATAATAAAGACCTTTACGAATCCGGATGATATGCCCTTTTCGAAGATGATAGGCTAGTAGGTTATTGAGGGTGCTGCGATTTTTTTCAATTTCAAGAGCATTTCTTGCTTCTTCTATTGTAAACACCTGATTTTGAACTAGAAATGTTTCCATGTCCATATACTTGCAGATACTCCCTTTAACTACTAATAATATTAGTGGTTACGGAGATTTTCTTCCATTAAAACTTTTGAAATTTATTTTTTAAAGGGAATTCATCGACTTTAAGGACTGGATCGATTCATCATTTTGCTCTCCAACTCTTTACCGTCATGAGCACTCTTCTGCGGTGATGAGCCGTGTGTGCATGATAAAGAGTCCCTTTCAATGAGATTTCTTCTTTCATCTGATGTGCTGAGGGAATAGAATCTGAAAAGACTACTTGCAGCTCGCGGACTCCTTTTTCTGGTTCATTAAAATTATCCTCTCCCTTTATCTCAACATCAATTGGATCCTTTAAAGTTAGAATGACTACTTCTTCAGGGCAATCACCCGTCTCCACGCTCGTGTACTCAGGAGGTCCTGGATAGACTGTCTTATGTAGCATGCCAGAGAGTTCTACCTCTTCAGGCTCATAGAAAACAGTCTTTAGCTTATGCGTAGGTTGCTCACAATCCAAAGCTGTATCCACATCCAAAACGATCTCATCTGCAAAGAGATCAGGGGATCTTTTAAAATACCCACTGCACTGCACACGCTTACCGATGAGGGGGATGAATTCCTCTGCAAGATATAGTTCAATATGGGAATAGGATGTTTCCGTAGAGGCAATCTGCTGCTTTCCTATCGTAACGGAGCGAGAGAGAACTAAAGGTTTATCTGTAACTAAAACGATACTTTTTTCGACTTTAGTTTCTTCTCTACCATCGGGGCTTCTTGTGATGCGCCGCCTTTCTGCTCGTCTTAAAACCCCCTCAATAACGACTTTTTGCTCATACTCCCAACAATATCCCGAGATTGCAGTAAAGAGACATACAAGAAGCAAAAGTTGCGTAACTCTCATTCTTTTTAACATATCATGTCTCTAAAAGAGGGTTCGTGTGGAAATGGGCGAAGATATGTGTATTTTTTATTATGGACAACCACAGCGCGTAATTTTCGGTTTTCAGCTAAGCTAATAGCTTCTTCGCGAGAGATCCATTTTTTTTCAGAGAAATCCAGAACCAAATAACTTGTAATCCTGATGATTAGATATTTTAATTCCAACAACTTTTTGAATGGGTATATATTCCTCTCCTTCTGCCCAGGGGTGCCAACCTTCATAATTTTCCATTTTTTTGATCAAGATGTTGAATTCATCATTTGACAAGGATTGAATCGTTTTTGTCATATCCAATTTTGTACTTTTTCGCAAAAAATCACGATAGGCAATAGCTTCTTTGGTGTCAGGTGCACCGTCTTCAACACCAGTATATTTTCTTGAAAGCAATTCTAGAGTCAGTTTTGCGTATTTTGGTTCTTTCAAGAGTGCGATCATAGCTGCTCGACCAGCTTCATAACTGGGAAAAATGGCAAAGGTGTATTTTTGTTCCTTACCTTTCTCATTTATAGCTATATAAGAAGCAGATCCAATCGCTCCATGTTGCTTGCTATGAGATCCACTTGCTAAATTACCGGGATTATTATGACGCCAAGCTTTTGATCCTTTTAACGATCCAGGTGTTGGATCTTTACGACGAATCAGTTTATTGCCTTCTTTGTCGTAATATACTATCGAGATTCCTTCGCCTTTTTCTGCCTTAATCCATTTAATATCTGCCGGTATCTGCATAAGTTGTTAATCCGTAATTGATTGTTTCACGATTATCCTGGTTAGCATTGTTCTGTGCAAACAGTTTGAGCTGCATTTTTGTGATCTCGACTTTTCAGTTTACTTGCACATAGTCCCTAGAACCACTAACAACTTTAGTTGTTTTGGAGATTTTCTTCAACTCTAATTTTCTTTGGAAGGTTTTTCGAAAGGCAACATGGAATTTAACATAGAAAGTCATGAGTGTCGAAATTTTCTATGTCTGATTTAATGACAAGAAAAGAGCCCAGCCTTCAACGACTGGGCCAATATTTAAGAATTAAGAACGCTGATTTGTTTCCGCGCCTACGACGATAGAAGGTTTTCCATCTTGTATGCTTAACGAAACTGATACATTACCTGTTATGAATTCTAAAAAGGGTTTCCAATCTGTTAGATTGGTACTGAGGATCAATTCTTGCTGCACACATCTTGCATAGAAAGTCTGCATTACTTCGACAACTCCAAAGTTTCCCTCATTCTCTACTAAATTGACTAAATCACCTTTTAGAAAGAAGTTAATCGGTAATTTGGTTTGAGCTGAAAATTCAACAGCAATTTCTGGATGGTGTCCTAGCATGATTTCATTTAAGTCATTGTCTGCCAAATTACAGACATTGATAACTTTTAAGTTTTGAGAAAGAGTTTCCCATGTCTTCAAATTGATCGGGAAATCAGCTGAAGCTGCAAAAACTGAGCCACAAGTTGCCATTAAGGCAAGAGACATCATCGCAAGTTTTTTCATAATATTTCTCCTTACTACATTTGTAGTATTTAAAGTTAAAAAAATTCACACATTGATAAGAGGTCTTAGAACATCCAAAACCTCCCCAGAAAAATCACCAAGAAAGCGATTCCAAAAGCTAGACAAGTAGAAGTAAAACGCATTTTTTTGAATCGGATAGAAGGGGGTTGTAAAAGTATGTTTACTCGTTTGAGGATTGTGTGCTTAGCAAGCTGATGCGCAAAGATATGATTAGGGGTATTTATTGAATATTTCGCGGACTTACAAACAGCAGAGGCTAAATCGGTTGAATCTATTCCATATTTTTTGCATTTAAGATCGCATCCCACTTCCTGCCCTTCCTCAATGCGGTCACACAACCATTTTGTGGGTATCCACCAGAAAATGGTTCCTATGAAATCTAGAGTTAAACGTACTAAGCTGTCCTTATATCGCACATGTTCTATTTCATGAGCTAAAACTGCTTCATATTCTTTTCTGGAGAGGTTTTTTGAAAGATGGTTAGGGATATAGACTACCGAAGAAATCAAACCCGCAACAAAGGGAGATCCTGTGAGAGTTGGAGAAGTTAGAATCTTAACTCCACACTTTCTAATACAAGAAGACAGGATTGAGTTGCGCATTTTTTTATATAAAGGCTGAGAATTTTTGGCTAAAGATTCGAGAGCTGTTAGAGAGTGATAATATAGAAATAATTTTCTGATCACGAAACCTACTGTAAAAGACATCAACAGTAGTGCAAAAACTTTCAAAATAAGGGGATTGATTGAATAGCCAATGAGATCCGCAATCGTAAATGTCAGGTCACCAGGAACAGTGAACTGGATACCTGAATTAATGGGCAAAAAAAGCCAGTCAGTTACCTGGCTTATCCAGCCCAACATGACAGAAAGTGTTCTTGTTCCTTCTTCGCAATTTAATGGATTAATTCCTTGAGCGTAAGACCATCTTGAGAAATCATACAAACACAAGTCTAAAGGAAGTTTAATGATTGGAATCATTCGCAAAGTTGCTGCAACTCGCCCTTGTCGAATTCTGAATAGAAAAATTACACTTTCAATCAAGAAAGCAACTGTAAAAAATGCAAGGAAACTATTTAGAAAAATATTCAGGATGAAAAAAGATGCTTTATCCACGTTTTTTCTCCGATCTTCGCTTTTGAATAAGTTTTTCGATCTCTTCTAAATCTTTGTCCGAGATTTCGCTGTCAGCGTCTAGTAAGTAGCTGACCATTGCGGTAGGCTTTCCTCCGAAAATTTTATCTTGAATCCTCTTTAAGATATTTTTAGATGAAGATTCATTTTGTGAGGCCATCCAATAGGTATATTGCTTTCCTTCTTTCTCCCTCATTAATTCGCCTTTATCAGCCATTCGACTCATGACTGTCATAATGGTTGTATAACCGCCTTCACTCCCAAGGCTTTCATAGACGTCACGCACGGTTACTCGTCCTAATCCTTTAATCCCAAGTTTATCACCAAAACAGTTCTAGTATGCCTGTCGGGTATTTTTTGCGTTTTTTCTGAGACTTAACTCAGCTTTGCAGCATTCGAGCGCAACTCGCTCATCATCGCGCTGCTCACAAGATGCGTCATCTTCAGTCTGCTCAAAAGTTCTTGTTGCCTGGCCGTCGGTTGAGTTAGGCAGTACACATCAGATTGTCCCGTGCTTCTTAGTCGATTCAAATTACATTGAGATAGTTCATCATATAACCTTCCATGCGCTATTACGTCTGCGCTCTTGTCGCCTTTATGCTTGCTTAAGCGCAGAGATAATGTTCGGTTGAGAAGGTGTGCTAAGACGCAAAGTGTATAGTGTGCGTGGACATGACTGCTCGTCCACACATGCACTGGGGCAATCTCCACAAATGATTTAATGTCTCGAAAAGAAGATTCGATTACCACTTTTTCTCGATAGGGTTCTACCACACTTCCTGTATTCCGTTCGAAACTGCCATCGCATCGCTCTGAATGGTTCATAAGCAGCCAAAAGCCGTCTAATCTTCCTACTTGTCTCATTTAACTCGATCTACCGCCGTCTTTCCCTGATAAGTGACTATTGCTCTCGGTCCTTTTTTTGTCTCTTTTCGCGCCCACGCCTCTTCTAAGGAAATGCTAACAAAGTCTTGCAATTTGCTCTTTTTTAGTTGCTCTTCAAATTTGTTGCTGGTTGCTTTTAGGGCTCTATCCTTCTGTGCATTAAGCAACTCTTCATTCAAAATCCGTAACTGTTCTTCAAGCTCTCTTAAAGACTCATCACGAGCCTTTTGTTGGTCTCGAAAAAGTTGGGGATTGAAACAGAGGATGTATCTACGCTCACCAATCACCTTGACCTCTTGGCAGTATAGGTTTTTACTTAACTCCACAAAGTTGGGAAGATCTTTCGCCTCTGCATCAATATTTTGCGCAGTCAGGTGCAAAAATTGAGAAAAGTCGATGCTGGTAATAGCTTCAATCTGGTTCTTGTCCATAGCGCTGATGTACTTTATGCCAGAAGCCTCTATGAGAGATAGATTGTCTTCGGAAACCATGCCTCGGTCAAA
>CAVXVG010000034.1:0-10489 GCA_963765145.1 Parachlamydiales bacterium
ATTGGACCGACATTGTTTTCCATCCATTGATGAAATTTCTCTACGTTTACATAAAAACGTCCATTGACCATGGAAAGGAATGCACCCGCTCCATTTTCTTCTCGTCTTGCCGTGTAATATTGCGCATAGTGCCCTGACTGGGATACCGAAAGTGTTCTTTCCACTTGGTAAGCGCCACCCAATCTAATTTTTTGTCGACTTCTATAGTCATTGTTTTAAACCTATAAATTCTTTCATTCTCTGCATTTGGCAGACATGGGCAGACTGCATCTTTCACAATCATGTCAACAAATCCAAATTTTAAATTATTTTTAAAAAAAATAATACACATGCAAAATAAAAATTTTCAAGTCAAAAAGTTTTTAAATAACTTAAATGTCAGGATTTTTGTCAGAGGCCAGGCCAGCAAGAGCCTGCTTGAAATAGATCAATTGAGCATGGAGTTAAAGACTGAGCAGGCTGAATCAAGCCAGGTCAGGCTGTACTATATTGTGAAAAATACAGGGAACATACGGAATCATAATCCGTGGGTCGTTGGTTCAAATCCGACTGCCCTAACGTCTCCGGAAAAGATTGCAGGTGCCAGCAACTCCTGTTTAGCTTTCACTTTTAAAAAAATTAAAGAATAGAACTATTTCTACTGGAGAGTCCAAGCTTGTCACTAGGTGCGATAACCGCCTAAACTCAAAAAGAGCACTTTTTTTATCAAAGCAACGCGCTAGGCTGAATCCAAAAATTTATTCCTCTCTCCATTCATGCCAGATTGCTCCCATCGACAGGAGATTGGCATAGGAGCTCCCGACCATCGTAGAGCATTAGCTTGCAAAAGGCGTTGGTTTTGTTCTTTACGCGCTTCTTCTTTTTGCGGCGTGAGTTCGTTTTCGCTTTTCCGCAAACGTTTCATCAAGCCAGAAGTTAGTGATGCCTCTGCTTTATTGTACCTGTCTTGCCACTCGGAAAGAAGACTCATAACTCTCATTACCATATTATTTTTTGATGTAGGCCGTATGTACCGATTGTAAAAGAGGAGTATGGGGTCAAGTATGGGATCAGGCCTAGGGTGTTGATCTAATAGGTAAAGACCCTGGGCCTGACCCCAAACACCAACAGTTCCTCATGGACCTGCCTAAGCTCATCCATCCAGGGTCTTAAAACGCTCTCATGTTGGTGCGGGATGAGAAAATGGGCAACCCTCTTAGATAGGTCTAGCGAGTGGGTACAAGATGTAGAGCAGGGGACGTGGCTGATGAAGGCTTTTCCTTGCCTATACGCATAAGGATTAATAAGCTTAAAAGGACCATTGAACGGTTGGGTGATAAGCCAATCTTCAAATGCATCAATCTGCATCTCTCCAACCTCTGCGATTTTGCGGCAACAACAAGCCGGGTACCCCAGAAGCTCCCCTAACTCCTGTTCGTGAGGGTTATGAGAATGGTCTACGCTATTCACTAGGCGAAGACGCTCTTGATTTGAAGCGATATAGATAAAGCCATCTGCGCTTCTGTCAAAATAAAATTCAAACTGCTTACACCACTCTTCAAGGGAATTAAGTGTCTTTTGAAAAGACTTTAGCCTTGTGCGTACACACGATTTTAACCCCATGAGAAATAAGAGGATATCGACATTGGCCGAAAGAGGGAAGAGAGGGTGGAGTTTCTGAACAAATGCAGAATAAGGGCGAAGGAAATTACTCATCTCTCAAAATTTCCACTCCCGACCCATCGTATTTGCTATCAGTTTTCCAAAGATACATAATCAGGCTGTTGCGCTCCCCCTCAACAGGACTAACGAAGTGATGCGAATGAGGTGAAATCTCAAAACAAATACCGCTGTTTGACTGGTACGAATATTTTTTGATGACGTCAGATTTATCCAGAGAAGCTAAAAAAGAAATTTCTCCTCCGGAAACTAGCTCGCCTTCTTTGGCAAATTGGAGAATAAAACGAAAATCTTCATAGCCAAGCTCCGGGTCACAGTAGTCGTTGTGAACATCGATTTCTTGTGAAGTGATCAGTTTATTTGCTACCAAACGGACAGCGTTTCTTAAACGGACACCGAGCAATTTTTCAATAGACTGCCTGAAAGGAATGAAAAAAAGGGGATCAAATAGAAGTGTCAGATCGTGGCCATCTGCCGGCAGAATCACGGATTCATATTGCCGGTAAAAATGGGTCTTCTTTTCCTTCCAAAAAACGTGGGAAAGAGCCTTTTGCAGAAGAAGATAGCTCTCTTCGGAAAAGATGTGTGAACATGAAAAAAACCGGAACTTTCCTGAATGAAAAAAAATCGGTCTCAAATTTTCCCAATTTAAGAGAATTTTTCATTGAAATACTCATGAGGGGCATGCTCTTTAAGATATGCGCTGAAACCATCATCTTGAATGATATTGAGCTTATCGGCTGTTGAAAACAGATGAGAAGTGACCTCTCTCCAATATTCGGAAGGGAAAAAATCAGGGGAAAGGGCCACGTTCGTAAATACTTTAGCCGGCAACAGACTAACTTGCTCTAGCAATTCAGTGATTCTACCTTTTATTTGCTTCAGGTCCAGATCAATGGATGATGAACGCTTGTTCCAACTGCTATCTCCATTATAACGATTGTTAAACCCATCACAATCAATATGTAAAAACAACAGAGAGCTGTGCCGAGCCTCATCTAAAAGCTTGAAAGGGGAGGAGGCTAAAGTGTAACTATGTTTTCCATAAGAAGCGTCCAATTCAAGGGCAGGCCTCTGCTTGCCCTTTACGAGAAGGGTGTCGGAATGGTGAGTACAACCAAGAGTCTGGCGTTTGAACTCCCCCTGTTGAGAGTATTTTAAGTGGAAAATATCTACCTCGTCGATCTCATGGAGTAGCGGACAGATAAAAGAGCCTATATCCACCGACTTTTGAATGATCGCCTCCCTAACGGAACGGGGATCATTAAAATTTGTCTCCTTTTGTGTGAACATGCAGCGATACGCTTCCCCATTCCGCTCTAAAAGAGGGCTTCCAAGATCTGCGTGATCATCCACATGGAAGAGAGAAATTTTATCTACGGCCATCCCTTGAGATCTTAACCATTGAACAACAAGTGACCAGTAGTAAAGCGACCAGGAATCATGAAAAGAAAGCATCCCATTTTTGAAAAAGCGGCAGTACAAGCCCAACTCCTCAAAAGAGATCTTTTCAAACCAACGCTCCAACGCTACTTCCATACGAGGGTCTGCAAAATGTTTTTTGTAGTCTCTAAGAAAAACAACGAGGTTCCATTGATTATCAACTAGCTCTTCAAAAGGAACTAAATCGAAAGGGAAATAGCGATCCAGCAGCTCCCGTCTTTGCATTTTATTATCTGGCAAAGTTGAACGAGGAAGGACAAACTGCACCGCTAAACCATGGTTAAAGAATGTTGAGAGGAGAGGGAGAGAAACTCTTTCCACAAACAATCAAAGAATAACTGGCCTGATGGAGTAAAAGAGATGTTATTTTTTACATCGTTTAGACAAGACCTCAAATTTTCAAGATGGATGGACAATGCATGTTCAGCGATCTCCAAACATCTCCCTTCCGCTTGCATCTTACTCCAGAAACGAGCTACGTGCGTAAAAACGTAGACGGCGTGTAAAACTCCGTGCGGAGGCCGGAATGTTTTTGGCCAGGGTGAGTAAATAAGTGTCTCTTTGTCTGTGAAAAGCTCGAAACGGCTCATCAATAAGTACAATTTCTGATGAAGATGCTCGTGGATAAGAGAAGCTGCCACAACATACGGGGAAAGCAATCCGTCTGACTTCCAAGTGCCAATAAAAAGCGCTCCCGGTATTGTTTCATCGCTAAAGGAGACATCTTTATCGGGATGGGCGTTAGAATCCTTCACAAGCTGGATATGTCTGCTCGCCAAAGCCATTTCTTGGTAGAGTGCAGCATCGTAATTTTCTAAAATCTCCAAAGCCTCTTGGAGATTTTGCATCCCTTCTCTGAGCGTGGCGGGAGGATGTTCGATGGTGATATTGGTTCCAAGAGATAATCGATACCACCGATCTTGAGACTGGATGGTAAACGCAACTTTCTCTTTTTTAGAGACAAACGAAAGGAGTTGATCAAAATAATCGGGATCTGGAGGGAGTTCCTTCTCATCAATGTTATAAACACGGTGGTTGACACTGCAGCTATGCATCGCTCTCAGCCATGCCCTACTTGTCGGCTGCAAGAGTGCAGGCTTGACCTCCTCAAATGAAAGCTTCTTACACGCAAGGATAACCTCTTGCTTATCCTTAAACGTGTTTAAAGCATAAGGTATGAGAGACAAAAATTTGACATGTTCTTTTCGGGCTATATGCTCTTGAAGGGCGTGGATCTGCTGGCTAGAGGTTCGAGAATCGCAAAATGCCTCCATTTCAGAACGGGTGAACTCTGGGACTAACTTCAATCCCTGCTTCTGGCTCTCTACATGCAACGTTTCTTTCAATCTGGAAGTGATGTGATCAATGAGCGCATACATCTCTTCGCAATAAACGGTTGGATTGAGATAACCATTCCGACCAAAGCGATGCCCTATAAATCCACCTCCGCAAACAAGAAGATGCTTACAAGACTGACATTGCGGACTTAACCCCTCTTTGGTTAAAAGAGTTCGATGAAAACGGATCTTTTCTGCCGATTCTGCAGCAAGTATTGGGTGTTCTTCTAAGTTTAGGCCCAGGGAAGAGGAATTTTCCTCTGTAATTTTCAAAACATCGTGGTTGTGATAGGTACCATCTGTTTCAAGGACAAGGAGGCTGATATCCCCCAACCCGAAAGAGTCTGTCTCGCTGGTATGACCCAATACAGCTTTAAGCAGCCAGTCAAAGTATTTGCATTTGAGATGAGAATAGTGGTCGAACCAGCAGTCAAAAGCCTCGATTAACCAATTTTTGTAAAGATCTGGATTTTTATCCCTGCCGGCAGGTAGGGCAACATGATTAGCGTCCGGGATAAGGATGTTGAACTCAGAAACCCCATTTGCATCAAAAAACTCGAATAATCTTCTAGGTTCAGAATGGGGGTTAATAACAGCAATGCAGCCCGAAAAAGTCTCCGGATACCGTCTTAAAAGCTGTAAAGCAGCATAAACCTTATCAAAAGTGGGCCTATTCTTTAGATCCACTCGATGTTGATCGTGCATCTCTTTTGGTCCATCGATACTGAGAGAAACAGTGATCCCATGTTCCTGAAGCGTCTTTAAATGCTCTTCTTTTAAGAGCGTTCCATTTGTCTGAATTCCGAAACTGGCTTCACAATGAAGGGGAGATAACCTGGCCCGAAGGAGTTCTGTGAAACGAATAATATTTTCCACTCCGAAAAGGAGCGGTTCCCCGCCGTGATAAACGATCACCACACGTCGCAGGCCCTTTTCAGCTACGTACTCGCCAAGCCGTTTTGCAAACAGTTCTTGGTGATGTTCTGACAGGCATCTAGGTTTATTTTTCCAAGTTTGGTCAGCATGTTGGTACATGTAGCAATAGTCGCAGTTAAGGTTGCACCTGGATGCAACCTTAACTACGAACGAAGAGAATTTAAGCGGTCTTGTCATAAAAATAACGAGAGCGACTCCTTAGCCTCTATTATGTGTATGATACATTCTGTCGTAAGCCTGACTAGCTTGCGCTAGAGGGTCAACAGAGGTTTCAGAAGCACATCTTTTCAGTGCTGAGTGATCTAGGAGAGCTGGGTCGTTAGATTGCAAAGCTTCCGTCATGGCCTTTTGCTCCTCGAGCTGAATTGGCCGAAACACAGGTGGAGGGATGTTTAATTCCATAATTTTGTTTCCTTTCAATTGAATGTTTAAGTTTTGTCTTTTCGAACAAAAACGCCCTTAACACGGATCGGGAATATGCCTTTTTTCTAAAAAATCAGTCAAGAAAAAAACGCGATGCAAGAAATTTCGACGAGGACGTCGAGGGGGAGTTTGGCCACTTGCATAGCTTGACGGGCAGGTTTTTTGGGATGAGAAAACCGCTCTGCGTAAATTTGATTCATCGTTTTAAAGTCTTCCATGCTTGGGGTCATGCTTGGCATTCTGACATTTGGAATAAAGAACAATTTCGCGGTCAATCACTTTCTTGGCTGACTCTTTCTTTGGAAGCTCATTTCGTAGCCAATAGAATCGAGAACTTTTGAGAGTGTGTCGACTGTAATGTTTTTTCGCTCACCTGATTTTAATCCCTGGATAATGGTGGGAGAGACTCCGGCGGCAGCAGCCAATCTCCTAACAGAAACATGGTCTTCTTCCATGGCTGCTAAAATGAGCTCAGATAGCAAAAGATCCTTATACTCTTTATCAAAGAGTTCCTTCTGTTCTTTGTCCTCCATAAGCTCTTCATAAGACGATTTAATTTTCTTCTTATTCCCTGTTATTTCTTTCTTGGCAGCCATGACCATTTCCAATCTATCTTTGCGCTCTATATTGCTTGAAATTATCCAAACCTTTGTCGATTAATAGATCCATTGTCTTGCTGATGGATTTGTGAGTCATCTGGGCGATTTTGGCTATGTGATAATGGCGTTCGCTGTCTGTGCGGTAGGAGATATTCCCTTTATACGCTTCTTTGTTAATAGGCTCAGGAACAGGCTCGCCTTTGTCTTTGTAAATTTCGACTGCGCAGGCAATGAGATCTTTTATTTCCTCCATACCCTCATCGAGGCTTTCTGAATCTGTACAAATTCCAGGCAATTCATTGACTCGAATGATGTAATAGCTCTTTCCTTTGTGTGATTCAGTTTCAATAGAATAGGTCCAGGGTAGATTGAGATAATAATCTAGGTCTTTATCGTCCTTTGTCTTTTTCTTATTCATGATCTTTTAAAACCTCCTCTAACATTTTCATTTGATATGGCAATAGCTGGGAACGCTTTTTAATAGAAACATTCTTCTCATAGCCTTCTTTCCAGAAGATGAAATGAGAGCTTCCTGGCGATCTAACTTTAAAACCTAACTTGAGCAGAAAGCCTTCTGCCTCGTCAAACGAAACGACCTGACCATTTTTGATCTTCAGCTTAAGCTTGTCAAACTTGCTCATACCCGCATGATATCAAAATCGATATCGACCTGTCAAATTGAGAGCACTCTCCCCCTACACTCTCTTTGTAGCTCTAAAAGAAATTGGGAGGATTTGTCACAAATCTCTCACAGTGACGAGCCAAAACAATCTGTTCTGGACAAAAAGGGACAACAAACCTAGAATTCCAAGCTGCAAAGGATAAGTATGTTAAATACTGTCAGTTGATTATCGCCCTGTTAAATTGAGGGCACTCTCCCCTACACTCTTTGTAGCTATGAAAAGAATTGGGAGATTTGTCACTTGCTTGTCACAGCAAATACGCTAAGGAGCGTTTTTAACTCCGAATCACGAGAACAGTACCTTTGTAATTGAAACTTAATTTCATTTTTACAATTTTATTCACATAGTTTTGATACAACTCCTGCATGACGATGGGAAATTCTTTACATATTGGCCCTAGGCCAATGACAATGACCGAAAGAGAGCAAATGTTCTCAACGCTGACCATTTTAGGATTTCCCGTTTTGGATAGAGTCCTATAAAGCGTTTGGCGGTTGAGAGAGGATTCTTTAGATAAGGGTTTTGTGCAATATTAAGAACTTCTATGAGTGGAGTGTTGAACAACGAAAGCAATTAATGCCAGGAAAAGGGGCATTAGGAATAAAATAACAAGTCAGCATGGAAGTAGTGATGAATCACGATTGTTGCTTTGACGAGACCGAGCTCACAGAAATCCCTCAAGAGCTCGACTATGACATTAAAAGGTTTAGCGCCTACAAAAACAAGCTGAGGGCTATCCCTGAGTATTTTTTCAACTTGACCAAGTTAGAAAGGCTCAATATCAGCGTCAACCACCTATCATATCTTTCAGATAGCATTGGCCATCTGAAAAGATTGCAAGTGCTGGATGTCAATCACAACGCATTAGCCTCTTTACCAGAGTCCATCGGCAACCTTCGCTCACTCCAGTTTCTCTATCTAGCTGGGAACCGCCTTACAACATTACCCGCGTCCATCAGAAATCTCAAAAATCTGATCTATTTGAACATCGCACAAAACGACTTCGAATCGGTTCCTGAATGTATCGGGGGCATGGACAACCTCATCGAACTAAGGATATATAACAATCGTCTCCTCTCTATTCCAAACACAATAGGCCAACTTCTGAACTTACGAGAGTTACATGCCATGAACAATAAGATCAGCACTCTTCCTGATTCTATTGGCCAGCTTCGTCATTTAAGAAAATTGATGCTCGAGAATAATGAAATTAAAACATTGCCAGAAAGCCTTGGCCAATTAGAAAGCCTGACCGACTTAGATTTAAGATCCAACCGGCTCCTTTTCCTTCCTGAAACGATAGGTCATTTGAAATCCCTTCGCTTTTTAGATTTAAGAGACAACAACCTCTCAAGCCTACCTTCAAACCTACTCAACTTAACCAACCTAGAGAGACTAGATGTAAGACTGAATAAGTGCCTTGCCATCCCCTCCTGGTTCCAAGAGCTTGAAAAACGTGGATGCACTGTTTTTTATTAAATCTCTCCGAATCAATCGACCATTTCATAACGCAATTGTACCAACCCGCTTGGGTAGGATGAAGTGGACACCAATCGGCAAATTTGCTCCCGATCAATCACATTGAATAGAGGAATGCCTGAACCCAGAATAAATGGGGATTCCCGTTCCGGCGAGGCTTCTTTTCGATCTCTGAAGAGGATTTCAACCTTATTTCACAACAGATGCTGTAGTTTTTTAAGTGACAGATCCTTTCTGGCAGATGCGAAGGTAGCAAGAGCGCTTAAAAAAGAAAAATGAAAGAGGTTGGTTCTCTAGATTCTGCGATGGCTATCCCATGCGGAAACTAAATGAATTTTTCCTCCTCTAGCAGCACCCTTGATGTGTTTGCCATCAATTGCTATCAGCTTCTCTTTCTCTTTATCAGGCAATGACTGAATCCAATTGATCAATGATCTTTCAAGTTGTTTTGGGTTTAGCCTCGTCAATAACCACCAAAATACGTCGTAGCTTGGCGCTTCCTCCATTTTCAGAATGCGCTGGAACATACTGTCATGTTTTTCGTTTCACCAGACCCGATCTCTTGGATAATGATAGGAGAAACGCCGGCAGCAGCGGCTAGCCGTCTAACAGAAATCTCATCCTTTTCCTTGAATGCTAGAATGAGTTCGGAGAGCAAAAGAGCTTTGTATCCTTCTTCGAAAGGAGCTCTTTGCTCTTTGTCCTCCATGAACTCTTCAAAGCTGGATTTAGCCTTATTCTTCATAGTAACTCCCCTCTTTCACCAAGGTTCGTTATTCCAGTTAAGCTGACATGCGCAATTGGTTGAAAGACCTTTCTGATACATGAATGCTTGGAGGCACTGTCTTCGGTTTATGCGGTTTTGTGGTGATTTCGATGTCAAAGCCAAGTGACATAACCAATTTCAACAAACGTTCAATTGAAAATTCAGACAGAAGTCCACGAACAATTTTAGAGACTTTAGGTTGATCAATGCCCATTAATGCAGCTGCCTCTTGCTGTGTCATACCCCTTCGTTGAATGATATTAGTGATCAACATCGCAAGCTCGGCTTTTGCTTTTGCATCTTCTGGATTTGGGAGCCCAAAATCTGCATAGACATTCCCTGATCCAACAGTGAACTCAATCTCTTCAGACTTATTTTTTGGATTTCTTTTTACCATAATGTTCCTTATACAGGGCCTCCGCCCACTTTAATCTACTTTTTATTAGATCAACGTCTTCTTTAGGTGTTGCAATCCCCTTTTTACTTTTTTTCTGGAAGACATGTAGCACGTAAATCACTTCTTCAAAACGCACCGTATAAACTTCTCTATATGTGTCGCCTCGATAATCTCCAACAACTTCCAAAACGGTACGCCCATGAAATCCTGTCAGTGGCTTAGCATCTTCGTGCTGGCCTCCATTGACTGCGACATCTAATGCATAAGCAAATAGCTCTTGGACTTCTGCCGGAAGTTTACGCGCGTCCTTTTGAGAAGACCCTAGGTAGATAATTTGTCGTTTTGTACCTTCCATTAATCTCATCATGCCAGCAGTGGCATAATTAAGCAATAGACCCTACCCACCAAATGCCTCTAAAAAAAGAAATCGAGGGAGAGAAAGGCCTCTTGAGAGGATTTGTCACAAATCTCTCACAGTAACGAGCCAAAACGAACTGTTCTGGACGAAAAGGGACAACAAACATAAAATCCCAAGCTGCAAAGGATAAGTATGTTAAATACTGTCAGTTGCTGTCCCTTTTTGGGTGTTGAGCTATCATAATCCCTCGAGTCGTTGGTTCAAGTCCGACTGCCGCTAAAAATTCCCTTTAATTCCGCAACGCGTTTGGTGCTAAACTCCTGTTTATCTTTCACTTATCAAAAAATTAAAGCACAGCAGAATTTTCAAGCCCGATGGGAGAATCACCTCAAGAACAAGACCAAATGGT
>CAVXVG010000035.1:0-12155 GCA_963765145.1 Parachlamydiales bacterium
CCGGGTCGCCTTTTTGATGCGCCTGTCTATGAAAACTTTTTTGCACTCAAGTCAATTTCCAACCCCTTGTGGCTACAGTGCCCAATCACCTCCATCTGGATCAATACCAAAACCATGTCCAGACCAGGCACAACCACACCCGAAGCTTACAAAGCAAAATCACATCGATGGAATGCCCTTTACCCTCCTCATGAATCAGGTCTATGAAAGCCCCGAAGGCTACCGCTATTACCTCTCAAATATTTCGGGAGAACCCGGTGATGTCAAAGAGGTCCAACTGGCCGTCAACTACGACCCTGCCAAGTACATCCTCACCTACCCCGGTGGTCTCCTGGTCGTCCTCGGATCTATTCTGCTGCTTCTACCAAGGAAAACCTGTTTTGAATCAACCATGACATGTTTGATTTTTCTTTGTCCTTCTGGGCTGTCGCTGAAGGCATAGGTAATGTGCACAAAACCATCCGAGGCTAGATAACCAGAGGGGAATTCGCCCGAATTTGCGCTGCAGGACGAAAGGTTCAGACCAACTGTTACCACCATCTCCGGAGATAGCCAGATTGAGGGGAAGACGATCTGTGTGGGAGTGGTTGTAGATAAGAAGAAGTTTGTTTTCTCCTAACTCAACCAAATCGAATCCCGAATCGGGGTTGGGTAAGATGTCGTCGAACTCGTCCGATTTGACCTCCATCTTTTGAGGTGGAAGACCAGATAAAACCGACATTTCCGATTCGATGGGCCCGATCGCGGCAAAACATTTTCAAATGCCCTTCATGATCGTGGAATAGAGCAGGTTCAATGGCGCCAAAAGGTTGTCCGGGCAATGAGAATGGCCCTACCCTCTCTGCTCTTTCTCCTTCAAAAATTCTATCCAACAGGCGGTTTCTTTCTCACTATCTTCAGGATGACCAACCTCAACTGATGAAGGGATTAAAAGAGTTTCTCCGATGAAAAGAGGCCTGTTTTTAGTGGGTCCTACGAAACCTGCAGGCAACCTTTCTTCTGCTGACCAATGGTAGCCATCTACCGATTTCTTCATAAAAGAAACCGTGTGACGCGGATCGGGGCCAACGCGATAAAAGAGAAGTAATTCCCCTGCTTTATTTTTGCAAAGCACAGGATTCCACGAGACACTGTTAGACGTCACAATCTCTCAGGAATCGACCAAGTCTTTCCATCAAAAAGAGAACCCCAAACAGCTACATTCTCTTCAATCTCGCCGTTGCTTTTGCCAATACCAGCACCTCCAGTCCAAACGGCAAAAAAGTGCCCAGGAGCTGTCTCCACAATGCTGGAACTATGGCAATCAAACTCAGTAACTGCAGGCGAAAGAAACTCTTCTTTTACAAACCAAGTGCCCTCAACACTTCCTAGAAGCAAACAAATAAATTTAAAAAGTAGCATGAATTGATATTGCATAAGCCCTATCATAGATAGAGTTAATAAGAATGAGAAGATATTTCAAAACCATAAGAATGAAGTTGAATTAAAAAATAATACTGTAATTAAATGAAATTTTTGGTATTATATTTTTTTTAAATACGGCAAATGCTACTTAACAATCTGATTAGTTTTAACATTCGGCCAGATCATTGGATAAAAGAAATCCACATCGAGCTAGCCTCACTTGACCGAGTTGCTCAAATCGCCCTCCCCTTTCTATTTTTTTATAGACCTACCGCCGTCGCCGCAACTGTCGGACTTGCTACTGTCCAAAGTTATTCTATTTTAACTCGTATAGGCAACTTCGCTAGAGAAGAAAAATGGGAAGAGCTATTGCTACAAATGGGGCAGCTCACTCTATTGACCGCATCAGTTGCAACCTCTATTTTCATCCCTTCTTTGTATTCCATTATCGGAAGCAGTATCCAAGGAGGAAAGAATTCTATGAAACAATCGATGCTTTGCTGCACCAGGAATGGAAAAAGGGCGGTCTTTCGGCTTTAAGACTTCTTCGGACGACATTCTATATTTTATCTTTTGCATCGGTTGAATCAGACAGACTAGCTCTAAGTCTCCTTCCCAATCCTTTACAGAGCTTTTTTTGGCTAAAGAGGAATTTAGTAAGGGTAGATACCTCGAGACATTCTCGAACTTAATTTTAGCCCTATTAAGAATGAAGGCCTCCTTTCCTCACGTTCAAACGTGTAGAAGAAATTGGTTCGGCAAAAAATTAACTCAAGAAGATTTTGATGGGCTTATAACAGAAATTATCTCAAAAAGAAAAAACGATCAGGATGAAATCGTTGGAATTTCTCTTAATCAAACAAAAGGCATCGATGACCCTATAGACCTTGAGAACGATCTTGCAGAAAAAGGCTATTCTAGTTTTATTACAAAGATAGATTTAATTAATATATTCAAAAAACTAGCATACGGTTTTGACGAAGAAAAATCCCCTCTGGAACTGAAAAGGATGAAATTTTCATCCTGTCACATTGATACAAGCTATCATAAGACAAAGTTTGAAGGGTGTTGTTTTGTTAATTGCGATTTTAAATATGTAAATTTTAATAAAACCTCTTTCGTAAATTCTCAATTTATTTGCTCAAACTTATCGGGGGTTAGTTTTTACGCCAACTCATTCAGCAGAGTTTTATTCCTCGGTAATGCAATGAATGGGACCTCATTCAACGATTCAACGATGGACACAGTCGGGATCATAGGATCCTCTCTCTCAGAAACAAACTTCCTAGGGGTAAAAGCGACAGACTCTTTTCTTGCCTTCAATGATTTGACCGATTGTCTTCTTGCAAATGCTAACCACGCTTTTCGCCTGATTGGGAATACCCCTCATCAAATCACAAGACCAGTTGTCGGGATCGCCTGGCATTTTAGGAACAGGGGATCTTACGCAGCTATCCAGGCTGAGAGGATTAAAAGAGACTACTCTGGGATCGTAATGAAATTTGAATATGCCCCGCAACAGATCGATCCAGTAAAACTAAACAAGGAAGTGGAAGAATCACTTTCCAACAGGGGTCTGATGCTTCCTAAAGGAACTTTGAGCTATCCCGATGCCCTCCTTAAGGAAGCTACCTCCCATTCTGAAATAGGAAAAATAAAAATCATTATAACTGAAATGATGCCTCACATGGATGCTGTTGTCATTCCTGGAGGAGAAGATATTGAACCTGAGTTGTATGGGGAATGAGGTCGAAAGACACTTCGACTTTTCCCGATTACCGTCGAAGCCTTGTTGAGCTAGCTGCCTTCCAGCAAGTTCAGGAAAAAGAATTGCCTCTACTTGCAATCTGTAGAGGAGCTCAATTGGGAAATACTTTTTTCGGCGGCAAACTCACTCAACACGTTGACAATCAGTATGCAGAGCAATTTTTAGAAACTGCTGACCAAGAGCTTGTAGAACGTTTAAACGTTGAGGAATGAAGCTTTGTCCGCGCATCATCAAGCATGCGACAAGATAGGAACTGGGCTTAAGGTTTTTCTCAAACATGGAACAGTTCCAAAAGCTATGTTGAACTCTAATGGAAATATGCTAATGGCTCAATTCCACCCAGAACTCTATCCTAAAAAAGAGCATTCTCTTCTTTAATGAGCGGATCTGAAGAAAATAAAAATAAAAATTTCTTCGATTATTTCATGACACTCGCTTCTCTAAATTACGGCAACCGAATTAATTCTTTCTAATTGCCATGATAAAATAAGTGCCTGAAGGCGTCAGGTGCACAGTCCACGATCAGTGTTCCGGATAGGTGAATAATCCTGCAGCCCTCCAGCCAACCAACTAATAGAATGGATAATACGAATAAAAATCGCATAGATTCAGCATAAATGAGCCAGTGGGCAAGAATGTTTCACACCATAAACTGCTTAACGAAACAAAAGAAACAGGATGGAAAGGATCGCCTCTCGGCGGCAGGATAAAAAGGGTGCTTCGCATGAGCAACTTGTTGTTTAAGCGAAGCACCCTTTTTATCCTGCCGCCCAGAGGCGATCCTTTCCATCCTGTTTCTTCTTTTTTTTAAGCCAGTCTTCTTTGGAAAAAATGTTGAAGCAAAAATGGAGGGAGGGCGAGTATCTTGCTGCTATGCACCTGATTCTTGCCCTCTTTTTTGCACTTTGTCTCCCCTCGCTTGAAGATGGAAGGGTCAGTCCGAAAGAAAATGCTAAATGCTTACCTGCACAGTTTCAGCCTGAGAGATGGTATGGATTAGAATTTTTGGAAAATGAGGAAAATTTCACCCTGTTTAGTGATGCCGCTTATCAGCAGTTGAGGGTGGCCTACTTAAGTGAAAATGAAGTGGCTATCGAACAGGCTTACTGGGTGGCCTATGCAGAAATTGCAGGAAAAAGGTTGCATCTTTCTTCACACTCCATCTTGCAGCTACCCCAAGCTTGGGAATTAAAATTAGAAAGGTTTTATTTAGATTTTCCTTGGGCTTTGACATTGTCCGCAGGCTTTCTGATTGCCCTTTTTTTCCCCCCGCTTTTTTTTGATCCCCTACCTTTTGTTACTTGCCGATTTAGCTATTCGGATGATTCTTTTAAAAAGGGCGCCTGTGACTAACATGGCAGAAACCTATCTTTGGGTTTCTTTTGTTGCCACTACCCTCTCTTGGTTTTTTAAAGGTACAAAGGTCCGTCGAGGTGCAGCTTTTTCTTGGGGCCGTTTTATTCGGGGGTCTCTACTTTTTTGAAGAGAATGTCGCCCTGGCTCTTCCGCCACCCGTCTTGAATTCAAATTTTTGGTTAACCATCCATGTTCTCATGGTTGTCGGCAGTTATGCCCTCTTTTTTTTAGGCGGCCTTTTGTCACATGTCTATGTGATAAAGCCAAAAGAAGAAATTTTCAGACCGATCGCCCCCCTCCTGTACGCTGGGGTGATTGCTTTGATTGCTGGTACACTTCTTGGAGGGGTTTGGGCCCATGTCAGCTGGGGGCGGTTTTGGGATTGGGATCCCAAAGAGGCTTGGGCTTTTATTTCTGCCCTTTATTATTTAGTACTCGTTCACCTTTATAGGTTTAAGAAGATCGGTCCCTTTGGACTTTCGATAGGCGCAATTGCGGGCTTGATTGTGATCACCTTTACCTGGTATGGAGTGAACTATCTTCTGGGGGTTGGCCTCCATAGTTACGGATTTGGCAAAGGCAAGTGGGTCCCCTATCTTCTCTTCGTCCTATTTGAAGTACTATTTTTAGCCTTTTCAGGAGCTCTTTCCTTGACAAGAAAGCAACAAAGAGAGAAAAATCGTCGCGAAATTTGCGGATGACTGGATGAAACATGTAAAGAGCGAGCGGCTCAAAAAGTTAGAGAGTGAGTTGGGTGACTTAGAGCAATGGCTCAAATTAGGCCTTGTTCCAAAAAAAGATATCACCAAACACAAAGAAGAGATCGGCCAGATCAAAATAAAAATTGAAGAGGAAAAAGAACGTCTTCAATTCTTGCGTGAAAGTGGCGATGTCGAAGAGTACACCACCCCTAAAAAAGCACAAAACCGCTCATTCACTGACATGCCCTCGATTCCCGATATTGATATGGGCGATTCTATCAACGGCTCTGAAAGTCAATTCGATTCAGAAAGTTCGGTAGGGTTTGAATCCTCAAGCAGCGAACGAGATGAAGACTCAGACGGTGGAACAGCCGGAGGCGATGAGGAAGAAGGGGAAGACGAGGATGAAGAGGACGAAGATGAAGAGTCCTATTTCTCCGACCGGAACCGTTGGCGCCGCGGCGGCATCATCGATCCCGACGCCGATGAGTGGTAAAGAGCTCGACAAAAGCCACCAACTCTACATCCACTACCCTTTTTGTAAAAAAAAATGTCCTTATTGCCATTTTTTTGTCCTTCCAGAAAATGAGGATGCTGAAAAAAAATGGTTTGATGGCATCCAAAAGGAGCTCAAACTTTACTCCATTGTTGATCCTCTAACAGTTTATTTTGGCGGTGGCACCCCTTCTTTAATGCCACCCTCCTTTGTGGAAGAGATCCTTTCCTCAAATCCACAAGAAGTCACCCTAGAAATCAATCCAGAAAATATTTCAAAAGAAAAACTAAAAGCGTTTAAAAAAGCTGGCATTAATCGGTGCAGTGTTGGTGTACAAAGCCTGCAGAAAGAAGAACTTATTTTACTTGGCAGAGAACATGTTCCTGATAAAGTAGCCAACATACTGCATCTACTTGCAGATATCGGCTTTGAAAATGTCTCGGTCGACTTGATGTATGATGTGCCAGGGCAAACTTTTGCAAGCCTAAAAGCAAGCTTAAATGAGCTTTTAAAACTCCCTTTCACTCATCTTTCTCTATATAATTTGACGATTGAACCCCATACCAGCTTTTTCAAAAGAAGAGAGGCCCTTGAAAAAATAAGACCTTCTGCCAAAGTGAGTAAAGAGCAGTTTTTATATGTGCGAGAACGGTTATTGGAAGCCGGTTTTGAACACTATGAAATTTCGGCTTTTGCAAAAAAAGGGTTTAGAGCTGTTCACAACTCAGGTTATTGGCTGGGTCGTGAATTTTATGGAATCGGCCCTTCTAGCTTTAGTTTTTTAGAAGGGGTCAGAAGACAAAATTTTTCTCACCTAGAAAAATGGTTGAAAGCTTTGGACAAAGGGGAAAAACCGATTGATTTAATCGATCGATTGGAGCCCGAAGCCCGACTGCGGGAACTTTTAGCCGTCCATTTAAGATGGCTCGACGGGGTTGACCTTGAAATGTTTCAACAAAAATGGGGAACCATACCCGCAAGTACACTGAAAGTATTAGAAAAAATGGAACATTTAGGACTCATTGAAAAAGGACCCAAGCTCACTTTAAAAGGGGTGCTTCTTTTTGACGAAATCGCTATAGAAATGATCTAAATATGTTAGATCAAATTATCGAATTTGCTTCGATCTCAAGTCACTCTCTGGATGTAATTGGTTTAGACCAGGCAGCAACTTACCTGCAAAAATTGTTTTCTCCTCTTGCAGATCTCTTTGAAACAACCCCTTTACAGCCTTACAAAAATCTCAATGCTTTGGGTGAGTGGGAATCTTTTACACTGGGAAAATTTTTACGTTTTACAAAAGTACGTCCAGAAGCACCCATCAAGCTTCTTTTTGTTGGGCACTATGACACCGTCTATCGAGAGCTATTCCCGATAAAAAAAGAGGGCGACTTTCTTTTTGGACCAGGCGTTGCCGATATGAAAGGGGGTATTATTTTGCTTTTTCACCTTCTTTCGTGGTTGGAAAACTCCCCTAGCAAAGAACGTTTCAGTTGGGAAGTCTGTTTCAATCCTGATGAAGAAATCGGTTCTCCCTCTTCCCATACTTTGTTGCAACAGGCAGCTGAAAACAAAACACTCGGAATGGTTTTTGAGCCTTCCCTACCAACAGGTGCTATTGTAAACAAAAGACCGGGCTCAAAGACTCTCATCGTCGAAGCCTTTGGAAAAGGGGGGCATGCCGGTAGAGATGCTCGCACGGGGAAAAATGCCCTTCTAGCTCTAGCTGAGGTGTCTCTTTTTTTTTGCCGACCAACAAGATCTAGAAAAAGGGGTCATTGTCAATCCGGGCTGGATGAAAAGTGGCCAATCCTCAAATATCATTCCCGATTATGGGGTTTTGGTTGTTAATATTCGGGGTGAAATAGCCCCTTTTGAAGATTCTTTAAAACAGATCAGCTCTAAACGTCAGGTCGAAATCAAAGTAACCGATCAAGGCTATAGACCTCCACGTGATTGCTTGCCGAAAACTTGGGAATACATCGAACTATTAGGAGCTCCTTCAGAACCCTCTTTTGGAGTATCCGACTCGAATTATTTAGAGGCTGTAGGATTGCCAACACTCGATGGATTGGGCCCAACCGGCATTCAACTCCATTCGCAAAATGAACATCTAGTGATCTCTTCATTAGAAAAACGTCTCGACCAAATTAAACAACTAATAGAAAAATTGTAGATAGCGTATATCTCGGCCTATGGATGAGACCCTGGGCCAAAGATTGTGGGATGAAAAACTTGAACACTTGGTAGATCCCTTTTGCCAAGCGATTGCCCGCGCTCAAGAACAAATAGTTGGCATTAAAGAACCGATCGCCTCCCTGAAAGAGAGTTACGAACAAGCACTAAAAAGGTTAGAAGAACTCAGAGGGACTCCCCTTTTTTTCCCTTATTTAGGTTCAGGACTTGGAAAAGGGCCTCTCGTTGAGCTGCTCGATGGAAGTATTAAATATGACATGATTTGCGGAATCGGCCCTTACTACTTTGGCCATTCTCATCCTCGACTCATCCGGGCCGCATTGCACGGGGCTGTCTCTGACACAGTCATGCAAGGAAATTTGCAACAAACAGAGATCACTCTTCAAGTGATGGAGGCTTTTATCAAGCTCTCTAACTTAGATCACTGTTTCTTAACATCTTCCGGAGCTATGGCATTAGAAAATGCCTTCAAAATTGCCTTTCAAAAGAAAAAAGGCTCTTATCGAGTTTTGGCCTTCGAGGGTTGTTTTTCAGGAAGAACTTTAACCCTTTCGCAAGTCACCGATAAAGCTTTGTATCGAGAAGGGCTACCCCACACTCTTTATGTCGACTACCTTCCCTTTCCAGATGATCAAGATCCGACAAAAACACTTGAGCAATTGAAAACCTATCTAAAGCGCTATCCCGGAGAACATGCTTTGCTCATTGCAGAACTTGTTCAAGGTGAGGGTGGCTTTAGAAAAGGAACCCCTTCTTTTTTCACCCCCATTTTTGAGATGGCAAAGAAAGAGGCCATTCCCATTTTAATGGATGAAGTACAAACCTTTGGTCGACTAGAAAAGCCATTCGCCTTTCAAGCGCTAGGACTTGAAAAATTTGCTGACATTGTCACAGTTGGAAAACTTTCTAACATTTGCGCCACTCTCTTTACAGAAGAGATGAAACCTAAAGGGGGCCTACTCAGCCAAACCTTCACAGGTTCTACAGCCTCTCTTTTTGCAGGTTTTGAGACATTGAAGATGTTTCAAGAGTTGCCTCTTTTTGGGCCTGATGGAAAAAATGCCCAAGTTTTTAAATGGTGTGAAAAAGAGATCAAACGATTGGGACTCGGAGGGCCTTATGGGCAAGGGGCGATGGTTGCTTTTATTCCAGGCCAAGGGGAATCGGAAGCTGTTCACCAATTTATTTTACGACTTTTTGAAAAGGGGGTGATCACTTTTTCAGCGGGAACCCATCCAAAAAAAGTCCGGATGCTCATACCCGCTCCAGTTGTAGAAGAAAAAGACATTCAAGAAGTCTTCAAAATCATCGAGGGTATCCTTTGATGTATGTTTTAAGAGAATCCAAGCAAGAGGACATCAATCAACTTTTAGAACTTTCAAAAGTAGGCATGACAAGTCTCCCTATAAAAAAAGAGGCAATGATGAGGAGGATTGAGGAATCGATCGCAGCTTTTGCAAAAAACTCTTCTCAAAATGTTTACCTCTTTTGCCTGGAAGATTGTGAGACAAAGAAAGTTATCGGCACTTCAGCCATTTCAGCGGCAGGCTCTCGTATTCCTACTTTTCGCATTGTGATTGAACAGCTTCCAACGGTTACCACACCCCATCCACAGGATTCTATTCTCTTAGAGCTGCATGAAGATCGAGAAAATGCAAGCGAACTGTGCGGGCTTGTGTTGTCTGAATCCGCGCAGTCTAAAGGGATCGGCACCCTTTTATCGAAAGCGCGCTTACTTTACGTCGCTGATCATCCCCACTCTTTTCATCCCACTCTTTTTGCTGACATTAGAGGTGTCATAACAACCGAGGGACACTGCTCTTTTTGGGAGTGGGTGGGTCAAACCTTTTGTTCTTTAAGTTTTGCAGAGGTCGAGGAGCTGTACAGAACTCAACCACAGGAACTTTTCCCCTTATTCCCTCGTCATCCCATTTATTTGGGTCTTCTTCCTAAGGAGATACGTGAAGTGGTAGGAGTTGCTCATCCCAAATCAGAAGGGGCTTTGCAAATGCTTATTAAAGAGGGATTTCATATCTCTAATGAAATCCATCCTCTTGATGGGGGGCCCCGCGTTGTAGCCCCTTTAATGGGCATTAAAAGCATCAGAGAATCGATAAAAGGCAGAGTTGCAGCAACAGCGCCCAAAAAAGAGACAAAAGCCCTCATCACAAAATCAGAAGGAGCTTTTAGGGCAGCTTTGGGAGAAATTGAAGAATTGAAGAATGGCGAAATTGCACTCAATGAAGAAACAAAAAGATGTTTAGAGCTCTCTGTAGGAGACCCGATAAGATTTTTGAGGTTAAAATGAATATCCATGAAAGTCAAAGAGAATGGTCAAAAGTCCCTTTTGAAAAAAAAGCAGAGATCCTCGAAAAATTTCATCGTTTAGTACAAGAATCAAGAGAGAAATTTGCTCAAATCGTTTCGGAAGAGACCGGAAAGCCTTTGTGGGAATCAAGAGGTGAAATCGATGGAGTGAGTGGAAAAGTAGCTGCCTCAATTGCGGCCTATCTAGAAAGATGTCCTGTACGAAAAAAAGAGGTCACTCTAGGCCTTGCGGAAACACGTCATCGTCCTCTTGGTGTGGTCGCTGTTTTAGGGCCCTATAATTTTCCTGCCCATTTGCCTAATGGACAAATCGTTCCTGCTCTACTTGCCGGCAATGGGGTGATCTTTAAACCAAGTGAAGAGACTCCACGAACCGGCGAGTTTTTAGTAGACCTGTTTTACAAAGCCGGTATTCCAAAAGGATTGATCCAATTGGTTCAAGGGGGACCTGAGGTGGGCCAACGGTTGGTATCTGATCCTCACATCAAAGGAATCTTTTTTACCGGAAGCCTTGCGACAGGAAAACAAATCCTAAAAACAACAGCCCAAATGCCCGAAAAAATCGTCGCTTTAGAGATGGGTGGTAATAATCCTTTGGTCATTAGTGACACAGAAGATCGAGATCGGGCTGTGCAAATTGCTTTAGTCTCTTCCTTTATTACCACAGGGCAGCGGTGTTCTTGCTCCAGACGATTGATTGTCATTGATCAAGATCTTTTCATTGAAAGGTTTCTGGAAGCTGTACCTAAACTGACGCTAGGATTTTATCACCAAAAGCCTGAACCTTTTATGGGGCCTTTTACAAAAGAGCATCACCGAAATAAGGCTTTTAGGGGTTATGAAGAGCTTTTAAAAAAGGGAGGAAAAGTTTTGATTGAGCCTAAGAAGTTGGATCACGGCTATTTTCTTACTCCAGGCGTTGTCGATATGACAGGAACAGAAGGCTATGACGAAGAAATTTTTGGGCCTATTGCACCACCCCAGCAGCGCGAAGATGGCCAGACGCGTCGTGGCAAAGAAAGTGAAGAAGGCCGAGCAAAGGCCAGCAGCAGGCTGGTGAAGAGGCCGAAGCCTTGCAGCGGGAAGCCGAAGACCTTTCCGCCTTCCGCTTGCGCCGATTGCGTCATCGTTTAGAGCCTCCGTGGTCTAGAATACAAGTTCATGGCAAGCAGCGCACAGATCGAGCTTTGGCAGGCGGAGAAGGTGGCCGCGCAGGCGACTGTGGCCCAGGCCCCCAACGGAATTCACTACGCAATGTGGGGCGAGACGCGCGTCACGGATGCGGACCTGGAGCGGCTGGTGGGCGCCGTGCCGGCCACGCTCTCGGCCGCGCTCGAACACCGCGCCTATTACTTTGTCCCGCTGGCCATCGCCGACACCGACGAGACCATGGTCGCGCCCGGCTACACCGTCGATCTGGGCGACCGCGCCATCTGCCATCGCAACGCCGTCTTCGGCTCGACCGAGGCCGTCTTTCTTTCCACGCGGCTGGTCGAGGACCGCTTCGGCCTGGCCTTCGAGTTCTTCATCAACGTGGCCCACAACTTTGTCGAGGCCGCTGGAGTTCCCGAGAGCTTTTCGACGCTGGTTTGGCTGCAGGCCGAGGCCCAGGTGCGCGGCGAAACCAGCCAGGATGCCTGGGAGACCCGCCGCCGCGCGCAGGACAGCCAGCGGACGGCAACCAGCGAAGCATCGACGAGCGCGCCCGCAGCGCTTATTACGAATCGGCCTTCTCGTGATGCGCTGGCGATTTATATGCTCTCGCTGGCCGTGGACTTCGACTATCACGATCTGCGCGAGCGCGACTATCCGCTGCTGGCCGCCCCGGCTCTGGCCGAGCGCCTGCGCCATGTAGCCAGCCTCTTCCCGGCCAATCCCGGCTATGAATTTCAGGTGCTTTACCGGC
>CAVXVG010000036.1:0-85002 GCA_963765145.1 Parachlamydiales bacterium
GGTGAAATCGTTGGTGGCCATCTGCGCGATGGTCATCCAGGCGCACCTTTCTGGCCGGTCGTGAAACTCCGAGCCATTGACATGCCTAGGTTGTAGATCTGCATGCCGCTGGTCCAGATCTTGACCAATTCGTTGTACTCCTGGATCAACTTGGCGCCGTTCGAGATGTCTTCTTGCCAATTTTTGCCGAGCGACGCCCAGGACGACCCGTCGAACACGGCAATCTGACCATTCAGTCGCGGCGTGAACAACGGCAAAAACAAAACGACAGCGGCGATAACAGCGCCGCCTTTCAGATAACGAATGATGCGTTTCCTCATTGGCGAGGACTCCTTTCGTGGTGAATCGTGATGGGTTGCTGGTGGTGCAGCCAGTTTTCAACGGGCCGCAAAACAAAAGCTGCAAACAAGGCGAGGACACAATTTAAAGCCATGACTGACATTCCGAAGGCGATGAAGCCGGGAATGGCCAGATCAAGGCCAAGTCGATAGCGCAACAAGCGTTCTGCTGGGTTGCATGGCTGTCTACTGCTCCTTTGGTTGGTAAGCAGGCAGCGCCAAGTCATCGGTGAGGATGATCTTCACGCGCGTGCCTTCGCGAATGGTGATCGTTGGCATACGATTCAGAAACCGGTGGTCCGCCGATTAAAATCAACTTACGCATCACATCTGAAGAAAGGTCTTCAAAAGCCCCTTTAAGCTCGGTCTTAGAATATTTTGGAGTTTCTTCTGCTAGGTAAGGATCTAAAAGCTCTTTTTTCAAAGCATCTAGCGCCTCTTCCCTTTTCTTTTTCTCCTGTATCAAAATCGCCTCTGCAAAGCGATCTTTTCCTTTCTCATGCAAAGCAGCTTTTAGCTCCGCAGGAACCACTCTTAGACGGCCTAACTGCTTCTCTTTTCCTACTTTTTGGCGCCAATCTGTCAAGGTATGGCAAATAGCTTTGATCGCCTCATGCCCAAGCTTGATCGCCTCTAGTACTTGATCTTCTGTGAGGAAGTTGCAATTCCCCTCGATCATCAAAATGGCATCGTCAGTACCTGCTAACACCAATTCCAATTCGGAACGTTGTCTTTTTTCGCGAGAAGGGTTGATCACAAATTTCCCATCGACAAGGCCGACATAGACGGCAGCGACAGGTTTTACCAAAGGAATATCAGAAATTACTAGAGCGGCAGAAGCTGCGCAGATGGCTAAAGGCTCTAACGGATGTTGACCGTCATAAGAGAACACATAAGCCAAGACCTGTACTTCATTGAAATAGCCTTCCGGAAACATGGGACGGATCGGACGGTCGATCAGGCGAGATGTCAATGTCTCCCGTTCGCTTGGACGCCCTTCACGCTTGATAAAACCACCAAGTGTTTTCCCTGCAGAAGAAAATTTTTCTTGGTAATCCACTTTAAGTGGGAAAAAATCGATTGTCTCTTCTTGAGAAGTATCTTTAGAGCAAGCAGTCCCAAAAATAAGGGTATCATCAGCCCGTAGGAGAACTGCTCCATTTGCCTGTCTTGCGACTTCGCCTGTTTCAAATATTAAGGTGGCCTCACCTACGACAACCGAGGTGTGATGTTTTTTTGGTGCTTGACTCATAGATTTCCTAATTTTTCACCAGAGAGAATAGGAAGAAAAGAGAACTTTTACAATAGATTTTCCCTTGCCCGTGCCCTTGCCCTTGCCCCTGCCCGAATTTTCGGCCGTTTATTAAGGACAAAAAAAAACCTCCAGGAATCCTGGAGGTTTTTATGCATAAACAGATGTTTAGCTTATCGACGCAGTTTGAGCTTTGTGATAAGTGCTTGGTAACGCACGGTGTCTGTCATGTTTAGGTAGTCAAGAAGGCGTCTTCTTTGGCCAACTAATTTGAGAAGTGCTAAACGAGAGTTTTGGTCTTTGGGAGAACGCTTGAGATGCTCTGTGAGTTCAAGAATCCTCTCGGTCAAGATAGCAATCTGCACGTCGGCAGACCCCGTATCTTTCTCGTGGAGCTGAAACTTCTTGGTGATTTCCTCTTTTGTCCCTTTGTCTAGTGACATAGTGGGAATGCCTCCGTCTTTCTAGACCAAAAGCTCATATTGATGAGGCTATTTGATCGTCATTTCAATTTGGTTTACAGTAACCATTATATCACGCCTCAGACTTTGGTGTCTAGGATCACCTCAATAGAGGGTGGAAACAATTCTGACGGGTCCATGCGAAGAACTACCTTATAAGAGATAAGCAAGCGTCCCAGGTGCTTTTCTAGTGCCAGCTCGCTTGTGATTTTGGCCTTCAGGGCAGCATCTACTTTCTCATCCTTGTATTTCATCAAGAGTTTATTAAGAAAACACTGCTGTCCTTGCCTGTCTATCAATATATGGTGTTCCATCCCCTTGAACATATCAGATCATCTGATTTATAAACTTAGGCAGTGTGCAACAATTAATTACCGATTGGAGCCGCGCCAATCGGTAATTTATTATTGCACACTGCCTACCCTCTATCGGAGTAAAACATGGAAGTCAAAACAGCAACACCAAAAGAAAAATTCAATTGGATTAAAGAATGGCACCCCTACTTTTTTTCTCAAATCCGTCGTGATATCAAAAACGAACACCTGAGAAATGACCCGGGATTCGCTAAAAAATACCTAGGAAAAACTCTCCCAAAAGCTGAGGTAGAAGAACTTGTTGATGGTTACAGAAAAGCCATAGAAGACGGTCGTGAAGAGATCATCGACTTCTTATTCCAGTCCTGGCTTATGAAAAAAGGGGATATTTATCTCTATTTTGCTGACGAGCTGTCTAAAATTTCCGAAGACTTCACAACACTTGAGTCAATCGACAAAGAAAAAGCAGACGACATTGCCGAGCGTGCTTGCCATCAATTTGGCGCTTTAGACACTACAATCTTTGCCCTTATCAATGGCGTTGTCTTCCCACCTGCCCTTTTCGATGATTTGAAAAAGAAGAGCAATAAAGAAGAGAAAACGAAAAAAGAGAACGCTGCAGAGCAATCAAAGCTGAAAGAAAAAGAAGATTTGATCAACGATTACGAGTTGAAAATCCAAAGATTAACAGACAAATACGAGAAAAAGCTTCTTGGCCTCGAGAAGAAATATCAAACAGATGTCGCCGCTTTGAAAAAGCAGATCAAAAAGTGACAATGTCGAGCTTCCCCTTTCAAATCTCACCTGCAACCGATGATGAAAAATGGATGCATGAGGCTTTGAAAGAGGCCTGGAAAGCTTATAAGGAAGAAGAAGTCCCCGTTGGCTGCGTACTTGTCCATGAAGGGAAAGTGCTAGCCCGCGGGCACAATCAAGTCGAAACATTGCAAGACGCTACAGCACATGCCGAACTGTTAACCATCACATCGGCATCTGCCTCTTTAAGAAATTGGCGGCTGCAAGAAACCACCCTTTACACAACACTTGAACCATGCGTGATGTGCCTTGGAGCCATTTTACTATCTCGAGTCAAAAGGGTCGTCTATGGTGCAAAAGATATACGACACGGAGCTCTTGGCAGCTTTGTGAATTTGCTCGAAAAGCCCCACCCTACCCATTCTATTGAGGTAACGGGCGGTGTTTTTGAAAACATAGCCAGTCAATTGATGAAAGATTTTTTTCGGGAACAAAGAAATGGTAGAGACTCTGCTTGACGAGTTGATCTTAAGCGAGCGAAAAAAAATGATCGATCTCGCCAAAGAAATTTTAGGAATTCCTTTGACCGAGGACGATTTGCTACAGCCTAACGATTTTCCTGAATTGGAGGGGAATCCTCACTTTAGGTTTCAAGAAGGAATTGTCATTGGATTGCTGACTTTTCAGTCGGCTTATCTCTCTAGCGCGAAGCGTTTGGAGTGCTCTACGCCCGTTTAGCTTTCACTTTCACTGACAAGTCAAAGCTAAACAGGAGTTTAGCACTCCAAACGCTATCGCGAATTCTTACTTCCAGAGGGTGGCGACTTTGATAGCAAATGCTACATTGTTCGTTTTTTCGGGCAAGGGCAAGGGCACGGGCAGGGGCAAGGGAGTTTCCTCTAGTCAGAAACTCCTGTTATCAAGTATCCTTTTGTCTTTTAAGATCTCGAGATTGCTATGCAAAAGAAAAAACATCCTGAATATCAACAAGTTCTTTTTGTCGACTCATCGACAGGGTTCAAATTTGTTTGCGGCTCTACTTTGAAGCCTCAACAAACAGCGACTCACGAAGGCAAAACTTACCCTGTTTACCCACTGTCGATTTCATCAGCTTCACACCCACTCTTTACAGGAAGTAAACAGCTGGTTGACTCTGAAGGTCGTGTAGATAAATTTAAGAAACGTTACGAGCAAAAAGCTGCCGCTGTTGTTGCAAAACCTGCTGCTGCCGTAGAAGCTCCTGCTAAAAAAGCAGCCGCTAAAAAAACAACTGCTAAAAAAGCTTAATAAAAACCAATGCTACTAGAAAAGAAGGCTGAAGAGCTACTATCTCGCCTTCCTGCACTGGAAGCGGAGCTTAGCGACCCTGCATGTGTCCGGGATCAAAAAAAATTCCGGACTCTATCTGCAGAACATTCCTACCTCCACCTTGTTCAAGAAACACTCCAAACTCTCACGAAAGCACAAAAAGAGCTAGAAGAGGCCAAAGCGCTTCTTAAAAGTGAAACCGACCCCTCCTTTATTTCTGTCTTAGAAGATGAGATTCAGAAACTCACCGACCTTTTAGAGAAAAAAGGGACAGAATTTGAAACCCTATTAGTCCCTCCGGACCCACTTGACAGTGCCAACTGCATCATCGAAATCCGTGCAGGAACCGGCGGTGAAGAGGCTGCCCTTTTCGTAGCCGATTGCGCCAGGATGTATAAACTGTTTGCTGACAGAATGGGCTGGAAATACGAAGTGTTAAGTGCAACTGACGCCGACATGGGTGGATACAAAGAATTCCTCATGACATTGTCAGGCCCCAACGTTTACCGGATGATGAAACATGAAGGGGGAACACACCGTGTACAACGCGTCCCTGCAACAGAAGCTCAAGGAAGGATCCACACCTCTGCAGTTACAATAGCCATTCTTGTTGAGCCGGCCGAAGACGAAGAAATTGAGATCGACGAAAGGGACTTAAGAATCGACACCTACCGCTCCTCAGGCGCAGGGGGCCAGCACGTCAACACAACCGACAGTGCGGTCCGTATTACTCACATGCCAACCGGTATAGTAGTAGCCTCGCAAGAAGAACGGAGCCAGCATAAAAACAAAGATAAAGCACTTCGAGTCTTGAAAGCAAAACTCAACGACTATGAGATGGAAAAGAAGCAGAATGAGATTGCCAAAGCTCGCTCTGAACAGGTGGGATCGGGCGACCGCTCTGAAAGGATCCGTACCTACAATTTTCCGCAAAACAGGCTCACCGACCACAGGATTAACTACACTTCCCACGACTTAGACAAAGTGATGGATGGACAGTTAGAAAATACAACTGGGGCTTTGGTGAAGCATTTTTACCAGCACAAACTATCTGGGCAATGAAGCAACTCGGCCCTTTTTTTCAAGCAACTGCGGCCGTTCTAAACTCTATAGGCATCTCAAGACAAGACATTGCAGATCTATTTCTCCATACTTATGGAGTCGATCGGCTCACTGTTTTAACCGAACCCACTAGAGAAATTGATGAAAATCTCGTCTTAGATAGCATCCATCGGTTAAAAACAGGTGAACCGCTCTCTTACATCATCGGTTCACTCCCCTTTTTTGGCTGCAATATCAAGGTCAACCGATCTGTTCTCATCCCACGTCAAGAAACAGAACTTTTAGTCGCTTTTGTCCTTGAAGAAACCAAGAAAACGTCAGGTCTTGTAGTTGACCTATGCACAGGGTCTGGATGCATAGGCATCGCCATCAAAAAAGCTCGCCCCGATTTTACGGTAGTCTTGGTCGACAACTCTGAAAAAGCACTTGCAGTGGCAGAAGAAAACGCCACCCTCAACGAGGTCGAAGTCACCTGCTTAAAAGGCGACTTTTTAGAGCCGCTCCGTGGGCAAAAGATTGATTTACTGATCTGCAATCCCCCTTATGTTTCGAATGAAGAGTACGAACATTTGGACAAAAGTGTTAAAGATTACGAGCCAAAAGAGGCTCTTGTCGCAGAGAATAATGGCCTTTTTTTCTATGAAAAGCTCGCCGAAGAGCTCCCAACTTTAATGAATTCAGGGGCAGAGGTTTTTTTAGAGATTGGATCAACACAAGGGATTAGCGTGCCTCTTTTGTTCGGGGAACCTGAGTGGAAGGATACCAGGTGCCACCTAGACTTGGCCTCCCACCCCCGTTTTGTTTCGGCAAAAAGAATCTAGCACAAAAATTCTACCCGTGCCCTATTTTTTTATATTTTGGGCAAGGGCAAGGGCAGGGGCACGGGCAAGGGCATCTAGCATTGAAAACATAATCATACTGTAGTAGAATCTACTCGCTACAAATAGAAGGGCGAATGCAAAACTTTCTTTCCCAAAAATTCCAAGGGATCTTTTCTAGGTTAACGGGCAAGCACCAGCTCACCGAAAAAAACATCTCTCAGGCCGTTCAAGAGGTCAGAGAAGCTTTTTTAGAAGCAGATGTTTCTTATCCGGTAGTTAAGGTTTTAATTGATAGCATCAAAGAGAAGGCTCTTGGTAAGAAAGTTTTAGGGGCGATCAAGCCGGGCCAACAGTTCATTAAAGCAGTACACGATGAATTGGTCTCTTTCATGGGAAGCGATCCGGCTCCTCTCAACCTGTCTGCCGATCTCCCTGTTTTCCTAGTGTGTGGTTTGCAAGGGTCTGGAAAGACAACTTTTGTTGCCAAGTTGGCGCGCTTTTTGAAAAAATCGGGCGAAGTCAAAAAACCGCTCCTTTTGGCTTGCGACTTGCAAAGGCCGGCTGCTGTTGAGCAATTGAAAGTGTTGGGCGAACAAATCGGTGTAACCGTCTTTTCAATTGATGGAGAAAAAGACCCTCGTGTTGTAGCTAAAAAGGGTTTAGAGTTTGCAAAGAATGGAAACCATGACCTTGTGATTGCAGATACCGCCGGTCGTCTGCACATTGACGAGGCCTTGATGACCGAATTAAAAGAGATGAAAGGGCTTTTAAAGCCTGATGAGATCCTTTTTGTAGCCAATGCCACTTTTGGTCAGGACGCGGTTAGAACAGCTGAAGCTTTCCAGAAAGAGCTTGGCATTACAGGGTCTGTCCTGACCATGTTAGACGGAAACACAAGAGGGGGCGCTGCCCTTTCGATCCGACACATGACAGGAAAGCCGCTAAAATTTGAAGGGGTGGGCGAGCGGGTCGAAGATTTGCAACCTTTCAATCCAAAATCGATGGCCGATCGTATTTTAGGAATGGGCGATACGATCAACCTGGTACGGAAAGCCGAAGAACATTTTGATAAAGCCTCCATGGAAGACATGGAGAAGAAAATATTGGATGCAAGCTTTACCTATGCAGACCTATCCAATCAGTTCAAAATGATGAAAAAAATGGGGTCGCTAAAGGGATTGCTCGGGATGTTGCCCGGAATGGGAAATCTTGACCTTGGCGAACTTGACGAAAGAAAGTTTTTACATCTAGAAGCAATGATTTTGTCGATGACTAACGACGAACGAAATGGAAGGGTCGAACTGACCATGTCTCGTCGGAAAAGAATCGCAAAAGGAAGTGGCACTCACCTAGATGACATGAATCGCTTGGTCAAAATGTATGGCCAAGCCAAAGAGTTTTTTAAAAAAGGTCCTAATATGAAAAATTTACAGAAGCTGATGGGAGGAACCAAAGCGTGGCTTTAACAATTAGATTAAGACAGCAAGGTAAAACAAATCGGTTAAGCTACCGTCTTGTGTTGATAGAAGAAAAAGCAGCTCGTGAAGGGCGCTACGTTGAGAATTTAGGATGGTACGATCCTCATGCTCCAAACGAAGAAAGCCTGCTGAAATTTGATGCCGAGCGTATTGCCCACTGGCTAGCTCTTGGTGCTTCTATTTCAGAACATGCAACTTCATTAGTTAAGAAAGTTGCACCTGCTGTGATCAAAGAGCATAACGCAAGAGAAGTTGCACGCCGTGCTAAAGCCCTTGCAAAAAGAAAAGAGAGAAAAGCGCGTCAAGCCGCTGCGTAATGGAAATAGAGCTCCTATCTTTATTCCCCGGCTATTTTGAGTCTCCTTTTAAGGAGTCCATCCTTGGCCGAGCCATTAAGAAAGGACTTTTAAACGTAAACCTGGTGGATATCCGCGATTATACCGAGGATAAACACCGGCGAGTAGACGACCGCCCTTATGGGGGTGGACCTGGAATGGTAATGATGCCTGGCCCCGTTGCAAACGCTATCAGGGCCCGAAAAAAAGAAAACTCTACAGTGGTCTATTTGTCCCCTGAGGGAGAGCCTTTTTCGGCCAACCACGCAAAGGAATTTGCGACATTGGAGCACCTCATTATCCTTTCGGGACATTACGAAGGAATCGACCAAAGGGTCATTGACTCGGAAGTTGACAGGACCGTCTCTGTTGGAGACTTTGTTTTGACTAGTGGGTGTGCAGCCGCCTTGTTGGTATTGGATGCTTTGGTAAGGTTTATCCCCCATGCCTTAGGAGACGAAGCATCCAGTTCAGAAGATTCATTTGAGGGAGAGGGATGGCTTGATTGCCCTCACTATACAAGACCTGATATGTTTGAAGGACAGCAGGTCCCTGAAGTTTTAAAAAGTGGAGATCATGCCAAGATTTTGGCATGGCGTCGGGAGCAGGCCCGGCAGAAAACTCTCCGTCACCGCCCCGATTTGGTGCGATGAAAAAAAGTTGTTGGAGTTAGTTAGTTATGACGTATTCAAAGTTAATTGAATCGATTGAGAAAGTTCAGCTGAAAAGTGAAATTCCTGATTTTCGTGTCGGAGACCTTATCAGAGTACATCTTCGGATTGCTGAGGGTGATAAAGAGAGGATTCAGGTCTTTGCAGGCACTGTAATCGCGAAAAAAGGGTCAGGATTATCTGAAACTTTCTCTTTGCACCGTGTAGCGTATGGCGAAGGGATGGAACGGGTTTTCATGCTTCACAGCCCTAAAATTGCAAAGATCGAACATGTCCGTTCAGGTAAAGTTCGTCGTGCAAAGCTTTATTACATCCGTGGTAAGCAAGGTAAAGCTGCGAAGATCCAAGCTCGTCATGGCGCTCGGAAAGTCAAAGGTCCAGTCGTCCAGAGTGAAGAGAATGGCACTCCATCGACCAACGGTTGAAGTTGTTCCTGAAAAGGAGTGGCGCCGCCTGAAAAAGTTAACGAAGTTTGAAGAAAAAGGTTACCGAGCCGGCTATAAAATGATAGCCGGTATCGATGAAGCTGGTCGTGGTCCACTTGCTGGACCTGTTTTTGCTGCTGCCTGCATTTTGCCTCGTAAACTGCTCATTCCTGGTGTTGATGATTGTAAAAAATTGCTGCCTGCAAAACGGGAAGCAGTTTTTAAATCGCTCGTGAACCACCCTGAAATCATTTACGGCATCGGAATGGTCGAACATGATGTGATCGACACGATCAACATCTTCCAAGCGACTATCCAAGCTATGTTGCTGGCTGTTGCTCAGCTAAGAATTAAGCCCGATTTTTTATTAGTCGATGGCTTAAGCCTCCCCCATACAGATATTCCATGCGAAAAAATAGTCAAAGGCGATGAACTTTGCCTATCGATTGCTGCAGCTTCTGTCATTGCTAAGGTAAGCCGCGACAACTACATGTTGGCAATGCATGAAAAATATCCTCAGTACGGGTTTGACAAGCACAAAGGGTATGGCACCGAAAAACATCTGGCAGCGTTAAAACTGCATGGTCCATCCCCCATTCATAGGCTCTCTTTCAAAAGTGTAGTTCCTGTAGAGGAGGAGGCCCTTGTATGAGACCTTGTATAAGACAATGGACCTCCCAGGGTTGCATCACCCTTTCAGGGTTTCTTTACCCTGGGCTACAATCCTTCACCCCCTGCTGGGGTGTGTTGCTCGTTTTTTGTAGGAAATTCGTGATATGAGACATTGGACTGCTACTCTTATTTTGTTTGATGACAATAGAACTCTTCTGACTTACCACCAAAAATTACATAAATGGGTTCCTCCAGGCGGCCATGTAGAAGAGAATGAACTTTTGCATGAAGCTGCTTTAAGAGAAACGCTGGAAGAGACAGGACTAGAAGCTGAAATTGTCGAAGACAACCATTGCACATTTGCTTATGAGCTTGCCGTTTCTTTGCCTCGCCCTTTTCTAATCCAGTTAGAAAATATCCCAGCGCATAAGGATCAACCTGCACATCAACACATCGATGCCATTTTTGTAGGACACGTGATAGGAGATCCAACACCTAGAGGATGTGAAGAGGCTTGCTGGTATATCCTTGAGCAACTAGATGCTCTCGAAATGTTCAGCGAAACACGAGAAGCAATTCGCAAAGCGGCGGAGGTATTTGCCTATGTCTAGTCAACAAACAGTGGTTGTGGCCATGTCCGGAGGAGTTGATTCCTCAGTAGCTGCTAAAATGATGGTCGACCAGGGGTACCGGGCTGTTGGGATGACCATGCGACTTTATAAAGGAGCAGAAGCAGAGAGCGCTTCCTGCTCTACCCAAAGTTGCTGCGGTGAAGAGTCAGTCGATGATGCAAGACTTGTGGCCAACACATTAGGCATCCCCTACTACGCCATCAACTTCAAGCAAGAATTCTGGGATGAGGTGATCACCGTTTTTGCAAACGAGTATTTTGCCGGACGGACACCTAGCCCCTGCATCCTTTGCAACCAAAAATTAAAGTTCGAATCGCTCTACGACAAAGCAATGGAAATTGGCGCTGCCTATGTGGTGACAGGCCATTATGCAAGGATTGGATTTGATGAAACAGCAGGCCGCTGGAACCTAATCCGAGGAAAAGATCGGAACAAAGACCAATCTTACTTCCTTTTTGGCATGACCCAAGAGCAGCTTTCTAAAACGTTGTTCCCTTGCGGAGAATTTAGCAAACCTGAAATTCGCCTCTTTGCAGAAGAAGGCGATTTAGTGACTGCCAAAAAAAGAGAAAGCCAAGATATCTGCTTCATTCCCAATGGGGATTATGCAGGCTTTTTGGAAAGAAATTTTCCGGAAAGGGCTGCTGCCGCAAAAGGCAACATCAAAAAGGCCGATGGAACCCTACTTGGGGCACACAATGGAATCCACAGTTTAACCATTGGGCAAAGAAAGCTAGGAATGGCTTTTGGCCAACCGCTCTATGTAAGTGGTATTGATGCTGTCACCAAAGATGTCACAGTGGGCGAGCGTCACCAAGTGGAAAAAAGAGAGATGACTGTCTCTAGAATGAATTGGATTGCGAAAGAGCCGCGCGTTGGCGAGACTTTTACACTGTCTGTCCGGATCCGTTCACGTGGACCTGAATCCACTGCAACAGTGACAGCCTTAGAAGACAATCGGGCAGAAGTTGTCTTTGTCGAACCACAACTTGCCATCACACCAGGCCAAGCAGCCGTTTTTTACGACGAAGACAAGGTTTTCGGCGGTGGTTGGATTGATTAGGCTACTTTGGCAACAAAAATAAAAAACAGGATGAACAAGATGAACAAGATAAAACTTCGCCCTGTTTTAAACTCTATAGTAAAAAAGGCGAAGCTTTATCCTGTTCATCTTGTTCATCCTGTTTTTATCTTTTCAGTTGGTGACAAAAAATAATGCGCATTCTGATCGTAAAGACATCGAGTTTAGGCGACATCCTCCAGACATTTCCTGTTGTAGCTACACTTAAAAAAGCTTTTCCTGATTGCACCATCGATTGGGTCGTTGAAAAAGGGGGAGCACCTCTTATCATGGCCCATCCACAAATCGATCAAGCCTTGATTGTCGACAGCAAAACTTGGGGCAAACTTCCCTCTCTTTTCCAACAAATCAAAAGCGTTAGAGGGAAAAAATATGATGTTCTTTTGGATATGCAGAGCAATTCGAAGTCGGCCCTTATCACCCTTCTTGCAAAAGCCAAACGGAAGATCGGGTTTGGAGTTAAAACACGTCGCGAATGGCCAAATCTTTTGGTCACAAACGAAAAATACGATTGTCCCATCGGCAGAAATCGGAGGCTTGACTATCTCTATTTAGTGGAAGCCGCCTTTAACATTGCCCCTGTTCTTGAAGAAAAGGTCGAATTGAAGATCAGTGATGAGGAGAAGGAGTTTTTAAAAACCTTTCCCCCCTCCCCTACTCTTGTCGCTCCAGGTTCGATGTGGAAAAACAAGACGGTAAAAAACGAGCCATTGGCCCAATTTCTGAAACAACTTGAAGGACCGTTCCTTTTTTCTTGGGGCAGCGCGGCAGAAAAAGAGACCGTGACAGCGTTAGCTGAACAGGTTGGAGGAACGGTGCTTCCTAAATTGTCTCTTCCCCTACTCCAGAGAGTCATGGGGCAATGTAAATTGGTCGTTTCGGCCGATTCTCTTCCCCTCCATTTAGCAGGAACAGCAGGCATACCCACCTACTCCTACTTTGGCCCTTCCAGTAGCCAAGTGTTTCGCCCCTTAGGCTCACTCCATCATTCGATCCAAGGAACTTGCCCCTACGGAGAAACCTTTGATCAACGGTGCCGCCTTCTTCGCAGCTGCAAGGACGCCCCTTGTATCAACCAACTTAATATGTTAAAATTTTTTGAACAAAATAAGGAGCAACGATAATTTCTGCATTCAATTTAGCCTGTGGTTTAGGCCACAATCTTTTCTTAGTGGGTAAACCACTTTTCGATAAAAAACAATCAGCGGTTGATAAGATACAACTTCTCTTTAGCTCTTTCGCCTCAGCTTATGGTTTTGCACTAGCAGAAAAAATGTTTCCTGCTCTAGCCAATAGTGCTGGATTACCTAGCGTTGGTCGCGCTGGAGGATTGGCTAAATTTATTGTAAGTTTGACCACATCAACTGTTGTGGCGCTCATATTTGGTGTACACATAGATGCAATTAGAGAACGATGGCTTAAGTAACCGTTCAAGAAGCACCGCCCGAAGCTCCGGCACCCACATTCGTGGGTGCAAGGATGCCCCTTGTATCAATCAGTTAGATTTACTAACATCCTTCCCACATATTAAGGAAAACCATGATCACACCTATAAATTTAGCCTGCGCAGCAGCGCAGATGTTCTTCATAAATGGCCTCACACGAAAGGAAGGTAAAATTATATTCAATCCAAATTGGACGAAAATTGAGATCCTTAAGGCTGGTGCGTGTTCTTTCGCTGCTGCTTGCGGCTTTACACTGGCGGATAAACTCTACCCTGCCCTAGTAAGCAGGATCAATTTACCTGGCGATGGGCTTTATGGAACGATGGCGAAAATAGGCTTAAAACTTTCAGCCGGATATCTATTCTCTTCCGCTGCATGTGTTCATCTTGATGCGCTCCAGAAATGGATTAACTACCCAAGGCAATGATGAATCCGGTATAAACCGAAGAAAGAATAGCACGCGAAGCATTCAATACGTGTCGCCCGAAGATCCTGCACCCACATTCGTGGGTGCATCATTTTATTTCGTTAGATCGGACCATCCAAAACGCCCTTCGGGCGTTTCTCTCGCTAAAATGCGAAATTTGTAGCTTAAGCTTTAGCCTGAGCTCGTTTTGCAAGACTTTAGTCCTGCTATATGATTACGGGTTAAAACCCGTAAAAACAAACTCAGGCTAAAGCCTAAGCTACAAATATTTGGTAACGCCTGAAAGGCGTTTTGGATTGTAGCCCAGGGTAAGCGCGGAGCGCGCAACCCTGGGTAATGGTGCATAAAAAGATTGTGCACCCACGAATGTGGGTGCGGGATATTTCAACTTTTGGATGTGAAGTGGAGCTGTTTTTGGGTGAAGGGGTGGGGGAAACTGAGCGATTCGGCATGAAGTTGCAGGCGGCCCTTGGGATGCGGATGGTAAAGGGTGTCCCCAACAATGGGATGGCCAAGATGGGCCATGTGTACCCTGAGTTGATGGGTTCGACCTGTGATGGGATACAGAGCGACACGCGTATGACTCCCCTCTTTTCCAATCACTTCCCAATCGGTTTCGGCAATAAGGTCTGATTCTTTCTGCGTAACCTGAAACCTTGGTCGACCCCCCAAAGATTTTCCCTCTCCGATGTGAGTTTTTAAATGGCCAGATCCCTTCAATTCCCCTTCAACCACGGCGATGTATCTTTTTTCTACTTTCTTGGTTTCGAAAAGGGTTTGAAAGGCCTTTCTCATCTCTTCGTTCTTTGCGATCAATAACAATCCTGTTGTTTCTCGGTCTAAACGGTGGATCAATGACCAACCTTTGGGAGCAATTGCCTGTAATAATTCTTGGTCGACAGTTACTCCAAAAGGCTTGTCATAGACCAAAAAATCCTCTTCTTCGTAGACAATCTTCGATGGATCAAAAGCAATACCCTGTTCTTCAGGTACTATTACAGAGATCGTCTCACCACCAAACAAAGGCCTTTTGGCCATCCTTTCAACTTTACCATCAATTTGGCAGGCCGATTGGTCCAGCAGTTTTTTAACTGCTTTTTTAGAAAGGGCAAGTTGTTCAGAAAGATAGTCGTCTAAGGCAGTTCCTCTCTTATCGAGAGAAACTTTAAAACTGTTTGAGGAACCGTTCGTCATTTTCCATAAAGAGGCGGATGTCAGGTATACCCTTTTCGATCATGAGAAGACGCCCTACTCCCATGCCCCAGGCATAGCCTGAATAGACTTCCGGGTCGATGCCACAGTTTTTCAAAACTTCAGGATGAATCATCCCAGCACCAGCAATTTCAAGCCAACCGCTATGCTTGCAAATACGGCATCCTTTTCCAGAGCACAAAATGCATTCTACATCAATTTCAAGGCCAGGCTCTACGAAGGGAAAATAACTCGTACGGTAACGAGTTTTTACCCCAGGGCGTAACAATCTTGATAAGAATGTATCAAAGGTCGACATCAAATCGGCATAGGTGACCCCTTTGTCGATATAAAAGCCTTCAACCTGATGAAATTGGACATGCGAACGGGAAGTAACCACTTCATTTCTGTAAGCTTTTCCTGGGACAACCACACGTATCGGTGGATTGCCCTGTTCCATCACCCTACCTTGAACGTTTGAGGTGTGCGTTCTTAACAGATACCCATCTTCTAAATAGAAAGTATCTTGCATGTCTCTTGCCGGATGGTCAGGAGCAAAGTTGAGCACTTCAAAATTGTAATAATCGGTGTCAATATCCGGCCCTACCTGTACGGAAAAACCCATACTGATAAATATGTCTAAGATACGATCGAGTGTCGCCAAAATTGGATGTTCGTTACCCAAAGGCCTTTTTCTTGCAGGTAAAGTCACATCGATCTTTTCGCTTGATAGACGCTTGGCCTCTTCTTGCAATAAAAACGATTCTTTAACTTCGGCTAATTTTTGGGTGATGGATTCTTTGAGATCGTTGATCTCTTTTCCCACTTTTGGTCGATCTTCCGCAGAGACGTTTTTTAAAAGGGGCATCAAAGCCTGAATCGGACCTTTGCGTCCAAGCAGGTGGACTTCTAGGTCCTCAATATCTTTGACTGTCTTGGCAGCTTTTAACTGCTGATCAAAACGGTCAGATAAACCCTTGATCTCTAGATCTATTTCTGGATTCATATGATCAACCTAATTGTTCTCAAACAGAAAACCTGCAGCCTTACAGACTGCCAATTTATACCGTATCTAACCCAGGGCGTTGCCCTGGGCTGTTGCAACTATCCGGCTTTCAGCCGGAAATTGCAATACAAGCTTTACCGGCCTGAAAGGCCAAAATTGCAACAGCCCGGGGCAGCGCCCCGGGCTGTTACAACTGTCCGGCTTTCAGCCGGAAAATCGCAATACAAGCTTCTTTACTGGCCTGAAAGGCCAACATTGCAACAGCCTAGGGCAACGCCCTAGGTTATTTTGTTGCTAAAGCGTGCTTTGCTGATTGAACAACGTGATGAAAGTCTTGTGGGTTGGAAATGGCCATTTCTGACAACATTTTCCTGTTCAAAAGGCATCCAGCTAAGGCAAGACCATGGATGAGCTTGCTATAGGAGATCCCTTCAATTTTTGCTGCACAGCTTAAACGTTGGATCCACAAACCTCTAAAATTGCGCTTCTTCTCTTTGCGGTGCATGTAGCTGTAGGCAAGCGCCTTCATCACAGCATCGCTAGTTTGGCGAAGGTGGTTTCTTCTGTCGCCAAAATAACCTTTAGCAAACTTTTTGATCCGGTCTTTGCGCCGCTTCGAGGCGACGGCATTTGTTACTCTAACCATTTTCTAATCCTAAAATTATAGCCTTAAAGCACACCCATAAGCATTTTGTAGGTTTTCAAGATCGTCTTGTCAACCAAACCGGAACGTCTCAATTGACGTTTCCGTTTTCCCGTTTTATGGGTCAAAAGGTGGCGCTTTCCAGCATGTTGCCGTTTCAATTTTCCAGTCCCAGTCAGTTTAAACTTTGCAGCTACTGACTTGCGTGTTTTCATTTTGGGCACGGCTAATTTCTCCTAATCTACTCTTCTTCACTTGGTCTGACAATCTCTTCTAGCTTACTCTTCAGAGTCATGTCAGGTTTTTTTGCCTCTTCAGCCGTTCCTTCCTTTGAAGGACGGGCGGGAGGACGGATTTTCTTGGGGTTGGGTGATAAAACAGCGTTCATCATTTTTCCCAACATTTTTGGTGTGGCTTCGATCAAGGCAATATCTGCCAAATCATCACACATTTTCTTGACCCAGCGTTCGCCCACTTCAGGGTGAGCCATCTCTCGGCCTCGGAAAGTGCAGGTTATTTTAACCTTATTTCCCTTTTCGATAAAGCCCCTTGCTTGACGACTCTTTGTTTCAAAGTCATGAACGTCAATATTTGGCTTTACTTTGACCTCTTTCAGCTTGATCTGATGCTGCGCTTTCTTGTTTTCACGTTCTTTTTTGGTCTGATCGTATTTGAACTTTCCATGGTCCATGATCTTGCAAACTGGAGGGACAGAGGTTGCAACAACCTCGACCAAATCCAAATTAACCTCTTCAGCCATTTGAAGCGCCTCGTGAAAAGAGACTACCCCTATTTGCTTTCCTTCATGATCAATCAACCGTACCCGCTGGGCCCGGATTTGCTTATTAACTTTCAAAGCTAAAAAAAACCTCGCACTAAAACAACAGCCAACTTTTCAGCTGGCCAACTAAACTCACATGTATAGGGTGGCAGACAACCTCTTTTTTAGGCGATGAAAACTTGGCTTTTGGCCCAATTTCGATAAAAGGACCAGGAAATCTGGACCCAATCGGGTCAATAAACGACCATTGGACCCCCCATCTTGTCTCAATCATCTCAAAAAGGGGCGATCCCGCCTCTTTTAACCACCCATCTATCTCTTTTTTCCAAAAGGTCAACTCTTTTTCGCTGCCAAATACGAACCCTACGTCGTGATCCGGTAAAAAAAAAGAGACTATTTCCTCTTTCAAAGGCTTCTTGTTCCAGCTCTTCAGCGTCTGGTTGAAAAAAAGGGATCAATTCTTTAAATCCGAGGTTTTCCCACTTCTTTCGGGCAAGTGCAAATAGCCGGTCCCTTTTTCTTGCGCCCACTTAGAGTCGATCCAGTCTCCCAAACCCTCTTTTTGATCACGGAATAGCTTTGCAAAGTTTTTGGCCTCTTTTTCTTCTTCGAAAGCAGTGCCAACCACTTCATATACGCCATCATCCGTTTCTTTTAGGGACAAAAGCTGCACAACCCCTAGATCGAAGGTGGTTTCTAACGTATTTGGGTTAAAAACCTCTTCAATATCATCATTTAACCTGATAAAAGGAGCCACCTCATCTTCAGCTTCTTCTATTGCTTCTCCCTTTTCTTGCAACCCATGGTGTTTTAAAAAGAGGGCTGCGTTAGAACGCATCATTTCCATTTTTTTAAGCGGAAGCGAGGCTTTTTTAAGCCGCCGCATCTCTTCAATCAGAAGTGTTAGAAAAAGGGGGGGAAGGGGGCCATCAAAAAGAAAGTGTGCTTTGAAACAAAAACCGTCGACCTCAGCCGGCAAAGAAACCGCATTCGGTAAAATATTTTTTAAAGCCGCAGAAAAGACCATTTTTGCAACATCCAGCCTTGGCCAAACTGTTTCACGATCTAAAGCAACGGGATTAAAAGTCACAAGGTTCTATATAGGGGAACTGTTTGGGACATAGCTGACTCGAACAGCTGACCTCTACCATGTCAAGGTAGCGCTCTAACCAACTGAGCTAATGTCCCAAAGATGGGCTAGATTGTCGCATAGACTTCAACTTTGTGGCAAGACTAATTCCTTGCCCATGCCCCTGCCCTTGCCCTTGCCCAATTTTCAACTTTCTCAAGCAAAAGCCTTCTAGTCGCGCAACGCGTTTGTAGTGCTCTACGCCCGTTTAGCCTTTCACTCTTCAGTGATAAGTGAAAGCTAAACGGGCGTAGAGCACTACAAACGCGTTGCGAACTAAAAAATCGTTTCCACAGCGATTAATTATGCAACAAGGCCGTAGAGCACTCCAAACGCTAGCGCGAGCTAGAAGGCGGTTTTTAGTTTAAAACGGGTAAGGGCACGTTTAGAATTTGTGTTTCTGGTTCTTCTTCACGCCCTTGACTTATTCGCCCTCTCCAGCTAACTTGAACGCCCTACATTTACTTCAGGATGATTTTATGTTTGCAGTTTCACCTGCCACACTCGGTGCATTCGCTTATCGGACTGCCCTCCGCCTACCTGTTCTTTGCGTATTTACCTCTATCTGTTCGCTTGTAGCAAAAGCGGCACTAGCTCGATATTACCCAACACCCGAAGTTGGGCAAGTTTATAAACACCCTGCTCACAAATACTTGATAGAGACATCTTATACAGAATTGGCCTGCCCACTGGTATGGGGCTTTGGCCATTTTGCCCTTCGTCAGGTAAAAGCCCACCAAGAAGCCAAAGGAAAGCAGCATTTCGAGAAATTTCGAAAAGATCCATCCCAAACATCTCCTCTTAAAGCTGCAACCTCATACAGAAACTCTGATGCACTCTACGCCACGGGCATCAAATCGCGAGACTCTAATCAAATCGAAAAAGCTGTGAGTCACTTCAAAGAAGGGTTAGAAAAAGGGCATACAGGATGCGCCGTTGCCTTAGGCCAACTTTGCTTAGCCGGAATCTATGGCGAAAAAGATACTGCTTTTGCGCGTGCTAAAACCTATTTCCAACAAAACAAATCACCATTTTCTGTCTATCTCCTAAACCTGACAGAACTGATGCAAAGCTGCCCTGTTAATGCAAGAGATACTCTTTTTGCAATGTATCAAGGTGACTCCAGTAAATTCGGCACCACTTTTTCCACTGCCGAAGAAATCGATTTCCCGATTCTCGTTGCAAATAGACTCTCGTTGCCTCAATCAACGAAAACAGACTTTTACAATTGCGCCCTTCAACACCTCAAGTCACCTTTCCAACAAGGACAAGCTCATTATCAGCTCTATCAATTGACTGGAGAGAGAACTCATTTAGAGCAAGCAGTCTCCTTTGAACATAACCGGGCACGGTTAGATCTTGCGCTCATTTTAAGGGACGAGGTGGAGCTTGATAATGATAAAAGAGCGTTAGAACTTCTTCTTTCTATTCCAAAAGATAAAAGGACGACAGAAATCTCAACACTCATTGCCCATTTTTATCTGACAGGTTTTGGTACCAATATTTGCAGTCCAACGGCTGCCACAGAACACTATGGCAATGCTCAACCATCCACAGGCCCAATAGACAGCACCCTTTATTTCGATGCTTTAGCCAAACTTTTGCTAGGTTGCAGCGCAGAAGAAAGAAAAGAATTTTGCCTTGTTGCCAATGAAATAGAGCAAACAATTCGCTGGCAAACGGAAATTCCTCCATTAGAAGCTCTACCAGGTACTTTAGATCTATCTTTAGCTATTGCTAAAGGTTTGCGATCCAAATTGATCGACAGTTCAAATAACACACTTCGTCGAACAACTGAGCACGAACAAAAAGTCACTTTGGTTCAAAAACTTCTACTGTTTTCTGCCCAACAAAATGCTTTGCCTGCACTTACAAGAACATCAGCATATAAGGAATTAGGCAACTTGCAAACTCTTTTAGGAAAAAGAGATGATGCTATTACTTCCTATAAAGATAGCTTAGCGGTAGATGATACTGATCCAGAGCCATTGATGGGATTATATGCCCTCTATAACGCAAAAAAACAAACTGACAAAGCCATTGCTGAACTCAAAAAAGCTGCGGAGAAGAAACATCCGCCTGCCATGCATTTATATGGATTGCATCTTCGTATGAAATGCCCCCCAGATATAATTAAAGTTAAAACTGGGCTTTTCACTTCTGTAGACGAAGAAAAAGAAAATAAAAAATCTCAACCAAGTAAAGATTTAATTTTGGCAGCCGCAGGAGCACCAGAACCTTATAAAATGGCTGTAACCTATTGCCAACAAAAAGGCTGGCATACTGGAAGTAGTGTCTCTGCTATAAGAACCCGTTCTGCAAGCGTGATAAGCACAGCATCTACTACTTCTCAAGCACCTTTAAGAGTGATTACTACTTTCTCTAACGGCACTCCACCGCCATCTTATCATGAAAACCAAGAAAGTTCCTAAAACAGGGTTATCTGACAAGAAAGATTTAACAGGGTGAACAGGATGAACAGGATAAGCTCCGCCCACACATGATTTTGTTTCGGTAAAAGTAGATAAAAAAAGGGCTTCACCTATAGAAGCTGACGTCGAGGCGAAGCCCTATCTTTCTTGTTTTTTCCACTTTAGAATAGCCCTAGGCAGAGCTTATCCTGTTCATCCTGTTCACCCTGTTAAATTTTATAGAATGCTTTTTCCTGGATTGAGGGACTGTTCTTAAAGCCCTGAAATTCAGCTCTTAGTTGACATATTTAACTAAGAGCTTTAGGGTATACGCCTACTTTCTAACAGGATATAAACATGTCTTCTATTCGATTCGAACCCTCTGACACAGACTCTGTAAACCCTTTAGATGTTATCTACAAGATAGCACTCCACTTCCCTGTTACCGGCACTTTTCTCTCGATACGCGAGCTTTATAAAAAAGCTGATGCGGATAAAAAATACCATGGAGAAATTGGAGAGCAATACGCTTCACTTGCTGATCGCTATTTTGCATTAAAAAGTTATCCTGAAATCCGTTGTACACTTGTATGGGGTTTTGGGGAAATGGCCTTATTGGGCCTCCATTACTATAAACAATCCAAAGGGGCAGATCTTTACAAACAAGCTTGCAATGAGACTGATCCGGCTGTTGCTATTGAGCTGCTGAAAAAGTCGGCTAATCAATACCGATTTAGCGATGCGATTTATCTGTTAGGAACCTACTACAGAGATGGTAATGGTGTTCCTGCTGACGCCGATCTTGCCCTCGCCTATTTCCATGAAGCTGCAGCGCTTGGAGACCAACGTTCTCAGATTGCCCTTGGCAACCTCTACCTTTCAGGTTTAGGAGAACACATTCCACAAGATCTTCAAAAAGCACTGCTCTACTTTCACAAAGCAAATGGAGGAAAGAACAACTCTCTCGCCCATTTTGCAAAATACAGGGAAGATTTTGTTCACCTTTTGTTTAAATTTGGGACCGGCCGACAAGATGTTTTAGATTTTATTGCTCGTGCAAACGACCGTTTTGACGTCGATTTTTCTCTTTCAGATGACCTTGTGGTCTCTCTTGCTCTTGCTTTTAGAAACGATAAGCTGCCGATGGGGTTTAAAGATGATGCAGAAAAGTTATTGAGATGCGCAGCACACCACCTTCCAAACGAACGACAGAAAGCAGATATCTTTTATCTATTGGCTCATAGCACCAATAAATGGTCCGATTATGAAAGTGCGGCTACCTTTGGTCACCGCCCTGCAGCATTCGAACTTTCTATATTGAAACGGGACCATGCGCTTACTTTGGAACACGGAGACCAAAGACATCAGCTTTTGCAACAAGCTTTCATGCTACTGGCCAAAATCCCTCCTCAAGAACTAGAGAAAGATTATAAAACTGCCATTTTGCTCGGTCACTATTATCTAGGATTTGGTTCAGAAAAGCCCCAATTCGACAAGGCCCTTGATTGTTACAAATTGGCACTAAATGGGTGTTTAGAGGCAGAAAAGTTCAAAATCCAGTTTCTGATAGGTTTTGCAGCTATTTTGCAAGAGATGGAGCTTAAAAATACCCAAGCCTTCGATACGCTCCATAGAGCCTTAAAAAATGAAGCATCCTTATGGAAGCACCTTCCTTTAGAAGATTTAAGCTCTTTGCCTCTTGTAACTGCTATTCATCTTTTAGAAAGCGAGCAAGACACACGTACGGCTCAACAATTGTTTGAGCTGTGTGTCAGGCAGCCTGAACAAAGCATGAAATTGATCTCTTATTATTCTCTAAGCCGTCTAGATGTTGCAAGACGGCAAGAACATCTAGAGCAATGTTTGAAGCTAGATCCACACCATTACCGGGCTAGAATGGACCTTTTCACTCATTTAAAGGACATTAACACGCAATTGGCAGATTTTTATTTGCAACCGGCTCTTGATGCAGTTATTCCTGAGGCGCTTTATCTCAAAGCCCTTTACATCATCAGCCAAGCCGATAAGCTGATTCAACAAAAAGGGGGCGGCTTTGGCTTTGGTCAAGGACAAACGCAAGACAGCCAACGCAAAGCTTTGCTCCTTCAAGCGCGCGATTTTATGGTCCCTGCAGCCAGGGCCGGCTTCGAGCCAGCCCGCCAATCCTGCCTCACCCAAGGCTGGAGTTATTAAAATTGCATAATTAACCACAGAGGCAGTGAGATCACAGAGGAAATTTGAGAGCATTGAGACGGGTTGTTTTTTTCAAATTTTCACTCTGCGCCTCTGCGTTTAAATTTTAGATGTTTTTTTTCCGCGCATTTTTGTGATAAAAAGATCAATTAAATTTAAACGCAGAGGCGCAGAGAAAAAGCGAAATTACTGAGTTTTCTCATCAAAAGGATTGGTCTCAATGCTCTCAAATTTCCTCTGTGATCTCAGTGCCTCAGTGGTTAATTAATGCTTTTGGGATTGGATCCAGGTGTAGATGGTGGTGGCGACAGGTTTGGTCATGGAAGGGGCGGCAAGAATGTCTTCTAAGCTTGCCTTTAGAAGCCTATCGAGGCTGCCAAAATGAGTGAGAAGTGCTTTCTTTCTTTTGGGACCAATACCAGGCACTTCATCCAAAACACTTTTCGTTAATTGTTTTGACCGCCCTTTCTTGTGAAGAGTGATCGCCTTTCTGTGGGCTTCATCCCTTATTCTTTGCAAAAAGTGGAGCAATGAAGAATGACGCTCTAAAAAGATCGGGTCTTTCTGGTGGGGCAAATAGACCCCTTCTTGAGTCATTCCCTTATCGTGCCTCCCCTCTTCTTTAACTAGCGAGATAATGTCTACCGTAGGGATTTGCAATTCTTTCAATACCTGAATCGCTTGGGTTAACTGTCCCTTTCCCCCGTCCACAATGATCAAATCGGGTAAAAGTTCTTCCTCTTTTCCTTTGCGGTATCTTCTTTGCAGCACCTCTTTTAAAGCCTGGTAATCGTCTCCTGCCTCAGTTGTCCGAATGTTGTAGGTCCGATATCCCTTTCTATAAGATTCGGCCGCTTGGAAAGTGACCATCGAAGCCGTAGGATGCGCACCCGCCATATGGGAAGTATCAAAACATTCAATATGGAACGGATAGTTTGATAGGCGGAATAGCTCTTGCATCTTGAGCAACAGTTTTTCTTTTTCTGCTGCCTTGCCTTGCTTTTGTCTAAATCCTTCTAAGGCATTTTCTGCAGCCATTTTTAACAGAGCCATCTTGCTGCCTTTCTTCGGAAAAACAACTGGCAACAGCTCCTCTATCCCCTTCGACAAAGCAATCGGCACTAAAATAGATTCCGGCGGTGCCAAAGTACCATAATATTGCATCAAGGCAGATTCTAAAAGGTCGGAATCCTCATCTAAAACCCCCTGAAAAGGGTAATGAGAGGCAGAAGACAACTCCCCTTCAGAAAAATGGAGTCTCGTTAACATCCCTGACTCCCCTTCCCGGTAATAGCCCCACACATCGATCGTTTCAAAATGGGTCAGATGGACGTGTTGCTTCTCCACCGTTTTTTCAATCGCCCGGACTTTATCTAGTATCTCTTGGGCCTTTTCAAACTCTAAACCCTCTGCCGCCTCTTCCATTTTCTGTAGCAGCTGGTCGATCACATCTTTGTTATACCCTCGGATAAACCGAATGGCCTTTTTCAACTCTTCCTGGTACTCATCAGAGGTACATTTTTTGACACAAGGGGCCAAACAGCGCCCCATGTCGTACAATATACAAGGGCGTGTTCTGCGCAAAAGCTCTTGGTCAGAACATTGCCTCAATTTAAAAAGGCGGTGCACTTCATCCAACATTTTTCTGGCCTGAAAGGCGCTTGGATAGGGGCCAAAAATCATTTCTCTTTTTTTAACTTGGTCCCTGGCCCTTACTAAAAGGACTTTAGGCCAAGGATGTTCAACGTTGACCTTCAGCGCAACAAAGCTTTTGTCGTCCTTCAGCAAGACGTTGTAGGCCGGCTGATACTTTTTGATCAGATTGCTTTCTAAAAGGAGGGCCTCTTTTTCGCTTGAAACGACGATCGTTTCGATCTGTTCCACTTTTTCCATTAAAAAAGGGATCTGAGGCCGAGTGTCGGTTAAAGTGATGTATTGTCGAATTCTACTTTTTAGATCTTTTGCCTTCCCCACGTAGAGGACGACACCTTTCGAGCGCATGACATATACGCCCGGTTTTTGAGGAAGATCTTTTAAGAATTCAACATGAAGCACTTAAAGGGAGTACAGATTGTGGAGGGTTTTGGTAGGCCAATTGACCACAGGCAGCCGCAATGTCATCCCCTTTTGTCCATCTGCAGGTATTTGGGATTTTGCAACCAAATAAAACAGAACGGAAGGCTTTGATCTCTTTTCCTGAAGGACGATTGAGTCGAACACCGGGAACCGGGTTGTAAGGAATTAAATTGACGGTGCAGTGGCGCCCTTTGACGAGGTGGGCCAATTCAAAGGCGTGGTCGGGATGGTCGTTGATCCCTTCGATGAGGGTGTATTCGTAAGTGATGTCGCGCCCAGTCTTTTTGTGGTAGGTATCCATCGCCTTCATGATATCTGCCAGTTCATATTTTCTGGCATAAGGAATGATCTTTTTTCGGATGTGTTGGTTAGGGGCGTGGAGAGAAAGGACCAGGTTGACTTTGATCCCCTCACCGGAGAGCCGCTCGATCCCTTCGACGATTCCGACTGTTGAAACAGTGATCCGTCTGTCAGACAAATTGAGCTTGGCAGGATCGGTCAGCTGTCGAATGGCCGATATAACGGGGTCGTAGTTCTTTAGAGGTTCGCCCATCCCCATGAAAACGACGTGGGAGACACGCTCTCCCTTCTGCTGAAGTTCGGCATTGATCCGGACAACTTGGTCATAAATTTCGTGGGCAGAAAGGTTACGGAAAAAGCCCATCTTCCCAGAGGCGCAAAAAGCACAGGCTGCAGGGCAACCGACTTGCGAGGAAACACAGACGGTCCGTCTTTTTCCGGAGAGAATCAAGACCGACTCAACCCTTTTACCATCTGACAATTCCCACAGGTATTTGACTGTCTCTTGGTCATTCGATTCGGTTTTTGTGACAAAAGTTAGACTGGAGAGGGTCAACACTTCATCGAGTTTTTCTCTCAAAGTCTTGGAAAGATTCTCCATTTTATCAAAGGAAAGTACCTTTTTTTCATAGACCCAATCCCAAACCTGATCGGCCCGGAACTTCGGTTCTCCGAGGGCTAGAATTTTCTCGGCCAGCTCTAGTTTGGTCAATGTGGTAAAGGGAATCTTTTTCATGCAAATAACAATAACATAATAATTTATATTAATAGAATCTTTAAAATTTTTCGCTATACTCTTCACCTTATGGTTTACCTAACGCCCTCATCCTTAATACCCTTTTTCCTTCCGGAAAAGGCCGAGACCTTACGGAATTGCTTAAATTCAATAGCAAATAAAAGTGAAAAAGGGGCTATCCCTGCATTCGCAGCAAGAATCTACGCCCTTTCCATCCCTCTATTTTCTCTTGCTCATGCTCCTCTTTTTGTCTTAAGGGGGCTGACAGGAAGTTTGTCTTTTGCTTTAGAGGGTGAGTTTACCAAAGCTGCTGTCAAACTGAAAAGCGAGATGACCCATGCAATGCAAGTGCTTGCTTTTGCCGTCACTGCCATTGTTTGGTCGCTGACCGGCCTCTTTTTTGGTTCAAAAGTTCTCACTTTCTGGAGAACCGAGCCTCTGGTTAAAGTCGATAAAATTGCAACTTTAACTTCTGAAAAAGAGGGACTTTCAACACAACTAAGCACAGTTCTAAATGCAAACGCCATTTTAACGAAGAAATTGGACGATACTGTATCTCAACACAAATCGGTAAGTTGCGAAAAAGAGAAATTGGCGGAAGAGTTCAATCTAAAAGTACAGGAAAATAATCAGCTGACTGAAGACTTGAGAAGACAATTACAAGATGCTCAACAAGAGTCCCGCAATTTAAGCCAAAAGTATGAGGCCTTTCTCGAAGAATACCGATCGATGAAAGCCAAAAGTGAAGAAGAGCAAAACGCTTTAATTGATAAATTACTACAAGAAGCAAAAGAGATTGAGCGTCTGGAAAGTTCGAATAAGGAACTTCTGGAAAATCAGGAACGGCTTGAAAAAGAGTTGTTAGATTCTCTTGGCTATGACGACCTGGGTGATTTGAGCTTTAGCGGCTCAGGAACAGCTACGCCCCCTGAAGGACGGCACGATGCCTTCGAAACTCTATTGGATCAGCTTCTTGACGATAAAAGGTCACTGCCGGTTTGGCAAATCCACAATAAAGGGGGTGTTTTTAAAGTTTCTACTCAAACTGTAGAAAAGCTCGACCCTTTTACTGCCTCTGTCCTCACTTTCATGCTCATCAAGGGATATGAAAGATCTAAAAAAGGTACGGACGAATTCGAACAATTCAATCAATTGATTGGTGCAATAAACACAATAGTTTCTCAGTTTCATCAAGATCAAAAAGAACTTGAAGTTCACTCTCTTCTACAAACACTTACGCTTGCAGAAAGCATGCCTGATACCACACCGGGCGACTCTGTGCAGGATCTTGTAAATCTCATCATTGGTAACCGCACTGAAAAGGGCTATTCACCACCCGTTCGTGAGAGCAGATATAGCCTTAAAAGAACTCAAAGCCCTATTTGGCGATGCAATTGTGTACGAGATCCTTGGCTACTACGCTCTTACAAGTGAAAAGTTGTTGAATGCAAGAGATCTGGCCATGTTAGTTGTCGGTATTGCTGCCAATATCGATTTACCCACTGCCCAACATCTGTTTAAAACAGAGGACGAAGTTGAGATTACCGAAAAGCTAATGGCCTTAAGAAGATCAGTGCTTGCCTTTGCAAACGACAACATTCTCGTCCCTTCTGTTAACCAAGACAAACAACTGAAAAAAGATTTGGCATTGCTTGATGCTTTGGTCAAAGTGGGAACTGAAGATGAGACCGCCACCCAATTTAAAAACCCAAAAAGATTAGCTTGCCTCGAATATTTAGCTCGCGATTTAGCCTACTACCTCTTTGACCCTTCTTTTTCTAATTTTAACCTCACAGGCGGGGGTGTCACTCAATTCAAAGAAAACATGCTGGTCTCCGTAGCCGGCTTGACCTCTGAACCGCGCCTACACCAAGTACACCTACTTATCAGAGAAGAAGGGGTCTATGGGGTGACTTTATTGCCTGTTACACCAAACGATGGAGATGAAGGGATCATCCTCTTCAGAGGAACATTCGATTTGGCCTCCACATGCCGAGATATAGGTTTTTGGGAAAGGGAGACGAAAGAACTTTGGGAAGGCCCTGGAGCTAAGTCTTACAAAAAACATGAAGCCGTAATTCTTCAAAATTTTAAAAAGGCAATAGAAGTAAAAAATATCAAAAATTGGATCGGAGTGGGTCACAGCTTAGGTGGCAGTGATCTTTGCCGTTTTATCAATTCAGTTACCTCAGAAAATGGTGTAACCCTGGGAAAGATCGATCTCTTTACCTTCAATGCACCCCATGTTGAGGGAAAAACACGGGAACAGTTCTATAAAAAAATCGGTCAGCATACTGATTGTCGATTTTTTGCGACCCATTTTGAAGGACAAGGGGATATCGTTCCTCGCTTTGGTAGTAAACTAGCTAGTGATGCTCATTCGGCAACCTATATTTTTAAACAGGAAAAAGCTAGCAAAGGGTATGTTTCGGCCCATACCAACCCGTGGTTTACTAAAGGAGGAGATCCAACCCTTCATACGGCCCCTTTAGTAAGACAGGGCGAACTTGCTGAAATGGATAGTGTTATTTAAGCTTGAGCCCTTAAGGGTGAAAATCTTAATATGCTAGCTTCTAACCCAAGGAATCTCATGTTTTCTTACCTACTCGCTGCTGCTTTAATTGTGACAATGCCAATGATGGCAGAGTGCAATTGCTCTCCTGAAAAAATCGAAGCCTTAAGGGCAAAATTGAGAGCAGAAGGCGCAACGGATGAAAAAGTCAAAGCAGTGAACTGTGAAGACGTTTGCGAAGCTGAAAAGCCACTTGCCGATGCAAGTCAAGGCCGCGACGAATCTAAAGAAGATGGTTCGCAACTAGCTAATTCAAATCACGAACGCGACGAATCGAACGAAGGTTCGCAACTAGCTAATTCAAGCCAAGGACGCGATGAATCTAAAGAAGGTTCGCAACTAGCTTGTGAAGATTGCACAGAAACAGAGCAAGAAACAGAACTGTTAGCCGGCTGCGACTGTGGCAAAAAAGGCAAAGGCAGAAGCTAGATTTTTTACAGTTTCTAACGCCTGAAAGGCGTTTTGGATTGTAGCCCAGGGTAAGCGCAGCGCAACCCTGGGTAATTGGACATATAGCAATGTGCACCCACGAATGTGGGTGCCGGATATTTTCTTAGGCGATATATTCCCCTAACGATGAGACTTTTGCCGGCACCCACATTCGTGGGTGCCTTTTTTTGATAATTACCTATCCCAGGGTTGCGCTGCGCTTACCCTGGGCTACAATCCAAAACGCCTTTCAGGCGTTACAATTTACATATTTGCGAATTTTAAAAATCTAGTACAGGAAGTTCGGGAGGGGTTTTGTGCAACTGGTCGAATAGCTTAGCAAGAGCAAGCGATTCCTCATCTGAACCCATTTGGATTTTTTCCCTAATCTCTTCCTTCTGATACAGCCATTCCCTATCCAGCAACCGTTTGATAGCTAGCGGATAGAGCTCTTTCACCTTCTCACTGTCGACCTTTCTTGCTAACAGATGAGAAAATGCCAACTCCTCTTGCTGATTGTCAAAAAGATAGGCCACCTCTATCAAAGTGAACGGCAAACTTGCTTGGTACCGTTTTTTTCCCTCAATAAAAAGCCTTTGAGTCAATGGATTGCGAAAGTGACCATCCTTCAGCTTATCGTAGGCCAATTGCCGGTGTTCATTTTTTTGAAGGCGGAATAGCCAGACGATCAAATCCCCTTCTAGAATCAGGTCAGGGTCAATCATCGTAGTGCCAAGTGGCTCTGTCCTTCGATAACGAAAAGTGGGTTGTATCCCTTGTGTAATCCCCATCAAGCTTTCTGATATACCGGCAAGGGCTGCCACTTTTTTTAGACTTTCATGCACCATTAAAGGAGAATTCCACCCTCTGATCTGCTCTGAAAGGGCTTGGACAAATCTGTTTTTAGTCGCCGGCAATGTTAAATCTTGCCGTGTCTTTTCAAGACGGAATAAAAAGGTTAAATAATCTTCCGATTGTTCTAATAGTTCAGCAAAAAGGGGCATCCCATTGGCTTTAACAAAAGAATCGGGATCCTCTCCAGGCGGCAATGTGGGCACCCACACCTCTATTCCCTCTTTTTGAAACAGATCCCCCACTTTTTTGGTCGCCTCGATGCCGGCCTTATCCCCGTCAAAAGCAAGATACACTTCGCGAACCCCCAGCCGCACTAGCTCTTTAACATGCCCTGCACCAAATGCAGTTCCTAAAGAGGCCACAGTAAGGTCTAACCCCCCTTCAATCAGGCGCAGTGCATCGAGCTGCCCTTCAACAATAATTGCCTTTTGCTCTTTAGCAATCCGCTTTCTTGACCAAGCCATCCCAAAAAGATAGTGCGATTTTTTGAAAAGAGGTGTTTCGGTGGTGTTGATGTATTTGCCGCCAAAGGTTTCTTCTTTGAATTTTCTAGCCGAAAACCCAACGACTCCACCTTGTGGGGTCAGAAGAGGAAACATGATACGATCGAGAAAAAAGTCGCGCCATTTTCCATTTTGAGTCTCTGTTACAAGACCTGCTTCAACTAAAAGATCGCGAGAAAACCCTTCAGAGCTTAGCCATTTCAACAAAAAGGAGGGATGATCTGGAGCATAGCCGATGCCAAACCTTTCAATTAACTCTCGAGAAACGCCTCTGTTGAGGAGATATTCTAAAGCAGGTCTTCCCAAAGCGCTTTCAAGCAGCAACATTTGGTACCCTTTAGCAGCCTGCTGGTGGGCCTCCAATAGCTTCTTTTTTTGCGTCCCATCCTCTTTGCCCTCGACCAGTTCAAGAGGAACTTGAAACCGTTCGGACAACGAAGAAACTGCTTCGTTGAAGGGCATGCCTGCAAAGGTTGTTAAAAAAGAGATCGCATCTCCGTGAGCCCCGCAACCAAAGCAGTGGTAGTGGTGGCTGCCCCTTTGGATGGTAAAAGAAGGGCTTTTTTCTTCATGGAAAGGGCATAGCGCCTTGTAAGAGGCGCCTGCGGCTTTTAAATCGATGTGGCTGCGGAGGAGCTCGACTAAGTCGACCTTCTCTTTTAAACGGTCGAGCGACTCCCTTGTATAAAGGGGCACTTACTGTCTCACTGCCAGGGTTGGGTTAGCTCGTCCATGAATTGATCGGTGTTACGGCCGGGGTAACGTTGCTGGTTGTCGTTTTCATAGTTCCAGGCTTCGCCGAGATCACCGTCATAGCAGTCATATAGCATCTCGGCACAGCAGTCGTCTTCCTCATCATCATAGTACTCATCGTCGCCATCGTAATAGGGGGCGTATGGATCAGGAAAAGCTTCATCGACCGTGAAGGCCACTTCGTTGGCCATCAAAGGAAAAATAAGAAAAAATGGAAGTAGGTAACGCATGTCTCTATTGTGACCCGCCCCCTCTTTTTCAATCTAGTTCAAAAAAGAGCTTTTACTCCCATCCTATTACCCACAAATTTTTTCAGGTTTGGAGTAAACGCCCGAAGGGTGTTTCGGATTGTAGCCCAGGGTAAGCACGAAGTGTGCAACCCTGGGTAAAGGCGATATATTTACAGAACGCACCCACGAAGTGGGTGCCGGAGCTACCAGACTCAAGAAAATATCCAGCACCCGCATTCGCGGGTGCCCATTTTAGCTTGCTACCGAAACCCAGGGTTGCGCACTTCGTGCTTACCCTGGGCTACAATCCAAAACGCCCTTCGGGCGTTGATTGCAATAGGTTTCTCGCCGAACGTTAGTGCCATTCTTATTTCTCAATCCAACCTGGGGCGTTGCCCGCAGGCTGTTGCAATTTAGAGCCTTTCAGGCTCATCCAGGTTATTTTTCTTCAAATCCTTCTATAATACCTGCCACACCATCAATCATTATACGCTCCGCGAAAACTTCGGTTCCCTCACCCAATAGGCCGCCGACAAATAAAGCACGGAGAGAAGCAAAACCAGACTCTATCGCTTTTGAGAATGCGCTATCACTAGCTTTTACGAACTTTTCCTGATTTTTAAAATTAAAGATTTCCTTACTGGGCTTACTTGCTGGTGTTGTGGAAGTTGAAGTGGGCAGTGGTAGGATGACTTCACCTTCTGGGGTTTCTGTTGCAATAGGAATAACTTCCTTTTTAGTTTCAGGCAGCTCTGTAATTCTGGCAGGTGGAAGAGGTTCTTTTCTTCTAGGAACTCTAGAAATGAACTCGCTTCGTAAAAATTGAGCCATTTCTCTCTCGGATAAATGAGGGTATTGTTTTTTTATCATTGGAGCTGCCAAATAAACTGCTAATAGAAAGGACTCAGGGGTAGGGGTGCTTAAAAGTTTAGCTATTTTACCTAGTTGAACAATGTCGGCTTTGGTTGCTTGAACTTTGAACTTGTCTCCTGCAACTTCCATAACGACTTCAACCTGTTCATCAGACTTGGGTTGACCTGTAGGTTTTATAACAGCCGACTCTTCGTTAAGAATCTCATCCAACCACTCGTACCTTTTCTCTCCCTGTAGCGGAGCAAAGTCAAAGTCCATTTCTGATGTTGATGACTCGGGCGAACTTTCAGGGGATGGAGGTGTGGACAGATTGGCTTTCCAATTCTGTACCGGAGCCATCACTTCTTTAAACAATTGTTCAAGTTCATCTGTCCAATTTTCAGCACCTGACGGTGTGTCTATCTTACTAGCAACTGACGAGCTGAAAGAACCCTTCAGAGGCTCTACCTCCACTAAATCGTAGTCGTACCCACCATCATCATCAGACTCGCTAGCAACTGACGACCTGCGAGAAATACTGCGGGGACCAGGCAGAGGTACAAAATCCTCCTCCTCTCGCTCTACATCAAAAAATTCATCCTTAGAGCTATCGGACTTGCCGTCAATGGATGACCTGCGGGAACCACTAGGAGAACCAGGCAGACTCTCAAACCTCCCTTTCTCTTCAGTATCTGACTCGCTAACTGATGCTCTACGTAAGCTGGAATCCGACTGAGACACAACATTCTCTTTCTTTGTCGGCGGAGTAACAAAACTCGCGCCTTGAATCGTCATCCGAGAGCCTCCTAAGTCCACCAATAACCCGCTTAGCACTTCGAAGGCATAGGATTCTTGATCGATTTTTTTGAGATAGGGAGCTAAAGTTTCATTAACAAAGCTTTCTTTAGCTTTATCTGAAGCAGCAGGACTAAGAAGTGATGTGCCTGCAGATAAGATATGTCGATAGGCTTCTTGACGATTCACAACCATATATGGATCTATTTTCTCGCCTGTTAAATTTAATAAACCTCTAGCTTGGTTTAGAGGGACTTTTGGACCTAAATGTTTTTGCAGGATAGCTGCACTGACTCTCTCAGGACTTCTAGAGTTAATAAGGGCCTCTTTGATGAGAAAATCTGTCTCTGCAGAAGAAAGTCGGTGTGGATCTTTTGATAGAAAAGGCTCTTCGCCGGCAAGTACCGTGTTTCCGGAAGAAAATAGGTCAACGACCGCTTGATAAAACCTTTCAAATCGTTCTTTAAAGGTTTCCGGTTTCGACTTAGTCAAGATGATATTCGCTAAACGGGCACCAGCATCAGCACTGCCTGCTTCAAAATGCTCTCGCAGCGCATCGGCCCCCTTTTTACCTAATGGTTCTAGAATCGTTAAAGCATCTTTTTCTTCGGCATCTCCATTCAGCCACATGGCAGTGTGTAGCTTTGCATTTTCAATAAGCGCTTCTTGATCCTTTTTAAAGCATGCTTCTTGCAAAGCGTCCTGTGCTTTTTTGTAGACAGCTGCTTTTTGCTCTGGTGTCAATGAAGCTGCATTGATGCGGATCAACTTTGAAAGCAAAATACCGGCTTTAGGCTGGCCTTTCCGATGAGCCCATTCTGCTAATATTTCAGCTTCTTTGTATAAGTTTCTGGACTGCTCTCGGACGTCACTTGCCCTTGTTTTCCCTAATAAAGGCGATTCAAATTCTGCCGTTTGCATTAAGGCTCTTGCATCTCCTTCTAATGCCAATGCATAAGCCAAATCGGCCATTGCCTTAGCGCCGAGAAGTGCAATATCGGGGTCTTGCATCATATAGGGGCTATAAAGCGCCACAAGGGCCTCAGCTTTAGCTACTGTGATTCTGGATGATGCAAAATAACGGGCAATATCGTTGTTTAAGGATGTATCTGTTACACCAAACACGCTCTTTCCTAAACGAAGCTTTAAATCAGCGCCAGCTTTAGATAGTTGCCTAACATCATTTTTAACTTCTCCTCCGATCCGTTTCTCGCCACTCCGCATCTCCCTTTTTTTCGCTGTTGAAGGGGGAGCGCGCACAGCTGCCGAAAGATTCGGGGCATAATCTAGTCTACCCTTTGCAGCCTCTCGCGAACTATATAAATACCAATTTGCTTGATTGCTTTGAGTCTTTTCATCGGCTGTAGGCCTGACCCCTTTGTAGAGAGGGTAGAGTTGTTTAAATAATCGATATGTTTCGGGGCTGATCGGATCTATTTTTTGATAAGGCACTTTACTTTGTGTCACTTTTTCTGACATGCCTTGAAGAATTAAAATTTTACTGAGGGGTTAACCCCCCTTTTGATGCACGAAGAACGTCCGTTGTTTGACTGAAGTGAGAAAGCGCTTTTAAAAAGACTTTTTGTTCAAAAGGCTCCATTTTCGAAAATTTTTCGGTCAGTTCTTCTGGACGTTTTTTCATCCAGTCACCTAAGAGGTTATTCATCGCCGTTTGGTCAAAGTGACTTTCTGCTAGCGGAGTCTTCGTCCCTTTAGGCTCGATCCCCATCTGTTGCCTGAACGTTTCGGTCAATACAAAGTCGCCCAAGAACTCTTTTTCTATCTTTTTAAACTCGTCATATTGAGCTTTGTCAAAAGTTGCAAACTCTTGATTATCTAAGGCATTGCTTGCAATTTGGGTAATTTGTTTGTCGATTTCACCACCCATATTATTCAACTTGTCCAGGCCACCATGGTCACGGAACACCTGCAGTTCAGCAGGAGAGACAGAATACTTTCCAATATTTGATGCCATAGGAACACCTCTTTCCTCCATTTCAATCGAGAACTGTCTAGATATGATTAAGAAAGGGTAAAAATTTTGTTATTTGGGATAAGATAGTGGGATGGACGAAATTGTTGGGACAGTCGAAAGGGTCACCTTCCAAAATGCCGAAAATGGCTTTACGGTTGCCAGTTTTGAAGCTGAAGGACTTACAGGAAATATCACTGTAGTAGGCCATTTTCCTATGCTAAAGGGGGGTGAAACACTGCGGTGCAAAGGGTCGTTTTCTCAACACCTCATACACGGCAAGCAGTTTCAAGCCATTGACTATCAAATAGAAATACCAAAAACAGAAAAAGGGATCGAAAAATATCTAGGCTCCGGGCTGATCAAAGGGGTTGGGCCGAAGATGGCCGAAAAAATCGTCCAGCGGTTCAAAAAAGGCACACTTGAGATCATCGAAAAAAACCCTGACAGACTGCTTGAAATACGAGGGCTTGGAGAAAAGCTTTTAGAGAAAATCAAGGTTTCTTGGAACGAACAGAAAGCCGTCTCTGATGTGATGGTCTTTTTGCAAGGCAACGGAGTGAGCCCCGCCTACGCCAATCGAATCTACCGGCAGCTTGGCAGAGATTGTGTCAAATTGTTGCAAGAAAACCCCTACAGATTGGCTCACGAGGTTCAAGGCATTGGGTTTAAGCTGGCAGACGAAATTGCAAGGCATATCGGCATTGAAAAAGAGAGCCCGGCTAGAATTTCGGCCGGCATCGGCTATGTACAGGCCGAGCTTTCAGGCCGCGGCCATGTCACCTATCCCCTACCCGATTTTCTGGAACACACCTCAAAAACGTTGGAAGTGGCTCCGGAACTTGTTCAAAAAGAGATCTCGCTTCTTGTTGATACGCAAAAATGTTATCTCGACGAACGGCCTTATAAAGGGGCGCAAGTTCCTTTCCTCTACGCAGACAAATTCTGGTCTGCAGAACGGGAAATTGCCAATGCCTTAAGGGACATCAGTAAAGGAACTTCCTCCCTTCGGTCGGTCGATGCCCAAAAAGCTTTAGAGTGGGTTGAAAAGGAGCTAAACATCCAACTAGCTCCGGAACAAAAGGACGGGGTGGCGTTAGCTTTAAAAGAAAAGCTGATGATTTTGACCGGTGGGCCAGGAACCGGTAAAAGCACCATCACCAAAGCCATTTTGACCCTGCATGAAAAACTGACAAAACGGATTGTTTTGATAGCACCGACCGGACGAGCTGCAAAAAGGATGCAGGAAATCACAGGAAAAAGCGCATCGACCATACACTCTAAGCTAGAATTTGATTTTGTCAACGGAGGGTTCAAAAGAAACCGCCAAAACCCGATAGAGGCAGACCTTGTCATAGTGGACGAATCTAGCATGATCGACACCATCCTGATGGCTCACCTGTTGCGGGCCATTCCCCGAAGCGCCAGACTCCTTTTCATCGGCGATGTCCATCAGCTTCCTAGCGTGGGGCCGGGAACTGTGTTAAAAGACATGCTCGATTCGAATAAAATCCCCACTGTCGAGTTAAAAACCATTTTTCGGCAAGCTCAAGGATCTAAAATCATCACCGGGGCGCATGACATTCATAAAGGGCGGTTGCCCGATTTGACTGTTTCAAGTGACTCAGACCTTCTCTTCATCGAAAAAAATGATCCGGTTGCCTTACAAGATGCCATTTTAGAACTGGTTTCGAACCGACTTCCTCATCGATATAAATTTGACCCCTATCAAGACATTCAGGTGCTGGCGCCGATGAGAAAAGGGATCGTTGGTATCGACAACCTCAATACGCTTTTGCAAGACCGCCTCAACCCTCAAAAACAGCGGATGTTTAAAATGGGTCGAGGATGGTCTATAGGCGACAAAGTGATGCAGATCAAAAATAATTACGAAAAAGAGATTTTTAACGGCGATGTGGGGCGTATCATTGGTATTAATGAATCTGAAGAGGAAATGATGATCCGCTTTGACACAAAAGAGGTGTGCTACCCTTTTGCCGATTTGGATGAACTTGCGCTAGCCTATGCTGTCTCTGTTCACAAATACCAAGGAAGCGAGGCACCCTGCATTGTGTTGCCTATTCACACGACCCATTTCAAATTGCTCTACAGAAATTTGCTGTATACCGCCGTCACACGAGGTAAAAAGCTGGTGGTGATTGTTGGTTCCAAAAAGGCGCTGCAAATTGCCGTTCATAACAACGAAACCGAAGAGCGGCATACCGGCCTCGACCGTGCCATCTCCGAAAAAATGACTCCTCTACCATTTTTATAACAGCGGCTAGCTAAAATAATAACCTTGCCCGTGCCCTTGCCCGAAAAGCTTGTTGGTACAAAACTCGCATGCTTTGGCAAACAGCTTTTTAGTTAAAAATTCGGGCAAGGGCAGGGGCAAGGAAAAAAAAGAGGGCAGCAGGAACGATACCTGCTGCCCCATTTTTGTTATTGTTTCTTTACAGACAATTGATTGTTCAATGTCTTGATCCCTGGGATGTCTTTTACCTGATCATTAACTTTTTGGATTTCGTCGTAGCTATCTACAACACCGCTAATGGTCACAACGCCGTCAGTTGTCTTAACAGAAACATTCTCATTGCCTTTTGTAAACCAGCCGCTGCTTAGCTTGTCCCGGATCAGTTTGTTCACAACTTTATCTTGTTCGTTTGCAGCATAGTCTTGAGGATAGTATTTAGCAGGACTTTGGCTTTTTGGCTCTTCTTTAGAAACAACGATTTGGTTAATGACTTGTTTAACACCCTCGAGGCTTTTGGCTTTCTCTTCAACTTTAGCTTTGTTTTCAGCTATGTCAACAGTTCCTCTCAATGTCACAACGCCATCTTTTACAACGTAGGAAACATTTTCATATCCTTTCGAGAACCAGCCAGCGCTTAGGTTGTCGTGAAGGTTTTTAATGATGTCTTGATCTGAAGTTAGTTTGATGGTGATGGTTTTAGCATTGTTATTACCATTGTCTTGGTAATAATTCATGCCTCTATCGTTGCTTTGGTTATGGTAGGGGTTTGCATTCTCTTGATAGTATTGGCCATTCATATAAGTGCCATGGCCAATCTCTGCTGGATACTCATCAGCAGAATAATATTGTTGAGAGTTGCTGTAGCCGCTTGGCTGGTGCTGTGAGTAAGCATCTGCAGCTAATACAGATGTAGATCCAATTACAAAAAGAGTGATAAGGTGTTTCATTTTTTTCCTTTAGGGTTGTTAAATGCACACAATCCACAAAGGAAATTTTTTTGTGAAGAAATTTTTTACAATCTAAGTAAAAGTCTGGACAAGTTCTTGGCGAGCCCTCTCTTCGTGTTGCCGATCTGTAAAGAACGCATCGATTTGCTCTTCAGAAAAATCTGCAAAAATGGTGGCCAACGGATAAAATTTACCCTCTGCGTTCAACAGCTTAACTTGCGCCACCTGAATAAGAAATTTTAAGTAATCGTCACTTTTCATAAAGTCATCAGCTGAAAAATTTGGGTCTTTCGAGGCTTTTTCTAGCATCCCCTTATAGTGATTATCTAATTTCACCCATGCTTTTGTTAGTTCTGCTAATTTCAGTCCTTCTTCTGTTGATAATTGTCGACCAACTCTACCTAACATAATGGGTTTCAACTTATCCATGAATTGACCCATTCGTGCAACTGGCACACTTGCAGCAGTGCCATAATGACCTTGTCTTACTTTAGTCAAAAAGGTTTCTGGGTCAAATTTGCTTTCTGGGAAGTTGGATGTAGCCAACTCTTTTACAGCTTTTCGATACTTCTTAAAGTCGACCAAATCAGGGGATTCGCTTTTTTCGATAAATTTTTCGATATTTGGATGCTTATCTACTATAGTCATAGCCTCTGGCCCGAAACCCTCTAAAGCTGCATAGAGTTGTTTTGCCACCTTTGCCTTCAATGCTTCCGGAACACCCCTTCCCTCAAGCACACTCGCTTTACCTTCAAGCCAAGCGATGTATTCTCCAGGGTCTTTTGGTGAGTTGACAAACTGTTTCTCGCTCTCTGTCCCCTCTAGAGTCGCGTTGACACGAGATTTAAGCGAACTGTTTGATGCTAAACCACTGTTAAACTTTCTCAACGCACCTACAACAGCATTCAATTTTTTTTCACTGAAAGGATTTATTGCCAATGCTTCATCTTTTTCTTTCACCAATAGATTAAAGCGAGCTTCTTGCTGCTTATCCATTTCCTGTTCCAGCTTGGTTTTTAGTTCTCCCACTCCAAGCCTATCTAACGCAAAGACAGGTGCTAGTTTTTCGTATAAAGCTTTTGCATCGGCTTCCAGAAGATCAAGTGCGGGTGCATTTGCTTTTTCTCGACTCCTTGCAAAAGCCTCTACTATCGCAGAAATCGTCTCAAGATCATTTTTTAGACTTGTGGGGCGCATTGCCGGCTCTGTTGGATCTGGCTGCACAAAAAGCGATCCTATTTTTTTTGCATCATCGACTGCTATTCTGATCTGCATCTCTTTGGCATCTTCTACGTGACCCATTATTTGATCATAAATATTTTTAAAGGCTTTTGCACTTGGACCTGAACCATTTGCAAGTTGTTCAAGAGCAGGCAATTTACTCTCGATGTTTTTGATTCGGCCTAATGCATCGGCTTGACGCTCTCCCTTAATGGGCATTAGATAATCACGTACCTTAGCGACAACCATTCCTTCAAATTGAAAGCTCTCAGGTTTAGAAGAGTGCGTAAATCCTTCTTGCAAGCCTTCATTTTTTATCAATTTATCTAGGTAACCAGGGGTATCATCTGTGGTTCTTCTAAGAATTGCCTGATTAGGATCGGTTAGGTAGTTTTCATGTAAACCAGTCTTTAGTTTTACAGTTTCTAAGTCCAAAGGTGAAAGGGTAGATTGTTCGATTATCTCTTCCAATAAAGGTTTCAATACTTTTTTAGCCTCGTCGTCTGATCGAGTGTAAAGAGTAAAAAATTCATCAACAGCCGCTTTTGCTTTGACAGGGTCATCTCCTTTCCAATCCCCACTTGTGTAGATGCTAGGTGACTGCACCTTAGCTACAATAGCCTCCATAGGCAAGTTGCTTAAGGCCCTGTCTGGATCAATGCCTCGCACCTCTAGTTCTCTTTTCACAAGGACAAGCCTCTCGCCAATTTTTTCCTTCAAGAGAGGAGCCTGTTCTGTCCTACTTGAGTTTACTAGTGTCCTATAGAGTTCCACTAAGGGTTCATGCTTCATCACTTTAATATCTTCATCTAGACCGACAGGACTTCTTTCTGTTAATTCTTCAAGATACTTAAAAGATCCCTCTAGAGAATCGAGTTGTCGCTTAAAAAGAAGAAAGGCATTCCGCACATCCTTTGGAAGTTTATCTACATCGACAGCTCGATAGTCATCGTAAATTTGCTTGTGCAACTCTTGAAACCGGGTCAGGTCAACTTCGTTTCCATCCAAAAAATATCGACCGTATGCATGTCCAAGCTCGTCCTCTAGTGCTAAAAGCTGCTGTTTCCCCTTTTTCCCTATCGCATCAACAGCGTGAACAAGATTTCCATTTTTACTTAACCGACCAAATATTTTTAAGGCAGCGAGTTCAGGTTTAAAAAATTTAGAAATCTTCAACTCTTCGCCTTTACAAGCTTCGATTTTATATAACAGTAAACCAGCCATCCGATAAGCATCTATAGAATGTGCTTTAGAAAATGCTGCATATCCTTTTTTTAAGTGCTCTTGAGCACTTTTTAACAGATTATTTCGATTAGTCCCTTCTTTTGAGGCAGATTCTATATCTCGTAGGCCAGCTTGCAACTCCCACTCCGGAGAACCTCTTGTATAATCTTGTCCGAGCGAAATCATAAGCTTGCCCCTCTTTCTCTTACTTGTTCCTTTCTGAAGGATCCTCCTGTAAGATTAAGGATCGATAAATCTAGAATCCACTCCTGTGAAACTCTTTTCCCTTCGAAATCTTCTGTTTTTAGCCTTCTTTCTTGTCCATGGCTTTGCTTTTCTACCCAATGAAGCTCTTGTCTTTCCGAATGAGAAAGAACCCTTAAGGCTCTATAGCTTAGAACAGGGCGACCTGTTGCAGGATGTCGTACTTAAAGTGATTAAAGAGGCCAAACGGTCGTTGAACATGGCAACCTATAGCCTGACCGACGCCAAAGTGATCAAGGCGATCAAGGAAGCAAGCGACCGAGGAGTAGACATTGTCCTCAGCGTCGATAAAAATGGGTACAAAGGAAAAAGAGAGCAACTTGGAGAAAAAACCAAGCTGATCCAGAGGGGAATCAAAGGGTTGATGCACCAAAAATGGATCATCCAAGACGAGACACTCTCTTTAATCGGCTCTGCAAACCTCACTTGGGACTCTCTCAACCATCAAAACAACCTGATCATTGCAGTTGCTTCCAAAGCGTATGCCAAAAGCCTGCTTGAAGAGGCCCAAAAGAAAACGTTTACCAACCTACACCACCAAGGCAACACCTGGTTAACACCCCTCCCCCCTTTTCAGCTAGCTACCTGGACAACGCCTAAAAACAATGAACTGAAAAAAGCGCTTTTACAAGCAATTGATGGGGCAAAAAAAACAATTCGTATTGCTATGTACACTTTTACAGAGAAAGAACTGCTCGAAAAAGTGGTCGATGCCAAAAAAAGAGGGGTCGATGTGAGGGTCGCTTTAGATAAGGGCCAATCACTTGGTGTTTGTTTTAAAGTCTTTCAACGGCTACTGCAAGAAGAGGTGCCGGTGGCCCTTTCTGTTGGCAAGCCGTTACTGCATCACAAATTTATCTGGATCGATCAAGAAAAATTCTTTACCGGATCGTTCAATTGGACAAAAGCTGCCTTGACCCAAAACGAAGAGCTCCTTACCCTTTTTGAAGGGGGCAAAAGAAGCGACCCTTTTTGGAAAGGGTTGGAAATCACCTGGAAGGAACTAGAAAAACATGTCGAATGGCAAAAATATGAAGATTGGGTTGATCGGGTTCGGGATAATGGGGCAAGCGCTTGCCAAAGTGGCCCCCACCAAAGGGCATACTTTGTCGGCGATTATCTCTCGCTCGCTGCCTAGCCCCCCTCAAGACCAACTCACGTCGATCGACATCTTCTACGATTTTTCTAGCCATGCTGCGCTAGACGAAAACTTGTCGCTAGCGGCCGCATTAAAAAAACCGCTTTTGATAGGAACCACAGGGGGAAAGATCGACCCCAAAACATTAGATGCTTTTGCTAAAAGAAATGAGATCGCCCTATTCCATGCCTCTAGCTTTTCGATCGGCGCCCATCTTTTTTTGCGGCTTGTTGAAAAAGCTTCAGCTCTTTTGGGCAAAGGGTTTGATCAATGCCTTGTGGAAGAGCATCAAAAAACCAAAAAAGACGCCCCCTCAGGAATGGGTCTTTTGATTAAGAAGGCAACCGGCAAAGAAGACCTAGATATCCATTCGATCCGTTTAGGGGGCTCTCTTCCAAGCCACTCTCTTCTATTTGACAGCCCTTCTGAAAGGATTGTTTTAAGCCACACTGCAAAATCAAGAGACCCTTTTGCAGAAGGAGCCCTCTTGGCAGGAGAATGGCTCATCGGTAAAGTAGGGTTTTATACGATGGAGGACTTTTTAAATGACTACCTTGCCTAGAGGGCTTTACACAGCACTAGCAACCCCCTTTGATGCAAAGGGAGAGGTCGACTTTGTCGGTTTAAAACAAAACATCGAAGAGCAAATCAGCGCTCATGTTTCCGGAATTGTCTTGATCGGCTCGACCGGAGAGGCCGCTACTTTAACGTCAGAAGAAGAAAAAGAGATGATCGAGCTTGCTGCCCAGACGATCGATCGTCGCTGCACGTTGGTTGTTGGCATCGGTAGCTCCTCTACAAAAACTTCTGTCAAAAAATTAAAAACCGCCCAAGAGTGTAGTGCAGATGCTGTTTTGGTTATTTCCCCCTACAGCAACAAGCCAACGCAAGAGGGGCTCTATTACCATTTTCAGGCCCTTGCTTCAGAAAGCGATATTCCCATCGTCCTTTACAACCATCCGGGAAGAACAGGGGTTTCGATTGCTTTAGACACCCTCCGTCGCTTGTTAGCCCACTCTCATATTGCCGGAATTAAAGACTGTTCGGCAGACCTTGGCTACTTCATGGAATTGTGCAGGTTGTTTAAAAACGACATCCAGATCATTTCAGGAGACGATGCTTTTGCCTACTCTCATTTAGGCCTCGGAGCTTCTGCCCTCTTTTCAACAGCTTCCAACCTTTTCCCTCACGTCATGGCCAAGCTGGTCTCATTGGTTTTAGAAAGACGTTTTGATGAGGCGTTATCGCTCCATTACAAACTTCTCCCCCTTTTCAATGCGCTAAACTCTGAAACAAACCCGATTCCGTTGAAAAAAGGGATGGAATTGATGGGGAAACCGAGCGGCTCTCCTAGGTTGCCACTCACCCCCCTTTCTGCCGGCAATACCGCCACTTTAGAAAAGATATTATGCAACGTTCGCCCAACATCCAACGTTTAACCCCTAATTACATCTTCGCTGAAATCAAAATCAGGGTGGATGCCTATTTGAAAAAGCATCCGGATGGCCGAAAATTGATTTCGCTTGCTTTGGGCGACACGACGCATCCTCTTCCTGAGGTTATTTCGAATGGATTGTCAGATGCGGCATTGAAATTGGCCACCGATGCGGGATACAAAGGGTATAATCCCCTCCTTGGCCTAGATGCCTTTAGAGCTTCAATCAGTGAAAATATCTATCACAGCCACCTTTCTGCTGATGAAATCACCATCTCAGACGGAATCAAACCAGATTTAGCCCGTTTTGCCCTTCTATCGGGTGGCAAGCAAAAGGTGGCGATCCAAGACCCGTCTTATCCTGTTTATTTAGAGACGTCTTATTTGGTGGGCGACGAAGTTATTTTGCTTCCTGCTACAAAAGAGAATGGCTTTTTCCCCGATTGGTGCTCTTTGAAAGGGCCTCATCTGCTTTTTCTTTGCTCTCCTAATAATCCAACAGGTGTTGCAGCCACAAAACAGCAGCTCCAAAAAATTGTGGACCACGCCCGAAAAGAGGAGATGTTGATTTTATTCGATGCTGCTTATCAAGCGTATGTAACCGATCCTTCTATTCCACGATCCATTTTTGAAATCGAAGGGGCTAAAAGTTGTGCCATTGAATGGGGTTCTTTCTCTAAAAGCGCCGGTTTTAGCGGACTTCGTTTGGGTTGGTGTGCCATGTCAAAAGAGCTACGCTATTCTTCCGGAGAATCTATTTTAGATGATTGGAAAAGGATATTGCATTCGTCTTTAAATGGAGTGTCTTACCTTTCACAGGTTGGAGGGATCAAGGCTTTATCGATAGAGGGGCAAAAAGATTTACAACAGATTGTGAAAGGGTATTTAGAAAATGCACGCTTGTTAAAAGAGGCGTTAATCAAAAAAGGGATCCAAAGTTATGGGGGCATTCACACCCCTTTCATTTGGGCCGATTTCGGGCCTAAAACATCGTGGGAAGCCTTTGATGAGCTGCTAACAAAATACCAGATAGTGACGACTCCCGGCGTTGGATTTGGATCGGCCGGAGAGGGTTTTCTCCGTTTCAGCGCCCTCGGCAAGCCCCACGACCTCCTCGACGCCCTCCAGAGAATGTAGCTTAGGCTTTAGAAGTACTTGCAAAAATCGGATTGTTGGCTTTTTTTTAGAAACAGGTCCGAAGGACCGAAATATGAAAGCCCAGCGCCGAAGGCCTGGGTTACAAATGTGAAATAAAATTGGAGTCCTGAAAGGACGGCATAAAATATCTCCTGTAGTGTTTGTGGAACAGGATATGTCGTCCCTTCAGGACTCCAATTTCTATTGGCATACTTACCCTGGCCTTCGACCAGGGCTTTCATATTTCGGCCCTTCGGGCCTGTTTCTGAGCTTAATCTGATTTTTGCAAGTGGCTCTTTAGAGCCACTTGCAAAATTCAGGCTCCAGATCACAATAGACCCGTATGCATTGCATTAACATAAGGAAGAGCTTCCTATAAATTTAACAGGATGAACAGGATCGCCTACGGCGACAGGATAAGCTCCGCCTAGCTTTATCGTTTTGTAAACAGAAAATTATTTTAGTTGGCGAAGCTTATCCTGTTCACCCTGTTCATCCTGTTATTTTTATCTTGTAACCAAGAGCTCTTAAGAGATGTTAAGGGCTTTATCAGAGTTCATTCTGATTTTTGCAAGTGCCTCTAAAGTCTAAGCTACATTTATCGGGAAGCATTATTTTTTAGTGGATGTTTGGCTTGTAGGAGGTTAAGACGTGGCGGGTGCCGTCGCGGAAAGGCTGATCAGGGATGCTGTCGACCATGACCTGTAACATCTGGTCGAGCATCAGAGGGTATCTTTCGGTTTTCAGCGCTGATTCATTAGGAGAATCAGCTGTTTCAATGTTCAATTCTTTTTCAAGCTCACGCTTATCAAAGTAGAGAGGAGGGCTTATTTTAACCTCTTTGATCGCATCTTTGAATGGCTTTCCGTCTTCATCAATGGCCTTTCCATCTAATACAACACGGACAACAGAAATGTCGTATCCTTCCTCGACCATCGCTACGTTATTTTTTGCAACCAATGACACATTGATAGCATAAAGCTCATAGTCATCTTGCCCATTTCTTACGAAGGCAAGATGGGGTGCTTGAGTGTCAATAGTTCCCCCACCTTTGCCAATCCCATACAATAAGAATGCTCGCTTTGAATTAACGGAAGAAAGCTCTGATCCGGCCAAAACATTGGCCAAGTTCACCATCCTCGTCTCAGACCATCCCAACGGCGCTAACACCTTCTTATGAGCAGCAAAAGACTCGCGTCCAAGAACAGTTGGCTCTGCGCCCTTACCTAGGTCATAAAGAAAGACCGCCCTGTCAACAGCATTATCGATCTTATCGATAGCACCCTCGCCTGCATAAAGTTCTCTATCAAAAAGAAGGCCTACGCCCCTCTTTAGATCTGAAACATTGGTCCCTTTTGTCGCTAGCACTTCTTCTTGCTTTGTCTCAAAACCTTTTTGCAAGCCTGCATAACCCGCATATCTAGCTTGAGCACTATTTTCTAGAACCTGCAGCTGCGCCATTCTTCGCTTCTGACGAGTCTCGATTTGTTCCGATCGAGTCCCCATGCTTGTGTTGTACGAGTCAACGATCTGACGTAAGCCTGCACCATGGTTAAAATAAATGATGTAGAGCTTATTAGAGTCCCTAATGCTTGGCCTTTCTACAGCTGCATCAGCCTCTTCCAACCTTTTCTTTTGCAAGTCTTGAACGACTCCAAAAACAGCAGGGACTTTCTCTGCAGCACCATAGAGGGCAATCTCTTCAGCCATTTGCAAAGCAATAGTCCTTTCGGCAAGCATTGCCTCTTCAACCTCTTCAAGGTTGCCTTTGGTTTCGAAAAAAAGGCGCACTACCGTTGCATTAAAATTGGGCGTCCCCTCATCGGTCACCAACCCTTTTTCATGTAGTTCAGAAATGATCTTGTTTCTCTCATCTCTTAGCCCGCCTACAGCAAGATATGCAGTTTCTAGGACCCCTGGTAACATTTTCACCGACTGAACCTTTAAGACCGCATCCGCAATTATTTCCACAATACTGTTGGTCTTTAATGCTGGATTTTGTTCAATCCACAAGTTCACCATATCTTGAACCATTTCTATGGCGAGCGCGTCGTAATCGGCTGCCTCTTTATTAATAGCCTTTAACCCCTTGTTTATCTTCTTTTCCAACTGCCCCATGAGCGCTATTTGTTGATCTATTTGCCCAACATGACGGAGCTGCTTTGTCAAAAAGAGATAACCGCCTTCTTTTTGTCTTTCTTCTCGCTGACTCAAGATCTCTTGTAATTGGCTCTTAGCAGCTTCAATACGTCTCTGTAAAATGGGGTTTGGATAAGCTTGCTGTATCTTCTCTGCCCTGTTGATTTCTCGTAAAAGGACAAGCACCTGATCCTGAGAGGTTCCAAAGTCACTTCCATCGCTTTTAATTTGTGCGACTTGCGACTGTAAAACTTTCAACTCTTTAACCAAACCACTTGTCATCACCTGCAAAAACCACACTTTGAATCGGTCAACTAAAAATAATGCTGGCTTTGTAGTTTCTATGTCTAAATGGACCTCATGCAACTGACGGAGCTTCACTATCCAATCGACTTCTTTTTCGGACAGCTTGACGTCCGCTCCTGACAAAACGGCGATCCGCAACTTTTGAAAAACTGTACTTCCCTCTTTCTCTCTTAATAATGAAAGTGCCTCTAATTGCACTGAAGGCGAGTCGATCAGCTCGTTTAAAGTGCCTAACCAAACCGCTGCGCTATCAGCATTGAGAACGTGAGGTGTAAAGGTTTCACCCATTTTTTCTTTGATGGCAGCCACCATCTTAGTGATCGTTGTAGGGTCAATTGCTTCTTGCCCCAAAAGTTCGGTGAAGTCTTTCATCCGATTTTTTTGAAGGGCCATCTGACGTTCAATGACCGACTTGTCAGGCTCTACTAAATCCGTTTTATCCAACTTCTCGTAAGCGCCCATCCATTTCTGATAGTCTGCAACAAGGAGTTGCAATCTTGCTTTCATCTTTTCTTGATCCGGAGCTGCAGCTTTGACCCCTAGTAAGCCGGCTTTAAGGAATGTCCCTTCCAATTTTTCGTTTTCTTCAAGCCTTGCAAGCCTGTCTTTAGGTAAAAGCGCGTTGAAACCTTTGAGAGGGTTTAGGCGACGCTGGCGAATGTTTTTAGCATCTTGCAGCTGAGAAAAAAGGTGATCTGCCCCTAGCCCTTTGACTTTTGTTTGGGTGACTTGACTATAATCGCCTTTTAATACTTTCTCGATTCGGGTAAGTGTGTTGTCTCCCCCTCCACGTAGGAACGTTTGGAGGGCAGAAGAATCGGTAAATTTAGCCTCTTTAAATATTTCAAGGGCTTTAAGCATAAATTCCCGTTGGTTAGGCGTGAGCCTTTTCATACGGGATTGAAAATCAGTTATCTGAATGGTAGAAAGATTGTCAACAAACTGATCGAGCCGCTGCCCAAAGTTGACATCACCACTCATACTATTTCCTCCGATTAGCAGCGAGTAGGGCTAACACCGTTGCAGCTGCTGCAGTTTTAGAAGGAGGATTTGCTCCCTCTTTTGGAACAGAAACCGAATCAGCAAGGAGTGTCTTGTTTTCGACGTTGTGTCCTTCAGAGTCGGTTGGCCCTACCGGGTGGTGATAGGATGGACTGATGTGTCCTTTTCCAAGTGGATCTAGCATATTTAACTCCTTAAGAAAATGTTTTTAGTTTTTTACTGATTTGTTTAACTTTGGGCTTTAAAAAAGCATATTCTTGGTTCTTCATTTTTTCTTTAGCCAGATGAAGATGCTCTTCTGCCTCGTTGGGTATCTTTAAGTCTAAAAAGCAGTCAGCAAGAAACAGCTCGACGATTGGGTCGTTGTCTCGGATATGTTTACTTTTTTTATAGGCTGAAACTGCATGTTCAAAATCGCCCCTTTCTTGGTAGGCAATGGCAAGCCCCAACCAAAACTCGTACACACCCCCATTCAAGTGGGTCAGGAGAAAGAAAAGAGCGCCTGCTTTTTCATAATTGTCTTCCTGCAAAAAATGTCGTCCGACTTGGTAAAAATAGGACATCGTTTCGTTAGAGATAAAAAAGGCTTCTTGCAATGTTTTGCCACTTTGCAAAACGGTGTCCAAAAACTCGCCTGAAGGGCTGATCGACTCCATGAATTCAAGCCACCGTTCATATTCGCGACGGACGCGCATCGACTCATCATCATCGAGCCCCCCTAACACCTGAGGCAACCCCTCAGCCAGCGCATTATATCCGGCCACAACCTCGTCGAAGGTATAGAACGACTCGGCTTTGATCTCTTGTTGGAATTGAGCCAACAATTGATTGGTATCTTTTAACGGTTGAGGGTGGCGCGCTAGATAGTCGGCCACTTTCATCTCGGCAGCTGCAGAGACCAAACGGGAAAAATAGGCCTCATCCTCTTCTGTGATTTCCCAATCTTCTTGAATATGTTCGTCCATAAAACCTCACATCGGAATCTATCTAATTCATAAACTTTTTATATTTAGAAAAAGTAAATTATTTTAGATAAAATCAAACTAAGATCGCCTAACGCCAAAGCCTTCAATGTAAAAGATATTATTTTTCTCGCTTTAGCGTTTGGAGTGCTAAACTCCTGTTTAGCTTTCACTTTCACTGATAAGTCAAAGCTAAACAGGAGTTTAGCACTCCAAACGCTTCGCGCTATTTAAATAACATTAAGTGGTGGACGGCTTGAGTATTAAGGGATTAAAATGGGAGCCTCATGAAACGATTCTGGTTCTTTTTTTTGCTCGTATTTTCTCTGCAGGCAATTGATTATCAGGTGTTTTTTGAGGGGGCAAACGAAAAACAAGCCTCATTGTTAAGAGAAATTTCGCAAACCAAGCAGCTAGAGAAGACACCTCCTTCCACCCCTATCGCCCTCAGAAAAAGAGCCGAAGCAGACATCCCCCTCCTCCTCTCAGGGCTGCAGAGCTTAGGGCTGTACGGAGCTTCGGTCACTGTGATGCTAGACACGGAAAGAAGCCCGGCCGTTGTCGTTTTTAAAATTAAACCTGGTATCGTCTTCACCTTAGGAGAGATAGAAGTTGAGCTAGAGGGCGATACCGAAGAAAACCCGGTTGATGGGGTCACCCCCCGAGACCTTGGGCTATTGATCGGATCGCCTGCCTTACCGGAAACAATTTTAGAAGCCGAAGACCTCCTGCTGCAGATTTTAAAGAAACGGGGCTACCTCTTTGCTATTATCGAGAAAAAAGTGATCGCAAAAGAGGCCACTTCAGAACTTTCGATTGTTTTCATTGTTCGCTCGGGCCCGCACGTTCGCTTTGGCCCCACCGCTATTTTTGGCTTAGACAGTGTCAATCAAGACTATGTGGAATCAAAAATTGCTTGGAAGGAGGGAGATCCATATGACCCCAATCTCCTGACCCAAACCCAAGCGGCCCTTGAAGGGACCGGCCTTTTTACCACCATCGCCTTTGAACATGAGAAAGAGCCCTCAGTAGAAGGAGAGCTTCCTTTTGACATCATTTTGCAAGAGGGTTACCACCGAACCATAGGTATAGGTGCCGCTTACAATACCTCTTTAGGCCCAGGCGTCAGCTTCAATTGGGACCATAGAAACGCTTTCAGCCGTGGACACAAGGTAGCCGCTTCGGCCGATCTGTTTTGGATCAGACAAAATGGGAAGGTGGAATACACAATACCTCAGTTTTTTCAGTCCAACCAACGCTTACGCTTTGTCGGAGAACTTGAAAAAGAAAAAACAGAGGGTTTTACAGAAACCTTTTATAGCGCCTTCACCTATTTAGACCGTTTTCCCTCCAACTGTTGGCGTTACTCGATAGGATTTGGTTATAAACAGCTCTTTAGCTCCAATTCCAATAACAACGAACCGTTCGCACTTCTAAAGCTTCCTTTAACCACAAAGCTTTCTTTCATAGATGATCCGCTTGATCCTACTACAGGCAGCCTTCTGTTTATGAAAGCGATACCCACATACCGTTTTAATCGAAACGAGTTCTTCTACACAATTTTGGAAGGGATTGGCTCTAGCTACTATCCAATCGACTGGCTCCTTCCGCAGGTTTTAGCCTTCAAGATCCACATCGGTTCGATTGTGGGGCCAGGCACTGTGACTATACCTCCTCCGGAGCGTTTTTATGCAGGCTCTGACTGCACACTAAGAGGTTATAAATACCTTACCGTCAGTCCACTCAATCACGAAGGCAAACCGATCGGAGGCAGATCATTGGCAATTTTTTCTGCAGAGCATCGCATCAGGCTGACACCTGAAATTGGGTTTGTTAGCTTTTACGATGTGGGGAATGTCTACGATCAGTCGTTGCCAAGGCTTGACCAAAAGCAGCTGCAATCCATTGGCGTTGGTTTCCGTTATTATACTCCTGTAGGACCATTGAGAGCCGATATTGCATTCCCGTTAAACAAACGACCTATAGACAACAATTTCCAAATCTACTTGAGTATAGGTCAGTCGTTCTAATGAAATATTTATTGACCTTCATCCTTACTTTCTTCCTGACGCTGGCAGCCCTCTTCACCGTTCCAAGCATCCAAGCCGGCTTGACAAAACGGTTATTGATGGCCATTGAAGAAAATTTTGGAATCGAAGTACGTGGAGACTCGACCTGGACCTATCTCCCTTTTCAATTGCATCTGAACCATGTGAAATTTGACGCTTTGCAGGCAGAACAGGTGCATATTGGCTTTGCCTCCGTTTCGATTGAACATCTACAAGTGCCGGAACTGGGAGAGATAAATGCCAAAGGCTCATGGTGGCTAGACACCGATCTTCGCCCTTTGGGAACTTTAGAGATCAATCACCCCGATTTTGGCGACTTAGAATTTTCATTTTTCTTTCAAAGTGAAAATAACAAAAGAGAATTGGCTTTAAACATTTCTGCTCAAAGCACTTTTGGGCAGTTTAAAGCAGATGGAGTCATGTCTATCCCTAAAATAGGCTTGAAAACTGCTATTTTCGAAGGCAGATCCCTTTTTGCCTGCTTCAAAATGCATTGGGAACACGCAGAATGGGGTTCAGCATTAGGCTATGCGACCATTGGATGGGAAAATTTGGGCCTCACCCTCCCCTCTTTAGAAATCGCAGGCACATTTTTGGATACCCCTTTTACGTTAGAAGGGACAGGCGATGTACAACACCCACTTATCGACCTCGCCTTTTGCCCAACTACAGGCCCATTAAGAGATTCAACACTTGCTTTATCGCTCTATCGAGATAAAAATATGTGGGCAGGCAATGGAACGTTAGAAGGAGTGCTAGATGCCCATCCTTTCCTAGCCCGTTGCAAGCTTTGCTTGAACGAATATACGTCGATAGAATTGAAAGAAGGAATATTTGCTTTCGAGGACCTACAAGGCGCATTTGATTCTAAGTGGGCTTTTGAGAAAGAAAGCACCTCCTGGTCTTTTTCAAGCTCTATCCCTTCCTACACACTCCTAAAAGAAGACTTAAAAGATTTGTCCATTCATGCAGAAGGGATTTTTGGTGATCTAGCCCCTTTGCATGTCGAAGCGTATCAAAACGAACTCCCCATTAAGCTAGATGGGCAAGTGGCCTTGTCGTTAGGTGGCCTCCATCTCTTTTTGCACAAACTGCAGGGGTGCTTTCATGATCTTCCCCTTTCGCTTGAAGAGACCGCCTGTCTCTCCTTTTTCGGAGGTGGATGGAATGTAGATCGGCTCCATCTACAGGCTGGTGATTGCGTGTTAAAAGTGCATGGACATGGCACTGAAGGGGTAGCAACTTTAACAGGCTCGATTAAGGGAGTTCAAGGATTCGACCTCCCCCTTTTCCCACTATCTGGCAACTTTAGTGCCCTTATAGCCTCTAGAATAGGTTTTTTTGAGGGGGAATTTGAAGGCCGCAATGGAGAAGCTTTGCAGGGCGATCTTTCGGTCGATTTTAACCAGCAATGTGCTTTGGATGGACATATCCGCTTCAAAGGAGAGCTCTCGCCTTATCTGTCGATCATTTTACCCGACACGACCTCTATTTCAGGCCCCGGATTTGGAGAATTTACAGTTAAAGGAACGCTCAACAACCCCTTTTTTGAAGGGAAGCTCTCTTTAAGAAAAGGCATTTACGAAGACCTAGTCACCGGTATGTTGTACCGAGAGATGGAAACCGATTTTATCCTACAAGGGACACAAGTTAAGCTGTCAAAACTTCGGGCTACAGACCTGGCCGGAGGGATGATTTTGGGGGAAGGGGAAATGACCCTGACCAAAGACATCCCTTTTGTCCTTTATCTAGAATCTCTCAATGGTCAAGTGATCCAGTTAGAGTATGCCGATGCCACTGCTACAGGCCGCATCCGATTAACCGGAAATCGAGAAGGCGGCATCTTTGAAGGGGAGCTGAAAATTGATGAGGCGATTGTCAGGATGCCCAAAAAACTCCTCTCTTGTTCCAAAAGATCGACATTGTCTACGAAAGGATCGAGCCGCAAGAAGAAAAAACCCCTTGGAAATTGGCGTGGGATTTGAATATCGACTTTCAATCGGGTGTAAAAGTGACAAGCGGCGTCTTGAAGTCGGAATGGAAAGGAAATGTGGCCTTTCAAGGGACAACCGATGCTCCCCTTCTTTTTGGTAAGGGGGCCTTAGTTAAGGCCGATTTCAACTTCAATGGGAAAAACTTTGAATCGACAGACGGTGTCATCCTCTTTCAGGGTGAGCCTGGCTCTAAAACCTCGTTTTACATCACTGCTAAGCAAGAGGTCGAGGATTTAAAGGTTGAAATCATCTTGAAAGGGCCTCTAAAGAGCCCAGAAATTGCTTTTCGCTCTAATCCTCCTAAACCGACAAAGGAAATACTCTCTTACTTGCTGTTAAATAAAGGCACTGGAAGCGATGAGGTAACTTTATTAGCCGAAAGCTCGATTAAACTTGAAAATACAAACATCGAACAGACCCTTCTGGACAAGTTCAAATCAAAACTGGGGATTGATCGGATAGAAATTTCTGGCGATGAAGAAGAAACCCTTTCGGTCGAGATTGGCAAATACATCCTTCCTAGCCTCTACTTTTGCCTAAAGAAAAGTGTAGCCGACGGCCCAAACCAAGCGGCCATTGTTGCCAAATTCCCCCATCACTTCAAAGCGCAAGGCGAAGTGGGCGACGACGCCGAAGGCAAATTCATGCTCAAATGGGAACGGGACTATTAGCACTGTCTAGTGCACATGACAAAAATCACCAAAAAGTGTAAGGTGTAGTTTACACAAAGGGTGACTATGCTTGAGGAATTTGTCGAGATCCATCAGGAGGTTATGTCTTCTACCCCCCGCGGTTTTAGGCGGTATCTCTATTCGAACATCAATTGGAAGTCGCATGGGCTCTGTATTGTTGGAGATCGGGGGGTTGGGAAGACCACACTGATATGCCAAGATTTGCTAGAGCGGTATCAGACACCAGAGCAAGCCCTCTATCTTTCCGCAGACAACATCAGTGTCATTTCGTATGGACTAGCAAATATTGCTAAAAGTTATTTTACCTACGGCGGTAAGGCCCTTTACATCGATGAAGTGCATAAATACCCTGAATGGTCTACAGAAATAAAAAATATTTTAGACACCTACAAAACCAAACAGATTGTTTTTTCTGCTAGCTCTTCCATTGATTTAAACAGAAGCAAAGGGGACCTCTCAAGACGTGTTGTCTACCACAAATTATTAGGCTTGTCGTTCCGCGAATACCTACAATTGTCTGCAGACATTCAAATACCAACTCTTTCTCTTGAAGAGCTTTTAAACAATCACGTCTCTATTGCATCTGGTTTTAGGCAACTGCCGATCCTAAAGCATTTTCAAGATTATCTAAAAAATGGCTACTACCCTTTCTTCATTGAAGGGTTAGAAGACTATTTATTGAAAGTGCATAACGTCATTGAAAAAGTGCTCTTTGAAGACCTTGCTGTTGTGTATAACCTCAAACAAACAACATTACCTTTTTTAAAGAAGATACTATGGCTTGTAGCCACCTCAGATGGATTCATTCCAAATATTGATAAATTGAGCAAGAATCTTGGCATTTCTCGAGAAATGGTTTACAACTGCTTAGAGTATCTCAGCAGTTCAGGACTATTAAACGATGTTTTCCCGATCGGAAAAGGGAATGCGCTGATCCGCAAACCAGGCAAAATCTATTTAAATAATTCCAATCTCATCCATGCAATCAACAGCTCTTTGAAAATGGCTAGCCAAATGGGAAATTTGCGAGAAACATATTTTGTGAACCAAGTTAGTACTCTTCATAAAGTTTTACTGCATGACAAAGGAGATTTTCTCGTTGATGATCTGTTCACTATTGAGGTTGGCGGAAAAGGAAAAAACGACAAGCAAATCCGTGGAGTCGATGATGCTTATTTAGCTGTCGACGACATCTCAATTGGTTTTGGAAAGAAAATTCCCCTCTACCTCTTTGGTTTGCTTTATTAACAATATTTTCCCCTCGCGCTAGCGTTTGGAGTGCGCAAGTCCTCTTGCGCTTTCACTTTCATGATAAGTGAAAGCTAAACAGGAGTTTAGCACTCCAAACGCTTCGCGTAGAGGACTTTATGAAGGGTGAGGCCGTGGGCGGGGGCGGTCATGGCCGACTGAGTACGATCTTTCTGCTCGAAAAGGGCAGGCACTGCCTGGAGGGGAAATTTTCCTTCCCCTACTTGCACCAACAAACCGACGATATTGCGAGCCATTTTGTAGAGAAAATGGTCGCCAATCAGAGAGACTGTCAGCAACGGCCCCTCTTCAATGAACTGCAAGGTTTGCAAGGTTCTGACTGTAGTGGGGTAATTTAAATCCTTCCGAAAGTTGCAAAAGGCTTTGAAATCGTGTGTGCCAAGCAGAAGCGGGATAGTCTTTTGTACCTCTTCATTGAGGTGAAATTTAGGCACATGCCAAGCCATGTGGGCATATAAAGGATGAGGAGCCACTCCCAACATCAAGTGGTACTGATATTCTTTGCCCAATGCATCCAATGTTGGATGAAAATTATCCGGGCAAATTGAAACCTGCAATACACGGATATCGGTGGGCAAAAGAGCATTGAGCCCTAGAAGAAGCCTTTTAGTCTCGACATCTTGATCTAATTTAAATTGGACGATTTGCCCTAATGCGTGCACTCCCCTATCAGTGCGACTAGCAGCCTGTAAAAGAGGCTTAACATGGAAAATTTGAAAAAGAGCCTTTTCTAACTCCTCTTCAATCGATGGTCCTTCAAATGTTTTTTGCCATCCAAAGTAGTTGGTCCCTTGATAGGCTACCTGAAGAGCTATCGAAACCATTACTTTGTTAAATAGGTCGTCTGAAACAGCTCAACCCCCAACAATATCTGTTGAATAGCCAACATCACTAAGATCAAAGCTAATAGCCGTTCAAAAGCCAACAATCCATTTTGCCCTAAGAAGCGTACGACGGCTCGATTGACCAATAATACTAAAGAAGAGAGTGTCCAGGCAGCAAGAATCGCGTAAAGGCGGCAGCTATAATCTTCAGAGATATGGGAATAAAGCATGATGATGGCCAAGACAGCAGGAGATGCCATCAAAGGAACCGCAAGAGGTACAATGAAGGGGTTTTCTTCAGGCTTTACCCGTTGCCGAATGTTTCTTGGAGAGGCAAACAACACCCACAAAGCTGATAACAACAAAATCAACCCTGTCGTCAACCGAACTGTGATTTCTGACACTTCAAGCTGGTTTAAAATGGCACTGCCTAACTGGTTGATCACCAGCATGAAAGCCAATGCGATCAGAAGTTCTCGGATCAACACTTTCCAATAATTTTTCGGCGGCACCCCTTTTAAGACTTCATGGAAGGAGGCCGTATTTCCCACCGAATCGATCATCAGAAAAAGGGTTAGGAACATCGTTCCAAAACAAATGTCCATTAGACCTCTTGCATAACTTGCTTTGCTTGAAAAAATTGATGATTTTTGTGCGAATTCATCTTTAAATTTATCGGTAATATTTACATATTGCCGATAAATTTAAAAATGAATTCGCCAAAAAGCGCAGTTTTAGCAAGCAAATGAAGTTGTGCAAGGGGTCTATGCTTAACTTCCCGTAAAAAAGATTCTGAGCCCCTGAACAAGCAGGCGCATTGACAATAGGGCAAGGATCATCCCCATGAATTGCTCTAAAGCAAGCAACCCTCGATCACCTAAAAGTTTTTTTAAGTAAGGCGAAAAGAACATGATGGGGATCACGCCACACCAAGCCAGCACAAGGGCTGAACTCACTAAAAAGGGGTCATTGGTTTCTTTCGAAAAAATCATGATCGACGACATGACCCCGCCACCAGTGATGATTGGCGTGGCAATGGGCACTAAAAAGGGCTCTCTTTTTAAGGCTAGCGTCTCTTTTGGCTCTTCTTTAGGGAAAATCATCCCCAGTGCGACTAAAATGAGAAGGAGCCCGCCCGTAATGCTGACCGTATCGCTTTCAATTTGAAGGTACTTTAACAGCTCTGAACCGACAAACTGAAAACCGATGGCGATGAGAAAGGAAAATATGGCCTCCCTCAGGACGATTTTTCTTTGCCGCTGGAAAGGAAAATCCTTCACCAAAGCAACTACAGTAGGGATGTTGCCAATTGGGTTGGCAATGAGGAAAAAGCTAAGCGCTATCGTAAACAGGTCATTCATGAAGCAGCATAGTCTAACACGAAGGGCAATTCGTTGAAAATTCCCTAAACATCCTCTTAATTTGAACTTAATCGTTTGGCTCGAGACTGATACTAGTGGGAGAGCTTATGGCCGTTAGGGGTCCCGGTTTCGGGGAAAGTCAGAACTATAGCTTGGCTGCAACCCCCAGAGCACTGGAGAGTTGGTCAAATGCCGGCTTCAAGGTCTCGTCCGTTCCTAAAAATGACTCCGTTCTACAAAAAGTGAGTCTCTTTTTTAAAGGATTAGGTGCTGTTCGAGTCGAAGCAGATGGGGAATGTTACTTCTTAAAGCCCAATAGCGATCTAGGACGTGAACTTCTAAAGGCCTACCGGAAGGGCGGCAGAGCGGAAATGGAAAAAGCAGCAGAGGTGTTAACCAATCGAGGAGCTGCTATTGAACTCCTTAAGAATGGAGCTGGAAAAGATTCTGCCCTTAGAAGAGCAGCAGCAGAGATGCTGATAAGCAAAGAGGAGCAGTATCAAGGAAGAGGAATTCTCATCATTCGAGGACGACATAAAACGGGCGAGACAAAACTGCAAGTTTTTCACCTCAACTCTAAGGTGCAAATTGGTGCGGGCGCCAACAATAAAATCTTTAAGGTTCGAGAAGAGGTGTTTGGTAAACACTACAAAGACAAATCTGCTGTTGTCAGAGAGGGGAACAACTTTTTTAGTAGCGACGTGCCCACTTTTGAATTGGCCAAAGAGCTAAATGATGGGAAGATGCCCGAGGGTTTTCAGAAATTTCCTAAAGTGCCCGGCGGAAGGCTGCAGGTGATTAAGCTTTATTCCGAAGGCAGCATGACAGATTGGATAACGAAAGGAGGAGTACCGATAAAAGCAGCCTTTGAAGCCATGGGGGGCGCGATGAATGGCCTTGTCAGTTGTAAAAAACTCGGCATTGCCCATGTGGACCTAAAGCTGCAAAACTTTTTCGTTTCGAAGAAAAAAAATGAGAAGCCGAGAGCCGTCTTTGCAGATTTTGATTGCGCGCATGTTTTTCCGGATTCTAACAAAGTAGACGCCAAGATGGCAGAGAAAATGCTCAAGGTGATAGGGCATGGACATATTATGTACTCTTCTGGCGATCCAGCGGAGATTAAGGTTTATAGCAAATTGCTAGGTGAAGTTATGGACGAACTTCAATTGATTGCCGCAGGAAAACCACGTCCAAAAGGTTTCGAAAGTAATTATCAACAATTGAAGGGGTGTGTCGAAAAAATCCAGGTGATGCAGATGGGCCTTGCAATGGGGCAGGTGTTACTTGGAAACGAATTTACAGAGTACGCGAAAGCAATACAGGATGGCCAAGAGGTCAATTTGTCAGCGTTAATAGACAAAAAATTTGGCCCTAATCACCCAGCAAAGCAAGAGATGATCGCCCTTTTAGAGGGGATGTTAGAGAGCGATCCGACCAAGCGATTCACAGCAGAACAGGCCATGGATGCCTACAATGCCGCCTTAGCTAAGTGGGGATAGCTTCCGCGAATTAGTTGGTCACTCCGCCCAGCGGCCTTCTGAAAAGAGAGTTCTCATTTTTTCGCGAACTTGTGCTGGCACAAAATGGACCGGTCGATGATCGATCTCTTGGTAGTGATAACAGGTCACCGGAATGCCGGCTTGTGTAAGTTCCGATTCAACCGAATCGATAAACTTGCGTGAGTCATCAAAAAAAATCACCTTTTTTGGCTTTACTCCCAGGTGGTTGAAAAAAGAGAGTAAAACTTCCCCTTTCGGAGTGTTATCAGAGAATAATATCCCCTTTTTGTAACAGTAAAAGTCAGTTGCCGGAGCATTTGAAAAATCTAGGCCAAACCCCAATAAATGGTTCACTCGCCAATCAGACATTTCATATTCCATAGCAGTCAAAGCAATCACCGTAGCCCCTTTTTCCTGCAGAGAGGCAACCAACTGTGGCGATGCCTCTTCAATCAACATCCATTTGGCCTCTTCCATGATGATTTTTCGGTAATGAGAAATATGCTTCTCTTCAAAGTCCGGAATCGTTTTTTTAGCTATTGCTATAAGGCTTTGATAGGCCGCTCCCCACAAAATGTGCTCTTTAGGAACAATCAATGTCATGTCGACATCAAAGACAACCCATGTATCACTATCAATATCGTGGGAGTTCACTGCATGTAATGTTCGAGTTGGAATAACCTCGCCACTCAAACAAAAAGCAGCACATAGAAATAGGCAAAAAAGTCTCATGTTAACACCTTATTTGTTGATGCACAGGCACTCAAGTTTTGTTTCCAAAGAGGCTGCATTTCTTGAAGCTCTTCGATTTCATCTTCTTCATCCTCATCATCAAAAATAGGGTGAAACGTGAGCTCAAATAGATCGTCTAAGCCTTCCATATCTAGTGTAAACTTAGGGTTAGGGACATATCTCTTGGCATTTCCCGTCAAACCTAAGGCATAAAGAAGGATAAGATTCTTCGTATCGCTTTCTTTCATTTGGTTTAACACCTTAATAGCAGAAGCTTCAGGTAGCCCCGTACCCAAATAATAAAAGACCAGCATTGCAAGATACTTTTCCTTCTCAAAATAGCCATCTGGAATCATCGCAAGGAGCTTCTTTGCTTTTTCTAGGTCATGCACTTGTATGCAAAGGAGCGCCAACATCTTGAAAAGCTCGTAGCGGATTGATTCATCTGTTTTTAAAATCCAAGGAAGGGCCTTATCCACTTCGCGACGCTTCAAACATTCTAAAGCAATTTCCTGTGGATCAGTTCCTTCTTCGATTTTCTTCTCTAATGCTTTCAGGCTTTGATCATTTTCAAAGAAAATATCGGCAACGACCTGCCTAACTTTCTCACTAAAAGCCTGCAAATCTGTTTCTTCCATTAAAAGAACGCGGTGCATTTTAACTTTTTCAGAAGGCAGTAAAGCAGCAGAAACGATTCTAAGTTGGGGGTTATTGTGGTCAACTCCGGGCAAACCATAAGGAAGGGCATCATAGACAAAATCAGCAACAGCTTTCTTGTCTTTTGCCGTTATGACTGTCAACATGCCTTTAAAACAATTTGTTGGTGCATCTTTAATGAGTTGATCGATTCTTTTTTCAAAAGCAGGAAAATAGACTTTTTCCTTCATAAAAATGTTGCGGATACAGTCATCAACATCAAGATCGCCCCGTTCCGGATCGACAAAAATGCCCCAAGCTGATTCATTGGACTCTTTTTGTTCTAAACTTGGACTTGCTGAGATAAGAAACTCAGAAATGGCGCCGTACTTGGTATCAAAATCTTCTATTTTCTTGAACCGGTTGAAAAGCTCTTTCGTGCTTTTGGGGGCTTTATCTGCCCAAGGATAGCGGAGAACTACTTTATCGGTTAAGTCAAGATCAGGCCTTGTACGCAATAAAACTTGTTTGGCCACTTCATGGTAAACAAGAAATTCGACTGGCTGAGCCGTGACACAGCTAAAGCCGTTCCCTTCAGAAAGTTCTCTGAAACGATCGATCGCTTCTTCCGGAGAAGAAATAAAAATATCCATAGCAACAACCTGCCCTCATTTAAAGTTTTAAATTTTACCTGAAATGTTATTAGTTCGCGAAGCGTTTGGAGTGCGAAACTCCTGTTTCGCTTTCACTCTTTGAAAGTCAAAGCGAAACAGGAGTTTCGCACTCCAAACGCTTCGCGAACTAATAGAGTTTGAGTTATAAAGTTTAGGCATGAAAACGCTCGATCGCCCTTTGTCTGAAGAATTCTACTTGTCTCTCTGCGAGAAAATACCGGGAGGGGTGAACTCGCCCATCCGTTCATTCCAGAAAATGGAACAATTGCCCATCGTGGTCGAAAAAGGGGAAGGGGCCGTCATCACCGACATCGATGGACACTCCTATATTGACTATGTAGGTTCTTGGGGCCCTCTTCTTCACGGTCACGCCCATCCCGTCATCCTCGATCGGGTCAAAAAACGGATGGAAAAAGGAACCTCCTTTGGGATGACTTCGGTTATAGAAAAAGAAATCGCCGACAAAATCACATCACTTGTCCCCTCCATCGAAAAACTCCGCTTTGTTTCCTCCGGCACTGAAGCCACGATGACTGCACTCCGGATGGCCAGAGGCTTCACAGGTAAAGAGGTCATTTTAAAGTTTGCCGGCCACTACCACGGGCATGTCGACGCACTGATGTTACAGGCAGGTTCAGGCCTTACCGGTTTAACCCCCACAAGCAGCTCTAGCGGTATTCCTCAAGAAGTTTTAGAAAAGACGGTCATTTTACCTTTCAACGATTTCAAAGCGGTCGAGCTGGCCTTTAATCACCCTCAATTAAAAGGGAAAATTGCTGCCATTATCTTAGAACCCATTGCTGCCAATATGGGGGTTGTTCTTCCCGTTCCAGGCTTTTTAGCCCACCTGCGCAGGCTTTGTGACGAAGAAAATGCACTGTTGATTTTTGATGAGGTGATCACAGGTTTCCGTATCGGCGGATTGCAGTGCGCTCAAGGTCTTTTTGGAATCACGCCAGATCTGACCTGTTTTGGAAAAATCATCGGAGGGGGCTTTCCTGCAGCTGCTGTAGGAGGCCGCAAAGAAATTCTCGATACTCTCGCACCGATTGGCTCTGTCTACCAAGCCGGCACCCTTTCAGGAAATCCGGTGGCCCTTGAAGCGGGACTTGCTACGTTGGAACTAGCCGAACGGCCAGGTTTTTACCAAGAACTTGAAGAAAAGACCTTATTTTTAACCCAGCCGATCGAAGAGACCATCCGTCAACGCAATTTAAACGCTTGCCTTGTTCAGATCGGCTCTCTGTTTACCATTTTCTTTGGCAAAAGAAGGGTATCTAACTTCCAAGATGTGAAAGAGCTTGATCTAGCCATATTCACGAGGTTTTTCCAAACACTATTCAACGCAGGGATTTTAGCACCTCCTCTACACTGTGAAGCTTGGTTTGTTTCAAGTGCACATGATGAGAAACAGTTGGCTTATACTCGCGATCAGGTTATTGAGTTCTTAAAGAGCCTATGATTTCACTTTTACTGTCGATTTTTCTAGCCCTCAACTATGAGGCAGCCCCCCATCTTGAAGAGATGCTTCAAGAACATATCCACATCCACCCAGATGGAGAAAATCAGATTGGCTACATGGAGATCGACGGCAAGTCAGACTCTATCAACAACTCCACTTGGCTCTACGTCAACCAAGCTGTAGAACAATTCAAAAAAACAAAGCCTGCTTTTGTCATTTTTAAAATCAATACGCCTGGCGGAGAAACATTAGCCGCCATGCAAATTTGCGATGCTTTGAAAGAGCTAGACACCCAATTTGGCATTCCTGTTGTTGCCTACATCGACAATTGGGCTATGTCGGCAGGGGCATTGATTAGCTATGCCTGCAGGTTCATCACTGTCGTACAAGATGGGGCGATGGGTGCCGCAGAGCCGGTATTAGCTTCTCAAACAGGAGAAATGACCGCGGCTTCTGAAAAAATCAACTCGGCCTTCCGGATCACCTTTGCAAACCAAGCTGCCTACTTTGGGCGCAATCCCTACATTGCAGAGGCAATGGTCGATAAAGATATTCTCCTAGTCAAACGGGGAAACGAATTTCTAAAACTCAATAGCAACGAAGAAATTTTGCCAACCGACATTGTCATTTCGCCAAAAGGGAAATTGCTTACGCTAACTGCCAAAGAGATGATGGAATATGGAGTGGCCGACCTTTACTTTACCGCTGCTAAATTGCCCTTGTTGACGCTTGAAGAAAAAAGTACCGGTGTATGGCCTTTGAACAAAACATCGTTTGCGGCCTATCCCTTTTTTGCAAATATGAAAGAGGCAAAAGTCCATGCCTATCAGATGGACATTCGAACACGATTTTTTGCCCTATTGATGACACCCGTTGTGGCCTCCATTTTAATGCTTGGCTTTATGTTGGGGCTCTATCTTGAATTTACAACGCCCGGAGCAACACTTCCCGGAGCTATTGCCATCATTTGCCTGTTTTTGCTTGGCGTTTCTAGTTTTGCTTTCCAAATAGGTTCTTGGCTTGAAATTGTCCTCCTTTTAGGAGGCATTGCCATCTTATTGATCGATCTCTTCTTTTTTCCGACGTTTGGCATTTTGGGAAGTTTTGGTGTCATTTTGATGGTGGCAGGGCTGCTTGGCCTTGTTGTGCCAGGGCTTGAAAAAGTCACCTTTGACCCGATCAGCTGGCAAATTGGAGGGGGAGATGTGATCATGCGACTTGCTTGGTTCCTCTGCACCCTGTTAGTTGGCTTGCTTGGTTTGATTGCCTTAGCTTTTTGGTTCCCCGGCAAATACAATCCACTGCAAAAATTTGTCCTACACGATGCCCAGGAAGGTTATACTGCAGGTGGCACCACATTTGATCATCTGCAAGGAAAGTCAGGGGTGACACTCACTCCCCTTCGCCCGTCTGGTACAATCGAAATTGATGGAACCCCTTTTGATGCCCAAAGTGCCGGCGATTTTATTGCAGTCGGAACAAAAGTGGTCGTTGAAAGAATTGAAGGGGCTCGCCTCTTTGTGAGGACTGAGTCATGACTCTTCCTTATCTACTTTTAGGTTTTGCTCTGCTGTTACTGTTTTTGGAATTTTTTGTTCCGAGCGGAGCCTTTGCTATTTCCGGAGCTCTTCTCCTGGTCTTTAGCTTCTTTGCTTATGGGGCCGAGGCAACACCGGTTGAATTGCTCTTTTTCACTCTCGGAGCCATCCTCTGCATTGTTTTTGTTGTTCGATTGGCACTCCGCTTGATACGCAAAACGGGCAAAGAAAACACTTTGATGTTGGATAAAACCCAAGAAGGGTACTATGCCTCTCAACTGGACCCCACATTGATTGGCAAAACAGGGGTGACCCTGTCTGATTTTCGCCCTACCGGAAAGGTGAAGGTAGAAAATCAAATCATACAGGCAAGCAGCGATCAAGGCTTTCTTCCAGAAGGAACAGAGGTCACAATCGTTGGGGGCTCCGGAACACATTACATTGTAAGGAAAATAGACTTCTTGCGTGATTCGCTTTGATCAGAAAAATGAGCTGTTTTTGCGCAGGTTTTGCAATAAATTTTGAGAGCATATGCCTACATATGGTCGAAAAATTTATTGCAAAAGATGCCAAAAAGAGCCATTTTAATGGTCAAATGGAATTACGCAGGAAGTCAATACATGGGCGCTGAACTTTATCTCTTAATCATCGTAGGGGGCATCATTGCCCTGCTGCTAATTAGCATCATTGGCAAATTCATCAGCCTATGGTTCCAAGCTTTTGTTTCCGGTACGCCGATTCCCTTTTTCAACATCATTGGGATGAGCCTACGAAAAATTCCCCCTCGTGTCATTGTCACAGCGCGGATCAATTCGTTTAAAGCGGGCTTAAAACAGATCAGCGTCGCAGACCTAGAGACCCACTATTTGGCTGGCGGTAACGTGATTGCCGTGGTAGAGGCGATGATTGCAGCTGACAAAGCGAATATCCCTCTCGACTGGAAAAGGGCCACTGCGATTGACTTGGCAGGACGTGATTTGAGAGAAGCGGTGAAAACATCGGTCAACCCAAAAGTGATCGATTGCCCTCCTCAACATGGTACAGGCAAAGGGTCGTACATGGCAGGTGTTGCCAAAGATGGAATCCAGCTGCTTTGCCGCGCCCGTGTGACCGTCCGCACTAACATTGTTCAATTGGTCGGTGGTGCGACTGAAGAGACCATCATCGCTCGCGTTGGTGAAGGGATTGTAGGGGCCATTGGGGGTGCCGACACCTATTTAGAGGTGCTTGAATCACCCCAAAAGATTTCTAAAGAGTGTTTGAAAAAGGGGCTTGATTCCCAAACTGCTTTTGAAATTTTGTCGATCGACATCGTTGAAATCGATGTGGGCGAAAACATCGGAGCGACACTTCGAATCAAAAAGGCTCAAGCCGACATGGAAATTGCCCGTGCCGAAGCCGAAAAGCGACGTGCCATGGCTGTTGCTGCAGAACAAGAGTTCATCGCTTCGGTCAAAGAGATGGAAGCGAAAGTCATGGAAAACCAGGCCCAAGTGCCTCTAGCTATGGCTGAAGCTTTAAAACAGGGTCGCATTGGCTATTATGACAACCTAAAGTTCCAAAACTTGCAGTCAGACACTGAAATGCGTTCATCTTTAGGAAAAGAAGAGCCAAGGAAATAAACTCTATGACCTTCATCGAATGGATCGGCTTTGTCGCTAGTTTATTTGGGGTTATTTATTTATTTACTAAAGATGCTTGGGCAAAAAAGGAACGGGAAAGAGACCCTGTCAAATATGCCGAAAAAGAGCGGCGGATAAGGGAAGTTCTTCGGCAGATGGGGGTTGAACCCGACGAAGAAGAACAGCCTGAAGAACAAGACGAGGATGAAGAGGAGGAAGAAGAAGTGGTAACCAAACAAAACATATTGCCTCCTCCTCCCCCGGTAAAAATCCATATTACGGCTCCGCCAACCCAAATCCTTTCTCGACCATCTCGTGTTGCTAACATGATCAAACAGCTGCCCGATGAGCGCGCCATCCTTGTCGCCCACATCCTCTTCGGCCCCCCCAAAAGCCTGGAATAAGAAAAAGAGGCCAGACCTTTTTATCCTTTAACTTTAATTAATAGTTATATGAATAGTTATATGCTATAATCATTTTCATAATTTATAGGAGAATTATAAAATGTCAGCAATCAACGGCAATGGGGGAGTATCCCTCAATCACATGACTTCTTTACCCATTAAGGGATTCAATCAACTTACACAACTTAGCAAAAAAATGTGGAATGGAATAGCCTCAGCCGGAATAACCCCCACACAAGTGGAACTCATTGCGGAACTCATTGCTGGCGCTGCCTTAACATTCATCCTCCTTAAGGCTATTCAAAAACTATCTCAAGCTAATTTATTTCCCTCTAAAAGCACGACTCCTCTCCAGAAACAAATGATAATGCCAAATCCACTCTGGGAAGCACCTAAAAATAAAGTCACTGATTTAAAAGAGTTAATGGCTTGCTTTTCTGCTTACACAAGGGATCTAGGTGGATCGTTTTCTATATTGCGCGGCTCAATATTTAAAGATGACACCGACAACAAAATAAAAATAAAAATAACCGATTACAATGTACAATTTCAATTTCCAAATGAAGTATTACGCAATCTTTTTTTAGCACGGCTTGATCAATCCCTTGCGACTAAAGATTGGAAAAAGACAGCAGGACAAATGAAAACCGATGCAACTGAAAATGTAGAGCAAAAAACGTCTACAAGAACATATACATTGACTCCTCACCAGGCATATGCAATGGCAAATTTAACGCCTCTGAAAGATGAAATGAAACATTATGAAGGCTGGATAAAAAATTGGTACTTTAGCCGGGCAAACTCAGACATTGCTATGAGCGGGTCATCAGCCAACTACATCGTTCAAGAAGTTGTGCACGAGTCTAAACGCTAAAACACTATTACTACTAAAACAAGAAAAGGGGCCGGGCCTCGAGATCCTGCGATTACTTTTAATCGCAGGATCTCGAGGCCCGGCCCCTTTTTGCCGGTGCTGTTATTTTTTATGGGAAATAGGCATCGTTTGGAGGTGTGAGCGCAAAAGAACGATACCTCGATATAGAAGAGAAAATCCATATTACGGCTCCGCCAACCCAAATCCTTTCTCGACCATCTCGTGTTGCTAACATGATCAAACAGCTGCCCGATGAGCGCGCCATCCTTGTCGCCCACATCCTCTTCGGCCCCCCCAAAAGCCTTGAATAATTAAAAAGGCCGCACATTTTTTACCCTTTAAATTTAATTAATGATTATATGCTAAAATAGTTTTAATAATTTATAGGAGAATTATAAAATGTCAGTAATCAACGGCAATGGGGGAGTATCCCTCAATCACATGACTTCTTTACCCATTAAGGGATTCAACCAACTTGCACAACTTAGCAAAAAAATGTGGAATGGAATGGCCTCAGCCGGAATAACCCCCACACAAGCAAAACTCATAGCCGGCGCTGCCTTAGCACTCATTCTCTTTAAGGCTATTCAAAAGCTATCTCAAGCAAATTTATCCCCCCCTAAACCAAAACCTACAAATCCAAGTTCTTGGAAAGTTCCCACTCAAAAAGTTAGGACTGCACAAGAGCTAAAAGATCGCTTTGGCGAGTACACACAAGGTATCGAAGGTGCTACCTTTAAGATAGTAAAAAGTCCCAAAGGTAACTTGCAGGTAATGTTTTGTTTCGAAACCGAAGAATCTCGTCAGCAATTGATAGACCGAGTAGATACATGGTCTTCAAACCAAGAAATTATACGGCAGTTTAGTCAATCCAAATATACAATGAACGAGTATGCATGGCAAAAAGGCCTTGCAGAGGGTAAGTTCACCTTTATTCTAAATGGAGCCGAAACTCAACATATGGCTAACATACCTTTTGAGCAAGACGCTTTGATGAAAGGATTGATGGAAAATTTATTCCATAGTTCAAACTAACCATTCTTCGTTCGAAAAGAAAAAGAGGCCAAGCCTCTTTTTCTTTTTCTATTTTTATAGAAAATAGGCATCGTTTGGAGTGTGAGCGCAAAAGAACGATACCTCGATATTGAAGAAAAGATCCTGGAATTCAGGATGAACCATGTCCCCTACCCAATCACAACTGTGGTTGTCTCTAAAGGGGTTTCTGTTGAAAAAATATTAGAAGTATACAGCACCGGCTGCCGCGACTTTGGCGAAAGTTCCCTTTCAGAATGGGCTGAAAAAAAGGAAATGCTGCCAAAGGATATCCGCTGGCACATGATTGGCCCCTTACAAACCAAAAAAGTGCCCAAACTCATCGGCAATTTTACCTTGATCCATTCTGTCGATTCTTTTGAATTGTTAAAAACCATCCATGAAAAAAGCACTCAGGCAGGTGTGATCACCTCTGTCCTCCTCGAAAGCAACACATCGGGGGAGGAGACAAAAAAAGGGTTAACCCCTTATGAGTGGGAACAAGTTTGGAACGATTGCGGAACACTCACTTCGGTTGAAATTTTGGGACTGATGACAATGGCCCCTTTAACAGAAGATAGGCCCCTCATTCGAGACTGCTTTAAAAATTTGCGTTTACTACGCGACCGGTTGTTGCAAAGGGCGTTTACCAACACCCCGCTCTACCACCTTTCGATGGGGATGTCGAACGATTGGCCGATTGCCATCGATGAAGGTGCAACCTTGGTTCGCATAGGAACTGCAATTTTTAAATAAAAACTTAAACTTGAAATATGTTAAAATGAAGGCATTATGACAACTTCTCATCAAGCGTGCTGCGCACCACCTATTAAAAACCGTTCGCTTTGGCTTTTCGTCGCTATTGCTTTGGGTATTTGTGCCGGCTTGTGGGGAGAACCGATTGTCATTAGCATTGCTAATTTCATTGCAGAGCTGTTTATCCGGTTTTTGAAACTATTAAGCTTGCCAATCATTTTTTTATCGATTGTCTCAACAGCCTCGGGCATGGACAGCCTTGAATCTGCTAAACACATTGGCTCAAGGGTAGTTAGATACACTATTTTAACCACGCTGCTTGCGGCAACTGTGGCAATGGCCCTTTTTCTTTTGATACAACCTGCCGCTATCCCTGAAACAAGCGATATCGCCCCAACAACTGCCGGCTTGCAATACACCGATTATCTTATCAAAATGGTTCCTAGCAATTTGATTGAGCCGTTTCTAGAAAATCAGGTCATTGGCGTCCTTATTTTAGCCGTGTTGTTAAGCCTGGCCCTCCTTTCTATACCGGGCGAACAACGGAAAAAGCTGCATGATGTTTTCCATGCCTTGTATGCAGCAGTGATGCACCTTTGCACCGCACTGATCCGCCTCATCCCCTTTGCCATTTTTGGTTTTATCACCCTTTTCGTTGTCGATTTAAAGAAAGGGATGGAAATCGAACGGCTTGGGCTTTACCTGCTCTGCGTCGTATTGGCCAATGTGATCCAAGCTTTTGTGGTGCTGCCCCTGTTCTTAAAATGGCGTGGAGTCAGCCCGGTCAAATTGTTTAAAGCGATGCTGCCTGCTTTGACCATGGCCTTTTTTACCAAGTCTTCCAGTGCAGCCCTGCCTGTTGCCTTAAGATGTGCAGAAGGAGAAGCAAAAATTTCGCCTAAAGTGGCCAATTTTTCTTTACCACTTTGCACCACCATCAACATGAATGGGTGCGCCGCCTTCATTTTTACTACGGTCATTTTTGTTGCCATGAGCCACGGCATGTCTTTCTCTTATGGGGAAATGTTGATCTGGATCGTCTTGGCCACCATTGCCGCTATCGGAAACGCCGGCGTCCCGATGGGTTGCTTCTTCTTAACATCGGCCCTTTTGGCTGCCATGAATGTGCCGCTTACTTTGATGGGAGTCATCCTCCCCTTCTACAGTCTGATCGATATGCTAGAAAGTTCCATCAACGTGTGGAGCGATGCCTCGGTTACCGCCGCCGTCGACCGCGACCTTTCAAGACAGGAAGAGAAGCAAGAGCTTTTAGCTAAGAGCACTTAAAAACGTGCCCGTGCCCGAATCTAAATTCAGTAAAAATCGATCTGTTAGCTTTAACTTTCACTCTTTTTAAGTTACAGCTAGCTAAATTCGGGCAAGGGCAAGGGCAAGGGCACGGGCAAGGGTAAACTCTTGAACGGAAGGGAAAAGTAATGTATCCTTATAACAATTTTGATTTAAGGATGATCCATTATGAAAAAAGAGCAAACTCTCTCCATCATCAAGCCCGATGCCGTTGAAAAAAATAAGATCGGCGCAATTTTGAGCCGTTTTGAAAATGCCGGCTTAAGAATTGCTGCTGCCAGATTTTTGCAGATGAGCAAAAAAGAGGCCGAAGCTTTTTATGCTGTCCACAGAGAGCGTCCATTCTTTGGCGACCTCACCTCTTTCCTCGCTTCAGGCCCAATTTTAGCCCTCGTTTTAGAAGGTGAAAATGCAGTGTTGAAAAACCGTGATTTGATGGGAGCAACCGACCCGAAAAAAGCAGCGCCTGGAACGATCCGTGCAGACTTTGCTGCTTCTATTGATGAAAATGCTGTCCACGGCTCTGATTCATTAGAAAACGCCGAAGCAGAAATCGACTTTTTCTTTGCAGAAGATGAAGTATGTGCTCCACGCTTTGCGTTGAAAATGGCCCAAAAAGGCGGCTGCGGTAGCCACTCTTGCGGATGTCACTAACCTTATGAAGCTGCTTCTTGTTTTGACTTTACTCTTCTCTCCATTGATGGCAGAAGAAACCTTTTCGATGATCAAACCTGATGCGGTGGCAACCCACCACATCGGAGATATCTTGGCCATTTTTGAAAAAAATGGCCTTGAAATCGTCGATCTAAAAATGGTGAGACTTTCAAAACAAGAAGCTCAAAACTTTTATAGCGTCCATGCAGAACGCCCCTTTTATGGTGACCTTGTTAACTATGTCACCTCAGGTCCTGTCGTAGCCTTTGTCCTAAAAGGTGATAACACAGTGCAAAAAGCCCGAGAATTGATCGGAGCTACAGACCCAAAGAAAGCTGCACCCGGCACTATCCGAGCCCTTTATGGAACATCGGTTGAAGCCAATGCAATCCATGGCTCAGATTCAATTGATAACGCTAAAATTGAAATAAAAGCATTCTTTCCATCAAATTAACTTAAAAGCTATAATTAGAAATATTATTTTTTTAGTTATAGGTTCATGATGGCGTTTTCTTTTCCCCCTTTTGGAATACCAAAAACCGGCGATTTCCATTCGGTTTTATTTAAAATCAAATCAGTTCTTCCTGAAGGTCCTTATACCGAATCTGTCAAAAGCGGAATTGACGACTATGCTCCGATTGTTGGTCGATTAGCTTTTGCTGCATTACGTCTGATGGACTTGAGTCCCTCTACATACCGCTATAGCGCGGCAGTTTCTCTTGCAGCAGGAGGATACGATCTATTCAGAGGCTCTTATAATGATGGAGCTGTTTCTGTTGGACGTGCGATCGCAAGTTTAATGGGATTGGGATCTTATCTAGTAGTAGCCGACATCGCCGTCACCTACATGCAAGAATTCAGAAAATAGCACAAGAAATGTAGCTTAGGCTTTACCTCGAGCTTGTTTTGCAGGACTCAGAGTCCTGCCCCCAGTGTTGCGGGTTAAAACCCGCAAAAACGAACTCAGGCTAAAGCCTAAGCTACATTCATGAACACTAAAGGGTAAAGTCTTCGCCGAGGTAGGCGCGGCGGGCAATAGGGTTGGCCACTAGCTCTTGCGGTGTGCCGGAAAGCAAAACACGCCCCCCCTCTACGATGTAACTGCGGTCGACACAAGAAAGGATTTCCCGGGCGTTATGGTCGGTGATTAGTACAGAAATACCCTTTTCAGATAGATGAGCAATGAGATCCTTAACATCGGCAATCGATTTGGGGTCGATGTTAGCAAATGGCTCGTCCAATAAAAGAAAAGTTGGCCTTGTCACCAATGAACGGGTGATTTCAAGACGGCGCCTCTCTCCACCAGACAATGTCCCTGCCTTTTTCTTCGCAAGCGCAGTTAAATTTAACTCTTCTAAATGCTCTTTCAACCGCCTCTTTCTTTCTTTACTCGATAGTGGCAAAGCTTCTAGCACCAACAGAATGTTTTGTTCAACAGTCAGCGTAGGAAAAATGGAAGGCTCTTGGGCCAAATAGCCCATGCCTAAGCGGGCGCGCTCATGGATCGGCAGATGGGTGACATCGGAACCTAAAAAAATCACACGGCCACTATCAGGACGTATCAGCCCCATAGTCATGTAGAAAGCAGTTGTTTTGCCCGCGCCATTTGGCCCAAGCAAAGCAACTACTTCCCCTTTTGCTACTTCAAAAGAGAGAGTGTCGACAACCAGTCTGTGGCCAAAGCGTTTCACTAGCCCTTCTACTTTCAGACTCATTTTTTCGCCCCTTTAATGTCTCTAAGAGTAGAGATATTCATCTCTCCTCTCCCCTCCATCCCTTTAATATCCCCCTCTTCATCGAATTGAAAAGAAAGGGCATCGACATCCATCACAATACCATGGGTTTTATCGACAAAATGGACTCTGGTTTCACCCATACCCGAAAGTAATCCCTCTTTAGTGTCTAAATGGATATCCAATTGATCTGCCGTACCGGTTTGGATCGCTTCGCCCCCTTTAACGAGTCGGTGAGTCAATATGACTCCTTCTCCTAAATGGAAATCGGAAAAATCACCATCTTTCAGGTCAGCATCAAGGGAGCGCCCTTCAACAACAAATTGTTCCGACTCTCCGATGATCTTTCCATTTTTGAGCTCAAGATGATCGTCTTTCAGACAAAGATCCCCTTCAAAAGGAAAAGACCAGCCACTATCGAGAGTCAAACGGCCACTTTTTGAAGTTAACCCCTTATTTTGAGAGTAAAAAATGGCAGAGGTTTCAAAATGGAAAGGCTTTTCTCCTTTTTTTCCACTCCCACTCACTCCACCATCTAAAATGCAAACGGGAGGTGAGGACTGGAGAAAAAATTCTCCCCTCCGAGCATTTAAAGAGAGCTGGTCTCGATCTTGGACAAAAAGGTGCGCAGCCTCAAGCCGTTTGTCGTGGAAAAAAAAGGTAGCCTGTTTTGCCGAAAAAGTGTGGGTTTCCCACTCTCCTTTGACCTCTGACCATTTTTCTGTCCATTCACCAAACCCTTTTCTTGGAGCGACTAAAATGGCTTTATCACAGGCAATTTCCCACTTCTCTCCCCTATTTGGATAGACCTCTTTTACAACACCCAAGCGGTTGTAGGATGAGCTTTCAGGAGGTGTTGCCGGGGCAAAAACATAAGGCTCTTGCGGAAAATAAAGATAAAAGGCGATAGCTCCTGCTATCAGAAGCCATGTGGGCAACAATAAAATGAAATAACTACGCCGAAACATGCATTTCAATCTCTTCCTGCACATGTTCGTAAAGCCTTTTGAGCTCTAGTAACAGAGAGGGAAGTTCGGAAAAAGGAATTTGCGAAGCTTTATCGCTTTTTGCCTCTTGTGGATTGGGGTGCGCTTCCATGAACAAGAAATTAGCGCCCACTGCAAGTGCCGCTTTTGCAAGGTAAGGGATAAACTCTCGTTGCCCACCGGAAGAGGTGCCGTTTCCGCCTGGCAATTGCACAGAATGGGTTGCATCAAAGCCAACCGGATACCCCAATTTTTGCATGATCGGAATGGAACGGAAATCGCTAACTAGGTTGTTATAGCCAAACGTTGTTCCCCGATCGACCAAAAGGAGATTCTCATTGTTTTGCGAGGTGACCTTGTGAACGACCTGCTCCATGTCCCAAGGGGCCATGAATTGCCCTTTTTTCACCTCGACGACTCGACCTGTTTGAGCTGCTGCAACAATTAAATCGGTCTGGCGAGATAAAAAGGCTGGGATTTGCAGAATATCGATGACTTCTGCGGCCATTTTAGCTTCTTCAACTGTATGGATATCTGTGACGACAGGAACATCAAATTCGTTTTTTACTTTTTCCATGATGCGCAACCCTTCATCGATCCCCACGCCGCGGAATCCATGGACAGAGGAGCGGTTGGCTTTATCGTAGCTGGCCTTGAACACAAGACCAAGTCCGAGCTTGTCAAACAAATCCTTCAAAAAAGAGGCGGTTTGAAGAGTAAATTCTTCCCCTTCAATCACGCAAGGACCACATAGTAACACCAGTGGCGATTTGGGCCCGATGGTCAACCGACCGATTTTAACATCACGCATAAGAGACAAGATAATAACAGATACAACAGTTCGATGGAATCACGATAAGCAAAGTTTTTTTACAGAATCAACGATCAAAACGATGCAACGATGAACTCGGCATCTCAAAAAACCTATGGGAAAAACAGAAAAATAACAGGGTGAACAGGATGAACAGGATAAGCTCTGACCACCAAGCAGTGTCATTAGTAAGAATAAAATGAAGAGAGGGCTTCGCCTATTGACTAGTTTTTCATGGCGAAGCCACTCTGTTTTATTTGTTTTTTACAAATGACACTGCTTGGTGGGCAGAGCTTATCCTGTTCATCCTGTTCACCCTGTTATTTTTTACTGGATGCTTTTTCCTAATGGCTTTTGAGGCTTTATCGTTCTTATCGTTGTATCGTTAGCTTGACAACGAGAGATATTCATACAACCTTTTTAAGGTGTTGATTAATTGCCAAATTACAGTAAAATCCTGTAGGTTCACCTTTCTGGACCGATAGCTCAGTGGATAGAGCATCCGCCTTCTAAGCGGATGGTCGTAGGTTCGATCCCTACTCGGTCCGATAGATTTAATTTATGACAGAAAAGGTCCCACTTTTAGGGGAAATAGTACTCCCCACTTCTTTCTTTGCCGGTATAGAGGCAAAGATTGCTCTTTTTCAAGAAAAGCCATTTCAAGAATTGTCTTCACGCCATCGCTTTCGACTGATCAATTCCTATTTGCTCGAGCTCATTCAAGAAGAACCTGATAGCAAATTTTTACTTCCGGCTGTTTTAGACTACATACGCCGTGTAAACGAATTAAGAATCTACGAAGAGCCTTACACCCTGTCTCTGTTCGAATTTTGGCTTAATCTTTTCTCAGAGCTTTCACCTGAAGACCTTCAACACATCCGGGGAAAAATTGTAGGAAAAATGATTCCGCGGGAAGGTTATCAAGCCCTTTTTCCCATTGGAATGAGCAAAACATATAGCGGCTCCCACTTTGTTGCAGCCCACTTGTCACCCGATATCGACACCACGGTTGCATCGTTTTTTGGGTGGCTAGATGCATTTGGAGCCAAAGTAGGCGAAGCTTTACACCTATGGTATGTACCAGGCGGCCCTTCAGACAACCAAATTCTGCGATTGTTCGACTCTTTATTTGGGCCGGGCATCTTTCAATATGTCGCAAGAACCTCCATAGGTTTAAGCGTTGCGGCACAAGACCTTTTGACTCAAAAAGGGATGATCAAAACCAAGGGAAACACCTCAACTTTTGACATCGACCATACCATTCCTGACAAGGCTTTAGTCTATGTCGACGATGCAGGCTACTATCTTGGCGACTGGCGGGTAGAAGATATCGAACTGATTCGGCATATTGGCAACAGCTTTAAAACCCTGTTACACACATTTGAAAATAGTTTTCACATCGACATCATTTCTTTATTTTCAAAAGAAAAACTCAACGTTTCCCATTTCCCTCAATTTCTAAAGACACTTTTTGAAGAAAAAATCGAAACAAACAGCGCTGTCAAAGAACTAGGGCCTCAAGATACAGAGAAGTTTTCTCTTTTCCTAACCGAAGTTCTTAAAGTCGAAAAGGGGTTAAACGCCTCTTTTGCAGAGCTTTTGCAGGCACTTGGATATGCAGGCATCGAAGAGGCGCCAAAGTTTTATAGAGAAGTGCAATCTCTGCCCAGCTCTTCCCTTTTTGGGTCTGAAGGGGAATTGATTGAAAACAGAACCAATATTTTCCATGTTTTGGAAAAGCTGATTGAGCTGCTTGACATTGCCATAAAAAGGGCAAGGGGACTTGTCGATCGGCTAGACATCGTCATGCTCATCAAAGAAATGGTGCTTAAAATAGCCTCCCCTTATCTGACAATGAAAAACGATGTCGATGAGATCAAAGAAAAAATGCGCAATTACAACAGCTTGACCGTTGTGATCCCGGAAGCAGGTGGAAGACTTTTCCCCGTTGGCGTGGTCAAAGCCTCTGAACTGCGCAAAGACACCCTCGGCACTGTTTCTTTAAGAGATTTTAGCAATCTGCAAGAAATTCACATGCCTTCCTATTTGCAGGTCATCAGCGTTGTCGATCACCACAAAATTAGCCTGACAACCCTTTCTCAACCTCAAATTTTGATGGGGGATGCCCAATCTTGCAACATTCTTTTGGCAGAAGTGGCTTTCAAAATAAACGATGCCTTTTCTCTTGGCGGAATGACTATAGAAGCGATTGAGCTGCAGCTAAAAGAACTGCAAAACGGCCCCATGAACGAAAAAACGATCCGTTTGCTTGAAAGGGTTCTGTCACGGAAAAAAGCTTCTCAAAACGGACACTTCTGGGTGGCTAAAGAGAGAGAATGGTCAGAATATTACACCTTCATTCAAGCTATTTTAGATGACACCGACCTACTTTCTAAAGTGTCAGATCGGGATGTGTTGACCATTGCTTCTCTTTTGAACCGTTTAAAATCGTTGTCGGTTGGCAAAGAGGTAGAAATCATTGATCTCTCTGACCTACCACGAGACAGCTCTTTTGCCAAGAAAGGGGCTGAACGGATTTTAAAGAACAACGAAATGTACTCGATCTATAAAAGGATCTACGACCTCAGAGAAGGGGAAATTGAAGAAAGTATGCTCCTTTCATCTAAAGGACTCCCCTCCAATTTCTTTGCCGACACTAAAGAACAAAACGTTTGCTGCAGAGTGGGGCAAACCAAACTGTTTGCAGACAACTTTAAGACCTACAACAGCGTAGAACTTGCTCTTAAAGAGCGATGGTTTCATGAAGCCCGAGAGAAAACAAAAAACCACCCGATGGTCGATTTTCATCTCCATATGCTTAGCACCATCCCTTCGGCCGAATCGGTCCACCAAGAGGGGCTTGATCTAAAGCAAGACCACTTCGATGAGATCTGGTTTTGGATTTCCGGGACTCAAGAGTCAGAATACCACCTCTCCCGCTTTTTATCGGGATTTCGAGGATCTAAAGAGGCAAAAAACAACACTTTTACTTTAGAGATTTTTGGCAAAAATGGCCCTAACTATCGAGAGATCTTCAAAAAGGATTTCCTCGAATGTAAAATTGTCGAAAAAAACAACGGCCCTTCGATTCAAATCGCCGTATTGAAGTTCAAGCCGGGCTCCATTAATTCAAGAAAGTCTTCAATTACCCCCTTTCTACCTAGACAACTTTAGATAATTAACGTTATAATTATCTTTTAAAATTCAGGCTGATATGTCCATTTTATATACCATTGCCACCTTCCCCATTCGAGCCGTTTATTCCGCAGCGACTTTCATTGCGAGCGCCCTATTTTCTCTTGTTAAAAAGGTAAGCGACCTTGCAACCGCTAGGTTTTCTCCAAAGCCTCCTGTTCCAGATGCAAATTTTGACGAAAGGGATTGGGTCATCATTAACAAAGATGACGTAGAAGAAGATCCAGCTCAACCTCAAGCCGAACCAATTGTTCCACCATCCTCGCCTTCTGAAGTGACTCCATCTGCCGATTCAAGTAATAGCGATTTGACTGTTCTTGCGCCATATCCAGAGCCAATACCACATCTTCGCGACACTCTGCCTACAATCAACCCATGTCATGCTGACGCACCCCAACCAAAACCGCAGCGCAAACCTTCTACAGGCAGCGATTCGGGAAACGGATCAGCAACACCTCCTTCAAATGAACATACCCCGGTCGAGGATTTCGAAGGCTCAGAAAGCTCCTCTGCATACGGCTCGGACCAAGAAGACGAAGGCTTTGGAGTAGATGATCTCTTTGAAACAGCTGGACACTCTAATGAATACCCATTCGAAGAAACCGAAGGGCATCAATCAGGTCTTTTGGGGTCTTCAGTCATTATGGTAGAACGCGCAGACCCACAAACTACTCTTAGAACCCATTTAGAATCGATTGTTGACGCTGATCAAGTTCAACCCCTACTTGATAAACTATATGGGCAATTTGTAGAAATCACAGCAGAAGGTGGCCCTTTTGAAAAGAAGGCCGAAGCCTATGTTAATCAATTAACCGATAAACCATTGATTTGGGAAAGTGACAGTTACGAGTTCGACATTAAAAATGGCTATATCATTATCTCTCGGGCATTTAGCTACGCCCACTTCGATCCAGTCCAAGGCCAATGGGCTATTCCTATCGACGAAAACGATCCCGCTCCTAGCTTTTCCATTGATCACATCAAAAACTGGCGCTTCAGAAAATTCCTTTCCACCTTCCACCATCTTTTGGAATCAACAAAAAAATTTAGAAAATTTGATCAGACCAACAAACTAGGCCAGCAACTTCAACAAGTTATGAAGGATTTATATGCAGGAGAAGCTGCTGCAGATGAAGGAGCGATCTTTGAACAGTGGCAACTTTTTGAAGAGGATTTAAGAGAAGCATGTGTAACTGCTCAAACTGCCAAACCCAACGTCAACCAAACAAATCTTTTAAATGCAATAGTTTTGGCCTTTTACGAGAATCCTCAACGGAAATTTCATCAGTTTCTCCACGCCTCGCTCATTCAAGAAGGAAAGGAGCCTCTCAATTGCGGCATCAAAGCAACCTTTAAAGCCTACGAAGAAAATAAAAACAACTTAGGGACACGTGCAGTAGCAGTTAATGACAACAAATCGGTTAACGATGCATTCGGTTATTGCAATCTACTCAATATTGGAAGGCTACCCTATCCACTCATCACTTTTGACATTTTAGACAAGCAGATTGTTCTCTATTCGATGGGCACACCAACAATAGAAGAAAGAACAGGTGAATGCTTTATTCACCCATTTTTGCCCATTGGAAAAAGCTTAAAGAGGATGATGGTTTTAAATTCATTTATAACAACTTGCAACCTCTTCAAGTAGATACAAGCACCCTCACCAAACAAGTTATGGCTTTATCTGCAGCCTATTTAGGAACAAAAGACGAATCAAGACGGGCCAACGCACTGAAGTATTTCTTGCAAAAAAGCTTCATGGCTTACCCTGCAGATGGGGAGTGGTACAATGGTGGTAAAGATGAAAGTCTCGGTATCGAAGTTGTAAAGGGAAATGCCTTACACGCATTAACCAACTTAGCCAAAGAACCGATCGTTGCTTATCCTGAGGAATGGAACACATACAAAAAAACGGTTAAGGAAGTACTAGAATTAATAGCCGATGTCTTCTACCCCAACCAAGAATTTTTAAGCAAAGATGAGCGAAAAGTCTTTAATGAGTTGACCAAACCCTTTTTAGTGCTGATCATGCTGATCAACCACGACCCCGACATCATGAGCATCGTGTGTCGCGATGGGATGGACCGTGCCGGCATGCTGATTGCTTTGACGAACTTGCTTACCGATATCATGAAGGGGAACATCTCGGTTGAAAACAAGGCCAAGACGGCTAACAGCCTCTATAATATTGTAGAAAGACTTTGCTCTACCACCTTCTTAACAGCCGAGCAGGCCATTGAAGATGGCTCCGGCAGAAGAACACGGCTACTCGCTTGCTGGAAGCAGTTTGGCCTCAGCTTAGATAAACATGAGATTGAAGATTCAACCGTGCTTCAAAGGCTTATCAACCACAAAACCTTCCAAAAGCTAAAAGAGCAACTAAAGATCGCGGGATAGACTAGAAGGTTTCAAAGTACGCTACAAACGCCTGAAAGGCGTTTCGGATTGTAGCCCAGGGTAAACGCAGTGCAACCCTGGGTTAAATTAAATAAAAATAGTGCACCCACGAATGTGGGTGCTGGATAATGCATTACCTATTTTCTCGGGTAGCTAGGTAACCGGCACCCACATTCGTGGGTGCACTATTTTGATGCGACAATATACCCAGGGTTACGCTTCGCTTACCCTGGGCTACAATCCGAAACGCCTTTCAGGCGTTTTTTTGATGTTTCGCGGTCTAGGCGGGGGCGCGTCTTCGACCCGTTTGCCATCTTCGAGGATTTCAAGATTGACACGGATGCCATTGCGACTAGCGACACTCATCAAAAGGGTGCGGATCGCATTGATGGTTTTTCCTTTCTTTCCGATAATTTTTCCGATATCTGACTTTTCGACTGATAGTTCGAGAATTAAGGTTTGAGTGCCACCAATCTCTTTGATCTCAACTTGATCTGGGTGGTCGACGAGGTTCTTAACGATGTAAGCAACAAATTCTTTCATGAGCGGTCCTATAAGGCAATCCGGTTCCAAGGAGGTATCCACCTCCTAAGGGCCCATCCAACAATAAATTGAACATCCGGGCTGCGCGAAAGCTCCCGCGGTTGAATGATCGAAAGTCGGTTCATATTTCTAATATTGACCGACTTTCGATCATTCAGCCCCGGGGCTTTGGCGCGCCCGGTTGTCCAATTTATTGTTGGACGGGCCCTAAGTGCAGAGCTTAGGCAATTGTCTATTTTGGTCCAACAAAAATTGTAGGGCCTTTTTTAACCAACTGAAAATGAACCCGTCGAATTCGCGTTTATATGCGGAGAAAAAAGTCTTCGGGCAGGGGCGCCGAAAAAGAGAGGCTCATCCCGGTGATCGGGTGGGCAAACGCAAGCGTTTCCGCATGCAAAAGTTGTCTACCTTCTCCTGCCTTCCCATACAAAGCATCAAAGACAACAGGGCTGCCGACATGCTTCAAATGTACCCTAATTTGGTGAGTACGGCCTGTTTTTGGAAAGGCTCTGACCAAAGAATAAGGTTCAGAATGAATCAATGTTTCAAAACGTGTTTCGGCCTCTTTTCCAGTGGCAATAACAGCCATTTTTTGTCTGTTTTTGGGGTCGCGCCCAATAGAGGCCTGCACAAGTTGGTTTTTGGGACGACCATGCACAATGGCTAGATACTGTTTTTGGACTTGCCGGCTTGCAAAGGCCTCAACCAGCCTGCAATGGGCCTCTTCGGTCTTAGCAGTCACCATGACACCCGATGTGTCTTTATCAAGCCTATGGACAATGCCGGGCCGCAACGTTTCACTTTGAGGAAGAGCTTTACAATGGTAAAGCAACCCTTGGACCAAAGTGCCGGTCCAATTGCCGGCCCCTGGATGAACAACGAGCCCTGCAGGTTTATTTAAAACAAGCAAGTGAGGGTCTTCAAAAAGGATATTTAATGGAATGGGTTCAGGGGTCAGGTCAGGAAGTTCAGGCAAAGGAAATTCCACTTCGACCTCATCCCCTTCTTTCAGCTTTTCCCGCTTTTTCAACTGCAATCCATTGACCAGGACAAGCCCTTTGTCAATGAGCCTTTGGATGGAAGTGCGGGATGTTGAAAAACGTTTGGCAAGGAGGAGATCTAAACGAAGAGCCGCTTCATCTTGTTCGACCAAAAAAGTCTCTTCGGCAAGGTTAGACCTCTCTCGAAACTTCATTTGCTCACTAAAACTGCGCTTTTTGGCGGATTCGTCTCCAAATTTTTCGGCAATATGTGAACATATTTCCTCAAAATTTGAAGGCGAATCCGCGGAAAAATCATCAGTTTTTTTGAGCAAAGCAAGTTCCGAAAGAGATCTATTCAAGAACGGTCTTCCCCTTCTCTCATCGCAGCCTTGATCCGATCGCTGCCTCTTTTGGCTTCTCGGCAAATTTCGCGCGCCATCATTTCCATCATGCTGTCATAAACTTTAGGAGCCCCTTTTTTCAACGAAGCAACATCAGAAAAGCCACCGGCTGCCGGTTCAGATGGCCGTGTCGAAGTGGCAAGCTCTTCAAATTTTGGGGTATGTTCTTCTCTGACAGGTTGGATCTGTTCCGACATAGCTACAACTCCTATAAACTAAGAAGTGTAGCAAAATTAAAGATTATTTTGAATCACGGATTGTTATCGGCACCCTCTTGCATCGCTTCAACGATCAGGTTGCTCCAGTCTTGAGAGTCGTTACAGATATTCATCGCAATCGACTGCATCATCGCTTTGTAAACAACAGGCGCTTTAGCTTTAAAATCTGCCATAGAAGAAAAGTTAGCAGATCCCCCACCCCCCGCAGCAGCTGCAGCGGCAGCAGTTGGGGTAGACGTTGGCGATGTAGGGGATGTCGGTGTAATGGATGTAGTGGTGGGCGTAGTAACGGTGCTTGCATTGCTTGCAGGTACCGGTGTTGGTGTTTGGGCAGCAGATGACATAATAAACTAACCCTCATGTTATAAATTAATTATAACACGGAAAGTATTAGTTCTATGTTAAAGCCTCTCCTTTGTAGCCTTTGAAAAAGGCGCTGTTTCTCTCGGGGATCCTCTAAATCACCCCTAAACTTCTTAATTTCAGCCTCTAACCCGGTTTTTTCCCCATCCTGCACCCGTTCTTTAAGCTTGGGTAATAGGGAAAGCAGCCCTTTGGCATGCAAATAATAGCCTAGGGCGCCAGAGCCCCTCCCTTTTCTGACAAATGCATCTATATAGCTATTTTCCCAGGCCTCGTCGTCCAGGTAGCCCAGTTTTTGCAGCTTTTCGACCACTTCGGCGATATCCCCTGGCTCTACCCCCTTCTCCTTCAGTTTCTTAGCCAGTTCCAAGGAATGGTACCCCTTTCTCGCCAACATCCGCAGCGCCGTCTCCAAATTTTTATCTACCATAATGTCCTCAAACAAAAGCATACCCGTTCTTTATCAACAGCGCAAAGCAGTTGCAGGTTTTAACCTGCCAACTCGTGTTAATTTAAATTTAACAGTTCTGGCTGACACTGAGTGAAGTGAGGTGGGCTATGTCAGTTACAGAGGCAGGTGGGACAAGCGGACGTAGGGACGCTTATGACCTCCAATCAACAAGTGCACACGTGCAAAAGGGGTGGTCAGGTTTTGGCTTTGAGGTGACAGAGATCACTAAAAGCAGCAGCATGAAAGAGAAGATGACCGCTTTTTTCAAGAATTTCGCTTCTATTCGGATCAAAGCTGATGATGGAACCTATCTTTTCTTGAAGCCAGATAGCGATCTAAGCAGGGAGCTTTTAAGTGTTTATAAAAAGGGAGGTAAAAAAGCGCTGGATAACGCTGTGAAGCTTTTGGAGCCGAAACTCAACAATTATCGATCAAAAGGCTGCTTGCGAGATCCTTAAACGCAACAAGGGGAAAGATTCGCAGCTTAAAAGAGCAGCGGCAGAGAAGCTTTTAGGTAGCAATGAGCAATTTCAGAATGAGAGTTTTTTGATCATTCGAGGGGAACACAAAACCGGCCAGTCAAAACTCCAAGTTTTTCACCTCGATTCTAAGTGGAAGATTGGTGAAGGGGGCTTCAATCGTATCTTTATAATCAAAGAAGAGGTGTTTGGCAAGCATTCACAAAGACAAACTTGCTGTAGTCAAACAAGCAAAAGAGGAGGCTCATGCGCTTAGCGAAGTGCCCACATTGAAGCTGATTGCAGAACTCGAAGAAAGCGATGGTAAGGAAATGCCTAAACATTTTCCGAAATTGCCAAAAGCAGAAGGTGTAGGGGTGCAGTACATCAAATACCAAAACAAGGGTGACCTGTTCAACTTGGTCAAAATGCGCGTGTCTCCAAAAGAGAGATTTAAGGCGATCGAGCGGGGTGATGAAGGGCCTTCATGATGCCAAACGGATTGGAGTTGCTCACTTAGACCTGAAATTAGAGAATTTTTTTGCTGGCAAGGCAAAATCTGGAGAATTGAAGAAGCGGTCGCTGACTTTGATCAAGTGAATATTTTTCCAGCATTCGACAAAGTAGATGCCCAGATGGCGAGGAAAATGCTCGCAGTAATGGGTGATGGGAGCATAGCTTTTGCTGCTAATGCACTTACCCACACAGAGTATGAAAAATTATTTGAGCTGCGAAAGAAGGTTATCAAGGGACTTGAGGCGATTGCCGCAAATCGGATGCCTGCAGAGGATTTGGCCGACTTTAAAGAGCAATACAACGAATTAAAAACGCATATCGAAAAAATGCAGGTGATGCAGATGGGCATTGCTTTGGGAGAAGCTTTGCTGGGGGGTTTCTTTGCTCGCGACTGTGGTATTCGTGTACGGAAAGGTATCATCGTGGAAACGATGAAGCGGGTAGATCTAGAAGCGGCTATAGACTTTCGATTTGGCCCTGACCATTTTGCAAAGGAAGACATGATCGATCTTTTGGTGGGGATGTTAGAGATCGAAATTAACGGGGCGATTCACCGCAGAAAAGGCCATGGACGCATACGAAAAAGTCGCTAATCAATTGTAGCTAAGGATCTACCATACTGTCCTCAAGCTAGATGAAGCGAAAGCGTTTGGAGTGCGAAACTCTCGGTTGTGCTTTGACTTTCAAAAAGTGAAAGCACAACCGAGAGTTTCGCACTCCTGAGTAAGTCTCTTAAAATACAAAACTCTTAAACCTGAGAAAAACCTCTGTGATCTCTCGAGTCCTCTGTGGTTGAATATTGGGTCCGGTTCACCCACATAGGTAACACTTTGATTCACCCACATGGGTAACACTTTTGTCAAAATATTTATAATCTAAGGCCAAAAAACTTCAAGAATCTGGAGAGTTCGATGGCCTGGAGGATGGATCAAAGTGGAAGATCAAAGAAAAGAGCTCGTTCAGGCCTATCTTGAAGGTAAGATGCCGATGACAGAATTGTGCAAACTCCGCAGGGTAAGCAGAAAAACTGCTTACAAGTGGTGCAATAGATATTTAAATCATGGGCCAGAAGAAACGTTTAAGGACCTTTCAAGAGCTTCAGAGACATAACTCTAGTACTATTTATAGCGATGAGATCATTGAAGCTGAAACGTAGAAAATGGGGGCCTAAAAGATTTTGTGGGAATTAGAAAAGGGTGCCTTACCGACATCGATTGGCCTTCAAAAACAAGATTGTATGAAATTTTCAAAGAACATCATCTTATTAAGCCGAAGAGATTAAGGAGACGAGTTCCTGCAACACATCCGCTAGGCGAGATGATTAAATGCAATGACGTCTGAGCATTTTCACGGCGAAGCCTTTTTATCTTTTACTTTTTATCAAAAGAACTTTTTTAACCGAAGCTTATCCTGTTCATCCTGTTAGTTTCATGTTATAACCAAAATGCCCTTAGGTTAATGCCGTAGCCTATTTAAAATAACTCTTTCTGTTCTTTGCCCATGGTCATGCGGCTGACGGGCGGCTGGCGAGGCGTATCCCTTTAGCCGAAACTCCCTTCAGCGAAATAGTCTCGACCGGCCCCTCAATTATGGGTCGCCATTCCCACCGCAATCCCATCGACCCCTTGCAATAAGATAAGCGGTATTTGGCAGAAAGGCGAACAGGCTCA
>CAVXVG010000037.1:0-10230 GCA_963765145.1 Parachlamydiales bacterium
AAGAGACGTCTCCTCGGCACTCGTTCGCAAAGTTTGACGCTTGAGATCGGAAAGCGAAAAGGCTTCCTCTTAGAAATCTAGTAATAAACCTGATCCACATGACGAGTAAGGCCAACATAAAACATTTCTTTTGCCATGCGTTTTCCATGAAGAACGTAAGCTCGATCATTCGTCCTTCCTTCCAGAACGATGATAGGTCGTCGCATAGCCAAGCTGATAAGCATGGTATTCTTGGGGGTTAAAAGAAATGATCTGCGCTTTATCTGTATTATCCCTAACGCTCACAATAAATCGATCGGACTTTGCTTCAATCAAGGTCCCAGAAAGTCCATTGGTAACACCAATTTCCTTATCATTTTTTCGGAACTCGATCCTATCTCCCACGCTAACAAAAATTTTCCCATGGGTTGACTCACAAGCAAATTCACGTTCATTAAGCTCTCCTCGGCCCTTTCTTACCAAACGAACCATCTCATTCAGGATGCGCATTTCAGCGTTGGAATGAGCAATAATCAACGTAGATGACTGAGGAAAAGCTCTCGTATCCTGCGCCCAGTGGGTTATCAACGATTCCATAGATTCTTTTTTCGTTTCGGACCATCGAAGATTTTTGGAAGAAACCAACTTGTCGAGAGCGGCGCCAAACTCACCACTGGCCAGATTTTTGGCAATTTGCCGCTGTTTATCTGTTTTTTGTCTTTGGATCTCTTCTAATACTTGAGACCCATACCTCTCGCAGAAAACATTGAACATACCGCCCCTTTCTACAGGGGGAAGTTGCGCGGCATCCCCTGCGAGAACTAATTGAACTTTATGGCTCTCAGCCTGCTTAAGGATTTCCAGAAACGGACGATTTCCAAGCTTACCGACTTCGTCGATAACCCATACTTCTTTTGCTGAATCGACCCTTCTATGGCCATTTTTTTGTTTAAATAAAAAGAGATAAACATTCTCAGCTCGAGGAAAGCCCTTTTCCTTCAAAACATCAGCCGTCGCATTATCAGGTCCAAAAGCCCGGACTCGAAGCCCGCGCTTTCATAACTTTCCTTCAAGGCCGCTAGAAGGTAGCTTTTTCCCGTACCAGCATATCCTTGGATGCATGCCAGTCTTTTACTTCCAAGAATGGCATTGAAAGCCTTTTTTTGTTCCCCATTAAGCGCATGAGACAGCTTATTCTCGTTATTTTTACCGACATGGAGTCCTCCCTTCGACGCAAGACGATCCGCCAGTCGAAGGATTTGCTGTTCCTCCTCTATGACCTTCTGGGAAGTAAATTTTCCAGTTAGCTCCCCGGTCTTTTTATCGACCAAGGGGGTTATATCTGTTTGCTTCCAAAAGCCGTCTCGCATCTGTGAAAGAAGTTCTAAAGGAGCATGCTTTTGCAAAAATCGTTCGACATCTTCCTTGGTAAAAACGCTTTGCTGCTCGACAATTTTATTGAGGACTTTATCGGGGGACCGCATCTCTTCGTGATTGGCTTCAATCCGGCGGTGATGTTCTTCTAATAAGTCAAACGCCCTTCCTCTCATACGGAAGGGGCCCAAATGTTCTTGGGGAATGAGGCTATTGTGATCGACCTTGAGCTCAAGACCTCTCTCTTGAAAATACTTGTTTTGCGCCTCGGTCCACAGTTTGCCCCAATCCGCGCCTGAAATGACTTTACCTAGGTTTATACGGGGCATTAAGTCACGCGCCTTATGATCTTCCAACTCTAATCCGCTTGCCTTAAATCTCCGCGTAGTAATTAAGGCATGGGCGTGCCAGTTGTGTTCCTTACGCGTGAAACCGGTAAATTCTTGTGGATTAAAAGTGACTGTATGGCCAGTTTCAAGATGAATGGTCCATAGATTTTCTTTTCTCTTCAGCAAGATTCCCTATCATCCCTTTTGTAATGCGCAACTCCTGATTTCGCGGGTGAAAATAATTTTCCTTTCTGGAGGATGGATATCCAATTGAGCGGCTAAACCTTTGGCTACAAAATGTTCCTGGACAAAGCTTCGAGCTAATTCAATGCGATCTTCATTGGAAATCTCCTTGTCATCAGGCAGGGCAAGAACAAGTTCGACAGCGACTTGAGAGTTGCTCTTGGTTTCTTTCGCTTCTGCGGCATTCCAAAGAATCGAAGGTTTCCTAAAACTCTCATTAACCCCTTGTGGAAGTAGGACTTCATGATGTATGGGTTTTTCTTTAAAAGCCCAACTATAAGTCTGAGAATCTATCGCCTTATTTCCTTGAAATTCGATCTCTGTTCGTGAGTTATAAGCAGCTTTGGCACACGCTGTTTTCCCACTTGAGCGTTTAACAAATTCAATTCGAGCATATCCGATAGCCATCGTTCACCTCAGTTTCGGATTTCATTCTACTTTTGCGCAGAAAAAAAGCAATGGCAAACTTGTTTGCATATTGCGTAGGTTCAAATTTTCTAAACCCTACTTTATCAAACCAATCTCAGAAATTTATCATTCCATTTGGAAAAAATTGGGTTTCGTGCACGAAACCTATCTTATGGATCTGGCGAAATATATGAATATTTGTTAGGGTCGTATTGAAAAGAGGCTTTAAGGAAATATCATGGGACAAGACATATTAGGTCTTCAAAAAGAGCAACTGGCAAAGAAGAAAGCTAAAATAGAAGCGAGAGAAAAATTGCTAAAAGTCAAAGAGCGGCAATTTAGAATCAGAAAATTCATCCAAATTGGTGAACTCGCTTTCAAAACAGGCATTGATATTCTTGATACGACAATCTTGCTTGGAGCTTTTGTTGAAATCCAAGAAAAATCCAATGAACAAGAAACGCTAAAGACATGGGCAAAAAAGGGGGAGGTCTTTGCAGCACAAGAAAAGGCGGCCGGGAGCTTCCTTTAATTGTTTCATTTGAGACAGATCCTCCTCCCGAGATTAAAACCGCTTTAAAAGGTCTAAAATTCAGATGGAATGCGTTTCGTCGTGAATGGTATGGTTATGGTCAAAAGGATCAACTGGAAGAGCTTTTAAAGGCTTCTAAGGCAACGATTGAAACCTCCACCCCATGAGATTAGCAAGTCGATGTTAGGCACTGGATTTTCGAAAGCCCTTTTTTTCTCCTCAAGCAATCTTGGCAATACTCTTTATAGTATCAGGAGCTGTTTTTTTGGCTTCGTTTCTCATAGAGTATTACTGGCAAATCCTGCCGTGCAAGCTTTGTTGGATCCAGCGAGGGCTGTATGGGACGTTATCTATTGTCGCTTTGGGAGGGTTTCTTTTTTCCTTTGTTCGATCTGCGCGAAGTCTATGCATAGCGATGCTCCTGGCGCTCCTAATAACCTCCATCTACCATACTCTCATACAATTCAACCTGCTTACAGCTCAATGTTCGACACGCATCAGTGTAGAAAATTTTGAGTCGTTTAGCTCGCAACTAGGCTCTTTATCACGTACCTGCTCGCAGCAAAATTGGTTTTTCTTAGGAATGCCACTTTCTCTATGGAATGTTATCGTTTCATCAGCTCTGCTGATACTTTTTCTCATAAGTCTGCAACCGAGGATAGCGGCCAAGATAAAGTGACGTCTTCTTGAAAAGAAAGTATGCAACGGTTGCATACTTTCGACAATTCGGGAAGATTGTTTCTGGACACATCTTTCGATGTTTTATCAATGGGAAGCGAATTAAATCAACCTACAGTCCTGATTTGTCGAAAATTGTCACAAACACTTCCATTAAGGCGATTTTAAAATTATTTCTATAGAGACGCCAGTCCTGATTTGTCGAGATTTTTGTCACAAATTCTCCTCAAAGCTAGTCCTGATTTGTCGAAGTCTAGTCACATTTTGTCGAGCTTTGGGTCGCCATTTGTCGTAGCTTAGTCATAATCTGTCGAGGTTTTAGTCCTGATTTGTCGAAGCCCCAGTCCTGATTTGTCGAAATGGCAGTCACATTTTGTCGAAACTTTAATCATGATTTGTCGAGGTTTTAGTCCTGATTTGTCGGAGCCGCTCTAGGAGGTTTCCCCGTCTATATTCTTAAGATTTGATTAGACTAAGAAAAGAACTATATTGGAAGGAAGCGTTTTTTTTATTCTTTCAAAAGAAATTGGATTGGGTTTGCTGCACCCTTTACGCAAAGGAAGAATTTTAGTATTCTTAAGTTATGGAAAAAAAGACAAGCCAAGCTGAATCAGCTGATAAAACAAAGCGTGTTCGACTAAGTGTTGATTGTTCAACCGAGGAAAAGCTTGCCATCAAGACTTTAGCGAAAAAAAACGGTAAAACGATTAGTGAATATATTCTCGACATGGCTAAAACTGGGCTAGACTTGTCTGAAAATTCCAAAGCAAAATCAGCAGAAAATTTACAGCCATCTGTCGACGATTTTTGGGACAATCTAGGTTACAAGTAATAGTCAACCTTCTTCCTCTTTCGTTAATACTCCAGGTGTTGTATGTTCTGATTATAAGATATCGTACGTAATGTCTGCTTGGTCCCTAGAGCAGTGATCTGTTGCAAGGAGTAGTCATGAAAGAAAACATGATCGATGACGAAGAAGATTCCAAACCTGATAGCCTTAATCAAATGGGGCTTCATGCTGTTCGCAATATTATCGGACACCCAAAGCAACTTACGCTCTTTAGCAATCAACACGAAAAATTTAGCAAAGAATTTGGGGTAAAGCTCAACAACGAGATTGAGGGTTTTGGAATTGATTTGAATGACGTGCAAATGCGAGTCATGGAGGGGATTTTAAAGGGATTTACGGAAACAAATTATCGAGGAAACATCTCTCCTGAAGACAAGGAAAGCATTGCCGCTGAAAAATATGATGGAAAGCTCCCCGAGACATACAAATATGTCAGAGAAGTTCCTCGGCTCCGTGTTACGCAAAAACAGATCATAGAATGGGCAGGATTAAGTGTTGAGAGCATGGGAGAAAAGGAACGCGCTCTCGAGGCATTACATCAGTTGGGCACAAAACAGTATTTTTTTTGGTATGATAGACTGGCTATCGGAAAGGATGGAGAGCCAGAAAGAGATAGAAATGGGAACTGGAAAAAAGAATCTGTTGAAGCGGTTGATACCCTTTTTACTGTTAAAATTGTTCGTGACGAAGTAGAGGCTCAAGCAGCAAGGAAAGGGGAGGACGGTAATTCTACAGAGGTCAAGAAGAAACCCGGAAATATTAAATATTACGAAATTACCCCTAGTTCCATTTTCTTAGATCAAAGGGAGAATTATTTCCTTCTTTTCCCATTTAAGTGGAGGGAAGAAGTACAGGCGCTGTATGGAAGAAAACGAGTGTCGGCTTATGTTTACAGATTCTTATTCTACTTAAGATATCAATACGAAACTAAACGCCGAAACCCCCACGTTTCTCCTCCTTATCAAATTCGACTAAGCATGGAAGAGCTAGCTATAGCGCTCAAAATGCCCAAATCCGTTTATCGTGGCCAAAAGGAAAGAGCCAACGCCATATTGGACGAAGCCTTTTCTGTAGCTCAGAAGTTGGGTTATCTGTCAGACTATAAAAGAACATCCGCCATAGATGTCCTAACCCTTCGGGATGAAAAATATCTACTCACCCAATCCGCTGCAGTTGAAAAGGTCTTTAAGTTGGGAAACAATGCCTCCTCCTCTGCCAACTATCTATTCGATTTATTTCATAGGAAGAAAAAAGAGCTTAACGAGCAGCATTCTATGCCTAGCGGTCAAGAAAAGGAAGATCAGCTCAAAGACTTAATGCTTCTTTTAAAAAGTCGAAGCCCCGAAGATGTTGAAGAGTTGATTAAGTGGGGGCTTATGCAAAACTACTGGTGTACTAGACTCTCGACGCCCCAAAAACTCCGCAGTTATTTCGACGAGGGGTGGACTGCTATGAGTGTTACTAAGAAGCAGCAGAAAAAGGGCGCGGATCCAGCAGAAAATCGTAAAATATCACAGGTTTTGGAAAAGGCTCTTCGCAAGGACAGAGATCTTATTTTCGATGTATCGAGTAAATATGTTGAAATTCGAAGGAAAAAGGATTCATATCCAATAATTGTTCAATTCGATGCAAAAAGTTTTAAAAGCGAGTTAGAGCACGCCTTGCGTAAACTAGAAGTTCCACCAAACCTGTATCAGGAATATCTTTCATAGCCCGGAAGTCAAACAGAACTTTTAAGAATTTTGGTTAAGGCAATTTAAGGGTTGCGGTTAGGGTGCGATAAGCCTTCGAATCAAGAGGACAACGAGCGATAAAGTTAGCAAAAATAAGGCTCTGGAACTCCCAAACTGCACAGCCAGGCTAAGCACAAAAGCCGTTTCTAGGTCTCAATATTTTCAGATTTTTGAGCTGAAGGTGTTAAGATGTCGCGAATGATATCGCTGACTATCAAGAGTTCTTTCTTTTCTTCCGCCGAAAGAGACTCTTTTTTCCGTTGAACTTTTTTCAGATTTTCCACGATGGCATTGATAAGCTTTGTGTGATGACTTGTTCGACGTCTAACATCGTCGAATAAAGGGGGTAATTTTTCTTGGATGAGCAGGATAACTTCTTCACTGTTCTTAACATCATGGTATTCGCGAACAATTTCAATTTTTTTCTCAAGATCTCCATTCCGCGCGGCCAGCATATAAGCTGCTTTTTGGGGCAATTTCTTGAATTTTTCTTGCAGATCTAGTTCGGGTAGGGAGGTGAAAAAATTGAAGTAAGCTAGAGCATTATAGCCAGTTCTTGCAGAGCCAAAAGTCATTTCCAACCATTTCCCAAAAGCTCCACCCCGATAATATTTTAAAGCTTCTTGCACCCTGGCGATTCGTTCACCCGTAAGCAAAAGAGCCTGTCTTCCTATCGATTTAATCTCTGCTGTAATACGCGCAATGAACTTAGTATCATGTTCCGCTTCTTCGTCTGTTCTTTGATTAGGAATGAAATGATCAACTATGATTTTTTCAATCCGTGTTATCTCGCGTTTATCGAGCTCTTTTACCTGCTTAAGAGAGTCTAAAGCGGTAGGCGCTGCAACCACATTGAACTGGGCGGGATTTTCTGTCTTTTTTTGAAAGGCTGGATTTGCAAAAGTTGGTTGTTTAGCCATCATGATCTCGTTGCTAATAGATTTCTCAAGGCAGGGGCTTTTTTAGATTTGCCCGCAGAAGGTTTTAAAGATTCAAACCTCCGCATAAATTCTTTGGTCAGTTGCTTATAATCCACAGCTGCTCTTGAGCTTGCATTCACTTCCATCACAGGCAGTCCTGATAAGACAGCTCTGGATACAGTCACATCTCTTCGAATTTTGGTATCGAACAACTTATCAGGGAAAGAAGCTTGAATTTCCTTGAGGAAGCTTTGATTGATGGCTCCCCGATCGTCCCAAAAGGATAGAACAACACCAAAAACTTCGACTAAATGATGTTCATTGACCTGCGCTAAAAATTCTCTTAATCGACTTAAAGCCAGGATGCTAAAAGCTTCAGGAATAGCACAAATAATGGAAAGCTGTGAAGCAAAAAAGGCAACTTGGGTAAGCCATCCTAAAGAGGGTGACGTATCGATAAAGCAAAAGTCAAATTGTCCCTCTAGGGTTGCTAGGTGCTTTCTCAAAAGCTCATGCGCATAAGGATTTCCCATTAATTCATTTGATCGATCAATACCATCGAGAAATGCATTGGAAGGAATGAGGAATAGGTTCTTAACACAGCTTTCTTTGATAACTTTTTCAATCTTGCATTCACCCTTTAAAACGGGAACCATCGTTTCTAGCGTATCAGGCCCGATCCCTAAACCCGTCGATAAATTAGCCTGAGGGTCGAAATCGATAAGCAGGCATTTCTTCTTATGGAATTTGGCCAAACAGGCTCCTAGGTGGAGCACTGTAGATGTTTTGGCTGTTCCGCCTTTGAAAGAGGAAAAAGTAAAAGTCTTCATATTTAGTCTTATAACCCGGTTTCCTCCTCATGTCAACAAAATGTGTAACTGGAAACTGAAAGTGTGCAACCGTTGCACACTTTGTGTTTGTGCAATTGAGAAGAAATAACGAACGATGACCGCGAAAGATTGCTGCGAATTAGACTCGATTGCAGTAAAATGACTGGGTATGTTTCTAGCTGGGTTTCTCAATTCTAAAACCAGGAAGATTTTAATCAAGAAATGCCGCCTCACTTTCTTTTCCTTAAGTATCGCATTCATCGTGGGGTGTGGGTGTGGATTCGTTCGATTTGAGAAAGAGCCAAACTATCCGCAAGGTTTTCCTATAATCGAACGCACCGGTTACACAGTTTGTTATGATGCACGCAACAAGGTACCTCTGTGGGTTTACGAGCGCCTAACTCAAGAAGCGTTAGCCAAGAAGGTTGACCGAGTGGGATTTTCATTTAAAGAGGACCATGTCCTTCCCAGTATGCAACGAAGCAGTAATCACGATTATGAGCATTCCGGTTTCGATCGAGGACACATGGGAGCTGCCACCCTCACTCTAGTTCAGAAGAGGCATTGAAGGAGACCTTTTATCTTACTAATATTTGTCCTCAGAACGCTTCTTTTAATCGCGGTCTTTGGAGACAACTAGAACAATATATTTCTCATCTTCTTCCGCAAATTCGTTTAATCGATGTTTATACAGGACCTCTTTTTCTTCCTCAGGTTCTTCCTGATGGAAACAAGTACATTCTCTACCGAGTCATAGGACAAAATGATGTGGGAGTCCCCACTCATTTTTTAAAGTTCTTTTCATAGAGTTTGCAACAGGTAAAACAGCTTGCGAGGCCTATATTCTTCCCAATCAAGAAGCAAAATTTTTCCAAAACATAAGCGATTATCGAGTACAGCTCGAACAAGTTGAACGCTGCTCTGGCTTTTTATTCCCTGTGGATATGGGTGAAAAGTGAAAAATTTATACGCGTTGTGTTAAGGACTTATTCAGAACATAAAAATAAAATGTTGGCATAAATTAATATTTAGTATTTGATGGTAGCTGCATTCTAAAACTTAACCCTACTTTATAGGAGAATGTATGGCTACAAGAACGGTCACAAGTTCAACTCAACAAATGTTCGATCCCCCAGGAAATCTAAATGATTTTAATCCTTCACAACGGCAGCAATGGAGCGATTTTATATCGCAAAGTATGGACGATGCGATTGTAGGTTATCCCAAGGACTTTGAATTTGACGGTCCTCGTTCTCAATTTTACAATCCCTTAAAAACAGCTACTGCCACTGATTTACAGTTCCAAAAAGTGTCTTGGATAGGATTTCCCAAGAAAGTCAAATTAGATTATCCCATCGATAGCAAGAGGTGGAAAGTAGCTGAGTCTGATAGAAACAATCAAGACGAATATTGTGAGTGGAGCACCGAAAAATCAAATGGAAAAGTTACAAGGGTGACCTTTACTTGCGAAGGACCTGAATATTGGGATTTTATGGCCCAGACTGATCCAGATCGCGTTGTTGCACTTTATCAACAATTTATCAATCCTAACGTTAAGCCCGAAGATTTGTTCGATTCTTCTAAAAAATACAAGCCAGATAATAAATGGAATAATTCAACAACGAATGGTGCAATGCATCTTATTCAGATAAACAACACGTTGGGAGCAGAAATCGAGCTAGCAGCAGGCTCAAGTGTTGTTCGAAAAATCAATGGTCGCCTCTTGACCGAGCAACAGGAGCTAATTAAGTGCGGAAAATATGGTGATAAGGACCGTAATAGCGATCCTTTTATTGGGGCTCAAGTTAACCAGCTTACGCGAGATGCAAAAGCATTTGTCTCTTTAGCTAATCCCGTGGGACTCTATTTTGATGACTTAATCACCGCAGGATGGGAAACACCGGATAAATCCGACCCAGCCTCTTATTGGAAGATCGTACGAGGCACCAAAGATACACCTGTTAGGGCGGTCTATGAGGTTCCTAAAGAAAAGTCCTTCACCGTAGGAGATATCAAGATCAATGGAATCCCCATTCAATACGGGGCACAAATTGCTGATTTTGTCCAAATCAAGCTTGTAGCTCAAGCTCAGAATCTTGGTACGAGCACAGTTGAGCCATTAACGGGTTGTCGGCGTAGAAATCTCACCCAAATCCTTCTATGTTGCAACCATCAATTTTGTCGGTTCTTGCAACAACTTTTGATAAATATGCAAAAGTTCGCTTCCAAGTCCAATAAATAAACCTAAAGGCCAAGTCGCTTACACGCAAGCAGCTTGGCCCTTTTAACAAGGAGAAGTAGAATGGCTACGTTATCAACAGATAGAACCTCTTCTTTTATTCCTCGCAGTTCCT